>NZ_JACHOK010000002.1:0-158587 GCF_014199855.1 Xanthomonas sp. F1 | reverse complement strand
CCGCGTGCACCCGCGGGACATCCCGGGCCCAAGTCCCGGCCCCTCTTGCTCTCGCCCGGAGCCAAACCATTGCCAAGCGATCCGGCAAAAAACAGAGGGGTCGTTTTTTTGTGGAAGGGGCTTCAGCCCCGACGGGCTTTCCCGGGAAAGCCCGTCGGGACTGAAGTCCCTCCCACAGTGCAATCGCAGCCGCCGTGTACCCGCGGAACATCCCGGGCCCCGGGCCCCGGGTCCCGGCCCTTCTCAACTCTCGCGCAGATCCCGCGGCCGGAACCCCAGCGCCAGCAAGGCAGCCAGATACACCACGCCGCCGCCGCCGACCAGCAGCAACAGGCTGCCGATGCGGTGCCACTTGTCCATGGTGGTGAACGCCGGCAGCCAGTGCAGGCCCAGCGCCAGCACCGTCGCCATGGCCGCGCAGGCCACGCCCAGCCGCAGCAGATAGCCGCCCCAGCCCGGCTTGGGCTGGTAGACCTGGTCGCGGCGCAGCCAGCGCCACAGCAGCGACAGGTTGAGGTAGCTGGCGACCGCGCTGGCCAGGCCCAGCGCCAGGTGCAGGCCCGGCACCGCCTCCAGCGCCGCGCGCACGCCCTGCGCGCGCAGTTCCGCCGGCACCCACAACTGGTACAGGATCGCCAGGAACAACAGGTTCAGCACCATGTTGGCGACCAGCGCGGCGACGCCGGCGCGCACCGGCGTGCGCGTGTCCTGGCGCGAGTAGAAGGCCGGCAGCAGCACCTTGAGCAGGGCGAACGCCGGCAGGCCGAAGCTCAGCCCGAACACCGACATCGCCGCCATGCGCGTGTCGAAGGCGGTGAACTTGCCGTACTGGAACAGGGTCGCCACCAGCGGCTGGCTCAGCAGCATCAGCCCCAGCATCGCCGGCACCGCGATCAGCAAGGTGGTGCGCAAGCCCCAGTCCAGCGCACTGGAGAACCCGGCGCGGTCGGTCTTGACGTGGTGCCGCGACAGCGCCGGCAGGATCACCGTGCCCAGGGCCACGCCGAACACGCCCAGCGGCAGTTCCAGGAAGCGGTCGGCCTGCGACAGCCAGCTCTGCGAGCCGGCGTACAGGAACGAGGCGATCACCGTGTCCAGCAGCAGGTTGATCTGCGCGATCGAGGAGCCGAACAGGGTCGGCACCATCAGGGTCAGCACCCGGCGCACGTCCGGGTGCTGCCAGCCCCAGCGCGGCAGGGTCAGCAGGTCGATGCCGCGCAGGGCCGGCAACTGGAACAGCAGCTGCAGCACGCCGGCCACCAGCACCGCCCAGCCCATCGCCAGGATCGGCACGTCCAGTTTCGGCGCCAGCCACAACGCGCCGGCGATCATGCACAGGTTGAGGATCACCGGGGTCAGCGCCGGCAGGCCGAAGCGGTGGAAACTGTTGAGCGCGCCGCCGGCCAGGGCGGTCAGCGACACGAACAGCAGGAACGGAAAGGTCAGCCGCAGCAGGTCGACGATCAGCCCGAACTTGGCCGGATCGTCGCTGGCGCCGGGATTGAACAGCAGCGCCACCTGCGGGGTGAAGATCAGCCCCAGTGCGGTGACCAGCAGCAGCACCCCGCCCAGGGTGCCGGACACCCGCGACATCAGCGCGCGCAGGTCGGCGTGCGGGCGGGTCTCCTTCACTTCGGTGAACACCGGCACGAAGGCCGTGGCGAACGAGCCCTCCGCGAACAGCCGGCGCAGGAAGTTGGGAATGCGGAACGCCACCCAGAACGCGTCGGTGGTGGCGTTGGCGCCGAAGGAAATGGTGATGGCCTGGTCGCGCACCAGGCCCAGCACGCGCGAGACCATGGTCATGCTGCTGAAGGAGAGCAGCCCGCGGAGCATGCGCGGCGTGCTCATGCGGCAGCCCTCTTGACAATTGACTTGACGCGAATATTCGGACGCTTCATACTCTCCCGCTTGTTTTTATCCACCACACAGCTTTCCAGGAAACCACCACCGTGGCCAATATCAAGTCCGCCAAGAAGCGCGCCAAGCAGACCGTCGTGCGCAACGCGCGCAACACGGCTCAGCGTTCGATGCTGCGCACCGCCGTCAAGAAGGTCATCAAGGCCCTGGACGCCAACGACGCCGCCGGCGCCGAAGCCGCTTTCGCCATCGCCCAGCCGATCCTCGACCGTTTCAGCTCGCGTGGCCTGATCCACAAGAACAAGGCTGCCCGTCACAAGAGCCGCCTGAGCGCCCGCATCAAGGCGATCAAGACCGCCGCCTGATCGGCTGCCGTCGACGCCGGGAGCGCCCGCGCTTCCGGCAGCACCACGAAAAAGCCCGGCCTTGGCCGGGTTTTTCGTGTGCGCATCACCCCGCCCCGCGCGCCGCAGGACGGCGCAGCGCTCAGGCGCCATTGGCGGCCGCCTCCAGCGCCTCCTCGCGCTGGCGGTCGAAGAACGCCATCACGTCCTTCATGATCGGCCAGGTGCCTTCGCGGCCCAGCGCCGACACCAGGTACCAGGGCTGGGTCCAGCCGAGCTCGGCGACCACCTGTTCGGCCAGCGCACGCGCCTCGTCCTCGAACATCAGGTCGGCCTTGTTCAGCACCAGCCAGCGCGGCTTGGCCAGCAACTCCGGATCGTGCTTCTGCAGCTCGCGCTCGATCGCCCGCACCTGCTCGGTCGGCGAAACGCCATCCACACCGCCCTCCATGGGCGCCAGATCCACTAGGTGCAGCAGCAGGCGGGTGCGCTGCAGGTGGCGCAGGAACTGCGCACCGAGGCCGGCGCCATCGGCGGCGCCCTCGATCAGCCCGGGAATGTCGGCGATCACGAAGCTGCGATAGGCCTCGACGCTGACCACGCCCAGGTTCGGGTACAGCGTGGTGAACGGATAGTCGGCGACCTTCGGCGTGGCCGCGGAGACCGCGCGAATGAAGGTGCTCTTGCCGGCATTGGGGAAACCCAGCAGGCCCACGTCGGCCAGCAGCTTCAGCTCCAGCTTGAGCGTGCGCTCCTCGCCCCCCTCGCCCGGCGTGGCCTTGCGCGGCGCGCGCGTCACCGAACTCTTGAAGTGCATGTTGCCCAGGCCGCCCTTGCCGCCCTGCGCGACCAGCAGGCGGTCGCCGTGCGCGACTAGGTCGCCGATGACCTCGTCGGTCTCGACGTTGATCACCACGGTGCCGACCGGCACGGTGATGGTCAGATCCTCGCCGGCCTTGCCGTACATCTGCCGGCCCATGCCGTTCTCGCCGCGCTGCGCACGGAACGCGCGCTGGTGGCGGAAGTCGACCAGGGTGTTGAGGTTCTCGTCGGCGACCAGCCACACGCTGCCGCCATTGCCGCCGTCGCCACCGTCGGGCCCACCCAGCGGGATGAACTTCTCGCGGCGAAAGCCGATGCAGCCATTGCCGCCATTGCCGGCCGTGACCTGGATTTCCGCTTCGTCTACCAACTTCATGGGATTCGGGATTCGCGATTCGGGATTGGAAAAAACCACCGGACGCCGCAGTTTAGCGGCCCCGGCAAAAGAACGGAGGCAGGAATCGCAGGACGCAATGGAATCCGCTTTGGCGAATCCCCAATCCCCAATCCCGCCATCGCCGCCACCAACGAAAAACCCCGCCGAAGCGGGGCTTTCGTCAGCAAGCCTGCGCCACGGCGCAGGCCCTGGACACCGGCGACTTACGCCTCGGTGACCACGCTCACGGTGCGACGCTTCTTGGCGCCCTTCACCGAGAACTCGACCTTGCCGTCGACCAGCGCGAACAGGGTGTGGTCGCGGCCCAGGCCGACGCCGGCGCCCGGGTGGAACTGGGTGCCGCGCTGACGCACGATGATGTTGCCGGCTTCGATGGCCTGGCCGCCGAACATCTTCACGCCCAGGTACTTCGGGTTGGAGTCGCGGCCGTTGCGCGAGGAACCTACGCCTTTTTTGTGTGCCATGACTGCTGCTCCTTACTTCTTGTCGCCACCGGCGATGCCGGTGATCTCGATTTCGGTGTAGTGCTGCCGATGACCCTGACGCTTCATGTGGTGCTTGCGGCGGCGGAACTTGATGATGCGCACCTTGTCGGCGCGGCCATGGGCCACGACCTTGGCGGTGACGGCGGCGCCCTTCAGCGCGTCGCCGATCTTGATGCCATCGCTGTCGCCCAGCATCAGGATGTTGTCGAACGTGATCTCGTTGCCGGCTTCGACTTCGAGCTTTTCCACGCGGAGCGTTTCGCCCTGCGCGACGCGGTATTGCTTACCGCCGGTGACCAGTACTGCGTACATGACCAGACTTCCTCTGTAGTTATTGTGGTCGTTCCCGTCGTGCCGTTTCGGGCAGACAGGAGCGGGATTGTAAGCCGCCGCGCGCGGCAGGGTCAAGCCCACCCAGGCCCGGGCTGTCAAGCCCCGCTGGCCGGCACGGCTGCCTGAATCAGCCAGCCGCCGGCGCCCGGCGGCGCTGGGATCTGCGGCAATTGCCCCCACCTGACAAGCTGGGTACGCTGATCGATTGCCGTCCCCTTTCCGCCCCCACACTGGCCAGCGGCACCGCCGCGGCCGGCACACTCCGGAATCTCTTCATGGCGATGGATTACATCCGCATCCGCGGCGCGCGGACGCACAACCTCAAGAACCTCGACCTCGACCTGCCGCGCGACAAGCTGATCGTGATCACCGGCCTGTCCGGGTCCGGCAAGTCCTCGCTGGCGTTCGACACCATCTACGCCGAAGGCCAGCGCCGCTACGTGGAGTCGCTGTCGGCGTACGCGCGGCAGTTCCTCAGCGTGATGGAGAAGCCCGACATCGATCACATCGAAGGCCTGTCGCCGGCGATCGCGATCGAGCAGAAGTCGACCTCGCACAACCCGCGCTCCACCGTCGGCACCATCACCGAGATCTACGATTACCTGCGCCTGCTGTACGCACGCGTCGGCCAGCCGCGCTGCCCCGACCACGGCTACCCGCTGGAGGCGCAGACGGTCAGCCAGATGGTCGACCACGTGCTGACCCTGGACCCGGAGCAGCGCTACATGCTGCTGGCGCCGGTGATCCGCGAGCGCAAGGGCGAGCATGCCCAGGTGTTCGAACAACTGCGCGCGCAGGGTTTCGTGCGCGTGCGCGTGGACGGCGAGCTGTACGAGATCGACGCGGTGCCGGCGCTGGCGCTGCGCCAGAAGCACACCATCGAGGCGGTGATCGACCGCTTCCGCCCGCGCGAGGACATCAAGCAGCGCCTGGCCGAGAGCTTCGAGACCGCACTGAAGCTGGCCGATGGCATGGTGTCGGTGCAGTCGCTGGACGACACCGCGGCCGCGCCGCACCTGTTCTCCTCCAAGTACAGCTGTCCGGTCTGCGACTACTCGCTGCCGGAACTGGAACCGCGCCTGTTCTCGTTCAATGCGCCGATGGGCGCCTGCCCGAGCTGCGACGGCCTGGGCGTGGCCGAGTTCTTCGATCCGGATCGGGTCGTGGTGCATCCGGAGCTGTCGCTGTCGGCCGGCGCGGTGCGCGGCTGGGACCGGCGCAACGCGTACTACTTCCAGCTGATCGCCTCGCTGGCCAAGCACTACAAGTTCGACGTCGACGCGCCGTGGCAGTCGCTGCCGGCGAGCGTGCGCCAGGCGGTGCTGTACGGCAGCGGCGACGAGACCATCACCTTCACCTACTTCACCGACGCCGGCGGCCGCACCCAGCGCAAGCATCGCTTCGAAGGCATCATCCCCAACCTGGAGCGCCGCTACCGCGAGACCGAATCGCCGGCGGTGCGCGAGGAACTGGCCAAGTACATCAGCGAACGGCCGTGCCCGGACTGCAAGGGCGCGCGCCTGAACAAGGCCGCGCGCAACGTGTTCGTCGCCGACCGTCCGCTGCCGGACCTGGTGGTGCTGCCGATCGACGACGCGCTGAGCTTCTTTCGTCAGCTCGACCTGCCCGGCTGGCGCGGCGAGATCGCCAGCAAGATCGTCAAGGAGATCGCCGAGCGGCTGGGCTTCCTGGTCGACGTCGGCCTGGATTACCTGACCCTCGAGCGCAAGGCCGACACCCTGTCCGGCGGCGAGGCGCAGCGCATCCGCCTGGCCAGCCAGATCGGCGCCGGCCTGGTGGGCGTGATGTACGTGCTCGACGAGCCCTCGATCGGCCTGCACCAGCGCGACAACGAGCGCCTGCTCGGCACCCTCACCCGCCTGCGCGACCTCGGCAACACGGTGATCGTGGTCGAGCACGACGAGGACGCGATCCGCCTGGCCGACTACGTCCTGGACATCGGCCCCGGCGCCGGCGTGCACGGCGGCGAGGTGGTCGGCCAGGGCAGCGTGCAGGACTTGCTCAAGGCGCCGCGCTCGCTGACCGGGCAATACCTGTCGGGCAAGCGCCGCATCGAGATCCCGGCCAAGCGCCACAAGGCCAATCCGAAGATGACCCTGCACCTGCGCGGGGCCACCGGCAACAATCTCAAGAACGTCGACCTGGACATCCCGGCCGGCCTGCTGACCTGCATCACCGGCGTGTCCGGCTCCGGCAAGTCGACGCTGATCAACGACACCTTGTTCACCCTGGCGGCGAACGAGATCAACGGTGCCTCGCACAGCGTGGCGCCGTACCGCGAGATCGAGCACCTGGACCTGTTCGACAAGGTCGTGGACATCGACCAGTCGCCGATCGGGCGCACCCCGCGCTCCAACCCGGCCACCTACACCGGCCTGTTCACGCCGCTGCGCGAACTGTTCGCACAGGTGCCGGAAGCGCGCTCGCGCGGCTACTCGCCGGGCCGCTTCAGCTTCAACGTGCGCGGCGGCCGCTGCGAGGCCTGCCAGGGCGACGGCCTGATCAAGGTGGAGATGCACTTCCTGCCGGACGTGTACGTGCCCTGCGACGTCTGCCACGGCAAGCGCTACAACCGCGAGACGCTGGAGATCCTGTACAAGGGCTTCAACATCAACGACGTGCTGGAAATGACCGTCGAGGATGCGCTGAAGCTGTTCGAACCGGTGCCGTCGATCGCACGCAAGCTGGAAACCCTGGTCGACGTGGGCCTGAGCTACATCAAGCTCGGGCAGAGCGCGACCACCCTGTCCGGCGGCGAGGCGCAGCGCGTGAAGCTGTCCAAGGAACTGTCGCGGCGCGATACCGGGCGCACGCTGTACATCCTCGACGAGCCGACCACCGGCCTGCACTTCCACGACATCGAGGCGCTGCTGGGCGTGCTGCACAAGCTGCGCGACGAAGGCAACACCGTGGTGGTGATCGAACACAACCTGGACGTGATCAAGACCGCCGACTGGATCGTCGACCTGGGCCCGGAAGGCGGCCACCGCGGCGGCACCATCCTGGTCACCGGCACGCCGGAAGACGTGGCGGCCTGCCCGCAGTCGTACACCGGCCAGTTCCTGGCGCGGATGCTGCCCTCCACCAGCGCGCGCCCGGAGCAGCCGGCGGCGATGGCCAACAAGCCCGATGCGCGCCCGCCGCGCAAGGTCAAGCCGGAAAAGCCGGCGAAGAAGCAGGCCGTGGCCGCCAAGAGCGGCGGCAAGGCCAGCAAGAGCACCACCAGCACCGGCACCAAGAAGAAGAAGGACGTTTGATGAGCAGCGAACACAAGATCCTGGCGCGCATCCCGATCAGCGTGCGCTGGCGCGACATGGACAGCATGGGCCACGTCAACAACGCCAAGTACATCTCCTACCTGGAAGAGGCGCGCGTGCGCTGGATGCTGGGCGTGGAGGGCGTGTCCATGAGCGATCGCATCGCCCCGGTGGTGGCGGCGACCAACGTCAACTACCGCGCGCCGATCGTGTGGCCCAACGACATCCTGGTCGAACTGTTCGTCGAGCGCCTGGGCACCAGCAGCGTGACCATCGGCCACCGCATCGTCGACCAGCAGGATGAGAGCCGGCTGTACTCCGACGGCAACGTGGTGGTGGTGTGGATGGACACCCAGACCGGCAAGAGCGCGCCGCTGCCGGAGGCCGTGCGCAAGGCATCGAGCTGACCCCTGCGCTTGCGCCGGACACGGTCCGGCGCATCGTCGGCCTTTGCAGTGGCACTGCCCACGTAGGAGCGGCGTGCGCTCCTTGTGGGAGGGACTTCAGTCCCGACGACGGGTGCCGTCAACCGACGTTGGGCTTCGCTCGTCGCGGCTGATCCCACAAAAGGGGACAAGAGCCGCGCTTACGACATGGAGAAGGCTTCTTCTCGCGATGGAGCTCCTTACATCGCCTGCTTGCGCACCGTCAGCGTCGCATCGGCCTTGCCGCCGCCTTCCAGTTGCAATTGCAGCGGCACGGCCTGCCCGTCGGTCAGCGCGCCCTTGCCCTGCATCAACATCAGGTGCATGCCGCCGGGCTTGAGTTCGACGCGGGCGCCTGGAGCCAGCGGTACGCGCTCGACCGCGCGCATCCGGCTGACGCCAGCCACGACCGTGGTCTCGTGCAGCGACACATCGCCGAAGCTGGCACTGCTGGCGCCGACGACCGTCACCGGCTTGCCGCAGCCGTTGTGGAGCACGCCGTAGCCGGCCGTCATCGGCATCGCCGGATTCGGCGGCAGCCGCGCCCAGCCCTGCTCCAGGGTGAGGCACGCCGGTTCCGCGGCAGACGCCGCGGTGGCGGCCGCGCACAGCACGAACAATACGCCAGCGAATGGTTTGGTTATCATCGCCGAGGTTCCTTCTTCGAAAGCAGACCGCAGCATGACGACGCTCATCGACGTGATCAACCACGGCCCCATCCGTGAACTGCGCCTGGCGCGGCCGCCGGTCAATGCGCTGGACACCGCGCTGTGCCAGCAGCTGATCCAGGCGATCGAGCAGGCCGCGGCCGACGGCGCGCACGGCATCGTGCTGTCGGGCAACGAACGGCTGTTCTCCGCCGGCATGGACGTGCCGCACCTGCTCAGCCATGGCGACGACCGCGCCAAGCTGCTCGGCAGCTGGCAGCAGTTCTTCGGCGCGGCGCGCGCCTTGGCCGCCAGCCCGATCCCGGTGGTCGCGGCGCTGACCGGGCACGCCCCGGCCGGCGGCTGCGTGTTGGCGCTGTGCTGCGACTACCGGGTGATGGCGCGCAGCCCCGAGCCTGCGCGCCCGGTCACCATCGGGCTCAACGAGACCCAGGTCGGCCTGGTGGCGCCGGAAGGCATCCAGCGCCTGCTGCGGCGCGTGGTCGGCGCGCACCGCGCCGAGCGCCTGCTGGTCGGCGGCGACCTGGTCAGCGCCGAGCGCGCGCTGGAGATCGACCTGGTCGACGAACTGGTCGACGCCGACCTGGTGGTGGCACGTGCGCTGGCCTGGCTGCTGGAATTGCTGAAGCGGCCGCGGCAGCCGATGCTGCAGACCCGTGCCATCGCCCGCGCCGACCTGGGCATGGCCCTTGCCGACGAGCACATCGGGCTGGAGCGGCTGATCGACGACTGGCAGGCGCCGGACACCCAGGCCGCGCTGCGCGCGCTGGCGGCGCGGCTGGGCAAGGGCTAGGACAAGTCCTCCATCCCCGAGCATGCGGCGCCGCGGTCGCGCATACCTGTGGCAAGGAAGCGCGGGGAAATGGACGCCCGTCCACGCCCGAGCGTTGACGCGGCCACCGGCACGCGCAGCCACAGCCCTTAGGCTTGGACCTCGCGGGCGGGCGCGGACGGCCCGCTATAATCGGCGCACGTCCGTCGCCAGGCCCCGCCTCTTGTCCGCCAAGCCCGCCCCCGTCGTCTCCGAACTGATCGAGCTGCTGTCGCTGGAGCGGCTGGAGGACAACCTGTTCCGCGGCCAGAGCCGCGACATCGGCACCAAGTACGTGTTCGGCGGCCAGGTGCTGGGCCAGGCGCTGTCGGCGGCGCAGGCCACGGTGGAGAACGCGCGCCGCGTGCATTCGCTGCACGCCTACTTCCTGCGCGCCGGCGACATCGAGCATCCCATCGTCTACGACGTGGACCGTACCCGCGACGGCGGCAGCTTCTCGGTGCGCCGGGTCACCGCGATCCAGCACGGCAAGGTGATCTTCTTCTGCGCGGCCTCGTTCCAGGAGCAGGAGGACGGCGCCACGCACCAGTTGAAGATGCCGGAAGTGCCGCAGCCGGAAGACATCGAACCGACCCCGGCGGCGCGTCCGGAAGTGCTGGCGACGCTGCCGACCAAGGTGCAGCGCTGGCTCTCGCGCGGCGGCCCGTTCGAGTTCCGCCACGTGTATCCGCGCGACGAACTGAACCCGCCCAAGCGTCCGCCGTTCCAGCAGATGTGGCTGCGCCTGAGCGAGCCGGTCGGCGATGCGCCGGAGCTGCACCAGGCGCTGCTCGCCTACGCCTCGGACTTCCACCTGCTCGGCACCGCCACCTTCCCGCACGGCATCAGCTACTACACGCCGAACGTGCAGATGGCCTCGCTCGACCACGCGCTGTGGTTCCACCGCCCGTTCCGCGCCGACGACTGGCTGCTGTATTCGCTGGACAGTCCCAGCGCGCAGGGCGCGCGCGGCCTGGCGCGCGGGCAGTTCTTCACCCGCGACGGCACCCTGGTGGCCAGCACTGCGCAGGAAGGCCTGATCCGCGTGGTTCCAGACGCCGACGCCGCGGCGCAGGTGCCGGCCAAACGCTGAGGACACGAACATGCGTCAGATCTTCAGCAGCCAGCGCGTGGAAACCGCCGAAGGCGTCGCCGCGCTGCTGCGCGATGCCGGCATCGACGTGCGGCTGAGCAACGGCCGCTCCTACCGGACCCGCCGCAGCGGCCAGTTCAGTTATCTGGATCCGGTGGCGGCGCAGGCCCAGCCCACGGTGTGGGTGGTGCATGCCGACGACCAGCCGCGCGCGCGCGAACTGCTGCGCGACGCCGGCCTGCTCGACAGCACCCGCCGCGATCCGGAACAGGGCCGTGCCCCCTATCTGAACGAGTTCCGCTCGCAGGTGGAAGCGGACACCGGCCAGCGCTGGGCCTGGCGCATCCGCATCGCCCTGCTGCTGGCGATCGGTGCGGTGGCGATGGTCATCGCGCTGCGCCACCTTGGCCAGCAGAAGCAGGCCCCCACGCCGGCTGCAGCGCCAGCGGCCAGGCCGACCACCGCGCCACCGGCGGAGGCCGGCGACGACGAAGTGCGGGTGCGGGTGCAGCCGGCACCGCGCGACAACTGAGCCACGCCGACCGCTGGTCCGCGCATGCGGCGGACGCCGCCCGTGGCGATGACGTTCTGCCGAGGATCGCCCTTGCCTGACGGCGCGGCGCGCCGCACGGCCATGCGCGTACCGCGCTGCACCTGCCGCTGTACTGCCCGGCGCGCGGCAGCAACATGGTTCCCCAAACAAAAGCGCCCCTGCGCGGGCGCAGGGGCGCTGTCGATCGGCGCCTTGGTGCAGTGACGCCGCGGCCACCGCCGCGGCGGATGGCTCAGTTGCTGTCCGGCGCCGGCATCGGCGGCGGCGCGTCGCCGCCGCGTTGCCCGCCCGGGCGATGCGCCCAACGCTTGGCCTGCGCCGCATCGAACTCGGCGCGACTGAGCATGCCGTCCTTGTTGGTGTCGGCGGCGGTGAACCAGGCATCGCGATGCTGCTTGGCGCGCAGCTCGAAGTCGGCACGGTCGATGTAGCCGTCCTTGTTCACGTCCATCTTGTCGAAACGCGCGGCGAGCTTCGGATCGGCCTGCGCTTCGGCGCGGCTGATGCGGCCATCCTTGTTGGTGTCCAGCTTGGCCATCATCGCGCCGGGCACGCCGTGCCCACCCGGGCCGCCGTGGCGGCCGTGCCGCGGCCACTCGTCGCGGCTGAGCTTGCCGTCGTGGTTCTTGTCCAGCGCATCGAAATGTTCGGCCAGACGCGGATCGGCGGCGGCCTCGCTGCGGTCGATGACGCCATCGCCGTTCTTGTCGAGCGCGGCGATGCCGCCGGCATCGGCGGGCGCGGCGGGATTGGCCGGCGGCGGAACGGCGTAGGCGGCACCGGACAGGACGGCCAGCACGGCCAGGGCAAGCAGCGGGTTGCGAGACTTCATGGGTCACTCCCTGAGGATGATGAGGCACCTGCCGGGACGGCAGGCGTCCGGCGTCGCGAGCGGTCCGTGCAGCGGACCGGCACCGTGGCGCCTTCCCTGCAGACAACGCCCCGTCGTCGCCGCGGTTGACCCGTCGCCAGGCGCATTCATGGACGGGACAGTCGCGGCCTCTGCGATGGCGAAGCGCTATGCTCGACGCATGGCCATCCATTCCGACGCCAGCGACGACCTGCGGCTGTTCCAGACCGGCCAGCACGCATGCGGCTACTGGCCGGAGCGGCAAGCCCGCGACCTGGTACTGGACCCACACGACCCGCGTCTGGGCGCGCTGTATCCGCTGGCGTTGAGCTGGGGCTTCCGCCGCTCCGGCGATCTGGTCTATCGCCCGCACTGCGACCACTGCCGCGCTTGCGTTGCGGTGCGCATCCCGATCGAGGACTTCGTGCCCGATCGCAGCCAGCGCCGCTGCCTGGCGCGTAATGCCGATGTCGACGTGCGCATCGTCGCCGCCGAGCGCAGCGAGGAACAGCTGGCGCTGTATCAGCGCTATCTGCGCCATCGCCATCCCGGCGGCGGCATGGACGATCACGGCGCGCACGAGTTCGATCAGTTCCTGATCGGCCACTGGTCGCATGGGCGCTTCCTGGAGCTGCGGCAACGCATGCCCGATGGACGGCGCGGGCCACTGCTGGCAGTGGCGGTCACCGACATCGCCGCGCAGGCGCTGTCGGCGGTCTACACCTTCTACGACCCGGACGCCGGCGCACGCGGCCTGGGCACGCTGGCGATCCTGCAGCAGATCGCATGGGCGCGACGCGAAGGCCTGGGCCATCTGTACCTGGGCTACTGGATCCGCGGCCACCAGAAAATGGACTACAAGCGCCGCTTCCGGCCGCTGCAGGCCTACGACGGCCGCCACTGGCGCGACTTCGACGACTACCTGCGCCAGCTCGGCGGCTAGCCGACGGCGACTGGCATCGCGTTGCCGAGCCGTGCCGCCGCCCGCGGTCGCGCCATCGTGCGGACATGCAGCGCATGCGAAACTTGGCGCATGACCTCACGCCTCCTCCTGCTCGCCCTGATCCTGCTGTGCGGCGCCTGCGCGCACACCGCTCCCGCCACCCGCCTGATGACCGACGCCGCCGCGCCTGCCTCCACGACACTGCGGCTGGCCACCTACAACACCTCGCTCAATGCCGACGAACCCGGCGGGCTGATCGCCGCACTGCAAGGCGACAACGCGCAGGCACGCAAGATCGCCTCGGTGCTGCAGCAGGTGCGCCCAGACATCGTGCTGCTCAACGAGTTCGACTACGACGATGCGCACCGCGCCGCCGACCTGTTCGAGCAGCGCTACCTGGCGGTGCCGCAACCGCACGGCGGCGCGGCGCTGCGTTATCCGTACCGCTACCTGGCCCCGGTCAACACCGGCGTCCCCAGCGGCCTGGACCTGGACAACGACGGCCACGTCGGCGGCGAAGGGCGTGCGCGCGGCAACGACGCCTGGGGCTACGGCCTGCATCCCGGCCAGTACGGCATGCTGCTGCTGTCCAGGTACCCGATCGACGCCGCGGCGGTGCGCAGCTTCCGCCTGCTGAAGTGGAGCGCGATGCCCGACGCGCTGCGCCCGGTCGACCCGGCTACCAGCCGCTTCTTCCACAGCGACGCGGTGTGGGCGCAGCTGCGGCTGTCGTCGAAGTCGCACTGGGACGTGCCGGTGCGCACGCCGCTGGGCGTGCTGCATGCGCTGGTGTCGCATCCGACCCCGCCGGTATTCGACGGCGCGGAGAAGCGCAACGCGGCACGCAACCACGACGAGCTGCGGCTGTGGCGCGAGTACCTGGACGATGCCGGCAGCGGCAAGGCGCGCTGGCTGTGCGACGACGCCGGCCGCTGCGGCGGACTGGCCGCCGATGCGCAGTTCGTGATGCTCGGCGACCTCAACAACGACGTGATCGACGGCGACGGCCGCCACGACGCGATCCGCGCCCTGGTGACGCATCCGCGCGTCCTGCAGTACCCCACCCCGCACAGTGCCGGCGGCGAAGAGACCACGCGCGTGTATGCGGCCACCGGCATCGCCCATCGCGGCCCGCCGCAGCAGGTCACCGGCGATTTCGGCCCCAAGGCCGGCACAATGCGCCTGGACTACGTGCTGCCGTCGCGCAACTTCCGCTACCTGGACAGCGGCGTGTTCTGGCCGGCATCCAGCGATCCCGCCGCGGCCATCGCCGATGGCAGCGACCACCATCTGGTCTGGGTCGACGTCGCCGCGGGGCCGTAAGCACAGGCGACAGAACACAACCCAGGTCGCGACGCGGCCCGTACAGCACACCACCGGCGGCTCCATGGGCCGCCGCGTTCTTTCTGGCAGAGCATTGCCCGCTTTACGCGTGGACCGCCTGCCGCGCGGCACGCGACAGTCGTCGTACCGACCGGCGCCATTGCGGGAGGGGCTTCAGCCCCGCCACGCGTGCCTCCACCGCGTTCCGCAGCGCGGCCTTCCCACAGCCAGCCCGCGGCGCTCGCCGGACTGCCGCGCCCAGCACCGCCATCGGCCTTGATCCAGATCAAGGGCAACACCGCGCCGACGCGGTCCAATGCCTCCCGCACCCGGTCGGGATGCGCAAGCGGAAGGCGAGCATGCGAACGCAACAGTTGCAACAGGCGCTGGAGGGGCTCAACGGCGCCACCGCCGATATCGAGGCCTCGGCGCTGATCTCCCTGGACGGGCTGATGATCGCCTCGGCGATGCCGCAGGGCATGGACGAGGACCGCGTCGGCGCGATGTCCGCGGCGCTGCTCGCGCTGGGCGAGCGCAGCGCGCGCGAACTGGCGCGCGGCGCGCTGGAGCGGGTGCTGATCCAGGGCGAATCGGGCTACGTGATCATGAGTGCGGCCGGCCGCGAGGCGGTGCTCACCGTACTGGCCAAGCCCAGCGCCAGGCTGGGCCTGGTGTTCCTGGACATCAAGCGCGCCGCGCAGGCGCTGCAGCAGATCCTGTAGGGGGCCGCCATGCCGCTGCCGCCGATGGATCCGCCGCACGAGCCGCACCGCAGCGCCGAACTGCGCTATCACGACGGCAGCCGCCGCACGGTGTACTGGAGCGAACGCGAGGTAGCCTATCCGGACGGGCGCCTGATCGTCTCGCGCACCGACCTGGACGGCGTCATCACCCACGCCAACGAGGCCTTCGTCGAACTCAGCGGCTGGCCGCGCGCGCTGTTGATCGGCGCGCCGCACTGCATCCTGCGCCACCCGGAGATGCCGCGGCGCGCGTTCCGCGAGCTGTGGGACACCGTGCTGGCCGGCGAGAAGTGGCACGGCTACGTCAAGAACCTGCGGCGCGACGGCGCCTGCTACTGGGTCTACGCCACCGCCTTGCCGAACGTGCGCGACGGCCGCGTGGTCGGCTTCACCTCGGTACGGCGCAAGCCCTCGCGGCGGCGCATCGACGCGCTGCAGCCGCTGTACGCGCAATGGCTGCAGGACGAACGCACGCAGGCCCCGGCATGAGCTGCACCTTCCTGGTCGCGCCGGACTTCGCGCCCGAATACTTCGGCGGCTGGTACCTGCTCAGCACGGTGCTGCAGCGCCGCGCCGGCATCGGCCTGCGCCTGCTGATGCCGGCCGACGCCGCCGAACAGCGGCAGTTGCTGGACGACAGCGTCGTCGACCTGGTGTACGCCAGCCCGTTCGACGCCAGCGCGCTGATCCGCGAACGCGGCTACCTGCCGCTGGTGCGGCCGCGCGGACACGCCGACGAGGTGGTGATCGCGACCGCGGCCGAAGCGCCCGCGCGGTGCGTGGAAGACCTGCCCTATGGCTGCCGTATCGCGCTGACCGCCAACCAGGACGTGCGCCTGATCGGCCTGCGCCTGCTGGAACCGGCCGACCTGGAGCCGGAGCGCATCGCCTGGCGCCCGGCCAGCAGCTATGCCGCGGTGGCGCGACTGCTGCTGGAAGGCGAAGCCGACGCCGGCCTGTTCCTGGCCACCGCCTACCACGGCCTGTCGCGGCTGACCCGCGCGCGGTTGCGCCCGCTGGTGGAAAGCGCGCTGTGCGACATCGGCCACGTGCTGCTGGCGCATCCGCGCCTGGGCCCGCAACTGCCGGTGCTGCGCGACGCATTGCTCACGCTCGGCGATGCCGCGCACCGCGACGACCAGGCGGTGCTGGACGCGCTGGGCCTGGAGCGCGGCTTCGAAGCGATGTCCGCGGAGGACGCCGAATTCATTATCGACCTGATCGACACCTTGCTGGACTGAGGCGCCCATGCCCACTCTTCCCGCTCGCGATCCCGCACGCCTGGTGATGCGCACCCACGCCCGCGCCCTGCTGCGCGACCCGCGCGATGCCGCCGCGCACCTGGCGCGGCTGCACGCGGCGCTGCAACTGCACGACAACGAACCGACCCAGGGCGTGCTCGCCGACCTGTTCGTCGCCCTGCCGCGGCATGACGTCGCCCTGCGCCAGTTGGCGCTGCAGATGGCCGCGGCGCATCTGGCACCGCACGTGGCCGAAGCCTTCCAGCGCCACAGCCAGCGCCACGCGCTGCTGCCGATCAACGCCCTTGCCACGCGCTGGAGCGTGCTGGCGCGGCCGTCCGCCGACGTGCCGGCGCGGGTGCGCCGGGCCAGCCCGGACCATTCGCGACGGATGGTGCGCGAGGTGGTGGATGCGCTGTGCGACGGCGCACCGATCGCCGCGGCGCGCTGCGAACGCGAGTTCCTGGACTACTGCATCAGTTGCCAGGACAAGCTCGCCTTCATGCTGGCCACCCGCGAACTGCGCCGCCATGCGCTGGCCCTGGGCGACCGCTGGGACAGCACTGCGCGCTGGCTGCAGCAGCGCGAACCGCTGGGCGGCCGCAGCGTCGACGCCCTGTCCTTTTCCAGCGCGAGTGCGCCGCGATGACCGCCTCCGAACCGAGCAACTCCGAACCGACCTGGCTGATGCCGACCCCGCACGGCGTGCTGCACGGCTTCGCCAGCGCCACGCCGGACCGCATGCAGCGCGCGCTGCAACTGCTGCTCGGCGCGCACGGCGCGCTGTCGCTGCAGGAATGGCGCCAGCGCGTGGGCGGCGACGCGCAGCGCCTGCTGCAGGACGCGCGCGAACAGCAATGGGTGCAGTTGCTGCGGCGCGCGTTGCCGGGCCCGGAAATCCGCCTGGACGATTTCGCCCAGCACGTGATCGCCCCGCTGTCGGCCGAACGCCGCGCGGTGCTGGCATCCGACAGCGGCTTCTGCCTGGGCCATGCCGGCCTGGACCAGGAACAGGCCGAGACGCTGAGCGTGGCCGCGGCCGACTTCTCCGGCTTCGCCCAGCGCCAGAGCGCGCGCGGCTGGCACGGCGCGCACCGCTACGTGGCGTTCTACAGCGAGCCGCAGTTGCTGCTGCCGGACTGGTCGTTCGTGCCGTTCTGGGTCGACGGCGCCGGCTACTGGCTGGTGCTGGGCGGCGAGGCCCTGCTCAATAACCTGGCCATGGTGGAACTGGTCTGGAGCATCCGCCTGGCGGCGGCACGATTTGCGCCGCCGGCTTGAGAGGCCGGGAATGGGGAATCGGGAGTGGGGAATGGGAAAGCGGGTCCACTTTGGCCCCGCTTTCCGTGCGCTCGTAGTCTTATGCGTCTAGATCGATGGTGAGGACGGCGGCGGCGTCGCGGGCGATCTGCCGCGCTTCGTCGATGCTCGCGCCGCGGGCCAGGGTCACGCCGACGCGGCGGTGGCCGTGCACGCTGGGCTTGCCGAACAGGCGCAGGGCCGTGTCCGGCACCTGCAGGGCGGCGTCGACGTTGCCGAAGCGCGGCACGCCCTCGCCGTGCGCCAGCAGCGCACACGAGGCCGACGGGCCGTTCTGGCGGATCGCCGGAATCGGCAGGCCGAGGATCGCGCGCGCATGCAGGGCGAACTCGCTCAGTTCCTGCGACACCAGGGTGACCAGCCCGGTGTCGTGCGGCCGCGGCGACACCTCGCTGAACCAGACCTCGTCGCCCTTGACGAACAGCTCCACGCCGAACAGGCCCCAGCCGCCGAGATCGTCGGTGACCGCGCGGGCGATGTCCTGCGCGCGCTGCAGGGCCAGCGCCGACATCGGCTGCGGCTGCCAGCTCTCGCGGTAGTCGCCGTCCTTCTGCCAGTGCCCGATCGGATCGCAGAACGCGGTGCCGCCGGCGTGGCGCACGGTCAGCAGGGTGATCTCGTAGTCGAAGTCGATGAAGCCTTCGACGATGCAGCGGCCGGCGCCGGCGCGGCCGCCGGTCTGCGCGTATTCCCAGGCCGCGTCGATGTCGTCGGCGCTGCGCAGCGTGCTCTGGCCCTTGCCGGAGGACGACATCACCGGCTTGACCACGCAGGGCAGGCCCACCGCGGCGATCGCCTCGCGATACTGCTCGGGCGTGTCCACGAAGCGGTACGGCGAGGTCGGCAGGCCCAGCGTCTCGGCGGCCAGGCGGCGGATGCCTTCGCGGTCCATGGTCAACCGTGCCGCGCGCGCGGTGGGGATCACCCGCTGGCCGTGGTCGCGCTCCAGCGCCACCAGGGTCTCGGTGTGGATCGCCTCGATCTCCGGCACGATCAGATGCGGCCGCTCGCGCGCGATCACCTCGCGCAGCGCCATCGCATCGAGCATGTCGACCACGTGGCTGCGGTGCGCGACCTGCATCGCCGGCGCGTCGGCATAGCGGTCCACTGCGATCACCTCCACGCCGAAGCGCTGCAGTTCGATCGCCACCTCCTTGCCCAGTTCGCCGGAGCCGAGCAGCAGCACACGGGTGGCGGAAGCGGACAGCGGGGTTCCCAGAGTGACCATGGCGGCGGCGCCTGCGCGAAGAGGGGTGGCTATTCTAAAGCCGCCCGTCCGCCGCCTGCACCGCATCGGCGATGGCCTCGGCGACCCGCTGCACGCGCGGCGCGCGGCGCACGTCCGGATGCACGACCAGCCAGATCTCACGCTCGACGTCGCAGCGTGGCGCCTCGGGCAGTTCGACCAGCGCCCCGCCGGCGCTCGCCGCGGTCGCCTCCAGCAGGAACCGCGGCAGCAGCGCCACGCCGGCCCCGGCCGCGCAGGCATGCAGCTGCGCGGCCAGATCGTTGGCGACGAACGCGAACCGGCGCCCGCCCGCGAAGCGCAGCAGCCATTGCTGCTGCGGAGTGTGCGCGAGCGCATCGTCGTAGCCGACGAATGGCCAACTGGCAGGCGCCGCGTCGGCCCACTCCGGGCTCGCGCACAACGCGAACCGCATGGTGCCGATGCGCCGTGCCACCAGTCCCGGCGCCTGCGGCCGCGACAGCCGCACCGCCAGATCAGCATCGCGCGCGTACAGGTTGGCCGCCTGCGCCTCGCCCAGCAGATCGATGCGCAGCGCCGGCCAGGCACGCTGCGCGCGGGCCAGGCGCGGCGCCAGGAAGTGGCTGGCGAACACCGGCGAGGCCGAGATCCTCACGACGCCTTCCAACGTCGTGGCGCCCTGCGCGGCGCGGCCGAAGGCATGCGCTTCGGCTTCCAGGCGGGTGCCGTGCTCGGCCAACTGCAGCGCTTCGGCGGTCGGCAACCAGCCGCGCGGCAGGCGATCGAACAGGCGCAGGCCCAGTGCGGCCTCCAGCGCATCGATGCGCCGCGCCACCGTCGAGTGCTGGACCCGCAAGGTCCGCGCCGCCGAGGACAGGCTGCCGTCGCGCAGGACGGCCAGGAAGTAGCGGACGTCGTCCCAGCTCATCGCGGGAGATGCGGCAGGGAGCGCGCCGGTTTCGGTCGAATTTTGCACAATGACTGGGCGAAAGACGGGAATTCCGCCGAATTATGCACGGCCGGATGATGACGGCTTCCTCCCCACGCCGAGAAACCGCCATGTCCCTTCCCCGCACTGCCCTGCGCATCGGCATCGACCGCTACGGCGCCGCCGACGTGCTGCGCCGACTGGATGCGCCGGTCGCCGCCCCCGGCCCTGGCGAGGTCCGCATCCGCCAGACCGCCATCGGCGTGAACTTCGTCGACATCTATTTCCGCAGCGGCGCCCATGCCTTGCCGCACCTGCCGGCGGCGCTCGGGATCGAGGCGGCCGGGGTGATCGACGCAGTGGGTGCCGACGTATGCACGCTGACGCCCGGCCAACGGGTCGCCTATGCAGGCCTGCCCAATGGCAGCTACGCCAGCCTGCGCACGCTGCCGGCCGCGCGCGTGCTGCCGCTCCCCGACGCGCTGAGCGACGAAGCCGCCGCGGCCGGGCTGCTGAAAGGCATCACCGTGCACATGCTGCTGCATCGTGTTCGCCAGGTCGCGGCCGGCGACACCGTGCTGATCCACGCCGCGGCCGGCGGGCTCGGCCTGCTGGCGACGCAGTGGGCGCGCGCGCTCGGCGCACGCGTGATCGGCACGGTCGGCTCGGCCGCCAAGGCCGAGCTGGCACGCCGCCATGGCGCCGAGGCGGTGGTGGAGTATCGGCAGGAGGATTTCGTCGCCGCCGCGCGCGCGTTCGGCGGTGGCGACGGCGTCGACTACGCCATCGACGGCATCGGCGGCGAGGTGCTGACCCGCACGCTCGGCGCCGTGCGCCCGTTCGGCCTGGTCGCGAGCATCGGCCAAGTCGCCGCGGTGGGCGCACGGCACTGCGTGGACCTCGACGATCTCGGCCCGGCGCGCTCGATCGCGCTGGCACGGCCGAGCGTGCTGGGCTTCATCGCCCGCGACCTGGACGGCTATCGCGCCGCGGCGCAGGCGACGCTGCAACGGCTGGCCGATGGCCTGCAGGTCGAGATCGGTGCGCGGCTGCCGTTGGAGCGCGCGGCCGACGCGCACCGGCTGCTGGAATCGCGCACGAGCACCGGCGCCATCGTGTTGCTGCCTTAGCGTTGCGACCGTGCGTGGCGATACCGCAGCATCCATGCAAGGACCGGGAAGGCGGCTGCGCGCGGCGAGGTGCTATCTTCCGCAGCGTCACTGGGGATGTCGCCATGCACGCACACAGCGCCGAACACCGCCACGGCACGCCCTGCCGCACCGCCGAGAAGCGCCCATGCAGTCGTTGATGCCGGCCGAGGCATACATCGACGAGGCCTGGTTCGCCCGCGAGCGCGAAAAGCTGATGATGCCGCTGTGGCAGTTCGTGGCCCCGCGCATGCTGCTGGACAAGCCCAACGCCTTCGTGCGCCGGTCGGTGTGCGGGGTGGACGTGGTGGTGCAGAACATCGACGGCGAACTGCGCGCCTTCGACAACCTGTGCCTGCACCGGCAGAACCCGCTGCAGCAGCAACCGCAGGGCGTGCGCCCGCTGGTCTGCAGCTATCACGGCTGGCGCTACGGCGCCGACGGCGGCGTGGACAACATCCCGTTCCAGGACGATGCCTACCGTCTGGCCCCTGAAGCACGCGCCTGCCTGCGGCTGCGCCGCTTCGCGGTTGCCTGCATCGGCAAGCTGGTGTTCGTGAACCTGTCGGCCGAGCCGATGCCGCTGGAGACGCAGTTCTCGCTGGAGGCGCTGGAGATGCTGCGCGCCGCTTCCGAGCAGTTCGACGACGAGGTGCTGGTGGCGACCTTCGAAGCCGACTTCAACTGGAAGCTGGCCTACGAGAACCTGCGCGATGCGCTGCACCCGCGCTTCGTGCATGCGCGTACGCTGGCGCAGCAGGTGAAGTTCCAGGTGCAGATGGACGACGCCGGCATTGCCGACGCGCGCCGCTACCACACCGAGGGCAGCGCCTCGCGCGAGGCGCATCTGGCGCGCCTGCGCGATTTCAGCAGCGGCGGCCTCAACGAGCCGCTGCTGGCGATGGCGCACTACCCCTGGCACGCGCACGTCGAACGCTTCGGCAACGACGACTGGTATCTGAACTGGCTGCTGTATCCGAACCTGCACATCGCCTCGGGCTCGGGCGGCTACTCCTTCATCATCGAGCACCACCAGCCGGTGTCGGCGCAGCGCACCGACCTGCTGGTCTACTACGTCACCGCACGCAAAAAACAGCGCTATCCGGGCTCCGACGCGGTGCTGCTGGGGCATCTGCATGGCGCCGAGAAGGTGCTGCGCGAGGACATCGAGATCATGGAACAGGTGCAGTCGGGATTGCGCGCCGGCGCCCCGCGCGCGGTGCTGGGCGACTACGAGCACGCCAACATGCAGATCGAACGCTGGTACATGGACGTCATGGAGGGCCGCCATGACCTCTGAGAAATACGTGGTCGGCAGCGGCGCGCTGCTGCGCTGGGCGCTCGCCGCCTGGGCCGAGGCGGCGCCGGACTGCGTGCTGCACCCGGTGGACGTGGCGCAGGGCAAGGACTACCGCTTCGACCTGGATGCCCTGCACGCGCTGGCCGATACCGGCGCCACCGCCTTCGTCGCCTGGGGCGCGCAGTTCCTCAATTTCCGCCGCCAGGAGCTGATGGGCGAACTCAAGGCGCGCGGCTTCAAGATGCCGCCGCTGATCTGCCGCGGCGCGCAGGTGGCGGCCAGCGCGCGCGTCGGCGAGAACTGCGCGATCGGCGCCGGCGCCATCGTCGATGCGCACTGCGACATCGGCTTCAACGCCTGGATCGGCGCGGCGGCGGTGCTGGAATCGGCGGTCAAGGTCGGCGCCTCGGCGTGGATCGAGGCCGGCGCGACGCTCGGTGCGGAGGCGCAGATCGGCGCCCAGGCCACGCTCGGCCGGCAGGTGGACATCGGCCCCGGCGTGCGCATCGGCAAACGCTGCCAGATCGAGATCCCCGGCCGCTACCGCAGCGACATCGCCACCGACACCCACCACCTCAGCGGTTTCCGCTCGCCGGTGTTGATCCTCGGCGGGTGAGTGGCCGCCTGCGGCGGCCGGGAATCGGGAATCGGGATTGGGGATTGGCTGAAAAGCCGGGATTAGGGAATCGGGATTGGGGATTCGCCGAACGGCCGGGATTCGGCAGTGGGGATTGGGGATTCGCAAGAGCGGATCGCAGCCAGTCTGACGCCGTACCGGCGGCCCTCGGCCGGCTGGGGACATGTGCTTCCAGCATGCACTCGGCGAATGCGGCCAGGTCGCGCCTGCTCGCTGTCGCAGCGGCATTCCATTGAGACCGCCAGATCGGGGGATTTGCGCAAGCGAACCCTTGGCCCGCCCGCGTGCCTCGCTTCTACCAATCCCGAATCCCCAATCCCCAATCTCCACCTCTTGCAACCTGATATCAATTTGATATCTTTTCGTCCAACCACCCAAGGACGTCCACCATGAAAGAGCAGCCCCGTTCCTCCCTGCCCGGCATCCCGATGATCCTGGTCCTGGTCCTGGTGTTCGTGGCCGGCGCCGGCGCGATCATCGCCACCGGCGTGCTGCAGCCGTCGGCGATGCCGTGGACCCTGCTGGTCGCGATCCCGGTGCTGGCCGTCGCGCTGTTCCTGGTGGTCGGCCTGTACGCGCTGGAACCGAACCAGGCCGCGGTGCTGAGCCTGTTCGGCCGCTACGTGGGCACGGTCAAGGACCAGGGCCTGCGCTGGAACAACCCCTTCTTCAGCAAGCGCAAGGTCAGCCAGCGCGTGCGCAATTTCGAGAGCGGCCGGCTCAAGGTCAACGAGCTGGACGGCAGCCCGATCGAGATCGCCGCGGTGATCGTGTGGCAGGTGATGGACGCGTCCGAGGCGGTCTACAACGTCGACGACTACGAGAGCTTCGTGCACATCCAGTCGGAAGCGGCGTTGCGTGCGATGGCCACCAGCTATCCCTACGACCAGCACGAGGACGGGCAGATCTCGCTGCGCAGCCACCCCAACGAGATCAGCGAACAGCTCAAGCGCCACCTCGACGAACGCCTGACCCAGGCCGGCGTGGACGTGATCGAGGCACGCATCAGCCACCTCGCCTACGCCCCGGAAATCGCCCAGGCGATGCTGCAGCGGCAGCAGGCCAACGCGGTGATCGCCGCGCGCACCCGCATCGTCGCCGGCGCGGTGGGCATGGTCGAGATGGCCCTGGCCGAACTGCAGAAGAACGGCGTGGTCGAGCTGGACGAGGAGCGCAAGGCGCACATGGTCAGCAACCTGCTGACCGTGCTGTGCTCGGACCGCGGCACCCAGCCGATCGTCAACGCCGGCTCGCTGTACTGAGGTGCCGATGGATATGCATGCCGCCATCGCGCCGCTGGCGCTCGCCCTCTCCGGCCTGCCGGCCCTGGTCATCGCCGCCTGGATCGGCGGCAAGGGCGACGACCGCGCGCGCGGGCTGGGCCTGCGCTGGGCGCTGATCGGCCTGGCGATCCTGGTCGGCGCCGCGGCGCTGTACTGGACAGGCGGCCAGCGCGTCGGCGTCTACGCGGTGGCGATCGCGCTGCTGCTGGCGGTGAACGCGCTGATCGTGTCGATGCTGCTGCATCTGCGGCGCAGCGACGCCGCGCGGCAGGGGCGGTCATGAGCGAGAAGAAGGCCTATCCGCTGCGCATCAACGCCGACGTGCTGGCGGCGGCGCAGCGCTGGGCCGACGACGAACTGCGCAGCCTCAACGCGCAGATCGAATACGTGTTGCGCGACGCGCTGCGCAAGGCCGGGCGGCTGCCCAAGCCGCGTGACGACAAGGAGCCGGAATCATGAGCAAGCGCTGGGAGTACCTCACCGTCGAGGCCAAGACCAACCTGATGCTGGGCCTGAAGCTGGACGAACTGCAGGCCGACCTGAACAAGCACGGCAAGCTCGGTTGGGAACTGGTCAACGTCCTCACCCTGCCTGGCACCAAACCGCTGATGATGTTCAAGCGGGAGCTCTGACGTGCGCCCGCATCGGGTTCTTGCGCTTGCACTGACGGCGCTGCTGGCTCCGCTCACGGTGCTGGCCGCGACGCCGCAACAGACCGCCAGTGCGCTGCTGGATCGCCTGCAGGCCGGCGACCTGGCCGCGGTCGAAGCCGAGTTCACCCCGGCGATGGCCAAGGCGGTGCCATCCGACAAGCTGGCCGAGGCCTGGCGCATGCTGTCCACACGACTGGGCGCGCTGCAGCAGCGCGGGCCGGCCAGCGAACGCGAGCAGAACGGGCTGCGGGTGATCGAACAGCGCCTGCAGTTCGAGCGCGGCGCACTGCTGGCGCATGTGTCGATCGACGCGGACGGCAAGATCGCCGGCCTGCTGTTCACTCCCGCACCACCGCCGGCGCCTCCGCCTCCCGACGCCGACGCCGGCTTCAGCGAACGGGCGTTCGCGGTCGGTCCGCTGCCGGGCACGCTGGCCCTGCCGGCAGGCAAGGGTCCGTTCCCGGCGGTGGTCCTGGTGCACGGCTCGGGCCCGCAGGACCGCGACGAGACCATCGGCCCGAACCGTCCGTTCCTCGACGTCGCCCGCGGGCTCGCCGCGCAGGGCATCGCGGTGCTGCGCTACGACAAGCGGACCTTCGCCGTGCCGGAGAGCTTTGCCGGGCGCATCGACCAGGGTTTCACCATGGACGACGAGACCACCGACGACGCCGTCGCCGCGGTGGCGGCGCTGGCGCGCACGCCCGGCATCGACCCTGCGCGCATCGTGGTGATGGGCCACAGCCAGGGCGGCATGCTCGCCGCCCGCATTGCACGCCGCTCCGGCAAGACCGCCGGCATCGTGCTGTGGGCGGCGCCGGCGCGACCGCTGCTGGACCTGTTGATCGAGCAGAACCGCTACCTGCTGAACCAGGAACATCCGCTGTCGCCGCAGCGGCAGGCGGCGCTGGCCGAGATCGAGCGCCGCGTGGCCAAGGTCCGCGGCAGTGGCGAGGTCGCGCGCAACGATTCGCCATTGGACGTGCCTGCCACCTATTGGCGCGCGATCGAGCAGGTCGATCCGGTCGCCGACGTCCGCGCGCTCGGGCCGATGCCGGTGCTGTGGCTGCAGGGCGAGCGCGATTTCCAGGTCACCGCGCCGGACTGGCAGCGTTGGCAGCAGGCGCTGGCGCACGATCCGCACGCCACCCTGCACCGCTACGCCGCACTGAACCATCTGGGCATCGCCGGCACCGGCGCACCCGGGCCGGGCGAGTACGCGACGCCCGGCCACGTCGACCCGGCCCTGATCGCCGATGCCGCCACCTGGGTGCGCGCCCTGCCCGCCAGCCACGGCGCCGCGCCATGAGCCGGCTGCGATCCACGTTGCCCTCGCCGGCACGACGGTATCCGGTATCGCCGGCGCATCGGCTGGGCCTGGCCTTGTGGCTGTGGCTGCCGCTGCTGGCCGTGGCCGCGGTGATCGGCGGCGTCGCGCTGCACGCCGCGCGGCCCGGCGCGCTGTGGTGGCATTTCGGGCTGCTGGCACTGATCGGCGTGGCCGGCACCGCCACTTTCGCGCGGCAACGCGTGCTGCTGCACGACGGCCTGGTGGAGGTGCGCGCAACCTTCCTGACCAAGCGCGTGCCGTTGGCCGCGCTGCGCCTGGAGGCCGCGCGCGTGGTCGCGCTGTCCGAGCACACCGGCTTCAGGCCGGCACTGAAGGTGTTCGGTTTCGGCTATCCCGGCTTCCACGCCGGCCATTACCGCACCCGCGACGGGCACAAGGCGTTCTGCCTGATCACCAGCGATCGCGTCCTGGCCGTTCCGTTGCACGATGGCGGCTGGCTACTGCTCAGCGTCGAACAGCCCCGGCAGGTGCTGCAGGAATGGCAGACGCGCGCGGCGCAGGCGCGTGATGGCGAAGACACCTGCGGCACGGCCCGCCGCCTGGCGTGAGTGCGGCGCGCGTTGCCGCGTCGGCTGCCGCTGCGACCGGCCTTGGTGCAGGGCACGACACGCTGCGCGCGGTGCGATCATTGCTCGCGGTTGGCACGCGCCGGCTACGTCGAGGACGCCAGGTCGAGCGTTCCGATGTACCCGAGGCGATATGCTGGAACACCAGCAACGTTCGTCCTCGTCGCAGCCGCAGGCATCGCGACGGTGGCGGCGACTTCGCCCTCCACCATGACGCCAGGATCAGCCCGATGGACGACGCGGCCCCACGCGAGATTCCCGCCACCGCACCGGCCCTGCCGCCGACGCTGTCGGCACGGCTGCACGGCCTGCTGTGGCACCGCAATCTGGTCGGCGAAGCCGGCGCCCAGGTCTATCGGCTCGGCGGCGCCGGCACGCCGGATCTGTACCTCAAGCGCGGCACCGGCACGACGCACGACGACGTGGTGGACGAGTTCGCCCGCCTGCACTGGCTGCGTGGCACGGGCTGGGTGCCGCGCGTGCTGCATTTCGAGGCCGACGCCGCCGGCGCCTGGCTACTGAGCGCAGCCCTGCCGGGCAAGACCGCCTACCAGTGGCTGCAGGACGCACCCGCGCAAGCGCAGCGCATCGTGCAGGCGCTGGCCGAGTTCCTGCGCCGCCTACACGCCACGCCGATCGACACCTGCCCGTTCGAGGCAGGCCACCCGCTGCGCCTGGCCGCGGCGCAGCGCCGCCTGCAGGCAGGCCTGGTCGACACCGAGGATTTCGACGCCGCGCGGGCCGGCTGGTCGGCGGACGCGGTGTGGCAGGCGATGACCGCACTGTTGCCGCTGGCCAGCGAGCGCGTGCTGTGCCACGGCGACTATTCGCTGGACAACATCCTGCTCGACGCGCCGGACCGCGTCGTCGGGGTGATCGATCTCGGCCGCGCCGGCGTTGCCGATCCCTACCAGGACCTGGCGATCCTGGCCAACTGCCTGGACGAATTCGGCCCGCAGCTCGCCGACCATTTCTTCGCCGCGTACGGCATCGCCACGCCGGACCCGCAGCGGCTGCAGTTCCACCAGTTGCTCGACGAGTTCTTCTGAGTCGCACCTGCCGCATCGTGCGCGGCGCGGCAGGATCGCCCCCGCGACTGGTCGCCCGCGGTGCTTGGCTCTACCCTGTGCCGATGCGCACCGTTCCCAATCTGCTGCTCAACACCGAAGCCATCGAACTGCTGCCGGCCGCGCGGCTGCGCGCCCGCAGCAACGCCGACGCGCGCCAGCTCGCGCAGGCGACCTGGCTGCTGCGGCGCAAGCACGATGGACGCTACCTGGCGACCGCGAACGCACACGGGCTGCATGGGCTGGTGCCGCGGCTGATGCACGAGCCTGGCATCGACGCGGCGCTGGATCGTCTCGACGCGCTGCCCGCGCGTGGCGCGATGGCGGCTGATGAGACCTGGTTGCCGCTGCACGCTCTGCAGCAGCGGCTGGACCAATTGGGCCTGGCCGCCGACGCCTACGCGCAGCGCACCGGCCTGCCGCTGCAGCCGGAACCGGCCAGCCTGCACGCGGCCGGCAACGACCGCTACCGACGCCCGCTGTGGCTGAGCGCGGGCGCAGCGCGCGCCTGGCACGCGCTGCACCATGCCGCTGCGCGCGATGGCGTGGTGCTCGAGGCCATTTCCGGTTATCGCAGCCACGCGTATCAACTGGGCATCTTCGCGCGCAAGTTCGCCCGTGGGCAGACCCTGGAGCAGATCCTCGCGGTCAATGCCGCGCCGGGCTTCAGCGAGCACCACAGCGGGCACGCGCTGGACATCGGCACGCCCGGCGAACCGCCGGCCGAGGAAAGCTTCGAGCGCACGCGGGCCTTCGCCTGGCTGCGCGACCACGCCGGCGCCTTCGGCTACCGCATGAGCTATCCGCGCGACAACCCACATGGCATCGTCTACGAACCCTGGCACTGGTGCTGGCAGGAGGCCGCTTGCGCATGATCCGTTCCGACACCCGCCGGCCGCGCGCCGGCACCGCCGCCTGGCGGGCATTGACCCTGCTGGCCCTGGCGCTGCCCACCTGCGCCGCCGCGCAATGGCACGACCGGCAGGGCCAGGCCCTGCCGGACAGCGCCGAGCGCGGCCACGACAAGGCCTTCGCCGCCGCGCTGCAGATCGCCGACGACGCCGACTTCGCCGCGTTCGCACAGGAATGGGGGCAAACCGAGGCCGCGCATGCGCCGCAGCTGCGCACGATCGCGCGGGTGCATCGCGGGCAGTTGCTGCGGGTGGCACTGCTGTACTCCGGCTGCGCGCCCAGCCCCAACAACGGCGGCGCCTGCGATGCGCAGATGAGCCTGCGCATGCTCGGCCCCGATGGCAGTACCACCCTGCAGGACCCGATGCGCCCGCTGGGCATGGGCGGTCCACCGGCCGCCGCCGGCCTGCTGGAACTGGCGCCTCTGTCGGTGCAGTTGCGCTTCGAGGACAGCGACCCGCTCGGCACCTACACCGTGCAGGTCACGGTCAACGACCCCAGCCAGGACGCGTGGGTGCGGTTGAAGGCGCAGGTGGAACTGGTCGGGGACCGCTGAGCGCGGCGCGGCACCCCAAGCCGACCAGCGCGGACACGCCCTCTGGCACGCGTGTCGCACCGGCACCTTGAGTCCCCGCGGCGACAGCATCGCGCCGCACCGCTTCAGCTTCGCAAGCGCAAGGTTTCAAACGCTTCTTTGCGCATCGACCCGCCACTGCGCTTGGCTTGCCTCACCCTGTGCCGAAGCGCATCCGGCTCAGCGCCGCAGCGCGTCCACCGCCCACAGCAGCCAGCCCAGCATCAGCGTGGTGCCGCCGATCGGCGCCAGCCGCGTCGGCCACTGCGCCAGCGCGTTGCCGGCCAGGCTGCCGGAGAACAGCAAGGTGCCGAGCAGCAACAGGCACAGCGCACTGCGGCCGAGCAGGCGTTCGCTGCGGCGGCCCAGCGCCGCCAGCGCCACGCCGTGGCCGAAGGCGTACAGCGCCGCGGTCTGCAGGTGCGATTGCGCCAGGGGCTCGGCAACGCCGTGCGAGGCATAGGCGGACAGGCCGATGGCCACGGCCGCGAGCAGCGCGCCGGCGCTGCACAGCCAGAACGGCCCGCGCGTACGGCGATCGAACGTCAGCATGTGCATTCCCTCCGGGAGCGCGGCAGCGTTTGCCGCCCCCAAAAACAGAACGCGCCGCAAGATGCGGCGCGTTCCGGTTCACTCGTCCACCAGGGCAGGACTTACTTGATCGCCCAGTAGATGTCGTAGGTGCCTTCCGGCGTGAACGACTTGTCCACTCCGCCCTTCCAGGCTTCGTACGGACGGTCGGTCACGTCGTAGCCGCTGGTCGCGGCCCAGGCACGCAGCGCATTGCGCGCCGCATCCAGGCCGGCCATGTGGCCGGTGTAGCTGGCGAAGGCGGAACGGTGCGCTTCGGTGCGCAGGTAGGTCACCGGGGCGCCCTGCGGGATGGTCACCTTCAGCGGCTCGCCGGAGGCGGCAACCGGGGTGGCATCGACCGGCGCGGCAGCGGCGGCAGCATCCTGCTTGTCGTCCTTCTTCTCCTCCTTCTTGGCGTCGTCCTTCGGCGCGCCACCGGCACGCTTGCGCACCGGCTGGGCGACGTCGAAGGCGTACTTGTCGGCGCCGAAGTCGGTGGTGACGATGCGCACCGGACCGGCCGCTTCCAGGCCGTTGGCGTCCATCACCCGCTTGATCCACTCCTGGTTGTCCTTGATGGACTTCTTGATGGAGTCGTTGTCGCGGTCGATGTTGCCGGCGTTGACCACCAGCAGATCCTCGGCCGGAACATCGACGACCTTCAGGTCCTTCAGCGGGGTGTCGTCGGAGCGGTAGTCCACGTTCGGCACGGTGGCCAGCACGTTGCTCAGGCGCGACAGGCCCAGCTTGATGTCGTCGCCGACATGGCGGCTGACGTACAGGCCGGCGTAGCGACCCAGCAGGTCCCAACCGTACTTGACGGTGTAGTCCTGGGTGATCTTCACGTTGCGGCCGTTCTTGCCGGTCGACTCGAGCTTGAACGAGGTGGTCTTGTCCTTGCCCTTGGTCTCGTCCTCGATGGCGATGACCACGTCCTTGTTCTTCTCGGTCGAGGTGATGGTCCAGCTACCCTTGCCGATGTAGCCCTCCTTGGAGCTGTAGTCCAGGCGCGCGCCGACGCCGGATTCCGGGCCGGAGAGCTTCAGCTCGATGCGCGGGTCGCGCAGCACCAGGGGGTTCCAGTCCTTGAACCGACGCAGGCTGTTGACCGTGTCATAGACGATGGTCATGCGCCGATTGGTCTCGACGCTTTCGGACATGTGACGCTCCGAGGGCAGCACCACGCCGACAATGACGAACAGGCCAGCCACGATCCCCAGGGCGATCAGGAACTCGATAATACGGGTCATTCAGGAGGTCTCCGGGGCCGATCCCACGGCCGGGTTGATGAAGCGAAGCGCCCATCCTAGCAGGCTTCGCTGTCCGTGGTCAGCACATCACGGAATGCCGCTGCGCGCCCTGTCGCAATGGCCTGGCGCGGTGGCGGCAGCGGCCGTGGGAGCGGTAACGAGGGCGACCAGACCATTGTCTTGGCGCCAGCACCGGACAGGCGCGCGCGCCGGTACTCCGAGCGCACCGGAGCGAGCAACGGCGGCGCCATCGGGTGGGTGGATGTGCCCGCAGCGAGCGCGCCCCAGGCCAGACCACTTCCCTGCACGGGACACGCTCGACAGCCCGCTGCCGGCACCGATTGCATGGCCCCCGGTTGCACCGGACCCGCCCGGCGTGCGCGATTCCTGCCGCCGCGGGCCGTCATCCTGCCTCGTTCAGACCGCCTGCAGCGCCGGGCCGGGCCTCCCGTCCCGTCAGACCAGTTGCAACTCGAACGCCTTCAGTACCGCCCGGGTGCGGTCGCGCACCCCAAGCTTGGAGAGGATATTGGAGACGTGGTTCTTGATCGTGCCCTCGGCCACGCCCAGCGAGTTGGCGATCTCCTTGTTGGAGAAGCCGCTGGCCATCAGCCGCAGGATCTCGGTCTCGCGATCGGTCAGCGGGTCGGGCCGGTCCAGGCTGACGAAGTCGTTGCGCATGTGTTCCAGGCCCGAGAGCAGGCGCTGGGTCACCGCCGGCTGCACCAGCGAGCCGCCGGCGGCCACGGTGCGGATCGCGCCGACCAGTTGCTCCAGCGACACGTCCTTGAGCAGATAGCCCTTGGCCCCGGCCTTGAGCCCGGCCAGCACCAGTTGGTCGTCGTCGAAGGTGGTCAGGATGATGGTCGGCGGCAGCGCGGCGGCGCGCGACAGCGTCTGCAGCGCCTCCAGCCCCGACATCGACGGCATGCGCATGTCCATCAGCACCACGTCGGGCAGCACCTGCGGGATCAGGTCGACCGCCTGGCGGCCATCGCTGGCCTCGGCCACCACCTCGATGCCGCCGTCCAGCGCCAGCAGCGAGCGGATGCCCTGCCGCACCAGGGTTTGATCGTCGACCAGGCAGACACGGATCATCACAACACTCCTTGGGGAACGGCGGGCGGCAGCAGGGTGGCGGCGCCGGGGACGGCGGCGCGCAGGCGGAAGCCGGCGCCGGGCGCGGCGGCCACGTCCAGGCTGCCGCCGTACTGGCTCAGGCGCTCGCGCATGCCGCGCAGGCCGTTGCCGGGGGCCAGGGTCTCGCAACCGCGGCCGTCGTCGCGCGCCTGGATCACCACCTGCGGACCATCGCGGCGCACCTCGATCCACAGATTGTCGGCCTGGGCGTGGCGCACCGCGTTGGTGATGATCTCCTGGGTGCAGCGCAGCAACACGTGTGCGCGCTCGGGATCCTCCACGGTCAGCGGCTCCTCCACCTGCAGGTGGATGTGCAGCGACGGCACCCGCTCGGCCAGCGGCCGCAGCGCCGCCGCCAGGTCGATCGCACCGCTGTCGCGCAACTGGCTCACCGCCTCGCGCACATCGGTCAGCAACAGCTTGGCCAGGGTATGCGCCTGCTGCACGTGCTCCTGGGCGCGGCCCTCGGTGATGTGGCCGGCCACTTCCAGGTTCAGGCTCAGCGCGGTCAGGTGGTGGCCGAGCAGGTCGTGCAGTTCGCGCGAGATGCGGGTGCGCTCGTTGACCCGGGCGCTCTCGGCCAGCAGCGCGCGGGTGGCGCGCAGTTCGGCGTTGAGCTGGCGCTGTTCTTCGCGGGCCTGGGTCTGCTGGCGCGCGACCAGGCTGGTGACGAAGATGAACATGGAGAAGCCGCCGTACAGCAGCGACTGCATCAGCGCCTCGAACGGCGGGAAGCCGATGGTCAGGTACACCGGCAGCACCGCCAGCTGGCTCAGCAGCAGCCAGGCCACGCCGGCGCGCACCGGCAGCAGCCACGGGATCACCCCGGCCGCCACCATCATCAGGATGCTGCCCAGCCCGGAGCGATGCAGGTAGCCGACCGCCAGCGCGCAGATGGTCAGCAGCACCAGCATGCCGCGGTCGTACCAGCGCACGCCGTCGCCGCTGTGCAGGCGCCGGGTCAGCAGGAAATAGACCACACCGAAGCCCAGATAGCTTGCCAGCAGCAGCCACACCTCGCCGCTGGGCATCCGCCCCGATTCCTCGACCGGCTCCCAGTACAGGTACAGCAACGGCATGCAGATGACCGCCCAGGTGAACAGGCCGGCATAGCGCAGAACGCGGGTATGGCTGAGATATCCCAACATGCCGCCATCTTAGGATGAACGGCGCGCATTGCACTCCCACGGAAGTCATGCCGGCGCGGCTCGCCGCCCCGGGTCGCGCGTGCGATAATCCGGCCCGGCGGCCCGCACGGGGCCGCGCGCGCATCAGCAATGGAGTCTCAATGTCGATCGTCATCCGCGACGTGCGCGAGCACGAGCTCGATTCGGTCCTGGCCCTGAACAACAACGCCGGACTGGCGATCCTGCCGCTGGATTCGGCCAAGCTGCACCGCTTCTACGAAACCGCAGAGTACTTCCGCGTCGCCGAGCGCGACGGCAACCTGGCCGGCTTCCTGGTCGGCTTCGGCAGCGACAGCGACCACGACAGCAGCAATTTCGCCTGGTTCCGCGAGCGCTACCCGCAGTTTTTCTACATCGACCGCATCGTGGTGGCCAGCCGCCGCCGCGGCGGCGGTGTCGGTCGGGCGTTCTACGCCGACGTGCAGAGCTACGCCGAGTTGCGCTACCCGCAACTGGCGTGCGAGGTTTTCCTGGACCACGGCGCCGATGCGGCGCTGCTGTTCCATGGCAGCTTCGGTTTCCGCGAAGTGGGCCAGAACACGATGAACGAAGTGGAGGTGCGTGCGAGCATGCTGTTGAAGGATCTGTGCAGTTACGCCTGGGTGCGCGAAACCTATGGCGACACCCTGCCCGACCTGCCCTGGGCCGGCCACGCCCACCGACTGCAGCGGGCGCAGCGCCCGACCGGGACCTGAGCGTGTCGTCGGTGAATCTGGATTTCGAGCAGGCCGGCGAACTGAAGATCGGCCAGGTCGGCATCGCCAACCTGCGCGTGCGCACACTGGACGTGGCGCGGCTGAGCCAGGAGATGCGCGAGCGGGTGCAGCGCGCGCCCAAGCTGTTCGGCCGTGCCGCGGTGATCATCGATTTCGGCGGCTTGGCACAGACCCCCGACACGGCCACCGCGCAGGCGCTGCTGGACGGCCTGCGCGACGCCGGCGTGCTGCCGGTGGCGCTGGCCTACGGTACCCGCGAGATCGAGGAGCTGTCGGTGTCGCTGGGCCTGCCGCTGCTGGCCAAGTTCCGCGCGCAGTACGAGCGTTTCGATGGCGGCGCGCCCGCCACCGCGCCGGCGCCGGTCTCGCCACCGCCTCCGCCGCCGCCCGCGCCGGCGGCGCGCCCGCAACCCGGGCGCATGCAGAAGAGCGCTGTGCGCTCCGGGCAACAGCTGTATGCGGAGAATTGCGACCTGACCGTGGTGGCCACCGTCGGCGCCGGTGCCGAGGTGATCTCCGACGGCAGCATCCATATCTACGGCAGCCTGCGCGGCCGTGCCCTGGCCGGCGCGCAGGGCAACACCGAGGCGCGGATCTTCTGCCGCGACTTCCACGCCGAACTGGTCGCCATTGCCGGCCACTACAAGGTGCTGGACGATATTCCCAAGGAACTGCGTGGCAAGGCCGTCCAGGTCTGGCTGGAGCAGGACCAGATCATGATCGCCGCGCAAGACTGACGCGGCCCAACCACGAACGTATCAGGAGATAGTCCTTTGGCTGAAATTATCGTTGTCACCTCCGGCAAGGGCGGCGTCGGCAAGACCACCACCAGCGCGAGCCTGGCCTGCGGGCTGGCGCGACGCGGCAAGAAGGTCGCGGTGATCGACTTCGACGTGGGCCTGCGCAACCTCGACCTGATCATGGGCTGCGAGCGCCGCGTGGTGTACGACTTCGTCAACGTGGTGCACAACGAAGCCACGCTGAAGCAGGCGCTGATCAAGGACAAGCGCTTCGACAACCTGTTCGTGCTGGCCGCCTCGCAGACCCGCGACAAGGACGCGCTGACCCAGGAAGGCGTGGAGAAGGTGCTCAAGGACCTCGCCGCCGACGGCTTCGACTACATCGTCTGCGATTCGCCGGCCGGCATCGAGAAGGGCGCGTTCCTGGCGATGTACTTCGCCGACCGCGCGGTGGTGGTGGTCAATCCGGAAGTGTCCTCGGTGCGCGACTCCGACCGCATCCTCGGCCTGCTCGACTCCAAGACCCACAAGGCCGAGAGCGGCAAGAGCCTGCCCGCGTTCCTGCTGCTGACCCGCTACAGCCCGGCGCGCGTGGAAACCGGCGAGATGCTCAGCATCACCGACGTGGAGGAAGTGCTCGGCCTGAAGGCGATCGGCGTGATCCCCGAATCCGGCGACGTGCTCAACGCCTCCAACAAGGGCGAGCCGGTGATCCTGGACGGCGAATCCCCGGCCGGCCAGGCCTACGAGGACGCCGTGGCGCGCATCCTCGGCGAGGAACGTCCGATGCGTTTCATCTCCGTGGAGAAGAAGGGCTTCTTCACCAAGTTGTTCGGAGGGTGAGCATGGGACTATTCGATTTCCTCAAGACCAAGAAGAACACCGCCGAAACCGCGAAGAACCGCCTGCAGATCATCATCGCGCAGGAACGCAGCCACCGCGGCGGCCCCGACTACCTGCCGCTGCTGCAGCGCGAGCTGCTGGAAGTGATCAAGAAGTACGTCAACATCGACGCCGACGCGGTCAAGGTGGATCTGGTCAAGGACGGCGAGCACGACGTGCTCGACATCTCCGTCGCCCTGCCGGAAGGGCCGACGCCCTGAGGCCGCGCGCCGGCCGTGGCCGGTGCCGCAGCTGACGCACCGGTCGCGCGGCGCCACCGCACCGTGCCTGCCGTGATCGGGCGCGCCCGCCGCGCCTTTTCCGTCCCAACGAACTCCATACGATGCAGAGCGACACCGCCCTCCCCGCTGCCGCCGCTCAGGTGCTGACCGTGGGTGCGATCGGCCTGGACGCGCCGCGCGCGCTGCTGGCCGGCTACGGGCTGGCCCTGCACCGCGTCGCCGACGGCGCCGCCATTCCCGGCAGCTACTGGGGCGAGCCGGAAGCCGGGGTCATCGCCAGCGACGTCTACGTGCGCGACGACACGCCGGTGCATTCGCTGCTGCACGAGGCCTGCCACCTGATCGTGCTGCCGCCGCAGCGGCGCGCGCAGGTGCATACCGATGCCACCGACTCGGTGGAAGAGGAAGACGCCACCTGCTACCTGCAGATCGTGCTGGCCGACGCTCTGCCCGGGGTGGGCCGTGCGCGGCTGATGGCGGACATGGACGCCTGGGGCTACACCTACCGGCTCGGCTCCACCCGTGCCTGGTTCGAACAGGACGCCGACGACGCGCGCGCCTGGCTGGCGCAACGCGGCCTGCTGCCGGCGCGGCCCTAGCCGGTCACTCCGACGCGGGCGACGGCGGCAACGCGCCGGGGCGCTTCAGCGCGCTGCTCAGGTCCAGCGTCGCGCGGGTGCCGGTGCCGGCCAGCGAATCCAGGTGCAGCGCCCAGCCCAGGTGTTCGCACAGCCGCGCGATCAGGTCCAGGCCGATGCCGCTGCCTTCGCGGCTGCCGCCGCCGCGCGCCATGCGCATGTAGATCGCGCTGATCTCTTCCGGGCTCATGCCGTGGCCGGGATCGTCGATGCAGACCACGCCCGGTGCCAGCAGCGTGATCTGGATCTGGCCCTTGTCGCTGTTCTCGATGGCGTTGCGCAGCAGGTTGCCGATGGCCACCTGCAGGATCGCCAGCGGGGTCTCCACCTCGCACGGCGGCAACGGCGCCAGGGCAAGTTCCAGGCGCTTGTCCGCACACAGGTGGCGGTGGTCCTCGACGATTTCCGGCAGCAACTGGTCCAGCCGCACCAGGTCGCTGCCGCGCGCCAGCCGCGCCGGGTCCTTGGCCAGCACCAGCAGCAGCGAAATGAGCTGGCCGACGCCGCTGGCGGTGCGGCGGATGCGCAGCAACTGGTTGCGCACGCTGGGCGGCACGTCGTGCTGCTCCAGCGCCAGCTCGGCGGCGCCGCCGATCACCGCCACCGGCGTGCGCAGCTCGTGGCTGGTGCTGTCGATGAAGGCGCGCTCGCGCTCCACGAACAGATCGTTGCGTGCCAGGTAATCGTTCAACGCTTCGGCGATCACCACCTGCTCGGCGCTGGCGCGCGGATGCACCTCGATGCGCTGCCCGGGCCGGTCCGGGCGCAGGCTGCCGATGCGCTGGGCCATGTCGATCAGCGGCTGCACCACGCGGCCCATGCCCCAGGCCACCAGCGCGCCGAGCAGCAGCACCGCCACCGCGTTGGACACCAGCATCCACAGTGCCAGGTTGTCCTCGTGGTCGTGCAGTTCGGTGATGTCCAGCGCCAGCGCCAGGCGGCGCCCGCGCACGTCCTGCACCAGCACCACCTTCTCGCTGCCTTCCAGTTGCACTTCGTCGTGCAGGCCGGGGCCCAGCGCCGCCACCGCCGGCGGCAGCGGCGCACCGCCCTCGTCGCCGTACAGGCTCACGGTACGGGTGTCGATCCAGCGGTAGTCCGGATCGGCCGCGCTGCGTGCCAGGAAGTGGTCCAGTTCAGAGGTGAGCAGCGAGCGCCAGGTGAGCTGCTCGGCCTGGTCGTTGACGATGTAGCCATGCACGAACACCGCCAGCGACAGCAGCGCCGCGTAGCCCACCAGCCACAGGGTCAGCCGCTGCCGCAGCCCGGCCCTAGTCGGCATGCTCGCCCTCGTGGGGGCCGACCACCGCCAGGCGGTAGCCGATGCGCGGCAGGGTGTGGATCAGCTTGGCCGCGAACGGGCCATCGACGCTGCGGCGCAGGTCGTAGATGTGCGAGCGCAGCATGTCCCCGTCCGGCGGCTCGTCGCCCCACAGCGCCTGCTCCAGCCGATCGCGGGTGACCGCGGCCGGGCTGGCCTGCATCAGCACCTCCAGCAGCTTGCGGCAGGCCGGATACAGGTGCAGGGTGCGCCCGCCCCGGGTCACTTCCAGCGTGGACAGGTCCAACTGCAGGTCGCCCACGCGCAGCAGCTTGCTGCGGCCACGGCCACTGGCGCGCACCAGCAGCGCCTCCAGCCGCACTTCCAGCTCCGGTAGCGCGAACGGCTTGGTCAGGTAATCGTCGGCGCCAGCGCGGAAGCCGGCGATCTTGTCCGGCAGCTCGTCGCGCGCGGTCAGCATGATCACCGGCACGTCGGCATGGTGCTCCTCGCGCAGCGCGCGCAGCACCTGCTGCCCGTCCAGGCGCGGCAGCATCCAGTCCAGGATCAGCGCGTCGTAGCGCTGGGTGGTGGCCAGGTGCAGCCCGGTGACGCCGTCCGGCGCCGCATCCAGGGTGTGGCCGCGCACCTCGAAGTAGTCGAACAGGTTGGCGACCAGGTTCCGGTTGTCTTCTATGACCAGCAGCCGCATGGGGGCGCTCGAATTCGGGGGACGGACCCGCCCATGCTAGCGGAACCATGTCGGAACGCCGTCAGAACGGCGACGCGTCTTGATCGAATCTCGACAAAACCTGGAAAGGATCCCAACACGACCGCGTCAGGCTGCCCTCCCCGCACGCCGCCACCGCGCCCCGACCCGCACCGTTTCTCGCCACTCGCCACATGTGCGACGCCGGTGGCCCGGCGCTTGCATCACCGCGGCCGTGCGCAACCTTTGCTGAAGCCTCGGCTCTCTTATTCCGCAGTTCCGACAGCTATCCGACACCTGCAACCCGACCATGCCCCCACTTTCCCGCCGTCCCTGGCCGCCTTCGTCGACCATGCTCAGTACGCCTCTGCGATTGTCCGCTGCGGCGGCGCCCCACCTCGGCGCACGCCGGCACTTCTATCTCTCCCATCTGTGGGTGCCGCTGGCCCTGGTGCTGCTGGCCAGCACCGTGCTGATGGGCCTGGGCGGCGACTTCTGGATCGCCGACCTGCTGTACCGCTGGGAAGGCGGGCAGTGGGCACTGAAGGATGCGGCGCTGACCCGTAGCCTGATCCACCACGACGGCAAGCTGCTGAGCGCTGCGGCGTGGGCGGTGACCGCAGGCCTGGCAGTGTGGGCCTGGCGCCGTCCCGACGGCCGCCGCTACCGGCTGCCGCTGCTGTATCTGCTGCTGGCGGTGGGGCTGAGCACGGGCGTGGTGTCGCTGCTGAAGTCGGTCACCCACATGGACTGCCCCTGGGATCTGGCCCGCTACGGCGGCGAGCGGATTTTCGTGGGCCTGTTCGAGACCCGCCCGGCCGGCATGCCGCGCGGGGTATGCTTCCCCGCCGGTCATTCCAGTGCCGGCTATGCCTGGGTGGGGCTGTACTTCGTCGCGCTGGCGCTCAAGCCAGCCTGGCGCTGGCCAGCACTGGCGATCGGCCTCGGGGGAGGCTTGCTGTTCGGTCTCGGCCAACAGCTGCGCGGCGCGCATTTCATGTCGCACGACCTGTGGACGCTAGCCCTGTGCTGGGGCGTGGCACTGGGCCTGTACCGGGCGATGCTGTGGCCGGACGCGATGGCGTCGCGGGCCGACCGGCGCCTCTCCATCACCAACGATTCCGCCGCATGAGCCATCCCGTCGCCTCGCCCTCGTCGTCCACCGCCCCCCGCGCCCGCTGGTGGGCCTGGCGTCCGCAGTTGAGCAACGAGACGCTGGCGCTGGCGGCCAGCGCGTTCTTCGCCCTGGCCTGCAACGGCATGTTCTGGCGCAGCGCGATGAGCGGCCACGGCGGCGACGTGAAGCTGGCGCTGTCGCTGTTCCTGCTGCTGCTGGCCGTGCACGGCCTGCTGCTCGGCCTGCTGCTGTGGCGCGGCATCGCCAAGCCGGTGCTGACCCTGCTGCTGATCACCACCGCGTTCGCCGCGCACTACATGAACAGCTACAGCGTCTACCTGGACGCGGACATGCTGCGCAACGTGCTGGCCACCGACCACAAGGAATCGCGCGAGCTGATGACACCGGCGCTGATCGCGCCGCTGCTGTTCTACGCGGTGTTGCCGATCCTGGTGCTGTGGCGGGTACGGCTGATCCGGCGTTCGCCGCTGAAGGCGCTGGCGATCCGCGCCGGCTTCCTGGTCGGCATGCTGGCGCTGGGCGGCGTCGCCGCGATGCTCTCGTTCCAGGATCTGTCGGCGATGATGCGCAACCATCGCGAGATCCGCTACCTGGCCACGCCGATCAACTACCTTGTCGCGCTGCGGCAGAACTTCAAGTCCGACAGCCCCACGCGCAAGGCGCCCAAGCTGCCGCTGGAACACGACGCCAAGGCCACCGCGCGTGCACCGGGCAGCAAGCCGCGGCTGCTGGTGGTGGTGCTGGGCGAGACCGCCCGCGCGCAGAACTGGGGCCTCAACGGCTACGCGCGGCAGACCACGCCGGAGCTGGCCAAGCGCGACGTGATCAACTTCCCCGACATGCACTCCTGCGGCACCAGCACCGAGGTCTCGGTACCGTGCATGTTCTCGCCGTTCGGCCGCCACGACTACAACGAGAGCAACATCCGCAAGCACCAGTCGCTGCTGCACGTGCTCGAGCACGCCGGCATCGCCACGCTGTGGCGCGACAACCAGTCCGGCTGCAAGGGCGTGTGCGACGGCCTGCAGATCCAGCACCTGGACGACGCCAAGGATCCGCAGTTGTGCAAGGACGGACGCTGCATGGACGAGATCCTGCTGCAGGACCTGGCCGCGCAGGTGCGCGCCAAGCCCGGCGACCGCGTGGTGGTGTTGCACCAGCTCGGCAGCCACGGCCCCAGCTATTTCGAGCGCTACCCGGCCGCGTTCCGCCGCTTCACCCCGACCTGCGACACCGCCGACCTGGGCAACTGCAGCCGCGAGCTGATCACCAACGCCTACGACAACTCGCTGCTGTACACCGACCACCTGCTGGCGCGCACCATCGACACGCTGCAGGCCATGCCCGACTACGACACGGCGATGATCTACCTCTCCGACCACGGCGAGTCGCTGGGCGAGAAGGGCCTGTACCTGCACGGCGTGCCGTATGCGATCGCGCCGCAGGAGCAGACCCACGTGCCGATGGTGATGTGGTTCTCGCCCGGCTTCGCCAACGCGCGCGGCCTGGACCTGGCCTGCCTGCAGGCACGGTCGCGCACGTACGCCGACCAGGACAACCTGTTCCCGTCGGTGCTGGGCCTGATGCAGGTCAGGACCGGCGTCTACGACCACACGCGCGACCTGTTCGCGCAGTGCGCCAAGCCGCGGTAACCCCGTCCACGCGCGGTCATGGCATGACGGGACGCGGCGGCGCGGCCAAGGCTGCGCCGCCCGAACTTGCGGCGGTGCTGACGGGCCACTAGCCTTCCGGGCAATCGCCCTGCAAGGATTCGCCGTGACCCTCCGCTCTCCTCTGCTCGCGCTGTGCCTCGGCGCGGGCCTGCTGACGCTGTCCGCCTGCCGCAAGGAACCCGCGGCCGAGACCGCCGCCCCCGCCGCGGCCCAGCCCCAGGGCGAGAGCGCCGACCAGTTCGTCGCCCGCATCAACGAGGAGTACCGCGCGCTGCTGCCGGAACTGACCGCGGCGCAGTGGCTGTCGGCCACCTACATCAACGGCGACAGCGAGCGGCTGGCGGCCAGGGCCAACGCGCGCTGGCTGACCACGCTCAACGGCTGGATCGCGCAGGCGCGGCGCTACGACGGCAAGCCGATGTCGGCCGACAGCGCCCGCGCGCTGCGCCTGCTGCAGCAGATGACCGCGATGCCGGCACCGCGCGATCCGGCGCGGCTGGCCGAACTGGCCGCGCTGGCGACGAAGATGGAAGGCGCCTACGGCGCCGCGTCCTACTGCACCGGAGAAGGGGATGCGCGCCGCTGCCGGCAGTTGGGCGAACTGGAGGACGTGCTGCGCCGCAGCCGCGACTACGACCAGCAACTGGACGCGTGGCAGGGCTGGCACGCCGCCGTGCAACCGATGCGCAAGGACTATCAGCGCTTCGTCGAACTGGTCAACGAAGGCGCGCGCGACATGGGCTACGCCGACACCGGCGCGCTGTGGCGCAGCGGCTACGACATGCCGCCGGCACAGCTCGCGGCCGAGACCGACCGGCTGTGGACCCAGGTCAAGCCGCTGTACGAACAGTTGCACTGCTACGCGCGCGGCAAGCTCGACGCCGAATACGGCAAGGACAAGGGCGAACTCGCCGGCGGCCTACTGCCGGCGCACCTGCTCGGCAACATGTGGCAGCAGGACTGGAGCAACCTGTGGGACCTGCTGCAGCCCTACCCCGGCGCCGGCAGCCTGGACATCACCGACGCGCTGGAGCGGCAATACCAAGGCAACCTGAGCGCGGCGCTGGCGCGGCGCAACGGCGACACCTCGCCGGAGGCGCGGTTCATGGCCCAGCGCGAGGCGCAGTTGCTCAGCGCGCGGCAGATGACCGAGCGCGCGCAGGATTTCTACACCTCGCTGGCGATGCCCAAGCTGCCGGACAGCTACTGGTCGCGCAGCCAGTTCATCAAGCCGCTGGACCGCGACGTGGTCTGCCACGCCAGCGCCTGGGACATGGACATGGCCGGCGACGTGCGCACCAAGATGTGCGTCAAGCCGAACGAAGAAGACTTCACCACCATCTACCACGAGCTCGGCCACCTCTATTACGACCTGGCCTACAACCCGCTGCCACCGCTGTTCCAGGGCGGCGCCAACGACGGCTTCCACGAAGCGATCGGCGACACCGTGGTGCTGGCAGTGACCCCGCAGTACCTGCATTCGATCGGCCTGGTCGACGCACCGCAGGTCGGCCGCGAGGCGCTGATCAACGCGCAGATGCGCATGGCGTTGAGCAAGGTCGCGTTCCTGCCGTTCGGGCTGATGATCGACCGCTGGCGCTGGGGCGTGTTCGACGGCTCGATCGCCCCGGACCGCTACAACCAGGCCTGGTGGGAGCTGAAGGCCAGGTACCAGGGCGTGGCGCCGGCGACGCCGCGCGGCGAGGACTTCTTCGACCCCGGCGCCAAGTACCACGTGCCGGCCAACACGCCGTACACGCGTTACTTCCTCTCGCACATCCTGCAGTTCCAGTTCTACAAGAGCCTGTGCGACGCCGCCGGCTACAAAGGCCCGCTGTACGAGTGCACCTTCTACGGCAACAAGGAAGCCGGGCAGAAGTTCTGGTCGATGCTGCAACGTGGCGCCAGCCAGCCGTGGCAAGCGACGCTGAAGGAACTGACCGGCAACGAGCGCATCGACGCCGGCCCGCTGCTGGAATACTTCGCGCCGATGCAGGAGTGGCTCAAGCAACAGAACCAGGGTCGGATGTGCGGGTGGGAAGCGTCGGCGCCTGTATCGGCGCAAACCACCTCGCCCGCATCCCCTACGCCGGCCCCGACGACGCCACCGTCTCGGCGCTGAGCGCTGCCAGCCGCATAGGTCACCGCCAGCTCAGTCGTCGGCCAGCCGCGCCCAACGCTCGTGGTCGCGCCACACCCCGCCGATGCGCAGGTAGCGCGGCGAATAGCCCTCGCGGCGAAAGCCGGCGCGCTGCGCTAGCGCCAGCGAGCGGGTGTTGTCCGGCTGGATGTTGGCTTCCACCCGGTGCAGGCCCAGCTCGGCGAAGGCGTAGGCCACGCACAGGCGCAGCGCATGCGTCATCAGTCCGCGGCCTTCGCAGCCGGCCATGGCGTGGTAGCCGAGGTAGGCGCTCTGGAAGCAGCCGCCGACCACCTGGCTGAAGGTGAACAGGCCGGCAAGCGCGCCGCTGCTGCGTTCGCGCGCCAGCAGCGCGATGTTGCTGCCGTCCAGGGTCTGCGCGTACCAGGCCTCGAATCCGGGCACGTCGGTGAACGGATAGCTCCACGGGTGATGCAGGGCGACGCTGGCGCGGTGCGCCTGGACCAGCGCGATGCCGTCGCGGCGACGCACCCGCGCCAGCGACACGGCCTCCTGCGCAGCCTGGCCGGCACTCTGGCCCATGGGCTCAGGCCGGGGCCGCCGCGCCGCCGTCGTCGCGGCCCATGACCTGGGCATGCCGCGACTTGAACTCGTCGAAGCTCAGGCCCTGCGCCTGCGCATCGGCATGCGCGGCGTCCTTCAGCGCGTCCGAGTACATCAGCCGCACCGGCGTGCCGGCGCGCTCGTGCAGTTCCGCCGCCTGCATGATCAGCGACAGCACCTGCGCAGCGCTCTCGCTCTGCCCGGCGATGCGCCCGTCCATGCCCAGCACCCACTCGCCGTCGCGGCGCACGATGCCGGCCAGCAGCGTGCGCTGTTGATCGCGCAGTTCCGCGTGCGGTTCGATGGGCGCGGCCGGCGCGGCGCCCTCGGCGCGGTGGCGCAGGCGCTCGGCCAGCTTCTTGCGCAGATCGCGGCGCTGCTTGGACTGGATGGACATGCGGTTTCCTCAACGATGACCCGACGACGATAGCCCAACCGCGGCCATGCTCACAGCGGGTCGGCCGGTTCCAGCCGCGGCACCTGCGCGTCCGGCCGCGGCAGGCGCTTGCCGCTGCGCCGCTCCCAGCGCCAGAAACCCCAGCCGAGCAGGAAGAACGCGCCCGAGCCCAGCGCCAGGTGCAGGGCTTGGCCGCTGAGCAGCGGCGACAGCACCCCGGCCACCAGCACGGTGACCATCAACTGGGTGAAGGCCTGCAGCGACGATGCCAGCCCGCGCTGGCGTGGATACATGTCCAGCACCGCCAATGCCAGGATCGGGAAGATCAGCGCGGTGCCCAGGCCGGCGAAGAAGATCGGCAGCACCGCCCACGGCAGCGCGATGGCCGGCGCCAGCGCGGTGTAGGCGATGTTGCTGGCCATCGACAGGCCGCAGCAGACGAAGCCGATACGCACCTGGCGCATCGGCCCGAGCCGTCCGGCCATGCGCCCGGACAGGAACGCGCCCAGGGTCATGCCGCCGATGGTGGGCAGGAACAGCCAGGCGAAGTCGCGCTCGGTCTTGCCCAGCAGGTCGATCATGAATACCGGCGCCGAGGCGATGTACAGGAACACCCCGCCGAAATTGAACGCGCCGGCCGCGGCCAGGCGCTGGAAGCGCGGATTGAGCGCAATGCCGATGTAGTCGCGCAGCAGCGTGCGCGGCGCCAGCGGCGTGCGCGCTTGCGGCGGATGCGTCTCCGGCATCCAGCGCAGCGTCGCCACCAGCAGCAGCGAGGAGAAGCAGACCAGGAACCAGAAGATCGCCGGCCAGCCACGGCCGCTGCCCAGGATCCAGCCGCCGATGACCGGCGCGATCGCCGGGGCGATGCCGAAGATCATCGACACCTGGCTCATCAGCCGCTGCGCATCGTCGCCGTGGAACAGATCGCGGATCACCGCGCGACCGACGATCATGCCGACCCCGGCCGACACGCCCTGCAGCGCGCGGAACGCCAGCAGGGTCGGCAGGTCGCGCGACAGCGCGCAGCCGGCCGAGGCCAGGATGAACACGACCAGCCCGACAACGATCACCCGCCTCCGCCCCAGCGCGTCGGACAGCGGCCCGTGGGCCAGACCCATCAGCGCGTAGGCCAGCAGGTACACGCTCACCGTCTGCTGGATCGCCACCGGATCGGCATGCAGGCGCTGCGCCAGCTGCGGGAACGCCGGGAAGATGGTGTCGATGGAGAACGGGCCGAACATCGCCAGCCCGGCCAGCAACAGGGCCATGCGGCGCGTGGACACGGACGGGAGCGTCATGGGGACATCATCCTGAAAACCGGCCGCGGCGGCCAGGGACTGGCGCACACGCGACGACGCCGTCCGGCATGGACGGGCGCGAGAGAAGGGAGTACCGCCATGATACGCGCTGCGGCCGCATGCGCGCATCCGCCGCGGCTTGCCCATTCAGCCTGGCGTGGGTGCGAGCGGCCCGCCGTGGGCGCCGCCGGCCACGCTATAATCGCCGCGCAGCATGGTGGGAGAAGCGGGGCGACCCGCTGCCGAAGGCGCAAACGCCCGTAATCGCTCAGGCCCGATACCACCCGCACCAAGACTCTGGAGAGACCGGTCAAACCCGGCGCCGAAGGGGCACGAAGCGCAGCGCCAGCCGCCGCTTCCAAACTCTCAGGCAAAAGGACAGAGGGGCATTGGGAGGACCCGCGCTTCCCGTCGATCGTGCCCGCCACCGCGGTCCGACGACGGCCTTGCGCGGGTCCCCGCCTCCTTGTGCCTTCCTCTGCCGGACGACTGCCATGTCTCACACCTCTTCGCTGCGCGACCTCGAACACCACTCGGCGTTCATCGAGCGCCACATCGGCCCGAACGACGCCGAGATCGCGCACATGCTGCGCACCGTCGGCCACGACTCGCTGGAGGCGATGACCGACGCCATCGTGCCCGCGAACATCAAGTCGCCCGCCGCGCTGGCGCTGCCCGACGCCATCACCGAGGAGGAGGCGCTGGCCAAGATCCGCGCCATCGCCGACAGGAACACGGTGCTGCGCAGCTTCATCGGCCAGGGTTACTACGGCACCCACACGCCGAAAGTGATCCTGCGCAACATTCTCGAGAACCCGGCTTGGTACACCGCCTACACCCCGTACCAGGCGGAGATCTCGCAGGGTCGCATGGAAGCGCTGATCAACTTCCAGACCATGTGCGCCGACCTCACCGGCATGGAGATCGCCAACGCCTCGCTGCTGGACGAAGCCACCGCCGCGGCCGAGGCGATGACCCTGGCCAAGCGCTCGGCCAAGTCCAAGTCCGACACCTTCTTCGTGCACGACGCGGTGCATCCGCAGACCCTGGAACTGCTGCGTACCCGCGCCGAGCCGCTGGGCATCGTGCTGCGCGTTGGCACGCCGGAAGAAGCGCTGCAGGCCGAGTGCTTCGGCGTGCTGCTGCAGTATCCGGACAGCTTCGGCCACATCGGGGATCACCAGGCGCTGGCCGACGCAGTACACGCGCAGGGCGGCCTGGTCGCCGTCGCCACCGACCTGCTCGCGCTGACCCTGATCGCCGCGCCCGGCGAATGGGGCGCGGACATCGTCGTCGGCAACTCGCAGCGCTTCGGCGTGCCGTTCGGCTTCGGCGGCCCGCACGCCGCGTTCATGGCCTGCCGCGACGCCTACAAGCGCTCGATGCCGGGCCGCCTGATCGGCGTGTCGATCGACGCCGCCGGCAACCCCGCCTACCGCCTCACTCTGCAGACCCGCGAGCAGCACATCCGCCGCGAGAAGGCCACCTCCAACATCTGCACCGCGCAGGTGCTGCTGGCGGTGATGGCCTCGATGTACGCGGTGTACCACGGCCCCGAGGGCCTGGTGCGCATCGCTCGCCGCACGCACCGGCTGGCCGCGATCCTGGCCGCGGCGCTGCGTGGTACCGGCGTCGCCGTCGGCGAGCGCTTCTTCGACACCCTGCACGTCACCGGCGTGGACGCCGACGCGATCCACGCCAAGGCGCGCGCAGCCGGCATCAACCTGCGCGCAATCGACAGCGCGTCGCTGGGCATCAGCCTGGACGAGACCACCACCCGCGCCGACGTGGTCGCGCTGGCGCAGTTGTTCGGCGCCCAGGCCGACGTGGACGCGCTCGACGCCGCCACCGCCGATGCGCTGCCGCCGCAGTTGCTGCGGCACAGCGCGTTCCTGCAGCACCCGGTGTTCAACACCCACCACAGCGAACACGAACTGCTGCGCTACATGCGCGCGCTGGCCGACAAGGACCTGGCGATGGATCGCACCATGATCCCGCTGGGCAGCTGCACCATGAAGCTCAACGCCACTGCCGAGATGATCCCGGTGACCTGGCCGCAGTTCGGCGCGATCCATCCGCTGGCCCCGGCCGAGCAGAGCGTGGGCTACAAACAGCTGATCGACGAACTGGAAGCGATGCTGGTCGAGTGCACCGGCTACGACGCGGTCAGCCTGCAGCCCAACTCCGGCGCGCAGGGCGAGTACGCCGGCCTGCTGGCGATCCGCGCCTACCACCGCGCCCGCGGCGAAGGCCATCGCGACATCTGCCTGATCCCGGAGTCGGCGCACGGCACCAACCCCGCCTCGGCGCAGATGTGCGGCATGACCGTGGTGGTGACCAAGTGCGACGGCAACGGCAACGTCGACGTCGCCGACATCCGCGCCAAGGCCGAGAAGTATTCCGAGCGCCTGGCCGCGCTGATGATCACCTACCCGTCCACCCACGGCGTGTTCGAGGAAGACGTGGTGGCGATCTGCGAGGCGGTGCACGCGCACGGCGGCCAGGTCTACACCGACGGCGCCAACATGAACGCGCTGGTCGGCCTGGCCAAGCCCGGCAAGTGGGGCTCGGACGTGTCGCACCTGAACCTGCACAAGACCTTCTGCATCCCGCACGGCGGCGGCGGCCCCGGCGTCGGCCCGTGCGCGGTGAAGGCGCATCTGGCGCCGTACCTGCCGCGGACACTTCCCCGTGCCGGCATCCATGCCGGCGAAAATCAAAAAGCCGCCATCCATGGCGGCGGATTCAACTCTGGCGACGGCGACGTCGGCATGGTCTCGGCGGCCAGCTTCGGCTCGGCCTCGATCCTGCCGATCAGCTGGATGTACATCACCATGATGGGCAACAGCGGGCTGCGCAAGGCCACCCAGGTCGCCCTGCTCAACGCCAACTACATCGCCAAGCGGCTGGCGCCGTACTACAAGACGCTGTACACCGGCCGCAACGGCCTGGTCGCGCACGAGTGCATCCTCGATGTGCGCCCGCTGGAGAAGACCAGCGGCATCGGCGCCGAGGACATCGCCAAGCGCCTGATCGACTTCGGCTTCCACGCGCCGACGCTGAGCTTCCCGGTCGCCGGCACGCTGATGGTGGAGCCGACCGAGAGCGAATCGCAGCACGAGCTGGACCGCTTCATCGACGCGATGATCCAGATCCGCGAGGAGATCGCCGCGATCGAAGACGGCCGCCTGGATCGCGAGGACAACCCGCTCAAGCACGCCCCGCACACCGCCGCGCAGGTCACCGCCAGCGAGTGGACCCACGCCTATCCGCGCGAACTGGCCGCGTTCCCGCTGCCGACGCTGAAGCAGCAGAAGTACTGGCCGCCGGTGGCGCGCGTGGACAACGTGTACGGCGACAAGAACGTGATGTGCGCGTGCATCCCGGTGGACGCGTACAAGGAAGACGCGGTGGTCTGAGCCGCGTTACCGTTCGACGGTGTCTCCGAGACCCAGCCTCGTGCGCGAGGCTGGGTTTTTTTATGCGTGCGCAGCGCGCGCCCCCAGGTAGACAAGTGCGCGCGATGCGGCGCGTTGCACGGCTCGTTCACGCCGCGCCGCCCAGGATCGGGACTTCCGCCGCGCCCGCATCCTCACGCACCGGGCACCCCACCGCGACGCCTTCTTCCGCCACGCACCGGAGCGATCTTCCATGGCCAGCCGCAAGCGCACGCCCAGCGATTCCGCATCGTCCACCGCCCTCGCCTCCACCGCCGCGCCCGCCGACCAGCGCGGCCATGGCGACGAACTGCACCAGCAGGCCGGCGGCACGCATCCGCCGCTGACCACCAACCAGGGCATTCCGGTCGCCGACAACCAGAACTCGCTGCGCGCCACCCCGCGCGGACCGACGCTGCTGGAAGACTTCATCCTGCGCGAGAAGATCACCCACTTCGACCACGAGCGCATTCCCGAACGCATCGTGCACGCGCGCGGCAGCGCCGCACACGGCTACTTCGAATTGACCAAGTCGCTGGCCAAGTACACCACCGCCGCGCTGCTGACCGAGGTCGGGGTGAAGACGCCGGTGTTCACCCGCTTCTCCACCGTCGCCGGCGGCGCCGGCTCGGTGGACACGCCACGCGACGTGCGCGGCTTCGCGGTCAAGTTCTACACCAAGGAAGGCAACTGGGACCTGGTGGGCAACAACATCCCGGTGTTCTTCATCCAGGACGCGCTGAAGTTCCCCGACCTGATCCACGCGGTGAAGATGGAGCCGGACCGCGGCTTCCCGCAGGCGGCCAGCGCGCACGACACGTTCTGGGATTTCGTCTCGCTGATGCCCGAGTCGCTGCACATGATCATGTGGGCGATGAGCGACCGCACCATCCCGCGTTCGCTGCGCATGATGGAAGGTTTCGGCATCCACAGCTTCCGCCTGCTCGACGCGGAAGGCCGCAGCACCTTCGTCAAGTTCCACTGGCGACCCAAGCTCGGTCTGCAGTCCACGATCTGGGACGAAGCGGTGAAGCTGGCCGGCGCCGATCCGGACTTCCACCGCCGCGACCTGTTCGAGGCGATCGAACGCGGCGACTTCCCGGAATGGGAACTGGGCGTGCAGCTGTTCACCGAGGAGCAGGCCGACAGCTTCCCGTTCGATCACCTGGACGCCACCAAGCTGATTCCCGAAGAACTGGTGCCGCTGCAGATCGTCGGGCGCATGGTGCTGGATCGCTGGCCGGACAACTTCTTCGCCGAGACCGAGCAGGTGGCGTACTGCCCGGCCAACATCGTGCCCGGCATCGATTTCTCCAACGACCCCCTGCTGCAGGGCCGCCTGTTCTCGTACCTGGACACCCAGCTCAGCCGCCTGGGCGGGCCGAACTTCCACCAGTTGCCGATCAACGCGCCGAAGTGCCCGTTCGCCAACATGCAGCGCGACGGCCACATGCAGATGGGCGTGCCCAAGGGCCGCGTCGCCTACGAACCCAGTTCGCTGCAGGCCGACAGCCCGCGCGAGACCGCGCGCGGCTTCGTCAGCCACCGCACCCAGCCCGACGACGGCACCAAGGGCCGCGTGCGTGCCGAGAGCTTCGCCGACCACTACAGCCAGGCGCGGATGTTCTACCGCAGCCAGACGCAGCCGGAACAGGCGCACGTGGCCTCGGCGCTGGTGTTCGAACTGTCCAAGGTCGACACCGCGCACGTGCGAGAAGCCGTGGTCGGGCATCTGCGCCACGTCGATCCCAAGCTGGCGCAGCGCGTCGCCGACGGCCTGGGCATGGACGGGTTGCCGCCGGCACCGCCCGCTGCGGTCGCGCCGCAGGACCTGCCGCTGTCGCCGGCGCTGCAGTTGATCGGGCGCATGAAGCCCACCCTGCAGGGCCGCGCGATCGGCATCCTGATCGACGAGGGGTCCGACACCAAGACCGTGCGCGAGTTGCGCAGGGCCGCCCTCGACGCCGGCGCGGTGGTCAAGATCGTCGCGCCCAAGCTGGGCGGCGCCGTCCTCAGCGACGGCAAGCGCCTGGCCGCCGACGGCCAGTTGGCCGGCACGCCCTCGTTCGTGTTCGACGCGGTGGCGGTGGTGCTGTCGGCAGAGGCCGGCAAGCGCTTGAGCAAGGAGTCGGCGGCCATCGACTTCGTCAGCAACGCCTTCGCCCACCTCAAGGCGATCGCCGCCGACGCCGGCGCGCAGCCGCTGCTGAAGGCCGGCAACGTGCAGAAGGACGCCGGGGTGGTCGAGGCCAGCGACAGCAAGGGCTTCGTGACCGCCGCCAAGACCCGGCAGTGGAGCCGCGAACCGAAGCTCCGCCTGCTGGCCTGAGCGGCGCGGCGGTTTCCGCCATGGCGCCGCCGCAGGACGTGGCGCCATGGCGATGCCGGTGACCCGGACGGGTCGTCGGCGCTACTCACAAGCACGCAAATCGATGCACCCCGATGGTCGCAGTTCGCGACCTGGCACGGTGGCGGTGTCAGCGTTCCGGCTAGGCACAGCCCTCGATCGCCTGCCAGCACGTGCCCCTTGGCTGCCACGTCGCACGTGGCTGGCACGGCGATGACGAGATCCAGCCCCCAGCGCCACCGGCCCCCCGACACACAGCCTCCGATACGCCCGAGCTGGGGTCCAAAACAGGCCGCCTGGCCCGCTCCGATAGCGACCCAAAAATCGCCTGGTCAATTTTTCGCCACCCCTCTTGACACTGTTGTGTCACGGGCCGGCATCGGCCTTATCCACAACCTTATGCAGAAGTCATCCACACCCCCTGTGGACAACGGCGCGCTGCCGCCCTCACTCGGCCAAAACAACCAAGTCTTTGATTCGCATAACTAAAGCCTGTCATAGACTTGACAAGAAGCAGGCCAGCCCCTTGCGGACGGCCACGGAGCGGCGGGTGCGGCAAAAACTTATCCCGAACCCCGAGGCGCGGTGTCTACCGTGGAGAGAGGTGAAGGGGTCGTGAAATCTTCACCTGTTCGCGACGAACGGTTGGCGCTTCGGTGCCCCGCAACGCGTGAGGCCAACGGGACGCCCTCCGCTGTCGCGACGACAGCCTGAGCGTGGTGCAGCGCAGCAGGCTTTGCACCCGGCAAGCCCCCGCGGGAGCTTGCCGGGTGCCCCCGGCGGGATACCGGCTGCCTCGGCGTCTTACGGCGTCAGGATCACCTTGCGGCAGTCCTGCTCCTTCTTGTCGAAGATGGAATAGCCCTGCGCCGCCTCGGCCAGGCTCAGGCGGTGGGTGATGATCTCGTTCGGCCGCAGCCGGCCCTCGCCGATGTGCTCCAGCAGTTCCGGCATGAAGCGCTGCACATGGGTCTGGCCCATCTTGAAGCTCAGCCCCTTGTCGAAGGCGTCGCCGAACAGGAAGCCGTGGATGAAGCCGGCATACACGCCGGGCACGCTGACCGTGCCGCCGCGGCGGGTGGCGGCGATGCACTGGCGTAGCGCCGTGCCGCTGCTGCCTTCCAGCTTCAGCGTGGCCATCACCGTCTCCACCGTGCTGCCCTTGGCCTCGAAGCCGACCGCGTCGATGCTGGCGTCCACACCGCGGCCGTCGGTCTGGCCGACGATGATGTCGGCCGGATCATCGATCTCCTCGAAGTTCAGCGGAATCACCCCGTAGGTGCGCTGGGCGAAGTCGAGCCGGTATGGATAGCGATCGACCATGAAGATGCGCTCGGCGCCGAGCATGCGGCAGCAGGCCGCGGTCATCAGTCCGACCGGGCCGGCGCCGAAGATCGCCACCGTGCTGCCCTGGCGCACACCCGCGTTGACCGCGGCCTGGTAGCCGGTGGGCAGGATGTCGGAGAGGAACAGCACCTGCTCGTCGTGCAGCACGTCCGGCACCACCAACGGGCCGACATTGGCCTTGGGCACGCGCACGTACTCCGCTTGACCACCGGCCACGCCGCCATACAGATGGCTGTAGCCGAACAGCGCCGCCGGCGGGCGGATGCCCTTCTGGTTCAGCGCCGCGCCCTTGCCGGTGTTGGTGGTCTCGCAGGCGGCGTACTCGGTCAGCCGACAATGGAAACATTCGCCGCAGGCGATCACGAACGGGATCACCACGCGGTCGCCCTTCTTGACCCGCTGCACGTCCGGGCCGACCTCTTCCACCACGCCCATGAACTCGTGCCCGAGCACGTCGCCGGTGTGCAGGTCGGGGATCTTGCCGCGGTACAGATGCAGGTCCGAGCCGCAGATCGCGGTGGCGGTGACGCGCAAGATGATGTCGTCGGTCTCGAACAGCACCGGATCGGGAACGGTTTCCACACGCACGTCCCGGGTGCCGTGGTAGGTCAGCGCTTGCATGGGCATTTCCTTTCGACTGCGAACATGTGCCCGCAGTGTCGCTGCCGACGCCGTGCATCGTCGGTGACCATCCCGTGAGTCCGACGTCGCGACCGCGCTGCATGCATGCGTCGCAGCTGCTTTACCATGCGCCGTCCCCACTGCGAGCCGATGCCATGCCCGACAGCCTCCACGACCTGCAGGCCGCCCAGCGCGCCTTCGCCGACGCCCGCGACTGGGGTCAGTTCCACAGTCCACGCAATCTCGCCGCGGCGCTGTCGGTGGAAGCGGCGGAGCTGCTGGAGCATTTCCAATGGCTGGACGATGCGCAAAGCCGGCAGCTTCCTGAAGAAAAAAAGCAGCAGGTCGGCAGCGAGATCGCCGACGTGCTGCTGTATCTGGTGCAGTTGTGCGACAAGCTGGGGATCGATCCGATCGACGCCGCACAGCGCAAGATGCTGGCCAACGCCGCCAAGTATCCGGTGGAGCGCGCCAAGGGCCGCATCACCAAGTACACCGAGCTGTAGGCGCGCGCGAGGCGGTTGCCGCGCAACGACGCGGCGGCAAGCGCCCCCGATCACCGGCTTCCGCCACAAGCCGGATGCAGCTTGCCCCGTAGGAGCGGCTTCAGCCGCGACGGGTTGTACTGGGGAAGCCCCGTCGCAGCCGAAGCCGCTCCCGAAGGGCACGCACGTGAGCGATCAGAAGCACCCGACGCGCGCCACGGCGCGGCAGGCGGCGGCTAGGCGCGGGTATGCGAACTGCCCTTGCGCGCGGACGACGTCTTGCCGGCGCGCTTGCTGCTCGCCCGCGTTGCGCTGCTTTTCGCTGGCGCTTTCCTGGCCGCCGACTTCTTCGATGCCACCTTCTTCGACGCGGTCTTCTTCGTCGCAGTCTTTTTTGCCGAAGAGGTCTTGCGCGCAGCCTTCTTGGCCGTCGTCTTCCTGGCCGACGCGGTCTTCGCCGTGCGCTTCTTCGCGGCGGACGTGCGCGTGCCGGACGTCTTGGCCCGGGTCTGCGCGGCCTTCTTGGCCGCGGCCTTGCGCACCGTCGCACCCTTGGTCTGTGCGGCCTTCTTCGCCGCGGCAGAGCGGCTACTGGCGCTGCGCTTCTTCGCTGCGCGCTTGGTCTGCGTCGACAGCGCCTCGCTGCCCACCGTCTGCGTTGCGCGCTTGCCTTTGCTGGCGGTCTTCAGCGCCTTCTTGGCGCCGCGCGAGCGCGTCGGCGACGGCTTGGCCTGCTTGCCGCCCTTGGCTTCTTCCTGCGCGACCTTCTTCCTGGTGTCTTTCGACGCGGTCTTCGACGCGCCGGTCTTGACCCCGGCACGGCGCGCCTTGGACAGGCCGATGGCGATCGCCTGCTTGGTCGACTTCACCTGGGTCTTGCCGTCGCGCACGCGATCGATTTCCTCGCGCACGAATTCGCCGGCCTGGGTCGTGCCCGCCTTGCCTTCGCGCTTGGCGCGGCGCGCACGGGTGGTGGTGGATTGCTCCGGCATCGTTGCGTCTCCTGGTAGCGGCCACGACGGCCATCGGCTCCGGGTGTAGCAACGCACAGGTCAAGAGCAGGCATACGACAAGCGAAGCGTGCGTGCACGGGCTTGCACGCCGGCGACGGCGCGATCAGCCGTCGCGACCGCACAGCGCGGGCGAATAGGTCTGGATGGCGTGCTGGATCGGCGCGTGGCGTCCGTACATCAGCACACCGACCAGGGCCACCGACACGATGGCGTACATGCGCAGGCGCGCGGGCAACTGTGGCGCGCCGCGCCACTGCAGATAGCAGGCCGTGGTCGCGGCGCCGACCACCACACCGGCCGCGACCTCGGACAGGCTGTGCGCACGCGCGTAGACGCGGGCGATGGCGATCACGCTGGCGATGACGAATCCGCAGGCGATCGCCAGCCGCGGCCGCGGGCGGGCGCGCAGGCACAGCATGCAGGCCATCGGCCATACGCACGCCGCGAGCATGGTGTGTCCGCTGATCACCCGGAACTGCAGCGCGCGCAACTCCACGCCGCAGCCGGCGTAGAGGATCTTGGTCGCACCGACCAGCGCCGCGGCGGTCGCCACCAGGCCCAGCCAGGCGCCGGCGGCACGCCAACCGCTCCCGCCGAGTCCAAGCCACAGGGCGCAGACGAGCGCCAGCGGCAGCGTCATCGCCGCGTCGCCGAAGTTGCTGATGGCAGACCACATGCTGGAATCGGCGTACGCCTCGTTGGGGCCACCGACGCGGTGCGCCGAGGCAGCCATGATACGGGCGATCGCTCGACCGGAAGGACCGTGGTACGCGAGCAGGCAGCTTATCCGCCTGCCACCATCGCCATCGCATGACAGCGGACTTCCGAAGAAGCGCGCCCCTGGTCTCCCATGCACACGCTGACAGCGCCCCTGATAGCCCATTCCTCCATGTGGGAGGGACTTCAGTCCCGACTGCAACGCGGCCGGATGCGCCGATGGACGCGCCTATCGTGGCCGAATCGCCGTTGACGCCTGCACGGCAACCTGCATCCGGCTCGATCGTGGCGAGCCCAGACCATCAGCAACTGGCCCTACCTCGCCCGTGCGGCACGCCGCTCCGCGACCGCCTGCGGTGCCGGCTCCCAGCCGAACACGCTGCGCCCGCCATAGGTGTGCGATTGCGCGCGCTCTTCGGCGATGTAGCCCTCCACCGACGGCCCGCGCGCGGTCGGTTCGAGCAGGCGCGCCTGCGCGTCCAGGCGGCGGATCGCCTCCAGTTTCTCCTCGCGGCCCAGCCTGGCCTGCGCCACCGCGGTCTTGAGCACGCCGATGGTGTGGTCGTAGACCCGTGTCGGCACCGGGAACGGATGCCGGTCCTTGCCGCCATGGGCCAGCGAGAACCGCGCCGGATCGCTGAAGCGGCACGGCGCGCCGTGCAGCACCTCGGCCACCAGCGCCAGCGCGCGCACCGTGCGCGCACCGACGCCCGGCACCTGCAGCAGGTCGGCGAAATCGCGCGGTCCGCATTCGGCGGCAGCGGCCAGTGCGCCGTGCAGCCGCCGCACCACGACGTCGCTGCCGCGCACATCGTGGTGGTCGGGCAGCGACAGATGCGGCAAGTCGGCCGGCCGGCGCTCGGGCAGCGTGGCCGCCGCCGCCGCGAACAGGTCGCCGGTCTCGGCGAACAGCGCATCGGCAGGCGCCGCAATGTCACACCGCTCCTGCGCGGCGCGGGCAGGCGCTGCGGCAGCCGGCGCCGACGTCTGCGCGGCCTCCAAGGCGGCGTACTCGCGCGCAATGCGCTCCGGTGCCAGCGTCTGCAGCAGTTCCACCTGCGCCGCGCGCGCCGCGGCGGCGCGCTGGTCGGCCAGATTGACGATGCGCCCCTGGCGCGGGCCGTCGATCGCCGCATGCGGCGCGTCGACGAAACTGCTCAGGCCTTCCGACAGCCAGTGGTAGCGGCGCGCCTGCTTGCGCGCGCCATGCATGCCCTGCTGCACCACCACCCAGCGCCCGTCGTCGCTGACGATGAAACCGTGCAGGTACAGGTCGAACCCGTCCTGCACCGCGGCACTGTCCACCTTGGCCACCAGGCGGCTGACCCGCGCCAGCTCCGCGCCGTCCAGGCCGGTGCGCTCGCCCACCACCTGCAGTTCGTCCGGCGTGGCCCGCGAATGCCGCCCACGGCCGCCGCAGACATGGATGCCCAGTTCGCCGGACAGCGGCGCCAGGCCGCGCTTGAGCGCGCCGAGCACGCTGGTGGTGATACCGGAGGAATGCCAGTCCATGCCCATCACCGCGCCCAGCGACTGGAACCAGAACGGATGCGCCAGGCGCCGCAGCAATTCGTCGCGGCCATAGCTGTGCACGATGGCCTGGCACATCACCGCGCCGAGCCGGGTCATGCGCGCGCCCAGCCAGTGCGGCACGCGGCCGCCGTGCAGGGGCAGATCGGCGCTGCCGGAACGTCGGCTCATGGGGACTCCGAGGAAAGTGGTACACCAGGGTAGCCAGTGCCGGTCTCACCGTACGAGCCGGCATGCGGGTGCGGGCTGAGCGGTTCAGTACGGGCGATGCGTGACGTGAGGAGCATGCGTTCGCGGCCGAAGGCTGTTCCCTTTTCGGCATCGCAGGCGACTTGCCTGGTCAGTACCGCCCGTCGGGGCTGAAGCCCCTCCCACATCGGTCCTTGCGCCGTTCGCGTTGCGCCTCTTTGCCTTTGTGGGAGGGGCTTCAGCCCCGACTGCAGGGCGCATCAGCACCCCACCATCGTGCACTGCATCACAGCTTTCCGATCCCGATGGGGTAGCGTGACCGTCGGGCTGAAGGGGGAGCTTTGCCGATGACGTTTCGTACCACGCGGCGCGGGCTGTTGCTCGGCGCCGGTTCGTTCGCGTTGCTGTCGCACGTGCCGATGGGCCTGGCCCTGCCGCGCGCGCCGGCGAAGACGCCGGCCTTCATCGATGCGCTGATCGCGCGGATGACGCCGGAAGAGAAGGCCGGGCAACTCACCCTGTTCGGTTCGGCGCAGCAGACCGACGCGGCGGCCGCCGCCAATCCGGTCAACGTGCGCCCCACCGCCGAGGGCCAGCTGGCCGCGGCGCGCGCCGGACGCCTGACCGGCATCTTCAACGGCTCCAACGTGCGCTGGCACCAGCAGTTACAGCAGGCCGCGCTGGAGAGCCGGCTGAAGATCCCGATGCTGTTCGCTGCCGACGTGATCCACGGCTTCACCACCGTGTTCCCGGTGCCGCTGGGCGAAGCCGCCAGCTTCGAACCGGAGCTGGCGCAACGCACCGCGCGTGCCGCCGCACTGGAAGCCAGCGCGGTCGGCATCGACTGGACCTTCGCGCCGATGGTCGACATCGCCCGCGATGCGCGCTGGGGCCGCGGTGTGGAAGGCAGCGGCGAGGACGTGCTGCTGGGCCGGCGTTTCGCCGAGGCGCGCGTGCGCGGCTTCCAGGGCGAGGGCATCGACCATGCCGACGCGCTGGCCGCCTGCGCCAAGCACTTCGCGGCCTACGGCGCCGCCGAGGCCGGCCTCGACTACAACACCGTCGACATCTCCGAGCGGACCTTGCGCGAGGTGTATTTCCCGCCGTTCCAGGCCGCCTTCGGTGCCGGCGCGGTAACCACCATGGCTTCCTTCAACGAACTGTCCGGCGTGCCCGCCACCGCCAATACCTGGCTGCTGAGCCAGGTGCTGCGCGGCGAGTGGAACTACAGCGGCCTGGTGGTCTCCGACTACACCGGCGACCTGGAACTGGTCGCGCACGGCTACGCCCGCGATGCGCGCGACGCGGCACGGCTGGCGTTCCTGGCCGGCGTGGACATCAGCATGCAGAGCGGGCTGTACCTGCAGCACCTGCCTAGCCTGGTCGCCGCCGGTGAGGTGCCGATGGCGCGGCTGGACGATTCGGTGCGCCGCGTGCTGCGCTTCAAGGCCGCGCTGGGCCTGTTCGACGACCCGTTCCTGCGCATCGTGCCCGAGCGCGCGCAGGCGCGGCAGCGGCGCCCGGAGACGCTGGCGCTGGCGCACGAGGCGGCGCGCAAATCGGTGGTGTTGCTGAAGAACGAGGGCGAACTGCTGCCGCTCAAGCGCCAGGGCCAGCGCATCGCCCTGATCGGGCCGATGGCCAGCAACTGGGTGGAGAGCGCCGGACCGTGGACGCTGTTCGGCGGCGACGACAGCGGCAACGACCTGGCCACGGCCCTGCGCGCGCAACTGGCCGATCCGGCCACGTTGCAGGTGGTGGAAGGCTGCGCGTTCGAACACGCATTGCCGGGCGGCGTGCAGGCGGCGGTGGCCGCGGCGACCGCAGCCGACGTGGCGATCCTGGCAATCGGCGAACCGCTGCGCTACTCCGGCGAAGCGCAGTCGCGCACCGAGATCGTCATCCCCGGTGTGCAGCAGTCGCTGCTGGCCGCGGTGGCGGCCACCGGCACGCCGGTGGTGGTGGTACTCAGCAACGGCCGCGCACTGGTCCTCGACGGCGCGGTGCTGGACGCACCGGCGATCCTGGTCAGCTGGTTCCTCGGCTCGGCCTCGGGCCCGGCGCTGGCCGACATCCTGTTCGGCGTGCACGGCCCCTCCGGGCGCCTGCCGGTGAGCTTCCCGCACGAATCCGGGCAGTCGCCGTACTACTACGCGCACAAGCCCACCGGTCGCCCGGATCCGCGCCCGAACGCGCTGACACCCTTCACCACCCACTACCGCACGATCTCCAACACCGCGCTGTTCCCGTTCGGCCACGGCCTCACCTACGGCCGCATCGAGTACGGCGAACTGACCTTGAGCACGTCGCGGCTGGCCGCCGGCGGCACGCTGAAGATCACTGCACGCATCCACAACCGCGGCCACCGCGACGCCGAGGAAGTGGTGCAGCTGTACGTGCACGACCGCAGCGCCAGCATCACCCGCCCGGTGCGCGAGCTGAAGGATTTCCGCAAGGTCGCCGTGCCGGCCGGCCGCAGCGCCAGCGTGGAGTTCGTCCTGCGCCGCGACGATCTGCTGTTCGTCGGCCAGGCGCTCAAGCCGACAGTGGAACCGGGCCAGTTCGATCTGTGGGTGGCGCCTTCGGCGCAGGCACCGGGCTTGACCGCCAGCTTCGAACTGCTGGGCTGATCGCAGCGCGGGCGAGCGCTGTCGGTGGCGGCCATGCGGGCGCCACCGCGGCCCAGCGCTGCAGACTGCTACCAATGCGCTTCACGTCGACGGCACTGCGCGCTCACGCGCTGCTGCCGCGCGCGGCGCTCAGATGGGAACGGTCGTCTGCCGCCATGTCGCGCATCGCGCGCGCCAGATTCCTTGCATCGCATACGCAGACGACGCCACACCGGCGGCGACGGCGATGCGCGCCGCCGCGTCTTCCCCCACGCCAGGAGCCGCGCCATGCACGATCACGATCCCGACCACTCCGCCGGACGCCGTCGCGCACTCGGCGCCCTCGGCAGCGGCCTGGCCGCTGGCGGCGCACTGGCAATGTCCGCTGGCGCCGGTGCGCAACCTGCGGCCGCCGCTGGTACTGGCGCTGCGCGTCCGCCGATGCAGAACCCGCGCACGCAGTATCCGCGCCCGCCGTTCGACACGCCGAAGCAGGAATGGCCGGGCCTGGCCTCGAAGATGGTGCCGGTGCCCGACCATGGCGAACGCAGTTACGTCGGCTCCGGCCGCCTGAGCGGGCGCAAGGCACTGATCACCGGCGGCGATTCGGGCATCGGCCGTGCCGCGGCGATCGCCTTCGCGCGCGAAGGTGCGGACGTGGCGATCAACTACCTGCCGCAGGAAGAATCGGACGCGCGCGAGGTGGTCGCGCTGATCCGCGCGGCTGGGCGCAAGGCGGTGGCCATCCCCGGCGATCTGCGCGATGCCGCGTTCTGCAGGCAACTGGTCGCGCAGGCAGTGCAGCAGCTCGGCGGCCTGGACATCCTGGTCAACAACGCCGCGCGGCAGACAGCGCAGACATCGCTGCTGGACATCGACGACCAGCAACTGGACGACACGCTCAAGACCAATCTCTACGCGCTGTTCTGGATCATCCGCGCGGCGCTGCCGCATCTGCCGTCGGGCGCGGCGATCATCAACACCACCTCGATCGTCGCCGACGACCCGCCGGAATCGCTGCTCGACTACGCCACCACCAAGGGCGGCATCGTCAGCTTCACCAAGAGCCTGGCCAAGCAACTCGCGCCCAAGGGTATCCGCGTCAACGCGGTGGCACCGGGGCCGTACTGGACGCCGCTGCAGCCCAGCGGCGGGCAGTTCATGGACAAGCTCAAGACCTTCGGCGCCGACGGTCCCACCGGCCGCCCCGGCCAGCCGGCGGAGATCGCACCGATCTATGTGCTGCTGGCCTCGCAGGAATCCAGCTTCACCACCGGCAGCGTGTTCAGCAGCGTCGGCGGACGCGGCAACGTGGGTTGAAGTGCTGTCGCACGTCGATGCGCGATGTGCGTGCGGCATGAGACCTCATTGCGGAAGCGGCTCTAGGCCGTTTTGCGACCACACGGAGCCGCTCCCGCGGGGCCATGCGGTGCCTTACCTGGGTGCACCTTGGGAGGGACTTCAGTCCCGACGCCTTGCAGGGTCAGACACCCGGCAGGCTTCGCTCGCTGCGACTGCATCACCATGAATTCCTACATGCCATCGCCGTGTCGGAATTGGCGGAGGCCGCGAGCCGCCACGCGCGCGATTAACCGGCCAATTCCGCCGCCAAGAATGGCGCCGTTCGGCTGCCTGCCCGCGTCGCCACCACTTCCGGCACACCGGCCGCAACCACCTTGCCACCCGCCCCGCCCGCACCCGGCCCCATGTCGATGATCCAGTCGCTGGCCGCGGCCACACGCATGTCGTGCTCCACCGCCACCACGGTGTTGCCCGCCTCCACCAACCCGTGCAACTGCCGCAGCAGCGTGTCCACGTCGGCCGGATGCAGGCCGGTGGTGGGTTCGTCCAGCACGTACACGGTGCCGCGGCGCTGCGCACGCTGCAGTTCGCTGGCCAGCTTGATGCGCTGCGCCTCGCCGCCGGACAGTTCGGTGGCCGGCTGGCCCAGCCGCAGATACCCCAGGCCCACCTCCACCAGCACCTGCAGCGGCCGCGCGATCGCCGCATCGTCGGCGAAGAAATCCAACGCCTGCGCCACGGTCATGCGCAGCACCTGGGCGATGTTCAGGCCGCGCAGTTCGATCTCCAGCGTCTTGGCGTTGTAGCGCGCGCCATGGCAGGTGGGGCACGGCGCATACACGCTGGGCATGAACAGCAGTTCCACGCTCACCGCACCCTCGCCTTCGCAGGTGTCGCAGCGGCCCTTGGCCACGTTGAACGAAAACCGCCCCGCGTCGTACTTGCGCTTGCGCGCCGCCGGCGTGGCCGCGAAGCGCTTGCGCACGTGGTCGAACAGGCCGGTGTAGGTGGCCAGGTTGGAACGCGGTGTGCGCCCGATCGGCGCCTGGTCCACCTGCACCAGCCGCCGCACGTGTTGCAGGCCGCCGGCGATGTAGCCATCGGTGGCGACCCGCGTACCGCGCTCCAGCGGGTCCAGTTCCTCCTCCGCCTCGGCCGGCGCCTGCCCCAGTTGCGTGCCCAGCAACTCCACCAGCGCCTGGCTGACCAGCGAGGACTTGCCCGAGCCGGACACGCCGGTGACCGTAGTGAACACCCCCAATGGGATGTCCACGTCCAGCGCGACCACGTTGTTGCGGCTGACCTCGCGCAATTGTAGCCAGCCCTCCGGCGTGCGCGGCGCACGCGCGGCGGCCTGCGGCTCGGCGAACAGGTAACGGCGCGTGGACGAGGCCTGCACCTGCGCGAGCCCGGCCGGCGGACCGCTGTACAACACCTGCCCGCCATGCTCGCCGGCACCCGGGCCGACATCGACGATCCAGTCGGCATGGCGGATCACGTCGATCTCGTGCTCGACCACGAACAGCGAGTTGCCCGCACCCTTGAGCTGGTCCAGCGCGCCCAGCAGCGCCTGCGTGTCGGCCGGATGCAGGCCCGCCGAAGGCTCGTCCATCACGTAGACCACGCCGAACAATTGCGAGCGGATCTGCGTGGCCAGGCGCAGCCGCTGCAGTTCGCCGGGCGACAGCGTCGGCGTGCTGCGCTCCAGGGTCAGGTAGCCCAGGCCCAGCGCCTCCACCACCTGGATCCGCGCCAGCAGGTCCTGGGCGATGCGCTGTGCGGCCAGTGCCTGCTGCGGATGCCGCGAACGGCCCTGCATGCGGCCTTCCGCCGCGGGCCGCAGCAGGTCGGCCACCTCGCCGAGCGGGCGCTGCGACAGTGCGCCGATATCCAGCCCGGCGAAGGTCACCGACAATGCCTCGCGGCGCAGCCGTTTGCCGTCGCAACTGGGGCACGCGGTGCTGATCAGGTACTGCGCCACGCGCTTCTTGATCAGCGCGCTCTGCGTGCTGGCGAAGGTGTGCAGCACATAGCGGCGCGCGCTGCTGAAGGTGCCCATGTACGCCGGCTCCTGCTTGCGCTTGAGCGCGCGCTGGGTCTCGGCCAGGGTGAAGCCGGGATACACCGGCACGGTCGGCTGCTCCTCGGTGTACAGGATCCAGTCGCGGGTCTTCTTCGGCAGCTTCGCCCATGGCACGTCGACGTCGTGGCCGAGCGTGGTGAGGATGTCGCGCAGGTTCTGCCCGTGCCAGGCTGGCGGCCACGCCGCCACCGCGCGCTCGCGGATGCTCAGCGAACGGTCCGGCACCATCGACGCCTCGGTGGCGTCGTAGATGCGCCCCAGCCCGTGACAGGTGGGGCAGGCGCCGGCCGGCGTGTTCGGCGAGAAGCCGTCGGCGTGGATGATGCCCTGCCCCGGCGGATAGGTGCCGGCGCGCGAATACAGCATGCGCAACGAGTTGGAGATGGTGGTGACGCTGCCCACCGACGAACGCGTGCTCGGCGCGCCGCGATGCTGCTGCAGCGCCACCGCCGGCGGCAGGCCGTCGATGGCGTCCACGTCGGCGACGCCAGCCTGATCGATCAGACGCCGCGCATACGGCGAGATCGAATCCAGGTAGCGCCGCTGCGCCTCGGCGAACAACGTGCCGAACGCCAGCGACGACTTGCCCGAGCCGGACACGCCGGTGAACACCACCAGCGCGTCGCGCGGCAACTCGACGTCCACGTCCTTGAGATTGTGCTCGCGCGCGCCACGGACGCGCACGAAGCCGGAAGCGGCGAAAGCGAAAGGCGTGGACATGAGCAGGACCGGCAACGCGAAGGAGCGCGCAAGCTTAGCCGGTCGGCCGCCATGGACGTGTCGCGTCGACTGTGTTGCGCGTTTTTATTGCCCAAAACGCGCATAGTCGCCGGTGACGCAGACCTCAACCCAACGCAGGCGCCGCCAGCGTGTCGGCATCGGCGTCGCGCGCAGCCAGCGCCTGCATCCGCGTCACCGCATTGGCGAAGGGACGCAGCACCGCCACGCCGCGCTCGGCGTAGATCGCGTGCAGCGCCTGGTAGTACCACAGCGTGCCGTCGCGGCCGGCGGTGAAGCGCTCGAACACCGCCGTGCCGACCTCCGGGTCCTCCAGGTCGGCGACGATGCTGCGCGCGTTGTAGAGCTTGTCGCAGGCCGACACCAACAGCACCGCGTCCGGGGCCTCGGCCAGATGCGCCAGATACGCCTGCTTGCGGATGCGCCAGTCGCGGCGCTTGGCCGGTACGTCCGCGGGCGCCGCCTTGCGCTCTGCGGTGGCGTCAGTGCAGGCCATCACCATGTCGGCCACCGCCTCGCCGAACTGTGCGCGGATCACCGCCTCGTGCCCGGCGCCGCAATCCTCCACCACGTCGTGCAGCAGCGCCGCGATCGCCTGCTCCTCGTCGCCGCCGGCCTCCAGCACCAGCGTCGACACCCCCAGCACATGACTCAAATACGGCACCGTGCCGCCCTTGCGGAACTGGCCGGCGTGGGCGATGCGCGCGTAGTCCACGGCGCGCGCGTAGCGTTCGGTGAGAGCGGTCATGCGGCGATCCTGACGGAACAGGCCGGCATTATCGCCAAACTTGTCCGCACAGGTGCGTGGAGGCGAGCGTGGGCATGGCGCCCGTTCAAATCGCGCGGATGGCAGTCCTTGATCGCGTGCTCGGCCGGCAGGCGCGCACTACGAACACAGGCGCCGCGCGGGCCAATGCGGGTCGAGGCAACCTTCCCGCTTACACTTTCCTGTTCCCCCCATCACCGAAACGCCCGTACGCATGGACGTCCGTCATCTCGACCAGCACGCAACAGAATTGCCGCAGATCGCCGCCTGGTACCACGCGGCCTGGGGCCGGGAGGCGGGCTTCTCGCTGGACGACGAACTGCGCCAACTCCAGCGCGCCCCGGATGCGCATGGCCTGCCGCGGCGGCTGGCCGCTTTCGATGGCGCCCAGCCGATCGCCGCGGTGCAGCTGAAATACCGGGAAATGGACGCCTTTCCTCAGTATCCCTACTGGCTGGGCGGCATGTACGTCGCCGAGGCCTACCGTGGGCGCGGCATCGCCGGTCGCTTGCTCGCCCATGCTCTGGCCGACGCCGCGGACCTGGGCCTGGACGCCCTGTACCTGCAGACCGAGCATCTGGATGGCGGCGTGTACGCCCGCCACGGCTGGCAGCCCGTGCAGGAAGCCGATTCCTACGGCAGCCGCGTGCTGCTGATGATCCGCCCGGTCGGCTGAGCGGCTGGCCGCGCCTGCACATTACTTTTCCCCCGCGCCGCGTTAACGTGGCGCTTGGAAAGATAGGGCGGCCTTCCCTAACCTACCGCCCGCTCGACACACACGCATGAACGCAGCGCCGAGGATGCAACCGACCATGATCACCGACACCGCCCACGCCGTGGACGACACCGCCACCGACAGCGCCCCCATCCCGCCGGCGCGCCGTGCCGCCATCTCCGGCCGCGCCGCCGCGCACAGCGTGTACCGCTCGCCGCTGTCCGCCGATGACGCCGGCGATGAAGCGCTGCGCCTGCGCGAGTTGCGCGCCAAGCGCGCGGCGCAGGTCGCCGCGGTCGGCACCGTCGCCGCCCTGGCCGCCGTGGCCCTGATCGCCTGGCGCCGCGCGCGGCGCTGACCGCGCAACAACACCAGGCGCATTTGGCATAATGCGCCGAGCAGGAAGCTCGCCACCGCCCACGCAAGGACCGTCCCCATGACGCCATGGCACCGCATCGCCCAATTCGCCGGCCTGGCACTCGTCGCCAGCGCCTGCAGCATGCCCGCCGCCGCCCGCAAGACGCCGATGGCCTCGGCGGTGCTGAGCGTCCCGGCCGACCTGCCCAACCAGCGCCTGTTCGATTGCGCCGAATCCAGTATCGCCACCCTGTCCGAGACCAGCAGCTCCTGGCCCAAGGTCACCCGCGCAGACCCGGCCAAGGGCATCCTGGAATCGGGCGATTTCCCCGAGACGAATCGCAGCGGCTTTCGCCTGCGCCTGGAGCGGCCGCCGGGCGCCAACCAGGCCAAGCTCGCCCTCAAGGGCGCCGGTGCCTATTTCGTCGACCTGGGCGTCGACCAGGCGATGCACGACCTCAAGACCGCACTGGACCGCTGCGTCGCCACGCAACCGAACTGAGCCCGACGAACGGAACACGGCAGTTCTGATCCCCGCTGCATTCACATCGACCAAGGAAGGACACGACCATGCCCAATTACTCCATCGAAGCCCGCTCGCTCGGCGTGGTCGGCATCGCCGGCCACGACTTCTGGGTGCTGCGCGACGAACACGGCAAGGCCGTGGCGGAACTGCATGGCCTGGCCACCGATCGCCAGACCGGCCAGGCCATTCCCATCGGCACCGACGACACCCGGCACTCGCTGCGCGCCTGGCATTACCCGCACGATCCTGCCTATGCCCGCTCCATCGGCGAGAAGGTCGACAGCACCACCTACATCCGCGACGACCAACCGTCACGCACGGTCGCCACCGGCGACAAGAACGAAATCATGGAGCGCTGGAATACGGCCGTGCGCGCCGTGCCGGAACTCAACGCGCAGGATCGCGACTACCCGAACTACGGCTTCAAGGTCTTCGGCGAAACCGTCAACAGCAACTCCGCCTACCGCACTTTCGGCGAGCTGATGGACGTGCCGGTACAGGATTTCCCCGGGCGCCTCGAACCGGGCATCGACAACCGCATGCTGTCGCCGGAACGCATCGAGGAACTGCGCTACCACGCACCGGACGAACAGGAACAACAACGCGCACCCGCGCCTGCGGCCGATCCCACACGCGCCGACCATCCCGATCACACGATGCTGCAGCAGATCCGCGACAAGGTCCAAGGCCTTAACGGCCCCGGCCAATTGAACCCGGCCGACAACGACCGCGTCAGCGCCAGCCTGTACGCCCTGGCCAAGCAACACCACTTCAGCAGCGTCGACCAGGTCGCGCTCAGCCAGCAGACCGCAACCGCCGCCGCGGGCGACAACATCTTCATCGTGCAGGGTGCCGCCAACGATCCGGCCAAGCAGCGTGCGCACATGTCCACCGCGGAAGCGGCACAGACGCCGGCGGAGCAGTCGTATGCGATTGCGCAGGCGCAGCAGCCGCAGGCACAGCCGCAACAGGTGGAGTCACCGACTCAAACGCAAGACGCGCAGCCTCGGCCGCTGGTGCACGCGTTCTAGCCATCCCGGCCATGCGAACGGCCGCCAGCAACGTGCATGGCGGCATACAGGCCGCCTGGTGGCACGAGAAGCATTCTGTACAAGCAAGCGTCTTCGCTGCGCTCGACGTTCGCGCAGCAGGACCTAGATCGGCGCTGATTTCACGCGACAGTCGGCCAATCCAACGCCGGCGCGTCGCGGCAAGCCGCCGTCATCGTCCGCCAGGTCGGCACCCTCAACATCGCCGAGCTCGCGCGCGATCCGGGCCTGCGGGGTCGGACTATGGCGCTTCGCCGTCGGCTCCCCATCTTTCCCGCTTGAACACCTCGACCGTATCGCCGGCACGCTGACGGCTGTCGTGGCATGCGCATTCGTCTCGCGCGTCCTCGCTATCGCTCGAGGCTATGCCGCAGGGCGTGGACACTGTTGCTGCATGGCGTCAGGATGACGCCATCGGCATCCGCTACGGCGACATGTGCATGTCCGCGATCACGGCGTCGCCGTGCATACATCGGGCCGCAGCGCCGGCCACAACGTCTCGCGCAGCACCCCTTCTCCTTGCTTGGCCAACAACCAGCACCACGATGCATCAAGCCAACCCTCGCTGCCTGGCTGCGTCTTGTTGCGCAAGCATCGGTTCCTGCGCCTGATTCTGCGCCGTCGTGCGCGCATCGAGCGCCTGCATCTGGGACAACGACTGCTCGACCGGCGTGTTGATCGCCACATCGGTGGACATGCCGGCACGCAGAAACGCTGGGTTGCGCGGCTCGCTCTGCACGACGAACACGGTCGCGCCGGCCGGGGCACGCGCTGTCTGCTCGCTCAGCAGCACCTGATCGATACGCTCCAACCCATTCGCCTTGGCCAGGTGGGCGAGGCTGGCGGTCATGCGATCGCTGGTGCCGTCGCTGGCCCTGCCCAGACGCGCGTCCAACTGCCCGACGAGCGTACCGGCTTGCGCAAGCAGGGGATACGGTAGCCGCTGCGCCGGTTCGGCGTCTGCCCGCCGACGCGGGTCTTGCGCAGGTTCGACCGGCCTGCCGTCGGGACGTACGGGTTGCTGTGGCGGACGCCCGCCCTGTTCCGCCGGTCGGGGCTGCACGCCCTCCCGCGGCTGCCCCTGGTCGTGTTGCTGCTCTCTCGCAGGACCTGGCGTCGTGGTCGTCAAGACGTACTGCCATCGCGTTTGCGCCGGATTGCCCCGGACCGCGCCGATGAAGTCGTTGTACTCCGCGGGATGAATGGTCTGGCACCCCGCGGAATCGGTGCTGCCGGATGAACCGCGGTGGATCTTGAAGGTGTTATTGAGAGCCTGCACACCATTGACGTCGGCCTGGTCGAACCATCCATCCGCATTGGTGTCGCGCTGGACCGCGCCGCGGCCGGCGGCGACTGCCGCTTGGCTGGGCCGCAGAGCGACATCCACGGCGCCTCGTTGAAGCGGATTCGGATGCGCCCCCTGTTCCATCTCGATGGTGCCGTCGCGCAGCCGCCCCAGGTCGCGGATGCCGTCCGCGTTGACGTCATCGCCCTCGATCTTCCTGGGCCGGACGATGCTTTCGTACCCCGGGGATGGAGCAAACCTGCGATTTTCCACGCCGCCTCCAGCAAGCGGGCGCTGCCCCGTGTTGCCGGCATGGTGGTCGTACTGCGCGGTCGGCTCGGTATTCGCCTGCTGGGCGACCTGGACATGGCGCGTGCCATTGGCATCCTTCCACAGGACCACGAGGCGATCGTTGTAGACCCCGGTGCCGGGGCGCGCTTCGTTGACACGAGGCGTGGCTGGATTGTCGTTGGCCAGAGTCGCAGGATGCGCGCGATCCTGCATGGCGGCGAACGTCGAATTTTCCTGACGCAGCCCCAGCACCACACGCTCGTTCGGACGCGCCAATGCGTCGTGCGCCGCATCGTTGCCTTTCACCTGCACGATGCTGGCATAGACGTCGTAGGCCTGCGCATCGCTCAACGTGGACATCTGGTCTTGCGCCGGGAAACGGGGCTGAGCGGTTGCCGCGGTCTGCAGCCGCTGCAACGCCGTGGTGGCCGCAGGGTCGGATGTCCCCTGCAAGTGGGTCGCAATGCTGGCGCTGCGCTCCACACCCACGTACCGATCCAAGGCATCCTGCACGGCCTCGGGCTGGTGTTGCCGGCGTTCTTCCAGCATCGCCAGCGCTTCCGTCGTCCGATTGGCATTGAACAATGCGGTGATCCGGTCCGCACTGGAACGGATGTCCAAGTCGTTGGATCTTTCCATTGCGATGCTCGTTGCTGGAATGGTTGCGTGTTCGGCTACTTTTCGACGAAGCGGTCCTCGCCTTCATCGGGATAGTCCGAACACGCGGGCTCCCCTGTGCGAACCTGGCGACACGGCCACTGCGCCCGGGTCACACGATCGACGCGCTCGAAGCGCTCGCCGGTCCAGCGCACGAAGCCGAAGTGGGCATAAGCCTCGACCCTGCGCGGATCGTCTTCGGACAATGGCTGGTCGGGATCGAACTCCATCAGCCAGCGCATGGTCGGGGCGTAGGGCAGCTTGTCGTCGAAGAGCAACAGCTCGCTACCACCGTGGCGCTGCTGACGCGCGAGATCCTCGGCGCTCAACTGCGGATCGGGCGGGAACACGTCCGCACTGACATCATGGACCACACCATCGGCACCGAGCCGATAGGCCTTGCGTCCAGTTCCCGCGCGGCAGTTCAGACTCGCGGCGCCGGCATCGCACTTTACCGGCCACACCAGGTACACCGTCTTGTGCGGATCGGAACCTTCGAAGGAACGGATGGTCAAGTTGCCCGCAGCGACGGTGAAATCCGGACGACGCCCCAACCCAGGTGCCGCCAGGTAGAACGCGTTGTGCAAGTCCGCCATGCGCGTATCGCGCTCACCGGCAAGCGCCTCGGAAGGAATGGCCAACAGCGCACGCGCCATGTGTTCGGGTGCAGGGCCGCGACAATAGCCGTCCCGCAGGATGGGCACGGGCGAGGATCCATGCACGTGTTCGCGATCCACGCACACCGCGCCCAATGCGCGCTCCACCTTGAAGGGGACCCAGGGATCCGGCGCATTCGCTGCTGCACTCGGGAAGCCGACGATTGCATCCGCGTGCCCCGTGGCCGCGGGACTCTTCGGCGCCACCTGCGGCTCGACCTGGCCCATGGCACGCTGCTGGGTACATCCCAGGATGGTCAGGGACAGCATCCATGCCAGCGTCGCGTGAATCCTGAAGGTCTTCACACCGTCCTCCATTGCATTCGAAGCAAAGGGTGGATCCCAACGATCGCGGGCGCCAGCACCGATCTCGGCGTCAATCTACCACCGGGGGCTGCCGCGTTCATCCCGTCTCGGTAGACGATGCAGAGCGCCGACCGATCCGCATCACCCTGAAGATCTCGCTGTCCAATCGCAAGGATTTTTCGCCAACTCGAGGATCAGCGCCCGTCTTCGCCCTCATCGCCTACGGCCGAACAGATGCTTCGCCAAAGCGGCTCGGGGCACCTGCACCTATCGGCCGCCAACTCCGCCCGACTCACACCCCCTGCCCCACCACAAACACCACTCCATCGCCCCCACCCCCCGTCTGCCGCAGCTGCCCTTCCGCCTCCAGCACCTCCAGCGACACATCGGCGCCGAGGTCGCTAGCCCCACCTTCCAGCGTCAGCCCTACCCACCGATCGCGTCCGGCATGCTTGGCGCGGTACAGCGCGGCGTCGGCGATGCGCAGGCTCAGCGGCCAGTCGCCGCCGGGGTGGGCGGGGAACAGGCTGACGCCCATCGACACGGTGAGGGCAATGCGCCCGGTCGGGCGCACCAGCGGGTCGGCCTGCAGGCGCTCGCGCAGGCGGCGGAACAGGCGCGGGGCGTCGGCCAGGGTGCCGCCGGGGCAGATCCACAGGAACTCTTCGCCGCCCCAGCGGGCGATGACGTCGGTGCTGCGCGCGCACTCGCGCAGCAGGTCGGCCAAGTGCATCAGCGCGTGGTCGCCGCCTTCGTGGCCGTGCAGGTCGTTGACGCGCTTGAAGTGGTCGATGTCCAGCAGGGCGATCAGCAGCGGCTCCTGCGTGCGCTCCGGCGTCGCCGCGGCTTCGCGCGCCTGCAGCCAGGCGGTGACGTAGCGGCGGTTGCGCAGGCCGGTGAGGGCGTCCTCTTCGCTCTGCCGCCGAATGGTGGCGGTGAGTTGTTCGAGTTCGTGGTGCTGGGTCTGGATCTCGTCGTTCTTGCGCGCCAGTTCGGCGTTGATGCGCCGGCGCACGCGGCCTTCGCGCACCTTGAGCAGGAAGAAGCCAGCAAGCGCCAGCAGCGCGGCCAGCAAGCCGTAAAGCACGCTGCGCTGGCGCTGTTCGCGCGCCTGCAGTTGCGCGTAGGCGGCCTGTTCGGCGGCTCGGGTGCGGCCGAGCGCGGCCAGTTCGCTCTTCTTGCGCGCCAGGTCCACCGCCGATTCGAGCTGCGCGATGCGGGTCTTGGATTCGACGTTCACCGCCTCGTCGTTGACCGCTTTGTACTCGCGCATCAACGCTAGCGCCTCGCGATCGCGGCCCAGCGCATCGAGGTTGTCGATCATGGGCGGATACAGCTCAAGCCGCCGCGTCACGTTGTCCGATTCCGCGAACAACTGCCGCGAGTGCGCGAACGCCGCAGCCGCGGCATCGCGTTGGCCGAGATCCACCAGGGTGGTACCGAGGTTGGAATAGATGATCGCCGCTGCACCGTGATCGCCGTGCTCGCCGCTCTGCGCGGCGTTATCCATGATCGCGGCCGCCTCTTGCAACAAAGGCAACGCCTCCTGCGGGCGGTGCAGGCGACGCAGGACATCGGCGAGGTTGTTCAGCGGGGAAATCAGCGATGCCGTGTCGTCGGCGCGCGCCGCCGCCAATGCCTGCCGGTAGATGGCCTCGGCGCGCTGCAGTTCGCCGGCTCCGTCGTAGGCCGACCCCAAATTGTCGAGCACGGCCGCGCGTGACAGTTCCTTGGGCGGCTTGGCGTCGTAGGCGGCCAAGGCGCGTTGGCCATAGGCGATCGCTTTTTCCCATTCGCGGGCATAGCAGAACAAGCCGGTGGCGTTGTTCAGCAGCATGGCGTCGTCCGGCTTGCCCAGCGCCTTGCCTACCCGCTCCGCCTCGAGCAATGCAGCGATTGCGTCTGGCATGCGCCCTTGCTGCGAAGAGACGATGAACACGATCTGGTTGGCGTTGTATTCCACAAGATCGGGATGCTTGCGCACTCTGGACAACGCGATGCGGGCGACCCGCAAGGCGTCTTTCTGTGCGCCGATCTGGTAATAGCAAGCGGCCAGTTGCCGCCACAAGTCGGCGATGAGCGGCTCGTCCGGCAGTTCCTTCTCCAGCCGCCGCATCTCGGCTTCGAGTTCGGCGATGCGGGCGGCATCGCGCGGCTGCCAGATGGCGCCGTTGAGCTTTTTGAACAGACGCACCCGCTGCTGCGGCGACAGCGGCTGGGTGCGCAGGGCCGAGCCGAGAACCACCACCGTCTCCGGCTTGCCGGCGGCAGAGGCCGCGTCCACCAGTTCCAGGCCGAGGGGAATCAGGCCCTGCTTGTCGGTGGCGGCGTCCCAGGCCGGCATGCCCATGCGCAGCGCGGCCGCCGGGTCGTCGGCACGCACGGCCGCCACGCAGGCCGGCAACGCCTGTGCCGGCGCACACGCGGGCGTTACCACAGTCTGTGCCGCCACGCCCGGCACGAGCACACCCCACCACAGCAGCGCCCCGAGCGACTGCCAAACCAAGCGACTGCGCACTGCCGTTCTCCCCCAAGATGCCACGGCGCACGACGGAGCCCTGGCGCGGCGGCTGCCGTCGCAAGCGGGTCCCCGCGTGTCGCTGCCGATGTGCAGCGACGCCGATCCGTGCACTGCTATCGGCCGCAGAGGCGATTTCTTGAGCGCCGCTCGTCCACCGCCAACGGCCGAGCATCGGCGGCCACACACCCATCCTCTGCGTCATGCGGATCGCACGGCCGCTTTCAGCGCTCAATCCCGTCTAGATTCCCGCATCCGCAGGACGATGCCAACGCGCCGACGCTCCGCGCCTTGCATCTAGACCGGCGGCAACCGCCGAAGTTGCTCGGCGCTGGGAAAGGCGCGCACGCGGTAGCGCGGCGGATACATCGTCGGCTGCGCCTCCATCAGATCGCCGAGCAGGGCAAACGCCGGCTCCCATTCCGCAACCGTCACGTCCGCTTCGCCGTCCTCGCGCGGGACGACGAAGGCGATGTGGTCGGTCCTGGGCAACAAGGTGTCCACGCCCTCGGTCCAGGTACCGACCGACACCTGTCGCGTGCTGTCGTTGCGGTCCTGGTAGACGTTGAACGAGGCCACGAACACATCCACGTCGTTGGCCTCGTGCAGCTTGTCGAGCAGCGCTTTCTGACCGGCGTAGGCAGGCGTATCCAGCATCCGCCGCAGGTCGGCCTGGCGCTGCCGGTGCTCCGGCGCAGTCAGCGCGAACGGCACGATGCGGCGTGCGTCGTCGTAGGTGAAGGCCAGCCAGGAGATGCAGCGGCCATGCTCGGCCGCTTGCAGGCTCAGTTCCAGCATGAGGGCCATGGCCACGTTGTCGCGCTCGCCGACCACCAGCAGGCAATCGCGCGTGGGCAGCATGAACACCGGGCGCCCCGCCACCGGCGCGCGATGCAGCACGTCAGGCAGCAAGGCGCGGCTGGTGTCGTAGGCGTCGTACCAGGCGCCGCGGAACACGCCGGGAGCGACTTCGGCGAAGCGGTCCTCGGTGGCGTCGCGCAGATTGTCGCGGGCGATGGCCAGGCCCTCGTCCAGGGAGATGCCCCACTCCGGCCGAGGCCCGGCGATCAGGGTCGAGGTCGAATCGGGAAGGTCCAGCGCCAGCAATTCGACGCAATCCTCGGCGATATCGCGGCAGGCATAGGGAAACGGCACGTCCATGCCCTTCTCGCACTGCTGCTCCAGGCGCAGGTCCTCGAACATGCCGCGGTTGCGGATCACCGGCATCAGCGTGGCGCGCAGTTCCTCGAAGCTGCGTTGCTGCCGAGTTTCCTCCTGCTCGTTGAGGAAGGCGGCGACATAGCTGTGCAGCGCCTCGTCGCGCCGACGCCGATCGGCCTGGGTATAGGCGTGGTAGGCGTTGTGCAGGTGGATGGTGCGGCCGTTCTGGCCGACCAGGCGGAACGCGTCCGGCTGGTACGTCAGGGGTTCGGCATAGCCACGCGCCTGCAACGTCTCCAGGAACAAGCGGGCAAATGCATCCGGACCGGGCGGCTCACGGTTGAACAGCGTGTCGAACAGGCCCTTGAACATCGGCGATCTTCCTTGGGGTCGGGTGCGCGCAACACGCCGTCGCGGGCGTCTCGCGCGGGTGGCTGCTGGCCCACATCCTCTCGCAAAAAAGCCCCGCCGAGGCGGGGCTTTCACTGAACGCCGCAGCGCGCGCCAGGATCAGGCGAACGGATCCTGCAGCACCATGGTGTGCTCGCGGTCCGGACCGGTGGAGACGATCGAGATCGGGCAGCCGGCCAGTTCCTCCAGCGCACGCAGGTAGGCGCGGGCGGCGGGCGGCAGTTCGTCCCACACGGTGATGCCGTGGGTGTTCTCGCTCCAGCCCGGGAACTCCAGGTACACCGGGGTGCACTCTTCCCAGCCCTGCGCGTCCAGCGGCGCGTACTCGGTGCGCTTGCCGCGGTATTCGTAGGCGATGCACACCTTCAGCTTCTCCATGCCGTCGAGTACGTCGAGCTTGGTGATGCACAGGCCGGAGATGCCATTGATGGCCACCGCCCGCTTCAGCGCGACGATGTCCATCCAGCCGCAGCGGCGCGGGCGGCCGGTGGAGGCACCGTACTCGGCGCCGCGGTCGCGGATGCCCTGGCCGATCGCGTCGTCCAGTTCGGTCGGGAACGGGCCGCCGCCGACGCGGGTGGCATAGGCCTTGGCGATGCCCAGCACGTAGTCGATGTCCTGTGCACCCACGCCGGTGCCGGCCAGCGCGCCGCCGACGGTGGTGTTGGAGCTGGTGACGTAGGGATAGGTGCCGTGGTCGATGTCCAGCAGTGCACCCTGCGCGCCTTCGAACAGCACGCGCTTGCCCTGCTTGCGCAGGTCGTGAAGGATGCCGGCCACGTCGGACTTCATCGGCTGCACGTACTCGCCGAAGGCCAGCGCTTCGTCGAAGGTCTTCTGGAAGTCGACCGCTTCCACGCCCAGGTACTTGGTCAGCACGAAGTTGTGGTAGTCCAGCGCGGTGCGCAGCAGCTCTTCCAGCTGCGGCGGGTAATGCAGGTCGGCGACGCGGATGCCGCGGCGCGCCACCTTGTCTTCGTAGGCCGGGCCGATGCCGCGGCCGGTGGTGCCGATGGCCTTGCCGCCGGCGGCCTTCTCGCGGGCCTGATCCAGGGCGATGTGGTACGGCATGATCAGCGGCGCGGCCGGCGAGATCTTCAGGCGCGAACGCACTTCCACGCCGGAGGTCTCCAGCTCCTCGATCTCCTTGCGCAGCGCGGCCGGGGAGATCACCACGCCGTTGCCGATCAGGCACAGCGCGTCGGCGCGCAGGATGCCGGACGGGATCAGGTGCAGGACGGTCTTCTTGCCGTTGATGACGAGGGTGTGGCCGGCATTGTGGCCGCCCTGGAAACGCACGACGGCACCGATTTCCTCGGTGAGCAGATCGACGATCTTGCCTTTGCCTTCATCGCCCCACTGGGCACCGAGCACGACAACTGACTGACCCATGGCTGGGTAACTCCTGGTTTGCTGCGCGACCGTCGGGGCCACGCGGATGTGGTGGCCGTGCGGGGACCGACCGACACCAGCGCGGTTGCTCCATCGGGGAGCGTCCAGGCGGCGGCAGGGCCCATACACGGAAAAAGCCGGTCGAGACGCTCGCGTGGAGCGGGCCCGGCCGGCTTTTGTGCATTATCCGGGTTTTGGGTGGCGGTCACCACCCCTTCCCCTGCCGCGTTCAGCGACCTGCCCGTCGGCAGCAATCGGGATGCGGGGTCAGGCGCGAACCCACAGCAAGGCGATCAATCCCATCGCCAAGGCCACCCCGCCGGCGATCCGCAATTGCGCGGCCGGCATGGCCAGCATCTGCTGCACCATCCGCTTCCAGGCCTCAGGTGCGACCAGCAGGATCAGGCCTTCGAAGACGACGACCAAGCACACCGCGGCGATCAGATCGTGCATGGGGTCTCACAGGCAGAAGGAGATGGCGTGTGCGCGTCAACTGGAGCGCCCGCATCCTGTAGGAGCGGCTTCAGCCGCGACAGGGTTCGCGGAAAGCCTGCCGCGTCCGGACTTTTCTGGGAGATCCTGTCGCGACTGAAGCCGCTCCTACAAAGGAAGGCGGCTGCGGCCAACCGATAGCGGGATCGGGACCCGCTCTTGCGAATCCCCACTCCCGACTCCCCAATCCCGCCCCTCAGCGCTCGCTCTTGAGGTACTGCAGGAACGGATCGTTCTTGTCGAGCACGATCACGCCGTTGCCGTCGGCCATGGCGCCGCGGTAGGCCTCCAGGCTGCGGTAGAAGGCGTAGAACGACGGGTCGGCGGAGCCGGCCTTGCCGTAGACGCTGGCGGCCTCGGCATCGCCTTCGCCGCGCAGCTTCTGCGCGTCGCGTTCGGCCTCGGCGACCAGCACGGTGCTCTCGCGATCGGCCTGGGCGCGGATGGTCAGCGCCTGCTCCTCGCCCTCGGCACGCAGCTTGGCCGCTTCCTGCTTGCGCTGCGCGCGCATGCGCTCGTACACGTCGGTGATCACCTGGCTGTCGGTCGGCAGGTCGATCTGCTTGATGCGCAGGTCGACGATCTGCATGCCCAGGGTCTTGCTGGCCGCGTTGATCGCCACCAGCTGCTTGGCGATCAGTTCGCTGCGGTCGCCGGACACCAGCTGCTGCAGGGTGCGCGAGTTGATCTGGTTGCGCAGCGAGTCGGTGATGATCGGCGCCAGCAGGCTGTTGGCCACCTTCTCGTCGCCGCCTTGGGTGGCGCGGTAGAAGGCGCGCACGTCGGAGATGTAGCCGATGGCGAAGAAGCTGACGCTGACGTCCTTCTGCTCGGCGGTGAAGTAGCGCGCCGGATTGGTGTCGATCACCTGGAAGCGGCGGTCGAACATGCGCACCGATTCCACCAGGGGCACCTTGAAGTGCAGGCCCGGCTTGAGGTCGGCACGCACCACGCGGCCCAGGTTCAGCACCATCGCCGCCTTGTCCTCGGGCACCACGAACACCGAGCTGAGCAGCGCGAACAGCGCGACGACGGCAATGCCCGCCCACAATGACAGTTTCATCGCTGGATCTCCTCACGGCCGGTCGGGCGCGGCGTGCGCTCCGGGTTGCGGACACTTTCGGCCGAACTGCTGTTCAACGCCGGCATCAACACCTCCTGCGGCACCGTCGGCAGCGACGTGGTCGGCGTCGGCGGCGTCGAGGTAGCCGGCGCCTTGTTGTCGGCCGGCATCGGCACGTAGATCAGTTGGCGGCCATCGCCGCCGATGACCTTGCGGTTCTCCGCCAGCACCTGCTGGATCGTCTCCAGCCACAGCCGCTTGCGGGTGACCTCGGGCGCGTTCTGGTACTGCTGCTGCAGCAGGGTGAAGCGCTCGGCGTCGCCCTGCGCGCGGGCGATCGCCGCTTCCTTGTAGCCTTCGGCGACGGTGCGGGTGCGTGCCGCCTGGCCGCGCGCCTCCGGCACCACCTTGGCGGCGTAGGCCTGGGCCTCGTTGATCAGCCGCTCCTTGACCTGCTGGGCGCCGTTGACCTCATCGAAGGCCGACTTCACTTCTTCCGGCGGACGCGCGTCGGGCAAGGTCAGGCCGGTCACGATCAGGCCGGTGTGATAGGCCTTCAGCGCGGCCTGCAGGCGCTCGCGCGCGGCCACCGCCATCGGCCCGCGGTTGTTGAGCACCGTGTTGAGATCCGAACGACCGATCTGCTCGCGCACCGCGCTCTGCGCGGCCTGCTCCAGCACCAGGTCGGCGTTGCGCGCGCCGAACACGTAGGTGCGCGGATCCTCGACGCGGTACTGCACGTTGAGCGAGACGTTGACGATGTTCTCGTCGCCGGTGAGCACCGGCAACTGGCTGTCGAAGGTCTTGATGCGGGTGGCATCGACCTTGCGCACGGTCTCGATCGGCCACGGCAGCTTGAAGTTCGGGCCCGGCTGCAGGATCCGCGAGAACTGGCCGAAACGCAGGACCACGCCGCGCTGCTGCTCGCCGATCAACTGGAAGCTGCTGAACAGCAGCACCAGCACCACCGCGCCCAGGATCCAGCGGCCGATGCCGCCGCCGTCGCCGAACAGGTCCTTCAACGGACCGGGCAACCCGCCCCACTTTCCTCCCCCATTGCCGCCGCGCGGCGGCCAGGGACCGCGCCCGTGATTGTCGGGGCCGTCTCCGCCCTTGCCGCCAGGTGTGTTCCAGGCCATGCATGCTCCAAGAAGGAAGGTGGCGACGCGTCGGTCACGCGCCGGTCACCGGATAATGAGTCGCCGATTCTACAAGATGGGGCAGACCCGCCGTTTCGAAAGGGTATCTTGGTGCATTCCTGCGTGCCGACCAAGGTGTTCCATGTCCGTTCCCGCCCAGTTCTCCGCCTTCCGCATCGACCAGGACGCCAGCGGCTACCACGCCGGCCTCGTCCCGCTGTCGCTGGACCAGCTCAGCGACGGCGAAGTGGTGATCCGCGCCGCCTGGTCGTCGGTGAACTTCAAGGACGCGCTGGCCGGCACCGGCCAGGGCAAGATCCTGCGCCGCTTCCCGCTGGTCGGCGGCATCGACGTGGCCGGGCACGTGGTCGCCTCCAGCGACCCGGCGTTCAAGGAAGGCGACGCGGTGCTGGTCACCGGCTGCGGCCTCAGCGAGACCCGCGACGGCGGCTACAGCGCGTACGTGCGCCTGGAGTCCAAGTGGGTGGTGCCGCTGCCGGCCGGGCTGAGCCTGCGCGAGAGCATGGTGCTGGGCACCGCCGGCTTCACCGCGGCGCTGGCACTGCTGCGCCTGCTCGACAACCGCCAGACCCCGGCGCATGGCCCGCTGTGCGTGACCGGCGCCACCGGTGGGGTCGGCTCGCTGGCGATCGACATCTTCAGCCGCGCCGGCTTCGAGGTGCATGCGGTCAGCGGCAAGGCCGAGCGCGCAGAGCAGCTCAAGGCCTGGGGCGCCACCCAGGTGCTGGGCCGCGACGCCCTGCAGACCAGCCGGCCGCTGGAATCGGTGCGCTTCGGCGGCGGTCTGGACAACGTGGGCGGGGCGATGCTGACCAGCCTGCTGGCGCAGACGGCACCGTACGGCAATGTCGCCAGTGCCGGCCTGGCCGCGACCGCGGAGCTGGACATGACGGTGATGCCCTTCATCCTGCGCGGCGTGTCGCTGCTGGGCATCGGCTCGGCCGGCACCGCGCGCGACCTGCGCGACCGCATCTGGCAGCACCTGGGCAGCGACTGGAAGCCGCGCCACCTGGAGACCATCTGCACCCGCGAAGTGGACCTGGCCGGCCTGCCGGAGGTGTTCGCCACGATGCTGGCCGGGCAGTCGTTCGGGCGCACCGTGGTGCGGCTGGATCCAGGCGCGTAGCCACGCCGGCGCTTTGTGACACGCAACGCTTTCCGCCCTCGCGCCGCTGCCACTACACTCCAAGCTTCCTAGGGGGAAGCACATGGCACGCATTCTGATCGTCGACGATTCGCCGTCGCAGTTGCTGGGCATCCAGCGCATCGTGGAAAAACTGGGGCACGAAACGATCACCGCCACCGACGGCGCCGCCGGCGTGGAAGCGGCCAAGGCGTCCTTGCCGGACCTGGTGCTGATGGACGTGGTGATGCCCAACCTCAACGGCTTCCAGGCCACACGCACCCTGCGCCGCGAGCCGACCACGCAGAACATCCCGGTGATCCTGGTCACCACCAAGGACCAGGACACCGACCGCATGTGGGGCATGCGCCAGGGCGCCCGCGCCTACATCACCAAGCCGTTCTCCGAGGACGAGTTGTACGAGGTGATCGAGCGCGTGTTCAGTGGCGAGGATGCGCCGTAGAAGCCGGGAATCGGGATTGGGGATTGGGGATTCGTAAGGGCGGGTTTCCGGGCGGCGTTTGAGCGCGCGGCGTAAGGCCGCATTGCAATCGGCGCCCCTTGTAGGAGCGGCTTCAGCCGCGACGGGCGTTACCGGTGACGCCTGTCGCGGCTGAAGCCGCTCCTACGATAAGCCGGGCAATGCATGGAACCAAACGAAGAGCCGGCGGCGTCTCTTGTAGGAGGGGCTTCAGCCCCGACGCTTGAAAGGTTGAGGCGTCGGGGCTGAAGCCCCTCCCACAGAACAGCAGCACAGCTGCAGACTTGCGAAGCGCGTACGCTGATCGGCGATGCCGCTGCGGCCGTGCGCCGCAGCGGCTCCAGCGCAGTCACGCCTGCAGGCGCATGCCGGGCCGGGCCGCACAGGCGGGTACGGCCGCTTTATCGGGCCGGCATGGCGGCTGAAGCCGACCCCACAACGCCACAGTGCGAAGGGACACCGCTCTTGCGAATCCCCATTCCCAACTCCCCAATCCCCGCAATCAAACGGCCTCGCCAAACGCCTTGGCCAACCCGCGATACGCCTTGCGCTGCGCTTCGGTTTCCGGCGCGGGCGCCAGCACCTCCAGTTCGACGATCTGGTCGCCCGGCGGGGTGCCGGGCAGGCCGCGGCCGCGCAGGCGCAGCTTGCGGCCGGCATCCGATTCCGGCGGGATCTTCAGTTCCACCGCCCCGCCCAGGGTCGGCACGCTGATGCTGGTGCCCAGCGCCGCCTGCCAGGGCGTCACCTGCAGGGTGTAAAGGATGTTGCGGCCGTCCACCTCGAACTGCGGGTGAGCGGCGTACTCGATCTCCAGCAGCAGGTTGCTGCCGCCGTTGCCCTGCCCGCCCAGCCGGATCACCTGGCCGGGGCGCACGCCCTTGGGCACGCGCACGTCCAGCTGCTTGCCGTTGATGGTGATGCGCACGCTGTCGCCGGCATACACCGCCTCCAGCGGCACCGCCAGCTTGGCGCGGGTATCGCCGCGCGGTGCACCCGGCCCCGGACCGGGGCCGGCGCCGCCCTGGCGGGCGCGCTGCTGGCGGGCGAATAGGCTCTCGAAGAAATCGCTGAAGCCGCCGCCGGCGCCGCCGTTGCCGAACACTTCCTCGAAGTCGAAGCCCTGCGCACCACCGTAGTTCGGTGGCGCGTGGAACTCCTCGCCCGGGCGGTAGCCCTGCGCGCGCAACTGGTCGTAGGCGGCGCGCTTGGGCGGGTCGCGCAAGGCCTCGTAGGCCTCGTTGATCGCCTTGAACTTCTCTTCGGCCCCAGGCTCCTTGCTGACGTCGGGATGGTACTTGCGCGCCAGCCGCCGGTACGCGGTCTTGATCTCGGCATCGCCGGCGCTGGGTTCCACGCCCAGGGTCGCGTAGTAATCCTTGAATTCCATCCATCACCTCAAAAAAGAGTCGGCCCGCCGCCTTGCGGCAACGGGCCGGTTGCATGCATTGCGCCATCGCCCGGCCATTCTACGGCCGGCCGCGAGGGCGCGGCGTCGCGGTGGCGACGCCGCTGCGAGCGGGCGCTTACTGCACGATCGTGGCCCCGGTATCGACCTGGATGCGGCGCGGCGTGCTCGCCGGACGCTTGGGGATGCGCACTTCCAGCACGCCATGGTAGCCGGTGGCGGAAATGCCGTCCGGGTCGGCACTGTCGGGGAGCGCGAAGCGGCGGTGGAAGCTGCCGTAGCGGCGCTCGATGCGCGAGAAGCGCTCGGTATCGGCGGCCGATTCGCTCTTGCGCTCGCCCTTGATCGACAGGATGCCCTTGTCCATCGACACCTCGATTTCCGACGGGTCGATGCCCGGCAGATCGGCGTACAGCACGAAGCGCTCCGGCTCCTCCTTGATGTCCACGCTCGGCACCCACTGCGCGGTGACGACGGCCGATTCGTCGGTGCCGCCGTTAGGGTCGAAGAAGCGGTCGAACACCTGCTTGATCTCGTTCTGGAATGCGGCCTGGGCCGGCCACTGGCGATAACGGACGATGCTCATCGTGGTCTCCTGAAACGTGAATGGAGTACACCCCGGAGGGGACGGTTTGCGGCGGCGGGACCGGCCCGCCATCCATGCCCGTCAGATAGGCCTGCCGCGGCGCTTTTCAAGGCGTTGACGCCACCTTCCCATTTCCGTTTCTAGACTCGGTTCATCCAAGGAGCCCGACATGCCCATCCAGATCGGCGAACGCATTCCCGAAGTGGTGCTGCAGCACATCCGCGACGGCGTGGAAGCCGTGGATACGCGCACCCTGTTCGACGGCCGCCGCGTGGTGTTGTTCGCGGTACCCGGCGCCTTCACCCCGACCTGTTCGGAGAAGCACCTGCCCGGCTATGTCGAGCACTTCGAAGCGTTTCGCAAGCGCGGCATCGAGGTGTACTGCATGGCGGTGAACGACCCGTTCGTGATGCAGGCCTGGGGCAAGAGCCAGCTGGTGCCCGACGGCCTGCAGATGCTGTCCGACGGCAACGGCGACTTCGCCAAGGCGCTGGGCCTGGAGCTGGACGCCAGCAGCTACGGCATGGGCGTGCGGGCGCGTCGCTTCGCGCTGTACGCCGACGATGGCGTGGTGAAGGCGCTGTTCGTCGAGGCGCCGGGCGAGTTCAAGGTCTCCGCCGCCGACTACGTGCTGCAGCATCTTCCCGACTGATCCCCTTACCCACCACAGGAAACGGCCAGCCATGTCCAACAAGCCAGCCCCCCCGAACACCGACGCCAAGCCGCTGCAGCACACCGCCGGCCTCACCGACACCGCCACGCTGCGTGCCAACGCCCGCCAGAGCATCGAGGACGGCGCGATCACCAAGAGCTACAGCGCCGACCGCGAGGCGGTGATCAAGATGCTCAACGACGCGCTCGCCACCGAGTATGTGTGCGTGCTGCGCTACTACCGCCACTACTTCATGGCCGCCGGCATGCTCGCCGACGCGGTCAAGTCCGAGTTCCTGGAGCACGCGCAGCAGGAGCAGGCGCATGCGCACAAGCTGGCCGAGCGCATCGTGCAGCTGGGCGGCGAGCCGGATCTCAATCCGGACACGCTGACCGCGCGCTCGCACGCCGAGTACAAGGAAGGCGAGGACCTGCGCGACATGGTCAAGGAGAACCTGATCGCCGAGCGCATCGCCATCGACAGCTACCGCGAGATGATCAACTTCGTCGGCGACAAGGACACCACCACCAAGCGCATCCTGGAAGAGATCCTGGCCCAGGAAGAAGAGCACGCCGACGAGTTCTCGGACATGCTGGAAGGCTGGATCGGCAAGTAAGCCGGTTCCGCGTTACGCCCTCTCGTAGGAGCGGCTTCAGCCGCGACAGGCCGTCTCGATGGCGCCTGTCGCAGCTAAAGCCGCTCCTATTGTCCTTCTGGTCTGACACACATGATTGAAGCAACTGCAAAGGCTTTCGCCTTGCGGCGAGTCACTTTGATCAGCCTCCGGCTGCTGAGAAGCGCTTCTTTGCTTGTGCAAAGAAAAGTAACCAAAAGAAGCGCTTTACCACAGCCGAAGGCTGGTCAAGCACACCCTGCCTCACGCTCTCCGCGCTGACGCGCTCCGGGTCCGCGTCCAGCCCGGGGATTCGCGGAAGGGGCATCCTGCCCCTGCCGCGAACGGCGCACATCCATGTGCGCCGCCCCTTCGGGGTTTTTCCCCGTACTGGCCGCCGCTTCGGAAGGGAACCCGGCAAGTCAAAAGCAAGAGCAAGAGCAACAGCAACGAGCCAAAGCCAAGCGACCGCGTCTCTCGCAGGGACTCACGCTTGTTCGTGTCCGGGAGCGATTGTGGGAGGGACTTCAGTCCCGACTGCTTCCGAGGTCGGATCGCCCGCCTACTCTGATCGTCGTCGTTGCGTGACAGTTGGCTTCTACGAGCGCGCGCCACCGCTGCTCAACGCAACACCTGGAACCGCACCTGGGTCCAGGCGCCGTTGCTGGCCAGGGCGGTCAGGGTATGGTCGCCGGCGTCGGCGAAGTCGCGCTGGAAGGTACGCGCGCCCTCGGTTCGGGCGATCCAGCGGCCGTCCAGCAGCCAGTCCACCGGCGCGCTCGTGCCCAGCGCGCGCACCTGCAAGCGCACGCTGGTACTGCCCGGTGCGCGCGCCAGGGTGGCGCGGTCGTTGAGGCCTTCGATGCGCAGGACGTCGCTGCGGCCGCGGCCGTCGTCGCGGCAATCCGGCGCCAGCGCCGGCAGTTGACCGGCCTGGCGTTCGCTTGCGTGCAGCCACGGCGTCAGCAGCGCCGGCCAGCGCGCCAGTTCGCGGGTGACCGCCGCGTGCGGTTGCGCGCAGTCCGGCGACAGCCGCAGTCCACTGTGCACGTCCACCTGCACGGTCTCGCGGCCGGCGCTCCACAGCCGCGCGTCGCGCTCGGCGAAGGTCGGCGGCACCGCGCCGTCCAGCGCATAGGCGGAGAAACGGCGCTGGCACAACGACGGCGGGGTCTGCTCGGCGGCGATGCCCAGCGGCCAGCACACGTCCACCTGCTGCACGTTGGCGGGCATCGGCCGCGGTGCGTTGTCGCCGCGCAAGCGCGGCAGGCTGTCGATGGTCTCGAACATCAGCGGCAACGCGGTCACCGCGCCGTACTGGCCGGGCAGCGGCGTGCCGTCGGGGCGGCCCACCCACACGCCGACGGTGTAGCGGCGGGTGCTGCCGATCGCCCACGCATCGCGGTAGCCATAGCTGGTGCCGGTCTTCCAGGCCACGCGCGGGCGCGTGCCGACGTCGAAGGTGCCGACGCCGTAGCCCGGACGCGGATTGGCCTCGAGCATCTCGCGCACGATCCAGGCCGCACCGGGCGACATCAGCCGCCGCTCGATGCGCTTGTCGGTCGCGCTGTAGCGCACGTGGCCGGCGATGCCGTCGCGGTTGAGCGCAGCGAAGGCACCGACCAGTTCCTCCAGCTTCGCGCCGGTGCCGCCGAGGATCAGCGCTAGGTTGGGCGTACTGCCGCGGGGGAACTTCAGGCCGATGCCGGCGTTGCTCAGGCGCGCGGCGAAGCGCGCCGGCCCGACCCGGTCGAGCAGATCCACCGCCGGCACGTTGAGCGACAGGCGCAGCGCGCTGGCCGCGCCGATCGGGCCGTTGAAGGCTTCGTCGAAATTGCCTGGACGGTAGTCGCCGAAACTCTGCGGTGCGTCGACCAGCAGGCTTTCGGAGTGGATCAGGCCGTCGTCCAGGGCCATGCCGTACAGGAACGGCTTGAGCGTGGAGCCGGGCGAGCGCCAGGCCTGCACCATATCCACGTCGCCGAGCCGGCGGCGGTCGCCGAACTGCACCGAGCCGATGTAGGCGCGCGCCTGCAGGTCGCGGTTGTCCACCACCAGCAAGGCGGCGGAGGTGCGCTCGGGCAGTTGCGAGAAGTAGGCGCTGACCCGGTCTTCGAGGGTGCGCTGCAGGTCGGCGTCGAGGGTGGAAACGATATGCGCGGCGTGCGGGCGCTGCCGGCGCAGGCGCTCGGCCAGCAGCGCGGCGTGCAGCGGCGTCTGCAGCGAGCGCGCCACCACCGGCTCGATGCGCGCATCGTCGACCTGCGCGCGCGGCCACACGCGCAGCGCGACCATGCGTTCGAGCACCTTGTCGCGCGCCGCGCGTGCCGCCTCCGGATGCCGGTCCGGGCGCAGCCGGCTCGGCGCCTGCGGCAGCACCGCCAGCAGCGCCGCCTCGGCCTGCGACAGGCGCGCGGCCGGTTTGCCCAGATAGGCCCAGCTCGCCGCGTCCACGCCTTCGATGGTGCCGCCGTAGGGCGCGCGCTCCAAGTACAACTGCAGGATCTGCCGCTTGCTCAGGTGCGCTTCCAGCTGCAGCGCGCGCAGCGCCTGCTGCGCCTTGCCCCAGGGCGTGCGCGTGCTGACCTCGGGCGGCATCAGGATGCGCGCCACCTGCATGGTCAGGGTGGAGCCGCCGGAGACGATGTGGCGCGAGAACAGCCACTGCTTGGCCGCACGCAGCAGCGCCCAGGGATTGACCCCGGGGTGCACCCAGAACCAGCGGTCCTCGTAGTTCAGCAGCGCCTGCAGGTACAGCGGCGAGACGCTGTCCGGCGTGGCCGGATAACGCCAGACGCCGTTGCCGTCGGCGAAGGCGCGCAGCGGACTGCCGTCGGCGGCCACCACCAGGGTCGAGGTGTCGCGCGACTTCGGCAGCGGCAGCGGGAACGCCAGGTCCAGCAACAGCAAGGTCGACAGCAGCGCCACCGTACCCCAGCGCAGCCACGGCAGCAGGCGCGTCCAGCGCCGGGGGCGCCGCGCGGCGTGCGAGGCGGCGGTGTCGTCCAGTGGCATGCGTGCTCCCGATGGAAGCGGCCATTTTGCCTGTTGCCGTGGCGACGCGGCGAATGGGACCAGGCCGGCGCGTTTGGCGGCACCGGCGATGCGCGGGGCTGGCTTCGAGGCATCGGCGAACATTCGCGGTTGCCGCGACGCGATTGACGCGCTGTTGTTTTGTAGGAGCGGCTTCAGCCGCGACGGGCGTTCCCGATAGCGCCCGTCGCGGCTGAAGCCGCTCCTACAACAGCATTGAGCCTTCCGGAGACGCTCAATGCCAACACGTGGTGCACGGGCTAGATCCCGCCGAACGTCCCCACCCCACCCTACGCCCGCGGCAGGCGCAGCGTCGCCACGCTGCCGGGCGCATCCGTGCGCGCCTCCAAGATCTGCCGCGACAGCACCAGTTACGGACAGTGGCGCGACCAGGCGCGGGTCAGCGCTTTTCCAGCGACGCGCGATAGCGCAGCAGCGCTTCCGGTTCGTCGGTCTGGAAGGCGCCGATGCCGGCGCGGTAGAGCCGCCCCCACACCGCGTCCGGATCGCGCACTGCATCGGCATCGCCGCCGACGTCGGCGACGAAGCCCTCCCACAGCGTATTGACCAGCAGCCGCACGTGCCGCTGCTTGGCCAGGGCCGCCACCGCCGGCAACTGGGCCAGGCGCATCCGCGGCAATTCGATCGCCACCGGCCGCACCTTGCCGCCGGTCTGGGTGCGCACGGTCTGCACCAGGTCGTCGGTGCCCGGCGGGTTCAGCAGCACCGGGGTGAAGTTGATCCGGTCGAACGGCGGCATCGACGCCAGGTCCTGGCTGGCGACGCCGACCTCGGTCTTGACCACTACCTGCCGCTCCATGCCGGCGCGACGCACCGCGTCGACCACCTCGGCGTAGATGGGTGCCTTGACGTCGAGGTTGAGCATGATCCGGCCCTTGGCCGAGGCCAACATCTGCGCCAGGGTCACTGGATGCTGGTCGGTGAGCGCCGCGTCGGGGCCGCCCTCGTCGTCGCGCAGGCGCAGCCGCGCCAGTTGCGGCCAGGTCAGTTCGGCGACCTTGCCGGTGCCGTCGGTGGTGCGGTCGACGGTGGCGTCATGGAACATCACCAGCGTGCCGTCGCCGGCGCGACGGATGTCGGTTTCCAGCATGTCCACCCCCAGCGCCACGCAGCGCTCCAGGCCCAGCAGCGAGTTTTCCGGCGCATGCCCGGGGAAGCCGTGCGCGGGCGCGGGGTTGTGGCAGCCGCGGTGGGCGACGACGAAGATGCCGCCGTCGGGTGCGGCCAGGCGCGCCTGGATCGGGGCGATGGCGGCGACGGCCGGGGCCGTCGCGGTCAGCAGCGCGGCAATGACCGCGCCGCGCGAGAAAAGCAGGTTCATGGATGGTCTCCGGCAACGGTCACAGCGACGGGGTGAAGCGCAGGCCGAGCCAGTAGGTGGTCGGCATCGAATAACTGTCCTTCAGCAGGTTCTCGCCGGGGCCGGTCAGGCTGGTGAGGCGGCTGTGGGTGACATTGCTGATCTGGCCGACCACGCTGAGCTGCTTGCTCACCGCCCAGGTCGCCGACAGGTCCAGCTGCGAGCGCGGCGCCCAGTACAGGTCCTGCCAGGCGATGTTGCTGACGATGGCGCGCAGCGCCTTGCCCTGGCGGTTGTAGGCCGCGCGCAGTTCCACGCCGCCGATGGTGTAGAACAGCGAGGCGTTGGCGGTGTAGTCCGGCTGCCCGACCAGGCGATCGACGGTGCGCTGGCTCTGCACCACGTTGGGTGCGCTGCCGCTGGTGAACGGCACGTCCATGCCGCCATCGAGCAGGGCCAGGTTGGCGCTGCCGCCCAGGCCGGACAGCGCCGGCACGCCTGGGAACAAGGTGTTGAACACCGCGCTCAGCTCCAGGCCGCGCACGTGCGCCTTGGCGGCGTTGGCCGGGGTGCTGATCAGCACGTTGGAATAGGTGGTGCCGTTGAAGCTGAACTGGTCGGTGCGCGAGAGGGTGAAGATCTCGTCCTGGATGCGCTTGTCGAACAGCGCCGCGGCGAGCATGCCGTCGAAGTCGTCGGGCAGGCGCCATTCCAGCGACAGGTCCAGGTTGGTGGACACGCGCGGCTTGATGTCGGGATTGCCGATGGTGACGGTCACGCCCTGCGCGTTGGGATTGCCCATGTCGCTGCTGTTGACGAAGCCGATCGAGGTGCGCGCGGCATAGGCGTCGTAGGGCGGGCGGCCGAGCGTGCGGCTGGCGCCGGCGCGCAGGTCGAGGCGGTCGTTGACGTGGTAGGTCATCACCGCCGAGGGCAGCACCTTGGCGTAGCGCGAATCGGTGGGCGCATCGACGTAGACGTAGTTGCCGCTGGCCGCGTCCAGTTGCCGCTGGCGGCCGACCGTGGCCTGGTCGGTGTGGTCGTAGTGCAGGCCGGCTTCCACGTCGAATGCGTCGGTGCGGTAGCCGAGCAGGCCGTAGGCGCCGAAGATGTTCTCGCGGTGGCTGAAGTTGTCCTGGTTGCTGAAGGCGCTCTGGTCGGTGCGGTTGAACGCGCTCAGTGGGGTGGCGCCCAGGATCTGGTTGGCCTTGTCCGGATCGATCGCGATCAGGTTCAGGCCCAGGTAGCGCATCGGCGCATTGGATGGCGCCAGCACGTCGGCGATCTTCAGCGGCGGCGCGCTGCGGTTGGGCTGGTATTCCACGCGGTAGATATCGAAGCCGGGTTCGTCGCGGGTGTAGCTCAGGCCGCTGCCGAAGCCGAAACCGCGGTCCATCTCGCCGCGGTTGAAGGCGTAGTCCAGGCGGCCGGTGAGCACCTTGTCGCGCGCATTGCGCTGGTAGTCCGGGCGCCAGTACAGCAGGCTGTAGTTGTCGTAGTTGTAGTACGACTGCGCCGACATCGGGAAGCGCTGGTTCAGCGCGGAGGTGTCGTAGTTGAAGCCATAGGCCGCCGTCGGCACCACGGTGACGCCGGGGCCGGTCTGCCCGGTGGGCACCGCCGCCGGCCGCTGCGCGCCGGTGACGTACTTGATCATCTTGATCGGTTCGGCATAGGTGGCATCGGACCAGGAGCCGCGCGCCGACAACACCTGCCGGTCGTCCGGGCGCCATTCGAAACCGGTCTGGGCGAGCTTGGTGCGGGTGGTGGTGATCTGGTTGGAGTAGCCCACCTCCACGTCGCCGACCGGGTACGTGCCGCTGGTGGCGGTCTGGTTGTAGACGCGGTTGCGGTTGCGCGGATCGAGGATGATCTCGTTGCGCTCCATGTTGTCGCGGAAGTAGTAGTAGCCGGCCGTGGCGTAGGCCTGCAAGGATTCGCTCAGCCGCGCCTCGAACTTGCCGGTGAGGCCGTAGCGGTCGCGCTTGTCCATCACGTACCAGTACTTGTCCTGCTGCGGCACGGCCCAGCCGTTGCCCAGGTTGGTGCCGCTCTGCAGCGCGCCGGTGCTGTCGTAGAACCCGTAGTGCACCGTGTCGGTGGTCATGTGGGTTTCGGTGTAGCTGCTCAGCGTCTGGTAGTTGCCGGACAGGGTCAGGCCGTACTGGCCTTCGCTGCCGAAGGTGCGGCTGCCGGTGGCGAGCAGGCGGTAGCCCGGGTCGTCCTGGTCGCGCGGCTTGCCGACGTCGTTGGCATGGCCCAGCGAGGCCTCGGCGGTGAAGAACGGCTTGCCGCCGTTCTCGAACGCGCTGCGGGTCTTGAGATTGATGGCGCCGCCGGTGGCGTTCGGATCCAGGTCGGGGGTGAAGGTCTTGATGACCTGCAGTTCGCTGACCATCGAGGCCGGCAGGATGTCCAGGCGAACGCCGCGGGTGATCGAGCCGAGCGTACCGTTGGGCGTGCCCGGCGAGGCCACGGTCAGGCCGTCGATGGTGACGTTGTTGTAGGACGGGCCGAGGCCGCGCAGCACCGGGGTGGCGGCTTCGTCGCGCGGGTGCTCGTTGTCGGTGGCCGGCAGCACCGACAGGCCCGGAATGCGGCGCAGCGCCTCGACGATGGTGGTGTCCGGCAGCGCGCGCACGTCGGTGGAGCTGACCACGTCGGTGATGTTGGTGGCCGCGCGCTTGCTCTCGATCGCCGCGGCATTGGCCTTGCGCACGCCGGTGACCTGCACGCTGGACAGCGTGGTGGTGCCGTCGCCGCTGGCGGTGTCGTCGGGCGTGGAGTCTCGCGTGGTGTCGCCGGCGGCCGGCGCAGTGGCGGCCGCGACGGCGCTGGCGTCGGCGGCGACCGTCGCGGTGGTGGAGGCGGCGTCCTGCGCCAGCGCGGCCTGGCAGCTGGCGGCGAGCGCGCAGACGATCAGCGCGCGGCGCCGATGGGTGAGTGGTTGCATGGCGATGTCCCCTGGGTGACTGAATTAAGTAACTTAAAGTTCGTTATTTAATCCCAGGGATATGACGCTGCGATGGCGGCCTCCGGAAAGTGCGAAGACACGGCGGCCCTGCCCTGTCTTACTCATGCTCAGGCGAGCAGCAGGCAGCAGGCAGACGCGACGCAATGGCGTGGACCTGCGGGAGGATGGAATCCGTGCCGCGTCCGCCGTCGCTGGTGGATGCAGCGGCCGCTTGGCGGCGACGCCTTAGTCCTTGGCCGCCGGCGCGGCGCGGTGCACCTGCACCGCCTGCGCGGCGAACGCGGCGAACACGCCGGCCGGGGCGTCGTGCTCGACCACCAGCCGGTCGATCGCCTCCACGCCGACCACGCGATGCGCGGCCAGGGTGCCGAGCTTGTCGCTGGTCACCACCGCCACGGTCTCGGCGCTGGCCTCGACCATTGCCCGCTTGAACAGGCTTTCCTCGTCGTCCACGCCCCACAGGCCGCGCTCGGGGTCGATCGCGCAGGCGCCGGGGAAGCACAGGTCGGCGCGCAGCTGCCGCAGCTGCTGCAGCGCCTGGGCGCCCACCGCCGCGCCGCTGCGCGGATCCAGGCGGCCGCCGATCAGCAGGATCTCGATGCCCTCGCGGCGCAGCAGGATCTGCGCGATGTCCGGCGCATTGGTCACCACGCTCAGCCCCAGGCCCGCCGGCAGTGCTGCGGCGATGGCGCTGTTGGTGGAGCCGGCATCAATCAGCAGCCGCTGCCCAGGCTGGACCAACGCGACTGCGGCCAGCGCCAGTGCGCGCTTGCGCTCGGCATGCTCGGCCTGGCGCTGCGGCAGCGGCGCGAAGGTCGGCGTGGGCAGCAGCGCGCCGCCATAGACGCGCCGGCACAGGCCCTGCGCAGCGAGTTCGCGCAGGTCGCGGCGGATCGAATCCTCGGACACGGCGAAGCGCTCGGCCAGTTCCGAGGCCACCACCCGACCGTGCTCGCGCAGGCGCTGCAGGATCGCCTGCTGCCGCTCCTGCGGCAGGGTGTCGCGCTCGCCGCTCATGGCGCCGCGGCGTCGGCGCGTGGCGGCAGCACGCCAAGCGCGATCAGGTCCTCGCGCAGCGTGGCGGCGTCGCGGAACTGCAGCGCGTGCATGCCAGTGGCGGCCGCGGCGTGCACGTTGCGCGGCGCGTCGTCGATAAACACCGCACGTACCGGGTCGATCGCATAGCGTTCGCACAGCAGCGCGAAGATCGCCGGATCCGGCTTGACCAGGCGTTCTTCGCCCGACACCAGCACGCCCTCGAACCACTGCAGGAACGGATAACGTTCGCGCGCGATCGGGAAGGTCTCGTGCGACCAGTTGGTCAAGGCGTACAGCCGCAGCCCCTGCCCGCGCAGTTCGTCCAGCACCGCCACGGTGGCATCCAGCGCACCGCCCAGCATCTCCGGCCAGCGCGCGTGGTAGGCGGCGATCATCGGCGCGTGCGCCGGATGCAGCGCGCTCAGTTCGGCCACCGCCTCCTGCCACGGCCGCCCGGCGTCCTGGCGCTCGTTCCACTGCGGGCTGCACACCTCGCGCAGGAAGGCTTCCATCGTGGCTTCGTCGTCGAACAGGCGGCGGTACAGATGGCGTGGATTCCAGTCGATCAGGACGCCGCCGAGATCGAACACCACGGTGTCCAGGGAGGGTGCGGCGGGAGGATCGGACGACGGCATGACAGGCTCCAGCAGACGAAAGTGAGGATCAACGACGCACCAAGCGCGCAGCGGCGGCGACCAGCAACAGCAGCGCCGCCACCGCCGCCAGCGCCAGCGGCAGACCGATGGCGTGGGCCAGGAACCCGATCAGCGCCGGCCCGGCGAGCAGGCCGGTATACCCGAGCGTGGTCAAGGTCGCCAGCGCCAGGGCGGGCGAAGTGCCGGGCATGCGCCCGGCGGCGCCGAACATCACCGGCACTAGATTGGAGGCGCCCAGGCCGACCAGCACGCAGCCGAGCAGGCCGCTGCCCGCCGCCGTGCCGGTGCTGGCCAGGAACAGGCCTGCGGCGGCCAGCACCGCGCCGAAGGCGACGGTGCGCACCGGCCCCAGCCACGCCACCAGACGGTCGCCGCCGAGCCGGCCCAGCGCCATCGCCACCGAGAACGCGGCATAGCCCAGGCCCGCCACGCTCGGCGCCAGGCCGTGATGCTCGCGCAGCAATACCGCGCTCCAGTCGAGCATGGCGCCCTCGGCCAGCAGGCAGACGAAGCACAGCGCGCCCAGCAGCAGCACCGGTCCCTGCGGCAGCCGCAGCGGCACCGCTTCGGTGGTCGACGCCGCGTGCCGCAGCAAGCCGCCGCGCTGCCACAGCAGCACACCCAGCAGCAGCACGGCGACCAGGACGGCGCCGGCCAGCAGCGGCAGGCCGGCGCCGAGCAAGGCGCTCATGCCGGCCGCACCGATCAGCCCGCCGACGCTGAACACGCCGTGGAAGCCGGACATCGCCGCCTTCTGCAGGCGCCGCTCCACTTCCACGGCATGCGCGTTCATCGACACGTCGAGTGCGCCCAGCGCCGCACTGAAGTACAGCAGCGCCACCACCAGCAGCGGCACGCTGGGAGCAAGCGCCAATGCCGGCAGCGCCAGGCACAGCGCAAGGGCGCTGGCGACGATGACGGTGCGCGCGCCCAGGCGGTGGCTGAGCAACCCGCCCAGCGGCATCGCGAGCACCGAGCCGGCGCCGAAGGCCAGCAGCACCATGCCCAGCCGCGCGTCGTCCAGGGCGAAGCGCGCCTTGACGTAGGGGACCATCGGCGCCCATGCCGCCATGGCCATGCCCGACAGCAGGAACATGCCGCGGGTGGCGGCCACGGCGCGGGAGACGGTGGGCGTTGGGGCTGGCGCGGAAGCTGGAGGCGAGGCAGACGGCATGCGGGGACCCTGGTGATCGAGTGCCGGGTCAGCTTAGACGAACACGCACAATCATGCAAAAACGTGCATTAATCGACAGCGGGAGATTACGATGGTAAGCCGGCCTCCCATAGCGGCGGCCGTAATCCCATTCGAGAGCCAACGCAGCGGCGACTTATGCGCTGGCCCAAACGACGACAGGACCCTGCGGGTCCTGTCTTGGGTGCTGCGGAGCATGGGAAGCGTGTGCGGCGCGGTGGGTACGACGGTCTCTGGTCGCCGTACTCTCCCCCCACCCGCCCTTCTCCCAGGGGGAGAGGGGAGTTTGGTGCGGCGGTTTCTGGTGCATTTCTGGCGGTCGTACCCTCACCCCCGCCCCTCTCCCGGGGGAGAGGGGAGTTGAGCGCGGCGGCTTCTGGTGCATTTCTGGCCGCCGTACCCTCGCCCTCGCCCCTCTCCCGGGGGAGAGGGGAGTTGAGCGCGGCGGTTTCTGGTGCATTTCTGGCCGCCGTACCCTCACCCCCCGCCCCTCTCCCGTGGGGAGAGGGAGTTTTCGATCAGGGCTGCACGACGTTGATCGTGCCGGGGTTGCTGCGGCCCACCCCGCGCAGGTCGGGACGGTACATGTCCTCGACCAGCGACGGCGGCACCGTGTAGGTGCCCGGGGTCACCGCGCGCACCAGGTAGAACACCTGCGCCTTGCTGCCGGCCGACAGGCTCAGCGCGGCCACGTAGCGGTCGTCGCGGAACTCCTCGTGCTTGACGTCGGCGGCGTTGGAACGGTCGCTGATCTCGATGCCGTCCACCACCACGTCGGCCCACTGCTTGGCGTCGCCCAGGTTGAAGTTCTCGATCTCCAGGCCGGCCGGCAGCAGGTCGGTCAGCAGCGCGTCGGGCATGCTGGTGTCGGAGGTGATGGTGACGCGCACGATCAACGCCTCGCCCTCCTTCAACGGCTGCGGCGTCCATGGCTTGCCGTCGGTGCCGTAGAAGCTGCGCTCCACCTTCAGTGTGCTGTCGTCCGCCGCCGGCGGCGTACGCGGTACGCCGGCGATTTCCAGGCTGGCGTACAGCGGCGGCTGGCCCTGCGGCACGAAGTGCACGCCGCGCGCCAGTTCGGCCTCGTCGAACTGGCGGCCGAAGGCCTTTGCCGGGGCGATCGTTTCGCTGCTGTCGCCAACATTCAACTGCCCGGACACCTGCGCGGTCTGGCTGTTGAGCAGGGCCTTGCCCATGCGCGCCAGCGCCACCTGCTCCTGCGTGCTCAGCCACAGCCAGCCGCCACGGCGGCGCGCGTCCAGTTCGCGGCCCAACGCCATCACCCGCGCGTCGTACTCGGGCTTGGCCAGGCCACGCTCGTGCAGCAGCGCGATCATCAGCGCATCGTCGCGGACCACGCTGCCGTAGTCGCCGAAGTACCGCGGCCGGTCGGCGCTGTCCTTGGCGAACCCAGCGGCGATCGCCGCCTCGCCGCGCTTCTTGTCGCCCTGCAGCGACAGCGCCACGCCCAGGTGCACCAGCGACAGGCCGGTCAGTGCCTTGCCGCGATCGTTGTCGTACAGCGCGCGCAGCGTGCCCAGCGGCGCACGGTTGACCCGCGCCAGCACGTAGCCGGACCAGGCCTGGTTGGCGAACTTCAGGTTCTCGCGGCGGTCCTGGCCGTAGAAGTTGTTGCCACCGGACAGCAGGTCCTCGCTGAGCCGGTTCAACGCCTTCTGCAGCACGTTGTCGGGCACCGCGAAACCGGCGTCCTTGGCGTCGAGCAGGAACTCGGCGATGTACGGGGTCAGCCCCGGATTGACGTAGCCGTCGTCGCCCCACATCGAGAAGTGGCCGCTGGAGACCTGCATCGAGGCCAGCCGCCCGAACGCGCCTTCCATGCGCGCGCGGCGGGTGGCCGCATCCAGGCCCTTGACCCCGAGCAGGCGTGCGGTGGCGTCGTCGAGCAACAATGCGGCGTAGCCCTTGCTGGTGGTCTGCTCGGCGCAGCCGTAGGGGTACTCCAGCGCGCCTTGCAGGGCACTGGCGAACGGGATCGGCGGCAATGCGCTGACCAGCATGCGCGCGTTGACCGAGCCGGCCATCAGGCCCTCGGCATCGCTGGCGCCCAGGGTCACCGGCGCCAGTTGGTCGAGCACGCGGGTCTGCGTGCGCAGCACCGACGGCCACGCCGCACGCACCGGCAGGTCGTAGCGGCGGTCGGCGGCATAGCCGTTCCCCTCCACCCGCACCCGCACCTTGGCCACGGTGTAGCCCTCCTGCGCCACCAGCGGGAAGCTCAGCGTGGCCTTGCCGTCCTTGCCCAGCTTGGCGCTGCGCGCGTTGTCGGCGATCGCCAGCGGGCCTTCGCCATCCACCCGCACCTTGAACTCGCCCGGCTGGCCAGTGAAGTTCTGCACGTCCAGGGTCACGGTGCTGCGGTCGCCCGGCGCCATCACCCGCGGCATGCTGGCCTCGGCCACGATCGGCGCGCGCACCAGCGTCTCCACGTCGCGGTTGCCGTAACGCTCGTCCGAATAGACCAGCGCCGACACGCGCAGGGTGCCGTTGAAGTCCGGCACCGGCAGTTGCACGCGGGCGTTGCCCTTGGCGTCGAGCTGCACCGGGCCGGAGAACAGGTCCACGGTCTGCACGCGCGCGGTCGGGCGCTTGGCCTGCGGCAACGCCGCAAGCGCCATGTCACCGCCGAAGCGCAGCTTGCCGGTGCCGCCCTCGAAGCTCTCGATGACCCGGCCGTAGATGTCGTAGGCGTCCACGCCCAGGCGCCGCTGCGCGAAGAACTGCGCGTTGGCGTCGGGCACCGGGAAGCGGGTGATGTTGAGGATGCCCACGTCCACCGCGGAGATGGTCACGTGCGCCTGCTTGCCGGCCAGTTCCGGCACGCTCACCGTCACCGGCAGCGGCTGCTCCGGGCGCATCTGCTTGGGCGCGACCAGGCCCACCGCCACGCGCCGGGCCTTGCGGTCCATCGGCACGTAGGCCACGCCGACCGCGCGCGCCGGGGTGATCTTGCTCGGCGCCGAGCCGCCGCGGAACACCAGCGCGGTGACGTAGACGTCGTGGCGTTCCCAGTCCTTGGTCACCGGGATCTCGAAGCGGCTGCCCGGCTTCACGTCGATGTCCTGCACGTACAGCATGCGGTCGCTCTCGACCATCAGCAGGCCGGGGCCGGCGTGCGGCGGGGTCAGGGTGACCTTGAGCGTGTCGCCGGCCTTGTAGCCGGTCTTGTCCAGCGCCAGCTTGACCTTGTCCGGGCGCGCATCGAGGCCGCGGTTCTCGTCGTTCCAGCTCCAGCCGGCATGGAACGGGTAGCGCGTGGTCAGGCCGGTCGCCGGATCGAACACGTCCACCCGGTACTCGCCCCATTCCACCGGGAAATCGAACTTGGCGGCGCTGGCGCCGGCATCGACGGTGAGCGTCTGCTTGTTCTCGAAGCGGCGGGTGAAATCGTAGTCCCAGCGGTTGTCGGTGAACGCCCAGTGGTAGTCGCGCAGTTCGCGCACCAGGGTCACCTTCAGGCCCTTGGCCGGCTGCGGCCTGCCCTGCGCGTCCACCCGCATCAGTTCGAAGCGCGCGTTGGCATTGGCGTCGGCACCGTCCTTGTCGTCGAACAGCGGGCGCACGCCGACCAGCGTCGGCGCCGGCCACAGCACGCGCTTGAGCGTGCGGGTGACGGTGCGACCGCCGGTCTCGTACACGCTGGCCGAGACCAGCGCGGCGATGGTGCTGGTCGGCTTGGCCTCGTCGGGCAGCGCCAGGTCCTCGCTGAGCTTGCCGTCGGCGCCGAACTCGGTATCGACCACGTCCTTGGCTTCGCGCGGCAACTGCAGGGTCGGGTCGCCGAAGAAGTAGCCCGGCAGCGCCTCCACCGGGTGCTGCTCGACCGCCACCGCCAGCTTGGCGGTGAAGCGGTTGCCCGCGGCCGGCGCGCCGTACAGGTAGGCAGCGGTGGCCTGCAGCTTGAACGGCTCGCCTGGCTTGAGCGTCTTCTGCGCGCTGTCCAGGTCCAGCTTCATGCGCTCGGGCAGGAATTCCTCGATGCGCAGGGTCATGCCCTGCACCGCTTCCTTGCTGGTCGGGTCGGTACGGAACTCCACCTGCCAGCGCCCGGTCGGGGCGTCGGCGGGGATCAACTGCTCGAAGCTGAAATAGCCCTGCTCACCCGGCTGCAGCCGGGTCTCGCGGAAGATCTTGCCGTCGGGCTGCTTGAGCCGCAGGAACACCGGCTGCGCGCCCTTGCCGGTGGTCGGCACCGGCTTGCCGTCGTTGTCGCGCAGCAGCGCCGACACCCGCACCGTCTCGCCGGGGCGGTACAGGTCGCGGCCGGACCAGGCGAACACGTCGAACCAGGCGTTCTCGCGCCCAGCCACCGCGAACTCGCTCAGGTCCAGCGCCGGCTGGTTGAACGGCAGCATCGACAGGTCGGTGCCGCTGCGCGCCACCAGCACCTGGCCGGCGTCGAGCGTGTAGTTCAGCAGCGCGTTGCCGTTGTCGTCGGTCTGGCCCTTCAGGAACAGCTCGCCGTCGGCGCTGAGCACGCGCAATTCCACCTTCTTCAGCGGCTCGCCGCTCTGCAGCGAGGCGGTGTGGACGAACAGCTTGTCCTTGTAGGCGCGCGCGTGCAGGCCGATGTCGCTGACGGTGAAGAAGGCGGTGTCGTATTCGTTGTCGAACTTGCCTGGGCGGCGCAGCACCGCGAAGTACAGGCCCGGCGCCTGCAGCTCCTTGATCTCCTGGATCGGCAGGTAGGTCAGCGCGCGCTCGTTCTTGTCGCCGCCGAGCACGAAGCGGTTGACGTAGACCGAGTCGGCCATCTGCGAGATCGGGGTGTGCTCGCCGTAGTCGCTGTCCAGCTCCCAGGTGCCGCGGCGGCCGCCGCGCTGGTACTGGGCGAAGAACGTCGGCAGCGCGCCGTCCTTGACCCGCATGAACTCCACGTCCACTTCCGGCACGTTGAGCGAGACCACGGGCAGGCCGCGGCTCTCGCGCGCCGGCAGCACGCTGCCCTGCGAGGCGAAGCCGACCGCCGGAGTCAGTTCGCCGGTGTAGACCTTCTGCTTGAGCGGCTTGCCCAGGCGGCTGCCGTCGGCGGCCAGCAGGTCGGCCGAGATCACCACGGTGTAGTCCTTGGCCGCCTCCACGTAGGGATAGCGCAGGGTCTTGCCGTCGTCGGACAGCGACCAGGCGCTCTCGTCGGTACCGACCTTCTCCTCGAAGCGCAGCAGCTTGTCGAAATCCTGGGTGCCGACCAGCGGCCGCGAGAACTCCAGCGCCAGCGACAGCCCGTCGCCCTTCTGGTCGGGATAGGCGCGGACCAGGCCGAAGCCCTTCATCGCTTCCTTCTGCCCCTTCACCGGCTCGCCGCTGGCCTCGGGCAACTGCCCGGATTCGTTGCGCTTGCAGCCACCCAGCGCCAGCGCAAGGCCCAGCAGCAGAAACGTCCCCATCAACCCCGCGCGCAGGCCCGCCCAGCGCCGCTTCGAATCCGTGTGCATGCGTTCGCTCCGTGAATGTGGCGCGAGTATAAAGCGCCGGCGCGACGGCTGGAGGAACGAAGATGCACCATCCATCGGCGTGTGCGCGGCAGGCCGCCGTCGGTGCGGAAGCACGCCCCGCAACCATGCCGACGATCGCTGTGGAGCCCCCCGTAGGAGCGGCTTCAGCCGCGACAGGCATTCCCGGGAAAGCCCGTCGCGGCTGAAGCCGCTCCTCCCCCCTGAATGAGTACCCGTGCGCCCTCGCCTCGAGGTCATGCGGGAGGGACGTCGTCCCGACGCGACGGCAATGGATGCGCCGATAGCTTCACGCGTCGGGACTGAAGTCCCTCCCACAAGAAAGCCAATCCGATGGCCCTGCCGACAGCACTCACGGCGCAAGCCTCATGTGGGAGGGACTTCAGTCCCGACTGCAGAGTAACGGATCGTCCGGTGGCTCCACTTGTCGCGATGAAGCTGCTTCCACAGCGGACAATCCGATGCGCCATGCCGACACCCACAGCACCGACGGCACGAGACCTCATGTGGGAGGGACTTCAGTCCCGACTGCAGAGTAACGGATCGGCCGGTGGCTCCACTTGTCGCGATGAAGCTGCTTCCACAGCGGGCAATCCGATGCGCCATGCCGACGCACACAGCACCGACGGCACGAGACCTCTTGTGGGAGGGACTTCAGTCCCGACTGCAGCGCAACGCATCAGCCAGTGGCACCGCTTGTCGCGACTAACACGTCGCCCAGCGGCGCTGCGATGGCCTCATGGCGAGCCGCCCCTGCACCGCCACGTGTCGGCGCACCGGCCTCAGCGCAGCAACCGCCGCATGTACAGCGCGATCAGTCGCGGCCTATCCAGCGCCAGGCACACCTGGGCATTGGCCGCAGCGCCTGGGGCGTCCGCCGCCGGCGCCTCACGGGTATAGCCCTTGTCGTCGACCACGATGCGCAGCGGCACGGTGGGGCACAGGCCCGGGTCGAGCAACTGCGCCACCGGCACCACGTCGAACAGAGTCGGGGTGGCGCTGGCCCAGGGCTGGTCGGTGTCGCGCCACTGGTAGTAGAGCTGCGCCAACGCGTCGGTCAGCGGCTCGCCGTGGGCGAACAGCGCCACCCGCTCCGGTTCCTCCAGGGTCACCTGGGTGGCGTCCAGCGGCAGCATCACGATCGGCACGCCGGCGGCGAACACGCGCTGCGCGGCGCCGATGTCGGCGGCGATGTTGTACTCGGCCGCCGGCGGATTGGGCGGACGGTAGCGCGACTTGCCGTAGCCCGCGCGCACCGAACCGCCCATCAGCACCACCTGCTTGAGCTGGGCGAAGCCGGCCGGGTCGCGCTGCAGCGCGCGCGCCACGTCGGTCAGCGGACCGAGCACCAGCAGGGTGACCTGGCCGGGGTAACGCCGCGCCTGCGCCAGGATGAACTGCGCCGCGTCCGGCGCCGCCGCGGGCAGCCGGCCCTTTGCCGCCCAGCGCGCCTGGCTGAAGGGGATGGTGCTGGTGGTGCGCTGGCCGATCGCCAGCGGGATGTCGTCGCGGCCGGCCTGCTGCAGCAGCCGCTGCAGCAGTTGCGCACGCAGGCCGGTGTCGCCCCACGCCGAAGCGATGCCCAGCACCTGCAGTTCCGGGCTGCGCAACAGCAGCGCCAGCGCGAACGCATCGTCGATGTCGTCGCCGATGTCGGTGGAGACGATCACTCTCTGTGCGGGCGAAGGGGACACGCCGGCGCCCTGCGGCGGCGCGACAGCTGCCGGGCGCGCCGCCGCTGCGGCAGCGACGGGCGCGGTGGCCAGCAGCGCCAGCGCCGCCCATCGGATCAGATTGCGCATGCGCGTCTCCCAAAAAAGAACCGCCGGCATGATAGCCGGCGGTCGGTCGTGCAACGGCGAGGCCGCGGATCAGAAGTTGGCGCGGAACTGCGCGCCGACGATGCGCGGATCGTTGATGAAGCCGGTGAGGTTGTTGAAGTCGATCGCACCGGTGGCGCGGATCTGGTTGGTGCAGTTGCGGCAGAACACCGAGACCTCGTACGCGCCGGCGCCCCAGTTGTAGCCGATCTTGGCACCGCCCTCGAGCAGCGGCTGGCCGACGAACTCGCGCGAGTCGTACAGGAAGAAGTTGATCTCGCTGCGGTAGGACCAGTCGGTGAAGAAGAAGAACTCGGCGTCGTCGCCAACCGGGATGCCGTAACGCAGGGTCGCGTTGCCCATCCACTTGGCCGCCTGCGGCAGCACGTTGCCGTCGATCAGCGCGCGACCGGAGGCATTGATCGGATCGGTCACGGTGCAGGTGCGGCACACGCCCACCGACAGGGTCGAGTCCTCGATGCGGGTCCAGTTGTAGGCGCCACCCAGGGTCATGCGCAGGTTCTGGGTCAACAGCGCTTCGAAATCGAACTCGGCACCGCGCGCCTTGGAGGCCTTGGCGTTGAGCAGGCGCACGTCGTTGGAGGCGCCGCCGACCGCGGTCAGCTGCTGGTTCTTCACCTTGAAGTCGTAGACGTCGAAGCTCAGGCGCGCGCGCTTGTCGAACAGGTCGGACTTGATGCCGACCTCGAACGAATCCACGGTCTCCGGCGCGGCCACGGTCAGCGGCGCGGTGGCCGACGGTACGCCGAAGCTGGCGCCGCGGAAGCCGCGGGCGGCACGCCCGTAAACGTTGACGTTGTCGTTGATCGTGTAGGTGGCGCTGAGGTCGCCGGTGACCTTGGAGTTGTCGGTGCTGCCGCTGGAGGGCTGCTGCAGGGTCACGCGGTCCAGCGCGAGCACGTCGAAGATCTTCTTGTCGTAGGTGTAGCGGATGCCGGCGCGCAGGTTCAGGCGCTCGGTCGCCGCGTAGTTCAGCGAGCCGAACGCCGCCCACGAGGTGTTGCGCTGGCGGGTCAGCTGGTAGCTGGCCAGGGTGCCGCCAGCCAGGGTGTTGTAGGTGTAGTTCTCGCCTTCCACCGAATCGTGGAAGTAGTACAGACCGGCCTGCCAGTTCAGCGGCCCGGCGTACTGCGACTCGGCGCGCAGCTCCTGCGAGTACTGGTCCAGGTTCTTGATGCCGCCAGCGGTCTCCACCGGGAACGGGATCACTCCGGGACCGGACGGCGGCGCGAACACCGCGCCGTAGCCGCCGTCGATGTCGCCGCGGCTGTAGTACTTGCCGATGCCCTCGTAGCCGGTGATCGAGTGCAGCACGATGTCGCCCAGGTCCCAGGTCAGGTTGGCGCTGCCGCCGTAGGTCTGCAGTTCCTGGGTGTTCTTGCCATCGATGGACACTTTGTCCGGATCGAAGCCGGCGACCAGCTGGTTGGTGCCCGGCTGGAAGATGTTGGCGCGGAACAGCCGCGCGGTGCCGTCGAGGTGGCGCGCGTGCGCGTTGAACAGCGCGCTGAAGTCCTCGCCCGGCTGGAACAGCACCTGCAGGCGCACCGCCGAGTCCATGTAGCCTTCGAACGAACGGTTGTCGATGGTGTTGTCGACCCAGTCGCCACGGCGCTGGCCCAGCGCCGACAGGCGCGCGGCCCACTTGTCGCCCATGGCCACGCTCAGGCCGGTTTCCATGGTCATGGTGCCGTAGGTGCCGTAGGACAGGCTGGCGTAGCCGTCGTTGGCGCCGATGGTCGGCTTGACCGAGTTGAACTTGACCACGCCGGCGGGGGTGTTGCGGCCGAACAGCGTGCCCTGCGGACCGCGCAGCACTTCCAGGCTCTGCAGGTCGAAGATCGGGAAGCCCTTCAGGAACGCGTTCTCGGCGACCACGTCGTCATAGATCAGCGACACCGGCTGCGAGGCGTAGGTGTTGAAGTCGGTGTTGCCGTAGCCGCGGATGTAGAAGCGCGGGAACACGCGGCCGTTGGACGACTCGACATTGAGGCTGGGCGCCTTGCCGGCCAGCACGCGCACGTCCGAGCCGCTGGTGGCGATGGCGTCCAGGTACTCCGGGCGCAGCACGCTGGCCGACACCGGCACGTCCTTGGAGTCCTCGGCGCGGCGCTCGGCGGTGACCTTGATCGTGTCCAGACGGGCGACCCCGTCGGTGCTGTCCGCCTGCTGGGCGGCGGCGGGGAACGAAAGCGCGGAAACGACGGCAACGGCAAGCGCACTGGCGCGCAGCGACCAACTGGCAGACATGGGAACTCCGGGATGGGTGGGCGTAATCGGGAGCGCGCCGAGTCCTTGCCGCGCCGCAGCATAATTAACACAAAATATACATCCTGCGGCGGCCGGCGTCACCTGGGGAGGCCGGGATTCGGGATTGGGGAGTCGGGATTGGCAAAAGCGGCTGCCGGCCCGGGCGGGCTTCCTCCTCGGATTGCGGCAGCCGCTTTTCGTCGCGTCGGGACTGAAGTCCCTCCCACAATGGCAGGTATCGCGCGCAGTCGCCGGCGGCGATGGAAGCGGCCGCGGCGCATCGGACCGCGAGATGCCCTTGTGGGAGGGACTTCAGTCCCGACGCGCGAAGTCCTCAGGCTCCAGGCCGCTTTGCAGCACCGGTGGCAGCAACACGCCCAGACGATGCTCCACCCATGGCACGCCGCTCCTGCAAACGCCCATGCCAAACCGCACGTCATGCGCCCGCAGTCGAAAGGCCAGCAGCGCAGACGGCCATGCTGCTGCCGCAAGCCCAACCGGGCCGCACGGAATGGCATCGCATGCTGCGTGCCGCTTCACACAGCGATCGCTCCTGCGTCTGAAGAACGCGCATCCGCGCTGTCTTGGAGAGACCCCGATGTTCACACCCCGCCCCCTATCCCTCGTCGCCGCGCTCTGCGCGACGCTGCTCGCCTGCTCCGCCCAGGCCAAGACCTGCACCGCGGTCGACAACATCGTGGCCAGCACCGCGTCGGACACCGCCAATCGTGCCGCTGGCGGCATTGGCGGGCATGTCGGCCTGCACATGCAGAACGCCACGGCGCCGCTGCCGCCCAGCGGCGCGCAGAGTCAGCTCGGAAAATCGGCGTTCGCCAACTGGGCCGCGTTCCAGGGCGCCTTCAGCAAGTGGGCCACGGCCACGACCGGCAAGCACGCCGACTGCGGCACCAGTGGCGGCGCGAAAGACATCGCCGATGCGGCCAGCGTCGGCATCACCGCGGGATGGGCCTGCACCGCCGCGGACGGGGACGGCATCTGCAGCAACTGGCGCAAGTTCAAGCCGGTCAAGGTCTGCTTCTGGTATGCCAACTCCCCCGGCGCGAAAGGCACGGCGGGCAAATGGCTGCTCAACACGGCCTACCCGTCGCTCAACGCGGACTGCAGTTGAGCGGCCCCGCCGCCGTTGACTGCGCCGTGCGGAGCTGGCGCCTTCGCACGGCCTGCCGGCTCAACCGGCCGACGTCGCCGGCACCCGCACCCAGCCTTCCATCAGCACCCGCGCGCTGCGGCTCATCAAGGCCTTGGTGACGGTCCACTGGCCGTCGACCTGGCGCGCCTCGGCGCCGACCCGCAAGGTACCCGAGGGGTGGCCGAAGCGCACCGCGGTGCGCTCGCCGCCACCGGCGGCGCGGTTGACCAGGGTGCCGGGAATCGCCGCGGCGGTACCGATCGCCACCGCCGCGGTGCCCATCATCGCGTGGTGCAGCTTGCCCATCGACATCGCCCGCACCAGCAGGTCGATGTCGGCGGCCGCCACCGGCTTGCCGCTGGAGGCGGTGTAGTCGGCCGGCGGCGCGACGAAGGCGACCTTGGGCGTGTGCTGGCGCGTCGCCGCATCGTCCAGCGTGGCGATCAGGCCCATCCGCAGCGCGCCGTACGCGCGGATCGTCTCGAAGCGCTGCAGCGCCTGCGCATCGCCGTTGATCGCGTCCTGCAGTTCGGTGCCCTGGTACCCCAGCGCCTGCGCCTCGAGGAAGATGGTAGGGATGCCGGCGTTGATCAGGGTCGCCTGGAACGTGCCGACGCCCGGCACCTCCAGCGTGTCGACCAGATTGCCGGTGGGGAACATGGCGCCGCCGGCGCCGTCCTCGTCGGCGGCCGGGTCGAGGAATTCCAGCGCGATCTCCGCCGCCGGGAAGGTCACCCCGTCCAGCTCGAAATCGCCGGTCTCCTGCACCGCGCCGCCCGTCATCGGCACCTGCGCGACGATGGTCTTGCTGATGTTGGCCTGCCAGATCCGCACCGTGGCGACACCGTCGCGCGGAATCCGCGCCGCATCGACCAGCCCGGCGGCGATCGCGAACGGCCCCACCGCCGCCGACAGATTGCCGCAGTTGCCGCTCCAGTCCACGAACGCACGCTCGATCGCCACCTGGCCGAACAGGTAGTCCACGTCGTGGTCGGGACGCGTGCTCGGCGCCACGATCACGGTCTTGCTGGTGCTGGAGGTGGCCCCGCCCATGCCGTCGATCTGCTTGGCGTAGGGATCGGGGCTGCCGATCACCCGCTGCAGCAGCGCATCGCGCGCCGGGCCCGGCGTCTGCGCCGCCGCGGGCAGGTCCTGCAGGCGGAAGAACATGCCCTTGGAGGTGCCACCGCGCATGTAGGTGGCGGGGATGCGGCGTTGCGGAACGTGGGTCATGGCGGTTCCAGGTACGTGCGAAAAGAAGAGACGGCGGATCAGGGCGAATCGGGAATCTCGGGCTCGACCAGTTGCGTCAGCAAGGTCAGCGACTCCTGCCAGCCGAGATGGCAGAACTCCACCGGGATCTGCGGCGGGATGCCCTCCTGCACGATCTCCAGCGCGGTGCCGCAGGCCACCGGCCGCAGCCGCACGGTCACGATCATCTCGCCGGGCAGGTCCGGGTTGTCGAAGCGGTCGGTGTGGCGGATCAGCTGGCCGGGCACCAGTTCCAGGTAGGTACCGCCGAAGGCACTGCTGGTGCCGGTGCCGAGGTTGGTGAAACTCATCCGGAAGCTGCCGCCCACCCGCGCGTCCAGCGCATGCACGGTGGCGACGAAGCCATGCGGCGGCAGCCATTTGGCCAGCGCCGCCGGTTCCAGGAAGGCGCGGTAGACGCGCTCGGCCGGCGCGCGCAGCACGCGATGCAACTGGACGGTCCCGGTGGTGGTGGCGGATGTGCTCATGGCGGTTTCCTCGGCGGTGGCGGGCGCGGCCAGCATGGCACGCGCCCGATGACAGCGGCAGCCGGCTCAGGCGCTGCGGGCGTCCTCGAGGAAGTCCTGGGCGAAGCGCTGCAACACGCCGCCGGCTTCGTAGATGGACACCTCCTCGTTGCTGTCCAGCCGGCACAGCACCGGCACCTCCACCGCGGCGCCGTCCTTGCGCACGACGCGCAGGGTCAGCGTGGCGCCCGGGGTGCGCGCGCCGACCACGTCGAAGGTCTCGCTGCCGTCGATGCCCAGGGTCGTGCGTGTGGTGCCCGGCAGGAACTGCAGCGGCAGCACGCCCATCCCGATCAGGTTGGTGCGATGGATGCGCTCGAAGCCCTCGGCGACGATCGCCTCGACCCCGGCCAGGCGCACGCCCTTGGCCGCCCAATCGCGCGAGGAACCCTGGCCGTAGTCGGCACCGGCGATCACGATCAGCGGCTGCTTGCGCGCCATGTAGGTCTCGATCGCCTCCCACATGCGCAGCACCTGCCCGTCCGGTTCCAGCCGGGTCAGCGAGCCCTGCTGCACCTTGCCGTCGACCACCGCCATCTCGTTGATGAGCTTGGGGTTGGCGAAGGTGGCGCGCTGCGCGGTGAGGTGGTCGCCGCGGTGCGTGGCATAGGAATTGAAGTCTTCCTCCGGCACGCCCATGTGCGCCAGGTATTCGCCGGCGGCGCTGTCGGCCAGGATCGCGTTGGACGGCGACAAGTGGTCGGTGGTGATGTTGTCGCCGAGCACCGCCAGCGCGCGCATGCCGCGTAGCGTGCGTTCGCCGGCCAGCGCGCCTTCCCAGTACGGCGGGCGGCGGATGTAGGTGCTGCGCGGGCGCCAGTCGTACAGCGGCGCTACCGGTGCGCCCTGCTCCACGCGCACGTTGAACATCGGCGCATAGACGCGGCGGAACTGTTCCGGCTTCACCGCGGCGCGCACTGCCGCATCGATCTCGGCGTCGCTGGGCCAGATGTCCTTCAGCCGCACCTCGCGTCCGTCGGCGTCGGTGCCCAGCACGTCCTTCTCGATATCGAAGCGCACCGTGCCGGCGATGGCGTAGGCGATCACCAGCGGCGGCGAGGCCAGGAACGCCTGCTTGGCGTAGGGATGGATGCGCCCGTCGAAATTGCGGTTGCCCGACAGCACCGCGGTGGCGTACAGGTCGCGCGCCACGATCTCCTGCTGGATGCGCGGATCCAGCGCGCCGCTCATGCCGTTGCAGGTGGTGCAGGCGAAGGCGACGATGCCGAAGCCCAGCGCCTCCAGGTCCGGCAGCAGGCCGGCTTCCTCCAGGTACAGCTGCACCGCCTTGGATCCGGGCGCCAGCGAGGTCTTCACCCATGGTTTGCGGGCCAGGCCGCGCGCGCGCGCATTGCGCGCCAGCAGGCCGGCGGCGATGACGTTGCGCGGGTTGGAGGTGTTCGTGCAACTGGTGATGGCGGCGATGATCACCGCACCGTCGGGCATGCACCCCTGCGCCTGCTCGGCCTGGCCGGCGGCGAGCTTGGCGGCGTCGGCGATGCCGCGCGCGGCCAGCTCGGTGGTCGCCACGCGCTTGTGCGGGTTGCTGGGGCCGGCCATGTTGCGCACCACCTGCGACAGGTCGAAGCGCAGCACGCGCTCGTACTGCGCGGTGGCCAGCGCATCGGCCCACAGCCCGGTGGTGCGCGCGTACTGCTCCACCAGCGCCACCTGCGCTTCCTCGCGCCCGGTCAGGCGCAGGTAGTCCAGGGTCTGCTGGTCGATGTAGAACATCGCCGCGGTGGCGCCGTATTCCGGGCACATGTTGGAGATGGTGGCGCGGTCGCCAATGGTCAGCGCGGCGGCGCCTTCGCCGAAGAATTCCAGGTACGCGCCGACCACGCGCTCCTGGCGCAGGAATTCGGTCAGCGCCAGCACCACGTCGGTGGCGGTGATGCCGGGCTGCGGCCGGCCGCTCAGCTCCACGCCGACGATGTCCGGCAGGCGCATCCACGAGGCGCGGCCGAGCATCACGCTCTCCGCCTCCAGCCCGCCGACACCGATCGCGATCACGCCCAGCGCGTCCACGTGCGGGGTATGGCTGTCGGTGCCCACGCAGGTATCGGGGAAGGCGACGCCGTCGTGCACGTAGATCACCGGCGACATCTTCTCCAGATTGATCTGGTGCATGATGCCGTTGCCCGGCGGGATCACGTCCACGTTGCGGAACGCGCGCTTGCTCCAGTCGATGAAGTGGAAGCGGTCCTCGTTGCGGCGATCCTCGATCGCGCGGTTCTTGGCGAAGGCCTGCGGATCGTCGCCGCCGCATTCCACCGCCAGTGAGTGGTCGACGATCAACTGTACCGGCACCACCGGATTGACCTTGGCCGGGTCGCCGCCCTGCTCGGCGATGGCATCGCGCAGCCCGGCCAGGTCCACCAGCGCGGTCTGGCCGAGAATGTCGTGGCACACCACCCGCGCCGGAAACCACGGAAAATCCAGGTCGCGGCGACGCTCGACCAGCTGCAGCAAGGCCTCGTGCAGCAGGTCCGGATCGCAGCGGCGCACCAGGTTTTCGGCGAACACGCGCGAGACGTAAGGCAGGCCGGCATAGGCGCCTGGACTGATCGCGTCGACCGCGGCCTGCGCGTCGAAGTAGTCCAGCGCGGTGCCGGGCAAGGGAAGGCGGTAGTGGCTGTTCATGGCTGGCTACAGTAGAAAAAAGCGAAGACAGATCCCTTCTCCCACCGGGACCTTGGCCCCCTTTTGGGGGGAAGGTGCCCCGAAGGGGCGGATGAGGGTACGAGCGAAGCCTAGTGAAATCCGACTCCTCATGAGGGCGGATGAGGGTACGGGCGGCCAGGAAGGTGTCTCGAAGAAAGGACTTCCATCGCAGACGTCCCTGGCGCCCGTACCCTCACCCCCGCCCCCTCTCCCGGCGGGAGAGGGGAGTGTCACTCGGGGTAGACGATTTTTAGCAGCATCACTTGCGTTGATCGATCGGCACGAACGCCTGATCCTCCGGCCCCACGTAGTTCGCGCTGGGGCGGATGATCTTGCCGTCGACGCGCTGCTCGATGATGTGCGCGCTCCAGCCGGCGGTGCGGGCAATGACGAACAGCGGGGTGAACATCGCCGTCGGCACGCCCATCATGTGGTAGCTGACCGCGCTGAACCAATCCAGGTTCGGGAACATCTTCTTGATGTCCCACATCACCGTCTCCAGGCGCTCGGCGATGTCGTACATCTTGCGGCTGCCCTGCGCCTCGGACAGTTCGCGCGCCACGTCCTTGATGACTTGGTTGCGCGGGTCCGACACCGTATACACCGGGTGGCCGAAGCCGATGATGACTTCCTTGCGCTCGACCCGCGCGCGGATGTCGGCCTCGGCTTCGTCCGGCGTGTCGTAGCGCTTCTGCACCTCGAAAGCCACCTCGTTGGCACCGCCATGCTTGGGCCCGCGCAGCGCGCCGATGCCGCCGGCGATGGCGCTGTACATGTCGCTGCCGGTGCCGGCGATGACCCGGCAGGCGAAGGTGGAGGCGTTGAACTCGTGCTCGGCGTACAGGATCAGGCTGGTGTGCATCGCCTGCACCCATTCCTCGTGCGGCTTGAAGCCGTGCAGCAGGCGCAGGAAGTGTCCGCCGATCGAATCGTCGTCGGTCTCCACCTCGATGCGCCGGCCGTTGTGGCTGTAGTGGTACCAGTACAGCAGCATCGAGCCGAGGCTGGCCATCAGCTTGTCGGCGATGTCGCGCGCGCCGGGATGGTTGTGGTCGTCCTTCTCCGGCTGCACGCAGCCCAGCACCGACACGCCGGTGCGCATCACGTCCATCGGATGCGCCGACGGCGGCAACTGCTCCAGCGCGGCCTTGACCGCGGCCGGGATGCCGCGCAGCGAGCGCAGCTTGGCCTTGTAGCCGCGCAGCTCGCTGTTGCTGGGCAGCTTGCCGTGCACCAGCAGGTAGGCGATCTCCTCGAACTGGCTGCTGCGCGCCAGGTCCAGGATGTCGTAGCCGCGGTAGTGCAGGTCGTTGCCGCTGCGGCCCACCGTGCACAGCGCGGTGTTGCCGGCGGCGGTGCCGGACAGGGCCACCGATTTCTTCGGCTTGAAGCCGGGGGCGGTCTGCGGAGCGGTGCTGTCGTTCATGGCGAATCTCCCGGGTGTTGCGGTCGGATGGGTGCAGTGGATCAGGACGCCTGCGGCGGCGGCGAGATCCCGGCGCGCTCGAGCAGTTGCTGCAGCATGAGGATCTGGCGGTTCTGCAGTTCCACCAGCGTCGCCCAGTCCTGCTCGCGCAGCTGGTTGAGCTTCTCGTGCACCTGCAGGATTTCCAGTTCGGCCTTGATGTTCACTTCGTAGTCGTTCTGCGCGTGCAGGCGGTCCACCGCCGCCTGGCGGTTCTGGCTCATCATGATCACCGGCGCCTGGATCGCGGCCAGGCACGACAGGCACAGGTTGAGCAGGATGTAGGGATACGGATCGAAGGCGTGCGCCAGCAGCAGGCTGTTGAGCGCGATCCAGCCCAGCAGCACTAGGCCGAAGCCGATGATGAAACTCCAGCTGCCGCCGATCGCGGCGACGCGGTCGGCGATGCGCTCGCCCAGCGAGCGATCGCTGTCGGCCTGCTTGACGATGTCGCGGGCCACATGGCGCTTGGCGATGAAGCGCTCCACCACCTCGCGCTCGGCCTCGGACAGCTTGTCCAGTTCGGTCTGCAACAGATGCCGCGCGGTCTGGCGGCGATCGATGCGGCTGCGCAGGAACGATGCAGCGCTGGCTTGGGTATTCATGGACGGACTCGGGCAGGAAAATCGCCGCCGATCATGCGCCCTTGCCGGCAAACAGCGCATCCAGGCGCTGCTCGAAGGCGTGGTAACCGATGCGCTCGTACAGCTCCTCGCGGGTCTGCATGCGCTCGAGCACCGCCTGCTGGTGACCGTCGCGGCGGATCGCGGTGTACACGTCCTCGGCGGCCTTGTTGGCGGCGCGGAACGCCGACAGCGGGAACAACTGGATCGCCACGCCGGCCGAGGCCAGTTCGTCGCGGGTGAACAGCGGGGTCTTGCCGAACTCGGTGATGTTGGCCAGCACCGGCACCTTCACTGCGTCGACGAAACGGCGGTAGGTGTCCAGGTCGTAGGCGGCCTCGGCGAAGATGCCGTCGGCGCCGGCCTCCACGCAGGCGATGGCGCGTTCGATCGCCGCGTCCACGCCCTCGGCCTGGATCGCGTCGGTGCGCGCGATCAGGAAGAAGTCCGGATCGGTCTTGGCGTCGGCCGCGGCCTTGACCCGGTCCACCATCTCGCCCTGGCTGACGATCTCCTTGCCCGGGCGATGGCCGCAGCGCTTGGCGCCGACTTGGTCCTCGATGTGGCAGGCGGCCGCGCCGGCCTTGATCAGCGCCTTGATGGTGCGCTCGATATTGAACGCGCTCGGCCCAAAGCCGGTGTCGATATCCACCAGCAGCGGCAGCGGGCACACGTCGGTGATGCGGCGCACGTCGATCAGCACGTCGTCCAGGGTGTTGATGCCCAGGTCCGGCAGGCCCAGCGAGCCGGCGGCGACGCCGCCGCCGGACAGGTAGATCGCCTTGTAGCCGGCACGCTGCGCCAGCAGGGCATGGTTGGCGTTGATCGCACCGATCACCTGCAACGGCGCTTCGGCGGCCAGGGCGGCGCGGAAACCGGCGCCGGGGGAAACGAGGGACATGGGCGGCTCCTGACGAAGAGGCGGCGCGCCCCGCCGGGCGTTCCGCGATGGGCGCCAATCTGGCACTCTCGCTGGCACGGATCAATCTTGATTCAATGAATCAACCTATCGTCCCTTCATGTCCGACGCCACCGACCGCAACCTGATCTCCGCCGCCCAGGCCTGCGCCTTGCTCGGCATCAGCAGCGCCACGCTGTACGCCTACGTCAGCCGCGGCCTGCTGAGTTCGCGCGCCGGCGCCGACCACCGCAGCCGCGCCTACCTGCGCGCCGAAGTGGAGCGGCTGGCGCAGCGCAAGCGCGCCGGTCGCGGCGCCGCGCGTGGCGCCGCGCAGAGCCTGGACCGCGGCCTGCCGGTGCTGGAGACGCGGATCTCGCTGATCCGCCCAGACGGCCCCTACTACCGCGGGCGTTCAGCGGTGGCCATGGTGCGTGCCGGCGCCAGCCTGGAGGACGTCGCGCGACTGCTGTGGGACTGCCCCGACGGCGAAGACCCGTTCGCCAGCGCCCCCGTCGCGCCGTGGCCGGCGGTGCTGGCGCCGCTGGCCGGGCATGCCGCGCTCCCGCCACTGGAACGCGCCATGGCCTGCATCCCGCTGCTGGCCTTGGAGCTGCGCCAGTCGCTCAACGCCGCCCCCGGCGTGCGCCGCGAAATCGCCGCCACCCTGCTGCGGCAGAACGCCGCGCTGCTGGTCGGCACCGCGCCGGACGCGCGCCCGCTGCATCGCCTGATCGCCGACCATTGGCGTCCCGGCGACGCCGACTTCGCCGAACTGGTGCGCGCCGCGATGCTGCTGTGCGCCGACCACGAACTCAACGTCTCCGCCTTCGCCGCGCGCGTGGTCGCCTCCACCGGCGCGCCGCTGCACGCCACCGTCAGCGCCGGCCTGGCCGCGCTGTCCGGCCCGCGCCACGGCGGCGCCACCGCGCGCGCCCACGCCCTGCTGCGCGACGCCCAGGACGCGCCCAGCGCCGCCGCCCTGATCGCCGAACGCTGGCAGCGCGGCGACGACCTGCCCGGCTTCCACCACGCCCTGTACCCGGACGGCGATCCGCGCGCGGCCGAAGTGCTGCGCCTGCTGCGCGAATGCAGCGGCGGCAGCGCGCGCATGCAGCACGTGGACGCGGTGATCGCCGCCGCCCAGGACTGCAGCGGCCAGCGCCCGAACATCGACTGCCTGCTGGCCGCGCTCTGCTTCGTCCACGACCTGCCGGCCGCGCACGCCCTGGTGCTGTTCGCCGCCGCCCGCCAGGCCGGCTGGCTGGCCCACGCCCTGGAGCAGCAGGCCCTGGGCAAGCTGATCCGGCCACGCGCCCGCTACGCCGGGGCGATGCCGGAGGATGGCGCCGCGCGCGGCTGAGAAGACGGCGAGCGCGCTTGCGAATGCACCAAAATTGGTACACCATGCCGCCATGGAGACCACACTGGACGTGCGCTCTACCGTGCCGCATCGGGCGTCGAGCCGGTGCGGGTTTGGCTCAGGGAAGACGTGTCCGCCGATGCCAGGCGCGCCATCGGCGGCGACATCAAGACAGTGCAGTTGGGATGGCCGCTCGGCATGCCTTTGGTGCGCAAGCTGGACCAGCACCTGTGGGAAGTGCGCAGTGCGATTCCCGAAGGCATTGCGCGGATTTTTTCACCACCGTTGGATCGGACATGGTGCTGCTGCATGGCATCGTCAAGAAATCGGGCAAGACCCCGAGCGCCGATCTCGCCACCGCCAAACGCCGCAGAGACGAGGTGATGCGATGAGCCGCAATCTCCATATCGGATCCAGCTTGGACAGCTTCCTGGCCGAGGAAGGCATCCTCGAAGACACCACCGCGCTCGCCGCCAAGCGCGTGATCGCCTGGCAGGTCGCCGAAGCGATGAAGTCCGCCAAGCTCACCAAGAGCGCGCTGGCCAGGCGCATGAACACCAGCCGCTCGCAACTGGACCGCGTGCTGGACGCCACCGACACCAGCCTCACCCTGGACACGCTGAGCCGCGCCGCCACCGCGCTTGGCTACCGGATCCAGATCGACCTGGTCGCCGCGCAATCAGGCAAACCCATCGGCAAAGCACCAATCGCGAAGGCCAAGACCTCGGCCGGAATCGGCAGCTAAGCGCAGTCGCCCCACTTCCGATGCCTCGCTTGGACGCACCAGGCTGACTGGGCGCGGCGTCCGAACGCATTCAGCGCCCCATCTCGCCAAGGCCGCGCCCTCGGTGTACAAATGTACACCATGACCACCCTGTCCCCGCAGCGCGCCGCCATCCTCGCCTACGTCCATGCCTGCATCGAGCAGGAGGGGCGGCCGCCGAGCCTGGCCGAGATCGCCGAACGTTTCGGCTTCGCCTCGCGCAATGCCGCGCGCAAGCACGTGCAGGCGCTGGTCGAGGCCGGGCTGCTGGCGCAGGTGCCGCAGCAGGCGCGCAGCCTGCGCCCGGCGCAGGCCGGCCACCGTAGCGAACTGCTGCAACTGCCGGTGCTGGGCCGGGTCGCCGCCGGCGCGCCGATCGGCGCCGACATCGGCCTGGACCAGCAGTTGCGGCTGGACCGTGCGGTGTTCGCGCTGCGCCCGGACTACCTGCTGCGGGTGCAGGGCGACTCGATGATCGACGACGGCATCCTCGACGGCGACCTGGTCGGGGTGCGACGCGCCGCCGACGCGCGCAACGGCCAGATCGTGGTGGCGCGGCTGGACGGCGAACTCACCATCAAGCGCTACCGCGCCGATGGCGACGGCATCGCCTTGCTGCCGCGCAATCCCGCCTATGCGCCGATCGTGGTCGGCCGCGGGCAGGACTTCGCCATCGAAGGGCATTACTGCGGCCTGATCCGGCCCGGCTGATGGCCGCCGTCGTCGCCCTCGACCGCCTGCTGGCCGAGCGCCGGGTCTGGCGCGGCCAGCCGACGGCGCTGCCGCCCAGCGCGCAGCCCACCGGGCACGCCGCGCTGGACGCGGTGCTGCCCGCGCGCGGCTGGCCGGAGATGGCGCTAACCGAGCTGTTGCACGCCGCCGACGGCATCGGCGAGTTGCAACTGCTGTGGCCGACGCTGGCGCGGCTGTCGCAGGGCGGCGGCCGCATCGTGCTGGTCGATCCGCCCTACCTGCCCTACCCCGCCGCCTGGGCGCAGGCCGGCGTGGCGCTGGCGCAGTTGCAGATCGTCCGCGCCGGTGCCGACGCGGCCTGGGCCGCCGAACAATGCCTGCGTTCGGGCAGTTGCGCGGCGGTGCTGTGCTGGCCCGGGCTGGCCGGCGACAAGACCCTGCGCCGGCTGCAGGTGGCGGCCGAGACCGGGCGCACCCTGGGCTTCGCCTACCGGCCGCTGAAGGCCGCCGCCAATCCGTCGCCGGCCGCGCTGCGCATCGCCATCGACGCCGCGCCGGCACAACTGCGCGTGCTCAAGTGCCGCGGCGGGCTGCCGCCGGCACACCCGCTCGCCCTGTCCGCCCTGGCGAGCGGGTGAGGCCGCGGGCATGCGCTGGGCCTGCATCCTGTTGCCGCAACTGGCGCTGGACACCGTCCTGCGCCGCTGGCCGTCGCCGGACGAACCGCTGGCGCTGCTCGACGGCCCGCCGCAGCGGCGCACGCTGAAGGCGGTCAACGCCGCCGCGCGCGCCCGCGGCCTGCGCCCCGGGCAATCGCTGGTCACCGCGCAGGCGCTGTGCGACCGCTTCGCCACCGCCTTGCACGATGCCGAAGAAAGCCGCCGCAGCCAGCAGTTCCTGGCCGCCTGGGCCTACCGCTTCAGTTCGCTGGTCAGCACCGACTACCCCGGCGCGCTGTTGCTCGAGATCGAAGCCAGCCTCGGCCTGTTCGGTCCCTGGCCACGCTTCGAGGCACGGCTGCGCGAGGAACTGACCGCGCTGGGCTTCCGCCACCGCATCGTGGTGGCACCGCATCCGCTGGCCGCGCGGGCGCTGGTCAATGCGCACGACGGCATCGCCCTGCTCGATAACGCCGCGCTGCAGCGCGCGCTGGGGCAGTTGCCGATCGCGCGCGCCGGGCTGTCGCCGGCCCTGGCCGACGGCTTCGCGCGGATGGGCCTGCGCCGCCTGCAGCAGCTATTCGCCCTGCCGCGCACCGCGCTGGCACGGCGCTATCCGCCGGCCCTGCTGCAGCACCTGGACGCGTTGCGCGGGCAGGCGCCGCTGCCGCTGCAGTACTACCTGCCGCCGGACCGCTTCGATGCGCGCGTCGAACTGGGCTATGTGACCGAATCCAACCAAGCGCTGCTGTTCCCGCTGCGCCGCTTGACCCAGGACCTGGCCGCGTTCCTGGCCGGGCGCGATGGCGGCGTGCAGCGCTTCCGCCTGCTGCTCGAACACGAGGACCTGGAGCCCAGCGTGGTGCCGGTGGGCCTGCTCGCCGCCGAGCGCGATGCGGCGATGCTGTTCGAACTGGCGCGCGGGCGCCTGCAGCAGGCCAGCGTGCCGGCGCCGGTGCAGGCGCTGCGCCTGTGCGCCGACGAACTGCCGCCGTTCGTGCCGGCCGCGCGCGAACTGTTCGACGAACGCGCGCAGCAGGCGCTGCCGTGGGAACAACTGCGCGAACGCCTGCGCGCGCGCCTGGGCGACGACGCCGTGCATGGCCTGCGCGCGCACGCCGACCATCGCCCGGAACTGGCCTGGCGCGCCGAATCCGCCACCGCGCGCAGCGCGCCCGCCGCTGCTGCACCGCCACGGCCTGGCTGGCTGCTGCAGCAGCCAATTCCACTGCGCGAGCGCGCGCCCGAACGCCTGGCCGGGCCGGAACGCATCGAGAGCGGCTGGTGGGACGACGGCGACGTGCGCCGCGACTACTACGTCGTGCGTACCCGCCAGGGCCAGCGCGCCTGGGCGTTCGCCCCGGCCGACGCGCCTGATGCGCTGATGCTGCACGGCTGGTTCGCATGAGCCACACCCCGCCGCACCCACGCATGCCGCCGCGCCTGCGGCTGCTGCCGACGCCTGCGCCTGCGCAAGCCAGCGCACCCACCGCCAGCGCGCCGCGCGCGCCAGCCGACACCGCGCTGCCCGACTACGCCGAACTGCATTGCCTGTCCAACTTCAGTTTCCAGCGTGGCGCCTCGCACCCCTGGGAACTGTGCGAACGCGCGCTGCGCCACGGCTACCGCGCCCTGGCGATCACCGACGAATGCAGCCTGGCCGGCATCGTGCGCGCTTGGCAGGCGGCCCGGGACATGGGCCTGCACCTCATCGTCGGCAGCGAGATCCAGTTCGAGCACGGCCCCAAGCTGGTGCTGCTGGCCGAGACCCTGCATGGCTACCAGCGGCTGTGCCGGCTGATCACCCTGGCCCGACGCCGCGCCGACAAGGGCAGCTACCGTGCGCTGCGCGAGGATCTGGCCAGCGCGGACGACGGCAACGGCCTGCTGTGCCTGTGGCTGCCGCGTGGCGATGGTGACGACGCCGCGGACGGCGCCTGGCTGCAGGCACGCTTCCCGCGGCGGCTGTGGCTGGCCGTGGAACTGCTGCGCGGCCCCGACGACGCCACGCTGCTGCAGGCGCGCCTGCAGTTGGCGCATGCGCTGCAACTGCCCGCCGTGGCCAGCGGCGACGTGCACATGCACGCACGCGGCCGCCGCGCCCTGCAGGACACATTGACCGCGATCCGCCAGCGCCTGCCGTTGCACGAAGCCGGCGCCCACCTGTATCCCAACGGCGAACGCCACCTGCGCCCACGCGCCACGCTGGCGACGCTGTATCCACCGGCGCTGCTGGCCGAAACGGCACGCATCGCGCAGCGCTGCACATTCGACCTCGGCCAACTGCAGTACGAATACCCGCACGAACTGGTCCCGCCCGGGCACACGCCCACGCAATGGCTGCGCATCCTCACCGAACGCGGCGCAGCCGAGCGCTGGCCGCACGGCGTGCCGGACAAGGCGCGGCGCCTGATCGAACACGAACTCGGCGTGATCGAGCGGCTACAGTACGAGTCCTACTTCCTCACCGTCTACGACCTGGTGCGCTTCGCGCGCTCCAAGGACATCCTGTGCCAGGGCCGCGGCTCGGCGGCGAACTCGGCAGTGTGCTACGCGCTGGGCATCACCGCCATCGATCCGGATCGCATCGGCATGCTGTTCGAGCGCTTCATCTCCGAGGAGCGCAAGGAGCGGCCGGACATCGACATCGATTTCGAGCACGACCGCCGCGAGGAAGTGATCCAGTACATCTTCAGTCACTACGGCCGCGAGCGCGCCGCGCTGGCGGCGGTGGCGATCAGCTACCACACGCGCAGCGCGGTGCGCGACGTGGCGCGCGCACTGGGTCTGCCCAGCGACACCGTCGATGCCCTGTCTTCCGCGCTGGGCCAGCGCGATCCGGTGGAGTCGGCGCAGGAACTGCTGCGCGAGCGCGGTTTCGACCCGGACACACCGGTGATGCGCCGGCTGCTGGTACTCGCCAGCCAACTCATCGGCTTCCCGCGGCACCTGTCGCAGCACCCCGGCGGCTTCGTCATCTCCGAGCATGCGCTGCACACCCTGGTGCCGGTGGAGAACGCGACCATGGCCAATCGCACGGTGATCCAGTGGGACAAGGACGACCTGGAACTGGTCGGGCTGATGAAGGTCGACGTGCTCGCGCTGGGCATGCTCAGCGCGCTGCGGCGCACCCTGGACCTGCTGCGCGTGCACCGCGGCCGCGACTACACGCTCGCCACCATTCCCGCCGAAGACAAGCAGACCTACGCGATGATCCAGCGCGCCGACACCATCGGCGTGTTCCAGATCGAATCGCGGGCGCAGATGGCGATGCTGCCGCGGCTGCAACCGAAAGAGTTCTACGACCTGGTCATCCAGGTGGCGATCGTGCGTCCCGGGCCGATCCAGGGCGGCATGGTGCACCCGTATCTGCGCCGGCGCAGCGGCGAGGAGGCTACCGATGATCTGCCCGATGAGTTACGCGAAGTGTTCAAGCGCACGCTCGGCGTGCCCCTGTTCCAGGAACAGGTGATGCAACTCGCGGTAGTCGCCGCCGGCTACACGCCGGGCCAGGCCGACCAGTTGCGCCGCTCGATGGCCGCCTGGAAACGCCACGGCGGCCTGGAACCGCATCGCGACAAGCTGTTGGAAGGCATGCTGAAGAAGAACTACAGCGCCGAATTCGCCGGACGCATCTTCGAGCAGATCAAGGGCTTCGGCAGCTACGGTTTTCCCGAGAGCCATGCCGCCAGCTTCGCCCTGCTCACCTACGCCAGTTGCTGGCTCAAGTGCCACGAACCGGCGGCGTTCACCTGCGCGCTGATCAACAGTTGGCCGATGGGCTTCTACAGCCCCGACCAGTTGCTGCAGGACGCACGTCGCCACGGCCTGCAGGTGCGGCCGGTGGACGTGCGCTACAGCGATTGGGACTGCAGCCTGGAAGCGTACAGCTCCGATCCGCAGGTGCAGCCGGCGATCCGCCTGGGCCTGTGCCTGGTCCGCGGCCTGGCCGAGGAAGACGCGCTGCGCCTGCAGCAGGCGCGCGCGCAGGCCCCGTTCCACGACCTCGCCGACCTGTGCCACCGCGCCGCACTCGACGACAAGGCCCGCGCCGCGCTCGCCGACGCCGGCGCGCTGAAAGCGCTGGCCGGCCATCGCCATCGCGCGCGTTGGGCCGTGGCAGGCGTCGAGGCGCAGCGGCCGCTGTTCGAAGCGCTCGCGGCCACGCCCGAACAACAGGTCGCACTGCCGCTGCCCAGCCAGGGCGAGGACATCCGCGCCGACTACGCGACGATCGGTACCACCCTGGGCAAGCACCCGCTGACCCTGTTGCGCGCGCAGCTGCGTGCGCGCCGTTACCGCCATTCCGGTGAACTACGCGACCTGCCGCACGCCAGCGCGGTCGCCATCGCCGGCCTGGTGACCATGCGCCAACGCCCGCAGACCGCCAGCGGCGTCACCTTCATCACCCTCGAAGACGAGCACGGCCTGGTCAACGTGGTGGTGTGGCGGCGCCTGGCCGAACGCCAGCGTCAGGCCCTGATCGAATCCCGGCTGCTGCTGGTGCGCGGCCGCGTCGAGACCGAAGGCAAGGTCCGCCACCTGATCGCCGGCCACTTGGAAGACCTGACGCCCATGCTGCTTGGCCTGGATATCCGCAGCCGGGATTTTCATTGAGGCGGCAAGCGTCACCGCCACAGTAGCGCCGGGATCACGTTGTGATAGCTGAGGGTGCAACCTGTGCCTTGCTTCTTCAGGCACCAGCGTTCTCCAACCTACTGATGCAAGCAGGACTACTTGAACATTTCAGTCTGCACCTCTGACAACGCATACCGCCGTTGGCAATGCTCGCAGAAGAACGCGCGCCGCTGCGCCTTGCCGAGTTGCTTGCGATAGGTGAGCAGATGACCATCGCGCGGACACACCGTCTTGGTGTGCACCTGGTAGTGCTTCTTCAGTTCGTAGGCTTTCTTCCAACGATAGAAATCGAAGCTGTACTCGCGCGCCTGGGTCACCAGTTCGCCCAGCTTGCGCGGCGGCAACGCGCCGATCTCGCTCTCGGGATGCACGCGGATCCGGTGCAGCACCTCGTTCTTGATGATGTTGCCGACCCCGGCGAACACGTCCTGATCCAGCAAGGCATCGGCGGCGAGCGCATGCGGCCGCAGCCGCAACTTGCGCCGCGCCTGCGTCGCATCCCAGTCGGGATTCATCACATCCGCGGTCCAGTCGTAGGCCGCATCCAGCGGACCGTCGATGAACTTGATCGAACATGCGTAGAAGTTCAGCTCCTCGCCCTTGGCGAAGCCCAGACTCAAGCGCGCCGACGCGTCCTTGCGCGCATTGATCCGATAGCTGCCGAACAACAGAAAGTGGATGCGCACACTGAACGCATCGAACTCGATCAGGAAATGCTTGCCCCAACTGCGCAGCGACAGGATCTTGCGGTTGCGCATCCGCTCCAGGTCCAGCTTGCTGTTGCCGGAGACCCGCAACACCTTGCGCCCGGCGAACGCGGCGGCTTCTTCCTTCAGAATGACGATCGAGGGACCTTCGGGCATGCCTGCAGTATCGAGGGCCGGTGTGAGCAGGTCGTGAGCCGAAGGGGAGCCAATGCTGGTCAGTCGGCGCAGGGATATGGGTTGGAATCGGATGATCGATGCCAACGACCCGGGGCCGCCCGCTCCAGTTCAGCCGCGTACTCGGCCTGCAGCGAGCGGGACCGAACATGCTGATGACAGCCACGCCGCGCAGTGGCAGGCATGAGCCGCATCGAGCTGCTGCTGGATGCGCACCAGTTCGCGCCCGAAACGTTCTTCACCGACAACCAGGCCGAACACCAGATCCGCCGAAGGGGGATCCAGGCCTTCATGGATCCGGATGCGTGCGGTCCGCGTGATGTCAGTAGCCCACGCATTTCATATGCACGTGGAAACAGGCGATAGCCGTCGATCGAAAGCGTATCAATATCCGCACGCATGGGAATCAACGCATCTTTCCAAGAAATTTCGACCGCATCGTCTTCGTAGATATCACGAACAGGCACGGCTCGGGCCGCGCGAACAGTCATCGCACGCACTACTTTGAACCGACCGCGGCCTCGCCTATCCGCGAAACGAATTCGTCCAGGTCGGTGTTGGCGGTATTGGCGAGAATGACGATGGTCAGGTCGCGGTCGAGGAAACGATACAACTGCGCCTGCGCGCCCATGATCCTGCCGGGACGTTTGGCGACACGGTACTTGGCGGCGCCTATCCGCGTCTCGTAGACCCACAGGCCATAACCGTAGTCGTCGAGCCCCGGGGCGGTCAGCCGGGCGATGCTTTCCTTGCGCAATAGGCCGGACCCGAACAGCGCGTCCGAGAACCTGAGCACATCTTCGGCCGTGGAGTACAAAGCGCCGGCGGCGTACCAGTTCTCCGGATAGACCGGGAAGTCGTTGGACAGGGACTTGAGGTCTTCGCGATACGAGTAGGTGGAGGCCAAGCCTTCCACGATGCTTTCATGGCGCAGCATGCCGGTATGGTTCAGTCCCAGCGGCTTCAGAATCCGTTCCTTCAGCACCTGCTCGTAGGTTTTGCCCGTGACGCGTTCGATGACCTTGCCCAGGATCAGGTAATCGCCGTTGTTGTAGTCAAAAGTCGTGCCTGGGGCATGCAGTAGCGGTCCGCTGCAGAATTTTCTTATCAACTGATCGCTGGTATAGGGCGACTGGTAGGTCGGCAAGCCCATGGTCAATGCCTGCTCCAAGCTTTTCACCTGGTCGAAGTTCCGCAGTCCGGACGTATGGTTGAGAAGCTGATGCAAGGTGATACGGTCGGCACCGGCGATGGCGTAATCGGGCAGGTAACTGGCCACGTTCGCCTGCAGATCCAACTTTCCTTCTTCATGCAGTTGCAGCACCAGGGTGGCGGTGAACAGTTTGGTGATGGAAGCGATCCAGTACCGGGTCTGGTCGCCATTGGCGGCGCCGTACTGGACACTGGAAAGACCGAAACTGCGTTGGTATCGCCGCTTGCCGTCCTGCTGGACCAGGACAGTGCCGCTGAAGCCGTGTTGCGCGGCATAGGTGGCGATGAAGTCTTCGAGTGGCATCGCCTGCGATTGCGCCCGCAGCGGCATCGCCGCGCAGAGGAAGACAAGCACACCGACAAGCAAGCGATAAGTAACGGAACGGAAGAGGTTTTGCACGATGTACCCCGGCATGATGGAACGGCCGCGAGTATGGAGCCGGACCACTACCTGGGCGGGTACCTTCGGACGAAACGAGGATAAGGCCGACGAAATGGCCGACGCGCGCTGCAAATAGGTGGGCTGGCCCGGCAGGGTGAACTCGCCTGGCGATCGCGCCGTGCTGGCCGTTGCTTCTGTCTTGTTCCGGCCACGCTTACAACTGTGTCAAATACCACTCGCCATCGAGCCCGAAGCCCATCAGGCGTCCCTGCGCATCGCGCAGAAAACGCAAAGGTCCCGCTGGATCCAGTCGCAGCGCATTCGCACCGAACAGATACGGCGATACGGATTCCAACCACCACTGCAGGACGCCTACTTGCAAGCGCAATCCGTTAGCCGTCGCAGTCAGCTCCGCGGTCCTCGAACTTGGACACGGCAGCCTGTGAAACGTTTAACGCTTCAGCAATCTACGCTTGGATCTTCTTCGCGACGGCTCCTCGGGCCGCCAACGGCAGCGTGTTCCGAATTCGACGAGGCCTGCTCAAGGCCCACGGGACGAACGGCCAGTGGCCCGCGTTCGGCATGGCGAGGATCGCCACCAAGTCGGCGCGGCGGTATCAGGATTCCGACACGGCTGCATCATTCAACACGCACGTCGATACCGTCGTTCCGCACTCGCAGTCGCTGTTAACGTGCAGATACAAAAAAGCCGGCACTAGGCCGGCTTTTCGATGACGCTCAAATTCGTGGTGGGCGGTGCAGGGTTCGAACCTGCGACCCTTGCCGTGTGAAGGCAATGCTCTACCGCTGAGCTAACCGCCCGTGTCGCGAGCCGCACATTATAGGGCTGTGGCGCGCGGCGTCAATGGGTCCTTGCGAGGTCCGTGGCGCGGCGTCGCCGCGCGGCCGCTACATGGTCTGGGTGGGCTTGTCGGCGTTGAGGATGCCGGCCAGTTGGGTCTCGATCTTGGTGCGGATGGTCTCGCCTTCGCTGTTGTCCGGCAGCTGCACGCCGATGCCGGCGGCGCGGTTGCCCTGGGCGCCGACCGGGGTCACCCAGATCACCTTGCCGGCGACCGGCAGGCGCTCGCTGGAGTCGGGCAGGGTCAGCAGCAGGAACACTTCGTCGCCGAGGAAGTAGCGCTTGGGGGTGGGCACGAAGATGCCGCCGTTCTTCACGAACGGCATGTAGGCGTTGTACAGCGCCGCCTTGTCCTTCACCGCCAGCGACAGGATGCCCTGGCGTCCGCTCATCGCGCTCATCGTTGTGCCCCTCTCCGGGCCGGGCGATCGCCATCGCGCCAGGCCAGCAACAGTTCCGCGATCGCCAGGTCGGCGCGCACGGTGGTTCGCAGCAGATCGCGTGTGCGATTGGCGGCGTCGAACCACGCGGCCAGCTTGTGCAATCGCGCCGGGTCGGTCAAGCCGGCCTGCGACGCCTGGGCAAGCGCCAGATCGGCGGCATGGCCCAGGCGCTGTTCGGCCAGCGCGTCGCTGCTCCAGCGCTGCGCGGCGTCCAGCGTGCCGAGCTTGCCCGCGGAGACCTGCTCCAGGTCCGCGGCCACCTGCCGGCGCAGCTTCAAACCGTCTTCGCGCAACCACTGCGCGGCCAGGCCGGGATGGCCGCGCGCGGCGTCCAGCGCTTCGCGTGCGGTCTTCTCGGGAAAGTCCTGGGCCAACAGCCAGGCGATCGCTTCGTCGGCCGGCGGCAGCTTGAACTCCAGGCGCTGGCAACGGCTGCGGATGGTGGCCGGCAAGCGCGCCGGCTGCGCGCTGATCAGCCACAGGTAGCGGCCGGGCTGCGGCTCTTCCAACGTCTTCAGCAAGGCGTTGCAGGCGGCGCGGTTGATCGCGTCGGCTGGGTCCACCACCACCACCTGGGCCACGCCGTACTGCGGGGTCAGCGCCAGCTTCTGCGAGATCTCACGCACCTGTTCGATGACGATCTCGGTGCGCAGCTTGTCGCCGGTGCGGTTGGGAATGAACGAGATGAGGTGCAGGTCCGGATGGGTGCCGGCGGCGATCAGCTGCGCGCTGCGCAGGTTCGCGGCCGGTTCGCCCTGGCCCAGCACGTGCGCGGCCAGCTTCAGCGCCACCGCGCGCTTGCCCAGGCCTTCCGGCCCGCAGATCAGCAGGCCATGGCCGAGACGGCCGGCATCGAGCGCGGCCACGGTCTGGTCGTAGGCGCGCTGCTGCCACGGCGCGAACGGTGCGTCGCTCATGGCGCCGGCTCCTGTTGCTGCTGCACCCACGCGGCCAGCGCGGCGGCGACCGCCTGGGCGACCGCCTGTGGCGGCTGGCTGGCGTCGATGACGCGGAAGCGCTGCGGATCCTGCGCGGCGCGCTGGCGGAAGCCGGCACGCACGCGCTGGAAGAAATCGTCCTGCTCGCTCTCGATGCGGTCCGGCCACAGGTCGCGACCGCTGGTGCGGGCGCGGCCGATCTGCACGTCGAGGTCCAGCAGCAGGGTCAGGCCGGGCTGCAGGCCGACCGCGCGGCGTTCCAGGTCGGCGATCCAGGCGCGGTCCAGGCCACGGCCCTCGCCCTGGTAGGCGTAGCTGGAATCGGTGAAGCGGTCGCTGACCACGTAGGCGCCGCGCTGCAGCGCAGGGCGGATCACCTCGCGCACGTGCTGCGCGCGCGCGGCGAACACCAACAGCAGTTCGGTCTCGGCGGCCAGCGGCTCGGCGACTTCGCCGGGCGTCTTGTCCAGCAGCAGCGCGCGGATGCGTTCGGCCAGCGGCGTGCCGCCCGGTTCGCGGGTCAGCACCACCTCGTGGCCCCGCGCCTGCAGGCAATCGCGGATCGCGTTGATCGCGGTGGTCTTGCCGGCGCCCTCGCCGCCTTCCAGGCTGACGAAGCGATGGTGGCTCAGCACGGCCTCGCTCATGGCGTCACCGCCGCGCCGCTGCGCGCCTGGCGCAGGCGCTGCAGGTAGCGCGCCACCGCGGCGTTGTGCTCGGCATAGCTGGACGAGAACGCATGCGCACCGCTGCCGTCGCCGATGGCCACGAAGTACAGGCTGTCGCCCGGCGCCGGGTTGGTGGCGGCACGCAGCGCCTCGCGCCCGGGCATGGCGATCGGGGTCGGGGTCAGGCCGGTGCGGGTGTAGGTGTTGTACGGCGTATCGGTCTCCAGGTCGCGCTTGCGGATGTTGCCGTCGTAGGCGCTGCCGATGCCGTAGATCACGGTCGGGTCGGTCTGCAGTTTCATGCCCAGTTGCAGGCGGCGCACGAACACGCCGGCGATCTGCGGACGCTCGGCGGCCAGGCCGGTTTCCTTCTCCACGATCGAAGCCAGGATCAGCGCCTGCTCCGGCGACTGCAGCAGCAGGTCCTTGGCGCGCGCGTCCCAGGCCTCGGCCAGCGCCTTGTCCATCGCCGCATGCGCGCGGCGCAGCACCTGCAGGTCAGTGTCGCCGCGCTGGTACAGGTAGGTCTCGGGCAGGAAGCGGCCTTCCGGATGCTGGCCGGGCTGGCCGAGCTTGGCCATCAGTTCGCTGTCGCTGAGGTCGGTGGTGGTGTGCACCAGCGGCGTGGCCGCGTTCAAGGCGCTGCGCAACTGGCGCACGTTCCAGCCTTCGACGATGGTGAAGCGGTACTGGATGACCTGGCCCTTGCGCATGCGCAGCAACAACTCGCGCGGGCTCAGCGCCGGCTGCAGCGCGTACTCGCCGAACTTGAGCTTGCCGGCCACGCCCAGTTCGCGTGCCAGCACCTGCCATTGCAGGTCGCTGCCCTGGGTCACGCCCGCGGCGCGCAGCTTGCGCAGTACGCCGTTGAGCGAGGCGCCGCGCGCCACCTCCACGCTGGGCTGGGTGGCCTGCAGCGGCTGCTCGGCGAAGGCGCGATAGCCGTGCCACCACCACGCGCCGGCCGCGGCGAGCAGCAGCGCCAGCACCAGCAATGCCGCCAGCAGGGTCAGACACCCGCGTTTAGCCCAAGCCACGACCACCTCGGAGCGAATTCAATGGCGTGCAGGATACCGCGCGGCCGGCATCGCCCGGTATCGCGCGACTCCGCTCATGGCTCGAGCGCACGCAGCAGGCCGCGCGCCTTGGCCCGGGTCTCGTCGAGCTCGCGCTCCGGGTCGGAGTCGAACACGATGCCGGCGCCGGTGCGGAACTGCACCTGCGCGCCGTCCACCTCGGCGGTGCGGATGAGGATGTTCAGGTCCATGTCGCCGTCGCGGTTGAGCCAGCCGAACGCGCCGGTGTAGGCGCCGCGCGAGGTCTGCTCCAGCTCGGCGATGATCTGCATGCAGCGCACCTTAGGGCAGCCGGTGATGGTGCCGCCGGGGAAGGTGGCGCGGATCGTCTCGCCCGGAGTCGTTCCCGCGCGCAGCCGGCCGCGCACGTTGCTGACGATGTGGTGCACGTGGGCGTAGCTCTCCACGGTCATCAGCTCGTCGACCTCGACACTGCCCGGCGCGCAGATCCGTCCCAGGTCGTTGCGCTCCAGGTCGATCAGCATCACGTGTTCGGCGCGCTCCTTGGGGTGCCCAACCAGTTCGCGGATGCGCGCGGCCTCGTCGTCGCCCGGCGCGCGCGCGCGGGTGCCGGCGATCGGCCGGGTCTCGACCACGTCACCACGCACCGACACCAGCCGTTCCGGCGAGGAACTGACCACGGCGCGATCGTGGCCGACGAACAGGCCGGCGAACGGCGCCGGATTGGCGCGACGCAGCTGCGCGTACAGCGCCGCCGGCGCCAGCGGCGCGGCGAAGCGCGCCGACCAGCGTCGCGACAGGTTGACCTGGAACACGTCCCCCGCGCGCAGGTAGTCGAGGATGCGGCGCACGCCGTCGACGAAGCGCTGCGGCGGATCTTCCTCGATCGCCAGCGGAGCCTGCCAGGCCGGCGCAGGCGCCGCCGCGGGCAGCGCCTGCAGATCGGCGAGTACGGCGTCCAGCAATGCCGCATGCGCGGACTCGGCGACCGCCACGCAGTCGCCGGTGACGTGATCGCGCAGCAGCGCCGCGGGGCAGCGCAGGGCCAGCGCCGCGGGCGTGGTCGCAGCGGACGGCGGCAATTGCAGCACCGGCTCCACCTGCGCAGCCAGTTCGTAATCCAGCAGCAGCGCCCAGCCGCCGCGGAAGGGCCAGCGCGGCTCGTCGCGCTCGCAGCGTTCGGCCTGCCAGCGCGCATCCAGCGCACTCAGGAAATCGCCGGCGACCGCAACACCATCCAGCGCGCGGGTCACGCCATCGCGATCCAGCCGCAGGCCTTGCCCGTCGGCGACCAGCAACAGATCCCAGCGGCCCTGCGCCGTGCCCGAGGCCGCGGATTCCAGCAACACCGGATACCGCTGCGGCGCCAGGCGATGCAGCGCCAGCAGATCGACGTCGGCCGGCAAGGGAACGGTACGCAGCATCGAAGATCCGCTGGAAGATTGAAAGAAGCGTCAGGGAACGGGAGGCATCGCCAGACAAGTTCCAAGCGACACCGCAGCAACGCGCGCGGACCTCACGCGCGCCGCTCGATGGATGGACGCGCGCGACGGGAGTGAGGCGCCGGCTGTGACGATTCCCGAATCCCGATTCCCGAATCCCGGCTCCTAGACCCGCTTGAACACCAACGTGCCGTTGGTCCCGCCGAAGCCGAACCCATTCGACATCGCCACATCGATCTTCTTCTCGCGCGCCACGTTCGGCACGTAGTCCAGATCGCAGCCTTCGCCCGGCTCGTGCAGGTTGATGGTCGGCGGGATGATGCCGGCATGGATCGCCATCACCGAGAAGATCGCCTCGGCACCGCCGGCAGCGCCGAGCAGGTGGCCGGTCATCGACTTGGTGGAGCTGACCATGGTCTTGTAGGCGTGATCGCCGAGCGCACGCTTCATCGCCAGGGTCTCGGCCAGGTCGCCCAGCGGCGTGGAGGTGCCGTGCGCGTTGAGGTAGTCGATCTGGTCGGGATTGAGCTTGGCGTCCTTCATCGCCGCCACCATGCTGCGCGCGGCACCTTCGCCGTCCTCGCTCGGGGCGGTCATGTGGAAGGCGTCGGAGCTGGCGCCGAAGCCGACCAGCTCGGCATAGATGCGCGCGCCGCGTGCCTTGGCGTGTTCGTACTCTTCCAGCACCAGCACGCCGGCACCGTCGCCGAGCACGAAGCCGTCGCGCTCCTTGTCCCACGGCCGCGAGGCCGCGGCGGGGTCGTCGTTGCGGGTGGACATCGCCTTCATCGAGCAGAAGCCGCCCACCGAGGTCGGCGAGGAGCCGCGCTCGGCGCCGCCGGCCAGCATCACGTCGGCGTCGCCGTGCTGGATCATGCGCATCGCCGTGCCGATGGAATGGTTGGAGGTGGCGCAGGCCGAGACCGCGGAGAAGGTCGGCCCCTTCAGCCCTTTGATCAGGCTCACCTGGCCCGGCAGCATGTTGATGATGGTGCTGGGGACGTAGAACGGCGAGATCTTGCGCGCGCCGCCCTCGTGGAATTTGATGGTCTGCTCCTCGATGCCGAGCAGGCCGCCGATGCCGGAGCCGAGGATCGCGCCGATGCGCTCGGCATTGGCCTCGGTGATCTCCAGGCCGGAATCGTCCAGCGCCATGAACGAGGCGCCGACGCCGTAATGGATGAACGAATCCATCTTGCGCGCGTCCTTGGACGAGATGAACTTGGTCGGATCGAAATCCTTGATCTCGCCGGCGATCTTGGTGGTGAACTGAGACGCATCGATCTGGGTGATCGGGCCGATGCCGGAGCGTCCGTTGACGATCCCTTCCCAACTGCTGGCCAGGTCATTGCCCAACGGCGACACTAGGCCCATGCCGGTTACGACGACACGACGGCTCATTGCGAAATCTCCTCACCGCGATACGCGCGGCCTTGACGCTGTAAAAACACAGGGCCGCATGCGCGGCCCCATGGGATTGTCACGCGCATCGGGCCCACGCAGGCGCCGATGGCGATCGCGAACGCAGCCTCAGCTCTTGACGTGCGCCTTGACGTAGTCGATGGCCTGCTGCACCGAGGTGATCTTCTCGGCTTCTTCGTCCGGGATTTCGCACTCGAACTCTTCTTCCAGGGCCATCACCAGCTCGACGGTGTCCAGCGAGTCGGCACCCAGGTCATCGACGAACGATGCGTTGTTGGTGACTTCTTCTTCCTTGACGCCGAGCTGTTCGACGACGATTTTCTTGACGCGTTCTTCGATGGTGCTCATTGGGATATCGCTCCAGATGGAGTAGTGGTGGTTCGAGTTGAGGATCCCGCACATCGTGCGGTACTCCTGAGGGACTCACAAAACGCCATCGGGCTGCGATGGCCGCGTTGGATAGTGTAGTGGAAACCGACTGGCCCTTGCAGCGCTGCACAATTGCCGGCCGATCAGCCACTTAGGCGCGTCCGCTGCGCCGCAGGCTCACGGCATGTACATCCCGCCGTTCACGTGCAGGGTTTCGCCGGTGATGTAGCCGGCGCCGGGGCCGGCCAGGAACGCCACCGCGTTGGCGATGTCGGACGGCTGGCCGAGCTGGCCGAGCGCGATCTGCTCCAGCAGCGCGTTGCGTTGCGCCTCCGGCAGCGCCTTGGTCATGTCGGTATCGATGAAGCCCGGCGCGACCACGTTGACGGTGATGCCGCGCGAGCCGATCTCCTTGGCCATCGATTTGGAGAAGGCGATGATGCCGGCCTTGGCCGCGGCGTAGTTGGCCTGGCCCGGGTTGCCGGTCACGCCGACCACCGAGGCGATGTTGACGATGCGGCCCCTGCGCGCCTTCATCATGCCGCGCAGCACCGCCTTGGAGGTGCGGAACACGCTGGTCAGGTTGGTGTCGATGATCGCCTGCCAGTCGTCGTCCTTCATCCGCATCAGCAGGTTGTCGCGGGTGATGCCGGCGTTGTTGACCAGGATCGAGACCGGGCCGAATTCCTTGGCGATCGCCTCGATCAGCGCATCGACCGCGGCGGCGTCGGTGACGTCCAGCGCGCGACCGTGGCCGCCGTGGGTGGCCAGGCGCGTGCCGATCGCCTGCGCGCCGGCGTCGGAGGTGGCGGTGCCGATGACGGTGGCGCCCTGCGCGGCCAGTTCGTCGGCGATGGCGGCACCGATGCCGCGGCTGGCACCGGTGACCAGCGCGATCTCGCCCTGCAATGGCTTGCTCATCTGCGTTTCCTTGGAGACGGACGGCGCATGGCGCCGGTGGAAAAGGGGGGAAACCGGCGCGGGCGACACACGCACCGCGCGGCGGCCGGCGATCAGGAGGCCCAGGCCTCGCGTGCGCCGGCGAACTCGGCGGGCGTGCCCAGGGCGCGACCGTCGAGCGACTTGTCGATACGCTTGACCAGCCCGGTCAGCACCTTGCCCGGGCCGCACTCGGCCAGGCGGGTGGCGCCGCCGGCGGCCAGCGCCTGCACGCAGCCGGTCCAGCGCACCGGCAGGTACAACTGCTCGACCAGCGCCTGGCGGATCGCCTCGACGCCGTCGTGCACCTGCGCATCGGCGTTCTGCACCACCGGCAACTGCGGCGTCTGCCAGGCCAGCCCGCGCATCGCCTCGGCCAGGCGGTTGGCCGCCTCGCGCATCAGCGGGGTGTGCGAGGGCACGCTGACCGCCAGCTTCACCGCCTTGCGCACGCCGCGCTCGGCCAGCAGCGCCAGCGCGCGGTCGACCGCCGCGGCATCGCCGCCGATCACCACCTGCCCCGGCGAGTTGTAGTTGGCCGGCACCACCACCTGGCTGCCGGCGGCCTGCGCGCAGACCTCTTCGACCACCGCGTCCTCGGCGCCAAGCACCGCGGCCATCGCGCCCACGCCGGCCGGCGCGGCGTCCTGCATCAATTGCCCGCGCAGCCGCACCAGGTGCGCGCCGTCGTGCAGCGACAGCGCGCCGGCGGCGACCAGCGCGCTGTATTCGCCCAGGCTGTGCCCGGCCAGTTGCGCCGGACGCGCCCCGCCCTCGGCCAGCCACAGCCGCCACAGCGCCACGCTCGCGGCCAGCAGCGCCGGCTGGGTGTACTCGGTGCGGTTGAGCATCTCTTCCGGGCCGCCCTGGCTCAGCGCCCACAGGTCCACGCCGGCGCCCTCGGAGGCTTCGGCGAAGCTGTCGCGCAGCTGCGGATGCAATTCGGCCAGTTCGGCCAGCATGCCCAGCGATTGCGAACCCTGGCCGGGGAAGACGAAGGCGAGTGTGGAATCGGTCACGCGGTTGGCCCTGCGAAAATCGAGCGGCGATGATACGGGCGAAACCGGCTGGGCGTCTGTACCCGGGCGTATGTGAAATGGCGGCCAACCCACCGCGCGGCGCCAGCGACGCTGGCTCCGCCGTGCCGGGCGCCATGCCGATAGCGCGCGTGGCGGGCGCGACACATGCGCCCGGAAAGCGCTGCGACCGGCCGCGTCAGGCAAGGCGACGGCAGCGCATGCCGACAGCGGCACGGCGCGATGGGCGTCGGTCGAATCGGCATGGACTCGCGCCCAGGCGATGGCACGATGGCGCGGATGCCCTGGCGCCGCTCGGGTCGAACGCACCTCGACCGAGCGGGTTAAGGGCACCGCAACAACCCGCTCTGCCGCCGCACAACGGGGTCACCTCGTTGCCACCGTAGGAGCGGCTTCAGCCGCGACAGGCGTTCCCGGGAAAGCCCGTCGCGGCTGAGGCCGCTCCCACAGGGGCCTGGGTAAGGCGCCGACGGGATGCAGCGACGGACACAGCGCGCGCAGGCGCCCTCCGCACGTCGGACGCCGCGACTGCGCACAATCGAGGGTGCGCGGGCTTGACGCGCACTGGCATCGATAAAGACGGGGTCGGCCAGCGCATCGCCGTGCGTCGTGGAGACGACGCGCAGCATCCGGCATTGCCGCTGCGTACCGCGGCGCCGATGGCGCCGGGCACGGGACATGCTCAGTAGCGCAGCAGCGCCGAGCCCCAGGTGAAACCGCCGCCGAAGGCTTCCAGCAGCAGCAGTTGGCCGCGCTGCACGCGACCCGAACGCACCGCCACGTCCAGCGCCATCGGCACCGAGGCGGACGAGGTGTTGCCGTGGATGTCCACCGTCACCACCACCTGCTCCATCGGCAGGTCCAGGCGCTTGGCGGTGGCCTCGATGATGCGCAGGTTGGCCTGGTGCGGGATCAGCCAGTCCAGGTCTTGCTTGTCCAGGCCGTTGGCCTCGAGGGTCTCGTCGACCACGGCGTCCAGCGCCTTGACCGCGTACTTGAACACCTCGCTGCCCTTCATCTGGATGCCACCGGCGGCCGGGTCGCCGGTGCCGTCGCCCAGCCCGGTGGCGATGCCGACCGGGTTCCACAGCAACTCCTTCTTGCTGCCGTCGGCATGCAGATGGGTGCTGAGGATGCCCGTGTCTTCGTCGGCGCGCAGAACCACCGCGCCGGCGCCGTCGCCGAACAGCACGCAGGTGGTGCGCTCGGTCCAGTCGACGATGCGGCTGAGGGTTTCGGTGCCGATCACCAGCACGGTCCTGGCGTCGCCACTGCAGATGAACTTGTCGGCCACGCTGAGCGCGTAGACGAAGCCCGAGCAGGCCGCATTGACGTCCAGCGCCGGGCAGCCGACCACGCCGAGGCGGGCCTGGATCAGGCAGGCGGTGGACGGGAAGATCAGGTCCGGCGTGGTGGTGCCGACCACGATCATGTCGAGTTCGGCGGCGTCGATGCCGGCGGCTTCGATCGCCTTCAGCGCGGCCTCGTAGCCCAGGTCGCCAGCGGTCTGGCCGGGGGCGGCGATGTGCCGCTCGCGGATGCCGGTACGGCTGCGGATCCATTCGTCGCTGGTGTCGACCATCTGCGACAGATCGTCGTTGGTCAACACTTTTTCAGGCAAATAGCTGCCGGTGCCCGCGATCCTGGAATAGATCCGCTTGCTCATGCTGGTTCCTGTTGCCTGTTACGCAGGCCGCCCCGGTGCGGCGCGGCCTGTGAAGATGGGTGACTCCGTCCGCCGCAGCGCGATGGACGGGCACGAATCAATCTTCTTCGACCTGCGCGGTCTTGGTGGCGATCACCTTCTTGCCACGGTAGTAACCGTCGGCGGTGACGTGGTGGCGCAGGTGGATCTCGCCGCTGGTCGGATCGGTCGACAGCTGCTTGGCGCTGAGGGCGTCGTGCGAACGGCGCTGGCCGCGGCGGGACGGGGTGACACGGGATTTCTGCACAGCCATGGGATTGCTCCAAACTCGGTTCGTTTACATCTGTCGTCATTACGTCGCGCAGGACGCGCGCGTCCGGCAACAACCTCAGGCAGCGGCAGGCGGACCGACCGCTACTGTTTCTTCAGCGCCGCCAACGCCGCGAACGGGTTGACCTTGCTCGTTTCTTCCTCGGTCGCCGGCCAGTCGCGATCGACCGCCTCGCTTCCGGGCGCCACCGGCACCAGCGGTACCGCCAGCACCAACTCGTCCTCGACCAGATCGGCCGGCCGCAGCATGCCGTCTTCCGGCACCAGCAAGGCCTCGTGATCCGGCGGCAGCGCGGCTTCTTCTTCCTCGCTGCGGATAAGCCCCAGCCGCTGCACGCTCGACACCGGCAGCAGGAAGCGCTGCAGGCTGCGCTGACAGATCAGCGGCAGCTCGGTTTCGATCTTCAGTTCGACATAGGACACTTGCAGTACAGCGTCGCGGCCGAATTCCAGCGTGTAGCGGCATTCGCCTTCGGTGTCGGCCAGGCTGCCTTGCAGACGGGTCATCGCCGAGAGCGGCAGGCGGTCTTCGAAGACCCTGCGCGCTGCGACCATCCGCCAGGCATCCAACAGTTCGGGCACGTTCGCGGACATAAGCCGCAGAATGTTAAGGACTGCCGGCGTCGCTGTCAAACCGCCCCCAGCCCGGCCCTGGGTCGGCTTGCCGGTCCGCGCCGGCCGCCGCAGACTGCCGGCCCCGGCCCGCCGCCGCCCTGCCCCACCCCGCCGATGCCGCCGCTGATCCTGGCTTCCACCTCCGCCTACCGCCGCGAACTGCTGCAGCGGCTGCGCCTGCCCTTCGACTGCGCGCGCCCGCAGGTCGACGAGACCCCATTGCCCGGCGAAGCCCCGCTGGCGCTGGCGCAGCGGCTGGCCGCGGCCAAGGCGGCGGCGGTCGCGGCCACTGCCGGGGAGGCCTGGGTGATCGGCTCGGACCAGGTTGCCGAACTGGATGGCCAACCGCTGGGCAAGCCCGGCAACGTGGCCGCGGCGCATGCGCAGCTGGCGGCCATGTCCGGGCGCAGCGTGCGCTTCCACACCGCGGTGTGCCTGCAGCGCGGTGCGCGCACGCTTCACACTTGCGACCTCACCGAAGTGCAGTTCCGCGAGCTGCAGGCCGACGCCATCGCCCGCTACGTCGCCGCCGAGCAGCCGCTGGACTGCGCCGGCAGCTTCAAGTGCGAAGGCCTGGGCATCAGCCTGTTCCGCGCGATCCACAGCCAGGACCCGACCGCCCTGATCGGCCTGCCCTTGATCGCGCTGTCCGAGCTGCTGCGCGAGGCCGGCTACGTGCTGCCCTAGCCAGCCGACAGGGCTGCACCCTTACTTCAGCCGGCACCACTGGTACGGGAAGCGCGCCTGCCCGACCCAGGACGGGTAGATCCGGCAGGACCCCGGCTGCAGCGCCAGGCCGTAGCGCGCCAGCTGCTGCGCGGCCAGCGCCTGGGTCTGGCGGTCCGCGGCGGCGACATCCACGGTCCGTTCCGGCAGCAGTACCCAGCGGCAGCGGCCGGCGTCCACCTCCACGCCCGCGCGCACCGGGCGGTGCGCCAGGCGCCGCATCAGTGCGCAATCGGGGCCGCGATCCAGGCCCAGGCGCGCGGCCATGGCATTGAGCCGCTGCAGGCGCTCGACATTGCGATCCACTTCCGCCGGCAACATCGCATAGCCCTGCCCGCGCGCCGCCAGCATCGCGCGCACCCGCGCGGCATAGGCCGGCGTTTCCGGGAAATTGGAGGCGACCGACGCGTACGCCGCCTGCTCGGGCAGGAATGGGATGCGCCAGGACTCCGGCGCATCGCCGACCAGCAGCACCAGGCTGCGCTCCGGCTGCGGCATCGGCGGCGCCTGCACCCGAAACGCCTGCCGCGCCCAGCGCTCATGCCCCCATTCGCCCCAGCCGTACAGCGCAAAGGCCGCGCAGGCGATCAGGGTCCAACGTGCCGCCGGGGCGGCGATGCGTGCCGGCAACAGGCGCCGCAGTCCGACCCACAGCAGCAGCGGCGCCAGCAGCTCCGGCACCACCAGATAGCGCTGGATGCTGAAGGCGGCCTGCCAGGCAACGAAGGCCACCAGCACGAACACCAGCACCGCACGCCAGGCTGGCGCGACCACCTCCGCCGTCGCGGAGGCGTGCGGACGCCGCAGCACCCAGCGCAGCAGCGTGACCAGGCCCAGCAGATACAGCAGCGGCCACACCAGTTGCCGCAGACGCACCTCGCTGACCCGATTCGGCGCCAGCGAGAACTGCAGCGGCCAGGTCAGCCATTCCCACAAGGTCTTCGGCAACCAACGCGTGTCGCTGACCGCCACCGGCTGCGCCAGCGGCGCCAGAAAGTGGCTGTTGAACTGTGGGAACAGCGGATTGCCGAAGGTCTGCCACACCCGTAGCAGCCACGGTCCGGCCAGCAGCGCGAAGCTGAGCAGCGTCACCGCGGTCAGCACCGCAGCTCCGCCGATGCGCTGCCGCGGGCGCCCGCCGGCGACCAGCGCGGCCACGCCCAGGGCCAGCGCGAACAGCGCATTGGTCAGTTTGCAGGCCATCGCCAGCCCGAGCAGGGCGCCGGCCAGCGTCCACCAGCCCAGCGCCACGCCCTGCCCCGCGGCCTGCTGGCGGCGTTGCGCATGCAGTGCGGCGAGCAGCGCGCCCAGCACCGGCAGGGCGCTGGTGTTGTCGGCCATGGTGCCGGCGAACTCGGACAGGAACGCGGCGCTGCATAGGCCGGCCAACGCCAGCCACGGCGCCAACCGCGCGCGATCCAGCCGTGGATCCAGCACCTGCCAGACGATGCCGGCCAGCAGCAGGAACGCCAGCGCGTGCAGCACGCCCATCACGAACCCGGCCAGCGGGGCAGGCAAGGCGACGAACAGCGCGTAATGCAGCACGTCCAGCAGCGGATTGAAGTAGCTCTGCATCTGCGCCGGCGCCAGGTCGATGCCGAGGCGACCGTGCAATGCGGCGTAGCCGTTGTACAGGTGGTAGTTGCGCAGGTCCCAGTTGGCGTCCTGGCCCAGCCACAGCGACAGCAGCCCACCCAAGAGCGCGACCGCCACACCCGCCGCGATCACGTTGCCGCGGCTGTGGAAGGCGAAGCGGCGATCCAGCGCGGCCAGCAGGCGCTGGCGGCGCGTCGGGCGCGGCAGCGCCGCAGCAGCAGACATGGCCGCACTCATGCGCCGTCACCGGGGTACGTGCCTTGCGCGTCCGCCGCCAGCCAGGCCGGGATCGCCAGGTAGGCCAGGCGCTTGGCCTCGATGCGGCCGCGCGTGACCGTGTCCAGGATCAGCCCGCAGGCCAGCAGCAGCACGCCCAGCAGGACCAGCGCCGAGCACAGGATCGCAGTGGGGAACCGCGGCACCAGGCCGGTCTGCCAATAGGTCTGCAGCAAGGGCACCGCCAGCCCCAGCGCCAGCAGCACGCAGGCGCCGAAACCCAGCGAGAAGAACAGCAAGGGCCGCTCGGCCTTGAACAGGCGCAGGATGGTCAACAGGATGCGGGTGCCGTCGTGCCAGGTGCGCAACTTGCTCTGCGATCCTTCCGGACGCGCGCCATAGGCGGTGTCCACTTCCGCCACCGGCATGCGCAGCTGCAGTGCGTGCACCGCCAGTTCGGTCTCGGTCTCGAAGCCGGCGGCATGCGCGGGAAACGACTTCACGTAGCGCCGCGAGAACACCCGGTAGCCGGACAGCATGTCGTCGAAGCTGCGGCCGAACAGGAAGCCCACGCAGCGGGTCAGCAGCACGTTGCCGGTGCGATGGCCGGCGCGGTAGGCCGCCGCCTCGTCGCTGCGGCGCGCCCCGACCACCATGTCCAGCCCGTCGCGCAGCAGGCGCTCGACCAGCGCCGGCGCCATCGCCGCATCGTAGGTCGCATCGCCGTCGACCAGCACGTACACGTCGGCCTCGATGTCGGCGAACAGGCGCCGCACCACGTTGCCCTTGCCCTGCAGCGCGACCTCGCGCACCACCGCGCCGGCCGCACGCGCCCGGGCGATGGTGGCGTCGCTGGAGTTGTTGTCGAACACGTGGATGCGCGCGCCGGGCAGATGCGCGGCGAAATCGGCCACGACTTGGCCGATGGTGGCTGCCTCGTTGTGGCACGGCACCAGCACCGCGATCCGCGGCGCGGCCGCGGGACGGTCGGAGGGGAAACTGGACATGGGCGGCGTGCGGTCCTGCGCGACGGCGTGGAAAGGCGCGCCATCCTAGCTCAGTGCGGGCGCAGCACGATCGGTTGTTCCCACCAGTCCTCGACGCTGCCGTCGCGGCCGTGCAGGCGCAGGCCCAGCCAGTGCGTGCCCGGCGCCAGGCTGCCGGCATCGACGGTGGCGCTGAAGCCGATGTTCGGATGGCCGGGATCGGTGGAGATCTTCCAGAACTTGGTGACGTCGTAGAACTCTCCGTAGTGCGCCTGCGCCGCGACCTTGCCGTCGAGCAGCACCTCGACCCGATCGATCCCCACCCCGTCCTTGAACGCCCAGCCGGAGACGGCGAAGCGGCGGCCGACGGTGGCGTCCACGTCCGGGGTATTGAACCAGGCCATCGCCGGCGTGGTGCAGGGGCCGGTCGCGCGCTGCGCCGGCAGCGCGAACAGCAGGAAGCGCTGGCTGCCGTGGTCGCTGGACACCACCCGCGGCGGCGGCAGCGGACCGACCAGGTCGCAGACCGCGTGGTAGCGCTGCAGCAGCAGCCGATACTTCATGTCGCTGGGCGAGAGCACCAGCAGCCGCGGACCGTCGCGGTGACCGTCGCTGAGCAGCCCCCACTGCTGCAGCTGCGCGCTGCGCCCGTGCTTGTCGTTCAACGGATGCGGCAGCACCTGGATGTTCGGGTCGCGCAGTTCGAAGCCGAGTTCGGCGCCGACCTTGAAGTTGTCCGCCAGCACCTTGGTGCCTGCCGGCATTGCCGCCAGTTCGCGGCGCACCGCGCTGGCCAGCGGCCGCCAGCCGGCGAAGTTGCGCGGGTAGTACTTGTCACCGGCGGCGTGCTCGCGCACCGCCGGCACCGACACCGCCAGGTAGTAGCCGAACGCGCCGACCAGGCCGAGCCCGGCCAGCAGCCAGGTGGCGCGGCGCAGCGGCTTGCTCCAGCCGTTGAGGATCACCGGCGTGGCGATCAGCAGCGCCAGATAGCCCGGCAGCGGCCAGTGGAAGCTGACCCGCTCGGCGTCGGTGAAGAACCCGAGCAGGAAGATGCCCAGCGTGGACACCCCGCCGAGCAAGCCGAAATAACGCCACTGCACCCGCGTGCCACTGCTGCCGCCGCGCGTGGCCATCAGCGCCACCTTGGTCATCGCCACCGCCAGCAGCGGCGTGACCAGCAGCAACTGGATCAGCACGAAGGCGATGCCGGCGGGCTGGAAGCTCCAGGGATGGCGATCGACCAACTGGAACTTGAGACCGGCCTCGCCGTTGTCCACGTTCCAGGCCAGCAGCGGCAACCAGGCGACCATGCCCAGTGCCAACGCCACCCACACCTGCGGATCGCGCAGCATGCGCCGGCCCTGCGGAATCAGCAGCAGCGCGATCGCGCCGACGCCGATCACGCCGACGAAGCGGTAATGGCTCAGCGCGCCGATGACCAGGCCCAGCGCCAGCTCCACCGCGCTCATCGCATCGGTCTGGCGCAGCAGCCGCGCGGTGGCATCGATGCACAGGATCGTCGCCAGCGCCATCGGCACGTCCGGCAGCGCCAGGATGCCCAGGGTGCCGGACAACGGCATCAACAAGGCCAGGCTGCCGGCACGCCAGCCCGCCACGGCACCGAACCAGCGCGTGGCGATGCGCGCGATCAGCCACGGCATGGCCGCACCCAGCAGCAGGAACGGCGCGCGCAGCGCCAGCAGGTGATCGCCGCCGAGCGCCACGCCCAGCCGCGCCAACCACGCGGTCAGCCCGGGCAGATCCGAATAGGCCAGCGCCAGATGCTGGCCTTCCTGCCAATAGAACGCCTCGTCGACGAACAATGGCAGGCGCGCGGCGACCAGTAGTTTGGCGGCGGTGACGAGCGTCCACAGCACGATGAAGACACTGCGTGCACGTTGTTCCCCTTGCATTGCCCGTACACTCCCTGAAACCGTTGCGAGACTGCGATGCCTACTCCGCTCCGCTTGCCGGAAATGCTAACCGATACCTTGCGCGAGGCGCTCACGCGCGCCCAGCAGCAGGTCAATTCGCTGGTCCTGGGCAAGCCGCAGCAGGTGCGCATGGCGTTTGTCGCCCTGCTGTCCGGCGGACATCTGCTGATCGAGGACCTGCCCGGCCTGGGCAAGACCACGCTGGCGCATGCGCTGGCGGCGAGCCTGGGGCTGGGCTTCCAGCGCGTACAGTTCACCTCCGATCTGTTGCCGGCCGATGTGCTGGGCGTGTCGGTCTACGACGCGCAATCGCGCCAGTTCCAGTTCCACCCGGGGCCGGTATTCACCCACGTGCTGCTCGCCGACGAGATCAACCGCGCGCCGCCGCGCACCCAGAGCGCGCTGCTGGAAGCGATGGCCGAACAGCAGGTCACCCTCGACGGCACCACGCACCCGCTGCCGTCGCCGTTCTTCGTCATCGCCACGCAGAACCCGGTGGACCTGTCGGGTACCTTCCCCCTGCCCGACTCGCAACTGGACCGCTTCCTGCTGCGCCTGGCGCTGGGCTATCCGAACGCCGAGGCCGAACGCGCGCTGCTCAGCGGCAGCGACCGCCGCGACCTCATCGCACAGGCGCAGCCGCTGCTCGGCGAGGCCGACATGGCCACGCTGCGGCAGGGCGTGGAGCAGATCCATGCCAGCGAAGCACTGGTCGGCTACGTGCAGGCGCTGCTGGCGCGCAGCCGCCAGCACCCCGGTGTACGCGTCGGCCTGTCGCCGCGCGCCGGCATCGCCCTGCTGCGCGCGGCCAAGGCACATGCGCTGCTGCTCGGGCGCGGGCACGTGCTGCCCGACGACGTGCAGGCGCTGTTCGTGGCCGTCGCCGAACACCGCCTGGTGGCCGAACAGGAATCGGCCTCCGGCCAGGCCCTGGCCAAGGCGATCCTGCACAGCGTCGCGGTGGACTGACGCCGATGCCGGGCGGGCGGCGCGACTGGCGGCAGCGACTGGCGCAGTTGGCCGCGCCGCGCGCGCCGGAAGCGCTGCCCGTCCATCTGGACCGGCGCCGCATCTACATCCTGCCCACCCCGTTCGGCGGCTTCCTGGCATTGCTGCTGGCGGCGATGCTGCTCGGCGCGCTGAACTACAACAACAACCCGGCGCTGCTGCTGGCGATGCTGCTCGGCGCGGCAGCGATGGCCAGCGCCATCGTTGCGCACCTGCAGTTGTCCGGGCTGCGACTGGAGGCGCTGTCGGCCGAGCCGGTCGCTGCCGGCCAGCCGCTGCGCCTGCGACTGGCGCTGGCCACCGCCGACGGTCGCCGTCGGCGCGGCCTGCGCGTGCGCCACGGCGCCGCGCACACCTATCTGGACCTGCTCGGCGACGACCACAACGCCGCCGACCTCGAAGTGCCCACCGAGCGCCGCGGCTGGCTCGACCTGCAGCGCATCCAGGTCTCCACCACCCAACCGCTGGGCCTGCTGCGCGCCTGGGCCTGGTTCTGGCCAGAGACCCCGCTCCTGGTCTACCCGCAACCGGAAGCCGACGGTCCACCGCTGCCGGCCGGCGCGGGTACCCCGACCCAGACCCGCCTGCATGCGCTCGGCGAGGAACTGCACCAACTGCGTCCCTACCGCGCCGGCGACGCACCGCGGGCGATCGCCTGGAAGCACTCGGCACGCCGCGACACCTTACTGGTGCGCGAGTACGAGCGCCCGATCGGCGTGGACGTGGTGCTGGACTGGCGCACGCTGCCGGCCTTGCCGCACGAACGCCGCATCGCGCGGCTGGCGCGCTGGGTCGAGGACGCCGAACGCGACGGCCGCCGCTATCGTTTGCTGCTGCCGGGGCAGCCGGCGCTGGGTCCGGGCCGCGGCCCGCAGCACCGGCATCTGTGCCTGCGCGCGCTGGCGCTGCTGCCGCATGGCTGAGCCGCGTTCGCCCGCGCTGCATGCCGCCAGCCGCGCCTGGGCGCTGGGCGCGGCGCTGCTGGCCTTGCTGCCGCTGCTGCTGCAGTTGCCCGCGACACTGGCCTGGCTGATCGCGCTGTCCGCGCTGCTGATCGGCGCCAGTTCGGCGTGGCGGCCGCTGCCGGCGCTGCTGCGCCTGGCCCTGGTCGCGGTGATGCTCGCGGCACTGTACTGGCAGGTCGGGCTGCGCTTCGGCCGCGACACCGGCTGCGCACTGCTGGCGGCGATGCTGGCGATCAAGCCCTCGGAACTGAAGAGCCTGCGCGACGCGCGCAGCCTGCTCGGCTTCGCCCTGTTCGCGCCGTTCGCCGCCTTCCTGCTCGACCAGGGACCGGTGACGATGGCGCTGGCGCTGGCCGCAGTGATCGCGGCGCTGCTGTGCATGCAGCGCCTGGCCGACCAGGAAGGGCACAGCGCGCGCCGCCCGCTGCGTGGGCAACTGCGCGGCGTCGGCCGCCTGCTGGCGCTGGGCCTGCCGCTGGCGCTGGCCGCGTTCTGGCTGTTCCCGCGCCTGGGCTCGCCGCTGTGGGGCGTACCGGAACGTGCGCTGGGCCGTCCGGGCCTGTCGGACACGATGAGTCCGGGGCAGTGGCTGGACCTGCTGGCCGACGACACCCCGGCGCTGCGTGTGCAGTTCTTTGGCCCGGTCCCGGCGCCGGCGCAGCGCTACTGGCGCGGGCCAGTGCTGTGGGATTTCGACGGCAGCACCTGGCGTGCGCAGCGCGACAACGCCTGGGCACCGGCACCGCCGATCCAGCTCGCACCCGGCGGCTGGGACTACCAACTCGAGGTGGAACCGACCGACCGCCGGCAATTGGTCGCCCTGGACCTGCCCCGGCAGGCGCCGGCCGGCACCCGGCTGACGGCCGACGCCGTACTGCAGACCGAGCGCCCGCTCAGCGCACTGACCCGCTGGCGGCTGCGTTCAGCGCTGCCGCAGCGGGTGGAGTCCAATCTCGCGCCGGCGCAGCGGCAGCGCGCGCTGGCGCTGCCGCCGGGCTACAACCCACGCACCCTGGCGCTGGCCCGGCAATGGCGGCAGCAGGCCGGTGCCGACGATGCGGCGATCGTTGCCCGCGCCCTGCAATGGATCCGCCGCGACTTCGCCTACACCTTGGAGACGCCGTTGCCCGGCCGCGACGGCGTGGACGAGTTCCTGTTCCAGCAGAAGGCCGGGTTCTGCCAGCACTTCAGTTCGGCGTTCGTGGTGCTGATGCGCGGCGCCGGCATTCCCGCGCGCGTGGTCACCGGCTATGCCGGCGGCACCCGCAACCCGTTCGGCGACTACTGGGTGGTGCGGCGCATGGACGCGCACGCCTGGGCCGAGGTGTGGCTGCCGCAACGCGGCTGGGTGCGGGTGGACCCGACGGCGGCGGTGGCGCCGGAACGCATCTACGACACCCTGGAGGACCGCCTGGGCAGCGGCGGCGGCGCGCAGGGCGATGGCGCCGACTGGCGCTGGCGCGATCTCGCCGACTGGGCGCGGCGCGGCTGGAACGACCTGGTGCTGTCGTTCGATGCCAACCGCCAGCAGCGCCTGCTCAGCCAGTTCGGCGTGGCGAAGTTGGAGCCCGGCCAACTGGTGGCGCTGTTCGCCGGATTCGCCGCCTTGCTGCTGGGTGCGATGGCCTGGTGGCTGGCCCGCGGTGAGCGCGAACGCGATCCGCTGCTGCGGGCCTGGCGGGCGCTGGGCCGGCGCTACGCCAAGCGCGGCCAGGGCCGTGAACCGCACGAGCCGGCGCTGGCGTGGGCCGCGCGGGTGCAGCAGGAAACCGGCGATGCGACCCTGATTCCACTCAGCCAGCGTTTCGCCGATGCGCGCTACGCTGGCGCTGATTCGGACAGCGCTTCATTGTTGCGCGACCTGCGCAGGCACCGTCCGCCAACTGGAGCATCCCGATGAAGATTCGCCTGCTGTTCCCCGTGATCGCTGCGTTGGCGCTCGGCGCCTGCGCCACTGCTCCCAAGCCACTGCAGGGCCAGTTCGCGCCCGTCAGCCCGCGCGATTCGGTCGCCGGCCAGCAGGCCGGCGCGCCGGTGCGCTGGGGCGGCAAGATCATCAAGACCACGCCCGGCCAGGGCCAGACCTGCTTCCAGATGCTGTCGCGCCCGCTCAATGCCAGCGGCCGTCCGGACAGCAGTTCGGCCGACGCCAGCGATGGCCGTTTCATCGCCTGCCGCGCCGGCTTCTACGACCCGGCGGTGTTCGAGCCGGGCCGCGAGGTGACCTTCATCGGCCACGTCTCCGGCTACGACAACACCCGCATCGGCGAGTACGACTACCGCCTGCCGAAGATGGATGCAGACGTGGTGTACCTGTGGCCGGTGGTGCGTCAGGTCGAAGTGGTGCCCGCCTACCCGTATGGCCCCTGGGGCGGCCCGTGGGGTCCGTGGGGTCCGCGCTGGGGCTGGTGGTAACCGCCGCAACGAAAAACGCCGCTGATCCAGCGGCGTTTTTTTATGTGCCAGCCGCGGCTCAGGGCGTGCCGAAGCGTCCCAGCGGCGCGCCGGCGAGCAGATGCAGGTGCAGATGGAACACGGTCTGCCCAGCGTGCTCGCGGCAGTTGATCACCACCCGGTAGCCGTCCTGGGCCAGGCCCTGCTCGCGCGCGTAGCTGGCCGCGGCCAGCACCAGCCGGCCGACCAGGGTCGCCTGCTCCGGCGCCAGGTCGTCCAGGGTCGGAATCTCCACCTGCTTGGGGATGAAGAGCACATGCACCGGCGCCTGCGGCGCAATGTCCTTGAAGCCGAGTACGGCGTCGTCCTCGTAGACGATGCTGGCCGGAATTTCGCGACGGATGATCTTGCCGAAGATGGTGTCCATGGAGCGCGCCCGGAACGAAAGAAGGGGCCGCCGTTATAGCCCAATTCGGCGTCGCGCCGCAGCCGCGTGCGGCCCTTACTCGCCGGCGCCGGCGCGCGGCACCTCGCTGCGGCTGCCGAAGGCATGCGACAGCGTGCCGCGATCCACGTACTCCAGCTCACCGCCCAGCGGCAGCCCCTGCGCCAGCCGGCTCGGCCGCACGCCATGCTGGCGCGCCAGTTGCGCCAGGTAATGCGCGGTGGCCTCGCCTTCGACCGTGGAGTTGGTGGCGATGATCAGCTCGGCGACCTCACCCTGCGCCAGCCGCGCCGCCAGCCGATCCAGGCCCAGCTCGCGCGGCCCGATACCGTCCAGCGGCGACAGCCGGCCCTGCAGGATGAAGTACAGCCCGCGGTAGCCGGTGGCGTGCTCGATCGCCAGCCGGTCGGCCGGCGATTCCACCGCGCACAGCTGCTGGCGGTCGCGCGCGGGACTGGCGCAGATCGCGCAGACCTCGGTTTCGCTGAAATCGCGGCATTGCGCGCAATGGCCGATGCGCTCGATCGCCTCGAGCAGCCGCTCGGCCAGGCGCTGCCCGCCCTCGCGCTCGCGCTCGAGCACGTGGTAGGCCATGCGCTGCGCGGTCTTCTGGCCGACGCCAGGCAGCACGCGGAACGCATCGATCAGTTGTTCGAGCAGCGGCGAGCTCATTGGTTGGGGATTCGGGATTCGGGATTGGGAATTACAGCGGGCTATCCACCACCAAGTCGTTGGCACGCGATCCAGTGAAACGCGGGACATCGCGTAGGAGCGGCTTCAGCCGCGAGGGGCGTTACCGGCAATGCCCGTCGCGGCTGAAGCCGCTCCTACGCGGGAATTCACCGAAGCAGGAGATGCAGCGCACTCGCGAGAAACCACGAATCCCGAATCCCCACTCCCAAATCCCGGTCTCAGAACGGCAGCTTCATGCCCGGCGGGATCGGCATGCCGGCGGTGGCCGCACCCATGCGCGCCTTGGACTCGGCATCGATCTTGTTGGAGGCGTCGTTGAAGGCGGCCGCGATCAGATCCTCGGCCATTTCCTGGTCGGCCAGGATGCTCGGATCGATCCGCACCTTGCGGCACTCCTTGGCGCCGGTCAGGGTCACGTTGACCATGCCGCCGCCGGCGCTGCCGGTGACTTCCAGCTGGGCCAGTTCTTCCTGGGCGCGCTGCAGGTTTTCCTGCATCTTCTGCGCCTGTTGCATCAGTTGGGCGATATTGCCACGCATCGTGGTTCACTCATCGTAGGGACGGATGGAATCGGGAACGACCCGCGCGCCTTGCTGCTGGATCAGCGCCTGCACCGCCGGGTCGTTCAGGAACGCGGTTTCGGCCGCGTTCTGGCGCTCGCCGCGTTGCCGGTGCGAGCGCTCATGCAGGGTTTCGGCATCGACCGCGATGCCGCTTTCGATGACGATCTTCGGGCGCTGGCCCAACGCATCGGCCAGCGCCACGGCCAGTTCACCGAGCGAGCGCTCCGACTGCAGATATTCAAAGCCCGCCGACAGCGACAGCCGCAGCACGCCCTCGGCATGGCTGACGAAGGCCGCATTGGCGGCGAGCTGCCGCGACGGGCCGGTCAGGCTGCAATCGGCGACCAGTTCGAGCCAGTCCTCGGCGCTGTGCAGGGCGCGCGGCAGGTCGGACACGGCGGCGTGGGTGCGCGGGGTCTGCGCCAGCGGCGGCACCATCGCCATTTCCGGTTCGGCGGCCGCGGCCGGAGCGACCGCTGGCGCCGGTGCCGCGACCGGCGCGGACGGCGCAGGGCGCGCCGCCGGCGGTGCCGGCGGATCCCATGGCGGGTCCAGCGGGGCCGCTGCTGCGCTGGGCGCAGCCATCACGGGCGCGGCCGGGACCGGTGCCGGTGCGGCGACGACGGGCGCCGCCGGCGCGGCGGGACCCACCGCAACAGGCGCGGCCATCGCTGCGGCGGGCGTGCTGGCAGCAGGCGCGCTGGCAGCGGCCGCCGATGTATTACCGTGTCCTTGCGCGGCCGCACCGGTCGCGCTGCCGGCTGGCAGCGCCGCGGCGCCCATCGGACGGAACGCCAGCATGCGCAGCAGCGCCATCTCGAACCCGGCACGCGGGCTCGGCGCCAGGTACAGGTCGCGGCGCCCGTTCAGCGCCATCTGGTACCACAGTTGCACGATCTCCGGCCGCAGGCGCTCGGCCAGCGGCGCCGGGTCCAGACCGTCCAGCGCGGGCATGGCGGCGCCGGGCACCAGTTGCCGCACCTGGATGCGATGCAGGGCCTCGGCCAGCGCCTCCAGCACCCCGCCCCAGTCGGGCGAGAACTCGGCCAGGCCGGCCACCACCTGCAGCAGCCGCTGCCCATCGGCATCGGCCAGCGCGTCCAGCATCGCGCCGACCTGAGTGCGATCGACCGTGCCCAGCATCGTCCGCACGACGTCGTCGCGCAGCGCGCCGCCGGCGTAGGCGATGGCCTGATCGAGCAGCGACAGGCCGTCGCGCAGGCTGCCGTCGGCGGCCTTGGCCAGCTGCACGATCGCCGAGGCATCCACCTCGATCTGCTCGGCGGCCAGGATCTTGGTCATCTGCCCCTGGATCTGCTCCTCGTCCAGGCGCTTGAGGTTGAACTGCAGGCAGCGCGACAGCACCGTCACCGGCAGCTTCTGCGGGTCGGTGGTGGCGAGCAGGAACTTCACGTGCTCCGGCGGCTCTTCCAGCGTCTTCAGCAGCGCATTGAACGCGGCCTTGGAGAGCATGTGCACTTCGTCGATCAGGTAGACCTTGAACTTGCCGCGCGAGGGCATGTACTGCGCGTTCTCGATCACTTCGCGCACGTCGTCCACGCCGGTGTTGGACGCGGCGTCGATCTCCAGCAGGTCGATGTAACGGCCTGCATCGATGTCCAGGCAAGCCGCGCACTGGCCGCACGGGTCGGCGCTGGTGCCCTGCTCGCAGTTCAGCGACTTGGCGAAGATGCGCGCGATCGTGGTCTTGCCGACGCCGCGGGTGCCGGTGAACAGGAACGCGTGGTGCACCCGGCCGCTGTCCAGCGCGTTGGTGAGCGCGCGGACCACATGCTCCTGCCCCACCAACTCGGCGAAACGCTTGGGGCGCCACTTGCGGGCGAGAACGAGATAGGACATCAGGCGACCGTCTTCATCTGAACCGCCATTGTGCCACGGCGGGCCACCGCGATCGTTCAGTCGTCCGGTCAGCTGCCGTCCCGCACGCGCCGCCTCCGGCGCAGGGCGGACTGCGACGACGAATAGAGCGCAGATCGGCGCAGTTCACGCAACCGCGGTGGTTCGCCTTGTGAACGGCCGCCATGACGGCTAGAATTCCCGCCCTTGCCCGGACCGCATGGCCCGCGCAAGATCCGGAGAGGTGTCCGAGTGGTTGAAGGAGCACGCCTGGAAAGTGTGTAAGCGTCTAAACCGCGCTTCGGGGGTTCGAATCCCCCTCTCTCCGCCAGATTCGAATGCGCTTCCCTCGCAGAGTTGCTCCGCCCTTGGCGTAAGACTCAAAGGGAAAGACCGCGCCACGGCGCGGTTTCGTCTCTATGGTGGCCCCGTCGGCCCCTCGCGACGCTAGGTCGAAAACCCCGCCAGGGCCGGAAGGCAGCAACGGTATCGATCGACGCGGGCGCCGAGGTCAGCCGGCGGGGTTACCACCCTCCTTCTGCACCGCAGCCCGCCGCATGCACACATGCATCGTGTGCGCGATGCGCACTGCCGGGTACGGACATCCTTCCGGCATGCCGCGCCATACGCTTGCTTCGGGTCCCCGGCTAGTCGTTGGCACCGGCCGTGGCGACGGCGCACGCATCCCTGCAACCGGAGGCGCCACTTCGGCGCGTATCGATCGACGCGGGCGCCGAGGTCAGCCGGCGGGGCTACCACCCTCCTCCAGCAACTTGCCTGCGCATGGACACAGCATCGTCTGCGTCATGCGCCCTGCCAGATATGAGCATTCTTGCGGTACGCCACGTCTTCCGCCCGCTTCGGGTCCTTGGCTAGTCGTTGGCACCGGCCGTGGCGACGGCGCACGCATCCCTGCACCTGAGACGCCACTTCGGCGCGTATCGATCGACGCGGGCGCCGAAGTCAGCCGGCGGGGTTACAACCCTCCTCTACAAGACACGATCATGCCTGAACGCGCGACGCTACTTGGGTTGCGACGCCTGCGCTTCCGGATGCAGCCAGCCCGCGTCGCCGTCGCGATAGCGTTCGCGCTTCCAGATCGGCACGCGCGCCTTGACCTCGTCGATGACGTAGCGGCAGGCATCGAACGCCGCGCCACGGTGCGCAGCGGCGACGCCGACCCAGACCGCCAGGTCGCCGATCGCCAGTTCGCCGACACGGTGCACGCAACGCAAATCGAGGACGGCGAAACGAGCCAGGGCCTCGTCGACGATGCGCTGACCCTCGGCTTCGGCCAACGCGGCATAGGCCTCGTAATGCAGGCCGTCGACCGCGCGGCCGTCGTTGTGGTCGCGCACCCAGCCTTCGAAGCTGGCATAGGCGCCCGCCTGGGCATGCGCCAGCGGGGCGCGCAGCATGGCGATGTCGAGCGGTTGGTCGGCCAGCCGGAAACGCGGTTCGGTGGACATGGCTCAGCCTCCCGAGACCGGTGGAATGAACACCACTTCGCTGCCGTCGCGCACCGCCTCGTTCCAGCCGACGAAGGCGCCGTCCACCGCCACCCGCAACCGATCCAGCGGCCAGCGCAGGCCATGGCGGGCATCGAGTTCGGCATACAGCGCGCGCAGGTCCGGCGCATCGGTGCGCACCTGTTCGCGCTCCATGCCTGCGGCCTCGCGCAGGCTAGCGAAGTACAGCACGGTCACCTCGGCGCTCATGCCACGCTCCCGACGTCGCGCTTGCCGCCGCGCTTGCCGACCAGCCGCACCGGGCCGATGGTCATTGCGTGGGTCAGCGCCTTGCACATGTCGTAGACGGTCAGCGCGGCGACGCTCGCGCCGGTCAGCGCTTCCATCTCCACGCCGGTGCGGTGCACGGTGCGCACCGTGCATTCGATGCCCAGCACCTGCGGCGAGCGCCAGTCGATGGCGAAGCGGCAGCCGTCGATCGGCAACGGATGGCAGAACGGAATCAGTTCGTGGGTACGCTTGACCGCCATCGTGCCGGCGATCACCGCGGTGTCGACGATGCCACCCTTGGCGCTGCGCAGCGCATCGGCGCGCAATTGCGCGGCCACCGCGGCGGGAAAGCGCACCTGCGCCTGCGCCACCGCCACGCGCGCGGTGGCGGCCTTGGCGGAGACGTCGACCATGGTCGGCAGCCCCTGCGGGTCCAGGTGGGTCAGCGCGGGCGCGGTTGCGCGCGCGGACGTGGCGGAGGTCTTCTTGGTCATGGACTGCGCTGCCGCTCCCACGGCGCGATCTTCAGGCACCGCCGGGAATCGGCGTGCCTTGGTGGAACAGCATGCGCCATCGGTCGTCACGGCGCTGCCACAGCGAACTGCGCAGCGCCTGCCGCGGAGGCTCACCGCCGCCGCTGCGCTCGCTGCGGTAACGCACTTGCGCAAGATCCGGCGCCAGCGACTGCACCTCGATGTCGAAGGCGCGGTAGCGGACGTCGCCCGACTCGGCCGACAGTGTGTGCAGCACCGCCGGCTTGTCGAAGCGGCGGCCGGAGGCGCCGAACTCGACGAACGCATCGTCGAGCAGTTCCGCCACGCGCGCCGCCAAGGCCCGCACCGCCGGCTCCAGCAATTCCAGCTCCAGCGCGACCAGCGCGCGTTGCACTGCGGCGTCCATCGCTCAACCGCCGATCAGGAACATTTCGACGTGCTTGCCGCGCGTGGCCGTCGCCGCGCCACGCAATTCGCTGTAGCGATCGTCGCGACGCTCCCACAGCGCACGCACGCGTTCGGCCAGCGCGTCCTCGCCACCAGCCAGTGCCGGCCGCAGGTCAGTGCCCTCGCCCGCGAACAGGCAGGTGTAGAGATGGCCGTCGGCGGACACGCGGGCGCGGTGGCAGTCGCCGCAGAACGGCGTGCTGACCGAGGTGACGAAGCCGATCTCGCCGCCGCCATCGGCGAACGCATAGCGCGCGGCGACCTCGCCGGAATAGTGCGGAGCCAGCGCCTGCAACGGCCAGTGCGCAGCGATGCGGTCGCGCAGCTCGGCGGCCGGCACCACCCGCTCGCGACGCCAGGCGTTGCAGGTGCCGACGTCCATGTACTCGATGAAGCGCAGCACGTGGCCGCTGCCGCGGAAATGCGCCAGCAAGGGCAGCACCTGGTCGTCGTTGATGCCGCGCTGGACCACGCAGTTGAGCTTGACCGGCCCCAGCCCGGCCGCGACCGCCGCGTCGATGCCCTCCAGCACCTGCGCGATCTCACCGCGGCCGCCGGACAGTTGCCGGAACACCGCCGGCTCGATCGCATCCAGGCTGACCGTGACCCGACGCAGACCGGCCTCGTGCAAGGCCAGCGCGTGCCGCGCCAGCAGCGCGCCGTTGGTGGTCATGGCCAGGTCGTCCACACCGGGAATGCGCGCCAGCCGCCGCACCAGCTCGGGCAAATCGCGGCGCAGCAGCGGCTCGCCGCCGGTCAGGCGCAACTTGTTGACACCGTTGCGCACGAAGGCGCGGGCCAGGGTCTCGAGTTGCGCGAACGACAGCCGCGATGCGGCGTCGAAGCCGTAATCGTCCGGCACCTTGTCGGCCGGCATGCAGTAGCCGCAGCGGAAGTTGCAGGCCTCGATCACCGACAGGCGCAGGTCGCGCAACGGCCGCCCGCGCCGGTCCGCCGGCGTCGTCGACGCGAGCGGCGGGCGCGGCAGCGCGTTCATCCCGCCGGCACCTGCGGCACCTGCGCAGCGCGCGGCGCGGCCAGCGCCACGCATTCGCCCGGGCGCGCCACGCGGTGCCCGCGCCTGCGCAGAGCCTCGGCATCCTCAGTGCTGGCGTAGTGGTAAAGCATGGTCCGTTGCAGCAGCTCGGCGGGATACTCCCGCTCCAGATCGTCCACGCCAGTATGCGACGGGTTGCCGTGAAGACCACAGTCGTGGGCCACCAGTTCACCGTCGTCGGCATACCGGTTCAGCATTTCCGGGATCGGCCGGGTATCCCCGCTCCACACCAGCGCACCCTGCAGGCGCAGGCCGTAGGCGGTCTCCGGCCAGTGGTGGCGCACCGGGAACACCTCCAGGCGCATGCCCTCGTGCCAGAACGCATCGCCCACCGCGATCAGCTGGAACGCATCCCAGAAGTTGGCGCCGCCCTCGGCCAGCACGTTCGGATAGTCGGCCACCCGGCGATGCAGCAGCGGCACCACCGTCGCCGGCACGTACAACCGCACCTTGCCGCGGCGCGCGGAGAAATAGCTGTCCACGAACAGCCGCTCGAAGCCGGCGACGTGGTCCAGGTGCACATGGGTGACGAACAGCGCCTGCGGCATCGCGCCGTAGTGCGCCTGATAGGCGGTCAGCCCCTCGCCGCCGCAATCGATGGTCAGCCACGGCCGGCCAGCGCGCTCGATGGTGGCCATCGGCGAGCCAAGCGACACCGCCGACGCGTTGCCCACGCCCTGGAAACGCAGCGCCCAGTCGGTCATCAGCAACCGCGCTCCCAGGCCAGGTCGTAGGCGCGGCGCAGGCGCGCGTAGTCCTTCTCCACCGCATCGACGCTGCGCTCGCCGCGCAGCTTCAGCAGCGAACGACGCAGCCGCTTGAGGTTGCGCTCGCGCCAGCGGGTGCTGGGAATGCGCAGCACGCCGCGATCGAAATCGATCAGCCAGCCGCGGTTGTTGCCGTCGAACAGGATGTTCTGGGCATTGAGGTCGGCGTGGTCGAGGCCGGCGCGATGGAAGCGCGCGATCAGCCGCCCCGCTTCCTCCCACGGCGCGCCGCGGCCGGCGATGCGCGCGCAGTCGGCCAGCGAGCGCACGCCCTCCAATCGCTCCATCAGGATCGCCGCGCGGTAGCGCAGCCCCTGGCGCAGATAGCAGGCCGCCAGCGGTCGCGGCACCGGCAGCTTGCGCGCGATCAGCGCGCGCATCAGCCGGAACTCGGCGAAGCTGCGGGTGCGGTCGGCGCCGGTCCACAGGTAGCGGTCGCGGACCAGCTTGGCGACCAAGCCGCCGCGGCGGTACTGCCGCAACACGCAACTGCCGAACGGGGCATCGACGAACCAGGCGCCGCCGCGGCCGCCGGCATCCACCGGGCGCGCGCGTTCGCCCCAGGCGGCGGCGGAGAACAGCGCCGGTTCGGCTTGCCGCAGCCGCTCGCGGTCGAACAGAATGGCTCCGTAACCGCGGCCCTCGCGGTACGGCGTCAGCGCTTCGGTGGCGTCGAATGCAACCATCCAGCGAGTCTAACAACACCATGCCGGCAACGCTCCCTTCGTTGTGCCTGTTGCGCCTGTCGGCGCTGGGGGACGTGACCCACGTGGTGCCACTGGTGCGGACCCTGCAGCGCGTCTGGCCGCAGGCGCCGGCCCTGCACTGGATCATCGACAAGGCCGGGCACAAGCTGCTGGAAGGCCTGCCGGGCGTGGTGTTCCACCCCTACGACAAGCGCAGCGGCGTGGCCGGCATGCGCGCCTTGCGCCGTGACCTGCCGGCACAAGGTTTCGACGCGCTGCTGCAGATGCAGGTCGCATTGCGCGCCAACGTGCTGTCGGCGTTCGTGCCGGCGCGCCGCCGCATCGGCTACGACCGCAGCCGCTCCAAGGACCTGCACGGGCTGTTCGTCAACGAACGCATTCCGGACCGCCCCGGCATCCATGTGCTGGATGCGATCGGCAGCTTCTGCGAGCCGTTGGGACTGCGCCAGACCGAGGTGCGCTGGGACCTGCCGGTACCCGAGCAAGCCCATGCCTGGGCGCGCGCGCAATGGCCCGAGGACGGCCGTCCGGCACTGCTGATCTCGCCCTGCTCCAGCCACCAGCGCCGCAACTGGTATGCCGAGCGCTACGCCGCGGTGGCCGACCATGCGGCCACACAGGGCTGGCGCGTGGTGTTGTGCGGCGGCCGCAGCGATCTGGAGCGCAGCACCGCCGACGCCATCGTCGCCGCAGCGCGCACGCCGGTGCTCGACCTGGTCGGCCGCGACACGCTCAAGCAACTGCCGGCGCTACTGCAGCGCGCGGCACTGGTGCTGACTCCAGACTCCGGCCCCATGCACATCGCCAACGCGATGGGCACCAAGGTGCTGGGCCTGCACGCGGCCAGCAACCCGCGCCGCAGCGGCCCGTATTCGGACATCCGCTACTGCGTGGACAAGTACGACGCCGCCGCGCGCAAGTATCTCGGCAAGCCGGCCGAGCAGCTGAAGTGGGGCAGCAAGATCGAATTCGACGGGGTGATGGACCTCATCGGGGTGGACGACGCGATCGCCGCGTTCGAGCGCTACCGCAGGGACCACGGCCGCTGAGGCCAGTTGCGGCAAGCGCGGCGCCGCCCTACCATCGCCGCGCGTCCTGCCGCCGACCCGGCCCGCAGGAGCCGCCGTAAGCGTTTACGTCAATCAACGCGCCAACTGCGCCGGATCCGTCCGGGGCTGTTTCCCGCCAGGGCCTGACAGGCCGCTGGCGGGTGGCGCCTTCGATCGACCGGCTTACGGAGAGTCCGCAATGTCACGTTCCCCGCTGTTTTCCCGCAAACTGCCCCCGCGCCATGCCGCCTGGGTGACCCCGCTGCTGCTGTCGGTGCTGATGACCTGCATCGTCTCGATGATCAGCACCCTGCGCAGCGTCGGGCTGGCGCCCGGCGTCGGCACGCTCTGGCTCGGCGCCTGGGCACTGTCCTGGCTGGTCGCCTTCCCCACCTTGCTGCTGGTGCTGCCGCTGGTGCGGCGCCTCACCGGCCTGCTGGTCGCGCGCGACTGAGCAGGTCCATGTGACGTCCGGGAGGCGGCAACGCCTCCCGGGCACCGCGCTCACGCCGAGGCGTTGCGGTAGTCCTGGTAGGACTTCTCTTCCACGTAGCTCGAGCCCAGGGCCAGGTTGATCTCCTTCTTGAGCCGTGCGCGTTCGTCGTTTTCGTAGTACACGCTGCGCGCCAGCTTGATGAACTCCTCGTCGAAGGCCTGCGCCTTCTCCTTGATCCGGATCTCGTCTTCGATCACCCACAGGCGCTCGTTGACCGCCTTCAGCTCCGCGCGCAGGCGCGCTACGTCGCCGCCGGCGGCCGGATGCGCCATCCAGGTCTTTTCCAGCGCCGACAGTTCCGCGCGCACGTTGGCCAGCTTGCCCGGATCCTCGATGCGCTCAGACTTGATCTGCAGGATGGCGATCTTGTCGAGCAATTCGCCGAAGGACACGGGCACCAGGATTTCGGACATGGCAGACACCACAAACAGAAGTCGCGCCAGTGTAACGGCTCTGCCTTAAGACGGCGTCGGCGCTGCGTCGCGGCGGCGCGCTCGCCTGGAACGGCGCACGGACGTCAGCGCGCCGCAGCGACGCCCGCAGGTGCATTCTCCTGGACCAGATCGATCGCGTCGTACGACACGCCCGGACTGAGGAACCCCTGCCCGTGCTGCCCGCTGGCGACGCTCAAGGTCAGGTCGTTGCTGCCGACCTTCAACGCGGACAACGGGATGACGAAGCGATAGACGGTGTTGTTGCCGCGATAGATGCCGACCGTCAGCGTGCGCGAGGTCGGTTGCGGCGACGCCGCGGGAACCGCCGCCTGCCACCCGCCGATCGCCGGCACGGGCCGCCCATGAAACGCGGCGGTGGTGATGCCGATGCGCAGCGTCGGCGGCGCCGCCGGCAGGCGCTCGAGGACGAAGCGCACGTGCAGCGCGTTGTTCACGTCCTGCCATTGATACGCAGGAAAGTCTTGCGCCGCTGACGACGCACCGACCGTGAATGGCGCGGTCCGCCAGCTCGCCATGCGCACGTCCGACGGGTGCATGGTCGTCACCTTGTCGCCGTTCAAGAACTCGCGCGGCGAGCCATCCCAGCACCCGATCCGCCATAACGCCGGCACGGTGTCCGGATCGTCGGCGCGCAGCGTCCCGGTGGCCACGGCACGGCCTGCCGCCACGGTGGCCTCGCCCTGCGCGACGGCCAGTTCGTTCTTGTAGAGCGTCACCCGGTAGACGCCCGGGAGCATGCCGCTGCGTTCGAAGCGCCCGTCCACACCGACGCCGGTCCAGTACTGCGCCTGCGCCGAGGCGAAACCCACCGTGTAGGCAAAGGCGGGATCGAGGCCGCGCGCCGTACCGTTCACCCCGCCGCGTGCCGCCGGCGGCACATAACCGTCCAGGCCCGCACCGGCGAACCACGCGGTATCGACCGGCCCCGGCGGCGCACCATCGGTGAAGACCAGCGTATAGGCATCGAGGACGCCGGTGCGGAACGGCTCGGTCTGGCCTTCGCCGTAATTGACGATGTAGGTCAGCTCCTGGTCGACGGTGCCCTGGTCCAGCAGGCTGCGGTAAAACGGGCCGCCGGAACCGCCCTCGTTGTCGTCGCGCACCATCCACATCCCGACATGCGCACCGGTCGCGCCGAAGTAGCGCCAGTCGAGCAGCCGCATGTTGGAATAGTGTTTCGAGCGGGTCTGCCCGTCCGGGCGAGCGAACACATCGTGCGCCTCGATCGTCCGGTCGGTCCCATGCAGGTCCGCCGGTTCGGGGCCATGTGGGAGCAGCGCCCAGGGCACGCGCACGACGAAGCGCAGCAATCCGGGCTTCGGTTCGCTGCCGAAGCGGTCGGCCATGTAGATGCGCGGTTCGCCGCGCCGGGCAAGGTAGTAATGGACCAGATCGCCCGAGCGCACCGTCACCCGGATCGTATCGGCATCGAGCCGTCGCGCCTCGACGGCGACCGGCCCGGCATCCGCGTACAGGCCGGCGAAGCCCGAGTTGACGTGGCTGTCCTTGGCCGGATCCTGGTACTCGACGCCATGCCAGCGCAGCGAACACAGACCGCCTGCGCTCTGCAATCCACTGCGGCCGGCGATGCGCCGCACGGCGAAGGTCAACCCCGCACCGGTGTCGACGACGTAGGCATCCGGGCGTTCGCTGAGCCCGAACCGTGCCGCATGCGCAGACGTCGACGCGTCCGGCAGCGGCGCTGCAGCGCCACGCTGTGCCGTGGCACCGACCGCGGCAAACAGCAGGATGCACATCGTGATGAAGGAGGAACACCGACGCGATCCTGGGCGCCCAGCTGCGCTCGTCGTTTTCACCGCCTGCGCGCGCTGCGCCGCCTTGGTGACGCCGGGACATGCGTCGGCATGTCGATCCGCACGCTCGAAGCCAACCCGACTGTCCATTGCGCCAATGCCGAAACCAGGGGGCGACAGCATGCGAACACAACCGCTGGACGATGGATGAACCGGGAGAACGGGCTTGTCCAACGCAGGGCGGGAGCGCCTACGATGCGACGGCATCCAGGCCCGCTTATGCGGGATGCGCGCCCTGCATCGGCGGGCTAGGCGGCCGCATCACCCGTGGCGAGGCAGGATCGGTCCAAGCGGCGAACGCAACGGGGGCACGCCACGCGCAGGGCTTTGGTGATTGCCCGTGCGACAGGGCGGTCCGATGCCCAACATGCGGTTTATCGCCGCCCACGAACCGTTGAGGAATCATCCCGAAGCGGAAACACGGGGTTGATCGCGGACACCGCCAAGCGCGGTTGTCATCGCCAGCGGCGTTTGCCTGCGCGGCGCGGGGCATGCCCCTGGAGACGCGGCCTCGCGGATGCGCGAGACGCAAGAACTGGCGGGAAGGGGGGGATTCGAACCCCCGAGGCGCTATAAACGCCTGCCTGATTTCGAGTCAGGTACATTCAACCACTCTGCCACCTTCCCGGGTGGTCCCCGGCGGACCGGGGGCGTGCATCATACGGTCCCCGCCGCGCGCGGACAAGCGGCCCGGCGCCGATGGCCCCGCAAGCCCCTGGCGGCGCGGGGCGATGAACCCCGCCTGCTTGGCGCCGCGCCCGGCGATTGCCTGATCCGCGCGCGACCGCGATGATGCCCTTCGACCCCAGAAAACCCCGGCCGGCCGCAGGCGCGCAATGATCGAATTCGGACACCTCACCCATGTCGGCCTGCGCCGCGACCTCAACGAGGACACCTACTACGGCGACCACGAGCTGGGGCTGTGGCTGGTGGCCGACGGCATGGGCGGCCACGCCTGCGGCGAGGTCGCCAGCGCCCTGGCGCGCGAGGCCATCCTGCGCGAAGTGCGCGGCGGCACCGCGCTGGCGCAGGCCATCCGCATTGCCGACGAGGAGATCATCCGCGCCTCGCAGCGCCGCAACGACACCCTGCCGATGGGCACCACGGTGGTGGCCGCGCGGGTACAGGGCAACCGCTTCGAGGTGGCCTGGGTCGGCGACAGTCGCGCTTACCTGTGGCGCGACGGCAAGCTGGCCCAGCTCAGCCAGGACCACAGCTACGTGCAGGAACTGATCGCGCAGGGCGCGCTCACCGCCGAGCAGGCGCGCGCGCATCCGCACCGCAACGTGGTCACCCAGGCGTTGGGCGTGACCGATCCACAGCACTTGAACGTGGCCACGATGACCGGCGAGCTGCGCCCGGGCATGCGCCTGCTGCTGTGCAGCGACGGGCTGACCGAGGAAGTGGACGATGCCGGTCTGGCCAGCGCGCTGGGCCATGACGACTGCAGCGCGCAGGAATGCGTGGACATGCTGGTCGCCGCCGCGCTCGACGAAGGCGGCTCGGACAACATCACCGCGATCCTGGTGCGCTGCCACTGAGGACGGTGCGGCGCGGCCGCCGCCCCCGTGCGCGCAAACCACTTCAGGCAACGCTGGGCACTTGCATTCTTCACGCTCAAGCCGGCCAGGCTGCCCTGTAGGAGTCAACTGTCATGCACCCGCGATGGCTGGAGGAGCGTACGGGGCTTGATCGCGTGCGATGGCATTGAGCCAGCGCAGGAACTTGTGCA
>NZ_JACHOK010000001.1:0-1141707 GCF_014199855.1 Xanthomonas sp. F1 | reverse complement strand
GCCGGCCTGTTCATGCCGGCCCTGGTCGCCATGACCCACAACCCGGTCATCCGAGCGCTGAAACAACGGCTGAGCGAACGCGGCAAAGCCGGCAAACAGATCGTGTGTGCTGCCATGCGCAAGCTCCTGCACCTCGCCTACGGCGTCCTCAAATCGGGCACCGCGTTCGACCCGAAAAGGGCCCTTGCCTGCTAGGGGGTAAGACGGTATCTACAGCGTCGGGGTTCGGGACGTCCTGCGATTGCACTGTGGGAGGGGCTTCAGCCCCGACGGGCTTTACTGGGAAAGCCCGTCGGGGCTGAAGCCCCTCCCACAAGAGACATCTAGCTTCTTCAGCAGATCGCTTGGTGGCGATCGCTCGAGACAGCTTGCTCCTGTGCCGAGTCCCGGCCTCAAAGCCGATAGCTGATCGTGAAGCTCCCGAACACCGGCGTCTGCTGCTGCAGGTCGAACTCGCGGGTGCTCCAATAGCGGGTCAGGGCGAATTTCCACTTGCCGCGCGCCACTTCCAGGCCGATGCCGGCATTGCCGACGAAGGGGCGCTTCTTCACGCTGTGGCTGTCGCGGAAGGTGTTGCCGTCCAGGGTGATGTCGCGCAGCACCCAGCGGCCGTCGCTGGTCACGAACAGATGCGCCGACCAACCGCTCCCGATGCTGCTGGCCGGCGGGGCGACGTTCTCGCCGGCGGGGCGCAGCGGTGAACTGCCGAAATCGTCCGGCAGCCTCCAGCCCAGGCGCAGTTCCATGCCGGCATTGGCGTGGGTATCCAGCGTGCCCAGCGCGCCGCCCCAGTGGCTAATCGCGTCCCAGCCCCAGCCGTCGCGGCTGCCGTCGCCGGACCAGCGGCGCATGCGTTCGTGCAGCACGCGGAACACCGGTTCGTCGTGCAACTGGTTGTCCCAGCCCTGGAACTTGGCGTCGCCGAGCAGTTCATGCACCGCATCCTGCACCTGCTTGCCCTGCGCCGAGGGGCCGATCAGGCCCAGGGTGAGTTGCGTGGTGCGCAGGCGGTCGTCGTTGCGCGCGTTGTAGCCGATGTTCATCAGCAACAGGCCGGCGTAGGGGCGGTCGTCCTTGATCAGGTCGCGGCGGGTCTTGTCGGTGGGGGTGAACAGCGCCTGCCCGATCGCGAAAGTCATGTTGCGCTGGGTGAAGTCGCTGTTCGGCTGCAGCCAGGCCAAGCCGCGGTTCACTGCTCTAGCCAGCCGCGGCAGGCAGGGGTCGTCGGTGTAGTCGCGCAGGTTCGGCGAGACCAGGATCAGGCCGAAGCCATTGGTATAGCCCTGGTCCTGGCCGGCGCCGCCGAACAGGTCGTTGTCGACGCGGAAGTTCACCGTCGGCGGTGTGGCATCGAGCGTGTCGCGAGGGCACTGTTCGGTGGCCGCTGCCGGCGCTGAGACGAGGGCGAGGGCCAGGGCAACGGGGAGGAGCGGGCGCGATGGCGGCATGAACGGCGTCTCTGGTCGGAAGGGATTGAGCGACGAAGCGCGCCTGCAGGCAACCGATGCGGGCGAACACCCCGGACCATGAACGCAGCCCGTGTGGTGAAGGATAGGCAAATGCACCGCAGCGGACAAATTCGTCCGTTTGGGTTTGTCCGTCCCATTTGCCCGCTTGCATGTGAAGACCGTGGCGCGACTTGCGCAGCGGGAGGGCCAATGCGCCTGGAGACCTGCCGCGCTACGCCGACTCGGGCAAGCTGGCCGATTCCCGGCCTGCGCAGCTTCGAGGCCCCGAGCCGATGCATGCCCCGGGCCCGGCCTTGGGTTTGCCCGGCGCCGGCCCGATAATGCGGGCATGGACATCACTTCCGACAACCCCGATCACGGTTTCCAGTTCCCCGGCGTGTTCGAACTCAGCGCGATGGGCACCGCCAACACTGGCCTGGAGGCCGAACTGCCGCGCCTGCTCGCCGCTGCCGGCGTGGAGGTGATGGACGAGCGCATCAGTTGGAAGCATTCGTCCAACGGCAAGTACGTGTCGGTGCGCATCGCCTTCCGTGCGGTGGACCGCGCCCAGTACGACGCTGCGCACCAGGCGCTGCGCGAGCACCCGGAAGTGAAGTGGACGCTGTAGCCGCGGACGCGCCAGTGGCGCCGGCACTCACGCTGCCGCCGTGCCGCGTCCGCCAGCTGGGCCGCCAGCCCTACGAACCGGTGTGGCGGGCAATGCAGCGCTTCACCGACGCGCGCGACGAGGCCACGCCCGACGAGCTGTGGGTCGTCGAGCACGATCCGGTATTCACCCTCGGCCAGGCCGGCAAACCGGAACACGTGCTGGCGCCCGGCGATATCCCGGTGCTGCAGGTCGATCGTGGCGGCCAGGTCACCTACCACGGCCCTGGCCAGTTGGTGGTGTATCCGCTGCTGGACCTGCGCCGGCTGCACATCGGCGTACGCGACTACGTGTGCCGGATCGAGCAGGCGATCATCGACACCCTCGACGAATGGAACATCCTCGGCCGGCGCCGCGACGGTGCGCCAGGCGTCTACGTCGGCGGCGCCAAGGTTGCCGCGCTCGGCATTCGCGTGCGCCGCGGCTGCACCTTCCACGGCCTGTCGTTCAACGTGGCGATGGACCTGGAGCCGTTCCACCGGATCAATCCCTGCGGCTACCAGGGCCTGCAGGTGACCGCGGTGCTAGACTTGGGCGGTCCCTCCGGCATGCAGGCGGTCACTCCGGTCCTGCTGGCCCAACTGGCGCGCCAGTTCGGGCTGACCCTGCAGCCGCTCGACGCCTTGCCCGACCTCTCGCTCACGCACGCGGCCTGACCGCCTGCCCGCCGACCACGCCATGACCCAGCCCAGCGCACGCTCCATTCCCTTGCAGGTCCTTTCCGGCGACAGCGCCTCCGCGCCGCTGCAGACCGGCGTCAAGCAGTTGGGCGGCGACAAGATCGCGCGCTCGCCGGTGCAGTTCGCCGACGCGCCGGTGCTGCGCAAACCCTCGTGGATCCGCGTGCGCATTCCCTCCGGCAATGCGGTGCAGACCCTCAAGGCCAAGCTGCGCGAGAACCGCCTGGTCACCGTCTGCGAAGAGGCCAGCTGCCCGAACATCCACGAGTGCTTCGGCCACGGCACCGCCACCTTCATGATCCTGGGCGAGGTCTGCACCCGGCGTTGCTCGTTCTGCGATGTCGCCCACGGCCGGCCCAAGCCGCCGGATGCCGGCGAGCCGGCCAGCCTGGCGCAGACGGTGGCCGACATGGGCCTGAAGTACGTGGTGGTGACCAGCGTCGACCGCGACGACCTGCGCGACGGCGGCGCCCAGCATTTCGCCGACTGCATCGGCGCGATCCGCGTTGCCGCGCCGGCCACCCGCATCGAGATCCTGACCCCGGACTTCCGCGGCAAGGGCCGCATGGACCGCGCGCTGGAGATCCTGGCGACCAATCCGCCGGACGTGTTCAACCACAACATCGAGACCGTGCCGGACCTGTATCCCAACGTGCGTCCCGGCGCCGACTACCAGTGGTCGCTGACCCTGCTGAAGAAGTTCAAGGCGCAGCACCCGGCCATCGCCACCAAGTCCGGCATCATGCTCGGCCTCGGCGAAACCCTGGAGCAGGTGCAGGCGACCCTGCGCGACCTGCGCGCGCACGACGTGGACATGGTCACCATCGGCCAGTACCTGCAGCCGACCGCGCACCACCACCCGGTGATGCGCTACTGGACGCCCGACGAATACAAGGCGCTGGAGGAGTACGGCAACGCGCTGGGCTTCAGCCATGTCGCCTCCGGCCCGATGGTGCGTTCGTCCTACCATGCCGATCGCCAGGCCGCTGGCGCCGGCGTCGCCGCCTGAGCCGCATCTGCTCACAGCGCGCCTTGCCGCGGCGACGGCGCGCGCGTTCGTCGCCGCAGGACGACCGTCCGCACGGCTCGCATCGGCAGCGTTCACACTTCTGCGCAGGCCGGCCGCTAGTCTGCTTCATGAACAGGTGACACGGCCTGCAACTTGCGTCACTGTCGTGTTGTCTCATGCGATGTGCTGCCCCCCTGACGGCCTGGTGCCGAGAGTCCCCAGATGAAATTCAAAGCTTCCGCCTTCCTGCTGGCGTTTGCGCTGACCGCACCGCTGGCGCTGTTCGCGCGTACCGATGCGCCGGCCCTGCCGGCCGCTGCCACCGCCGACCAGGCCACCACCGCCAAGCTGGTGTACGGCCTGCTCTCCGACAGCCGCTACGCCTATCGGCCGCGCGCCCTCGACGAGGCGACCTCCAAGGAGGTCTTCAAGAAGTATCTGGAGACGCTGGACGGCAGCAAGCAGTTCTTCACCCAGGCCGACATCGACAAGTTCGCCGCCTTCCAGAACAACCTCGGTGCCAACATTTCCTCCGGCCAGCTGGAACCGGCGTTCCAGATCTTCGCCGTGTACCGGCAGCGGGTGGACGAGCGCATCGCCTACGCGCGCAAGCTGCTCAAGCAGGACTTCAGCTTCGACGGCGACGAGAAGTTCGAGTACGACCGCAAGAACGCGCCGTGGGCCAAGGACGACCAGGAACTGGATGCGCTGTGGCGCAAGTCGGTGATGAACGACTGGCTGCGGCTCAAGCTCGCCGGCAAGAAGCCGGAGGACATCCGCAAGACGCTCGATAAGCGCTACGCCAACCTCGACGACTCGGTGAAGGAGCTGAAGAGCGAGGACGTGTTCCAGTTCTTCATGAACGCCTACACGAATACGGTCGACCCGCACACCGACTACTTCACCCCGCGCACCGCCGAGAACTTCAACCAGCAGATGTCGCTGTCGCTGGAAGGCATCGGCGCGCAGCTGCAGAAGCAGGACGACCTGGTGGTGATCCGCGAGGTGATCCCGGGCGGCCCGGCCGCGCTGGACGGCACGCTCAAGCCGGGCGACCGCATCGTCGGCGTCGGCCAGGGCAAGAGCGGTCCGGTCGAGGACGTGATCGGCTGGCGCATCGACGACGTGGTCGCCAAGATCCGCGGCGACAAGGACACCCAGGTGCGCCTGGAGTACATCCCGGCCGAAGCCGGCGTGGACGGCAAGCACCGCCAGGTGCTGCTGACCCGGCAGAAGGTGCGCCTGGCCGAACAGGCCGCCAAGGGCGAGACCATCGAGCTGCCGGCGAAGGACGGCGAGCCGGCGCGGCGCATCGGCGTGATCAAGCTGCCGGCGTTCTATCAGGACTTCGAAGGCCGCCGCCGCAACGCCAAGGACTACGCCTCGGCGACCCGCGACGTGGCCAAGCTGCTGGCCGGGTTCAAGACCGACAAGGTCGACGGCGTGGTGCTGGACCTGCGCAACAACGGTGGCGGTTCGCTGGACGAAGCGATCGAGCTGACCGGCTTGTTCATCGAGCAGGGCCCGGTGGTGCAGGTGCGCGAATCCGGCGGCCGCGTCACCGTCAACAGCGACCAGAACCCGGCCGTGGCCTGGGACGGCCCGCTGGCGGTGCTGATCAACCGCGGCTCGGCCTCGGCGTCGGAGATCTTCGCCGGCGCCATCCAGGATTACGGCCGCGGCCTGATCATCGGCGAAACCAGCTTCGGCAAGGGCACCGTGCAGAACATCGTCGACCTGGACCGCTGGCCGGCCAACGAGACCGACCGCTTCGGCCAGGTCAAGCTGACCATCGCCCAGTTCTTCCGCGTCAGCGGCAGCAGCACCCAGCACAAGGGCGTGGTGCCGGACATCGCCTTCCCGGCCAGCGTCGATGCCACTGAGTTCGGCGAAAGCACCTACGACAACGCGCTGCCGTGGAGCCGCATCGCCGCGGTGCCGCACACCCAATACGGCAATTTCGCGCCGCTGCTGCCCAAGCTGGACGCGCTGCACACCACGCGCATCGCCAACGACAAGGAATTCCAGTGGTGGGAGGAGGACGTGCGCCAGTTCCGCACCGAGGCGGCGAAGAAGTACGTGGTGCTCAACGAGGCCGAGCGCCGCGCCGAGCGCGAGAAGCAGGACGCGCAGCGCAAGCAGCGCCAGGAGATCCGCAAGCAGCTCGGCCTGCCGCTGGATCCGCTGGCCGACGACAGCAGCGACGACGGCCTGACCGGTAACGAGCGCGACATCGTCAAGGACGCCGCGCGCGAGAAGCTGGTCGACAAACGCCCGGACCCGCTGCTGCGCGAATCGGCCTCGATCCTGAGCGACGCGGTCAACCTGCTGGAGAAGGACCGTCCGCTGTCAGTGCAGGTACTGCCGCAATCCACCGGCCCGGGGCGCTGGGCCGACTGAGCCTGCGCTCCACCGTCGCGCGAACACGAACGCGCCATCGCCCCGCGATGGCGCGTTTTTTCATTGCGGGTTCGGGTCTTGCAGGACATTCGTGCGCCATCGCCGTGCGCCCGTCGATCGTCCGTCGCGTCGATGCTTGCAGGGGGCTGAGGGACAGGCCTGCAGTTCTGCTGATTGGTGAGAACCGCGGGCGTGGCGTTTGGTCTGCCGCGCGCTTGATGCGTGTCGTCGTAGGGGCGGCTTCAGGACACCTCCAGTAACGCCGCGTTGCCGCAGCTCGGCATGGTGTGTCATTGCGACTGTAGGAGCGGCGTCAGCCGCGACCGGCATTCCCGGTGACGCCCATCGCGACCGAAGCCGCTCCCACAAATGGCCTTCTTCGTTGTTGGAGCTGCCCTTCAGCCGCGACCGGGCCTTCTCGGGGATGCCCGGTCGCGGCTGAAGCCGCTCCTACGGCTGAGCGGTTGTGGCGGGATCACATCATCAGCCCAGCGCCTGCCACAGCTGATGCAGTCCCAGGCCGAGCAGGGTCAGGAAGAACACGCGGCGGAACGCGCTGGCGGAAATACGCTGGCGCAGCCGCGCACCCAGCCACATGCCGAGCGCGGTGGGCAGCAGCGCCAGCAGCGAGGGACCCAGCGCCTGCGTCGGGAAGGCGCCGTGCGCGACCAGTGCGGCAGCCAGCGCCAGGGTGGCCGCGGCGAAGCAACAGCCCAGCGCGCGCATCAGTGTGTCCCGCGGCAGGTCCAGCGCCACCAGGTAGGGAAGGACCGGCAACACGAACACCCCGGTGGCGCCGGTCAGCAGACCGGTCGCCAGGCCCACCGGCGGCCCTGCCCAGCGCGCCTGCAATGGCGACAGGCGTGCCTGCCACCGGCTCAGGCCGAGCACGGCGTACAGCGCCAGCAACGCGCCCAGGCCGGCGCGCGCCAGCCGCGGGTCGGCACCAGCGAGGACGCCGGCGCTGAGCCAAGTGCCGGCGACGATGCACACCAGCAGCGGCCATAGCTGTCGCAGCAACGCGCCAGTGTTCGCTCCCCAGGCCTGCTGCAGGTTGGTCAGCAGCGATGGCAGCGCCAGCAGCGCCGCGGCCTCGGTCGGCGTCAGCCATAGTCCGAGCAGGCCCATCGCCACCGTCGGCAGGCCCATGCCGGCCACGCCCTTGACGCCGCCGGCCAGCAGGAAGACCAGGGCGATCGGCAGCAGATGCGGTGCGAGGGTGTCCATGGCGTCCAGCATCGACGCGCCGCGGCAGCCGGACAATGCGCGAATGCTTCAGGCAGACTTCGGCAACGACGAAGGCGGGAGCGCCGATGCATCTGGATTTCACCGATCTGCGGCTGTTCCTGGCGGTGGCCGAGGCGGGCAGCATCACCGCCGGTGCCGACCGCGCAGCATTGTCGCTGGCCGCCGCCAGCGCACGCATCCGCGCGCTGGAGACGCAGCTCGGCGTCGCGTTGTTCGAGCGCGGCCCGCGCGGCGTCGGCCTCACCGCGGCCGGCACCGCGCTGCTGCGGCACGCGCGGCAGTTGCTGCGCCAGGCCGAGGCGATGCGCAGCGAACTGGGCGACTACGCCGGCGGCCACCCGACCAGCGTGCGCCTGCTGGCCAATACCGCGGCGCTGTCGGAATGGCTGCCGGAGCTGCTGGCCGAGTTCCTGGTCGCGCATCCGCGCATCGATCTGGCGCTGCGCGAGCAGGGCAGTGTCGCCGCGGCCGATGCGTTGCGCGAGCAACGCGCCGACCTGGCGGTGATCGCCGACCATGCCGATCTGCAGGGCCTGCAGGCACACCCGTTCCGGCATGACCGACTGGTGCTGGTGGCCGCCGCCACGCATCCGCTGGCGCAGGCGCCGCAGTTGCGGTTCGCGCAGGTCTGGGAAGCGCAGTTCCTCGGCCTGGCCGAGGACAGTGCCCTGCAGCAACACCTGCGCACGCAGGCGGCGCGTGCAGGCGGGCAGTTGCGCCTCCGCGCGCAGGTGCACGGCATCGAACCGCTGTGCCGGATGCTGGCGCGCGGCGCTGGCGTGGCGATCCTGCCGCAGGCTGCGCTGGAGCGAGTCAGCGTGCGTGCGCAACTGGTCGCGGTACCGCTGCAGGAGCCGTGGGCGCTGCGCCAGCTTTCGATCGTGTGGCGGCCGACGCCGGCCCCGTCGCCGCCGGTGCAGCAGGTGTTGGACTGGCTGTGTGCACAGGCCGACGAGAGCGCACCGTCAACGTGAGCGCTGACAGGCCGGCGCGTGTGGACGCCTTCGATGACATACATTGCCGCGGTGCGGTGGGTCGCGGCGTTGCCTTGTGCGAACGGCTTTGGCCAAAACAGGCTTGCTGTAAAGCCCGTCGCGGCTGAAGCCGCTCCTACGGCATCCTGCATTGCCATGTGGGAGGGACTTCAGTCCCGACTGCTGCCGGAGCCGCAAGCTTTCCGGCGGGGCCGGCTGCGTCGCCGCCTCGTAGGAGCGGCTTCAGCCGCGACAGGCGTTGCCGCCGGCGCCTCGTCGCGACTGAACCCGAACAAACGGAAGGGGGCGTTTCCGTTCGTGGGCCTGCGGTCCATGCTGCAGGCCCACGCGCCTCACTGTGGCCAGGCGAACGTGGCGATCACCGGGAAGTGGTCCGACGGCCAGTGTCCCTGCGGCCGTGCGTCGAGCGTGGCGTAGTCGGTGGCTTTGAGACCGCGCGAGAGGATCCAGTCGATGCGCCGGTCCGGGTGGCCGGTGAAATCGTGGAAGGTCGCTTCCGGACCCTGCGGCTGCGCCACCTGCGTGCGTGCGTCGACCAGGCTGGCGGTGAGGGTGCGGTAGGTCGGCGAGTCCGGCACCGTGTTGAAGTCGCCGGTCAGCACCACCGGCACGTCCGCCGGCAGTGCCTGCAGCCGCGACACGATCAGCGCCGCGCCCTTGGCGCGCGCCGCTTCGTCCTCGTCGCGATAGGGCAGGTGGGTGTCGAACAGGTAGAAGCGGCGGCCATCGCCGATGCGCTCGAACAGCCCCCAGTTGACCATGCGCGGCAGCGGATGGCCCCAGCTGATGCTGCCCATCACCTCCGGCGTGTCCGACAGCCAGAAGTGGCCCGACTCCATCAGCTTCAGCGTGCGGCTGTCGTAGAACACGCCCATGCGTTCGCCGTCGTCCTTGCCGTCGCGGCTAGGGCCGAACCAGCGGTACTCCGGCAACTGCGCGGCCAGGTAGTCGGCCTGGCGCTTGACCAGCTCCTGGGTGCCGAACACGTCCGGATGCTGCGTGCGGATCAGTGCGGCCATCGCGCTGCGGCGCACGTCCCAGCGCTTGTCGCCGTCGGTGTCGACCGGTACGCGCACGTTGAAGCTCATCACCTTGAGCGGGGCCGGCGCGGCAGGCGACGCCGGCTTGTGTGCCTGCGCTGGGGCCATGCACACGCCCAGCACCAGCAGCAGAGGAAGCGCGAGCTTGCGCGCGGACGACAGCGACAGCGACATGGCAGATCTCGGCAGGAACGGAGCACGCGATGGTGGCACGGCGGTGGTGTCGATGACCACCGCGTGGCGCGCCTGCCGCGCGGCGATCAGTTGAACGCCGACAGCGCCTGGGTGAGTTGCCCGTTGTTGTTCACCGCGCCCATCGTGTAGCCCTGCCAGCCCGGATAGGCGTCGGGTTCCCAATAGAACACGCCCAGGCCGCGGCTGCCGAGCGCACGGGTCTTGCTCAGCAGATCGGACAGCATCGCGCGGGTCGTGGCGGCCTGCTGCCAGTCCATGCCGACCTCGCTGACGATCACGTCCGAGCCGTAGCGCGCCACCATGTCCTGCATGTTGCTGGCGATCTGCGTGTTGGCGCTCTGCCAGGCATTGCTGGACGGGTAGTGCGACATGCCCACCACGTCCCACTTGCCGCCGGCCGACTTGAGGCTGTCGAAGAACCAGCGGAAGGTCGCGTTGTCGTGGCCGTTGGCCAGGTGCACGATCACCTTGGCGCCGGGATAGACCGACTTGCTGGCGTTGTAGCCGCTGTTGATCAGTTGCGCGAGATTGCCGAAGTTGGGCGTCTTGCCGTCCGGCCACAGCATGCCGCTGTTGATCTCGTTGCCCACCTGCACCCAGCTCACGTCGATGCCGTTGGACTTGAGATAGGACAGGATGCCGCTGGTATGCGAATAGACGTCCTTCACCAGCGTGGCGAAGTCGTGGCCGTTCCAGGCCGCCGGCTTGGTCTGCTTGCCGGGATCGGCCCAGCTGTCGCTGTAGTGGAAGTCGATCATGATGCGCATGCCCTGCGCCTTGGCCCGCTTGGCCATGTTCAGCGTGTCGGCGCCGTCGTTCCAGCCGCCCTGCGGATTGACCCACACGCGCAGCCGCACCGCATTGACCCCGGTGCCCTTGAGCAGCGCGAAGAAATCGGTGGTGGCGCCGGAAGCGTTGCGGAACACCTTGCCGCTGCTTTCCTGCTGGTCGATCCAACTGACATCGGCACCCTTGGCGAAAGTCTGCGCCATGGCCGGCGCACATAGGCAGGCGAGCAACAACACCAGCCAGGCGGACACGCGCTTGCTCGATCGGTTCATGCGATTCTCGCGGTGATGTGGGGGTGGGGAAGGAGGGCGCCGTGCGGGCCTGAGCAGCGGCCGGCAGGACGTGCCGGACCGTCCCCGTGGCCGCGGCGCGCACGAGGCTAGCGCGATCGTCGTGGCGACGCGCGCTGCACTGCAGCGCGGCCGGTGCGGCGTCCGCAAGCACTGTCTGGACGGCCGATGAATCTGCGCGGTGCGTCACTTGACGCGTTGCGGCATCGGCGTAGCATTTCGCTCACGCCAAGGGACAGACCCGCGGCGATCCACCCAACCGTGAGGGATGCTCATGGAGTTCGACTATCTCGTGTTCATCGGGCGCTTCGAGCCCTTCCACAACGGCCACGCCGCCGTTGCCCGCCACGCCCTGGCGCGTGGACAGAAACTCATCTTCCTGATCGGCTCGGCCGAGACCCCCCGTACCATCCGCAATCCGTGGACCGTTGCCGAGCGCAGCGTGATGATCCAGGCCGCGCTGGAAGGCGCTGGGGAGCGACTGATCCTGCGTCCGTTGCGCGACCACCTGTACAACGAAAGCCAATGGATCGCCGCGGTGCAGGCGACGGTGGCCGAAGCGGTGCGCAGCGACGGCGGCAGCGCCGAGGCGCGGATCGGCCTGATCGGCATGGACAAGGACGCCAGCAGCTATTACCTGCGCGAGTTCCCGCAGTGGCCGCTGGTCGACGTGCAGCACACCGAGACGCTGTCGGCGACCGAACTGCGCCGTTACCTGTTCGAGGCCGGCAGCATCGATTTCCACGGCGCGCTGCTGATGCTGCGCGGCAACGTGCCGACGCCGGTGTTCGACATGCTCGAGGCATTCCGCAAGAACTCGCCGTCGTATGCCGAGCTGCTCGCCGAGTATCAGTTCATCGAGCAATACCGTGCCGCCTGGAAGGAAGCGCCGTATCCGCCCACCTTCGTCACCGCCGACGCGGTGGTGGTGCACTCCGGCCACGTGCTGCTGGTGCGCCGCCGCGCGGCGCCGGGCAAGGGCCTGTGGGCGCTGCCGGGTGGTTTCGTCGGCCAGCACGAGAGCATCCTCGACGCCTGCCTGCGCGAACTGCGCGAGGAGACCCGGCTGAAGATCCCGGTGCCGGTGCTCAAGGGCTCGCTGAAGAACCGCCACGTGTTCGACCACCCCGAGCGCAGCCTGCGCGGGCGCACCATCACCCACGCCTTCCACTTCGAGTTCGTGTTCGGCGAACTGCCCGAGGTGCGCGGCGGCGACGACGCCGACAAGGCGCGCTGGGTGCCGGTCAGCGAAGTGCTGGGCATGGGCCCGAAACTGTTCGAAGACCATCTGCACCTGCTCGAATTCTTCCTCGGCCGCGGTTGACGCGGCCTCCCGGCCGGCGGACAGACCGCCGGCTTTCCCAGACGCGAAGGAGCTTCCGTCATGCAATGCCTGAACAACCTGCTGCTCAACACCGATAGCTACAAGGCCAGCCACTGGCTGCAATACCCGCCCGGTACCGACGCCACGTTCTTCTACGTGGAATCGCGCGGCGGCGTCTACGACCGCACCGTGTTCTTCGGCCTGCAGTCGATCCTCAAGGAGGCGCTGGGCCGCCCCGTCACCCATGCCGACATCGACGAGGCGCGCGACCTGTTCGCCGCGCACGGCGAGCCGTTCAACGAAGCCGGCTGGCGCGACATCGTCGACCGCCTCGGCGGCCAGTTGCCGATCCGCATCCGCGCCGTGCCCGAGGGCAGCGTGGTGCCGACGCACAACGCGCTGATGACCATCGAATCCACCGATGCGCAGGCCTATTGGGTGCCGTCGTACCTGGAGACGTTGCTGCTGCGCATCTGGTACCCGGTGACGGTGGCCACGGTGAGCTGGCACGCCAAGCAGACCCTGCGCCAGTTCCTGGAGCGCACCAGCGACGATCCGGACGGGCAGCTGCCGTTCAAGCTGCACGACTTCGGCGCGCGCGGCGTGTCCAGCCTGGAGTCGGCGGCGATCGGCGGCGCGTCGCATCTGGTCAATTTCCTCGGCACCGACACCGTATCCGGGCTGTTGCTGGCGCGCGCGCACTACCACGAGCCGATGGCGGGTTATTCGATCCCCGCCGCCGAGCACAGCACCATCACCAGTTGGGGCCGCGAACGCGAGGTCGATGCATACCGCAACATGCTCAAGCAGTTCGGCAAGCCCGGCGGCGTGGTCGCGGTGGTGTCGGACAGCTACGACATCTTCCACGCGATTCGCGAGCATTGGGGCACCACGCTGCGCGACGAGGTGATCGCCTCCGGCGCCACCGTGGTGATCCGCCCGGACTCCGGCGATCCGGTGGCGGTGGTGCACCAGTGCCTGGAGCTGCTCGACGAGGCCTTCGGCCACAGCGTCAACGGCAAGGGCTACAAGGTGCTCAACCACGTGCGCGTGATCCAGGGCGACGGGGTCAACCCGACCAGCATCCGCGCGATCCTGGAGCGCATCACCAGTGCCGGCTACGCCACCGACAACCTGGCCTTCGGCATGGGCGGTGCCTTGCTGCAGCGTCTTGATCGCGATACGCAGAAGTTCGCGTTGAAGTGCTCGGCCGCGCGCGTCGACGGCCGCTGGATCGACGTCTACAAGGATCCGGTCACCGACAAGGGCAAGCTCAGCAAGCGCGGGCGCATGCGCCTGCTGCGGCACCGCGAGTACGGCAGCTATCGCACCGAACCGGTGGCGGTCGATGCGGTCTCGGCCGAGGCGGTCGCCGGCCCGGCCGGCTACGACGATGCGATGGTGACCGTGTGGGAGAACGGTCGCCTGCTGCACGACTGGACCTTCGCCGAGGTGCGCGAGCGCGCGAACGCCGCGCGCCTGTAGGAGGCGCCCATGCACGCGTCCTTGCCGAGCGCGCCGCCGTTGAGCGGCGGCTCGCCGCTGTTCGCCGCCCTGCGCGCCAGCACCCCGCATCTGGAATGGCGGGTGCCGGCCGAAGCGGATGCATCGCGCTGGCGACAGCAGCGCATCGGCGCGCGCGACTACCGCGTCGCGCAGCCGGTGACCTTCACCCCCTACGCGTCGATACGGCCGTGCTCGGCGCGCTGCCGCTTCTGCTCGGAGACCCTGCGGCCGCAGGCCGGCGGCACCGCCGCAGCCAGCCTGCGGCCGCCGCCGGACTACTTCGTGCAGTTGCGCCAGGCGCTGGCGCAACTGCGCGGGCTGCCGCTATCGCATTCGCTGTCGGGGCTGGAGATGACCGACGACGAAGACTGGTTCGTGGAGCTCCTGCACACGCTGGGCGCGGCCGAGCGCGAGGGCCTGCTGGTCGAACAGCGGGTGCTGTACAGCAACGGCGCCGGTTTCGCCCGCGGCCGCGGCGAGGTGTTGCTGCAGGCGTTGCAGCGCTTCGGCCTGTCGTGGATCGAACTGTCGCGGCACCATCCGCAGCAGGCGCACAACGACGCGATCATGCGTTTCCGCCCCGACGAGGCGATCGCCGATGCGGACGTCTTCGTTGCCACCGCGCAACGCATCGCCGCGGCGCTGCCGCTGCGCCTGGTATGCATCCTGCAGCACGGCGGCATCGCCGATGCCGACGGCGTCGCCGCCTATCTGGACTGGGCGCGCGCCTGCGGGGCGCGCACGGTGATCTTCCGCGAGTTCTCGCGGCTCGGCGACGGCTACCGCGACGGCGGCACCGCGCGCTACCTGGCGCAGGCGCGGGTCGCGGTGGAGCAGGTGCTCGGCGCCTGCATGGCCGCGCCGTGGTGGCGCGCGCTGCAGCCGCTGCAGATCACCGAGGGCTACTACTTCTGGAACCTGCGCCTGGTTACTGCCGATGGCATGGAGGTGGTGTTCGAGACCTCCGACTACGGGGCGATGCAGGCGCGCCACGACAGCGGCGACATCTACAAGCTGGTGTTCTTCGCCGACGGCCGGCTGTGCGCCGGCTGGCAGCCGGACCGCGATCTGCTGTGGCGGGCGCCGCATGGATAGCCGCAGCTGGTGGACGCCGTCGCCGGATCCGCCGGAACATCGCCTGCCGGAGGATCTGCGCCAGCGCGATCCGCTGGGCGCGCGCGACTGCGGCTGGGTCGGGCAGATGCGTCCGTTCGTGCGCCACTTCAGCGCGCCAGGCGCGCGCGTGCTGGATCCGTTTTGCGGCTTTGGCAGCACCTTGCTCGCGGCCGAACTGGAAGGCCGCCACGGCATCGGCCTGGAGATCGACGCGGCGCGCGCGGTATTGGCGCGCGAACGGCTGCAGCGGCTCGGTCTGCACGCCGAGGTCCTGGTCGGCGGCTTGTCGCAGTGCGCGCCGGCCGTGCCGGTGGACCTGTGCCTGACCAACGTGCCGTATTTCGGCTGCGCCTGGCCGGTCGCGGCGGGGCCCAGCCAGCTCTACGCCAGTGCCGACTACGCCACCTACCTGCACGGCCTGCGCGCGGTGTTCCATGGCGTGCGCCGCGTCCTGCGCGAGGACGGCTTCTGCATCGCGATGGTGGAGAACGTGCAGCTCGGCGAGACCACGGTGCCGCAGGCCTGGGATCTGGCGCGGATCCTCGGCAGCCTGTTCGCGCCCTGTCCCGAACGCGTGCTGTGCTACTCGCGCGAGACCGCGCAGCCACTGGCGCCCGGCGACACCCGCAACGACCGCAGCCACGAGTACGCGCTGATCTTCCAGCACCGGCGCCAGCCCATCGACCTGGCGGACACGGCGCAACTGCTGGCGGCCCTGCGCGCCGACGGGTTCGCCTTCGCGTTGCACGGCAGCTATCCGCGCTGGCTGGCCGATCCGGCGGCGGCATCGCGCCTGCCCGGCGATGTCGACCTGCTGCTGCCGCGCGACCTGCACGGGCTGCTGCGGCTGCTTGACTGGCTGCGCGCGCGTGGCTTCCTGCTGAGCCTGTGGGGGGAGCCGCTGGCGGCGCCGCCGACCCTGGAACTGCTCGACGCCCATCATTACCTGCGCGCCGAACGCCGCGCCCGCGACGGTGGCCTGCTGCGCGTGGACCTAGCGCTGGAACCCGCCGCCGCTTGACCCGGCGGCGGCCGGGCCGCGCACCTCGCTAACCGCGGGATGAGCGGCCGCCGCGGCGTCAAGGCCGTGCCGACGCGCTTGCGGCTATCCTTTGCCGCGGTTCCCTCTCTCCGGTCAACGGCCTATGTCCGCTCCCTCCAAGGTTCTCGCCATTCCCGCGCTCGCGCTGATCGCGATCGGCCTGAGCGGCTGCTTCGCCCGCAAGCAGGACGGCCTGGTGAAGGAGACCTTCAATTCCGACAACACCTATTCGCGCAACTACCCGGTGCAGCCGGCGCAGGCCTGCGAATCCGCGCGCCGCGCGCTGCTGAGCCAGGGCTACGTGGTCTCCAAGGCCACCGCCGATGCGGTGGAAGGCACCAAGAACTTCCAGCCCAGCGACGAGTTGCACGAGCAACTGGAATTGCGCGTGTCCTGCGTGGCGCACGGGCAGGACGAATCCTGGGTGTTCGTCAGTGCGCTGCAGGACCGCTATGCGCTGAAGAAGAGCCCGACCTCGGCCAGCGTCGGCGTCGGCGTGCTCGGCTCGGTGTCGCTACCGATCGGCAGCAGCGACGACTCGATGGTGCGGGTCGCCAGCAGCACGGTGCAGGACGGCGATTTCTACAAGCGCTTCTTCCAGCTGATGAGCGAGTACCTGCCCAAGAGCAAGCCGGCACCGGAGCCGCCTGCGCATCCGCCGGCGGCCGTGACTGCACCGGCACCGGCAGCGCCCGCTCCTGTACCTGCAGCGTCGACGGTACCGACTCCGCCGCCCGCCGCAGCGCCCACGCCGCCGCCGGCACCCGCGGCCGCCACTGCGGCGCAGCCGCCAGTCACGACCGCGCCGCCGAGTGGCGAGCCCGGTGGCGCCGACTGATTCAGGCGCTGCTACGCAAGCTGAATGCGGCCGATTTCGCTTCACGAACCATTCGCGAATCCGGTGAGAAGGTGGCGCCCGTCGAGAGCGCGGTGCTTGTGCATCGGCTCCGCCACCCAGGAGCAATCAGCATGAACACTCTCAAGTCCGCCTTGTGTCTTTCCGTACTCGCCATCGCCACGGCCGCCGCGCCGCTGGCCGAGGCGCAGCGCCACTACGGTCCCGAGGACAATGGCCGCCGCTTCAGCGACGGCACCCGTGTGCACTGCAAGAAGGTCGCGGTGCGCAAGAACAGCACCGACCCCGACCGCATCGGCGGCACCCTGGCCGGTGCGGCGATCGGCGGCCTGCTCGGCAACCAGATCGGCAAGGGCGATGGCCGCAAGCTGGCCACGGTCGGCGGCGCGGTCGCCGGCGGTGCTACCGGCCGCTACATCCAGGGCCAGCGTCAGCAGGCCAATGGCAATCGCGTGGTCGAAACCGTCTGCAAGCGCTATTGAGTCGCGCGACCGCAGCGTGCCGATCGGCGCCTGGTGCCGACCTGGCGACCTGATGCAGCACGCCCCGGCGGAGGCCTCCGCCGGGGCGTTTTCTTTTGTGCGCTGGTCGTGACGTTGCGCGGTTCGGCCTGCGGCGGGCTCAATCGGTGAGCAGGTCGCGCAGCGCCGCGTCCAGTTCCGGATAGCGGAAGACATATCCCTCGCGTTGCGCACGTGCCGGCAGCACGCGCTGGCTGCCCAGCAACAGGTCGGCCATCTCGCCGAAGGCCAGGCGCAGTGCCGCCGCCGGCATCGGTAGCAGCGCAGGGCGATGCAGGGTCGCGGCGAGGTGCTGCGCGAATGCGGCATTGGTCACCGGCGCCGGCGCGGTGGCATCGTAGGCGCCGTCGCCGCCTTGCTGCAGCAGCCACAGCAGCAGCCCGACCTGATCGTCGCGATGGATCCAGCTCATCCACTGGCGGCCATCGCCCATGCGCCCGCCCATGCCGAAACGGAACGGCAGCAGCATGCGCGCCAGTGCGCCGCCGTCGCGGCCCAGCACCACGCCGGTGCGGACCAGGCTGGTGCGCACGCCCAGTTCTTGCGCGCGCAGCGCCTCGGCTTCCCAGTCGCGGCACAGCTGCGCGGAAAAGTCGTCGCCGGGCGTGCTGTCTTCATCCAGGACCTCGTCGCCGCGGTCGCCGTAGTAGCCGATCGCCGAGCCGGAGATCAGGCAGCCCGGACGCTGCGCGGCGTCGAGCTTGCTCATCCAGTCGATCAGAGCGCGGGTGGTGCCGATGCGTGAGGTGCGGAAGCGGCGCTTGCGAGTGGCGCTCCAGCGGCCCTCGCCCAGTGGCTCGCCGGCGAGGTTGATCACCGCGTCGGCCGGTGCGGCGCGTTGCAGGTCGTCCAGCACCTGCACCGCCGGCAACAGGCGCGCCGCGCGTACGGTGTCGCGGGTGAGCACGCTGACCCGGTGCCCGGCGGCGAGCAGGGCCGGACAGAGTGCGCGGCCGATGAATCCGGTGCCTCCGGTAACGAGGACGTGCATGCAGGGGGTCGCTTGCGCCAAGGGAGCCGCAGTGTAGGTGCGCCGGGCATGGCGGAAGAGTGAATGCCGGTGCCGTCGGTGCGGCGGGGTGGTTTCGCGATCCCTGCACGGGCCACACGGCACGCTACGCAGGCGCCGCCGCGCCGCCAAGGGAAGCTCCTGTTCGCGATGCCCGTTCCATGATCCGACCACCGCGGTTCGCTCGCATGCCGCGTCTGCGCCGCGGCATTGGCCTGCTGTTGGCCACGCTGCTCGCCAGTGCCGCGGCCACGGCCGCCCCGGCGCCGGCCGACCAGGCCAGCGCGGCCTGCCTGGCCGCGCTGCTGGAGCGGTTGGGCTGGCGCATCGGTAGCACCGCCGACGCGCAACCGCAGATCGCGGCCGGCGCGCCCTGCGAGCGCGGTTCGCTGGCCGAGGCGCAGGCGCACGGCGATCTGCAGGCGGCCTTGCCCGCGACCTGGAACGACGCGCAACGGCAGCAGGCGCTGCGCGCCTTGCTGGACGCGCCGGCGACGCAGTGCGGCTACTTCCTGCAACTGGGGGCGGCCACCACGCGCGCGGTCGCGCGGCTGCAGGACAATCCCGGCTATCGCTTCTCGGCGCTGCAACTGGGCTGGATCGGCTTCGGCCTGCGCGGTGCGCAGGCGCAGGGTTGGGAACGCTTCCGCAGCTTCGGCCGCGGCTATCGCCCGGCAGGCGGCAACGCGCAGGCGATCGAGGCGTTCTACAGCGGCCACGTGCGCTCGGAATGCGGCGTCGGCCGGCAGATCGCGCAATTGGCCACCCAGCGCGAACTGTATGGCGATGCCGCGTTCGATCGTGCGTTCAGCGCCGACGAGCTGTCGATCGGCACCTTCCTGACCCTGCACGACACCGACAGCATCCTGCTCGGCGCGCACGCCGGCGAGTTCTTCGCCGACGGCAAGGCGGCCAGGACCGCGCAGCGCGGCCGTGCGGCCTTCCTCGGTGTGCCCGGCTACATCGTGCACGTGTTCGAGCGCCGCTACCTGGACGACATCAACAACCAGGCGGAAAACTTCGTGGTCGCCGCGGTCAGCGCCGAGGCCGCGGCGGCGCTGCGCGCCCACGGCGGCTTCGCGTACTACGACGGCCAGAACCGGCGCATCTGGGAACTGGCAAAGGCGCTGCGCGGCTCGGGGCGCGAGCGCTTCGAGCGGCTGCTGTACGAGCGCGACCCGGCGCTGCACGCACGCCTGGACCCGGCGCAACAGACGGTGCTCGCGCAACTGGATGCCCTGCTCGACGATCCGTTCTACCGTGGCTTTCAGGTCTACGTGCATCCCAAGGGCGTCAAGCCGATCGGCTACCACGTGGTGCGTTTGCTGGATCGCAATCCACGCACGCCGTTCGCGATCGAGCTGACCCTGCAGAATCTGCACACCACGCTGTACCAGCGCTGGCGCGACCTGCAGCTGCGCGCGTGCGCGCAGGCGCCACCGCCGGCGCAAGCCACCGCACCGGCGCCTTAGCTGCGCGTCACGTCGGCGCGACTGCTTCGTGAGACCCTAATCCTCCTTTTTCGAACCGGGAACGACGCATGGAACTTGGACTTGTAGGCTTGGGCCGGATGGGCGCCAACATGGCCGAGCGGCTGGTGCGCGGCGGGCATCGCGTGGTCGGTTTCGACCTGGGCGAGGCCGCACGCAGCTCGGCGCAGCAGCGCGGGGTGGAAGCGGTCGACAGCATGGCCGCGTTGATCGCGGCGCTGCCGGCGCCGCGCGCGGTGTGGCTGATGGTGCCCGCCGGCAAGGTCGTCGACGACACCCTGGCCGCGTTGCTGCCGCTGCTGGACAAGGGCGACGTGGTGATCGACGGCGGCAATTCCTACTACAAGGATTCGATGCGCCGTGCCGGCGAACTCGCCGCGCATGGCATCGCCTATGTCGATTGCGGCACCAGCGGCGGCGTGTGGGGATTGCGCGAGGGTTACAGCCTGATGATCGGCGGCGACACCGCCGCGGTGCGGCGCCTGCACGACGTGTTCGCGACGCTGGCGCCGGCGACCGATGCCGGCTGGGGGCACGTCGGCCCCAGCGGCGCCGGCCACTTCACCAAGATGGTCCACAACGGCATCGAGTACGGGATGATGCAGGCCTATGCCGAGGGCTTCGCGCTGATGGGGCGCAAGCAGGAGTTCGCGCTGGACCTGCACCAGGTGGCCGAGGTCTGGCGCCAGGGCAGCGTGGTGCGTTCGTGGCTGCTGGACCTGTGTGCGGATGCGTTGGGCGCCAACCCGACCCTGGCCGGGATCGCGCCGTTCGTCCAGGACTCCGGCGAAGGTCGCTGGACCGTGGCCGAGGCGATCGACCTGGACGTGCCGGCGCCGGTGATCACCCTCTCGTTGCTGGAGCGGCTGCGCTCGCGCGACGACGATTCGTTCGCCGACAAGTTGCTGGCGGCGATGCGCAACCAGTTCGGCGGCCATGCGATCAAGCACGAGGGCGGCGACGCGCCCGCGCCGGGCGGCACGCATCCGGCCTGACGTGTCGCTCAGTCCAGCGTCACGCTGCACCCGGAGGCGGCGCTGCGCACGCCCGCCTCCAGCAGGCGCATCACCGCCAGCGCCTGCGCCGCATCCACCGGCGCAGGCCCACGCCCGGCCAGCGCCTCGCGAAAGGCCGCGTAGCAGTCGCGGTAATCGCCGCGGTGTGCCGGCAGGGGCTGCACGGCGTGGGTGCCGTCGGCGCCGACCAGGCGCAACTGGCCGGGCAGGGGATCGGCGCCCCAGTCCGGCGCACCCGGCACGACGCCGGCGCGCAACTGCGCTTCCTGCGTATCCAGTCCATGCTTGAGATAGCTGCCGCCGGTGCCGTGGACCGCGAAGCGCAGGCCGTTGGCGGCGACCAGCGAACCGGCATGCAGCACCACCCGTAGCCGCGGATAGCGCAGCACCGCATGCACGTAGTCCACCGCCTGCGCACCCGGCCGCTGCAGTGCCAGGTCGGCCTGCAGCGCCTGCGGCGGCCCGAACAGTTGCAGCGCCTGGTCGAGCAGATGCGGCCCCAGGTCGAACCACAGCCCCGAGCCAGGCAGCGCGTGCTCGCGCCAGCGGTCGCCCACTTGCGGACGATGACGATCGAAGTGCGAATGGAACTCGGCGATCTCGCCCAGCGTGCCGGCTTCGAGCAAGGCGCGCACGCCGAGGAAGTCGCCGTCCCAACGACGGTTCTGGAACACGCTGACGATGCGGCCGACACGTTGCGCCTGCGCGAGCACCTGCTCCGCCTCGGCCACGTCCAGGGTGAACGGCTTGTCCACCAGCACGTGCTTGCCCTGCGCCAGGGCGGCCAGCGCCAGCGGCGCGTGGGTCTGGTTGGGCGTGGCGATCACCACCGCATCGATCTGTGGATCGGCGAAGGCCTGCGCCGCATCGGCGACCACGCGTGCCTGTGGCCAGGCCGCGTTCACGGCCTCGGCCTGGCGCGAGACCACGGTATGCAGGCGCAGGCCGGGCGTGTGCGCGATCAGCGGCGCATGGAAGGTACGGCCGACGTAGCCGAAGCCGAGCAGGGCGAGATTGAAGTCGGACATGGATGCAGGCGGAAGCGGTGGGATTCCAGTATCGCGCGGCGCAAGGACGCCGGCGGCGTATTCACGCAGCGGCGATTGTTCGGTCACGTCGCCTGTACAACGGCGTGGTGGAGACTGCGCGCACCTTCAGCGGAGGAAGACACGATGAAAACGATCAATGCACGCACCCTGCTTGGCGCCACCCTGGTGGCCGGTTTCGCGTTCGGCGCGGGCCAGGCGTTCGCAGCTGGCCAGGCAACCGGTGCCAAGGACCACGGCACCATGGGCCAGCAGGACACCATGCAGCACGACACGACGGCCCATGACGCAAGCCGCCACGATTCCAACGAGCCGGTCACCGACACCTGGATCACCACCAAGGTGAAGGCCGATCTGCTGGCCACCAAGAACGTGTCGGGCACCGAAATCAAGGTCGATACCGTCAACGGCACGGTCAAGCTGTCCGGCACGGTCGCGACCAAGGCGGAGAAGGACAAGGCCGTGGCGGTTGCCAAGAAGATCAAGGGGGTCAAGAAGGTGGATGCGGCCGACCTGACGGTCAGCGCCGCCGCCAAGAAGTAAGTGCTGCGCGGCCGCGGGTGGGGGATGCGACGAGGCGCCCCTGCCCGCGACAGCGGTCTGCGGCACGCACCCTGCGGGGTGCGTTTTTTTTGGGGATCCGGAAAAATCGCGACGTCCATCGCATTTCGCGTCGCTTTGACACCCGCTCAGACATCATCCAGTCATGTTCGTCAACGGATCGCGCGCGATGTTGGACACCCAACCCCACCCGGCCGCGGGGCATGCGGCTGCAGCTGCCGAAGCGCTGGGCGCCGCGCTGTCCGGCCGTGATACGCAGCCGTCGCCGCTGCTGCCCGCGGTGCGCCGGCTCGAAGCGCAGTTGAGCATGCTGTTGACCACCTTCCACGACGATGCCGGTTTCTGGCCCGCGTTCGCCGCGCTGATCCAGGAACTGGACCAGGGCCTGAGCCAGTCCGAGCGCCGGCGCCTGCGCAGCCATGCCGATTTCCTGCTGGTCCGTGCCGGCATGCCGGCATCGGCCCTGATCGGCAGCCAAGGTTCCGTCCCCACACCGGTGCGCCAGCCCTGAGCGGCGCTCGCGGGCTGCGCTGCGGCGGCGACCTGCCGCCGGTTCCGTCGTGCGTGCAGGCTGGGATAGTGTCCACACCGCTGGCGCGATGGGGATTGCGCGTTCTCGCTGAACAGTTTATCTGCTGCCGCGGAAGATGCGCGACAATGCGCGCCCGCGACGACCGCAGCCGTTCCTTCTCCTAACGCACCAGCTATGCAGATCATCGTCAAACACGATGCTTGGGACCGCTGGCGCCTGCCGCTGCTGGCCCTGGCCGTCGTCCTGATCGTCATCCTGCCGTCGCTGCTGCTGCGGCAGATGAATGCAGGGACGCTGCGTGCGGCCGATTGGGTCGGCCACAGCCAGGAGGTGACCGCCACCCTGAACGGGATGGAGGCGGACATGCGCGACATGGAGTCGGCGGCGATGGCGATGTCGCACGGCGTGCAGTCGCCGATCCTGACCGCGCGTTTCAAGGAGGCGCGTGCGTCGTTGCAGCCGACCATCGCCCACCTGGCCGACCTGACCCGCGACAATGCCGACCAGCAGATCCGCATCGGCCGGCTGCAGAGCACGCTGGAACGGCGTGCCCTGCTGGCCGAACGCATCGCCCAGGCGCGCGATCCCGAACGCATCCGCGCGCTGATCCAGGACATGACCGCCGACAATCCGGTGCGTGGCCTGATCGCCGAACTGCAGCGGCGCGAGGACGAACTGCTGAGCGAGCGTACCGCCGACGCCGAGCAGCGGCGCACCCTGGCCTCGGTGGCGAGCTGGACCACCCTCTGCGTGCAGTTGCTGCTGCTGGGCCTGGTGATCTGGCTGCTGCAGCGGCAGATCGGCCGGCGCCTGGACGCCGAGCGCGACATGTTGCGTGCCAACGGCCGCGCCGCGGCGGTGCTGCAGACCGTGCGCGAGCCGATCGTGCTGCTCGATCGCGGGCAGCGCATGCTGATGCACAACACCGCCTTCGCCGAGTTGTACGGCATGGACCTGGCCGATCCGCCGCGGATGCTGGTCGACGTCGGCGACGGCGTGTGGCAGGACCCGGTCATCGTCCAGCGGCTGGCCGACGTGTTGCTGCGCGGACGCGAATTGTGGGATTTCGAGCACGAACAACTCGGCGCGGACGGCGTACCAAGGACCATGCTGCTGAATGCGCGGCGCATGCCGCTGCCGGACAGCGAGGACGAAGTGGTCTTGATGACGGTCAGCGACATCACCTTGCAGAAAACCGCGCAGCAGCGCATCCAGGAGCTGAACCGGCAACTGGAGGGCAAGGTCGAGCAGGTGTCGGAGGTCAATCGCGAACTGGAGGCGTTCAGTTACTCGGTCTCGCACGACCTGCGCGCGCCGCTGCGCCACGTCGCCGGCTTCGCCGACAAGCTGGCCCGGCACCTCGGCGACGGCGCCGACGAGAAGAGCCGGCATTATCTGGAGGTGATCGGCACCTCGGCGCGGCGCATGGCCTCGCTGATCGACGACCTGCTGGTGTACTCGCGGCTGGGCCGCAGCGCGCTGCGCCTGCAGGCGGTGGACATGCAGTCGCTGGTAGCGGAGACGCGCTCGGTGCTCGACGCCAACTACCAGTCCGACCACGGCGACAGCGGCCACCGCATCGAGTGGACCATCGCGCCGCTGCCGATCCTGGTCGCCGACGAGAACATGATGCGGCAGCTGTGGCTGAACCTGCTCGGCAACGCGGTCAAGTACAGCGCCAAGCGCGAGATCGCGCAGATCGAGATCGGCTACCAGGTGCAGCCGGACGGCAGCCATCACTTCAGCGTGCGCGATAATGGCGCCGGCTTCGACATGACCTACGCGGCCAAGCTGTTCGGCGTGTTCCAGCGCCTGCACAAGGCCAGCGAGTATTCCGGCACCGGCATCGGCCTGGCCAGCGTGCGCCGCGTGCTGACCCGCCATGGCGGCCATATCTGGGCCGAGTCCGCCCCCGACCAGGGCGCCACCTTCCATTTCGTCCTGCCTCCGGCGCCCGAAGCGCCCACTACCGAGTTCATCGCATGACCGCCATCCGCACCATCCTGCTTGCCGAAGACAGTCCCGCCGATGCCGAAATGGCGGTGGATGCGTTGCGCGACGCGCGTCTGGCCAATCCCATCGTGCACGTCGAGGACGGTGTCGAGGCGATGGACTATCTGCTGCGCCGCGGCGCCTACGCCAACCGCGAGGAAGGCCTGCCGGCGGTGCTGCTGCTGGACATCAAGATGCCGCGCCTGGACGGCCTGGAAGTGCTCAAGCTGGTGCGCAGCGAGGAGTCGCTCAAGCGCCTGCCGGTGGTGATCCTGTCGTCCTCGCGCGAGGAAAGCGACTTGGCCCGCAGCTGGGACCTGGGCGTGAACGCGTATGTGGTCAAGCCGGTGGACGTGGACCAGTTCTTCACCGCGGTGAAGACCCTGGGTACCTTCTGGGCGCTGATCAACCAGGCGCCGGACAAAGAGTAAGCGCGTATGCCCACCACCGGCCCCAGGCTTGGCCCGATCCGGATCCTCATGGTCGAGGATTCGCCGGAGGATGCCGAGCTGCTGTCCGATCAGTTGCTGGACGCCGGCCTGGAAGCGGCGTTCCGTCGCGTGGAAAGCGAGCCTGGGCTGCGCGAGGCGCTCGGCGAGTTCGCTCCGGACATCGTGCTGTCGGACCTGAGCATGCCCGGTTTCTCCGGGCATGAGGCGCTGCGGGTGGTGCGCGAGGACGGCAACGCGGTGCCGTTCATCTTCGTCTCCGGCACCATCGGCGAGGAGACGGCGGTCGAGGCGCTGCGCGACGGCGCCAACGACTACATCATCAAGCACAACCCGACGCGCCTGCCGTCGGCGGTGGCGCGCGCGATCCGCGAGGCCCGCACCGAGCGTGAGCGGCAGCGAGTGGAGCGCGAGCTGATGCGTGCGCAGCGGCTGGAGAGTCTGGCCCTGCTCGCCGCCGGCCTCAGCCACGACCTGCGCAACATCCTGCAGCCGCTGCTGATCGTGCCGGAACTGATCGTCGGCCGCAGCGACGATCCGCAACTGCGGCACCTGGCCGACGTCATCGCCGAGTGCGGCCGGCGCGGCCACGAGATGGCCGAGTCGATGCTGTCGTTCGTGCGCGGCTCGCGCACGCCCAGCGAGCGGGTGCGCCTGGCCGAGTTGTTCCAGGCCGTGCAGATGCTGCTCAAGAGCAGCCTGCCGGAGCGGGTGTCGCTGAAGGTGGAGGTGGCCGATCCGGGGCTGTCGATCGAGGCCAACTACACCGAGCTGCAGCAGTGCCTGCTCAACCTCGGCCTCAACGCCATCCAGGCGATGCCCGATGGCGGCCAGCTGAGCTTCTCGGCGACCCCGGCGATCGGCGCCGACGGCAGCGAGCAGGTGCGCATCCTGGTCCGCGACAGCGGCATCGGCATGGACGCGGCGACCCAGGCGCGGCTGTTCAGCCCGTTCTTCACCACCAAGCACGACGGCACCGGCCTGGGCCTGATCTCGTGCAAACGCATCGTCGAGAGCTACGGTGGTCACATCGGCGTGGACAGCACGCCGGGCGACGGCACCTGTTTCGAGCTGCTGATGCCGCTGCGCGCGCCGGCGCCATCGGCCGAGCCGGAGCTGTCGCTGCCGATGGGCAAGGGCCAGCGCGTGTTGCTGGTCGACGGCGAGGCCACGCGGCTGTCGCTGCTCGGCAACGCGCTGTCCAGCCAGGGCTACCTTCCGCAGTTGGCGTCCGACGGCGCCGCCGCGCTGCGCGACGTCGAGGAGCACGGCCTGCCGGACCTGGTGATCGTGGACAGCGACATCATCCTGCTGTCGGCGGTGCGCCTGTTGCTTGCCCTGCAGGACCTGGGCTACCAGGGCCCGGCGATCGTGCTCGAGGACACCGGCACCACCCTGGAACGCGACCACTTCCCGGCCGACATCGCCGTGCACGTCCTGCGCAAGCCGCTGGAGATGCAGCGGGTGTTCCGGGCTGTGGCGCATGCCCTCGAGAGCGGCTGAAGAGCTGGGAACGGGGATGCGGGAATGGGGAATGGGAAAGGCAACAGCACCTGCGGCCCGCTGTTGCTGAGAAATCGGCAATAGGAAAGGCAACAGCAAGCGGCCGTCGCCTCGGTGGCCGTCGGGCTTCTAGCGCAACTGCCAGGATGTCGGGACTTGAGTCCCGATTTTCTCAGTCCCTATTCATGGCTCAGACGTTGGGGACCGCGGGCCGAAGGCGGCAGCCGCGCATGCAAGCTGAAATGACATGAGCGCCGGCATACTCCGTACATCGGAACGGAGGCGGCGCGCTCCGCTTTTACGATTCCCCAATCCCGATTCCCCACTCCCGGCCTTTCACTGCTGCGCCGACTGGTCTTCCGGGTCGCGGCGGGCCGGGGCGCGGCGCGGGGGCAGGGGCGGCAGGGCGTCGCGCGATTCGGTGTCGTGGTCGGCGGCCAGGGCCGGTTCCCAGGGGAAGCGCGGCAGGGTGCGCACGGCGTTTTCCAGCTTGCGCGACCAGGTGTCGTGGATCTCGGCGTACAGCGGGGTGTCGGCTTCCAGGCGCATGCGCTCGGTGACGCGCAAGTCGTTGCGGCGGATCAGCGCCACGTCGATCGGCATGCCCACCGACAGGTTGGAGCGGATCGTCGAGTCCAGCGAGACCAGCGCGGTACGCGCGGCGTCTTCCAGTTGCATCTCCGAGCGGATGATGCGGTCCAGGATCGGCTTGCCGTACTTGGATTCGCCGATCTGCAGGTAGGGCGTCTCCGGCGAGGTGGCGATGGCGTTGCCGAGCGGATAGATCATGTACAGGCCGGGCCGTTCGCCGGCGATCTGCCCGCCCAGGATCAGCGTCGACTGCACGTTGATGCCGCTGTGCTGCGATTGCTCGGAGAGCTTGATCTGGCTGGACGCCAGCACTTCGCCGACGTACTCGGCGACCTCGAACAGATGCCGGAAGGTGCGCAGGCTGCGTGGCGCATCGGGATCGTCGGCGTCGCGTTGCAGGCGCGAGAGGGTCAACTGCGTGGTCGCCAGGTTGCCGGCCGACATCAGTGCGAACACCGCCTGGCCCGGATACTCGAACACGTGCAGCTTGCGGTGCACGCGGACGTCGTCCAGCGAGGCGTTGGTACGCGTGTCAGCGGCGAAGACCAGGCCTTCGTCCACTTCGATGCCGACGCAATAAGTCATGGCGATGCCGAAACCGGGTGCGTTCGGATTCTATGCGGGGCGGCTCGCGCTTGGCTAGCCGTTGACGCTCGCGGCCGCGGCATGCGCGAATAGCGCATGACCACCGTGCTTCTGAGCCTGGGCAGCAATCTGCGCCCGCATCATCACCTGGCCGCGGCGATCGCGGCGCTGCGCCGGGAGTTCGGTGCGATCGCCGTGTCGCCGACCTATCGCACCGCCGCGGTGGGGTTCGACGGGCCGGCGTTCCTGAACAACGCGGTGGCGCTGCAGACCGATTGGGAGCTGGCGCCGCTGGATGTCTGGCTGCATGCGCTGGAGGACGCGCACGGCCGCGACCGCAGCGGCCCACGGTTCAGCGACCGCACCCTGGACATCGACGTGGTGTTCTACGGCGACCGCATCGTCGAAGGCCCCGGCCACCTGCGCATCCCGCGCCCCGAGCTGCGCCACGCCTTCGTGCTCAAGCCGCTGGCCGACATCGCCGCCGATTTCGTCGACCCGGTCAGCGGCCAGCGCCTGGACGCGCTGTGGCAGGCGCATGCGGAGCATGGCAAGGCGTTCGAGGTGGTGGAGTTGGTTGAGTAGCGGGGATTGGGGATTTGGGATTGGGGATTCGCAAAAGCGGATTGCAGCGGTCTGATAGCGCCTGCTGAACGTCGCTGCGCTTACCCGATGCGCTGCTGCCTGAAGCGAATCCCGAATCCCACATCCCGAATCCCTGCTTCACCGCCAATCCCCAATCCCCAATCCCGGCCTCACGTCAGCCCGCGTCCCCCATCCACCCGCAGGGTCTGCCCGGTGACGAAGCCGGCATCGTCGAGCAGCCAGCGCACGGCCTCGGCGATCTCCTCGACCTGGCCGGTGCGCGCCAACGGGGTGCGTGCCAGCAGGGCCTGCTGCGCGGCGGCGTCCTTGCCGGCGTCGGGCCACAGGATCGCACCAGGAGCGATGGCGTTGACCCGCACCTGCGGTGCCAGTTCCAGTGCGAGAGAGCGGGTCAGCATCGCCAGGGCGGCCTTGGCCGCGCTGTACAGCGGGTGCGCGCGCAGTGGCGTCTCCGCGTGCACGTCGGTGATGTTGACGATCGCGCCGCCGTGCAGGCGCAGTTGTGTGGCCGCGGCCTGCGCCAGGAACAGCGGCGCGCGTGCGTTGACCGCGAACAGGTCGTCCCACTGCGCCAGCGTGGCCTCGTGCAGCGGCGTGGGATAGAAGTTGGAGGCGTTGTTGACCAGCGCATCGAGTCGGCCGAAGCGCGTCACGCACTGCGCCACCAGCTCGGGTAACTGCGCGGTGTCGCGCAGGTCGGCGTGCAGGGTCAGCGTGCTGCCGGCGCGCACGGCGTCCAGTTCCTGCGCCAGCGCGTGCAACTCGGCCTGCGAGGTGTGCGCATGCAAGGCGACGTCGTAGCCGGCGGCGTGCAGGCGCCGGGCGATGCCGGCGCCGATGCGCCGCGCGCTGCCGGTGATCAGGGCGACTTTGGTCTGGGTCATGTACGGGTTCCATGCTCGGCTATGCTGTGCATTGTCCACGCAATCGCGCACCGCATGCCCACCGACCTTCCTTTGCCCGATGCCACCGCATTGGCCCACAGCGAGCGCCTGGCCGCGCACGTGCGCGCCGAGATCGCCGCCGCCGGCGGGGCCATTCCGTTTTCGCGCTTCATGGAGCTGGCGCTGTACGCGCCCGGCCTGGGCTACTACAGCGCCGGCAGCAGCAAGTTCGGCGAAGAGGGCGATTTCGTCACCGCGCCGGAACTGGGGCCGCTGTTCGCCGCCACCGTGTCCAATGCGCTGGCGCCGGTCTTGCAACAACTGGGGCCGCAGGCGCGCATGCTGGAGGTAGGCGGCGGCAGCGGCGCCTTCGCCGAGGTCATGCTCAAGCGTCTGCTGGCGCTGGATGCGCTGCCGGAGCGCTACGCGATCCTCGAACCCAGCGCCGATCTGCGCGAACGCCAGCGCAAGCGCTTGGCGCGCACGTTGATCCCGCCGGTGTTCGACCTGGTGGAGTGGCTGGACCGGCCGTTCGACGACGACTGGAACGGCGTGCTGTTCGCCAACGAGGTGATCGACGCCTTGCCGACGCCGCGCTTCGCGCTGCGCGACGGCGAGGTGTTCGAAGAGACCGTGACCCTGGACGGCGAGGGCCGTTTCCGCCGCGGCGAACAGCCGGCCGATCCGCTGCTGGCAGCCGCGGTGCGGCACATCGAGCGCTATCTGCAGGCGCCCTTCGCCGATGGCTACCGCTCCGAGCTGCTGCCGCAGTTGCCGTACTGGATCCAGGCGGTGGCCGGCGGCCTGCGCAGTGGTGCGATGCTGTTCGTGGACTACGGCTATCCGCGCCGCGAGTTCTATCTGCCCGAGCGCGACGACGGCACCTTGCGCGCGTTCTACCGGCACCGCACGCATGCCGATCCGTATCGCTGGCCGGGCCTGCAGGACCTGACCGCGTCGGTGGATTTCACTGCGCTGGCCGAGGCCGGCACCGGGGCGGGCTTCGACCTGGCCGGCTACTGCAACCAGGCCAGCTTCCTGCTCGGTAACGGCCTGGACGCGCTGCTGGCCGAGGCCGAGGCGCGCGGCGACGAAGCCGCGCGGCTGCGTCTGCGCCAGCAGGTGAAGCAACTGACCCTGCCCAGCGAGATGGGCGAGCGCTTCCAGGTGATGGGCTTCGAGCGCGACGTGTCGCTGGCGCCGGCGTTCCTGTCCGGCGACCTGACCTGGCGGCTGTGATGCGGGCAGTGCGCGCCTTCCGTTGGCCTTGGCTGTGGCTGGGGCTGTGGTGGCTGGGCATCGCGGTGCTGATCTACGTGTGCATGATGCCGCACCCGCCGCAGCTGTCGGACCTGCCCGACAGCGACAAGGCCGAGCACTTCATCGCCTACCTGCTGCTGGCCGCCGCCGCGGTGCAGGTCTATGCCGGTCCACGTGCCTGGACATGGGCCGCGCTGGGCCTGCTGGCGCTGGGCGTGGGCATCGAATTCGCGCAAGGCGCCTGGACCGCCACGCGCGCGGCCGACCCACTGGATGCGCTGGCCGATGCCTTGGGCGTGGCGACCGGCATGGCCACTGCGGCCACGCCGTGGCGCGATCTGCTGTGGCGGCTGGAGCGCGGCAGCCACCGCTGACCGACGTGACCGCGCGGTCTACGGCGTCGGCCAAGTTGTGGAATTCCCGGCCGCGCGCAAGGCGCGGCGGGCGCACCGCGTCCTAGAGTGCCGGCGCCGGGGCAAGTTGCCCGGTCGCCGCGCGGCGATTCTGCGCGCCTGTGCAGGAGAACACGCATGCAAGCACGCCACTCCTCCCGTGCCGCGCGCGGCGCCGGCCTGCTCGCCGCGCTGTGCCTGGCTGCCAGCGCCGCACCCGCCAGCGCCGCCTGGAGCGATGTCTGCAGCGGCACCGCCACCTACACCAGCTCCGGCTATTCCGGTGGCGCGCTGCTGCTGGATCCCATCGACCCGAACGCGACGATCACCGCGTTGAATCCGACGCAGCTCAATTACGGCGGAATCCAGGCGGCGCTGGCCGGCGCCTACCTGCAGGTGCAGGGGCCGCGCGGCACAGTCACCGTGTACGTCACCGACCTGTATCCGGACGGCGCCGACTGCGGGCTGGATCTGTCGCCCAACGCCTTCGCCGCGATCGGCGACACCAGTGCCGGGCGCATCCCGATCCGCTGGCAGGTAGTGGCCGCGCCGGTCACCGGCAGCGTGGTGTACCGGATCAAGGAGGGCAGCTCGCAATACTGGGCGGCGATCCAGGTGCGCAACCACCGCTATCCGGTGGTGAAGTTCGAATACAAGAAGAACGGCGACTGGGTGAGCCTGCCCAAGACCGCGTACAACCATTTCGTCGGCGAGCAGATGGGCGCGCAGCTGCTGGAGATTCGGCTCACCGACATTCGAGGCCAGGTGGTCACCGACACCCTCGGCGCGTTGCCCAGCCAGGGCGACAAGGGCGTGTACTTCGCCGACGGGCACGTGCAGTTCCCGAAGTGAGGCGCGTTCGTGCATGTGCCGGCGGTTGGCGCGCCGGCACTGTCGATGCCTTCACGCGCGCGCCTGCGCTGCGGAGATGACTCCACGGCGCAGGCACCACGCACTCAGAACTTGAAGTGCACCGTCGCCATGTAGCGGCGGCCGTTGTGGTAGCGCCCGGCCGGGTGGTCCTTGTCGCCCAGGTACTGCAGGTATTCCTCGTCCAGCAGGTTCTGCGCATCGATCTGCAGCGACCACTGCGCATTGATCGCGTAGCCAACGCTTGCGCCGAGGTCGGTGTAGTCGTCGACGCTGGCCGGCGCGGCACCGGCGACATAGCCGCCGGCCAGGTAGCTGTCGCGCCAGTTCAGGCTGATCCGCGCGTTCCACGGTCCCTTCTCGTAGTACGGGCTGAAGGCGACGCTGTTGCGCGACTGGTAGGGCAGCGGGTTGCCGCTGTTGTTCTCGCCGCTGGCGTAGGTGTAGTTGGCGGACAGGCCGAAGCCGCTGTCGCCGAACGGCTGATGGTAGGCGAGGGTGAAGCCCTTGACCTTGCCGTCGCCGGCATTGCGCGGGCGCTGGATGCTGTAGTCGCAATAGCCATCCGCGGTGCAGCCGTTGCTGCCGAGCATCTGCGCCCAGGTCTGCGGGGAGGTGTCGCGGATCGCGTTGTACTGGCGCTCAATGGTGGCCGAGGTGTCGATGTAGTTGTCGATCTTCTTGTAGAAGATGGACCACGCCACCATCGCCTGCGGCGCGAAGTAGTACTCGGCCGAGAGATTGAAGTTCCACGATTCGTAGGGCGAGAGCTCGGCGTTGCCGCCGCTGCCGGTCAGCGTGGTGTCGTTGAGGAAGGTGTTGTTGACCATCTGGTTGTACGGCGCCCAGGCGATCACCTTGCCGGCGCCGAAGCGGAACACCCAGTCGTTTTCGGTGTCGTAGGCCAGGTTCAGTGATGGCAGCAGGAAGTGCTCGGTCTTCGTGCGGGTCTGCCACTTGCTGTCCAGGTCCTGCAGGGTCGGCGTGCCGCTGTAGACGAAGCCGCTGCCTTCGGTCTTGGAATCGACGTAGCGCAGACCCAGGTTGCCGCGCAGGCCGGCGTTGGAGAAGTTCAGTTGCACGTAGGCGGCGTTGTTGGTCTGCTGCAGCGCCCAGGTGTTGTTGAGGTAGCTGGACGGGTCCGGATTGGCATAGTCGACCGGGCTGTTGCGGATCCAGTCGATCACGTTGCCGCGCCCGGCCTGCACGTGCTGTCCGTGGTCGGGATAGAACCCGCGGATGTCGGTCAGGCCGATGGTGCCGATGTCGGCCAGCGTGCCCGGGGTGACGCCGCCGTACACGTTGAGCGCGAAGTCCTCGTCGTGCTTGCCCTGGCGCACGCCGACCAGCAATTGGTTGAACACGCCGTCGAACTGCAGGTCCAGATCGAGCTGGCCGTAGCGGTCCTTGCTCTGGGTGGAGAACACGCCGTTGTTGCCGATCCAGCCGCCGGCCGAGCCCCAGTTGGCCGGATTGCGCGCGGCCGCCGGATCGTCGAAGCGGATGCCGCGGTCCAGATCCCAGCGGAAGCCGCCGTTGTAGAACGGCTCGATGAAGTACTGCGCCAGGTGGTCGTTGTCGGACTTGCTCTGGCCGAGCTGACCGCGCAGGGTCCAGCGTTCGCCGCGGTAGGCGCCGCGCAGATCCAGGCCCTTGGTGGTCACCTGCGACTGGCGCACGTTGTTGTCGTAGATCACCGTGCCGCCGCCGGTGCTGGCGTTGGCGCTGGAATGGCCGCTGTTGACCACGCCGTTGCGCACGTCGCCCAGCGTGTCGACCGCGGCGACGGTGCCCGGATTCCAGGTCAGGAAGCTGTACATCGACTGGTTGTAGTTGTCGAAGTCTTCCTTGATGTACAGGCCGCTGAGGTTGAACTCCAGCGCGTCGCTGGGCTTGAGCTGCAGGTTGAGCACTGCGCTGTCGCGCTTGCGGTCCTGCTGGAACCAGGCGGCGTTGATCGAGTTGGGCACGTCGGCATCGGCGGGCACGCCGCTGGCATTGGCGAAGGTACCGGCCTTGGCGTAGCCGAACACCTCCAGGCCCTGGCGGTCGACGCGTTCCTCGTAGTGCTGCGCGGACACCGCGATACCGAAGGTCTCCTGCGGATTCTTCCAGCTGTACAGCAGCGAGGCGTTGGGCTTGCCCTTGCTGGCCTGCTGGCTGTAGCTGTAGCCCACCGAGCCGGCGATCTCGTTGGCCTTCAGGTCCAGCGGCTGGCGGCTGTGCATCAGCACGGTGCCGCCGAGGCTGCCTTCGGTCAGCCGCGCCTCGGTGGATTTGACGATCTCCGCGCGGCCCAGGATCTGCGGCGACAGCAGGGTGTAGTCGAAGCCGCGGTTGGGCTGCTCGCCGTACAGCCAGATCGCCTGCGCCACCGGGTGGCCGTCCAGGAACGACAGGTTGAGGCTGGGATCGGTGCCGTCGATGCTGACCCGCTCGCCCTGGCCGAAGCGGCGGTCGATGGTGACGCCGGGGATCTGCGCGAACGCCTCGGCGACGTTGGTGCTGGGAAACTTGCCGATGTCCTCGGCGGTGATCGCCTCGGACACGGTGACGTTGTTGCGCTTGGTGTCCAGCGACTTCTCCAGGCTGGCGCGGATGCCCACCACCTGGACCGCATCCAGGTCGGTGGCGGCGGAGTCGGCCTGCTGCGCCTGCGCGGCGAAGGCGAGGACGCTGGCGGCAATGGCGGCCGACAGGACGGACGGGCGGTGGCGCATGATGTCTCTCCTCATCATTCATGGATGGGCGCCGTCGGCGTAGCCGACGGTGCGGGACGGAGTTGCGTGCTGCCTGGCGGCGCGGACCGGTGCCGATCCCCTGGGTCCGCGGACGCCGTGTTTGTGCCGAATTCGTTGCGAAGCGTGCAGAACCTTTACGGTCCGGTGACAACGATGTCAACGCGAGGTCGGCGCCGGGAGGCCCGGTCGCGTGGCAAAACCGCGGCGTCGTGCCCGGCATCGCCCCGCGACGTGTCGCGTCGCGTCCCGGCTTTCACGTCGATGACTTGGGCCGATTTCCCGGGATTTCCTGCGATCCGGGCGATCGCCGGGGCGGTGGTTCAGACCTCTGCCAGGCATCACCGCGATTGGTCTTGTGCCTTGTAGACAAATTCGCGCCGGTGGTGACAACGATGCGGTTTGCGGCGCTGCACCCAAGCTTGCCGAATGACCGGCCCCGGCACACGAGTCAGCAGTGTCGGCCGTGACGGCGCTTGGGCATGGGCGCCAGTGCAGGCGGGAATCGCTGCCCGCAGTGCGCAGGACGTTCCGGAGGGCAGGGAGCGGGGCGGGCTCGCCGCGGCGAATCCCATGGTGACGCGCCGCTGCGCTCGTGCCGTGGTCGGGCGATGCTGTCGATCCCGGCCTGCCCGGCGTGCTGTGGAGCAACGTGCACGACCCTGTGATTGGTACTATATTGGACATAATGAATCCATGCGGACTGGAGAGCGCGCCATGACCAAGCCCAAGCCGCAGGCCGATCCGCGCCTGCATGCGCTGGCCGTGGACCCGGACGCGCCCACGCCGCTGTACCTGCAACTGGCCAGCAAGCTGGTGGAGGCGATCAAGGGCGGGCAGTGGAAGCCGGGCGAGGCACTGCCGGCCGAACGGCAGCTGTGCGAGTACCTGCAGGTGTCGCGGGTGACCCTGCGTCAGGCCGTGGACGCCTTGGTCGAACAAGGCCTGGTGTCGCGCCGGCAGGGCGCCGGCACCTTCGTCACCTCGCACATCCAGCACCAGCTCAGCGGCCTGGCCAGCTTCAGCGAGACCCTGCGCATGAAGGGGCTGGAGCCGGGCACGCGCTGGCTGGAGCGGCGCACGCGCCCGGCGCACGGCGAGGAGATCCTGCGCCTTGGCCTGTCGCCGGACACTGTGGTCGCGGCGCTGACTCGACTGCGCAGCGCCGACGGCCGGGTGATGGCCTACGAGAAGGCGGTGCTGCCGCAGCACGTGGTGCCCGATCCGCACGCCATCGCCGATTCGCTCTACACCTATCTGGACGAGCGCGGCACCCCGGTGGTGCGGGCGCTGCAGTACTTCCGCGCCATCAACCTGCCGGCGCGGCTGGCCGGCCACCTGGGCATGAAGGAAGGCGAGGCGATCCTGCACGTGGTGCGGGTCGGCTACACCCGCGACGGCAGCGCGATCGAACTGACCGACACCTATTGCCACAACGACTACTACGACTTCGTCGCCGAGCTGCGACGCTGATCGCCGATCCCCGCGCCCTCCCGGAGCACGCCCGCCCATGACCACCGCACGGCCCGCCAGTCCCTACGCCTCCATCGCCATCGTCGGCCTGTTGTTCTTCATCATGGGGTTCTTCACCTGGATCAACGGGCCGTTGATCCTGTTCGCCAAGGTCGCCTTCAATGTCAGCGACACGTTCGCGTTCCTCATCCCGAGCGCGTTCTATATTTCCTACTTCTGCCTGGCATTGCCTTCGTCGTTCATCCTGAAGCTGACCGGGATGAAAAAAGGCCTGGCGCTGAGCCTGCTGATCATGGCGATCGGCGCTGCGATCTTCGGCCAGTTCACCAATGCCCGTTCCTACGTGGGCGCGGTGAGCGGCATCTTCATCATCGGCGGCGGTTTGGCCTTGCTGCAGACCGCGGTCAATCCGTACATCAGCATTCTCGGGCCGATCGACGGCGCGGCGCGTCGTATTGCGCTGATGGGCATCTGCAACAAGGTGGCCGGAGCGCTGGCCACCTATGGACTGGCGAAAGTGGTCCTGCACGGCATGGAGGATTTTTCGACCCAGATCGAACAGGTGCTGCCGGCGCAGAAGGAGCTGCTGTTGCAGGAGTTCGCTGGCCGCATCCACGGCCCCTACATGGCGATCGCCGGCGTCCTGGCCGTGCTGTCCGTGGCCATCCTGTTTTCGCCCTTGCCCGAGATCAGCGCCGAGAAGGCGAACGCGTCGGCCTCCGACGAGCGCAGCCGCGACAGCATCTTTGCGTTTCCGCACGTGTGGCTGGGCGCGCTGTGCATCTTCGTGTACGTCGGCGCCGAGGTGATGGCCGGCGATGCGATCGGCATCTATGGCAATAGCCTCGGTCTCTCGCTCGACTATGCAAAGTATTTCACCATCGGCACGCTGGCCTGCATGCTGGCGGGTTATCTGGTCGGCCTGGTGTTGATCCCGAAGTACATCTCCCAGGAAAAGTACCTGTCCATTTCGGCATGCCTTGGCATCGTCTTTTCGCTGTGTGCGATGTTGACCGGCGGCTATGTCTCGGTGGCATTCGTCGCGGCGCTCGGATTCGCCAACGCCATCATGTGGCCGGCCATCTTCCCCCTGGCCATCAAGGGGCTTGGCAAGTTCACCGAGAAGGGCGCGGCGTTGTTGATCATGGGTATCGTGGGCGGCGCCGCGGTTCCGCAACTGTTCGCCCATCTGAAGGAGTTCTTCGATTTCCAGCTGGTCTTCGCCGGCTTGATGATCGCCTGCTACCTGTACATCTTGTTCTTCGCGCTGCGCGGTCACCGCGTCGGCCAGGGCGCGCGGTGAGCTGACGCCCTTCTCTCCAACTCGGCAAACCTATCCAATGCGCAGACCCACCATCAAAGACGTCGCCGAACGGGCGCGGGTGTCGCTGAAGACCGTCTCGCGGGTCATCAACAACGAACCGTCGGTGATGCAGGCCACGCGCTCGCGCGTGCTGCATGCCATCGCCGAACTGGACTACGAGCCGGATCCTTCGGCGCGCAACCTGCGCAGCGGCATCCCGTTCGTGATCGGGCTGGTGTACGACAACCCCAACCCGTACCACATCATCGGTGTGCAGAACGGCGTGCTCGCCGCCTGCCGCGAGACCGGCTTCGGCCTGCAGATCCATCCCTGCGATTCCACCGCGCCGATGCTGGCCGAGGAACTGGCCGAGTGGACCCAGCGCTCGCGCCTGGCCGGGCTGGTGCTGACCGCGCCGATGTCCGAGCGCGCCGACCTGGTCGCGGCGCTGGCCGCGCGCGGAATCAAGACCGTGCGCATCATCGCCGCCACCGAGGATCCGCAGGACGGGCCGTGCGTCTACGTCGACGACCGTGATGCCGCCTACGAGATCACCGAGCACCTGATCCAGCTCGGCCACCAGCGCATCGGCTTCCTGTGGGGCGGCACCTCGCACCGCTCCAGCGGCGAGCGCTATGCCGGCTACGAGGCGGCGCTGAAGGACTACGGCATCACCCTGGACAAGCACCTGGTGATCCCCGGCGACTACACTTTCGACGACGGCTTCCGTGGCGCGCGGCGCTTGCTGGCCCTGCGCGAACCGCCGACCGCGATCTTCGGCTCCAACGACGAGATCGCCGCTGGCGTGCTGGCCGCGGCCAAGTCGGCGGGCATGAACGTGCCCTACGACCTGTCCATCGCCGGCTTCGAGGACAGCCCGTTCTCGCGCCAGTCGTGGCCGCCGCTGACCACCGCCAAGCAGGCCACCGAGGACATCGCCCGCCACGCCGCGCGGTTGCTGATCAGCCAGCTGCGCAGCGATGCCTACGAAGACCATCCGGCGCCGGTGCACAACCAGGGCTTCGTGCCGCAACTGGTGGTGCGCGGCTCGACCGCGCCCATGCAGCCGCATTCCCGCCGTTCCTCCTCCTCCTCCGACCCCACATGACCCTGCCCATGGCGCTGCCCTCCGAAACCGAAACCCTGATGTTCCGCGAGGCCGCGGAATCCGCCGCGGTCGTCGCCGCCCAGTTCGAACGCAACCACGCCACGGTGGCCGCACTCGCCGCGTCGCTGCGCGCCGATCCGCCGCCGTTCGTGGTGACCTGCGCGCGTGGCAGTTCCGACCACGCCGCCACCTATGCCAAGTACCTGTTCGAGACCCAGCTCGGCGTGGTCACCGCCTCGGCCTCGCCGTCGGTGGGTTCGGTGTACGAGGCGCCGCTGCAGTTGCGCGGGGCGCTGTATCTGGTGATCTCGCAATCGGGCAAGAGCCCGGACCTGCTGCGCAACGCGCAGGCGGCCAAGGACGCCGGCGCGCGCGTGGTGGCCCTTGTCAACGTGGAGGATTCGCCGCTGGCGCACCTGGCCGACACGGTGATCCCGCTCGGCGCCGGCCCGGAGAAGAGCGTGGCCGCGACCAAGAGCTATCTGGCCTCGCTGGCGGCGATCCTGCAGCTCGGCGCGCACTGGAAGAACGACCCGGCGCTGCTGGGCGCGCTGCAGGAACTGCCGCAGGCGCTGCGCGCGGCCTGGCAGGCCGACTGGCGCTCGCTCACCGACGGCCTGGTCGAGGCCCACAACCTGTTCGTGCTCGACCGTGGCCTGGGCCTGGCGGCGGCGCAGGAAGCGGCACTGAAGTTCAAGGAAACCTGCGGCCTGCACGCCGAGGCCTACAGCTCGGCGGAAGTGAAGCACGGACCGATGGCCCTGGTCGGCCCGGGCTTCCCGGTGCTGGCGTTCGACCAGCCGGACGAAGCCGGCGAGGGCACCAGGCGCCTGGCCGAGGAGTTCCGCGGCCGCGGCGCGCAGGTGTGGCTGGCCAGCGCCGGCGGCGACCTGCCGCTGGTCGCCGCGCCGCATCCTGCCTGTGCGCCGTTGCTGGCGATCCAGAGTTTCTACCGCGCGATCAACGCGCTGGCGCTGCGCCGCGGCTACAACCCGGACCTGCCGCCGCATCTGAACAAAGTGACGGAGACCGTCTGATGACCACGGTGGCGCTGCGCAACGCGCGCGTGCTCGGCGAGGACGGGTTTCTCGACGGCGTCAGCGTGCTGCTGGAGGGCGGGCGCATCCTCGCCCTGCTCGACGACGCCGACCCGCGCGTGGCGGCAGCGCCGGTGCAGCACGACCTGGGCGGCGGCAGCCTGCTGCCGGGCTTCATCGACCTGCAGGTCAACGGCGGCGGCGGCGTGCTGTTCAACAACCGCACCGACGTCGAGGCGCTGCGCCGCATCGGCCAGGGTCATCGCCGCTACGGCACCACCGGCTACCTGCCGACGCTGATCAGCGACGACCTGGAGGTGATGCGCGCGGCGATCGCCGCGACCCGCCAGGCCATCGCCGACGGCGTGCCGGGCGTGCTCGGCATCCACCTGGAAGGGCCGTACCTGGCGCCGGCGCGCAAGGGTACCCACAACGCCGACAAGTTCCGCGTGCCCGACGCCGAGGAACTGGCCCTGGCCACCTCGCTGGACAACGGCGTCACCCTGATCACCCTGGCGCCGGAACGCGTGCCGGCGGCCAGCATCCGCACCCTGGCCGCGGCCGGCGCGCGCGTGTTCGCCGGCCACACCGCCGCCAGCTATGAAGAGACCCGCGCCGGGCTGGACGCCGGCATCTGCGGCTTCACCCATCTGTACAATGCCATGACCCCGTTGCAGGGGCGCGATCCCGGCGTGGTCGGCGCGGCGCTGGAAGACCGCAACGCCTGGTGCGGGGTGATCGTCGACGGCGTGCACGTGCATCCGGCCAGCCTGCGCGTGGCGCTGGCGGCCAAGCCGCGCGGCACCGTGTTCCTGGTTACCGACGCGATGCCGATGGTCGGCGCCGACAGCCCCGCGTTCGACTTGTATGGCGAAACCATCACCGCCATCGACGGCGTCGTGCGCAATGCCGCCGGCGCCCTGGCCGGCTCGGCGCTGGACATGGCCAGCGCGGTGCGCAACAGCGTGCAGTGGCTGGATCTGCCGCTGGAAGAGGCCGCGCGCATGGCCTCGCTGTACCCGGCGCAGTGCGTGGGCCTGGACCACCGCTACGGCCACATCGCGCCCGGCTACCAGGCCGACCTGGTGTTGCTGGACGACGCATTGCAGGTCCGTCATACCTGGATCGCCGGCGCGATGGAGTAAGCGGTCGCGGGCACCGCCCGGCGGTGCCCTGCACGGGGCGTTGTGTGGCCGGCCATGGTCTGTTCTGCTGTGGCCTGGCGCGCGCATGGGCGATGCGGCGCCCCGCTGCGCGCAGGCGCCGGATCCGCCCCGCCTCCACAAGGAACGTTCGGTGATCTACGAGATTCAACCCTATGCCGCGGTGCGCGGATTCCGTTTCGGCCACAGCCAGGCCCAGATCGCCAAGGCGCACGGCGCGCCGTTCACCACGGTGATCGACAACATCCAGAAGATCGTGACCGAGACGCGCGAAGGTTGCGAACTGGTCTACGAACGCAAGGCGCTGCGCTACGTGACCCTCAATCGGCACGTGACGCCGATGGTCGAAGGCATCGACATCTACGCCCAGGACGCGCTGGCGCGGCTGATGGCGCACGATCCGGATCATGCGATCGGGCCGCGTTATGCGCTGTTTCGCCGCCTCGGCATCTGCGTCGGTGGCCTCGGCGCCAAACGCATTCCCGAGGGCAGGCTGGTCAGTGCCTTCGCCGAGGACAAGCGCGACTTCTTCGAATTTTTTGTCGCAGAGGACTGAGGCGCGCTCGCACGACGAGTGGGCAGCGCGTGGGTCTGCGTATCCACGTTAGTCATTTGCCAGCGTAGTTGGTCTGAGAGGAAATGCCGGCAACGCTGTGCCGAGCCGCTGCGCCATTCCCGCGGGTCATGCCCGTTGAGCAGAAGATTAAAAGTCTTCTGTCTCTCCGCACGCGGTGTTGTCACCCGCATGCATTAGGATCGCGGATGATCGCCACAGGGGGAGATCATCATGCGCATCGTACGGACGGTGCCGCGTTCTTGCGGCAGCGATGAAGGGTGGTTCGCCGGAATGTCACGCGTCGTCGTGGCGTGCCGCACGCAGCGGAATGGCGGCGGCAATGCGCCGCGTCGTGCGACTGAGCGGCCGCTGGTGCACACGCAGAAGCTGCTCGGCGCTGGCAGCCTGCGTGCAGGGGCGGTCCTGCTGCTGTGGGCCACCGCCTGGCCTGGCTGGGCGGGGACGGCACCGGCCGTGTGCCGGCGGCCGGCATTGCCGGTGGCCTGCGCGGGCCCGACCGCGGTCGGGCGCTTCATCGCCCGCAACGGCGGCCCCTGGCAGCCCTATGCGTTCGCCACGCCGCTGGATGTGCCAGCGAGGCAGACCCTGGTCATCGCGATCTGCGGACAGGCCAACCAGGCCGTGCAGGATGCGCAGTGGCTGGCGCAGCCGTCGTTGCTGCCGACCCTGGTCCACCGCGTTGGTGCGGACGCCACGCTGGCGATCCTGGTGCAGGACAGCGCCAACGTGGCGTTGGCCGGGCGCCTGACCCTGGGCGAGGACACGCTTGCCGCCGACGGCACGCTGTACGCGCCGGCGGGTCCGGTGCAGGCGGCCTTGATCGGTACGCTGGTCGACGGCCCCATCGCGGACGGCGCACGCATCGACCTGCGCCTGCGCGACTCGGCCAACGTCAGCCTGCAGACCGCGCAGAGCCATCTGCACCTGGGCGGCGGCAGCCTGAGCGAACGACTGATCGCGCCAGACGATGCCGCGGTCGCGGCCGCCGATGGTGTCTGCCTCGAGGTCGGCGTGGAGCGTAGCGATCGAGTGCGCGGTGGCCAGGGCAGGCTGACGATCGGCGGCGGCCGCCTGCAGGGCGCGCTGATCGCGCATCCACTGCGTGGCAGCCGCGTCGCTGTGCAGACGGACGATGTGGCCACTGTGGCGGCGGCCGACGTCCGCCTGTTCGCCGGCCAGTTGCTGGACGAGGCGCTGCAAGCCGGGCCGTGGCTGGGTGGGCAGATCGCGATCGCGCTCGCCAACACCGCCAATGTCGATGCGCGCGCGCTGGACATCCAGGACGCGGTGCTGGTCGACGAACTGGTCGATGCCGCGCACGTGGAGAACGCAGCGATCGATCTGCGCCTGGCCGATACCGGCAACGCCAGCGTCGAGAGCACACTGCACATTCGCGATGGTGGGTTGATCGACGAGCCGCTGGATGCCGCCGATCTGCTCGCGTCCGATGTCGCGGTGACGCTGCTGCGCAGCGGCAATGCCGTCGCGGACGATGCGCGGATCGTGGACGGGGAATTGATCGACGAAGCCATCGACGTCGGTGCAGTGCAGGACGCGACCTTGGCGGTGCGCTTCGAGGACGCCGGCAACCTGCACGCGCTGGTGGCGCGGATCGAGGAGGGCGAGCTGATCGACGAGGCGATCGATGCCGCCTCCTTCGACGGCGGCACGCTCGACGTCGCATTCGCGGACAGCGGCAACGTCACCGGCGATGCCTTGGCCATTGCGCATGGTGAACTGATCGACGAGGCGGTCGACCTGCAGGGCACGTTCGCGCGTGCGCAGCTGCGCCTGGACATGGCCGATGCCGGCAATGCCCGGGTCGAGGCGCTGGACATCGTCGAAGGCGAACTCGTCGATGAACTGCTGGACCTGGTCGATGCGCACGATGCCAGCGCCGAACTGCATGTGCGCCGCAGCGCGAATGCCGGCGGTGCGCTGACGGCATCGGGCCAGCGTGTGTCGATCGTGCATGGCGAATTGATGGATGAGGTGATCGATGCGGCGGGTACGCTGGACGGATTCGCCGGCGTCGTCGAGCTTGGCGATGTCGCTAACGCGCGCGCTGCACGCATCGCATTGCAGGGCGCGCAACTGCTCGACGGTGTGGTGGACGTGGCGGCGCTGCGCGTCAGCGAGCTCGGGGTGCAACTGGCCGACGTGGCCAACGCGCGCTACCGGGATGCCCTGGAGATGCAGGAAAACAGCACGCTGCTGGGAACGCTGGCCGACGTGGACAGCCGCGACGCCGCATCGCAGATCGCCACGGTGGTCGTGGCCAGCGGGGAAGCGATCCAGGTGCCGTAACGGTCTTGCTGGACGGACGACGATCGTGACGGCAATGCCACCGCCGCCGCGCATTTCAGCGGATGCTGATCGTGTGGATGCGCGGTGTCGGATGCGATGGCGGTGATGGCCCGCGGGGCGCGGCGCAAGGGCGCTTCCACTGCGGCAAGCGATTGTGGGAACGGCTTCGGCCGCGACGGGTGTTTTCGGTAAAACCCGGTCGCGGCTGAAGCCGCTCCTGCAGCACCACGGCGTGTCCGCCTCAGGCGCAGCGAAAGCGCGTCATTGGGACGCCTCTGCAGCCGCTCGAGCATCGTGCAGGTGCAAGCCCTACCTTGCAGCGATCAGCGCGCGTCAGCCGGTAGGTCCCGCCGCGCCGCGGCGATCGCGACGATCCGCGCCTTGGCCAGTGCTTCGCCGATCTGCGGGCCGCTCAGGCCCTGCGCGGCCAGGTCGCGGGCGTTGACCGCCAGGGCCGCCGTATGCAGGTGCTGCAACATGCGGCCCTGCGGATAATCGGCGTCCTCGCTGCCGAGGCGGCCACGCTTGTCGGCCTCGCATACACGCGCCAGCTGCGCGATGCGCTCGGGCTTGCGGAAGCCGTCGCAGCGCTGCAGCAGTTCGTGCACGGTGCGGTCGCGCAACTCGGCCAGGCGATGCACGTTCAGATGTTCGCGGCAGGCGATCTCGGCCAGTTGCCGATGCTCCTGCGGCAACTTCAGGCGTTCGCACAGCGCACGCAGCGGCGCCAGGCCGCGTTGCTCGTGCATCAGGTGGCGCGGCCATTCCTCCGGCGGCGTCAGCGCCTTGCCCAGGTCGTGGGTCAGCGCGGCGAAGCCGATCAGCGCATCGCCCGGCGCCAGCCGCGCGGCCATGTCACTGACCAGTTCCTGGTGACGGCCGGTGTCGATCTCGGGGTGGTACTCGGCGCGCTGCGGCACCCCGTACAGCGCATCCAGCTCCGGCAGCACCCAGCGCAGTGCCTCGGCCTCGCGCAGCGTGCGCAGGAACGCCGACGGCTGCGTCGAGGCCAGGCTGCGCCGCAGTTCCTGCCACACGCGTTCGGGCACCAGCGTCTCCAGTTCGCCACCGGCGGCCATCGCGCGCATCAGGTCCATGGTCTCGGGCGCGACGACGAACCCCAGCGGCGCCAGTCGCGCCATGAACCGCGCCGCACGCAGCACGCGCAGCGGATCTTCGGCGAAGGCCGGGCCGACATGGCGCAGCACGCGCTGTTCGAGATCGCGCACGCCGCCGTAGGGATCGACCAGGCGCCCGTCGGCCTGGTCGCGGGCGATGGCGTTGATGCTGAAGTCGCGCCGCTGCAGATCCTCTTCCAGCGTTACCGATGGATCGGCCTGCACCACGAAGCCGTGGTAGCCACGTCCGGCCTTGCGCTCGGTGCGCGCCAGGGCGTATTCCTCGCCGCTGCGCGGATGCAGGAATACCGGGAAATCACGGCCGACCTGTTTGTAGCCCCGCTCCAGCATCTGCTGTGGGGTGGCGCCGACCACCACCCAGTCGCGGTCGCCGGGCGGCTGTCCGAGCAAGGCGTCGCGGACGGCGCCGCCGACGAGGTAGATGTGCATGGGCTGGGATTCGGGAGTGGCGATTCGGGATTGGAAGGGCGCTATCTCGCGAACGGATGCCGCCCTGGCCTATTTCAGGAATGCTAACTGCATACGGACGCGTGCGCTTTTACCAATCCCCAATCCCTAATCCCGACTCCCCGCCTCACACACAAACTTCTTTCGCGGCGCATCCAGCTTGCCGAGCATGCGCTCGGTGACCGGCAGGGCGTCGCCGTTGAGGCGCCAGTCGTAGATCACGCTGAAGGCCAGGATGCGCGCCACGTACTCGCGGGTTTCCTTGTAGCTGACGGTCTCGATCCAGAAGTCGGCGTCGTGGCCCGGGCGCTGGCTCTGCCAGCGCGCCGCCGGGCCGGGGCCGGCGTTGTAGGCGGCGATGGTCAGGTAGGGCAGGCCGTAGGTGTTGAGCAACTGGCGCAGGTAGGCGGTGCCGATGGCGATGTTGGTGTCCGGGTCGTACAGGCTGGCGGCGCCGCCGTAGCCTGCCAGGCCGAGGTTGCGGGCGACGCTGGCGCCAGTGGCCGGCACCACCTGCATCAGGCCCATCGCATTGGCCGGCGAGCGTGCGTTCGGATTGAACACGCTCTCGGCGCGGATCTCGGCGGCGACCCAGGCCGGGTCGATCGCGTTCTTGCCGGCTTCGCGGCGGATGGTCTCGGCGTGGTGCAGCGGGAAGCGCAGCGTGTACAGGCGCTGCTCCTCCGGGCGCTTGCCGAGGCCGAACACCGCGCGGTCGAACCAGCCGTTGTTGCTGGCCACTTCCACCGCCAGGCGCCGCTGGGTGTCGTCGAAGCGGCTCAGCGCATCGTTCCACTCGGCCACCGCCCAGCCGGCGCGGTCGATCTTGAACAGCTCCAGTGCGCGGACCAGCGCCGGATCGCGCGCCACCGCCGCTTGCGCCTGTGCACTGTCGTTCGGCTCCCACGGGCACAGCGCATACGGCTGCTTGAGCCGGTCGGCGGCCAGGAAGCCGTGGAAGGTGGCGGAGCTGGCCGCCGCGCGGTACAGCCGCTGTGCCTCGCTGGCGTTGCCGGTCTTCTCCGCCAGGCGTGCCTCGAAGTACTGCCAGCGCGAATCGCTGCGCTGTGCCGGCGGCATCTTGCGGATCGCGGCCAGTGCCGCCGGCCAGTCGCCGCGCGCCATCGCCTCGCGCGCGCGCCACTCGTGCAGGCGTTCGTCGTAGGCGGACTCGGGCACGGCGTTGAGCCGGCGCGCCGAATCCGGGCCGTACGAGGCCACCGTCCACAGCGCGATCTGGTACAGCACCGCACCGCGCTGCGCCTCGCTGAACTGCAGCGCCTGGGCGAACTGCGGCAGTTGCCGCTCGGCCGCGTCCGGGTCGGCCTTGGCCAGCTTCTCCAGTCCGTCCACCGCCACCTTGCGGCTGCGCTCGGTCTTGGGCCAGCTCAGCGCACGCGCATGCGCTGCGTCCAGGAACGCGGCGTAGTCGTTGGCCAGGGCTAGGTCGGCCGCGGGCAGGCCGCGCGCGGCGGCGCGCATCACTGCCGGTTGCTGTGCGTCCGCGGCCGCTTCTACGCGCGCCCAGCGCAGCGCATCGGTCATGCCGCCGCGCGCCTGCAGCACCGCGAACACCGGATCGCAGGCGTCGGGCAGCGACTTGCCGGCGTTGCGCCACAGCGCCTGCGCTTCGTCCACCCACTGCGCGTCGGCGCGGCCGGTGGCCTGGCGCGCATTGAGCTGGGCGCAGCGCAGGCCGAGGTTCTCGGTGGGTTTCCAGTTCGCCAGCAGCGCCGGCCAGTCCTCGCGCCGCGCCAGCGCCGGCAGCCACAGCGCACGGAAGCTCTCGGCCACCGGCTGCCCGGCATAGCGCTTGAGGAAGTCCTGCGCCTGTGCGTCGGACACCTTGTCGATAGTGCGGCGCAGGTTGGCGTACTCCAGCCAGCCGTACAGCGGATGCTGCTTGAACGCGGCGGCGCGGACCGGATCGAAGCGGCCTTGCTCGGCATCGTCGATCGCCGAGCGGATCGCCGGGCGCTGGGCATCCAGGGACTGGGCGAGGGCGGAAACGGGGCCGCACAACGCGGCGGCGAACAGCAGGAGAGACGTGCGCAGGATCATGCGCGGGACTATACCGAACGCCGATGAATCGCCGTTTCAACTGGCGATGGCGGCGCTTTCGTCGCTTCCGCCGGTGTGGTCGGGAAGAGGGCGGGCGCGTCGTCCGGGTGGGGCCGGCGAGTGTGCTGGATGCAGCGGCCGCACGGCCCTCGTGTTGGTGAAATACCCCTGCAGCAGTTGAAGCTTGATGCCGCGCGCCGGGCCGACATCCGGTGCACCCCACATGGACGGATGAGGATGTAGGTGCAGCTTCTTGCGCTGAACGCTACGGGACGCTGCGCGCCGCACCCTCACCCCAACCCCTCTCTCGGTGGGAGAGGGGCTCGGCTTTTCCCTTCTCCCATTGGGACCATGGCCCCCTTCTTGGGGGAAGGTGCTCCCCAGGAGCGGATGAGGGTGCGAGTGCCGCTGTGGGCAACGACAGCCAGTGCAGCCAGGTATTGCGAGGCGCTTCGCGCCGTACCCTCACCCCAACCTCTCTCCCGAGGGGAGAGGGGCTCGGCTTCTCCCTTCTCCCATTGGGAGAAGGTGCCCCGCAGGGGCGGATGAGGGTGCGGGTGCCGCTGTGGATGACGACAGCCAGTGCAGCCAGGTGCTGCGAGACGCTTCGCTCCTCACCCTCACCCCAACCCCTCTCCCGGTGGGAGAGGGGCTTCGGCACGTCGCGGTTTGACGGCGTCTCGCGACTCTCGTGTCTACCAGATCGACCAGTCGCATCCATGGCCCGCGCTTTGCCCGCCGGACGCTTGCAGCACGTTTACGATTTGTTTACAAAGAATTCCACGCCGTCGCGGTGCAGGGGGTCGCAGCGGCCGACCCACATCCTTTCTGGAGAGAGAGACGGATGAATTTCCTGCACCGCCATCCTTTGGTCTTCGCGGTATCCCTGGCCCTGCTCGGCGGCGTCCCCGCCATCGCCGGCGCCCAGCAACAGACGCCCCCGGCCGCGCCCGGCACGGCCACCACCCTGGACAGCGTCCAGGTCACCGGCACCCGCATCCGCCGCGCCGAAGTCGAGGGCCAGGTGCCGGTGCAGACCCTGAGCCGCGCCGACATCGAACGTACCGGCCTGACCTCCATCGGCGATGTGCTGCAGGAACTCACCGCCTCCGGCTCGGCCTTGAACGCCAAGTTCAATTCCTCCGGCAATTTCGGCTTCCCGCCCGACGGCAGCGGCGTCGGCGCCGGCTCGGCACAGGTGGATCTGCGCCATCTGGGCGCCAAGCGGGTGCTGGTGCTGGTCGATGGCATGCGCTGGGTCAACGAGTCCTCGGCCTCGGGCGTGGGCGCGGCTACCGACCTCAACACCATCCCGCTGGCCATCGTCGAACGCGTCGAAGTGCTGGAGGACGGCGCCTCGTCGCTATACGGTTCGGACGCGATCGCCGGCGTGGTCAATATCATCACCCGGCGCAACTTCGAAGGCGCCCAGGTCACGCTGAACTACGGCGAGTACGACAAGGGCGACGGCGCCAGCAAGGGTGTGGACCTGGCCTGGGGCCACAGCACCGAGCGCACCAGCCTGTTCCTCGGCGCCAGCTACACCAAGCAGGATCCGATCTACGCGCGCGACCGCGCGCAGTCGCTCTACCCGATTCCCGGCACCGGCCTGAGCTTCGGCAGCTCGGCCACGCCGGACGGGCGCTTCATCTTCGTCGACCCCAACACCGGCGCCGAGCAGAACCTGACCCCCAACAGTGGCGTGGGCACGCCGCGCTACGACGGCACCGGCGGCTGCACCCGCAGCGACGACTACCACTGCTTCACCACCGCCGACCGCTACAACTTCGCCGCGTCCAACCTGCTGCTGACGCCGTCCGAGCGCAAGGGCGTGTTCGGCCAATTCCGTTTCTTCTTCAACGACGACGTGCAGTGGTACCTGAAGCTGCTCGGCAACCGCCGCGAATCGACCAACCAGGCCGCGCCGGAGCCGATCTTCCTCGGGCCCGACGCCGGCACCGGCAATCCGCTGGCCGACAACATCGTCATCTCCGCCGCCAATCCGTACAACCCGTTCGGCTTCGCACTGGATTCGGGCAGCAACCTGATCATGATCGGGCGCCGCCCGGTGGAAGGCGGCGCGCGCGTGTTCGAGCAGCGTGTGGACACCCAGTACGTGGGCACCGGTTTCATCGGCAGCTTCGAGGGCGCCGACCGCACCTGGTTCTGGGACGTCAACGGCGCCTACAGCAAGAACAAGGCCGAGCAGACCAACTACGGCAGCTACAACATCTACAACATCAACCTGGCGCTGGGCGATCCGGCGGCGTGCGCGGCGGTGGCCGGCTGCGTGCCGCTGAACATCTTCGGCGGCGCCGGCAGCATCACCCCGGACATGCTGCGCTGGATCCAGCCGGTGGTGCACGATCGCAGCCAGAACGAGTTGACCCAGTTCACCGCCAACCTCAGCAGCGACCTGTTCCGGCTGCCGGCCGGCGCGGTGTCCTTCGCCACCGGCGTGGAATACCGCAAGTACGAGGGCTTCTACCGCCCGGATCCGCTGACCGTGATCGGCCACTACAACGGCGTGCCGTCGCTGCCGACGCAGGGCAGCTACGACGTCAAGGAGGCCTACCTCGAACTGAGCGTGCCGATCTTCGCCGACTCGCCGTTGGGCGACAAACTGGACCTGAGCCTGGCCGGGCGTTATTCGGACTACTCCACTTTCGGCGGCAAGTTCACCCCGAAGTACGGCCTGCGCTGGCAGGTGGCGCCGGACTTCGTGCTGCGCGCCAGCTATGCCGAAGGCTTCCGCGCGCCCAGCATCGGCGAACTGTACGGCTCGGCAGCGCGCGCCGACCTGACCCTGTCCGACCCGTGCTCGATCGGCCTGGGCGGCACCGCGCCGCGCGGCAGCGTCAGCAACTGCGCCACGCTCGGCGTGCCAGCCGGCTACCAGCAGGCCAACTCGCAGATCTCGGTGACCACCGGCGGCAACCGCGCGCTGGAGCCGGAGAAGGCGCGCAGCTTCAGCGCCGGCTTCGTGTGGAGCCCGTGGTTCGCCAGCAACGTGCCGTGGTCGGACCGCTTCGACGTGGAAGTGACCTTCTACCGCCACGACATCGATGGCGCGATCCAGGCGATCAACGCGCAGACCCAGCTCGACCTGTGCGTGGACACGCTGTCGCCCACCTACTGCGACGGCATCACCCGCGCCTCCACCGGTGGCATCAACGGCTTCAACAACCGGCTGACCAACCTCGGTTCGATCAAGACCGACGGCTGGGACGTGGACCTGTTCTGGAACTCGCCGGAGACCGCCGCCGGCCGCTTCAAGATCGCCTGGCAGAACACCTTCGTCACCCGCTACGTCGCCACCGGCGCGGCCGGCCAGGTGCAGCCGCAGCGGCCGGGCGTGGAAGTGGTGGACAGCTCCATTCCCGAGTGGACCAGCAACCTGAGCCTGGACTGGTCGCGCGGCCGCTGGAATGCGTCGTGGACGCTGCGGCACATCTCCGAGCTGACCGAGCAGTGCGGCGACGCGGTGGCGTTCCCGGTGTGCAGCAATCCGGTCGCCGGTACCAATACGCTGGACGCGATCACCTACCACGACCTGCAGGTCGGCTACCGCTTCGACTGGCTCAAGGGCCTGACCCTCAGCGGCGGCGTCAACAATGTCTTCGACAAGGATCCGCCGATCTGCCTGTCGTGCTCGCTCAACGGCTACGACGCCTCCACCTATGGCATCCCCGGTGGACGTTATCTGTACGTGCGTGCGGATCTGAAGTTCTAGTCGCCACCCACGCGATGGCACCTTGCGGGAGCGCGCGTGCGCTCTCGCAGGGTGTTGCCGATGCAATGAAGGGAGTAGACAAGGTGATGTCGTAGGAGCGGCTTCAGCCGCGACGGGCATTCCCGGAAATGCGCGTCGCGGCTGAAGCCGCTCCTACACGCGCCACGACATTCCCGCGGAGCTAGGGCAAGAACGCGTTAGCAGCGTTGCATGAAGCCGCTACGGGCGTGCACGACAAGCTGCGGCCACCGTCTCAGCGCAACAAATGCTGCGGCACTTCGATCTCGGTGGCCACGGCGAGGTGGTCGGAGAAGGCGGCAGGCACCGCGCGCTGTTCGTTGCAGCGCAGGCCGTCGCTGACCAGGATGTGGTCGATGGCGCGCTGCGGGCGCCAGCTCGGGAAGGTCGGGACCACGCAGCCCGGCGGTTGCAGCCGGGTGCGCTGGTAGAGGAACTGCATTTCCGGGCGGTCGGCGACGCAGTTGAAGTCGCCCATCAGCACCACGTTGGGATGATCGGACAGCAGCTCGGCGATGAAGGCCAGTTGCGCTGCGCGTGAGTTGGCGCCCAGCGACAAATGCGCCACCGCCACCGCCAGGCCTTCGGCGCCGTTGCCGAACTTGGCCAGCAGCACGCCGCGCCCGCCGAGGCGGCCGGGCAGGGCGTGGTCCTGCACTTCCACCGGCTCCAGCCGGCTGAGCAGGCCGTTGGCGCTGGAGGCCACACCGCCCACGCGCCGGTTCGGCTGGTGGCTCCAGTAGTTGAAGCCGGCGCGCTCGGCCAGGTAGTGGGTCTGGTTGGTGAAGCCCGAGCGCAGGCTGCCGGGGTCGGCCTCCTGCAGGCCGACGATGTCGTGGTCGCTGGCCAGCTGCGCGATCGCATCCAGGCTGCTGCGCTTGCGCCCGGCCGGCAGCGCATGCGACCAGCTGCGGGTCACGTAGTCGCTGTAGCGGCGCGTGCTGGAACCGGCCTGGATGTTGGCGGTGAGCACGCGCAGGGTGCGGGTGGCGGGAGCGGTCACGGCGGTGCGGCCCGGCGGTCGGGGCTTACTTGGCCATCGCCGCGCGCTCGCGCGCGATCAGGTGATCGGCCACGCGCAGCATGTCGTCGTAGCTCTTGCCCTTGACCAGATACTTGCCGTTGATGATCAGCGACGGCGTACCGGTGATGCCGCTGCGGGTGGCGAACTGCTTGGCGCGGTTGGTCTTGGTGGCCACCGCGAAGCTGCCCATGGTGTCGGCGAACTGCTTCGGGTCCACGCCGTACTTGGCGTAGAAGTTGGCGATGTCCTGCACCGAGTCGCGGCCGCGCTCGCCCTTCAGGGTCTCGTCGACGTGGATCGCCTTGTACAGCGCCTCGTGGGTCTTCTCCTGCACGCCCAGCGCCTCGGCGGCGTAGAACGCGCGGGCGTAGTCGTCCCAGGTGCCGCCGAACATCGCCGGCACGTAGACGAAGCGCACGTCGGACGGCAGGCCGGCCTTCCACGGGCCGATCAGCGGCTGGAAGCGCGCACAGGCGGGGCAGACGTAGCCGAAGATCTCCGCCACCTCGATCTTGCCATTGGTCGGCTGGAACGGCTGGCCGCCTGCGATGTCGACATAGTCGGTGCCGGCGACTGGCTCCGGCCCGTTCGGGGTCTTGGCCGCGACCGGCTTGGCAGGGGCGGCGCTGTCGCCTTCGGCGGCGGGCTGCGCGGCGGCATCGGCGGTGGTGGCCGCGGGCGTGGCCGGCGCCTCGGCGGGCGCGGCAGCGCCATCGTTGCCGGCGGCAGGCGCGGCAGCTGGGGTCGCGGCGGTGCCGGACGCAGGGGCGACGGCGTCGGCAGTGCCGTCCTGGGCCTTGCATGCCACCAGGATCGGCAGCAGAGCCATCAGGGTCAGGGCGAAGCGGGTCTTCATCGGCGACATCTCCAGCAGGATGGGGGACAAATGCCGGACGCGCCGCGAGCGCGGTCCGGCCACCCCGTCATGATGCCATGGCGCGGATGAAGCGCCGTGCGCCGATCACTTGCCGGCGCGCTCGCGGGCGATCAGTGCGTCGGCGATGCGCAGCATGTCCTCGAAGTTCTTGCCCTTGACCAGGTACTTGCCGTTGACGATCAGCGCCGGGGTGCCGGCGATGTCGGCGCGCACGGCGAAATCGCGTGCGGCCTTCACCTGCGCGGCGACCTGCGGGCTCTGGTAGGCGGCGATGAAGGCCTGCGGCTTGACCCCGAAGCCGGCGTAGAACGTGGCCAGTTCCTCCGGCGCCACGTTCTGCACCGGCACGCTGCGCTTGTCGTGGATGGCCTCGAACATGGCGCGGTGGCTGCGGCTCTGCACGCCCAGCTGCTGCGCGGCATAGAAGGCACTGGCGAAATTGTCCCAGTAGCCGCCGAACGCCGCCGGTACCAGGGTCAGGCGCACGTCCTTGGCCTGCTTGCCGGCCCATTCCTCCAGCAACGGCTCGAAGTGCGCGCAATGCGGGCAGGTGTAGCCGAACACTTCCACCACCTCGATCTTGCCGGCCAGCGGCGCGAACGGCTTGGGATTGGCGATCAGCGTGTAGTCCTCCCCTTCCACCGCGGTGGCGGACTTGGGTTGCGCGCAGGCGCTCAACGGCAGCAGGGCGAGCAGGCACAACAGCAGGCGGGGCAGACGGTTCATGCGATCTCCGATGGCAAAAACGAACGCCGGTCGTCGGACCGGCGCGAGGGGGAAACGGGCCGGCGCCGCCGCAGCGGCGCACGGTCAGGATTGTTGTGCGGGTGCCGGCTGCGGCGGTGTTGCCGCGGCCGGCGTCACCTGCGCGGCGGCCGCGTCGTCGGCGCGGTCGTGCAGGCCCTGCAGATAGCTGCCCAGCGCCTTGATCTCCTGGTCGGTCAGCGGCTTGGCCACCTGCGCCATGATCTTGAACATCGTCGGGTCGCGCTCCTGGGTGGTGCCGGCCTGGTATTCCTGCAGGCGCCGCGCCACGTAATCGGCGTGCTGGCCGCCCAGATGCGGATAGGCCGGCCCCGGGTTGCCGGCGCCGGCGGGGCCGTGGCAGGCCATGCAGGCGGGGATGCCGCGGCTCGCGTCGCCGCCGCGGTACAGCTGCTGGCCGACCTCGTAGAACTTCATGCCGGCGTACGGACCGTCGGCGATCACCGCGTCGTCGGCGATGCCGGCGCCGGCCTTCTGCGTGGCGAAGTAGGCACCGATGTCGCGCATGTCCTGCGCGCTCAGCGGCTGCACGAACGGCACCATCGCCGCGACCGCGCCGCTGGTGCGCTCGCCGTGGGCGATCAGCGCCATCTGCCGCGCGCTGTAGCGCTCCACCTGGCCGGCGATGCGCGGATACATGGCGATGGCGGGGTTGCCGTCCGGGCCATGGCAGGCGGCGCAGGCCGCGGCCTTGGCCTGGCCGGCCTTGGGGTCGCCCCAGGCGGCCTTGCCGATGTCGCCCTCCAGCGGCGTGGTGCGCACAGGGGCGTGGTCGGGAATGGGAACCACCGAGGTCTGCGCGAACGCGACCGCGGCGGCGACGGAAACCGCTAGACCGGTAAAGGCAAGAACGCGAGCGTGGCGCATTGCTGAAGCTCCGTATGACCCGACCCCGCGGCTGCCGGACGGCGACCGCACTCGCGCGATTATCGGCATGCCGCGGCCCGGCGGTCAACGAAGCCCGCCCGGGGCCGCGGACGTGCGATCCTAGCGGGATGTCGCTGATCCTCGAACGTGCCCACTATCTGCTGTCCGCCCACAACGCCCGTCAATTGCCCGAAGACGGCGGTTGGGAAGTGGCCTTCGCCGGCCGCTCCAACGCCGGCAAGTCCAGCGCGCTGAACGCGCTGACCCGGCAGAACGCCCTGGCCCGCGTCTCCAAGACGCCCGGCCGCACCCAGCAACTGGTGTTCTTCCAGGTCCAGCCCGAGCGCTGCCTGGTGGACCTGCCCGGCTACGGCTACGCCAAGGTGCCGCTGGAACTGCAGGCGCACTGGCAGAAGTTCATCGATACGTATTTCCGCACCCGCGAGGCCCTGCGCGGGCTGGTGGTGGTGATGGACATCCGCCATCCGCTCAAGGACTACGACCGGCAGATGCTCGGTTACGCGGTGCAGCGCGGCCTGCCGGCGCATGCGCTGCTGACCAAGGCCGACAAGCTCGGCCGCGGCCAGCAGGCGCAGGCGCTGCAGCAGGTACGCAAGGAGCTGGCCAGCGCGTTCGGCGACACGGTCAGCGTACAGACCTTCTCCGGCGAGAGCCGCCAGGGCGTGGACGAAGCGCGCGGGATCATCGGTCGCTGGCTGGGCCTGGAGACGGAGCCGACCGCCGCGGAGTGAGCGCGGCGGCGCTGGACCCTCACCCCAACCCCTCTCCCAGTGGGAGAGGGGCTAGCAGCCGTTCCTTCTCCCATCGGGACCATGGCCCCTTTTTGGGGGAAGGTGGCCCGAAGGGCCGGATGAGGGTACGGGCGCAGCCTCGTGTGCCCGAACTCCGCGAGACGCTTCGCGACGTACCCTCACCCCAACCCCTCTCCCACGGGGAGAGGGGCTAGCAGCCGTGCTTTCTTCCAAACGGAGAAAACCAGCCTCAAGGCGCAGCCGGCAACGGCGTGAACTCCGCCGGCACCCAGGCGAACGCCTCGCCCGCGCGACGCACGTGGCCCAGCCCCGGGAACGGCAGGTGCGCACCGGCCACCCACCAGCCGTGGTCGGCGGCCTGGGCCATGGTCCGTTTGCGTGCGGCGATCGCTGCATCGCGGTCGCTGTCGGCCTCGAACGCCGCCTGCGGCTGTGCGAACTGCACCGCGTGGTAGTGCACCAGATCGCCCCACACCAACAGGTGCTGCCCAGTGCCGCCATCGAAGCGGTACGACACGTGCCCGGGCGTGTGCCCGTGGGTATCCAGCGCGACCGCACCGCCGGGCAGCTTGTCGCCGAGGCGGAAACGGCGCAGCCGCTGCGCGGCCTGGTACGGCGCCACTGCCGCACGCGCCAGCGGGAAGGCGAAGCGCAGCGCCCGTGGCGCGCCGGCCTCGCTGGCCGGGTCCAGCCAGTACGCCGCGTCGGCGGCGCTCAGCCACACCGTCGCCTTTGGATAGGCGGGCTGGCCCTGTGCGTCCAGCAAGCCGCACAGGTGATCGGGATGGGCGTGGGTGAGCAGCACGTCGTCGACCTGCTCGGGCGCATACCCGGCCGCGCGCAGGTTGGCCAGCACCTGGCCGAGCCCGGGGCCGAAACAGGTCGCGGTGCCGGTGTCGACCAGGGTCAGGTGCGTGCCGTCCTGGATCAGATAGGCGTTCACCGCGGTCTGCAGGCCCTTGTCGCTTTCCGGTACGTAGCGATGGTCGAGCAGGCGCGCGATCGCCTCCGGCGGAATATTCGCCAGTTCCGCGCGCGGCAGCGCCACGGTGCCATCGAACAGGGCGGTGACGCGCAAGCGGCCGATCGCCTGGCGATAGACGCCGGGCACTTGCACAGCGGCAGCCTCCGGCGCGGTTGCACGCGCGGGAGAAGGCAGCGTCAGCGCCGCGCTGGCGCTCAGAACCAGCACGCGCAGCGCACGCAACGGGAACACGGACATGGGACTTCCTGGCAGAGCGGCGGGCGCCGCGGTACTGGCATGCTGCGCCTGCACCGCTGCGCGATTCGCTCATTCCGCTGCGCGCGGCGCTCAACGCCGACGTGGCTCAGTTGCCGATGCTGGCTGGATCCAGGCCGTAGCGTTGCTGGAAGCGCTGGCTGAAGCTGCGTACCGATCGGTAGCCGGCATGCGCAGCGACCGTCTTCAACGGCCAGCGCGTGGTGTACAGCAGCTGCATCGCATGCGCCAGGCGCGCATCGGTGAGCACTTCGCGCAACGAGGTGCGTTCGCTGGCCAGGTGCCGGCGCAGGGTCGCGCCGCTGAGACCCAGGCTGTCTTCGATATCGCGCGAACGCCAGTCGCGTTGCGGCTGCGCAGCGATCAGGTCGCGCACCTGCGCGGCCACGCTCGGCGCCGGCGGCAGCAGCAGGCCGCCATGGCCGCGCCGGCACAGCGCCAGCACCAGGGTCGCCAGCGCCAGCCGCGCTTCGGTGTAGTGGCCGTCCTGCAGCGCCTGCCGCCATTGCAGCAGGGTGCTGCCGAATTCCTCGGCGCGCAGGTGCGCCAGCTCCGTGCCCGCGGCAGGCAGCGGTTCGTTCCACAGCACGCGCGCGGCGCTCAGTGCTTCCTCGCACAGCGGCACCAGCACGCTCAGGTACAGGCCGCTGTGCGGATCCGGGATGTTGACCACATCGATGCGGCAGCGCCGCGTCACCAGGAACAGGTCGCCCGGCACGAACGTCAGCGTCTGTGTCGCGGTGCGCACCTGTTTGCGTCCCTGCAGCAGGATCGCCAGGTGCGGCTGCGGGATCTCCACCGAGCGCGCGCCGTGTTCGCGGCGCGCGGTGATGCAGGCGTAGCCGTCGGCCTGGGTGCAGTCGGCCAGGCTGGCCAGGCGCGCCAGCAGCAGGGCGTCGGGAGAGGTCGTGTCGGCCATGGCCGGTGATGCTATCGCAGCGCGGTACGCGTCCGCTCAGACATGCACGCCGAACACATGCCCGATCGCGCCGCTTGCGAGCATCGCCGCCGCGCCCCAGAACACCACCCGCACCGCGCCGCGCAGGCCCGAGGCGCCGCCGGCGCGCGCAGCCAGTGCGCCGGTCAGCGACAGGCCGATCAGGGTCGCCGCGCCGGTCACCCACAGTTGCCGGCCGTCCGGCGCCAGCCACGCGGCCATGATCGGCAGCGCCGCGCCGGTGCAGAACGCCGCCGCCGACGCGGCCGACGCCTGCAGCGGACGCGCGCGCAGGCTCTCGGTGATGCCGAGTTCGTCGCGTGCGTGCGCGCCCAGCGCATCGTGCGCGGTCAACTGCTCGGCCACCTGGCGGGCGAGGGCCGGTTCGAGCCCGCGCTGGCGATAGATCGCGGTGAGTTCGTCCAGCTCGCTCTGCGGATCCTCGTGCAGTTCGCGGCGCTCCAGCGCCAGGTCTGCGCGTTCGATGTCGGCCTGCGATTGCACCGACACGTATTCGCCCGCGGCCATCGACATCGCGCCGGCGACCAGGCCGGCGATGCCGCTGGTCAGCACCGTGGCCGCCGACGCGCCGCTGCTGGCGACGCCGACCACCAGGCCGGCCACGGACAGGATGCCGTCGTTGGCGCCAAGCACAGCCGCGCGCAGCCAGCCGGCGCGGTCGGTGCGATGGCGTTCGGAGTGGGTCGGGCGCATGGCGCAGCCTGCGGCGGAGCGGGAAGGAGACCGCAGCCTAGCCGAGACGGCGCCGCGAACGCTTGCTGCGTCTCACTCTCGACGCCGCCAGCGGCGCGACCGTGGAATGCTGCAGTGCCGCTGGTAGCGATACGGGCCTCGCCCTCGTCACGCTATAGTGCGGGCCTTGCGATGGCGGGGGATGGTCCCCACATCGCCTCACCCGCCGTGCGAGTCCTGCCCTTGTCGAGCCCCAGCCACGTTGCCGAGACGCCGATCACCGACCGCGCCGAACTGGTCCAGGTGCTCGCCTCCGGAGAGAAGCCCGAGGCGCAGTGGCGCATCGGCACCGAGCACGAGAAGTTTGGCTTCCGCCTGGACGACTTGCGGCCGCCGACCTTCGAGGGCGAGCGTGGCATCGAGGCGCTGTTGCTCGGCCTGACCCGCTTCGGCTGGGAGCCGGTGCGCGAAGCCGGGCACACCATCGCCCTGCTGCGCGACGGCGCCTCGGTGACGCTGGAGCCGGCCGGTCAGCTGGAGCTGTCCGGCGCACCGCTGCCGACCATCCACGACACCTGCGTTGAAGTGGGCAGCCACCTCAACGAGGTCAAGCAGGTCGCCGACGAACTGGGCCTGGGCTTCCTGGGCATGGGCTTCCAGCCGAAGTGGCGCCGCGACGAGATGCCGTGGATGCCCAAGGGCCGCTACCAGATCATGAAGAACTACATGCCCAAGGTCGGTGCGCTCGGCCTGGACATGATGACCCGCACCTGCACCGTGCAGGTCAACCTGGACTACGCCAGCGAAGCGGACATGGTGCGCAAGTTCCGCGTGTCGCTGGCGCTGCAGCCGATCGCCACCGCGCTGTTCGCCGACTCGCCATTCGCCGAGGGCAAGCCCAACGGCTACCTCAGCTACCGCTCGCACATCTGGACCGACACCGACGCCGATCGCACCGGCATGCTCGACTTCGTGTTCGAGGACGGTTTCGGCTACGAGCGCTACGTCGACTACCTGCTCGACGTGCCGATGTACTTCTCCTACCGCGATGGCACCTACGTGGACGCCAGCGGGCAGAGCTTCCGCGATTTCATGCAGGGCAAGTTGCCGGCCTTACCGGGTGCGTTGCCGACGCTGCGCGACTGGTCCGACCACATGACCACCGCGTTCCCGGAAGTGCGCTTGAAGAAGTACCTGGAAATGCGCGGCGCCGACGCTGGTCCGTGGGGCCGGTTGTGCGCGCTGTCGGCGTTCTGGGTCGGCCTGCTGTATGACGATGCCGCACTGGATGCGGCCTGGGACCTGGTCAAGGATTTCAGCCTGGTCGAACGTCACGCGCTGCGCGACGGCGTGCCGAAGCAGGCGCTGCAGCTGCCGTTCCGCAACGGCACCGTGCAGGACCTTGCCGCCGAGGCGGTGAAGATTGCCCTGTCCGGCCTGCGCCGCCGCGCGCGTCTGAACCGCGATGGCCAGGACGAATCGCGCTTCCTCGAACCGCTGGTGGAGATCCTGCACGCCGGCGAGACCGCGGCCGAGCGCAAGCTGGCGCTGTACCACGGCGCGTGGCAGGGCGACATCGACCGCGTGTTCCGCGAATTCGCGTACTGAGCGTCGCGCCGCACGTCCGTAGGCGAGCAGGGCGATGACCGCGATCGGGGACATGGCGGGCCTGTTCCAGGACGAGCCGAGCAGATGGGGCGGCCGTGGCGATCCGTATCTGTGGCAGGAGATGGCGTCGACCCTCGCCGGCGTGCCGCTGCCGGCGACGGCGGCGCAGTGCGAGGCGCTGCTCGCCGACAGCTTCGTGCGCCTGGTCGGCACGGCGCTGGACGACGCGTCTGTCGAGTCGGTCTTTGTGCTGCGCCTCAGCCATGGCGGCATGTCCTCGGGGTACGTCAGCCTGGTGTTCTGGCGGAAGACCGCACTGCCGCTGTTGTTGGCGCGTCATGCGGCGGCCATTGCGCAGCGGAGTTGAGGCGATATCGCAGTGCGGCGGGTGGCGCCGTGTGCGCACAACGCAACCCCGCTAGCGAATTCGGCGACCGACGGATGTATGCAGTTCGTCGGATTCGGCAATCGGATGCGGCTGCAGGTGATGGCGCAGTGGGCGGCCAGGCGTCACTATTGTCGACTCGTCTTCAGGGGGACGTATGCATCAGGTACCACCGCGGTCCAATTTTGTCACCATCCTGGCCTGGATCTTCATCGCACTCTCCGGTTTCGGCACGGTGGTCGGCATCATGCAGGTCTTCGTTGTGTTCGCCATGTTCGATCACATGGAGTTCGCCGATGCGGTGCGGAGGCTTCCGCCAGGGATGCCGCCCACGATTGCCTTCATCTTTTCCCACTTTAGTTGGTTGTTTCTTGGGACTGCGCTGTTTTCAATGTGGACCCTGGCGAGTTCGATCGGGCTTCTGCGGCGGCTGAGTTGGGCGCGGTGGTGCTTCATCGCGGCCATGGCGCTGGTGATCGCATGGAATCTGGGCGGCGCGGTCGTGCAGGTGCAGATGATCGCGTTCATGCAGAAGCAGCTCGCCGTTGCGCAGATGCAAGGCGCGCCGGACATGCAGCCGATGCTGTGGGCCATGTCGGCGATCGGCGTGGTCTTTGCTGCGGCCTTCGTCGTCCTGCATGGCTGGATCATCGCGCGCTTGCTTTCGCGATCTGTGGCTGCCGAGTTTCGTCGCCCCTCCTCGACGGATGCCGGCATCGGTATGCCACCAATACCATGAACTGCATTTTTTCGCGTTCCACGACGCGCCGTCGCGAGTCGAGTTCCTCCGCATTGCGCTCGCTTCGTAGCGTTCGCACCGCGTCTGCGCCTGCATGACGGTGGGCAGTGTCTTTGGGCGCCATCGCGGCGGCAGGGCCAGCGTTCTGAGCGTGTTGCTCGGCTGCATGGCATCCGCACATGCGACGAGCCAATGCCCCGCTGAGTTCGGTCCCAAGGATCCGCTTATCGATCTGCTCGGATGGGCCGTGATCGCCAGCGGCGTGCTGCTGGGCGGCTGGCTGTGCGTGCACGTGGTGCGGCGCTCGCGCGGGTTGCGCCGGTGGCGGCGCGTGGCGGTCGTTCTGGCCGGCGTGCTGACGATGCTGTTGCTGTGGATCGGCGGCCTGGTGCTGGCGATTGCGTCGTTCTTCCTGCGGTGCTAACACTGCCGGCCTCGGTGCGTACGCGCCGGGTCTGCGGTCCGCGGAGCCACGGACCACGCCACCAGGGGACACCGATGACCGATCCGTACAATTCCTCGCCGCCACGCGCGACGGCGGCCTCGCCACTCAACGATGCGATGGTGACCACCGCGCTGGAGCTTCCCGGCTACCGCATCGTGCGCAATCTGGGCATCGTGCGCGGCATCACCGTGCGCTCGCGCTCTATCGTCGGCAATTTCCTGGGCGGGCTGCAAACCATCTTCGGCGGCAATATCACCATCTACACCCAACTGTGCGAGCAGGCGCGCCTGGAGACCTACCGGGACATGCTGCAGCATGCGCGGCAGATGGGCGGCAATGCCATCGTCGCGGTGCGCTACGACGCCACCGAGCTGATGGCCGGCCTGACCGAGGTGTTGTGCTACGGCACGGCGGTGGTGGTCGAGCCGAACCAGCGCTGAGCCGATCGGCAGGCGGCGGTACGGTGGCGTGCCTGGCTCAGCCGCCTACCGCCTGGCACGGCAGCCGCACGCTGACCCGCAGGCCGCCCTCGGCACGGTTGTCCAGGGCGATCTGGCCGCCGTGCGCCAGCACGATGCTGTGCGCCACCGACAGGCCCAGGCCGATGCCGCCGGTGTCGCGGTTGCGCGAGTTCTCGCCGCGGAAGAACGGCAGGAACAGCTTCTCGCGCTGCGCGGGATCGATGCCGGGGCCGTCGTCGTCGATCCACAGCACGCACTCGCCGGCCTCGCGGCGCAGCTGCAGGCGCGCGCGCTTGCCGTACTTCAGCGCGTTCTCCACCAGGTTCATCACCATGCGCCGCAGCGACAGCGGATCGCCGTCGAGGGTGATGGCGTCGCCGAGCAGTAGCACCACGTCGGCGCCGGTGTCGCTGGCGTCGTCGACCACGCTTTCCACCAGCAGGCGGAAATCCAGCGGCGAGCGGGTGCCGCGGCGGCTGTCGTTGTGGATGAAGTCCAGCGCCGCGGAGATCATCGCCTTCATCTCGTCGATGTCGGCCATGGTCTTCTCGCGCAGCGGCGGCTGTAGGGTCTCCAGGCGGAACGCCAGCCGCGCCAGCGGCGTGCGCAGGTCGTGGGCGATCGCCGCGACCATGTGCGTGCGCTCGTTGATCAGCCGGTTCAGGCGCGCCTGCATCGCGTTGAACGAATCGGCCGCCTGCACGATCTCGCTGGGGCCGCTGCGGCGCAATGGCTGCGCGTCGGGATTGCGGCCGAGCTGGTCGGCCGCCTCCGCGAAGCGCCGGATCGGCGCCGACAGCGCCCGCGAGAACCACCAGGCCAGCGGCAGCATCGCCAGCATGCCGACCAGGAACAGCATGACCACCTGGGTCTTGAACTCGTTGGAGAACCGACGCGGTGGCGACATCACGCTGCGCCAGTGCCCATCGGGTTGGCGCAGTGCCGCGGTGAAGCCGTCCAGCAGCGGCACCGCCGGGGCGAAGCCGCGTTCGCGCCAACCCACTGCGCGCATGGTCGCGCCGAAGGTGCCATTGCGCGGCGCTTCGCCGGGCGCCGGTGGCGGCTCCAGCGGGGGCGGTTGCTGTGCGGTGGCTGGGGGCGCCACCCCGGCGGGTGCAGGGAGGTCGTCGTCGGTGGCGAGCGCACGCGGCGGCGGCGGTGGGCGTTCGCCCAGGCGCAGGCGCAGACGTTCCAGGCGGCCGTCGCTGTTGCGGTAGAAGCGCACCTGGTCCGGCGCCACTTCCAGCCAGTGCGCCATCAGCCGTTCCACATTGCGGTCGCGCACCTGGTCGCGCGCCGGCAGCGGCGCATGTGCCGTGTCCTGCACCTTGAGGGTCTGGGTGCCGGCCGGCATGCGCGTGCTGAGCAGGGCGATCACCTCCGGCGGATGCACCGGCATCTCGTAGACCGGCGTGCGCAGCACCAGGGCGATGCCGATCAGCTGCGCGACGAGCAGTGCCACCACTAGCAGCAGGAAGGCGCGGGCGAAGATCGGCACGCCGCGGCGGGCGCGCGTGGGTGCGCTCACAGGCGGGCGACGCTCGGCAGCAGCATGTAGCCCTCGTTGCGCACGGTGCGGATCAGTTCGGTCTGTACGCGCTCGTTGATCTTGCGGCGCAGGCGGCTGATCTGGCTGTCGATGGCGCGGTCGTAGACCTCGGTGTCGCGGCCGCGCGCGTAGTCGAGCAGCTGGTCGCGGCTGAGCACGCGCTGCGGGTGCTCGACGAAGGTGCGCAGCAGCGCGAACTCGCCGTCGGAGAGGTTGATGAAGATGCCGGTGGGGTCGCGCAGGTCGCGGCGGATCACGTCCAGCCGCCAGCCGGCGAACTCATAGACGTTGCCGCGGGCTTCCGGTGGCAGCGTCGCCGCCTGGCTGCGCCGCAGCAGGGCGCGCACCCGCGCCAGCAGCTCGCGCGGGTTGCACGGCTTGGCCAGGTAGTCGTCGGCGCCCACTTCCAGGCCGATGATGCGGTCGGTGTCGCTGCCCAGCGCGCTGAGCATGATCACCGCCGGCGCGCCGCGCTCGCTGGCGAGCTGGCGGGCGGCGCTGAGGCCATCCTCGCCGGGCATCATCACGTCCAGGATCACCAGGTCCGGCTGGCGCTCGGCCATGCGCAGGCGCATCTCCGCCACGGTTTCGGCGGTGTCCACCTGATAACCGTGTTCGCTCAGGAACTCGCTGATGAGTCGGCGCAGATCCGGGTCGTCGTCGACGACCAGAATGAAGGATTTCATGTCCACGATCTTGAGGGGCGGCCACACGGGAGTCGCCCAGTCTAGACGTGGCCGCGGCTGCCTGGAACTGGGGGCGGCCAGGGACGTGGCCGCCGGAGCCGGGGCCCGCGCTTGAACGCCTGGCCATCATAGGCAGCGCCGGCGGCGCGAACATGGCCGGTTCGTGTCCTGTGCCGACATGCGTTGCCATGCGCCGGCACCTGCGCTGGTGCGGTGTCCGGCGGCCGCTGGGGGCGATCTGGTGGAGCGTCGGCGCGGCTCGGGCGTTCCCTTTTGCCGGCCGCAGGCATACTATCCCCCAGTATAGTTCCTGGGCCCATCCCGCATGCCGCATACCCCGCACGAGAAGAAGCGCGTCCTTGCCCGCATCCGCCGCCTGCGCGGCCAGACCGAGGCGCTGGAGCGCGCGCTGGAGGGCGGCGCCGAGTGCGCGGCGGTGCTGCAGCAGATCGCCGCCATCCGCGGTGCGGTCAACGGCCTCATGTCCGAGGTGATGGAAGCCCACGTCCGCGAAGAATTCGGCCAGCCCGCCAGCTCCGACGCGCAGCGCGCCGCGCGCGTGCGCGAGATGGGCATGCTGGTCCGCTCCTATCTCAAGTGATCCCCACCCCACACCCCTTTCCTCAGCCAGGAGAAATCGCATGAAATCCCGAGCCGCCGTCGCCTTCGAAGCCGGCCAGCCGCTGCAGATCGTGGAGATCGATGTCGAACCGCCGCGCCAGGGCGAAGTGCTGGTGCGCATCACCCACACCGGCGTGTGCCATACCGACGCGTTCACGCTGTCCGGCGACGACCCGGAAGGCATCTTCCCGGCGGTGCTCGGCCACGAGGGCGGCGGCATCGTCGAGGCGGTGGGCGAGGGCGTGACCAGCGTCAAGGTCGGCGACCACGTGATCCCGCTGTACACGGCCGAGTGCCGCAAGTGCAAGTTCTGCCTGTCCGGCAAGACCAACCTGTGCCAGGCGGTGCGCGCCACCCAGGGCAAGGGCCTGATGCCCGACGGCACCACGCGCTTCTCCTACAACGGTCAGCCGATCTACCACTACATGGGCTGCAGCACCTTCAGCGAGTACACGGTGGTGCCGGAGATCTCGCTGGCCGTGGTCAACCCCGAGGCGCCGCTGGAGAAGGTGTGCCTGCTCGGCTGCGGCGTCACCACCGGCATCGGCGCGGTGCACAACACGGCGAAGGTGAAGGAAGGCGACAGCGTCGCGGTGTTCGGCCTGGGCGGCATCGGCCTGGCGGTGATCCAGGGCGCGGTGCAGGCCAAGGCCGGGCGCATCCTGGCCATCGACACCAATCCGGGCAAGTTCGAGCTGGCGCGCAGCATGGGCGCCACCGACTGCATCAACCCGAAGGATTACAGCAAGCCGATCCAGGAGGTCATCGTCGAGCTGACCGACGGCGGCGTGGACTTCAGTTTCGAGTGCATCGGCAACGTGCACGTGATGCGTTCGGCGCTGGAGTGCTGCCACAAGGGCTGGGGCGAGAGCGTCATCATCGGCGTGGCCGGCGCCGGCCAGGAAATCAGCACGCGTCCGTTCCAGCTGGTCACCGGCCGGGTCTGGCGCGGCAGCGCGTTCGGCGGGGTCAAGGGCCGCACCCAGTTGCCGGGCATGGTGGAACAGGCGATGCACGGCGAGATCGACCTCGATCCGTTCATCACCCACACCCTGCCGCTGGACGAGATCAACGAAGCCTTCCACCTGATGCACGAGGGCAAGTCGATCCGCACCGTCATCCACTTCTGACCCGCAGGTCAGTCCGGCGCGCGGCCGTTTCCGCGCATTGCAGCGACGCAACGAACCCGGGAGGGGGCAAGATGAGTACTGTGACGATTCATCCGTCGGTGGATGCCGGCGTGCGTGCCGGTGCGGAGCAGTTCCAGGGCGGTACCCTGGAATGCCACTGCGCCAGCGACAAGGTGGTGGTGGACGTGGGCGCGCAGACCGCGCACAACCATGCCTGCGGCTGTACCAAGTGCTGGAAGCCGAAGGGCGCGACCTTCTCGGTGGTGGCGGTGGTGGCGCGCGACAAGGTGAAGGTGACCGCGCACGAGGAGAAGCTCAAGGTGGTGGACGAGAGCGCGACGATCCGCCGTCACGCCTGCACCGGCTGCGGCGTGCACATGTACGGCCGCATCGAGAACACCGAGCATCCGTTCTACGGCCTGGATTTCGTGCATACGGAACTGTCGCCGCAGCAGGGCTGGTCGGCGCCGGGCTTCGCCGCGTTCGTGTCCTCGATCATCGAGAGCGGCACCCGTCCGGAGGCGATGGATGGAATACGCAATCGCCTGCGCGAACTGCAGCTGGAACCGTACGATTGCCTGTCGCCGCCGCTGATGGACGCGATCTCCACCCACGTGGCGCGCAAGAACGGCGTGCTGCACTGAAGCCCGCTGCCGCGCGCGTCGCCGGTCGACGCGTCGCGGCATCTCCGCCTGCGGCCGCTCGCGGCCGCAGGCCCACAATTCGGAACTCCCCATGGAACGCATCGAACACCACGCCTGCTGCGGCGGCTGGCAGGACGTCTATCGCTACGATTCGGCCGTGCTCGGCTGCGCCATGCAGGTGGCCGTGTACCTGCCGCCGCAGGCCGAGCACGCCAAACTGCCGGTGCTGTACTGGCTCAGCGGCCTCACCTGCACCGAGCAGAACTTCATCACCAAGGCCGGCGCGCAGCGCTATGCGGCCGAGCACGGGGTGATCCTGGTCGCGCCCGACACCAGCCCGCGCGGCGAGCAGGTCGCCGACGCCGAGGGCTACGACCTCGGCAAGGGCGCCGGCTTCTACGTCAACGCCACCCAGGCGCCGTGGGCCGCGCACTACCGCATGTACGACTACGTGGTGCAGGAACTGCCGGCGCTGATCGAGGCGCAGTTCCCGCACAACGGCCGGCGCGCGATCAGCGGGCATTCGATGGGCGGCCACGGTGCCCTGGTGATCGCGCTGAAGAACCCCGGCCGCTATCGCAGCGTGTCGGCGTTCTCGCCGATCGTGGCGCCGACCCAGGTGCCGTGGGGCGAGAAGGCCTTCGCCGCGTATCTGGGCGAGGACCGCGCGCAATGGCAGGCATACGACGCCAGCGCGCTGATCGGCAGTGCCAGCGAGCGCCTGCCGTTGCTGATCGACCAGGGCGGTGGCGACGAGTTCCTGGAGAAGCAGTTGCGTCCGCAGTTGCTGCAGGCCGCTGCCGAGGCTGCCGGCTATCCGCTGACCCTGCGCGTGCAGCCCGGCTACGACCACAGCTACTACTTCATCGGCAGCTTCATCGGCGAACACATCGCCTTCCACGCGCGCGCGCTGCAGGACTGAGCGCGCGATCCGCCGGCGGTCCGCGCACCGCGGACCGCCGGGCGGCAGGGCGCCGGGGGATGCGCTGCCGGTGGCGTCGCATGCCCTCCGCGCGGTCGCCCAGGCCGCGCTGCCCGATGGCGGGGCGCCTGCAGGCGAGCGACGCAGGCCGCGCGCCCTTGCCGGCCGCGCACATGACAGGCCGGTGACCACGACGGCCGCCGCATGGTCGGTCTCGTAAACAAACAGGGGCGCCGCAGCGTCCGACATGCGGTTGTGCGATCGCGTTCGCGCCTGCTGAGACGGGGGCTGGCTAGATTGCGCAGTGTTCGCCATCCCCACGTCACTGGACCGGAGCCGCGCCATGTCCTGCCGTCGCACCTTGCTGCTTCCCTGGCAGCGCTGGCGCAGCCCGCTCGGCCCCCTGGCGATGCTCGCCTGCACCCTGTTCGGCGCCTGCGTGGCGCTGGCGATCGGCGCGGCCACGCCGTAGCGCAAGCCGCTCCTGGCTGCCGTCGATCGCGTTTGCGCCGTCGCGGCGGATGCGGCCACTGCGGTCGTCTCGCACTGCGCCGGCGATCGCCGCGACCGGCCGGCGCTTATCTGGACTTGCTGCAGCGCCTGGCCCGGAGGCGGTGCAGGACGCCGCGCAGGCGCGATGCAGGCAAACGCTGGTAGCGCGCACTTCGTATCGGCACTGCGGTGTGGCGTTGGACGACGGCGCTCAGCGCGGCAGCCGCGCGGCCAAGTGGCCCAGCCGTCGCATCGCCTGTTCCAGCGTCTCGCTCCACGGCTGGCCGCAGCTCAGCCGCAGGTGGTCGGCGTAGTCGCCGCGGCTGGAGAACAGATGCCCGGGCGAGGTGCCGATGCCCTCGGCGAGGGCGGCCTCGAACAAGGCCTGGCCGCTGCCAGAGTCCGCCAGTTGCAGCCACAGCGACAGGCCGCCGGCCGGGTCGCCGATGCGGGTGCCGGCCGGCCAGTGCCGCAACACCGCCTCGCGCAGGCGCTGGCCGTTGTCGGCCAGGGTGCGGCGCAGCTTGCGCAGGTGGCGTTCCAGGTCGTGCCGCTGCAGGTAGTCGGCCAGGGCCAGTTGCGGCAGGCTGGCGCCGCCGATGGTGGAGAAGTACTTGGCTCGCATCAGCGCCTCGGTCCAGGCGCCGCCGAGCAGCCAGCCCACGCGCAGGCCGGGCGCCAGCACCTTGGAGAAGGCGCCGCAGGTGATCACGTTGCCGTGCGTGTCGAAATGGCGCAGCGGCCGTGGACGTTGCCCCGACCAGTCGAGTTCGCCGTAGATGTCGTCCTCGATCACCACCGTGCCGTGGCGCGCGCAGCTGGCGAGCAGGCTGCGCTTGGCCGCGTCGGGGGTGAGGCTGCCGAGCGGATTATTGAAGTTCGGCACCAGCACCGCGGCGCGTGCCGGCGTGCGCTGCAGCAGCGCGTCCAGGCGCGCGGCGTCGATGCCCAGTCCCGACCGGTTCGGGACTTCCAGCACCTTCAGGCGTAGCGCCGCCACCGCCTGCAGGATGCCGTGGTAGGTCGGGGTCTCGACCAGCACCACGTCGCCGGGCGCGGTGAGGGTGCGCAGCGCCAGGCTGATCGCCTCCATCGCGCCGGCGGTCACCACCACTTCGTCGGCGGCCACGGCGGTGGCGCAGTGCGCGTAGCGCTGCGCGATCTGCCGGCGCAGTGCGGCGTGGCCCTGCGGCGGTGCGTAGTCGAGCGCGGCGCTGCGCTGGCGGCGCAGCTGGCGTGCCAGTGCGCTGGCCAGGTGAGCGCCGGGCAGCAGCGCCGCCGCTGGCGTGGCGGTGTGCAGCGGCACCAGGTCCGAGCGCGCGAGCATGTCCAGCACGCCTTGCAGCGCCGGATTGGCGACCGCGCCCGGGGCGCGCCGTCGCGACGGGCCGGCGCCGGTCGGCATCGGCGTCGTCGCCGCGCGCACGAAGTAGCCGGAACGCGGCCGCGCCTGCACCCGGCCTTCGCGTTCCAACTGCAGGCAGGCCTGCACCGCGGTGGCGGCGCTGATGCCATGGCCGGCGGCCAGTTGCCGGATCGACGGCAGGCGCTCGCCGGCGCGCAGCGTGCCCTGCGCGATCTGCTCGCGCAACTGGCTGGCCAGGGCTTCGTACAGGCGCATGCGCAGGCCTCATCTGTATCGGTCGATTTGCAGCGTATCTGACTCTGTGCTGGTCGCCCACCCCGGCGCACACTGGCCGCGTCCTTCCCCGATCCCCGAGGCCGCGCGTGCAACTGCCGCTGTTCATCGTCGATGCGTTCACCACGGTGCGGTTCCGCGGCAACCCGGCTGCGGTGGTGCCACTGCAGGCATGGCTGCCGGACGCGCTGATGCAGGCCATCGCCAGCGAGAACAATCTGTCGGAAACCGCGTTCTTCGTGCGCGAGGCGGATGGCGCGTTCGCGATCCGCTGGTTCTCGCCGCTGCGCGAAGTGGCGTTCTGTGGCCATGCCACCCTGGCCAGCGCCTTCGTCGTCGCCGCCCAAGGCCTGGCACCGCTGCCCTTGCGGTTCCGCGCCGCGGCGGTCGGCGAGTTGGCGGTGGATCGCGAGGCCGACGGGCGCTTCGTCCTGCACTTTCCGAACCAGGCGCCGACGGCGTTGGCGATCGTGCCGCAGGCGCTCGCGCAGGCGCTGTCGATCGCGCCGCAGGCGGCGTACCGTAACGACCAGGCCTACATCGCCGTGTACGCGGACGAAACCCAGGTGCGCGCGGTGGTGCCGGACCTGGCACGGATGCTGGCGCTGGCGCCGCGCGATGTCGCGGTCACCGCGCCCGGCCGCGAGCATGATTTCGTGTCGCGCTATTTCTGGCCGGCCAACGGCGGCGTCGAGGATCCGGTGACCGGCTCGATCCACGCCGCGCTGGCGCCGCTATGGGCGCAACGCCTGGGCAAGTCGGACCTGCGCGCGTTGCAGGCCTCGACGCGCGGCGGCGAACTGGAGTGCCGGGTGCTGCCGGACCACGTGCAGGTGCGCGGCGCGGCCGTGCAGTACCTGCACGGGACCATCGCGCTATGAATGCTGTGCAGGCCGCGCCTGCGGGCGCGTCACGGCGCGCGCTGTGGCAGCTGTTGCTGGCCGAGGTGTTGATCGGCTCGGTCGGCGTATTCGTGCACGAGAGCGGCCAGGACCCGGTGACCGCGGTGTTCTACCGCTGCCTGTTCGGGGCGCTGTTCCTGACCGTGTGCGGCCTGCTCGGCGGACAGCTGCGCGGCCTGTGGCGCGAGCGCGCGTTGCTGCGCGACGCTGCGTTCAGCGGCGTGCTGCTGGTGCTCAACTGGGTGGCGCTGTTCGCCGGCATGGCGCGCTCGTCGATCGGCGTGGCGACCATGGTCTACCACGTGTTCCCGTTCGTCATGCTGATCCTGGCGGCGTTGCTGCAGGGCGAGCGCAGCCGCCGTTCCGACCTGGGCTGGACGCTGCTGGCCTTCGTCGGCGTGGCCTGTTCGGCCGATCCGCTGCGGCTGTGGTCCAGCGCCGACCGCGGCTATCTGGGCGGGATCGCATTGACGCTGCTTGGCGCGTTGCTGTGCGGCGCGTCGTTGCTGATGTCGCGGCGGATCAGCCGCGAGCGGCCGCTGGCGGTGGTGACGGTGCAGTGCTGGGTCGGTGCGGCGATGCTGGCCGGCTTCTCCAGCAGCGCCGCGCTGCATCCCGGGCGGCATTGGTTCTGGCTGGTCGGCCTAGGGGTGATCCACAGTGGTGTGGTGTATGTGCTGTTCTACAGCGCCTACCGACACCTGCACGTGGCGGCGATCGCGGTGGTCGCCTTCGTCTACCCACTTGTGACGCTGCTGCTGGACTACCTGTTGTACGGCCACCGGCTGGTGCCGGTGCAGTGGCTGGGCCTGGCGTTGATCGTGCTGGGCACGCTGGCGGTCAATCTGCGCTGGTCCTGGCCGCGCCGCGCGGTGGCCGCGTCCTAGTACGGCGCGGCTCCGCGTGTGCGCGTCGGCCACCGCAGTGCAGTGGCCTGGGGTGCTCGGCTCAGCGCACGTCGCGCAGTTCCCAGCCGCTGCCGGCGAGCAGGCGCAGGCGCTGCTTGAGGATGTCGCCGGGGATGCTGGTGGTGGCGGACAGGTCGATGCGCAGATCGTCCTGGCGGCCGGTCACCCGCGCCGCCGGATCTGTCACGCCCAGGGCCGGATCCACCTCGTCCGGCTCCGGCTGCATCGCGCGCCAGCGCTCGAACCAGGCAGGGTCACTCAGGGCGGCCTGCAGTTGTTCGGCGAAGGCGTCGGCGCCGTGCGCGGTGAAGCTCAGCGACGGCTGGCTGCCGCGGGCACGGGCGGGATCGGGCAGGCTGATCGAGTAGGTGACGGCCATGGGCATCTCGTGTGAGCGGTACGAAGCGGCGCAGCCTAGCAGAGCCGGCGATGACCCGCCGTCGACGCGACCAGCGGGCGATCAGCCGAAGCGCAGCGCCTCGCCAGCGAAGCCCAGCACCAGCGCGCCCTTGCCGACGTTGACCATGCCGGTCAGGCTCATCACGCTTTCCAGCACCTCCACGCCGTGGCTGTCGCAGGCCTGGCGCAGCGCCGCGTAGCCGGGCAGGGCGCGCAGCTCCGCCAACTCGCCGCCATAGCTCAGGCACAGCGTGGGCGTCATCAGCCCGGCGGCCACGCGTTTGGCGGCCAGGCCGAACAGCGTCTGCACGGCGTGGTCGAAGCCCTTGAGCTTGGCCACCGGTGCGGTCTCGCCGCGGTGGCAGTGCAGCACCGGCTTGATGTCCAGGGCCGAGCCGAGCGCGGCGCTGAGCAGGCCGACGCTGCGGTCGCCCTTGCTGCGCGCGCGGCTGCGCAGGTAGTACAGGTCGCGCGCGATCATGTAGCCATGGGTGTGCTCGGCCAGCGTCTCCAGCCGTTCGCGGATGGCCTGCACACCGGCATCGCTGGCGCGCAAGCGCACCGCCTCGGCCGCCACCACCGCCTGTGCGGCGAACAGGTTCTGGGTGTCGATCACCCGCAGCGCGAACGGCGAGGCGTGGCCGGCGGCCTGGCGGATCGGCTTGTAGTCGTTGAGGATGGCGAAGCCGGCCTGCTGCGCATGCGCGTGGATCGGGCTGCGGGTCTTGGTGATGGTCAGGCAGAACACATGGTCGTAGTCGATGACCAGCCGGCCCAGGAACAGCTCGCGGATCTGCGCCACGCTGTACGGCACGGTCTCGGCCTCGGCGCCGTGCGCGCTGACCTGCGCATGCAGGAACTCCAGCGTCGCTGCTTCGTCGCGGCGATCGGCGAGCACGGTGCCGCCGAGGCGCACGCTGATCGGCAGGACCACCAGGTCGTGTTGGGCGATGTAGTCCTGCGGCAGATCGCAGGCGGAATCTACGACGATGCCGATACGCATCCGCTGAAGCTCCAGTACGGGGAAATGGCGATGAACATGGTGGCCGCTCAGGCGCCCCGCTGCACCGCGGCCGGCAGCGTCACCAGGCGCGCCATCTCGCCGCGCTGCAGCAGCTGCGGGTCGGCCAGTACCGCGCGCATCAGCGGATGCGCGTCGTTGCCCCACAGCAGGGTGTCGTCGATCTGCAGGGTCGGCACGCCGAACACGCCGGCGGCCAGCGCCTGCTCGGTGTTGGTACGCAGTTGCGCCTTGACCTGGGCCTCGGCGGTGGCCGTGGCCACGTCGGCGATGCCCAGCGCCTGGCCGACCGGCGTCAGCGCCGCGGCGTCGTCGCCAGCGTGGCCATCGCGCCACAGCCAGTCGAAGATCGCGTCGATGGCCTGCGGCGTGGTGCCGGCGGCGATGCACAGGCGCAGCGCGGTCAGCGGGTTGAACGGGTGCGCTGGCGGGAAGCGCAGCGGCACGCCCTGCTGTTGCGCCTGCCACTGCACGAAGCGATAGGTGAATTCGCGCTTGTGCGGCACCTCGGCCGGCCCTCGCGCCTGCAGCTGCGCCAGCACCGCGCCGAACACGATCGGCACCGGCTGGATCCGGGCGAACTCCGGAAGCGTTTTCACCTGCTGCCAGTGCAGATAGGAAAACGGCGAGATGAAATCGAAGTACCAGCGCAACGTCATCGTGCTTCTCCGCAATGACCCATCAGCTTATCGCGACGTCGTGCCCACTGCGACTCGTTGCGCATGGTGCAGTGCGGGATGTGGATGCCGCCTGGGCGTGGCGCCGACCGCGCTGCGTAGACGATGCCGTGGCGAAAATCTCGCCGGCTCACGATATCTGTGAAGAACTGCGCGGCCGCGGCCTGGATTGCGGTACCGCTATTGCGCTGACGCATGGCGGGCGCGCGTCTTGTCATAGCTCGCGGCACGAACGCCTTGCTAGCGTCCGCCGCGGCAGCAGCTTCGCTGCCCCTGCACGCTCAGGAGAACGCCATGCATGCTTCCGCTTCCGCCGCCGCTTCGCCGCGCTTTCCCGCCACCGTCGCCAGGTCGCCGCGCGGTTGGACGCGGTCTCTGCGTGCGCTGTTCGCCATGGCCCTGTTCGCCGTGGCGCCGCTGGCGCTGGCCGGTCCCTACCAGGTGTACGGCAACCAGTACGCCTGGGTGAACAACTTCAACGACCCCAACAACGTCATCCAGGGCACCTTCCACAGCGGCAGCACGCCGAGCATGACCGTGACCTTCAATTTTCCCAACGCCAGCCTGTACGGCTATCCGGCGATCCTGCGCGGCTCGCACTACGGCTTCAATCCGACCTCCGACCGCACCTTCCCGCGGCAGGTCTCGGCCCTGCGGTCGTTGCCGGCGACCTTCGCCTACTCGTCCGGCGGCAGCAACCTGGCAGGCGATTTCGCCTACGACCTGTTCTTCCGCTGGGACAGCACGGTCTCCTCCAGCGCGATTCCGCAGGCTGAAGTGATGATCTGGGGCGGCCACAACTCGTATCCGATCGGCACGCTCACCGCCAGCAACGTCATCAGCGCCGGCGGCTACACCTTCGATCTGTGGGAAGGCATGAACAGCGCCGCCGGCTACTACGTCTACACCTTCATCCCGCACAACACCGCCGGCCAGCCGACCCTGCCGAGCAACGGCACTCTCAACATCGACATCAAGCCGTTCCTGAGCTGGCTGCACGCCCACCGCGCGCAGGACGGACGCTTCAGCAACGCGATGTACCTGCACGTGGTCGAGGCCGGCTTCGAGGTGGTGCGCGGCAACGGCTGGGCCTGGATCCAGGCCAACATCGGCGCCAACTGACGGGCCGGTGCGCAGCGTCGCAGCGTCGGTGTCGCACTGGCTTTCAGATGCTTGGAGTGGCTAACAAAACGTCGCGAGCAGTCGCCAGGTGGGCGTGGACGGCGCGGAGGAACCGCAGTGTACGAGTGGTACATGAGGATTCCGAGCACCGTCCGCGCCCGCCTGGCGGCTGCGCAGTAGTTTTGTTAGCCGCTCTTAGGGCGCCGCTTGCGGCGCGAGCAACTGCACGCTGTCGAAGACCAGGCCGGGGCCGAGGAAGCCGTTGTCCGGCGTGCCGGACGCGACCCCGATGTCCAGCGTGTTGAGGCTGGCCTGCAGCGCGCTGGCGGGAATGTCGGCCAGATATGCCGTGTTGTTGCCGCGATAGGTGCCGCGGGTGATGCCGCGGCTGTCCGGCTGCTCCGGGCGCGGCGGCACCGGCGCGCTCCAGCGCTCGTTCACCCGCAGCTGCGGGCGGCCGCCAGCCTGGGTCAGGGTGACGAACAGCCGCAGGCGGTAGGCGTGGACCTGGTCCGGCGCGAGCACGAAGGCGATGCGCGTGGGCGTGTTGACGCCGCGCCATTGCGCCGCCGGGAACGCGTCGAGACGGTCTTGGCCTACGCGATAGGTCAGCGGCCCCCATGGCGCCATGCGCCGGTCGGACGGATGCGCGCTCGCCAGCAGCGCGGCGTTGCGGAAGCCCGCCGGCGTGCCATCGGGATCGCCGATCTGCCACATCACCTGGCCGGGCAGCGGGACCGCGTGCAGGTCGGCATGGGCGGTGGCCGCGGCTGCGATCTGCACGGTGTCGTGGGCCACCTCCAGTTCGTTCTGGTACAGCGCGATGCGGTACGCGCCGGGGCGGATGCCGGCGATGCGGAAGCGGCCGGCGGCGTCGGCCGTGGCCCAGTACTGCGCCTGCGCGTTGCGCAGGGCGACCACCGCCGGCTGTCCGCTGGCGATGCCGAAGACCTGGCCGGCCACCGCGCCGCGCTCCGCTGCGCCCAGGAAGCCCTGCAGTCCCAGCGAGGCGTCGACGAAGCGCAGATCCGGCGGCACCTGCGCCGCCGCGCCGCCGCGGCTGAACTGCAGCGTGTACACGCCGTGCAGGCCGCCGCGGTACGGCTCGGTCTGGGTATGGTTGGAGAACATGTAGTCGTACAGCTCGTGGGTGCGCGCGGTCGTCTGCGTGGCGATGTCCTTGAAGAACGGCCCGCCGGCGCTGTGTTCGCGATCGCCCATCCACATGCGCACGGCGATGCCGGGTCCGCGGACGCCATGCACGGTGTCGTCGATCGCGCGCCGCGCCGAGTAGAACTTGGAGCTGGTGCGACCGTCGGGCAGCAGGAACACGTCCTTGCCCTCGATCGCGGTGCCGACGTTGGAGTCCGGCTCGCGTTCGGCATCGGGCAGCTTCGCTGCGTCGAGCCGGGCGATGAAGCGCAGTTCGCCGACTGGTAGCAGGGTCGGCGCATAGGTGGCCAGGTAGAGCGCGTCGCGGCCCTTGCGCGCCATGTAGTACTGCACCAGGTCGCCGGCGCTGGCCGAGACCACGATGGTGTCGCCGACGGTGCGCGCGTCGACGTGGGCGCTGCCCAGGCCCGAGGCGATCTGCGTGTGCTTGGGCTCCGGGCTCTGCAATTCGATGCCGCGGTAGCGCATGGAGACCACGTCGCCCGTGCGCGCGTCCACGCTGAACTGCAGATCGGCGCCGCTGTCGACGACGAAGCGCTCGCCGATCCTGGCGACGCCGAAACGGCCGGCGTCGGCGCATGCGGGCGCTGTGCTGGTCAGCGCGAACAGGCACAACAGCAGGCAGGGCAGGCGGGGCATGGCGGCGCGCGCAAGGGCAAGAAGGCGCACAGCCTACTGCGCGTGGGCGCGGTGTCGGATGTCGCCGGCGCGCGCCGGTCGGGCGGCGCTCAGCCGCGGGTGGCTGAGCACGGCGAAGGCGCCAGCGGGACGGCGGCGTCTGCAGGCCGCCGTCGCCGCGTTGTCGGCGAGGCTAGTGGCTGTAGGCCTTCGGCAGCGCGCCGTTCTGCTGCATATAGCGGTCGCGCAGCTCGGTCTGCCGCGAGCGCATCGGGATGGCGCGGCCGCCCAGCCAGACCTGCTCGGCGTAATGCGCCACGTCCAGCGGATCGCCTTCCCACAACACCAGGTCGGCGAGCTTGCCCGGGGCGATGCTGCCCAGGCGATCGCCCACGCCGAAGGCCTCGGCCGGCACCCGGGTCAGGCCGGCCAGGGCCGCGTCCCACGGCAGACCGTGGGCCACCGCGTTGCCGGCCAGCTGGCGCTGCTTGCGCGCGTTGTGCGCACCGTCGCCGCCCTGGGTGAAGCTCACCGCCACGCCGGCCGCGTCGAGGCGCGCGGCGTTCTCCAGGGTGGCGCCGATCTGGTCGAAGCTGGCCGGCAGGTCGTCCAGCGCATTGACGAACACGGGCACCTGCGCCTTTGCCAGTTCCGGTGCCAGCTTCCAGGCCTCGTCGCCGCCGGCGATGGCGATGCGCACCTTCTCGCGTTGCGCCCAGCGCAACAGCTGGCGGATGTCGGCCGCGCGGTTCACCGTCACCACGATGCGGCCCTGGCCGGCGAGGTAGCGCGCCAGCACTGCGCGGCCGGCCGGAGTCAGCAGTGCATGCGGCGAATCGGCGGGCATGCGCCCGCGCGCTTCGGCCACCAACTGGTCGAGCAGCATCCACTGCGCCGCGCGCGACTTGCCGCTCAGCTCCAGCGCATCGCTACCCAGGTGCAGATACAGCGCGCGCGGGCCGATCGGGTCGGCGCCGCCGTCCAGGCGCATCACCGCGCCCTGGCCGGCGACGAAGGCGCCGCCGGTGTTGGCGCCCAGCGCGGTGAAGCCGATGCCTTCCACCCGTGCGACCGGGATCAGCACCGACGCGGGGTTGTAGGCCAGGGTCACGTCGAACTCCGGACGCATCGGCTGGTCGTGCGGCAGGGTCAGGGTGCTGTCGACGGTGGAGGCCTCGCCGGACACCTCCTCGATGCCGATCTCGGTGATGCCGCCGAACAGCGCCGGGGTCAGCGGACGGCCCTTGGCCTCGACCACGGCCACGCCCGCCGGCGCGCTCAGGCCGGGGCCGACCGCGCGGATCACCCCGCCCTGGACCAGCACGTCGGCATTGGCGAGGGTGCCGCGGGCGCTGGCGGTGTGCACGGTGGCGCCGCGGATCAGCACGTCCTGGGCGAAGCCGGGCGCGCTGCCGAGCAGCAGGCAGGCGGTCAGCGCCAGGCGCTGCGCCAGGCGATGGGGAGAGGGCATGGCGCGGCTCATCGGGCAGCCTCCTGGCCGAGCATGAAATCGGAGGTGGGTTGCAGGCGGTGGTCGGCGCGATCGTAGACCTGCGCGCCGTCGATGTAGACCTTGTCGGCCAGGGCGTAGGAGCTGAAGGGGTTGCCGTTCCACAGCACCAGGTCGCCCATCTTGCCGGGTTCCAGCGAGCCGGTCTGCTTGTCGATGCCCAGCGCCTTGGCCGGATTGCTGGTCAGCCAGCGGATCGCGCGTTCGGGCGGGATGTCCATGCCGGCGCGGCGGCCGGCGGCCATCGCCTTGGCCGCTTCCTGGTTGAGCCGCTGGATGCCTTCCTCCGAGTCGGAGTGCACGATCGCGCAGCCGTTGGCGGGACGATCGACCAGGGCGATGTTCTCCTGGATGCCATCGAAGGCTTCCATCTTGAAGCCCCACCAGTCGGCCCACAGCGCGCCGCAGACGTTCTCCTGGGCCAGGCGGTCGGCGATCTTGTAGGCCTCCACGCCATGGTGGAAGGCGGCGATCTTGAAGCCGAACTCCTTGGCCAGGTCGAGCATGGTGGTCATTTCGTCGGCGCGGTAGCAGTGGATGTGCACGCGGATGTCGCCGTTGATCGCGCCGGCCAGCGTGTCCAGCTTCAGGTCGCGCTTGCCGCCGCTGTCGCCGCTGCTGTCGTTGTCGCCGGCACCGCGGCTCCACCAGTGGCGCTTGGGCGGGCTCTTCTGCTTCGGCGCGTTCTTGCGCAGGTATTCGCTGGCGTCGATGAAGGCGGCGCGGTAGCCGGCGACGTTGCCCATGCGCGTGGATGGGCCACCCTTCTCGCCATACACCCGCTTGGGGTTCTCGCCGCAGGCCATCTTCAGGCCCCACGGCGCGCCGGGGAACTTCATCGCCTGGTAGGTGGTGGCCGGCACGTTCTTGAGGGTGACGCCGCGGCCGCCGACCAGGTTGGCCGAGCCGGGCAGCACCTGCAGCGCGGTGACGCCGCCGGCCAGCGCGGTGCCGAAGCCCGGGTCCTGCGGCCAGATCGAATGCTCGGCCCACACGTTCGGGGTCACCGGTGCGGTCGCCTCGTTGCCGTCGCTGTGCGCGCTGACGCCGGGGCTGGGATACACGCCCAGGTGCGAGTGCACGTCGATGATGCCGGGCGTGACCCATTTGCCGTGGCCGTCGATGCGGGTGGCGTTGGCCGGCGCGGTCAGCGCGCGGCCGACCGCCTGCACGCGGCCGTCCTGCAGCAGCACGTCGGCGTCGTCCAGGCGCTCGCCGGTGCCGGTGAGCACGGTGGCGTGTTCGATCAGCACCGGCGCCGACGCCAGCGCGCGGTAGGTGCTGGGATAAGGATCGTCGACGAAACGCGAGGCAGCGGCGGCAGGGCCGCACAAGGCCACGCCCAGGCAGGCGAGCAGCAGATGACGCATCGGATTTTCCCCGGAAGATGGACGCGGCCCTTGCGGCCGTGCCTGCACGCTAGCCGGAGCCGGCGCGCTTGCCAAGTGCGGGTGCGGCACGGGCGCCGCCGGCTGCACCGGATCGCGACGCCGGACCTGCTATGCAGACCGATTGCCGCCCATGGAAACTGCGATGCCCGACACCCCTGCGCGCACCGTCGTGGACTTCTGGCGCAGCGCCGGCCGCGAGCGCTGGTTCGCCGCCAACGACTCCTTCGACGCCAATGTGCGCCAGCACCTGCTGGAGGCGCACCATGCCGCCGCGCGCGGCGAACGCGGCGACTGGCTGGCCGACGCCGAGGGCGCGTTGGCGTTGCTGCTGTTGCTCGACCAGGTGCCGCGCAACGTGTTCCGCGGCAGCGCGCACGCCTTCGCCACCGACGGCCTGGCCTGCCGCTACGCCGACCGGGCCCTTGCGGCCGGCTTCGACCAGGAGACCGACGCGGAACTGCGGATGTTCTTCTACCTGCCGTACGTGCACGCCGAGGACGCCGCGCGGCAGCGCCAGGCGGTGGAACTGTTCAGCGCGCTCGGCGACGCCGAGTCGCTGCAGTGGGCGGTGGTGCACGAGGACGTGATCCAGTGCTTCGGCCGTTTTCCGCACCGCAATGCGGCGCTGGGGCGCACGACCACGGCGGAGGAGCAGGCGTTCCTGGATGCGGGTGGGTTTGCTGGTTGAGGGAAGCAGGACCTGCGCGTTCGCCACTGCATGCGGACGAAGCCACTGGCGCATCGGATGTCACTGCAGTCGGGACTGAAGTCCCTCCCACAGGGGGCACCAGGCTGCTGGCGCGATCCTAGTCTTCTCGCAGGAGGCAAGGCGTGCGCTTCTTGTGGGAGCGGCTTCAGCCGCGACGAGCGAAGCCATCGGGCGCATCGGATCTCGTTGCAGTCGGGACTGAAGTCCTCCCACAAGGAGTGCCGGACTTCCGTGCTGCCGTCAGCACTTGCGCAAGACGCCAAGCGAGTGTGCCCAGGGTAGGAGCGGCTTCAGTCGCGACGGCGCCTTACCGGTAAAGCACGGTCGCGGCTGAAGCCGCTCCTACGCGTTCGCGCGTTTGTACGTTGTGGCGAACGCGGCGCGCGGGCAGAAAAAAAGGGCGATCTTTCGATCGCCCTTTCGATGCGTCCGCACTGGACGCAAACAAGGTGCGTGACTCAGTACTTCGGCACGCTGCCGTCGACCTGGTCGGTCCAGGCGTCGATGCCGCCGACCACGTTGTGCACGTTGCTGAAGCCGAGCGAACGGAAGTGCTCGGCCGCCTGCGCGCTGCGGCCGCCACTGTGGCACAGGAAGGCCAGGGCGGTGTCCTTCGGCAGCGCTTCCAGCTGCGCGCGCTGCTCGCCGTCGAGGGTGCGGAACGGCACGTTGACCGCCGCCACCGCGCGCTCTTCCGGCGGGCGCACGTCCACCAGGATCAGGCCGCCGGCGCGCACGCGGTCGTCGGCATCGCGCGGGCTGAGGTCCTGCACCGCCTTGGGCGCGTTGGGATTGTCGATGGCCAGGCCGCGGCCGCGGATGTCGTCCACCCAGTCGATGGTGATGCCGTCGGCGCGGCGCGCGCTGCCCAGGTCGAACTGCACGCGCAGGCCGTTGGACTCGGCGGCGATGGCGTTGGGATCGGTCGGCGCCAACTGGAAGTTCGGCTGGAACTGCGCGTCGATCGCCAGTGCCAGGCTCGCGCCCGGGGTGTCGGCCAACGCGCCGCGCAGCATCTCGGCGGCGGCGTCGGTGATGGTGATCGACGGCGGGGTGCGGTCCGGCGCGGCCACGCCGAGCAGTTCGCTCAGTTCGCCGCTGCCGGCCATCTGCAGGATGATGTCGCTGCCGCCGATCAGCTCGCCGTTCACGTACAGCTGCGGGATGGTCGGCCAGTCGCCGTAGACCTTGATGCCCTCGCGGATGTCCTGGTCGGCCAGCACGTTGACGTGGGCGAAGTCGACGCCGAGTTCGTTCAGCGCGCCCACCGCCTTGGCGGAGAACCCGCACTGCGGCATGCTCGGCTGGCCTTTCATGAACAGCACGACGCGGTTGGAGCTGAGCAGCGTTTCGATACGGGAGCGCAGGGCGGGGTCGAGGGACATGGCAGCAGTCGTCGCAGAGTCGGACCGGTCATTCTACGCCGCATGGCATCATGGGGCATGACAGTTCCGGAAACGCTGCATCGCATCCCGCACCACCCGTATCGCTGGCTGCCCTGGGCGCTGGCCTCGCAGGCGCTGGTGGCGGCGCTGTGGTGGGCCTACGGTTGGCGATTCGGCCTGCCGGCGCTGCTGCTGTCGCACGCGGTGCTGGTGCTGCCGGTGTTCCTGCCGCGGGCGCGGCTGTACGCGCCGGTGCTGGACCGCCTGCCTGGCAACGCGCCGCGGGTGTGGCTGACCATCGACGACGGCCCCTCCGACGATACCGCGGCGATCCTGGACCTGCTCGACCGCCACCAGGCCAAGGCCACCTTCTTCCTGGTCGGCGCCCGCGCCGCGGCACGCCCGCACCTGGTGCGCGAGATCCTGCGCCGCGGCCACGGCATCGGCAACCACAGCCAGCATCACCCGCAGGCCTGGTTCTGGGCGCTGGGGCCGCGGCGCATGGCCCAGGAGATCGGCCAGGCGCAGCAGACGCTGGCCGCGATCGCCGGCACCGCGCCGCGCTGGTACCGCTCGGTGGTGGGTATGACCAACCCCTTCGTCGCCGCACCGTTGCGCCGGCATGGCCTGACCCGGGTGGCCTGGAGCGCGCGCGGCTTCGACGGCGTGCGCTGCGATCCCGCCGTCACCGTCGCGCGCATCGCCCGCGACCTGCGGCCTGGCGCCATCGTGCTGCTGCACGAGGGCGCGGCGCACGGGCACAACCCGGCGATCGTGGAGGGCGTGTTGCAGGCCGTGCAGGCGCGCGGGCTGCAGGCGGTGCTGCCGGACTGAGCCGGATGTGCGTCGTGGTGCGGCGGCATGGCTCCGCACGCAGCATCATGCAGCGTGCCGATCCGTTCGCCGATGCAGAAATCAGCCCGGCTGGGCCATGCCGTAAGCGATCAGCGCCGCCATCGCGCCGAGGGTGAGCAGGGCGCACAACAGGCCGAGGATGCCGTAATGCTTGCTGCGGCCAGGCTGCAGGCAGTTGCCGATGCCCAGCGCGATGGCGCAGACCTGGGCGATGGCGGTGAGTAGCGCGAGCAGGCCGAGCAGCAGCGACATCGGCGCGTGCGGGCCAGCGGCGAATGTCGGGAGCACGAAGAAGGTGCTGAGCAATAGCGCCGCCAGCAGCACGAAGGCACTGATCAGGCTGGTCGCCAGGGCGGCGATGCCAAGGCCGGAGCGTGACCGTGGCGCGGGTGCCGTCATGCGCGGCAATCCGCGTGTGGGTGTGCGAAGCCGAAGCGGCCGCTGCGTGTGCGGTATCGCGCCAGGCTCAACGCGGCTCCGCCACGATCAGCCAGTTGTTGAACGGCGTGTTGCCGTACAGCGGCGCGAAGCTGGCGCGCAGGCCGGCGGCGTCGAGCTGGGCCTGCAGGATGTCGCGGGTGGGATAGGCCTTGGGCAGTTCCTGCATCCAGCCGGCCAGGTGCGCGAGCACGTCGGTGATGCGGCTGGTGCGGCCGCGGCCGCTGGCATCGCCCAGACCGCTGCGGATCACCAGCTTGGCGCCGGGGGTGAGCATGCGCGCCACGCTGCGGATCAGGTTGGACTGCATGTCGCGGTCCAGGTACTGCAGCACGTCCAGGATCGCGACGCTGCCGTGGTGCTCGGGCCAGGACTGGCCCAGGTCGACCACCGCGAAATGCGTGTCCTGCAGCCCGTTGCGCGCGGCGATGGCGCCGGCGCGGCGGATCTTGGCCGCGTCGATGTCCACGCCGTGGTAGCGCTGGCGCTGGCCGTCGGCGCGCAGCGCGTGCGCGAGCAGGCCCAGGCCGCAACCCAGGTCCAGTACCGGCGCGTCGGTGCCGCGCAGCGCGGCGAGCACGCCGGGGTACAGTGGGTCGGTACGCAGCTTGGTGCGCGTGTAGTAGTAGTCGTAGCGATTGCCCAGCGGATGCGTGGGCAGGAAGGCGCGGGCGATGGCCAGGGCCTGCGGGCGGGTCATGGGCTGGGTGGTGCTGGCGTCGCGCAATGTCGGTCCTTGGCAGCGGGCGTCGTGTGCCAGCTAGGCTAACGCATCGCGGGCCGCCGGCAACAGCAGCGCGGTCCAGCGCGCATACATCGCCGCCGACGGATGCAGGCCATCGGCGGCCAGCATCGCCGGAGTGCCACCGCCCTCGCGGCTGCAGCCGGTGATGTCGACGAAGCGCACCGCGCGCGCGGCGCAGCAGGCCTGTGCGGCGGCGTTGAAGGCGTCGATCTGCACGGCGATGTGCGCAGGATCGTGCGCGGGTGGCTGCGCGAAGGCCGTCACGCCCCAGTCCGGGATCGACACCGCCAGCACCCGCTGCGGCCGCGCGTCGGCAAAGGCGATCGCGCGCTGCAGCAGCGCGTCGAACTGCGCGCGGTAGTCGTCGAGCGGGTAGCCGCGGTACTGGTTGTTGACGCCGATCAGCAGCGTCACCAGGTCGAACGGTCCCTGCGGGGTCGCCGCGTCGATGCCGGCATCCAGTTCGTCGGTGGTCCAGCCGGTGGTGGCGACGATCTGCGGATCGTCCAGCGCGATGCCGTCGCGGCGCAGCGCCGCGGCCAGTTGCATCGGCCAGCGTCCGGTGGCGTCAACGCCTTCGCCGATCGTGTAGGAATCGCCCAGCGCGAGATAGCGCAGCGGCGCGTGCTGGACCGCGGCGAAACGCCCCTGGCTCATCTACGCGGCACCAATGGCAGCCCCATCACCGGGGCGCGCGCGCAGGGACGGCGCACGCTTTGCCATTCCCCATTCCCCATTCCCCACTCACCGCCCCACAGCCGCCCGCGGCTTCAGCGGCACCACCTTGGTGGCATCCTCGGCGCGGCGCGCCAGCACCCGGTCGATGCGCGCGAACACCTCGCGCATCGTCGCCGCCTCCGGCAGCAGGGTGACGCGGAAATGGTGCCGGTAGGGCACGTTGAAGCTGGAGCCGGGCACCACCAGCACGCCTTCCTGTTCCATCAGTTCCAGGGCGAAGGCGTGGTCGTCGAACCCGCGTGCCGCGGCGCCGACCACCGCCGGAAACGCGTACAGCGCGCCGGCCGGCTGCACCAGCGACAGGTGCTCGCTGGCGGCGCAGGCCTCGAGCACCGCGCGGCGGGTCTCGTACAGGCGTCCACCCGGGGCGCACAGCGGCGAGATCGTGTCCGGGCCGTTGACCGCGGCGTCGATCGCGAACTGGCCGGGGACGTTGGCGCACAGGCGCAGTGCGCCGAGCAGGTCCATGGCGTTGCGGAAATCGCCGACGCGCTCGGTATCGCCGGACAGCAGCGCCCAGCCCACGCGCCAGCCGCAGGCGCGGTGCACCTTGCTCAGGCCGCCGAAGCTGATGCACGGATGCGCGCCGGCCAGCGGCGCCACCGACACGAATTCCGCGCCGTCGTACAGCACCTGGTCGTAGATCTCGTCGACCATCAGCAGCAGGTTGTGCTTGACCGCGATGGCGACGATCTTCTCCAGCAGCGCGCGCGAGTAGCTGGCGCCGCTGGGGTTGTTCGGGTTGATCAGCACGATGGCGCGGGTGCGCGAGGACACCAGCGTCTCGATCTCCACCGGGTCCGGCTGGAAGCCATTCTCCGGCGCGCAGCGGTAGTACACCGGGCGGCCGTCGTTGAGGATGGTGGCGGCCGACCACAGCGGGTAGTCCGGCGAGGGCACCAGCACTTCGTCGCCCGGGTTGAGCAGCGCGCGCAGCGACAGGTCGATCAGCTCGCTGACCCCGTTGCCGACGAAGATGCGGTCCGGGTGCGCGTCCGGGTGCTGGCGCCGGGCGTAGGCCGCGGCGATCGCTTCGCGCGCCTCCGGCAGGCCCTGCTGGTGGGTGTAGGGATCGGTGCGACCCATGTCGTCGGCGATCGCGCGCTGCAGATGTTCCGGGGCACGGAAACCGAACGCGCCGGGATTGCCGATGTTGAGCTTGATCAGCTTGCGCCCCTGCGCTTCCAACTCGCGGGCTCGCCGTGCCAGTTCGCCGCGGATCTCGTAGCGGACTTCGGACAGGCGTTCGCGGATCGCGAGCGGCTTGATCGGCAGGGTGGGCATCGCATTGGCCGGTGGGGCGTGGGACCTGCATGGTAGCGGAAATGTGACACCGCGGCGGGGCGGTGCGGCGCCGTGGTGGCGGGTCGTCTACGGCGCCCGGCCCCCACGCTCGGCGCTGCGACGGGCGTGGCACGGTGGCTGGCCCGTGTGGCGGCCACACACGCGTCGCGCGGGGCATGCGCCGCTGCTGGCGACTCCCGGGACGCCGCCTGCGGCGCGCCGCTCGCGTCGCGGCGGGGCGGGGTAGCCACGCAAGGTGCCGCCCTGCGCGTGTCCCAGTGGCCGCCCTGCGCTCACCTTTGGCCCCGGCACACCCTCTAGAATTCGCCCATGACCTCCTCCCCGATCGACTTCGACGCGTTGCGCCCCATCGGCTGGCCCTGGCCCGGAATGCCCGAGGAGCCGGCCTGGCGCGCGCTGTTCGACGCGCATCCGCAGGCGCGGCCGGCGCGGGTGGTGGAGCAGCACCGCACCGGCTACGTGGTCGCCGACGCGGTGGACACCGGGTTCAAGGTCGAATCGCTGCCGGACTGGCAGCGGCCGCGCTTCCCCAGCCACGAACGCGCCGCGGTCGGTGATTGGGTATTGCTGGAGGAGACGCGCATCGTCGCGCTGCTGCCGCGGCGCACCGCGATCAAGCGCGGCGCCGCCGGCGAGCACTACCACCAGCAGGTGATCGCGGCCAACATCGATACGGTGTTCATCGTCTGCGGCCTGGATGCGGACTTCAATCCGCGCCGGATCGAGCGCTATCTGCTGCTGGTGGGCGGCGGCGGTGCGGCGCCGGTGGTGGTGCTGACCAAGGCCGACCTCACCGAATACGCCGCCGACGCGCTGGCGGTGCTGGAAGAACTGGCGGCACAGTCGATCCCGCTGCTCACGGTCAACGCCCGCCAGGCCGACAGTGTCGACGCGCTGCGGCCGTGGCTGGGGCCGGGGCAGACCGCGGTGCTGGTCGGCTCCTCCGGCGCCGGCAAGTCGACTCTCACCAACACCTTGCTCGGTGTGCAGAAGATGCGCACGGCGGCGGTGCGCGCCACCGATTCGCGCGGCCGCCACACCACCACCCACCGCGCCCTGCTGCCGCTGCCGTCCGGCGCCTGCCTGATCGACACGCCGGGCATGCGCGAGCTCAAGCCCACCGGCGAGGAAGACCTGGCCGAGGGCGGCTTCGCCGACATCGAGGCGCTGGCCGCGCAATGCCGCTTCAACGACTGCGCGCACCAAGCCGAACCGGGCTGCGCGGTGCAGGCGGCGATCGAGCGCGGCGAGATCGAGGAGGCGCGGTTGGCCAATTACCTGAAGCTGCGCGACGAGGTCGCCGGCGCCGCCGGCAAGCTCGCGCAGCGCCAGGCGCAGAACGCGGCCGCCGGGCGCAGCGGCAAGCCCGGCGGCAAACGCCCACCACCGCGCACCCTGCGCCGCTGACGCCGGCCGTGGCCAAGCGCGCGCTGCCGGCCGAGATCCGCCATCACGCTGCGCTCGATACGCGGCTGGTCAAGGCGGTGCGCGGCATCCGCCTGCTGGCCCTGGCCAGTTGGCCGGTGGCGTTGCAGGCGCCGTTCCTGGAGAGCGTGGCGCGCGGGCAGCCGCAGCTGCCGCAGGTGCACTACCCCACGCTGGATTTCACTGACACCCGCCGCGAGCTGGCGGCGATCGCCCAGGCCGCCGATCCGGCGCATCCGCTCGGCGCCTACCTGCAGGCTTCGGTGCGCAGCTGGGATCTGGCCGCGGCCCTGCTGGAAGCGCTCGGCACGCCGGCAGTAGGCGCGTACTCGGCGCAGCTGTTCGGGGTGCCGGACGACCCGATGCCCGGCCACGGTCCCACCACCCGCGAGGCCGCCGGCCATTTCATCCGCATCGCCCAGGAGCTGGACCGCGAGCTGTTCTCGGCCGAGGAACAGGTGCCGGTCTCGGCCACCGCCTTGCGCCTGCTGCTGCAGCGCGACCTGGACGAATTCTTCGGCGCGCGGGTGATCACGGTGGAACTGGATCCGGACCTGCTGGCCAAGGCCGCCGCCGGCGCGCAGCGCATCCGCTTGCGCTCCGGTGCGCACTTCAGCGACTACGACCGCGCGCAACTGTTCCACCATGAGGCGCTGGTGCATTCGCTGACCGCGCTCAACGGCCGCCAGCAGGCGCAGTTGCCGAGCCTGGCGCTGTCCTCGCCGCGCACCACCGCCACCCAGGAAGGCCTGGCGACGTTCGCCGAGCAGATCACCGGCAGCATCGACATCGAGCGGATGAAGCGGATCAGCCTGCGCATCGAAGCGATCGCGCTGGCCCGCGACGGTGCCGACTTCATCGAGGTGTACCGCTACTTCGACGCGGCCGGACAGTCTCCCGCAGAGAGCTTCTCCTCGGCGCAGCGCGTGTTCCGCGGCGTCCCCACCACCGGCGGCGCTGCCTTCACCAAGGACACCGTGTACCTGCGCGGGCTGGTGTCGGTGCACACCTTCTTCCGCCAGGCGCTGCAGCGCGACCGCCTGCCGCTGTGCCGCTGGCTGTTCGCCGGCAAGATGGCGCTGGAGGACGTGGCCGCGTTCGCGCCGCTGTTCGAGTCCGGCGTGCTGGCGCCGCCGCGCTGGCTGCCGACCTGGGTGGCGCGCGCCAGCGGCCTGGCCGGGATGCTGGCGTTCTCGCTGTTCGCCAACCGCATTCGCATGGACCAGGTGGACTGAACGGCGCCACACGCCGCTCACCCGCCGCGAATGTGCGGCTGCCGATACTGCGGCGCCCGGCCTGCCCCCGCATTGGCCGCTTCCCCTCACGAGGAGACCCGCATGAAGATCCTGATGGTACTGACGTCGCACGACCGGCTGGGCGATACCGGCAAAAAGACCGGCTTCTGGCTGGAAGAATTCGCCGCGCCGTACTACACGTTCCAGGACGCCGGTGCCGAACTGATCCTGGCCTCGCCCAAGGGCGGCCAGCCGCCGCTGGATCCGAAGAGCGATGCGGCGGATGCGCAGACCGAGGCCACCCGCCGCTTCAAGGGCGACCCGGCGGCGCAGCAGCACTTGGCGAACACGCAGCCGCTGGCGTCGGTGCGCATGGACGACTACGACGCGCTGTTCTACCCGGGCGGCCACGGCCCGCTGTGGGACCTGGCCGAGGACCGCGACTCCATCGCGCTGATCGAAGCGTTCGCGCGCGCCGGCAAGCCGATCGGCTTCGTCTGCCATGCGCCTGGCGTGCTGCGCCGGGTGAGCGCGGCCGATGGCACACCCCTGGTGCAGGGCCGCCGCGTCACCGGGTTCACCAACGGCGAGGAAGCCGCGGTGGGTCTGACCGATGTGGTGCCGTTCCTGGTCGAGGACGAACTGCAGCGGCTGGGTGGCCAGTACAGCAAGGTCGCCGACTGGGGCGTGCACGTGGTCGAGGATGGCCGCTTGGTGACCGGGCAGAACCCGGCCTCGTCCGAGGCGGCGGCAGAGGCGTTGCTGGGAATGCTGCGCGGGAAGTAAGGGCTCGCCGATCGCGATGATGGCAAGAGCGACTTGCCATCATGGTCTGGTGGATGTTTCGGTTGCTGGTGATGGCGAAGCGGTCTAGTTCGCTTTGACAGCCGACATTGTCGCGCTGCACTGGAGCCACCCTTGCTCCGTCATCCGTAGGAGCGGCTTCAGCCGCGACGGGCGTTCCCATTGACGCTGGTCGCGGCTGAAGCCGTTCCTACGAGGCATAGATGTGCCATTGCGTGCCAGCCAGGGAGCGCGCCTGTGGGAGGGACTTCAGTCCCGACTGCACGCACTCGCAAGCGCAGCTGTACAGCACCGGCGCTTATAGACGCCACTGCTGTTTCCGGCTCAGTCGCGCCGCCACCAACGCAGGCCATACGCGGGCAGGATGCCATCCCAATGCACCAGCGTTGCCGGATCGTTGCTGCCATCGGCGATGACTTGCCAGTCACCTTCTCCAAGTGCATCGGTGACATCCACTGCCATCGGATGCGCACTGAAGTTGTAGGCCGCCACGAATGCATCGCCGCGCGCCAGGCCGAGCAGGGCCGGATCGCCCAGCGGCACCGCGCGCAGCGGCTGGTCGGCGGCCAGCGCGGCGGTAGCCGCGCGCGCAGCGATCAGGTGGCGCAGGCGGGTGTAGACCTGGCCGGCAAGCGCGCCGCGGTCGTGGCACTGCGCCGCGCGCGACCAATCCATGACCGGGCGATGCAGCCAGCGGCCTTCGTGGCGGCGTAGTGGGTCTTGGCGATAGTCCTCGTCGTTGCCCAGGGCCAGTTCGTCGCCCATGTACAGCAGTGGGATGCCCGGCATCGCCAGCGCCACGGCGTACAGCAGCAGCAGGCGGCGCACGCCCAGTTCCAGCGCGTCGGCGTCGTGCGCGTCCAGCGCGGCGGCGATGCCGGTGAGTGCCGCGCTCATGCCGTTGCTGCCGTGCACGCCATCGCCGCTGCTCTGGAACGCTTCGCCACGCGCGTAGCTGTCCGCCGTACGGCCGGCGTAGAACTGGGCGGTGCGTGCCAGCGCAAACGGGGCGACGCCATCGCCGCCGGCGGCTTCGCGCTGCAGCACGTTCCAGCCGATGTCGTCGTGGCAGCGCACGTAGCTGAGCCAGCCGCAGGCCGGCGGCAGCGCCGGCGTGTGCGCGATCGCCGCCTGCACGATGTCGCCGCGCTGCTCGGCCAGCGCCACCCACCCGGCCGCCATCAGCGTGCTGTGGTAGGCCAGGTGGCATTCGTGGCCGCGCGCGGTGCCTTCGCCGAAGTAGGGCGGCAACTGCGCCATCGGCACGATCGCCTCGGCCTTCAGCAGCACCGCCGGCGCCAGGATGTCGGTGAGCGCGCGCAGCGCCTGCAGGATCGTGTGCGCCTCCGGCTGGTTCATGCAGTCGGTGCCGGGGCGCTTCCACAGGTAGGCGGTGGAATCCAGGCGGAACACCTCCACGCCCATGTTGGCCAGGTGCAGCAGCGCCAGCGCCATCTCGCCGAACACCGCCGGATTGCTCCAGTCCAGGTCCCACTGGTAGGGATAGAACGTGGTCCACAGCCAGGCGTCGGCCTCCTCCACCCAGGTGAAGTTGCCGGGCGCGGTGTGCGGGAACACCTGGCCCAGGGTACGTTCATAGGCATCCGGCGTGCTGCGGTCGCGGAAGTGGTGGTAGTAGTCCAGATACCCCGCATCGCCGCGCTTGGCCGCCAGCGCCCAGGGGTGGTCGTCGGCGGTGTGGTTGAGCACGAAGTCGGCGCATAGGCTGATCCCGGCCGCGCGCAGGCGTGCGGTCAGCGCCGCCAGGTCGGCGGTGTCGCCGAGCCGTGGTTCGACCTGGCCGTAGTCGCTGACCGCGAAGCCGCCGTCGTTGTCGCCGTCGCGCGCACGCAGGAACGGCAGCAGGTGCAGGTAGCGCACGCCCAGTTCCTGAAGGTAGGGCACGCGTTCGCCGACGCCGTGCAACGTGCCGGCGAAGCGGTCGACGTAGGCGCTGTAGCCGAGCATCGCCGGCGTCGCGAACCAGTCGGGCGCGCGCTCGGCATCGAGCTGGCGCAGCGCCGGCGGCCGCGCATTGGCCGCGGCGGCCAGTTGCGTCAGCCACTGCGGCAGCCACTGCGCGAACGCCGGATGCGCGCCGTACAGCGTGTGCAATGGGGCCAGCAGGCGTTCGCCGTGGCGCTGCAGGCGCGGCAGCAGTGCGGCGGCGGTGTCCGGTTGCAGATGCGCCTGCCACAGGGTGTGGGCGAGCGCGGACAGTGCGGAAGGAGCGGGTGCGGTCATGGGGGGGCTTGGCCGCGCCCCGGAGAGCGGGGCGCGGATGTGCGGTCCTCGTCAGAAGTCGTAGCGCAGGCTGATGCTGGAGGTGCGGCCCGGAATCGAGCGCGCGCGGATCACGCCGGAGGACGCATCGGCGATCGAGGCCTCCTCGGCTTCGGTCAGGCCGAAGGTGTTGAACAGGTTGTTGACGTTGAGCGAGACGGTCAGCGCATCGGTGATGCGGTAATCGCCGAACAGGTTGACCTGGGTGTAGCCGGGCATCTTCAGCTGGTTGCTGTCCTGGGTGTAGGCCGAGGTGGTGCCGATCGCGTTGAGGCCCACGGTGTAGCGCTCGCCGCGGTAGCTGGGGGTCAGTTGCCACACGAAGCGCGCCTGCCGACGCGGGGTGTTGCCGGCATTGGCCGGGGTGATCTGGTCCTTGTCGATGGTGGCGTCGGTCCAGGTCAGGCCGCCGTTGAGGTTGAAGCCGCCGGTGCGGTATGCGGCTTCCAGTTCCAGGCCGTGCGCCTTGTAGGTGCGGTCGAAGAAGCGCTGGGTGGTGGCTTCGTAGTTCTGCTCCTGGGTACGCGCGGCGAAGGCGGTGGCGAACACGCTCAGCCCGCCGCTGCGCCACTTCAGGCCGCCTTCGAGCTGCTTGACGAAGTTCACCGCTTCGTTGGAAGACACCGAGCCATCGGCGCGGACCACGCCGAACAGCAGGCGGTCGGCGTTGGCGCGGGCGCCGCGGCTGTAGCGCGCGAACGCGGCCAGATCGTCGCTGAGCATGTAGTTGCCGCCGAACGAGTACGACAGGTAGTTCCAGTCGTAGCGCACGGGCTTGGGGTTGGCGTAGTCGATGGTCGCCACGCTGCGCTCGGGCGCCTCGATCACGCCGTCGCCGTCGACATCGACGTTGCTGGCCAACAGGCCGCCGGCGGTGTTGCCGCGGGCGCGGCCCATGTCGTAGCGCAGGCTGCCGTCCACGCTCAGCGGGCCCTGCTCCCAGCTCAGCGCCAGGTACGGCGCGTTGATGTCGTAACGCACGTCGTAATGGCGGGTGACGTCCAGGCCCCAGTACGGCACGCCGTAGGCGTACAGGCCGTCCTGCGACAGCAGGCCGCCGCCGGCGTCGACCACGTTCAGCAGCCGCGGGCGGTGCGCCAGCGACTGCACGTAGGAGTTCCAGGTCCAGTCCACGTCGATGGTCTGCCGCGAGGTGTACCAGCCGGCCTTGAGGTTGAGCGTGCCGCCGCTGGTGGCCGCGAAGTCGCGCGCCAGGCTGAGGTCGTTGACTGCGTTGCCCAAATCGTTGAGGTGCACGTTGAACAGATGCGTGCGCAGCGCCAGGCCGCTGTAGGTCTGGCCGGCGTTGGGGCCGTCGACGTAGCGCAGGCTGGCGCCGGCGCCGCCGATGCTCGCCGCCAGCGCGCTTGCATCGGCCACCTGCGCCGGGAACGGCGAGACGAAGCGGCCGGAGGTGTCGGCGATGCGGAACTTGTCGGTCAGGGTCCAGCCGCCGCCGATATCGAATTGCGCTTCGGCGCCGAAGGCGCGCGACAGCGGATGCATGCCGTCGCCCAGTTCCACCCGCGAAGGCTTGTTGCCGCCGTCGAGGGTGGCGCTGCTGCGGAAGTACGGGCTGTACAGCGTGTCGGTGCCGGGATCGAAGCCGTCGATGCTGCCGAAATGCGGCGACCCGTCGCTGCCGCTGACCCGGGTCGGCACCGGCAGGTAGCCGGCGGCGCGGTCGTTGAGGTACTTGGCGTAGACGCGCACGTAGCCGTTGTCGAACAGCCGGGTCAGGTTGGCCTTGAGCTGGCCGCCCTTGTCGGTGGTGTAGCCGGCATCGCGCACGCCATCGCCGCGGCGGTAGAAGCCGCCGACGTTGAACTGCCAGTGCTCGGCGAACGGTGCGCCGTAGTCGAAGTCCAGGCGGGTGTTGTCGTAGCCGCCCAGGCCGCGGGTGAGGCCGACGCTGCCGCCGGCGGTCTCGCCGGTCTTGCTGATGAAGTTGATGATGCCGCCGGGGGAGTTGCTGGCGAAGGTGGAGGCCGAGCCGCCGCGGATCGCTTCGATGCGCTCCAGGCTGTAGTCGGCGCGCAGGAAGATGTCGGCGTTGCCGAAGGCGATGTCGCCGAACTCCAGCACCGGCAGGCCGTCTTCCTGCAATTGCAGGAACTTGGCGCCGCCGGAGGCGACCGGCAGGCCGCGCACGGCGATGTTGGCGTTGCCTTCGCCGCCGGTGGATTCGGAACGGATGCCGGGAATGTTGCGGAAGATCTCGGCGGTGCTGCGCGGCGCCGACTGCTCGATCGCCTCGGCGCCGACGGTGCTCACCGACACGCTGGACTTGAGCTTGCTCTTGGGCGTGGCGGTACCGGTGACGAACACCGAGTCCAGGCTGACCACGTCGCCCTGCGCCGCCGGGGCGTCGGCAGTGGCGGGCGTGGCCTGCTGCGCGAGCGCAGCCGGTGCGGCCAGCGCCGCGGCGACGGCCAGGGCCAGGGTCTGCAGGCGGATCGAAGGGTGGTGCATCGCTGTCTCTCCCGAAGCGAGTGGTGCAGTAGGTGGCGGCGCGCCGCCGCCGGAGTGGGCAGGGCGCGGCGCGGACGGTGGGTGCGGCGGGCTACAGATAAGGCTGTCCACAATCGATTGCAATTTGCAGTGCAGCAAATCAGCCCGTGGCGCTCGCGCTCACCTTTACGTTGAGAAATCGAGGCATTCTGCATGGTGCAACGCAGCGTTACAAACGATTGCAGGCGCGGCCACACTCCGCTCCGCCGCTACGGCACGCCTCCCGTGTGCCCGCTCCGTCCAGGCCGATGCCGATGCTGATGCGCTCCGATCGTCCCCTGCTTCCGCTCTCGCGCGTGCTGGCGCTCAACGCCGGTTTCTTCGGCGTGCAGTACAGCTTCGGGCTGCAGCAGAGCAACATGAGCCCGATCTACAACTACCTGGGCGCCGACCACGCAGACCTGCCGTATCTGTGGCTCGCCGGCCCGATCACCGGGCTGGTGCTGCAACCGGTGGTGGGCGTGCTCAGCGACCGCACCGTGACCCGCTGGGGCCGGCGCATGCCGTACATGGTGGTGGGCGCGCTGGTCTGCAGCCTGTGCCTGCTGACCATGCCCTTCAGCGTGGCGCTGTGGATGGCGGTGGCGCTGCTGTGGATGCTGGATGCGGCCAACAACGTGGCGATGGAGCCGTACCGCGCGCTGGTCAGCGACGTGCTGGCGCCGCCGCAGCGGCCCCTGGGTTACCTGACCCAGAGCGCGTTCACCGGCCTCGGCCAGACCCTGGCCTATGTCACCCCACCGCTATTGGTATGGCTGGGCATGAACCAGGACGCGGCCAACGACCACCACATTCCCTACGTCACCATCGCCGCGTTCGCGATCGGCGCGGGGTTCTCCGCCGCCTCGATCCTGCTCACCGCGTGCAGCGTGCGCGAGCCGGTGCTGCCGCCGGCGCAGCTGCAACGCTTGCGCAGCGCCGCGGTCGGGCCGCTGGCGACGCTGCGCGAGATCGTCGACGCCGTGCGGCAGATGCCGCCGACGATGCGGCAGATGGCGCCGGTGATGCTGTTCCAGTGGTATGCGATGTTCTGCTACTGGCAGTACATCGTGCTGTCGCTGTCCACCACCCTGTTCGGCACAACCGTGGCCGATTCGCACGGCTTCCGCGAGGCCGGCCTGGTCAACGGGCAGATCGGCGGCTTCTACAACTTCGTCGCCTTCCTGGCCGCGTTCGCGATGGTGCCGGTGGCGCGTAAGTTCGGCCCCAAGGCGACGCACGCCGCCTGCCTGGTCGCCGCCGGCGTCGGCATGTGCGTGTTGCCGTCGATCCACGACCGCTGGCTGTTGCTGCTGCCGATGATCGGTATCGGCCTGGCCTGGGCCAGCATGATGGGCAATCCCTACCTGATGCTGGCCAACAGCATCCCGCCCGAACGCACCGGCGTGTACATGGGCCTGTTCAACCTGTTCATCGTGCTGCCGATGCTGATCCAGATCGTGACTTTGCCGCTGTACTACGACCGCCTGCTGCAGGGCGACCCGCGCAACGTGATCCGCCTGGCCGGCGCGCTGATGCTGTTGGCGGCGGTGGCGATGGGGTTGGTGAGGAGCCGGGACCCGGGGCCCGGGACCGGGGACCCGGAGAACGGAAGTCGGTAAAGCTTCGGATCGCGGTGCTTTGGCTTTTCCTGCGTCTGGAGAACGGAAGTTCTCAGTTCGGAGTGTCGTGCTTTTCCGGGTCCCCGGTCCCGGGTCCCGGCTTCAAGCAGATTCCCGCACCACCAGACTCACCGGCAGCTCCACCGAGTCCACCGGCACGCCGGCGATCAGGTTCAGCACGCCGTCCACCAGCAGGGTGGCGGCGTGCGCCAGGTCCTGGCGCACGGTGGTCAGTGGTGGCTGGCTGTAGGCGGCCAGGGGGATGTCGTCGAAGCCGACCAGGGCGATGTCCTGCGGCACGCGGTGGCCGGCTTCGATCAGGGCGCGGATCGCGCCCAGTGCGATCACGTCGGAGGCGGCGAACACCGCGTCCGGCGGGTCGGTCTTCTTCAGCATCGCCCGAGTCAGGCGGTAGGCGTCCTCGCTGAGGAAATGGCTGCGCGCGTGCAGCCGCGGGTCGAACGCCAGGCCGTGCGTCTCGAGCATGCGCCGATAGCCGGCGAAGCGCGGCGCCACTTCCGGTAGCTGTTCGTCGCCGAGGAAGGCGATGCGCCGGCGGCCGTGCTCGATCAGGTGCGCAGTGGCCAGTTCGCCGCCGCGCAGGTTGTCGCTGCCGACGCTGGCATAGGCCTGGCCGTCGATGCGGCTGCCCCACACCAGCATCGGCAGGCCGCCGCGTGCGGCGGCGTCGAGCGAGGCGTGCTCGTGGCTCTGGCCGAGCATGATGACGCCGTCGGCGCGGCTGTTGTGCGCCAGGTCCTCGACCCAGTGGTCCTGGTGCTGGTCCAGCTTGGACAGCAGCATGCTGTAGCCGCGCGCGGTCAGCGCGTCGGCGAGCAGCGCCAGCATGGTCATCATGAACGGGTCCGACAGCGGCTGTTCGTGCGCGTGCATCAGCGGCACGGCCACGCAGACGATGTTGGAGCGGCGCGAACGCAGGCTGCGCGCCACCGGATCGACCCGGTAGCCGGCATCGCGGGCGAGCTGCTTGATGTAGGCGCGGGTGCGTTCGGCAACCACGGGATTGTCGGCCAGCGCGCGCGACACCGTGGATTCGGAGACGCCGGCCATGCGCGCGATGTCGGCCATCTGCAGGCGCGCGGCGGGCGCGCCGGGTTCGGGTTTTTCGGGCATGCGGAGCGGGCGCGACGGACGAAGCGGAACCGGCAGTGTATGCCAGGCAGGTGTCGCGGCGCTTTGCGTGCCGCGGCCGCATCGCTGCCACAGTAGCAGGGTACGCCGTACCTCCCCGCGTACGCCGCGGCGTGCCGGCCAGATCCAATCAGAATGGGCGCGCGCGCGGACGCGTCGCCGTGTCACTGCGCGGGCCTGGATGCACGTCCCGCCCTCGTGCTTCCCCGCTGTATGCACGCGCAACCGAGGCGCATCATCTGTGGGAGGGCGAGGGTGTGCCCTAGGCCATGTGCAGGCCGCCGTTGACCGCGTAGTCCGCGCCGGTGACGTAGGCGGCCTCGTCGGAAGCCAGCCAGGCGCACAGCGCGGCCACCTCCTCGGGCTTGCCGAGCCGCCGCAGCGGCACCGAGCTGGCCAGGCGGTCGAGCACGTCCGGCGGGAAGCCGCTGATCGCCGCGCTGGCGATGTAGCCGGGCGAGACGGTGTTGACGGTGACCCCGCGCGAGGCCACTTCCTGCGCCAGCGCGCGGCTGAAGCCCTGCATCGCCGCCTTGGCGGTGGCGTAGTTGATCTGGCCGATCTGGCCCTTCTGCGCGCTGACCGCGCCGATGTTGACGATGCGGCCCCAGCCGCGCGTGGTCATGCCGTCCACCACCTGCTTGGTGATGTTGAACAGCGCATGCAGATTGCTGGCGATCACCGCCTGCCAATCCTCGCGGCCCATCTGCCGGAACAGCATGTCGCGGCTGCCGCCGGCGTTGTTGACCAGCACGTCGATCTCGCCGACCTCGGCCTTGACCTTGGCGAACGCGGCCACGGTGGAATCCCAGTCGGTGGCGTTGCCTTCGGAGGCGATGAAGTCGAACCCGAGCTCGCGCTGCTCGCGCAGCCACGCCGACTTGCGCGGCGAGTCCGGCCCGCAACCGGCGACCACGGTATGGCCGTTGCGCGCCAACTTCTGGCAGATCGCGGTACCGATGCTGCCCATGCCGCTGGTGACGTAGGCGATGCGGAGGGTCATGTGTGAGTTCCTTGGTGGTGGGGAGCCGGGACCCGGGACCCGGGACCCGGAGAACGGAAGTCGGTAAAGCTTCAGATCGTGGCGTTACGCTTTTCCGGGTCCCGGGTCCCGGGTCCCGGGTCCCGGCTTCATCGCGCCAACGGATACAGCGCGAACAGCAGGCTGCCCGCCATCAGCAGCAGCGAAATCAACACCGCCCACTTCAGGGTGAAGCGCTGGTGGTCGGCGAAGTCGACCTTGGCCAGGCCGACCAGCAGGTAGGTGGACGGCACCAGCGGGCTGAGCAGGTGTACCGGCTGCCCGGCCAGCGAGGCGCGGGCCATTTCCACCGGGGTGATGCCGTAGTGGCTGGCGGCCTCTGACAGGATCGGCAGCACGCCGAAGTAGAAGGCGTCGTTGGACATGAAGAAGGTGAAGGGCATGCTCGCCAGCGCAGTGATCACCGCCAGGTACGGGCCCCAGGCGTCGGGGATCACCGCCAGGAAACTGCGCGACATCGCCTCGACCATGCCGGTGTTGGAGAGGATGCCGGTGAACACGCCGGCGGCGAAGATCAGCGACACCACCGACAGCACGTTGCCGGCATGGTTGACCAGGCGGCGGCGCTGCTCGGCCAGGTTCGGGTAGTTGATCAGCAGGGCCAGGGCGAAGCCGATCATGAACAGCACCGGCATCGGCAGCACGCCGATCACCAGCGCCGCCATCAGCGCCAGGGTCAGCGCCAGGTTCACCCACAGCAGCCGCGGCCGCTTGATGTCCTCGGCGTCTTCCACGGTGGGCAGCGCCTCGCCGTCGTCGGCGACGCTGCCGTCCATCCAGGCATCGCCGGGCAGCGTCACCACGCCGAGCCGGCGCCGCTCCTTCATGCCCAGGTACCAGGCCAGCACCAGGATGCCGGCGATCGCCAGCGCCATCGCCGGCACCAGCGGCACGAACACGTCGGCCGGGTCCACGTGCAGGGCGGTGGCCGCGCGCGCGGTCGGGCCGCCCCACGGCGTCAGGTTCATCACCCCGCCGGCGAGGATGGTCACGCAGGTCATGTTCAATGCGTTCATGCCCAGGCGGCGGTACAGCGGCAGCATCGCCGAGACGGTGATCATGTAGGTGGTGGAACCGTCGCCGTCGAGCGAGATCAGCAGCGCCAGCACCGCGGTGCCGACCACGATCTTCATCGGGTCGCCCTTGACCAGGCGCAGGATGCGCCGCACCAGCGGATCGAACAGGCCGGCGTCGATCATCACCCCGAAGTACAGGATCGCGAACATCAGCATGACGCCGGTGGGCGCGATCTTCTTGATCCCCTCGAGCATCATCTCGTTGATGCCGGTGCCGAACCCACCCGCCAGCGCGAACACGATCGGCACGATGATCAGCGCGACCAGCGGCGACAGCCGCTTGCTCATGATCAGGTACATGAAGGTAATGACCATTCCGAAACCGAGCGCGGTCAGCATGGGGAGAGGTTCCTAAAAGGTGCAGGGTGGAGAAGCCGGGACCCGGGACCGGGAACCCGGGACCCGGAGAACGCAAGTCGGTAAAGCCTCAGATCGCGCAGTCGCGCTTTTCCGGGTCCCCGGTCCCGGGTCCCGGCTTTCAGAAGTCATACTGAAACCGCCCCGTAATCGCCCGCGTGTGGTCCAGCGTCACCCCGGCCAGGTGATCGCGATTGCGGCTGTCGATCAGGTTGAGCATCAGCCGCAGGTTCGGCTTGAGGTACCAGTTGCCGGCCAGCGTCCACGAGGCGGTGGAGGCGTCGAGCAGATCCGGTTGCCCATCGCGGTGCTGCTCGCCCCACATGCGGTCGTAGCGCAGCGCCAGTTCGAACGCGCCGTACGTGTGATTGACCTGCTTGATGCGGGTGAAACGCCCGGTCTTGCGGTCGTAGCGGCGCGATTCGCCGGTGGCGAACCAACTGACGAAGCCGTAGGCGGACATCACGTCGGCGCGCTGCGCGCCGTCGTCGAACGCACCGCCGCTGAACTCGCCCTGCCACGACAACGGCCCGCGCACCTGCGCGTACTCCAGCGACCACTTGTCCACGTCGGTGTCGCGGCCGTCGGCGAAGCGTGCCAGGGTGACGCGGCTGTCGTCGGACAGATGCCCGGCCGGGCGCGGACGGATGCTCAGCGCCGGCGCGCCGCCGGCACCGGGATGGTCGTAGTGCTCGTGCGCCAGCGACAGGCCCAGGTGCAGCACGTCGCCGTCGCGCGCGCCCGGCGCCCACGTGCCTCGGCCGCCGAACGCGTGCCCACGGACGTTGGAGACGTCGATGCTCTGCAGGCTGTAGACGCTGGCGGCCCAGGTCGTATCGGTGCCCGCGGCCTGCCACGACACCGCCTTGCGGTACAGCGGCGCCAGCGTGCTGGCCGCGCCGCTGCGCTCCAGGAACTGGCCGAAGTTGGAGCCGGTGCGGTCGTCGAGCGTGAAGTACTGCTTGAACTGGCCCACGGTCAGCATGCCGGCGCCGAACGTGCGGGTGATGTACACGTCCTTGGCCTCGATGCCCTTGCCGTTGAAATCGTCCTGCAGCCCGGCGAAATCGCCCTCGACCTTGTAGCCGAAGCCGAAAAACTTGCCGGACACGTCCAGCCACAGGCGGCGGATCTCGGTATCGTCGGGATTGGGCGTGCCGCGCTGGTCGTTGTCGAAGTGGGCGAAATCCCAGTGCAGGCGTCCGCCGAATTCTGCGGTCACCGGGCCGTCCTCATCCGCGGCGGCGCGCGCCGATCCGGCCAGGCACAGCAGCGCGCAGGCGCTGCCCCATGTCAGAGTCTTCAGTTCCACGTCCCCTCCCAGGTGCGTGTCGCAGCGATTGGATCGGTCCGCCCGCAACGGCCGCGGACCGGCATGGACGCAGCCTAGTCGGACGTAGCTGTCATCGACCTGTCGGTGGGGCCGGGATTGGGGATTGGGGATTCGGGATGGGCAACAGCGCACTGCGTCTGTCTGCTTTGCCACAAGCGCGTTAGCATCCGGCGTGCGCGGGGCCGCTTTTGCGAATCCCCAATCCCCATTCCCGAATCCCGACACATGCGCCTGCTCCTGGTAGAAGACAACGCCGATCTCGCCGATGCGATCGTGCGGCGCATGCGCCGCAGCGGGCATGCGGTGGATTGGCAGCGCGATGGCTTGAGTGCGGCCGGGGTGTTGCGCTATCAGCGTTTCGATCTGGTGGTGCTGGACATCGGCCTGCCGGGGCTGGATGGGTTGCGCGTGCTGGCTGGCCTGCGCGAGCGCGGCGATACCACGCCGGTGCTGATGCTGACCGCGCGCGACGGGATCGAGGACCGCGTGCAGGCGCTGGACGTGGGCGCAGACGATTACCTGGGCAAGCCGTTCGATTTCCGCGAGTTCGAGGCGCGCTGCCGGGTGTTGCTGCGGCGCAATCGCGGCCAGGCCAGCGAGGTGGTGCAGCTCGGCGGTTTCGCCTTCGACAACGCCGCGCACAGCGTCAGCCTGGACGGCACGCCGATCGAGTTGCCCAATCGCGAGTACCGCCTGCTGGAGATCCTGATCGGCCGGATCGGCCAAGTGGTGGGCAAGGACGAGATCGGCAACGGCCTGTTCGGCTTCGACGACGAGGCCGGGCCGAACGCGATCGAGCTGTACGTCGGGCGCTTGCGCAAGAAACTGGCCGACGCGCCGCTGCGCATCGTCACCGTGCGCGGCGTCGGCTACAAGCTGGAGGCGGCGGCGACGCCGCCGGATCCGGCGGCGGACGCCGATGGCTGAGGCCGCGCCGCCGGCGCCATCGATCCGGCGCACGCTGCTGCGCTACCTGGGCGCGCTGTCGCTGCTCGGCGCGGTGGCGCTGTTCTTCGTCGCGCGCGACTACGGCCAGCGTGCCGCCAATCGCTCCTATGACCACCTGCTGGTGTCCTCGGCGCTGTCCATCGTCGATTCGGTGGCGCTGGCCGGCGGCCAATGGCAGGTGGACCTGCCGTATGCGTCGCTGGACCTGCTGGCGATGGCGCCGGAGGACCGGGTGTTCTACCGCGTGTTCGACGCGCGCGGGCGCACCATCACTGGCTACGACGACCTGCCGGCGGCGCCGTCGCTGCCGCGCGCCAGCGCGCCGCCGCGCCTGTTCGACGCGATCTACAGCGGCGAGCCGGTGCGCTTTGCGGTGGTGTCGCGGCGGGTGTCCTCGGCGGCGGCGCAGGACCAGGTGTGGGTGCAGGTGGGGCAGACCCGGCGCGCGCGTGAGGCGCTGGCGCAGGACGTGGTGCTGCACGCACTGGTCGCCATCGCGCTGTTGTCGCTGCTGGCCCTGGCGCTGGTGTGGCTGGGCGTGTCGCGCGCGCTGCGGCCGCTGCGCACGCTGGAGCGCGAACTGTCGCGGCGCGAACCGTCCGAGCTCAAGCCGGTGGCCGCGACCGCGCCGCAGGAGATGCAGCAGATGGTGGCGGCGCTGAACCGCTTCATGGCGCGCCTGGCCGGCAGCAACGAGACCTTGCGCGCCTTCATGGCCGAGGCCGCGCACCAGATGCGCACGCCGCTGGCGGCATTGCGCGCGCAGGCGCAACTGGCGCTGGACGAGGACGATCCGCACGAGATGCGCCGCAGCCTGGAGGCGATCGAGCGCAACGCCACGCACATGAGCCGCCTGCTCAACCAGTTGCTCAGCGACGCCAGCGTGATCCATCGTTCGAACCTGCAGCGCTACGCCAGCGTCGACCTGGCCGAAGTGCTGCATCAGGCGCTGCACGAGGCCGTGCCGCAAGCTTCGCCGCGGCCGCGCGTGCAACTGGCCATCGCCAGCGAACCGGCGCTGGTGCGCGGCGATGCGCTGCTGTTGCGCGAGGCGATCAAGAACCTGATCGACAACGCCTGCAAGTACGGCGGCGACGGCGCGCTGCAGGTGGCGCTGACCTGCAGCGCGCACGATTGCGTGGTGACCGTGGCCGACCACGGCCCGGGCATCGCCGCGGCCGAGGCCGAGCGCGTGTTCGAGCGCTTCGTGCGCGGCGAGGGCGCGGCCGCCGGCGGCGCCGGGCTGGGCCTGGCGATCGTCAAGCGCGTGGTCGAAGCCCATGGCGGGCGCATCGATCTGTCCAACCGCGTGGGTGGTGGCCTGATCGCCAGCCTGCATCTGCCGAGGTTGCATCCATGAGCCTATCCATGCTGCTGCGCCGTCTGCCGCTGCTGCTGACCGTGCTGCTCGCCGGCAGCGCGCTGGCCGCGCCCGGCGACGTGCGTCGCTTCCCGGCACAAGGCGCCGCCACCGCGCAACTGTGCATCCAGGGCTCGACCGACATCGAGGTGTTCGCCGCGGTGATCGGCGATTACCAGCGCCTGCATCCGCAGACCGAGGTGCTGTACCAGGACGCGATCGCCTGGGACATCTACCAACGCTATCTGCATCCTGGCTCCGGCCCGCGCTGCGCCGATCTGCTGATCAGCGCCAGCATGGACCTGCAGACCAAGCTGGTGAACGACGGCCACGCGCTGGCCCACCGCTCGCCGCAGACCGAGGCGCTGCCGGCCTGGGCGCAATGGCGGCACGAGCTGTTCGGCATCAGCTACGAGCCGGTGGCGATCGTCTACAACACCGCGCGGCTGCCGGCCGCGCAGGTGCCGCGCACCCGCCGCCGGCTGCTGGAGCTGCTACGCGCGCCGGGCATGCCGCTGCGCGGGCGCATCGGCACCTACGATGTGGAACGCAGCGGCGTGGGCTACCTGTTCGCGACCCAGGACAGTCAGCTCGGCAGCATGGCCGGCGCGCTGCTGGCGGCGATGGGCGACAACCAGGTGGTGCTGGAAGAGCGCACCGGCGTGCTGTTGGACAAGGTCGCGCGTGGCGAGCTGCTGCTGGCCTACAACGTGCTGGGCTCGTATGCGCAGGCGCGCATCGATGCCGGCGCGCCGCTGGCGATCGTGCAGCCGGAGGATTACACCCTGGTCGCGCTGCGCACCGCGGTGATCCCGCGCGACAGCCCGCATGCGGCCGAGGCGCGCCGCTTCCTGGATTACCTGCTGTCGCCGCGCGGGCAACAGGTGCTGTCGCGCGAGGCGCGGCTGCAGCCGATCCTGTCGCAGCCGGGCAGGGCGGTGCAGGGTGGGCCGGCCGCGGCCGCGGCGTTCCGCCCGATCGCGCTGGGTCCCGGCCTGCTGGTGTACCTGGATGCGCTGAAGCGGCGACAGTTCCTGGACGCCTGGCGCAGCAGCATGCAGCAGGCGCCGCCGCGCTGAGCTAGGTCGTGTCACCCCTCCCCGAGCATGCCGCGCCGCGGTTGCGCGTGCCTGTGGCAAGGAGAGCGAGGACGTGGACGTGCGTCCACGCCCGAGCGATGACGCGACCACGGGCGCGCGCAACCGCGGCCCTTCGGGTTGGGTCTGGCAGGCGCGCTACCGGCGCCGCGCGGCTTGACCTGACGGCCAGTCAGGCGCTGCGCCACGCAACGCCGGCAGCGCGCCTGCCAGACCCAACGCGGCATACTCGGGAATGGGTGACACGCCCTAGGGCGCCGGCGCTCAGCGCGCGAAGCGCGGCTGGCGCCCGGGCGAACACAGCACGCGCACGCTGTCGCCCAGTTCCTCCGGCGCGCCGCCGGCCAGCAGCGCGTGCAGGCGCGGCCGGTCCGGTGCTGCGCCGGGTGCCAGCCCGACCCAGGCGTCCTTGCCGGCGCCCTTGGCGGCGTAGAGGCAGCGGTCGGCCAGGCCCACGCTTTGTTCCCAGTCGCCCAGCGCCGGCCATGCGGCGACGAACGGCCAGGGCGCGAAGCCGATCGAACAGGTCAGCGTCAGGTCGCGCTCGGCCAGGGCGAAGCGCTGCGTGGCCACCGCCGCGCGCAGGCGTTCGGCCAAGGCACTTGCGGCGTCCTCGCGCGGCAGGCGCGTGACCAGCAGGAACTCCTCGCCGCCCCAGCGCACCAGCAAATCGCGCTCGCCGCACAGCCCGCGCAGGCGATCGGCGCAGTGCACCAGTGCGGCGTCGCCGGCCTGGTGGCCGTAGTCGTCGTTGATGCGCTTGAAGTTGTCCACGTCGATCATGAAGAAGTACAGCGCATCGGCGCTGCTGCCGTCGTCCAGCGCCGCCAGCAGGACGGGGCATTCGCGGGCCAGCCAGTCCTGCAGCTCGCGGCGGTTGGCGACCTGGGTCAGCGGATCCAGCCGCGTGGCCGCCTGCAAGCGCGCGTTGCTCTGCAAAAGTTGCTGATTGGCGCGTTCGAGCTGGCGGGTGCGCTCGGCCACGGTCAGGTTCAGCAGCTCCACCATGTCGCGTTCGCGGTTGACGGTGCGTCGAACCCGATGCAATGCCAGACCGAGCAGCGCCAGCCCCAGCAACACGTAGGCGGCGTAGGCCAGCGGATGCCGCCAGGGCGGCGGCAGCACCTCGATCTGCAGCCGTCGCGCGGCGCCGAACTGGCCGTCGCGGCCGGCCGCTTCCACCACCAGCGTGTAGCGATCCGGCGGCAGGTGGCTGACCGAGAAGTCGCTGTGCGCGGTCTGCGGGTACACCCAGCCCTTCTGCAGCCCGTCGACGCGATAGCGCAGGCGTGCAGTCCCCGGCGCAGCGAAGTCGATCGCGGTCATGCCGATGGTGAACACGTTGTCGCGGTGGTCCAGGGCGATGCGCTGCGCATAGACCACGTCGCTCTCGGCCTGGTTCTGGCCGCCGTTGCGGTCCTCGCCGGCATTGAGGATGCGCAGGTCGGTGAGCACCGCGCGCGCCTGCGGGCTGCGCAGCGGCAGGCGCGTGGGGTCGATCACGTCCACGCCCTGGGTGCCGCCGAAGTACAGCAGGCCGTGCGCGTCGCGGTAGCCGCGGCCGCTGTTGTATTCCTGGTTCTGCAGGCCGTCGCGGCGGCCCAGGCTCTGCACGATGCGGGTGCGCGGATCGAGCACGCTCAGGCCGTTGTTGGTGCTCAGCCAGAGCCGCCCCTGCGGGTCCGGCAGGATGGTGTAGATCACGTTGCTGCTGAGCCCTTCGCGGTCGCTGTAGCGCAGTGCCACGTCGCGCTTGAGGTCGATGCGGTACAGCCCGCCGGAGAAGGTGCCCACCCACAGCACGCCGTCGCGTTCGTACAGCGACCAGACCGAGGCGTACAAGGTGCTGCCACGCGGGCGGTACGGTTCGGCGGGACGGCCGCTGCGCATGCGCCACAGGCCGCAATCGTTGCAGCCGATCCACAAGGTGTCGTCGCTGCCGCGGTAGATCCGGGTCAGGGTGTGCCCGTTCAGCGGCGCCCAGCGCGGATCGTTGTGCACGCGTCCGCCGACCACGCGGGTCAGGCCGCGGCGGGTGGCGACCCACAGCGTGTCGCCTTCCAGCAGCAGATCGTTGATGTGCTCGTCGGCCAGGCCGCCCAGGCGCCGCAGCGCGCCGCCCCGGTCCAGACGCCACAGCCCCTGGCGCGTACCCAGCCACCAGCCGTCGCGGTCGGCGGCGATGCTGCGGATCGCCTGGCTGGCCAGTCCCGGTATCAGATGCGAGGCGGCGCGGCTGCCGTCGCGCAGCAGCAGGCCCTGGTCGGTCCCGATCAGCATGCGCTCGCCGTCGCGCCAGATGCTGCGCACGCTGCTGCTGGGCCAGTCGCGGATGTCGCTGATGCGCTCTTCGTCGTTGCGGATCACCGCCGACAATGGCCGTACCCGGTACAGCCCGGCGGTGTAGGTGCCGATCCACCAGGTGCCGTCGGGTGCCTGGTAGAAACGGATGATCGCGCTGTTCGGCGGTATGTCGAAGCTCAACCGCTGCGGCGCATGCCGCGCGCTGTCCAGTTGCGTCACCGTGGCATTGGTGGTGCCGACCAGCACGCGGCCGTCGTGCAGCCGGATCAGCGCGCTGAGGTCGCTGCCGCCGGTGAGCAGTTGCGCCGGCGTCCAGTGCGCCCGCACCGTGCCCCGCGCATCGAGCTGGAACAGCCCGCCGCGCGCCGAGGCCAGCCACAGCCCCTCCGGCCCGGATTGCAGGCCCACGCATTCGTCGATGCCACGCGGTGCCGGCAACTCCTCGCGCGCCTCGCGGCCCAGCCGCCACAGGCGGCATTGCCGGTCCAGCGCTACCGGCTGTTTGCCGTCCGGCATCCAGGTCAGGCCCACCACCGGCGCATCGCCGCCCAGCAGCCGCGCCCGTTGCAGGTCGGACTCGACCCGGTCCATGCCGCGTTCGGTGCCCAGCCACGCGCCGCCCTGCGGATCGATCAGGATCTGGGTGACGCGGTTGTGCGAGAGCCCCTGCTTGGCGTCGAGGCGGTGGTGTTGCCAGGTGGCCAGTTCGATCACTTCCAGGCCGGCATCGTTGGTGCCCAGCCACAGGCGGGTGCCGCGCGGCTCGAAGCCGATGCTGTCGATGCTGCTGCTGAGCAGGCTCTGTTGGCTATCGCTGCCGAGTTCGCGCCGGTAGGTACGGAACAGGTGTCCATCGAAGCGGTTCAGGCCTTCCTGCGTGCCCACCCACAGGAAGCCCTGGTCGTCGCTCTGCAGGGCGTTGATCGACAGCTGCGACAAACCGTCGTCCAGGCCGAAGTGTTCCAGGCTGCTGGGGAGGTCGTCGTCGTTGACGGTCACGGCCGCCGACGCGGACGCAGCCGGGGCCAGCGCCAGGCACAGGGTGAGGCAGGACGCGGCCAGCGGCAGGCGGCCCAGCAGGTTGGAGAGCGAGACGGTCACGCCGTGTTATCGGCCATGGTGGGGCTGGCCTTGAATGCGCGGCAGCCAGTGCCTGCTGCGGGTGGTGGCGGGTGGGGTGGGGGGCTGGGCGATTGTCTGGTGCGGATCGTGCAGGGCTGTGTCGCGTGGCGCGCGCCGACGACAAGATCCGGCAGGCTTGTGCTGGCGCGCCACCCTCCGCCAGAGCGGGCGCACGCTCGGCATCCATCCGCACCACACGTACACTGCATGTCCTGCGCTGTCCGCGCCCACCCGATGCCGCGTTGCGGCGTCATGCCAGCTGCCTCACGCCCATGGATGCCCCGACGATCCTGGTCGCCGACGACCACCCGCTGTTCCGCGCCGCCGTGCTGCACGCGCTGCGCCAGGCCTTGCCGCGCGCCCTGGTGGTGGAGGCGGCCAGCGCTGCCACCCTGGACGCCGCGCTGGCCGCCCAGGCCGATGCCGACCTGATCCTGCTGGACCTGGCCATGCCCGGCGCCCGCGGTTTCTCGGCCCTGCTGCACGTACGCGGCGAGCGCCCGGACGTGCCGGTGGTGGTGATTTCCTCCAACGACCACCCGCGGGTGATCCGCCGCGCGCAGCAGTTCGGCGCGGCCGGCTTCATTCCCAAGTCCTCGCCCGCCGAGACCATCGGCATCGCGGTGGCCGCGGTGCTCGACGGCGGCACCTGGTTCCCGCCGCTGACCGCGGCGCGTTCGGAGGCCGACGCGCAGCTGGCCGCGCGCCTGGCGCAACTGACCCCGCAGCAGTTCCGGGTGCTGCTGTGCCTGGCCGACGGCCTGCTCAACAAACAGATCGCCTACGAACTGGGCCTGGCCGAGAACACCGTCAAGGTTCACGTGACCGCGATCCTGAAGAAGCTCGAATGCCACAGCCGCACCCAGGCAGCGGTGCTGGTGAAGGCGCTGGAGCCGGAAGGCGAGGCCTGAACCGGGCCACCGGCGGGGCGTTTTCCGCGGCGCCCGGATACGCGATGCTATGCGCCGATGCCCGCGCCCCCCGCGGGCGGAGACCACCGGACCATGCCCACCACGACCATCCGCAACGAGCAGACCGCCCACTATCCGTTCCTGCAGGAGATGCTGGACGACGACTACTTCCCCCCGTCGCTGGTCGGCAAGGGGCAGAAGATCCTGCTGCGGTTGTGCGAGGCGATCGAGGCGCAGGAACCGGCGGATCTGCCGGCGCTGTACCGGCTGACCCACGCCGCCACCGAGGAGTTCAACAAGCTGGCGCTGGAATTCGAGGCCCACGACAGCGAGATCGAGACCTCCGCGCGCGAGAACATCGGCGTGGACTTCCTGCACATCGCCAAGGCCTACGGTTTCGCCGACGCCGACGTCGAGGAGCTGATCGCCCCGCGCGAGTGGTAGAGGCCCTGCTGCCCGCCAGCCCTCACCCCAACCCCTTTCCCGGTGGAAGAGGGGCCACGCTCTTCCTTCTCCCGCCGGGAGAAGGTGCCCCGCAGGGGCGGATGAGGGTACGGCCGCCAAGGAGGCATCTCTCAAGGGCGATGGCGGGGATTGGCTAGCCAACTGCGCATGAGGTCTTGCATGGCGCTGCGCGCCCCGGACCCTCACCCCAACCCCTCTCCCGGCGGGAGAGGGGGCCACGCTCTTCCTTCTCCCGGTGGGAGAGGGGCCAGCGCTCTTCCTTCTCCCGTCGGGAGAAGGTGCCCCGCAGGGGCGGATGAGGGGACGGCCGCCAGGGATTCCTCTCTCAAGGACAATGGCGGGGATTGGCTAGCCAACTGCGCACGAGGTCTTGCGTTGCGCTGCGCGCCCCGGATCCTCACCCCAACCCCTCTCCCGGTGGGAGAGGGGCTCAACCTCAGCCACGCCGCAGCAGCATCTGCGTCATCAGCGCGCGCAGGGCCGGAGCCCGGACCGGTTTGGCCAGGAAGCCCCAGCCGCGTTCCTGCGCCAGGGCGCGCAGCGCTGGATCGGCTTCGGCGGTGACCAGGATCACGCGCGGCTCGGCCTGCCAGCGTGCGCACAGCTGCGCGAACAGGGTCGGGCCGTCGCACTCGCCCATGCGCACGTCCAGCAGCACCAGTTCCGGCGCCTGCGCCGGCTGCGCCGCGGCCAGCGCCTGGTCCGGGCCGGCAGCCAGTTCCACCTGGCAGGCCCAGCGCGTCAGCAGGGTGCGGCTGGCCTCGCAGACCCGCGGGTCGTCGTCGATGCACCACACCCGGCAGCCGTGCAGGATCGGGTCGTCGCCGTTGTCGCTGGCCATCGCCGCCGGCGCCTGGCGTTGCGCCGCAGCGGCATCGCCCAGTGGCACGGTCACCGAGAACACGCTGCCGCGGCCCAGTTGCGAGCGCAGGCCGATGCGATGGCCGAGCAGGCGGCCGATGCGTTCCACGATCGCCAGGCCCAGACCGGCGCCGCGGTCGTTGGCGACGCCGTCGCCGAGCCGGCGGAACTCCTCGAAGATCTCCTGCTGGAGGGCGTCGGGAATGCCCGGCCCCTGGTCGTGGACCTCGATGCGCAACTGCGCCCCATCGCGGCGGCAGCCCAGCAGCACGCGCCCGCGCGGGGTGTAGCGCACCGCGTTGGACAGGAAGTTCTGCAGGATGCGCCGCAGCAGGGTCGCGTCGCTGCGCACGGTGGCGCGGGTCGGCACGTAGTCCAGGCGCAGGCCGCGGCCTTCGGCGACGATGCCGAACTCGCGCGCCAGGGTCTGCAGCAGCGGGTCCAGCGCCAGATCCTGCACCTGTGTCTTCAACGTGCCCGCTTCCAGCCGCGAGATGTCCAGCAGGCTGTTGAGGATCGCGTCCTGCGCCGCCAGCGCATTGTCGACGTGGTCGGCGATCTGCCGCGCATCGGCTTCGTGCAGCTTGCCGCGCAGCGCCGAGACGAACATGCGCGCGGCGTTGAGCGGCTGCAGCAGGTCGTGCACCGCCGAGGCCACGAAGCGGGTCTTGTAGCGGTTGGCGTTCTCGGCCTCGCGCTTGGCTTCGGCCAGGTCGCGGGTGCGTTCGGCGACGCGGTGCTCCAGCGCGTCGGCCAGCGAGCGCAGTTCGCGCGCGGCGTTCTTGTAGCTGGTGATGTCGGCGTAGCTGGTGACGAAACCGCCGTCGGGCAGCGGATTGCCGCGAATCTCCAGCACCGTGCCGTCGTCCTTCTCGCTCTCGCGCATGTGCGGACGGCCGCTGCGCAGGTGGTCCAGGCGGCGCTGGATCGCCGCCTCGACCGGGCCGGGGCCGAGCAGGCCGCGGCGTGCGTTGTAGCGGAACACGTCCTCGATCGGGCGGCCGACCCGGATCAGTTCCGGGGGGAAGCGGAAGATCTCCAGATAGCGCGAATTCCAGGCGACAAGGCGCAGTTGCGCATCGATGATCACCACGCCCTGCGGCAGGTGCTCGAGGCTGCGGCTGAGGCCGGTGTCGGCCTGCTGTGCGGCCTGCACGATGCCGTCCTGGGCGGTGCGCAGTTCCTGCGCGTGCTGCTGCAGCAGCGACTCCAGTTCGCGTCGGCTGCGCTGGCGCAGCCGCGCCAGGCGCTGGCGCTGCTGGAACAGCAGGCCCAGGAACGACAGCGCCAGCCAGATCCCGGCCGCGGCCAGCGCGGCGGCACGGCCGGCGGCGCGGCTGCCGCCGATGTCGTGCAGCAGGTGCAGGCGCCAGCCGCTCTCCGGCAGCGCCATGCTCTGCCACAGCAGCGGCGCCGGCTGCGCGGGCATGTCGATGCGCATTACCTGGCCGCCGTCGTCCAGCGTCTCCAGCACCCGCCTTCGCGCCGGCAGCAGCGTCTGCTGCGCGTACTGGCGGGTGGCCAGCAGTTCGTCGCGCTCGTGTGCGCTGAGCGGCTGCAGTTGACGATAGCGCCAGACGTCGCGGCTGGACAGGAACACCACACCGTGGCCGTCGCTCACCAGCACCACGTCGGGCACGCGCAGCCATTCGTGCTCCAGCGCAGCCAGCTCGATCTTGATCACGATCACCCCGAGCGGGCGCCCGTGTGCGTCGAGGATCGCCTGCGAGAGGAAGTAGCCGGGCACGCCAGTGGTCATGCCGATGCCGTAGAAGCGGCCCTTGCCCTGCGCCAAGGCCTGCTTCACGTACGGGCGGAAGCTGTAGTCGGCACCGACGTTGCTGCTGGCCAGACGCCAGTTGCTGGCGGCCAGGGCCACGCCGTTGGCGTCGATCAGGGTCAGGGTCGAAGAGCGGGTGACGTCGTTGGCGCGTTCCAGCTTCAGGTTCAGCTGCCGCTGCGTGGCCGGGTCCAGCGGGTGGGTCAGGGCGTCGCGCAGTTCCGGATCCAGTGCCAGCACCTGCGGCAGGGTGCGGTAGCGGTCGATGCGCTGCTGCAGGGTCTGCGCATAGAGATCCAGTTGCTGGCGCAGCTGCACGCTTTCGGCGCGCAGCGCGCGTTGTTCGGCGACGTGTTGCGCCGACAGCATCGCCAGCAGCATGCCGCCGACGATGACGATCAGCAGCAGGATCAGGCGGCGATGGCGCAGGAGCGAGGGCATGCGGAAGAACGCGGCGACCGGGGCCGCATCAGCTTAGAGGGTGCGATGCCGTTTGCGGCATGCGAGCGACGATGGTCGGTGTTGTGGATCGCCAGACGAGAGCGAACGACCGGGTCGGGCTCGGATAGCGACGTGCCAGACAGCGTCGCCAATGCCGTCCCACGGAGATGCCGCGAGCGGGCTGCAGGTGGCGAGGTCAGAACGTACAAGGGCCGACGGCGTCGCCGGCGGCCTTGCGGCGGTTCGTTGCACAGCCCCTGCGGTTGGCGCCGCAGGACGCACGCCGGCCGATCGCATCGGATCGGCCGGCGTGCACTGGCTCAGAACTGGACCTGGGCGCGCACGTCCAGCGAGTTCGGCTTGAGGCGCACGCCGGCGCGCTCGGCATCGGCACGCACGTAGTTGACCTGGAACTTGAAGTGGCTGGTCAGGTACCAGTTGGCGCCGAAGGTCCAGTCGTGCTGGCGGCCGCCGAGCACGGTGCCGTCGTCCAGGTCCAGGCGGCTGTAGCGCGCCAGCAGTTCGACCGCGCCGTAGGCGTTGGCCGGCTTGATGTTGCCGACATTGCCGGCGCTGTACGGCCGCGACTCGCCGGTCAGCACGTAGCTGGCGAACACGTACTGGCCATCGGCGGTGTAGTCGGGGCGGCCGTTGTCGCGGGTTACGTCGGCGCGCAGCGCCTCGCCCTGCATCGAGAACGGGCCCTTGATCCAGATCGCCTCCAGCCCGGTGCGGCGCACCTGGTCGACGTCGACCAGCGTGCCCGAATCGATCAGGCGCACGTCGGTCAGGCCGGCTTCCGGACGCGCACGGAAGCGCGCGCGCGGGCTGAAACTCACGTCCAGGCCGTTGTGGTAACCGCGCGGATTCTCCTGCGAATAGGCCAGGCCCAGGTGCAGCACGTCGCCGTCGGCCTTGAACGGGGTCCACACGCCGCGCACCGCCTGGGTGGTGCCGGGGTTGTCGCCCTGCAGGTCCTTGCCGCCGTACGCGCCGGCCTGCAGCAGGTACTGCGGACGCTCGAAGGTCCATTCCACACCGGTGCGGCGGCCCTGGTAGATCGCCTGCACCGGCAGCGCGACTTCCATGAAGCTGTCCGCGCGCGAGCTGGTCACGCCTTCCAGGCCCACCGGCACCTTGATGTAGCCCAGGCGCACCTTGCCGTAGTCGGCGCCGAACAGGGCCTTGGTCTCGAAGCGGAAGAACACGTCCAGCCACAGCTTGGATTCGAAGTCGAAGTACACCATCGCGTCGTACACGCCCTTCTTCTTCAGCGTGGCGCCGAACTCCTTGCGCCGGAACGCGTTGTCGTCCTCCAGGCGGCCATCGTCGTTGGAGAAGTTGTTCCAGTCGTAGGCGTAGTTGCCGGTCACGGCCAGTTCGGTGCCGTCGTTGAAGGCGACCTTGGTCGGCCAGTTGTCGAAGTTATTGGCGGCGACGGCGGGAGCGGCGGCGGTCAGGCCCAGCGCAGCGAAAAGAAGAGTGTGGCGCATGATGGAGTCGTCTCGGTAAGGAATGAAGGCACGGCAGTCCCCGGCCGGGCTGGTGGTGCGATGGCGCGGGCAGTGCGGTGGCGGGCCGCACGCGAACGGCGATGCCGCCGCGATGCGGACACGGTGCCGGACGTATTGCCCCCTGCATGCAATAGCGGACGCGCCCGGCCGTTCTTTACGGCGATGTTGCAGTCCTGCGGCGGCGCCTCCCCCTGAAGGCGCGCGCTGCGATGGCGACGGCGCCGCGACGGGCCGCAAGGGCGGCGTCTGTATGCGGCGTTGCGTTCGGCCCTTCCGTGAGCGTACCGCGGCACTGTAACCGCGTCGACATGGCCAGGCGCCGGGCCTAGTACCAATAGGTTATCTGCTTAGACGCCGGCGACGCGTACAAAGGCAGCATTCCGCGACCCGCGTCGGGTGGGCGGACCGTCCCGGAGCGCAAGCCATGCATATCCCAACCTCGCCGGCGGGCCACGCGCCTCGGCATCTGCCGTTCTACCGGCAGCTGTACTTCCAGGTGGTGGTCGCCATCGTCCTTGGCGCCATCCTCGGCCACTACGAGCCGGCGTTCGCCGAGAAGCTCAAGCCGCTGGGCGATGCCTTCATCAAGCTGGTGAAGATGATCATCGCGCCGGTGATCTTCCTGACCATCGTCACCGGCATCGCCGGCATGACCCACCTGAAGACGGTGGGCCGAGTGTTCGCCAAGGCGATGGTGTACTTCCTGTTCTTCTCCACCCTGGCGCTGGTCGTCGGCATGATCGTCGCGCACGTGGTGCAGCCCGGCGCGGGCATGAACATCAATGCTGCCGACCTGGACCAGAGCGCAGTGCACAGCTACGTGGAGAAGTCGCACGAGCTGACCCTGGTCGGCTTCCTGATGGACATCATCCCGAAGACGCTGCTCAGCCCGTTCGTCGGCGACAACATCCTGCAGGTGCTGTTCGTGGCGGTGCTGTTCGGCCTGTCGCTGGCCCTGGTCGGCGAGCGCGGCAAGCCGGTGCTGAATCTGCTGGAGGCGCTGGTGGCGCCGGTGTTCAAGCTGGTGCATATCCTGATGAAGGCCGCGCCGATCGGCGCGTTCGGCGCGATCGCCTTCACCATCGGCAAGTACGGCGTCGAATCGCTGATCAATCTCGCCTGGCTGGTGGGGTCGTTTTACGTGACCTCGCTGCTGTTCGTGCTGGTGATCCTGGGCGCGGTGGCGCGCCTGTGCGGCTTTTCCGTCCTCAAGCTGATCCGTTACCTGAAGGCCGAGTTGCTGCTCGTGCTGGGTACCTCCTCGTCCGAATCGGCGCTGCCGTCGCTGATGGAGAAGATGGAGAAGGCCGGTTGCCAGAAGTCCGTGGTCGGCCTGGTCGTGCCCACCGGCTATTCGTTCAACCTCGACGGCACCAACATCTACATGACCCTGGCGGCGCTGTTCATCGCCCAGGCGACCAACACCGAGCTGACCCTCGGCCACCAGATCGCGCTGCTGCTGGTGGCGATGCTCAGCTCCAAGGGCGCGGCCGGCGTGACCGGCGCCGGCTTCATCACCCTGGCGGCGACGCTGGCGGTGGTGCCGGAAGTGCCGGTGGCCGGCATGGCGCTGATCCTGGGCGTGGACCGCTTCATGAGCGAATGCCGCTCGCTGACCAACTTCATCGGCAATGCGGTGGCCACGGTGGTGGTCTCGCGCTGGGAGAACGCGCTGGATCGCGACCGCCTGCGCATCGCCTTGAACGGCGGTGAAGAGACGCTGCCGGATGTGACGGTCGATCCCGTCACTACCCCGATCCGCTGAATCTAGTTGCAGCTTGGACGCGCCGGCCTCGCCGGCGCGTCGCGTTTTTCCCGGTCCCCGCGGCCCTGGCGACAGCCACCAGACAGGACCGCTCCTGCTGCTGGGGGTAGAATTCCGGGCCTCCGCGCCTTTCGACAAAAGAAGCCCTCGATGTCAAACGACGATTTCAAACAGGCCGCCCTCGACTATCACCGCCAGCAGCCGCCGGGCAAGATCAAGGTCTCCGCGACCAAGCCGATGCTGACCCAGCGCGACCTCTCCCTGGCCTATTCGCCGGGCGTGGCCTTCGCCTGCGAGGCCATCGTCGCCGATCCGAAACAGGCCAGCGAGCTGACCGCGCGCGGCAACCTGGTGGCGGTGATCAGCAACGGCACCGCGGTGCTGGGCCTGGGCAACATCGGCCCGCTGGCGTCCAAGCCGGTGATGGAAGGCAAGGGCGTGCTGTTCCAGAAGTTCGCCGGCATCGACGTGTTCGACATCGAGATCAACGAGAACGATCCGGACAAGCTGGTCGACATCATCGCCAGCCTCGAGCCGACCTTCGGCGGCATCAACCTGGAGGACATCAAGGCGCCGGAGTGCTTCATCGTCGAGCGCAAGCTGCGCGAGCGCATGAACATCCCGGTGTTCCACGACGACCAGCACGGCACCGCGATCATCGTCGGCGCGGCCGTGCTCAATGCGCTGGTGGTCACCGGCAAGAAGATCGAAGAGGTCAAGCTGGCCACCACCGGCATGGGCGCGGCCGGCATCTCCTGCGTCAACATGCTGGTCTCGCTGGGCCTGAAGCCGGAGAACATCCTGGCGCTGGACCGCGACGGCGTGATCCACACCGGCCGTACCGACCTGGATCCGGACAAGGCGCGTTACGCCCGCGATACCGACAAGCGCACCCTGGCCGAGATCGTCGAGGGCGCAGACATCTTCCTGGGCCTGTCGGCCGCGGGCATCCTCAAGCCGGAGATGGTGGCGACCATGGCGCCGCAGCCGGTGATCTTCGCCCTGGCCAATCCGAATCCGGAGATCACCCCGGAGGCGGCCAAGGCGGTGCGCGCGGACGCGATCATCGGCACCGGCCGTTCGGACTATCCGAACCAGATCAACAACGTGCTGTGCTTCCCCTACCTGTTCCGCGGCGCCATCGACGTCGGCGCCACCGGCATCAACGAGGAGATGAAGATCGCCTGCGTCAAGGCGATCGCGGCGATGGCGCGGCGCGAGGCCTCCGATCTGGGTGCGGCCTATGGCGGCGAGACGCCGAGCTTCGGCCCCGACTACCTGATCCCGCGGCCGCTGGATCCGCGCCTGCTGGTCGAGCTGTCCTCGGCGGTGGCGCAGGCGGCGATGGATTCGGGCGTGGCCACGCGGCCGATCGCCGACATGGCCGCCTACCGCGACAAGCTCAGCCAGTTCGTCTACCGCACCAGCCTGATGATGAAGCCGGTGTACGACCGTGCGCGCGCCGACAAGCAGCGCGTGGTCTATGCCGAGGGCGAGGAAGAGGTAGTGCTGCGCGCGGTGCAGAGCGTGATCGACGAGGGCCTGGCGTTCCCGATCCTGATCGGCCGCCCCGACGTGATCGAAGCGCGCATCCAGCGCCTGGGCTTGCGCATCACCGCCGGCGTGGATTTCGAGATCACCAACATCCACGACGATCCGCGCTTCAACGACTACTGGCAGTACTACCACGCGCTCACCGAACGCCGCGGCGTCACCGTCACCGCGGCCAAGGAACTGATGCGCTCGCGGCCGACGCTGATCGCAGCGGTGATGGTCGCGCGCGGCGAAGCCGATGCGCTGCTCACCGGCGTGGTCGGCCGCTTCCACAAGAAGCTCGGCTACGCACGCAGCGTGATCCCGCTGGAGCCGAAGGTCAGCTCGACCTCGGCGATGACCGGCGTGATCAACCAGCAGGGCGCGTTCTTCTTCGTCGACACCCACGTGCAGGAAGATCCGAGCGTGGAGCAGATCGTCGAAGCCACGCTGCAAGCCGCCTATCGCCTGAAGCTGTTCGGGATCGAGCCGAACATCGCGTTGCTGTCGCACTCCAACTTCGGCAGCCACGATTCGCGCGACGCGCTGAAGATGCGCCAGGTGCGCGAGGCGCTGCTCAAGCGCAAGCCCGAACTCAACATCGACGGCGAGATGCAGGGCGACACCGCGTGGGACGAGGCGCTGCGCAAGCAGATCATGCCCAACAGCACACTGAAGGGCCGCGCCAACCTGTTCGTGCTGCCGAACCTGGAAGCGGCCAACATCGCCTACAACCTGGTGCGCGTGTTCACCGACGGCGTGGCGATTGGCCCGATCCTGATGGGCATTTCCAAGGCGGTGCACATCCTCACCACCAGCGCCACCTCGCGCCGGGTGATGAACATGACCGCGATCGCCGCGGTCGACGCGCAGATCCGCAAGCAGCTCGAAGCGGAGAAGTAAGCCGCCGCGCGGCCTCTGCAGCGCACCGGCCCGCGCGACCGCGGCGCTGGTGTTGCAGCACGTGCTCCGGCGGCACTGCCGGAGCACGCAAACCGCACAGTCGGCAGCATGGCTGCCACCCGGATGTCTCAACGAGTGCGGCCGCGCGCTGCGCGCGATGCCCAGGCGCGAGGTCGTGTTCGGTGCTGTGCGTGAAAGGCGGGAGCCGTAGCAGGCTGGATCGCCGACGGAGAAGGGCGGGATTGCGCGCAGTCAGTGCGGTAGTGGCGCCAAAGCGGCCTGGGCGTCGCGACGAGCGGCACCGCCTTGCGGCGGAGTCAGCGAAAAGCCGGGACTGGAAGCGGTTTCATATGTGGGCGACAGCAAGTGTCGTAGTGCCATTCGCGTCATCACGCGCCGCCGGCACGCAGGCTGCGCGGGGTCAAGCCAGGCACGGGAACGGCGCCAGCGGCGCCGTGCCGCGCTCAGGCCATGCGCTTGCCCACCGGCAACGGCAGGCTGTCGCTGTCGGTCTGGTTCAGCTTGGAAGGCTTGCCGGTCAGCAGCACATACGCGTCGACGCCGGTAAGTTCGGCGATCTTCAGCAAATGCCGGGCATTGGGGACCGAACGGTTGTTCTCCCAATGACCCAGGGTGCTATGCGCCACGCCCAACAAGGCGGCAAGCTCGCGCAGTGTGAAACCGGGATTTCGCCGCGCCTGCATCAAACGCACACCTATATCCACGAGACACCTCAAAGCGGCATGTCGGCGCCGCGTGATGCCAGCATAGTGGTGCGTTGGTTCCGTATCAAGCGGACCGGAAAGGCGCGTGAAGGGGTGGTCCGCAGGCGGCAGTTGCCGGTCGCGCCCGCTTCGGGACGGGCTGCTAGAATCGCCTGTCCCTTTTCGCCGTGTCCCCACCGCCATGAGCCATACCGCCACCGCGCCCGCCAATGCCCAGACGCGCTACGAGGTGCGCCGCGCCGATCTGCCGCTGAGCTGCCCGACGCCGGAGATGGCGCTGTGGAACTCGCACCCGCGGGTCTACCTGCCGATCGAGGACGAGCCCGGTCTCGAAGCCAAGTGCCCGTACTGCGGCGCGGTCTTCGTGCTGGTCGACTGATCCGGATTCGATGCACCGCCTGACCGTGGTGCAGCTGCTGCCGGCGCTGGAGTCCGGCGGCGTCGAGCGGTCCACGCTGGAAATCGCCCAGGCCCTGGTCGACGCCGGGCATCGCGCCGTGGTCGTCTCGGCCGGCGGGCGGCTGCTGCCGGCGCTGGCCGCCACCGGCGCCGAGCACATCGCCCTGGACATCGGCCGCAAATCCTTGCTGACCCTGCGCCACGTGCCGGCACTGCGGCGGCTGTTCGCGCGCGAGCACGCCGACATCGTGCATGCGCGCTCACGGCTGCCGGCCTGGCTGGGCTGGCGCGCGCTGCAGGGCATGCCGGCAGCGCAGCGCCCGCGTTGGGTCACCACCATGCACGGGCTCAACTCGCCCAGCCGCTACAGCGCGGTGATGACCCGCGGCGAGCGGGTCATCTGCGTGTCCGAGACCGTGCGCGATTACGTGCTGCAACACTATCCGCAGACCGATCCGGCGCGCCTGCGGGTGGTGCCGCGCGGCATCGATCCGGCGCAGTTCCCGCGGCGTCCGTGGCCCGATGCGCAGGCGCGGGCCTGGGCGGTCAGCCAGGCGCCGGCGCTGGCCGGGAGCGGGCCGCTGCTGTTGCTGCCGGGGCGCGGTACCCGGTTGAAGGGCCACGCCGACGCGCTGCGCCTGCTGGCCGCGCTGCGCGGCGAGGGCAGCGACGCACGGCTGTGGTTGCCGGGCGCGCGCGAGGCCGGACGCGAGGCCTACATCCGGGAACTGGAAGCCGAGGCGACGACGCTTGGCGTGGCCGACGCGGTGGCGTTCACGCCGCCGACCACGCGCATCGCCGAGGCCTACGCCGCCAGCGACCTGGTGCTGCAGCTCTCGCGCAAGCCCGAGGCGTTCGGCCGCACCGTGGTCGAGGCGCTGGCGGTCGGGCGTCCGGTCCTGGGCTGGGCGCATGGCGGGGTCGGCGAATTGCTGGCACAACTGCAGCCCGCCGGCGCGGTGGCGACTTTCGATGCCGCAGCCCTGCTGGCGGCCGCGCGTGCGCTGCTGGCGCAGCCGCCGGCGCCGCCGGCGACGCTTCCCTATACGCTGCAGGCGATGCAGCGCAGCACTCTGGCGATCTATGACGAACTCCGGCCCTGACACTTCCCTGTCCGCTCCCGCCTTGCCCGAGGTCCGCGAACGCTGGGCGCCGGTCTGGGTGCTGCTGTTCGTGGCGCTGTGGCCGGCGCCGGGCCTGGCTGCCGGGGTGCTGGCGCTGGGCGCCCTGGTCACCCTGGCGCGCCTGCTGCACAGCCGCTTCCGCGGCGGCGCGCGCCTGCTCAGCGGGCCGGCGTGGGCGCTGACCACGCTGCTGTTCTTCGCCTACTGGCTGCCGCAGCCGCTGTCGGCGCTGGGTGCGGTGGACGTGCCGCTGGCCCTGCGCGAATCGGCGGTGGACCTGCGCTTCCTGCCGTTCCTGTGGCTGGTGGCGATGGCGGTGGCAACGCCGCGCGGACGCCGCACCACCTTCAACGGCCTGGCGGTGATCGCCGCGATCTGGACCCTGGATGCGCTGGCACAGGCGCTGTGCGGCACCAGCCCGCTGTTCTGGTCGATGGACCAGCTGAAGTGGGCGATCAACCACCATGGCCTGTGTACGCCGCAGGAGATCGCCCTGGCCGATCGGCTCAGCGGTGTGTTCGGCCCCTGCAATCTGAAGTTCGGCCAGGTGCTGGCCAGCGTGTCGCCGTTCCTTTTGTGGCTGGCCGCGCGCCGCGGCGGCGCCTGGGGCTGGCTGCTCGCGGCGGGCGCGGTGGGCGTGGTGCTGGTGCTGGCCGGTTCGCGCGCATCATGGGTCACCTACGCGGTGCTGCTGGTGCTGTCGGGCTGGCGGCTGCTCGGCGCGCGCAAGCTGCTGGCCCTCGGCGTGGCCGCGCTGCTGGGGGCCGGGGTGCTGGGCGTGGTGTCGCCGCAGGTGCATGACCGCTTCGAACGCACCGCGCGCGCGCTCAGCGGGCATCCGGCCGACCTCAACGCGGCGCTGACCGGGCGTGCGCAGATCTGGACCGCGGCCTGGTGCATGATCCGCCAGCATCCGGTCAACGGCGTCGGTGTGCGCGGCTTCCGCGAGGCCTACGCCAGTTGCGACCCGGATCCGACCCATGCCGGGGAATGGGGCCGCGAGCCGGCCTTCCATGCCCACCAGATCGTGCTCGAGGTGCTCGCCGAGACCGGCGTGATCGGGCTGCTGCTGTGGCTGGCCGGGGCCGCGCAGGCGTGGCGCGCGTGGCGCTACGCGTCGGCGCAGGCGCGCGAGCGGGCGCGTCCGGCGATGCAGGCGCTGCTGATCACGGTGTTCCCGTTCAACACCCATCTGGCGTTCTATTCGTCGTTCTGGGGTGGCCTGACCATGCTGCTGATCGGCCTGTACGCCGGCGCCTTGCTGGCGAACGAACCCGAGCAGGGTGAACGCACGGGCGCCGCGATGCCGGGGTGAGCGCTCAGCCGCGCTTGCGCTCGTAGAAATCACTGCGGCCGCCGGGCTGGCGCTTGAAGCGGCGGTGGATCCACAGATACTGCGCCGGCGCCTCGCGCACCATCGCCTCGATGGCGGCGTTGACCCGCGCGGTATCGGCGACCATGTCCTCCGACGGGAAGTCCTCCAGCGGCGGCGCGATGCGCAGCACGTAGTTGGCGCCTTCGCGGCGATGGAAGTACGGCACCACCGCGCAGCCGGTCAGCCGCGCCAACTGGTGGGTGGCGGTGATGGTGGCGGCGGGCATGCCGAAGAACGGCACGAACACCGTGTCCTTGCCGCGCATGTCCTGGTCCGGCGCATACCACAGGAAGCCGCCGCGCTTGAGGTGACGCACGCTGCCGCGCAGGTCCTCGTTGGCGAACATGGCGGTGGCGTAGCGCAGGCGGCCGCGCTTGACCGCCCATTCGAACACCGGATTGCGGTGGCGCCGGTACATCCCGGCCAGCGGCACGTACTGGCACAGCAGCCGGCCGCAGATCTCCAGGGTCATGAAGTGGCCGGACACCAGCAGCACGCCACGGCCCTGCGCCTGCAGCGCCTGCAGGTGTTCCAGGCCCTCGATGCGGGTGCGCCGGCGAATCGCGCCGATCCCACCCCACCAGGCGCGGGCGAATTCGAACACGCCCACGCCCAGCGCATCGAAGCTGTCGCGCAGCAGGCGCTCGCGCCAGGCATCGCTCTGCTCCGGGAAGCACAGCGTCAGGTTCACCTCGGCGGCGTGGCGGCGGGTGCCGGCCAGGCGCAGCGCCAGCCAGCCGATGCCGCGGCCCAGGGCGCGCTGCAACAGCCACGGCAGGCGTGCGGCGATCACCGCCAGGCCGAGCAGCAGCCAGGTGAGCCAGTGGCGCGGCGAGCGCGGCGGCGGTGTGGCGTGGGTGGCGGAGGCGGGCGGGGTGGGGGCGGCAGACATGCGCCAAGTTTAGCCGGGCACGCGCACGACCGCGTCGGCGCGCCCTGTGGCGTGCATGCGGATCGTCTGCCGCCGGCCGCGTGCAACCGGCTATGCTGTCCGGATGCGCAACGATTTCATCGAGCGGCTGCTGCGCGGCCTGTACTCGGCCGTGCTCTATCTGCTGCTGCCGGTCACCGTCTATCACCTGGTCTGGCGCGGTTTCCGCGTGCGCCAGTACTTCCAGCGCTGGGACGAGCGCTACGCCTCGTATTCGCAGGCGCGCGGGCGTCCGCGGGTGTGGCTGCATGCGGTCTCGGTGGGCGAGGTCAACGTCGCCGCGCCGGTGGTCAATGCGTTGCGCGCGCAGCGCCCGGACATCCGCTGGGTGATCACCACCATCACCCCGACCGGCTCGGAGCGGGTGCGGGCGCTGTGGGGCGACGCGCTGGATCATGTGTATCTGCCCTACGACGTGCCCGGCAGCGTCGGCCGCTTCCTGCAGCATTTCCGCCCCAGCCTGGCGCTGATCCTGGAGACCGAACTGTGGCCGAACATGCTGTTCGGCTGCCGCGACCGCGGCATCCCGGTGTACGTGCTCAATGCACGGCTGTCGGCGCGCTCGCTGCGCGGCTATCGCGTGCTGCGGCCGCTGATCGGACGTGCGCTGCGCACCGTCACCTGCGTGGCGGCGCAATCGCAGGAAGACGCCGAGCGCTTCGTCGCGCTGGGCGCGCGCGCCGAGCAGGTGCGCGCGCTGGGCAATCTGAAGTTCGACATCGCCGCGCCTGCGCACCTGCCGGAGGTCGTCGCCGCGTTCCGCGAGCGCGTGCCGGCGACGCGTCCGGTGTGGATCGCCGCCAGTACCCATGACGGCGAGGAAGCGGCGGTGATCGAGATGCACCGGCAACTGCGCCGGCACTGGCCGGACCTGCTGCTGCTGTGGGCGCCGCGGCATCCGGAGCGCTTCGCCAAGGTCGAGGTGCTGGCGCGCGACCAGGGCTGGCGCGTGGCCACGCGCCGCCAGCAGCAGTGGCCGGGCGCCGACGATGCGGTGTTCGTGATCGATACGCTGGGCGAACTGATGGGCTTCTATGCCTGCGCCCAGGTCGCCTTCGTCGGCGGCAGCCTGCAGCCGATCGGCGGGCACAACCTGCTCGAGCCGGCCGCGGTCGGCACGCCGTCGGTCACCGGCCCGCACCTGCACAACTTCTCCGAGATCTCGCGGCGCATGCGCGAAGCCGGCGCGGTGGCCATCTGCGAGGATGCCGGCGCCGTGTGTGCAGCGCTGCAGGCCTTGTTGGCCGACGTCGAGGCACGCAAGCGCATGGCCGAGGCCGGCTGCGCGCTGGTCGCAAACGGCCGCGGTGCGCTGCAGCGGACCCTGCAGCTGATCGCGCCGCACCTGCCGCCGCTGGCGGGCGAGGCGAGCGCGGAGGAGTAGCGCACACCGGCGCTTCGAGATGTACGTGCCCGCAGGAGCGCCTGCAGATGTGTAGAACCCCCCTTGTGGGAGCGACTTCAGTCGCGACGCATGACACTCTCCGTTCGCCCATTCCGTCCATTCCATCGCGCAGCGCGTCGGGACTGAAGTCCCTCCCACAGGGAACTCCCGGATCACTGCGCCAGTGCACAGGAGGATGTCCGCCACGTCATATGGCATGGTCCGACCCTGCACACTGCACGCCACATGGCGCAGTGCGATGCGCACACGTGCAGGGGCGGCTTCAGCCGCGACGAGGCGTTATCGGTAGCGCCTCGTCGCGGCTGAAGCCGCTCTTACACGTGACATTCGTCGTTACTTGAGGTGCCCTTCAAGCTGCGACGTCTGGCACTCGCCGTCCCTCTCATCCCGTCGCGCAGCGCGTCGGGACTGAAGTCCCTCCCACAGGGGAACTTCCGCGAAGCCTTGCCCAAAACAAAACGGCGGACCCGAAGGCCCGCCGTTCCGGCGACAAGCGTGCGTGTGCGCTTACTGGGTGCTGTTGGCGGAGTTGAGCTTGGATTCGGCGCTCTGGGTCAGCAGTGCGTTGATCGACTGCACCTCGGCCACGTCCAGCGAGCCCAGCGCCTGGCTCAGCAGCAGGCGGTTCTGCAGGAAGTTGTAGCGCGCCTGCGCGTAGGCCAACTGCGCCTGGTACAGGGTGCGCTGGTTCTGCACCACGTCCAGCACGGTGCGGGTACCCACTTCCAGGCCGACCTGCGAGGCGTCGAACGCGGCCTGCGCCGAAACCACCGCCAGGCGCCGCGCCTCGATCTCGCTGATCCCGGCCACCACCGTCTGGTAGGCGTTACGGGTGTTGCGGTCGAGCGCGCGCTTCTGCAGTTCGTAGGTGTCCTGGGCGATGTCGCGCTGCGCCAGGGCCTGGCGCACGCCCGACTGGGTGGCGCCGCCGGCGAAGATCGGAATGTTCAGGGTCAGGCCGATGGTGTTGCTGTCGGCGCGCGGGGTGCTGCCGCTGCCGGAGACGCTGTCGCCCCAGTTCGCGTCGCGGCCGGCGCTGGCCGACAGATTCAGCGTCGGCAGGTGCCCGGCGCGCGCTGCCGACACGCTGGCCTCGGCCGCCTGGACCTGGTACTGGTAGGAACGCAGCGACGGGTTCTTGTCCAGCGCCGAGGCGATCAGGCTGTCGATATCGCCGCCGGTGGCCGGCAGCTGCGGACGGAAATCTTCCGGCAGGCCGCGCAGGTCGCGCACCGGCTGGCCGGTGATCTGGGTCAGCGCCTGGTACAGGTCCTGCAGCGAGTTGCGCGCGGTGATCGTGTCGGCGCGGGCCTGGTCGTACTCGGCACGGGCTTCGTGCACGTCGGTGATCGGCGCCAGGCCCACTTCCAGACGCTTGTCGGCGTAGTCGAACTGCTTCTTGGCGGCGGCTTCGTTGGTCTCGGCGGCGACCAGCGATTCGATCGCCACCAGCACGTTGAAGTAGGCCGCCGAGGTGCGCACGATCAGGTCGTCGTTGGCCGAATCCAGGGTGTAGTCGGCGGCCAGGCTGCGCGCCTTCTGCGCACGCAGGTTGGAGAACTGGGCGAAGTTGACCAGGGTCTGCTGGCCCTGCACGGCGTAGCTGCGGCTCTTGCCGGTGCCGGCCAGTTCGGCGCCGCTGCGCTCGACTTCGCTATGGCTGCGCTGCAGCGACGCGGTGCCGTTGATCTGCGGCAGCAGGGCGGCGCGCGCCTGCACCTCGCCTTCCTTGTCGTACAGCCGGGTCGATTCCGCGGAGGCCAACTGCGGGTCGCTGTTGCGGGCCATTTCGTAGACTTGCAGCAGGTCCGTGGCGTTGGCGGCCAGCGGAAACAGCGCGGCGGCCAGCGCCAGGACGAGGGATCGGCGGATCATTGCGGCTTCCTTGATGGATCAGAATGTGAACTGGGGGACTGGCGCTGCGCCTCGCAGGTAGTACGCCAGGTCGGTTTCGAACAGCGATTCCGTGCGCGGCGCGCCGGCTTCGGCATGCACCAGCACCGCTTCCATGACCGGCGCGCGGCCGCGGATCGCGAACAGGCGCCCGCCCGGGCGCAGCCAGGCCAGGAACTGCGCCGGGATCTCGGTGACCGCGGCGGTGACGCAGACCACGTCGAAGCGGCGCTCGCTGTTCCAGGCGAAGGCGTCGGCGGTCTCGATGCGGACATTGCTGCCCAGGCCGGCGGCGTCCAGGTTGGCGCGCGCGGCGGCGGCCAGGGCCGGCTCGATCTCCAGGCTGACCACTTCGCGGCCGAGTTCGCCCAGGCAGGCGCTGACGAAGCCGCTGCCGGTGCCGATCTCCAGCACGTCCTCGCCCGGCTGCAGGTCCAGGGCCTGCAGCATGCGGCCTTCGATGACCGGCTTCATCATGTACTGGCCGTGGCCCAGCGGAATCTCCAGGTCGGCGTAGGCCACGGCGCGGTGCGCCGGCGGCACGAAGGTCTCGCGCGGCAGCCGCGACAGCACGTCGAGCACGCGCAGGTCCAGCACGTCCCAGGGACGGACCTGCTGTTCCACCATCTTTTCGCGGGCTTGGGAGTAGTCGATCGTCATTTCGGGCATCCAACGCGGAGGGCCGGGCATTTTAGCCGGCACGGAGGCCGGGCGTATGCCGCAGCATCGCCGCCGGACGGCCCGGCGCGCAGTGCCGGAAGTCATCGGCAGGCACGGACGGCTCCGCGGCCGGGCTAGCGCGCCGCATAGGCACGCAGGAAGAAGTCGATGCTGGCCTCGACATGGGCGCGGATCCGCTCCTGGCCGGCGTCGCGGCACAGGCCGCACATCATCAGCGAGTACAGCTCGCCCTTGACCAGGCAGAAGAACTGCGAGGCGGCCAGGTTCAGGTCGGCGATGTCCAGTTCGCCGGCGGCGACGTGCGCCTGCAGCAGCGTCGCCAGGTCCTGCTGGGTGCGCTTGGGACCGGCGTTCCAGAACATCTCGCGAACGTGGTCGTCGCCGGTGCCGGGGGTCAGCATCATGCGGTGGGTGGCCATCGCCGCCTCGCTGCTGATCATGGCGAAGAAGGCCAGGCCGATCTCCACCAGTTGCGTGCGCAGCGGCCCCTTCAGCGCGTGTCCGAACAGGTCGTCGGGCAGCAGCGCCTGGCATTGCGCGCGCACCGCCTCGGCGAACAGGGTCTCCTTGTCACCGTAGTGGCTGTAGACGGTGAGCTTGGAGACGCCGGCGCGGGCGGCGATGCCGTCCATGCTGACCCCGCCGAAGCCCAGTTCGGTGAACATCTCTCGCGCCGCCTCCAGGATCGCGGCGCGTTTGCCCATGTCCTTGGGGCGACCGGGCCCGGCAGGACGCGAGGAGGATTTGGCGGAGGCGGCGGGCGATTTGCTGACCATGGGTGGCAATACTAGACCAGTCGGTTCGATATTTATACTAGACCCGTTGGTTCATTATTGTGACGCTGCGTTTGGCGGGTATGGCGGGGCTGGGGGATGCATGCGTCGGCCATCTCCGTCGCGTCCCCGGCGTCAGGAAGTCCCTGACATCGGCGGCGAACAGGCGGTGATAGATTAGCCATCTGGCCCACAGGGGGTGCCGCGCGCCGTTGCCGGTGTGATTCGGGAAGGGATGGAACAAGGGGATCGGCGTCACGAGAATCGCGACGGCGCGTATGCGCTGTGTCGCCGCGTGGGTGTGATGCTGTGCCTGGTCTTGGCGCTGTGTTGCGCCAGTGTCGCCGCGCGCGCTGCCGAACCGCCCGCGCCGCTGACCGAGCGCGCCGTGCTCGACCGTCCGGTGATCGCGCGCTGGACCATGGAAGAGGGGCTGCCGCACAACCTCGTGCACGCGCTGGCACAGGACCGCGACGGCATGATCTGGGTCGGCACCTGGGAAGGTGTGGCGCGCTTCGACGGCCGCGGTTTCACCGTTTTCGATCGCCAGAACACCCCCGGCATGGAATTGTCGGGGGTGTTCGCGCTGCTCGCCGAAGCCGATGGCGGCATGCTGGTCGGCACCGCCTACGACGGCGTGTTCCGCTATGCCGCCGGGCGCTGGGAGCATCTGGGCGATGCGCGTGCGCGGCGGCTGCGGGTCACTGCGATGCTGCGCGATGCCGATGGCGGGCTGTGGGTCGGCAGCGAGGACGGCCTGTTCCGGATCGAGGCCGACGGCCGCCTGGTCGATGCCGGCGCCGCCGCGGGATTGGGCAGGACCCGCATCGCCGCGCTGCTGCGCTACCGCGATGCGGTGCTGGTGGGCACCCCGCAGGGACTGTTCCGGCTGACCGCGCACGCCACGCGCGCGCAGCGTTGGGGCATGGCGGCGATGCGCACGGCGTCGATCCGGCGGCTGACCCCCGACCGCCACGGCGGCCTGCTGGTGGCCAGCGACGAGGGCGTGTTCTGGCTCGGTGCCGACGGTGGCCTGCAATGGCTGCGGCGCGGCCAGCGCGTCGATGCCGCGCTGCAGGACCAGGACGGGCAGCTGTGGATGAGCCTGTCCAGCGGCCAATTGCTGCGGCGCGCTTCCAACGGTGCCAGCGAGGAAATGCTGTCGATCTCCGGCGTGGTCAGCCCGGCGTTGATCGAGGACCACGAGGGCCTGGTGTGGGCCGGCAGTACCGACGGCCTGTTCCGCGTCGCCAAGGGCGACGCCGGTGGCCTGACCCGCCAGGACGGCCTCGGCAGCGACTACGTGCGGGTGGTCCAGCAGAACGCCGATGGCACGATCTGGATCGGCCATGCCGCCGGCCTGGACCGCTGGCAGGGCGGCCGCATCCGCGCGGTGCGGCTGAGCGAGCGCCCGGGCCGCGATCCGTCGGTGCTGGCGCTGGCCGCCGCCCGCGACGGTGGCATGTGGGTGGGCACCTACGATCAGGGCGTGCTGCTGCTGTCGGCCGATGGCACGATCCGGCAACGCCTGGGCGTGGCCGCGGGCGTGCCGCGAACCATGGTGCGCGCGCTGCTGGCCGACGCCGATGGCGGCCTGTGGATCGGCGGCAACGAGGGCCTGCTGTATCGCAAGGGCGATCGCACGCATGCCTACGGCACCGCCGACGGCCTGCCCGGGCGGCAGGTGCAGGCGCTGTACCGCGACCGCGCCGGGGTGCTGTGGATCGGCACCAACCAGGGCATCGCCACGCTCGCTGCCGACGGCGCGCTGCAGGCGCGGCCGAGCGGGCATGGTTTTCCGGCGCAGAACGCGTTCGACTTCCTCGAAGATGCCGACGGCACCCTGTGGGTCGCCAGCGACCGCGGCCTGCTGCGGTGGCGCGGCGGGCAGTGGCGCATCTACGACCACCGCGTCGGCCTGCCGCGCGACAAGCTGTTCCGGCTGCTCGACGACGGCAACGGCAACCTCTGGGCGAACAGCAATCGCGGCGTGCTGCGCATCGCGCGTGCGCGCTTGGCGGAACTGGATGCCGGCCAGCGCAGCACGCTGGCGGTGGACGTGGTCGACCGCAGCGACGGCATGCCCGGCGGTCAGGGCAACGGCAGCAGCGCACCGGCCGGCTGGCGCAGCCGCGACGGCACGCTGCTGATCCCGACCTCGGCCGGGCTGGCGCTGATCGATCCGGCGCTGCCGAGCCGGCGCAACGTGCGTGCGCCGCCGCTGGTGATCTCGCATGTGCAGGTGGATGGCGTGGCGCAGCCGCTGCGTGGCGACTACCGCCTGCACGGTGGTGTCGCCCGGCTCGCGATCGGTTATGCCGGCTTGAGTTTCCGCTCGCCGGACAAGGTGCGCTACCGCTACCGCCTGCAGGGGTTCGATCGGCAGTGGGTCGACGCCGGCAGCAGCGAAGAAGCGGTCTACACCAACCTGCCCTCCGGTCGCTATCGCCTGGACGTGCAGGCGATGACCAGCCCGCTGGACTGGTCGCGCAGCGAGCGCATCGGCAGCGCCTCGCTGCGCCTGCAACTGGTGCCGCCGTTCTGGGAGCGTTGGCCGTTCGTGGTGCTGGCGGCGCTGTGCGTGACCGGCCTGCTGCTGTGGTGGTACCGCGGCCGCAGCCAGCGCTACCGGCGTCGCCAGCGCCGCCTCAACACCATCATCGCCGAGCGCACCCACGAACTGAAGGCGAAGAACCTGGCGTTGAAGCTGGCCAACCTCGAACGCGAGGACCTGGTGCGCAAGCTCGCCTACCAGGCCGGGCACGATGCGCTGACCGGCCTGCCCAACCGACGCACCGGCGATCCCTACCTCAACGCGGCGCTGGAGCGGGCGTTGAACACACGCACGCCGTTGTGCGTGGCGCTGCTGGACATCGACCACTTCAAGAAGATCAACGACGCCTACGGCCACGAGATCGGCGACGAGGTGCTGCGCCGGGTCGGCGAGGCGCTGCGCGCCAGCCTCGGCGAACAGGCCTTCGCCGCGCGCCATGGCGGCGAGGAATTCCTGCTGGTGCTGCCGGGCCTGGACCAGGAGCCGGCACGCGCGCGCCTGGACGCGCTGCGCGTGCACCTGTCCGATCTGGTGCTGTACGACGACGACGGCCGCGCGGTGCGTTTCACCGCCAGCATCGGCTTCGCCTGCCTGTCGCCGACCCAGCGCACGCGTCGCGACCTGCTGGTGCAGGCCGACAAGCGTCTGTACCAGGCCAAGCGCGAAGGCCGCGATCGGGTGATGGGCTAGCGCGTGTCATCCATTCCCGAGCATGCGGCGTTGCGGGATATGCCCTGATGCCGCGCTCACCTGGGACTATGGCGTCTGGCCGTGGGTGGCGAGGTCGCACGCGTCTTCGTGTTCGCGATCTACCGGTGTGGAGCGGCGGATTTCGCAACGGGAACAAGAGCCGCGACAAAGCACCGGGCGATGCATGCAACCGGGGCACCGCTGCTGCCCTTGTGAGAAGGGGCTTCAGCCCCGACGCCTCACCGCTTCAAGCGTCGGGGCTGAAGCCCCTCTCACAGCAAGGCAAAACTGCCGCGAACTTGCAACATCCTGAGTTCCGCCAATCAATACCGCGTGATCCCAGCACCGTACAGCCAGCGCTGTGCGCATGCGCCGAGTCGGGGTTCTCCTGCAACGCAACAACGCGCGCCGCCTGGCTGCGGCGAACGCGCGTTTTCGGTGGGTGCCCTTACGCCTGCAGCCGCTCCAGCACTGCCTGCGTGGCGGCCTCGGTGGAAATGCCCTGGCCGGGCGCGGCGAGATCGGCGGTGAACGCCTGGGCGTCGAGCGCGGCATTCACGGCCTGCTCGATCGCCGCCGCTTCGGCTTCCAGGCCCAGCGAGTGGCGCAGCAGCAGCGCCGCGCTGAGGATGGTCGCGTAGGGATTGGCGATGCCCTTGCCGGCAATGTCCGGCGCCGAGCCGTGGATCGGCTCGTACAGGCCGATGCGGCCTTCGCCCAGCGAGGCCGACGGCAGCAGCCCGAGCGAGCCGGCCAGCATCGAGGCTTCGTCGGTGAGGATGTCGCCGAACATGTTCTCGGTGACGATCACGTCGTACTCGCGCGGCTTGGCCAGCAGGTGCATGGCCATCGAATCGACCAGTTGGTGTTCCAGGCGCACGTCCGGGAACTCTTCGCGGCCGATCCGCGCGGCGACGTCGCGCCACAGTCGCGAGGTTTCCAGCACGTTGGCCTTGTCCACCGAGACGACGTGGTTGCGGCGCTGCTGCGCAAGCCGGAATGCGCTGCGCAGCACTCGCTCGATCTCCGCGACGGTGTAGCGGCACAGGTCGCTGGCGTCGCTGGCGCTGCGGGTCTTGTCGCCGAAGTAGATGCCGCCGGTCAGTTCGCGCACCACCACGATGTCCACGCCCTGCAGCAGGTGCGGCTTGATCGGCGAGGCGTCCAGTGCCGCCGGATGCGGCTTGACCGGGCGCAGGTTGGCGAACAGGCCCAGGCCGCGGCGGATCGCCAGCAGGCCCTGCTCGGGGCGCACCTTGGCGTTGGGATCGGACCACTTCGGCCCGCCCACCGCGCCCAGCAGCACCGCGTCGGCGCCCTGGCAGGCGGTCAGCGTGGCCGCCGGCAGCGGCTCGCCGTGGCGGTCGATGGCGATGCCGCCGATGTCGTGTTCGTGGAACTGGACGTCGTGGCCGTGGCGCGCGGCCACGGCGCGCAGCACCGCGACCGCGGCGGCGGCGACTTCCGGACCGATGCCGTCGCCGGGCAGGACGACGATGTCAGCGTGCATGGGTGGCCTCGTAGCGTTCGATGTCGGGTTGGCGCAGCAGCAGGTAGCCCATCTCGTCCACGCCCTCGAGCAGGCAGGTCTGCGAGAACGCATCGAGCGGGAAGGCGTAGACGCGGCCGTCGGGCGTGCGCAGCTCGCGCGCGGCTACGTCCACGGTCAATTCGTCGTCCGGACGCTGCATCAGCGCCTGCACGTCGTCCTCGGCCAGCACGATCGGCAGCAGGCCGTTCTTGAGGCTGTTGTTGCGGAAGATGTCGGCGATCTCGCTGCTGACGATGGCGCGCAGGCCCAGGTCGGTCAGCGCCCATGGCGCATGCTCGCGCGAGGAGCCGCAGCCGAAGTTGCGCCCGGCCAGCAGGATCTGGCGGCCGGCGTTGTGGGCCTGGTTGAAGGCGAACTCCGGGTTCGGCGTGCCGTCGGCCTGCCAGCGCCAGTCGTTGAAGGCGTGGCGGCCGAGGCCGGCGCGCTCGGTGGTGGACAGGAACCGCGCCGGAATGATCTGGTCGGTGTCGATGTTGGTCTGGCGCAGCACCACGCTGCGCGAGGTGAGGGTGGCGAAGCCGGCCATCACGGGGTCTCCTGGGAAGCGACGGAGTCGGGGGCGGGCGCCGCGGCGTCGGCCGCTGGCGACGGCAGCGCCGCGGGCGGCACGTGCGGCGGCAGCAGCGGCTGGTGGCGGTGCGCGAACGCGCGGGTGGTGGTGGCGACGAAGGTCAGCGTGGCCGCGAATGCGGCGATGTGCGGCGCCATCACGCGACCTCCGCGAACAGCGCGCGCGGATCGCTGACCTGGCCGTTCACCGCGGCCCAGGCCGCGGTCAGCGGCGAAGCCAGCAGGGTGCGCGAGCCCGGGCCCTGGCGGCCCTCGAAGTTGCGGTTGCTGGTGCTCACCGCCAGTTGCCCCGGCGCGACCAGGTCGCCGTTCATGGCGATGCACATCGAGCAGCCGGACTCGCGCCACTCCGCACCGGCCGCGCGCACCACCTCGTGGATGCCCTCGGCCTCGGCCTGGCGCTTGACGATCTCCGAGCCCGGCACCACCAGCATGCGCACGTGCGGCGCCACCTTGCGCCCGCGCAGCACCTGCGCCACGTCGCGCATGTCGCTGAGGCGGCCGTTGGTGCAGGACCCGACGAACACCACGTCCACCGGCGTGCCGATCAGCGCATGCCCGGCTTCCAGGTGCATGTAGTTCAAACCCTTCTGCGCCGCCGGATCCTGCGCGGCCGGGATCGGCAGGTCCACCGCGATCGCGGTACCGGGGTGGGTGCCCCAGGTCAGGGTCGGGCGGATGTCGCGCGCGTCGATGCGCACCTCGGCGTCGAAGCGCGCGCCGGGATCGCTACGCAGCTGCGACCAGCGCTGCACGGCGGCGTCGAAGTCGGCGCCCTTGGGGCCGCGCGGGGTCTTGGCGACCCAGTCGAAGGTGACCTGGTCCGGCGCGACCATGCCGGCGCGCGCGCCGGCCTCGATCGACATGTTGCACAGGGTCATGCGCTGCTCCATGTCCATCGCTTCGATGGTGGAGCCGCGGTACTCCAGCACGTGGCCGGTACCGCCGTTGACCCCGATCACGCCGATGATGTGCAGGATCACGTCCTTGGCACCGACGCCCGGCGCCAGCGGCCCGTCGACGCTGATCGCCATGGTCCTGGCCTTGCGCTGCAGCAGGCACTGGGTGGCCAGCACGTGACCGACCTCGCTGGTGCCGATGCCGAACGCCAGCGCGCCGAACGCGCCATGCGTGGAGGTGTGGCTGTCGCCGCAGACGATGGTCATGCCGGGCTGGGTGAAGCCCTGTTCCGGCGCGATCACGTGGACGATGCCGCGGTTGTCCGAGCCCATGTCGAACAGTTCGATGCCGTAGTCGGCGCAGTTGCGCGCGAGCATGTCCACCTGTGCCTCGGAGGCCGGGGTGTAGTACGGCAGCTTGCCGTCGGCGCCGCGCGGCAGGGTCGGCGTGGAGTGGTCCATCGTCGCCTTGGTGCGGTCGGGCCGGCGCGGCGCCAGGCCGCGCGTCTTGAGTTCGGTGAACGCCTGCGGCGAGGTCACTTCGTGGATCAGGTGCAGGTCGATGTACAGCACCGCCGGGGCGGCGGCGCTTTCGGGGACGACGACGTGCGCGTCCCACAGCTTGTCGTACAGGGTGCGGGGAGTGGCGGACATTGCGGAACTACCTGGCAGGAAAGCTGGGCGGGGAAGGGGAGCGAGGGCGAGCGTGCACGACGACGATGACCGCGTTGTGGCCGCTCAGGCCAGCGCGTCGGCGGTGCCGGCCGGCGCGCCCTGGCGCTGGCGCAGCACGCGGTTGGCTACGTCCAGCCAGGCCAGCGCGCTGGCCTCGATGATGTCGCGGCTGGTGCCGGTGCCGTCGTATTCGATGTCGCCGTGCCGCACGCTGAGGTTGGCCTCGCCGCGCGCGTCGGCGCCGATGCCGACGCTGTGCACCTGGTAGCTGTCCAGCACCAGCTGCACGCCGGTGGCGGCCGACAGTGCGGCGAACAGCGCGTCGACCGGGCCGTCGCCCTCGGCGCGTTCGCTGACCCGCTGGCCGTCCGGATCGGACAGCTCGACCTGCGCGCTGGCGCGCTGGCCGCGGTCGCTGACGGTCATCGACGACAACCGGTAGCCCTGGCTCTCCGGCGCGTCCTGCATCATCGCCTGCAGGTCGGTGTCGTTGACCACGCGCTGCTGCTCGCACAGGGCCTTGAACGCGTCGAAGGCGATGTTCAGTTCGGCTTCGTCCAGCACGTAGCCCAGCGCGCGCAGGCGCTGCTCGACCGCGGCGCGGCCGCTGTGGCGGCCCAGCACCATCTGCGAGGACTCCCAGCCCACGTCTTCCGGGCGCATGATCTCGTAGGTGCCGCGGTGGCGCAGCATGCCGTGCTGGTGGATGCCCGACTCGTGGGCGAAGGCGTTGCCGCCGACGATCGCCTTGTTGCGCTGCACCGGCATGCCGACCAGTCGCTGCAGCAATTGCGAGGTGGCGACGATGCGCGGGGTGTGGATCGCGGTGTCCAGTTCGTAGAACGCGTTGCGTACCTTCAGCGCCATCGCGATCTCTTCCAGCGCGCAGTTGCCGGCACGCTCGCCGATGCCGTTGATGGTGCATTCCACCTGCCGCGCGCCGCCTTCCACCGCGGCCAGCGAGTTGGCCACGGCCAGGCCCAGGTCGTTGTGGCAGTGCGCGCTGAACACCACCCGGTCGGCACCTGGGACGCTGGCGATGATCCGCGCGAACATGCCGCGGATCTCTTCCGGGGTGGTGAAGCCGACCGTGTCGGGCAGGTTGATGGTGGTGGCGCCGGCGGCGATCGCCACGCTGGCGACCTCGGCCAGGAAATCCTCCTCGGTGCGGGTTGCGTCCTCGGCCGAGAACTCCACGTCGTCCACGTACTGGCGCGCCAGCGACACGTGCTTGCGCACCGACTCCAGCACCTGCTCGCGGCTCATCCGCAGCTTGTGCTCGCGGTGCAGCGGGCTGGTCGACAGGAACACGTGCAGGCGCGGATTGGCCGCCGCTTCCAGCGCCCGTGCCGAGGTTTCGATGTCGGCGGCCAGGCAGCGCGACAGCACCGCCAGGGTCGGCGTGCGCAGTTCGCGGCCGATCAGCGCCATCGCTTCGCGGTCGGACTGCGAGCTGGCCGGGAAGCCGGTCTCGATGATGTCCACGCCGAGTTCGGCCAGGGCGCGCGCCATCACCAGCTTCTGCGGCGGGGTCATGCTGCAGCCGGGGGATTGCTCGCCGTCGCGCAGGGTGGTGTCGAAAATGCGGATGCGGGGGGTCTGGGAAGAAACGGAAGTGTTCACCAGATGGGTTCCTCTACGGCGGCGGTGGCTTGCGGATGGGGATGCGTGGGCGAGGTGGTGCGGGCGGGAGCGGGTGGGGCGGGACGTTGGCTGCGAAGTCGCTCGGCGCTGCGGCGGCGCGGCTTGCGCGGCGGGCGCGGGCGCACCTCCGACAGCAGCGTCGCCAGCACGCCGGCGTCGATGTTGCCGCCGGATACCACCGCGCACTTGCGCTTGCCGGCGACGCGGCGCCCGGCCGCCAGGGCCAGCGCGCCGGCGCCCTCGGCGATGACGTGCTCTTCCAGCGCCAGGCGGACCAGCGTTTCGCGCAGTTCCGCCTCGCGCACGATCACCACGTCGTCGAGCAGGCTGGCGCACAGCCGGCGGGTGATGAACCCGGGGATTTTAACCTTGACGCCGTCGGCCAGGGTGGGCACCGGATCCACGGCGCGGACGTCGCCGCGGATCGCCCGCGCCATCGAATCCACGCCTTCGACCTGGGCGCCGACCACGCGCACGCCCTGCGAGCGCAGCGCCAGCGCCACGCCGGAGGCCAGGCCGCCGCCGCCGATCGGCACGATCACCACGTCCGGGGCGTGCGCGGCCAGCTCGATGCCGACGGTGCCCTGGCCGGCGATCACGTCCGGATCGTCGAAGGCGGACAGGAAGCGGTAGCCGTTCTGCTCGGCCAGGTCGCGGGCGAAGGCGAACGCCTCGTCGTAGCTGTTGCCGTGCTGGCGCACGGTGGCGCCCCAGTGGGCGACGCCGGCGATCTTGGTCTGCGGTGCGCCGTGCGGCATCACCGTGATGGCTTGCACACCCAGACGGTGCGCGGCCCAGGCCACGCCCTGCGCGTGGTTGCCGGCGGAGGCGCAGATCACCGCGCGCTCGTCGCCGCGTTCCAGCCCGGCCAGCAGCGCGTTGAGCGCGCCGCGGACCTTGTAGGAGCCGGTGCGCTGCAGGTTTTCCAGCTTCAGCCAGACGCCGAAGCGCTCGGCGTAATGCACCGGCGTCGGCGGCAGGTAGCGGCGCAGCCGCGCCTGCGCGGCCAGCACGTCGGCCACGCTGACGGCGACGTGGCCTACATCTGGCTCCTGCGGGGCGGGGATGTTAGACATGCGGTCGGGACCCGGGGCCCGGGACCCGGGTCCCGGGAAAAGCGGGTTCCCGGAGAAGAGACCTCCATGGAAGAAGACACCTCCGTGCAGCCCTCGCTTTCGCACGCCTCGCGCTGCGCCTGACGCCCGCGGCGACCGCCACGGATCCCGGGTCCCGGGTCCCGGGTCCCGACCGCCTCATACCACCCCATCCAGCGCGGTCACGCGCACCGATTCGCAGTCGTAGACCTTCTCCATCTGCAGGCGCAGGGTCTCGCCGGGGCGGTTGCCGTCCACCACCAGTTGCAGGTGCCAGCGGCCGGCGTCCTCGGCCACCGGTGCGCCGCTGATCGAGATCGGCGCGAAGCCGCGGCGTTCGGCCATGCCGATCGCGCGCAGCAGGGCGCCGTCGATCGGTTTCAGCACCAGGTCAAGCTGGTAACGCATGTGTCGTCTCCTGGCGCTGGGCAGCGGGATTGCTTTCCAGCATGGTGCTGTTGGCGGTGTTCGGCGGCACCAGCGGCCACACGTTGGCGCGTGCGTCGATGGCCACGTGCAGCAGTGCCGGACCCGGCTGCGCCAGCAGTTCGGCCAGTGCGTCCTCGACCTGGCCGCGCGCGGTGATGCGCTTGGCCGGGATGCCGAACACCTGCGCCAGCGCGGCGAAATCCGGATTGTCGGACAGGTCGATCTCGCTGTAGCGCTCGGCGAAGAACAGTTCCTGCCACTGCCGCACCATGCCCAGCGAACTGTTGTCCAGCAGCACGATCTTCACCGGCAGCTTGCAGCGGGCGATGGTGACCAGCTCCTGCACGTTCATCATGAAGCTGCCGTCGCCGCTGACCAGCACCACGGTGCGGTCCGGGCAGGCGAACTGCGCGCCCATCGCCGCCGGCAGGCCGAAGCCCATGGTGCCCAGCGCGCCGCTGGTCAGGTGGTTGCGCGGGTGGTTGAAGCGGCAGTGCTGGGCGACCCACATCTGGTGCTGGCCGACGTCGCAGGCGATCACGGTGTCGGCCGGGGCCAGTTCGCTCAGCCGCTTCAGCAGGCCGGGCGCGTAGATGTCCTGCCCGGGCGCGTCGTAGCGCGCGCCGAACTTCTCGCGATGGCCGACGCAGCGCGTGTGCCAGGCTTCGCAGGTGCTGGTGGCTGCGGCCAGCGCGCGCAGCGATTGCGCCACGTCGCCGGGCACGGCGATGTCGGCCTGGCGCAGCTTGGAGATCTCGCAGGCGTCGGCGTCCAGGTGGATGACCCGCGCGAACGGCGCGAACTCGGCGAGCTTGCCGGTGGCGCGGTCGTCGAAGCGGGCGCCGACCACGATCAGCAGGTCCGACTCCTGCACCGCCATGTTGGCGGCGCGGGTGCCGTGCATGCCGAGCATGCCCAGGTAATGCGGGTGCGCATGCGGCAATGCGCCCAGGCCGCGCAAGGTCAGCACGGTGGGGATGCGGGTGGCGTCGACGAACGCGCGGAACGCCTCCACCGCATCACCCAGGGCGATGCCGCCGCCACCGTAGATCACCGGCTTCTCGGCGCCGGCGATCGCCGCCAGCGCCTCGGCCAGCACCGCGTCCTGTGGCGCCGGCGGGGTCGGCACCGCCGCCGGCACGTGCGCCGGCAGATGCGTGGCATCGGCCAGTTGCACATCCTTGGGCAGGTCGATCAGCACCGGTCCCGGACGGCCTTCTCGGGCAATGCGGAACGCGTCGCGCAGCACCTGCGGCAGGTCGTCCACGTGCCGCACCAGGAAGCTGTGCTTGACGATCGGCAGGGTCAGCCCGAACACGTCCAGCTCCTGGAACGCGTCGGTGCCCAGCAGCGGCGTGGCGACCTGTCCGGTCAGGCAGATCATCGGCACCGAGTCGAGCATCGCATCGGCGATGCCGGTGACCAGGTTGGAGGCGCCCGGGCCGGACGTGGCGACGCACACGCCGACCCGTCCGCTGGCGCGGGCGTAGCCGTTGGCGGCCAGCGCCGCGCCCTGCTCGTGGCGGACCAGGATGTGCTTGAGCTGGCTGTCTACCAGCGCGTCGTAGAACGGCATGATGGTGCCGCCCGGATAGCCGAACAGCGTGTCCACGCCTTCGGCTTCCAGGGCCTGCGTCAGCCAGCGCGCGCCGTTGCGGGGCGTGCCGTGAGCGGAGGAGTTCATACGGTGGCGACCTTTCGGTGGAAGCGGGTGGGGGAGCCGCGGGTTACGCGGCCTTGGTGCCGCCGGCGGCCGGCGCGGCAGCGGCGTCGCCGTTGAGCCACACCATCTTGGCGCGCAGCTGCTTGCCGACCGTTTCGATGGGGTGGTCCAGGTCGGCCTGCTTGAACTTCTTGTAGTTCGGCAGGCCGGCGTCGTATTCGGCCACCCAGTTCTTGGTGAAGGTGCCGTTCTGGATGTCGGTCAGCACGTCGCGCATGCGCTCCTTGGTCGCCGCGTCGATCACCCGCGGGCCGCTGACGTAGTCGCCGTACTGCGCGGTCTCGGAGACGAACTCGAGCATGCGGGTGATGCCGCCTTCGTAGAACAGGTCGACGATCAGCTTCAGTTCGTGCAGCACTTCGTAGTAGGCGATTTCCGGCTGGTAACCGGCTTCCACCAGCACTTCGAAGCCGGCCTGCACCAGCGACGAGGCGCCGCCGCACAGCACCGCCTGCTCGCCGAACAGGTCAGTCTCGGTCTCTTCCTTGAAGGTGGTCTTGATCAGGTTGGCGCGCGCACCGCCCAGGCCGGCGGCGTACTCCAGCGCGAACTGCTCGGCCTTGCCGCTCTTGTCCTGGTACACCGCCCAGATGCACGGCACGCCGCGGCCGATCTCGTACTCGCGGCGCACCAGCGCGCCCGGGCCCTTCGGCGCGACCAGCACCACGTCCAGGTCCTCACGCGGCTTGATCATGTCGAAGTGCACGTTCAGGCCGTGCGCGAACAGCAGGCACGCGCCCTGCTTCATGTTCGGCGCCAGCACCTCTTCGTACAGCTTCTTCTGCACCATGTCCGGGGTCAGCACCGCGACCAGGTCGGCGTCCTTGACCGCCTCGGCGGGGCTCTTCACCACGAAGCCGTCGGCCTGCGCCTTGGCTTCGGTCGGGCCGCCGGCACGCAGGCCGATGGTGACGTCGAAGCCGGACTCGCGCAGGTTCAGCGCGTGCGCGCGGCCCTGGCTGCCGTAACCGACGATGGCGATCTTGGTGGTGGGCTGGGCGGAACTGGTCATGGGGCGGATGTCCTTGAACGGTGTTGGAGTGGAGGGGGTTCTTGCATTTGCGGTCACTGAAACGAAAAACCCCGCGCCGTTGCCGGTGCGGGGTCTGATCGAATCCTGGCTGCTTGTCGCTTACACGCCGGTTCGTCCCGCACTTGTGGGCGAGGTAATAAGCACGAGTACGAGGAGCGACGCGGCAGCGTCCGCGCGCAAGGCGGCGGGCTGGTGGGTCGACTTCGGGCGGGTGTGGCGCTGCAACATGCAGCGAGATAACCATGGGCTTTGCGCGACTGTCAACTGTGTTGCGGGCCTGCGTGGGCGAATGTGCCGAAAGCCGCGCCAGCGCTGCATGGTTACGCATGAAACGGAGGTGGCGCAGGCGGCGAATAGCGCCAATTGCGCGGAAATCCTGCGGTTGTCGATGACGCGATGTGCCCGCGTGCGCGGCGGCGCCGGCCGCACTCGGGTACGGTGGGCATCCCCTGTTTTCCGGAGAGTCGCGCATGTCCGTTTCGCTTCCTTCCCTGGCGCGCCTGGCGCTCGCGCTGGCGCTGGCGACCTCGCTGCCGGCGCAGGCCGCCGACCGCATCACCGGCCAGCCGTTCGCGACCCGCTCGGAAGTGATCGCCCCGCACGCCATGGCCGCCACCTCGCAGCCGCTGGCCACGCAGATTGCGCTGGAGACGATGCGCGACGGCGGCTCGGCGGTGGATGCGGCGATCGCCGCCAACGCCGCGCTGGGGCTGATGGAGCCGACCGGCAACGGCGTCGGCGGCGACCTGTTCGCCATCGTCTGGGACCCGAAGACGCAGAAGCTGTACGGCTACAACGGCTCCGGCCGCTCGCCGAAGGCGCTGACCCTGGCCGAATTCCAGCGCCGCGGGCTGAAGGAGATCCCGGCCACCGGCCCGCTGCCGGTCTCGGTGCCGGGTGCGGTGGATGGCTGGTTCGCGCTGCATGAACGCTTCGGCCGCCGCAGCATGGCGCAGAACCTGGCGCCGGCGATCCGCTACGCCCGCGACGGCCATCCGGTGGCCGAGACCATCGCCTACTACTGGGATCGCTCGGTGCCGCGGCTGTCGCAGTACCCCGGCTTCAAGGAGCAGTTCACCATTGACGGCCACGCCCCGCGCAAGGGCGAGCTGTGGAAGAACCCGAACCTGGCCAACACCCTGCAGCAGATCGCCGACGGCGGCCGCGACGCGTTCTACAAGGGGCCGATCGCGCGCACCATCGATGCTTACTTCAAGGCCAATGGCGGCTTCCTGCGCTACGAGGACCTGGCCAGCCACCACGGCGAATGGGTCGAGCTGGTCTCCACCAACTACCGCGGCTACGACGTGTGGGAACTGCCGCCCAACAGCCAGGGCATCGCCGCGCTGCAGATGCTCAACATCCTGGAAGGCTACGATTTCTCCAGGATCCCGTTCGGCTCGGCCGAGCACGTGCACCTGTTCACCGAGGCCAAGAAGCTGGCGTTCGCCGACCGCGCGCGGTTCTACGCCGACCCGGCGTTCCAGCCGGCGCCGCTGGCACGGCTGATCTCCAAGGACTACGCCGCACAGCGGCGCGCGCTGATCTCGATGGACCGCGCGCTCAAGGAAGTGCAGCCGGGCACGCCGAAGCAACTGGAAGAGGGCGACACCATCTACCTGACCGTCGCCGATGCCGACGGCATGATGGTGTCGCTGATCCAGTCCAACTACCGCGGCATGGGCAGCGGCATGGCGCCGCCGGGGCTGGGCTTCATCCTGCAGGACCGCGGCGAGATGTTCGTGCTGCAGAAGAACCATCCCAACGGCTACGCGCCGGGCAAGCGCCCGTTCCAGACCATCATCCCCGCGTTCGTCACCAGGGACGGCAAGCCGTGGCTGAGCTTCGGGGTGATGGGCGGGGCGATGCAGCCGCAGGGCCATGTGCAGATCCTGATGAACCTGATCGACTTCCACATGAACCTGCAGGAGGCCGGCGACGCGCCGCGCATCCAGCACGACGGCTCCACCGAGCCGACCGGGCAGGCCACGGCGATGCGCGACGGCGGCGAATTGAACCTGGAAACCGGTTTTGCCTACGACACGATCCGCGAACTGATGCGCAAGGGCCATCGGGTGATCTTCGCCGACGGTCCCTACGGCGGCTACCAGGCGATCGCGCGCGACCCGGACAGCGGCGTGTACTACGGCGCCTCGGAAAGCCGCAAGGACGGGCAGGCCGCCGGTTACTGAGTCCGGCCGGCGCGCCGGCGCAGGCGGCCCAATGCCGCGGCCGGCTGCGAGCGGCGCCTGCGATCAGCGCGGCTCCTGCGCGCTTGCCGCCTCATCGCCGGTGGCGTCGCGCGCGGCCTGCTCGCGCGCGATCCAGGCCTCGACCATGTGCCGGGCGCGTTGCGCCTGGCGGCGTTGGCGGTTGGACTCGGCATCGAGCACGCGGTACAGCGACACGATCACCAGCACCATCAGCAGCGCGAACGGCAGCGCGGCGATGGTGATCATGCCCTGCAGCGCATCCAGGCCGCCGGCCAGCAACAGCACCGCGGCGATCAGCGCCACCGCCACGCCCCACACCAGCTTGCGTGACAGCGGCGGGTCGCCGGCCTCGTCGGTGGACATGCTGGCCAGCACCAGCACTGCCGAGTCGGCGGAGCTGACGAAGAAGATCATCAGCAGCAACAGTGCCGCGCTCGACAGCAGCAGCGACCCCGGCAGACTGTCGAACAGCGTGAACAGTACCGTCTCGTAGCCGTTGCGCAGCGCCTGCAGCATGTCGACGTGACCGAACAACTGCGACCACAGCGCGGTGCCGCCGAACACCGAGAACCACAGGAAGCCCAGCAGGGTCGGCGCCAATACCACGCCGACGACGAATTCGCGCACGCTGCGGCCGCGCGAGACGCGGGCGATGAACGCGCCGACGAACGGCGCCCAGGCGATCCACCACGCCCAGTAGAAGATGGTCCAGTCCGCCACCCAGCGGCTGCCGGAGAACGGCGACATGCGCAGGCTCATCGTCACCAGCTGGTTGAGGTAGGCGCCCAGCGTGGTGGTGAAGGTGTCAAAGATGAAGCCGGTAGGGCCGAGCACCAGCACCGCGGCCAGCAGCAGCGCCGCCAGCACCAGGTTGACGTTGGACAGCCACTTGATGCCGCGCTCCACGCCGCTGCTGGTCGAGGCCATGTACAGCACGAAGGCCACCGCGATCACCGCCATCTGCACCGGGAGGCCGGCGTGCATGCCGAACACGCGTTGCAGGCCGGCGGCGATCTGGATGGTGCCGAAGCCCAGCGTGGTCGCCACGCCGACCGCCGTGGCGACCACGGCAGCGATGTTCACGCTCTGCCCGATCCAGCCACGGTGGTGGCGGCCGATGACCGGCTGCAGCATGTCGCTGACCAGGCCACGGCCGTTGCGGTTGTACTGGAACCAGGCCATCGCCAGGCCGATCAGCCCGTAGATCGCCCAGGGATGCAGGCCCCAGTGGAAGAAGGCATAGCGCATCGACGCGCGCGCCGCCTCCATGCTCTGCGGCGCCAGGCCCTCTGGCGGCTCGAGGAAATGCGAGATCGGTTCGGCCGCGCCCCAGAACACCAGGCCGATGCCCATGCCCGCGGCGAACAGCATCGACAGCCAGCTGCCGCGCGAGAAGTCCGGTTCGGCGTCTTCGCCGCCGATGCGCAGGTTGCCGAAGCGGCCGAACGCCAGGTACATCAGGAAACTCAAGGTCAGGAACACGATCAACAGGTACATCCAGCCGGCGCCGCGCACGACCTCCACCAGCGCCGCCTGCACCACCGTGTTGAATGGCCTTGGCGCGATGCCGGCGATCAGGACCAGCAGGGCCACCAGGGCGATGGAAATGCGGAACACCATGTGGAGCGTCTCCGGTCGTGGAACGGGTAGCGCGCGCTGGCAGTCGCGCAGGCGGGCAGGGAGGTCGGTGCCGACGCCGAAGCGTTTGCTGTGGACTGTCGCGGCCGACCGCAGTGCCGGCGCGCCGCCGGTTCGCGCCACGCCTGGCGTTCGGCACCCGATCGCGCGTCGGGCTGGGGCTTGCGTGATCGGATCCTCGCGAAGATGGCGTCATGGCGGCGTCGTGGTCGTGTCTGCCGGGCACGCCGCGGCGCATGATGGTGATTCCGATTGCGGCGGCCGTGACGGCGAGCGCAAGGCGGGAGCCGATACCATGGGCGCAGCACCGAGGGAGACGACGATGGCCTTGTTCTCACGCAGTCCGGACGCCGATGCCGTGCCCGCCGCCGGCTTGCCGGATGCCCCGATCGCCCTGTTGCGGCTGGAACCGGACGGCCGCGTCAGTGCCGCCAACCGCGCCGCCGTGGACCTGCTGGGGGTGACGCCGCAGGCGCTGCTCGGCGCCGCCAGCGAGGCAGTCTGGGGTCTGCCGCTGACCGCCCTGGTCGGCGCCGAAGGCAGCTGGCTGGCGCCGGGTGCCGACCCCACACGCCGCGTGCGCTACCAGCGCGACCGCGATCGCGGCGGCCAGGGCTGGCTGCTGTCGCTGCCGCATCCGGAAACCGCCGCGCTGCTGCGCGATGTCGCCCTACTCAGTGCCGGCCAGGCGCAGGGCGCCATCAGTCCGGCGCTGCAGGCACTGGCGCAACGGATCCAGGACGGCACGGCGGCGCAGGCGCTGCTGGAGCGGGTCGGCGAGCGGCTGACCGGCTGCGATCTGGACCTGGGGCTGCAGACGCCGCTGTCGGCGCAGGAGACCGAGGCGATGCCGGGGCGGCGCCTGTCCGCCGGATTCGGCAACCTGGCCGAGGCGATCCGCCAGGCGGTGGCGCTGTCGCTGCAGATCGCCGCCGACGTGCCGCACGTGGTGGCCGAGAACGACGAACTGGCACGGCAGTCGCAGACCCAGCTGGATGCGCTGCAGACGGTGCTCGCCACCACCCGGCAGTTGCTGCAGGGCCTGCACGAGATGGACCGCGACCTGCGCGCGGTGATCGCGGTGGCGGCCAGTGCCGACGCCAGCGCCCGCGAAGGCGTGGAGGCGGCGCGCACCCTGGGTCAGGCGATGCAGGAGGTGGCGCGACGCTCGGCGCGCGCCAACCAGGTCATCGAGGTGATCGATGCGGTCGCGTTCCAGACCAATATCCTTTCGATCAACGCCAGTATCGAAGCGGTGCACGCCGGCCCCGCCGGACGCGGCTTCGCGGTGGTCGCCACCGAGATCCGACAACTGGCCGAACGCGCCGCCACCGCGGCGCGCGACGTGCGCGGCATCATCGGCGAGACCGGTACCGCGCTGCAGGAGAGCGCGGCCTCCGCCCAGCGCACCGAACAGGTATTGGGCGGCATCGGCGAACTGCTCGGCCGCGCCAGCGCGGCGATGGACGCGGTGGCCGGCCGCATCGCCACCCAGAGCGCGGAGATCGGTGGCATCGATCGTGCGGTCGAGCACGTGGTCGGACTCAGTCGCAGCAACCTGGAGCACGCCGCGAGCGTGGTACAGCGCAGCGCCGACCTGGCGGCTGGTAGCGACACCCTGCACGACTGCGTGAACCTGTTCCGCTTGCCCGCCGATCCGATGCACCAGCCGCGGCATGCGCGGGTACGCGATCTGGCCCAGGCTGCCGCCACCAGCATCGGCCTGGCGTTCGAGGCAGCGCTGGCGCGTGGGCGCATCGCCGAGGATGCGCTGTTCGCCACCGAGTACGTCCCGATCCCGGGCATCGACCCGCCCAAGTACCGTACCGCCTTCGATGCGCTGTGCGACGAACTGTTGCCGCCGCTGCAGGAGCCGCTGCTGGCCGCGCATCCTTGGATCGTGTTCGCGATCTGCGCGAACGTCGATGGCTACGTGCCGACCCACAACCTGCGCTTCAGCCAGCCGCTCAGTGGCGACCGTGCGCGCGATCTGGTCGGCAACCGCACCAAGCGCATCTTCAGCGACCGGGTCGGCCGCAACGTTGGCCGCCACACCGAACCGTACCTGCTGCAGGTGTACCGGCGCGATACCGGGCAGATCCTGTTCGACCTGTCGGTGCCGGTGCAGGTGCGCGGGCGCCACTGGGGCGGCTTGCGCGTGGCCTACGTGCTCGAGTGAGCGAGCCTGGCGCGCGGGCAAAAAAATGCCGCCGGCAGGGCCGACGGCGTTGAGAGAGAGCCTTGATTCTTGTGCGTTCAGGCTAGGCCGGCCACGTGGCCGCGGTTTGTCGCCGGCGGCGCGGCGTGTGGCGGTGCTGACACATCCGCATGGTGGCTGTGCCGGCGTTCAGCCGCGTCGGTTGGCGGCCAGTGGCGGAAACGGGTCTAATAGCCGCAGAAGCGGGGGTACCGTCGGCGCAGGCCGCGGTTGAGACAGTCCCTTCGAACCTGATCCGGTTGATACCGGCGTAGGGAAGCTTCGCAAGTCCGCGGCGGGCGCGTGTGCGTCCGTGGCGGGCCCGCGCCGCCGCTTCGTCCGAGATGCGAGTCCGCTCGCACCCGTCCCGCGTCCCCCGCGGGTCACTTGAACCAGGACGAACGCCGATGAACGCCGTACCCAATCCGCTGCAGCAGCAGACCGATACCTTGTCCGCGGCGGTGACCCGCCCGATCCCCGGCTCGCGCAAGATCTTCGTGCCGGGCTCCCGCGCCGACCTGCAGGTGCCGATGCGCGAGATCGCGCTGACCCGCACGCCCACCGTGTTCGGCGGCGAGGCGAACGCCCCCATCACCGTCTACGACACGTCCGGGCCGTACACCGACCCGCAGGCGCGGATCGATCTCGGCGCCGGCCTGGCGCCGCTACGCGCCGCCTGGATCGCCGAGCGCGGCGACAGCGTGACGCTGGCTGGGCTCAGTTCGCAGTTCGGCCGCGCGCGCGAGGACGATGCGCGCCTGCAGGCGGTGCGCTTCCCGGCACGGCGCCTGCCGCGGCGCGCCCGCGATGGCGCCAACGTCACCCAGATGCACTACGCACGGCGCGGCATCGTCACACCCGAGATGGAGTTCGTGGCGATCCGCGAGAACCAGCGCCTGCATGAACTGCACGATGCGCAACTGCGCACGCAGCATCCCGGCGAGGCGTTCGGCGCCGCGATCCCGCAGCAGATCACGCCCGAGTTCGTGCGCGCCGAGATCGCCCGTGGCCGCGCGATCCTACCGTGCAACATCAACCATCCGGAAAGCGAGCCGATGATCATCGGCCGCAACTTCCTGACCAAGATCAACGCCAACATCGGCAACAGTGCGGTCAGTTCCGGCATCGCCGAGGAAGTGGAGAAGCTGGTGTGGGCGATCCGCTGGGGCGGGGACACGGTGATGGACCTGTCCACCGGCAAGCACATCCACGAGACCCGCGAATGGATCGTGCGCAACTCGCCGGTGCCGATCGGCACCGTGCCGATCTACCAGGCGCTGGAAAAAGTGGATGGCCGAGCCGAGGAACTGACCTGGGAGATCTTCCGCGACACCCTGATCGAGCAGGCCGAACAGGGCGTGGACTACTTCACCATCCACGCCGGGGTGCTGCTGCGCTACGTGCCGCTGACCGCCAAGCGCGTCACCGGCATCGTCTCGCGCGGCGGCTCGATCCTGGCCAAGTGGTGCCTGGCGCATCATCGCGAGAACTTCCTCTACACCCACTTCGAAGAGATCTGCGAGATCATGAAGGCCTACGATGTGGCCTTCTCGCTGGGCGACGGCCTGCGCCCGGGCTGCATCGCCGACGCCAACGACGCCGCCCAGTTCGGCGAACTGGAGACGCTGGGCGAGTTGACCAGGATCGCCTGGAATCACGACGTGCAGACCATGATCGAAGGCCCCGGCCACGTGCCGATGCAACTGATCAAGGAGAACATGGACAAGCAACTGCGGGAGTGCGGCGAGGCGCCGTTCTACACGCTGGGGCCGCTGACCACCGACATCGCCCCGGGCTACGACCACATCACCTCGGCGATCGGCGCGGCGATGATCGGCTGGTTCGGCACCGCGATGCTGTGCTACGTCACGCCGAAGGAGCATCTGGGCCTGCCCAACCGCGCCGATGTGCGCGACGGCATCATGGCCTACAAGATCGCCGCGCATGCCGCAGACTTGGCCAAGGGCCACCCCGGCGCACAGGTGCGCGACAACGCCTTGTCCAAGGCGCGCTTCGAGTTTCGCTGGGACGACCAGTTCCATCTCGGCCTGGATCCGGAGAAGGCGCGCGAGTTCCACGACGAGACCCTGCCCAAGGATGCGCACAAGCTGGCGCACTTCTGTTCCATGTGCGGACCGCATTTCTGTTCGATGAAGATCACCCAGGACGTGCGCGACTACGCGGCCGAGCACGGGGTCGATGCGGAAGCGGCGCTGCAGGCCGGCATGGCGGAGAAGTCGGCGCAGTTCCTGGCAGCCGGCGCGCAGGTGTATCGCCCCGAGTGAGTGGACGCTGGACGGCGCCGCAGGGCGGCCACCGCCGCTGCGAAGTGGAAGTCGCCGCGCGCCTGGGGATGCCGCACCTGTCGCACACGCACACGCACGACAGGTGCGGCTTGCGTCCGACGTCATCACGACGGAGGCAAGCCGCACTCGCGTCTATGATGCGCGCTGGTCGCCACAGGGAATGTCTCATGCTGCGCTATGCGTTCGCGCTGCGTCGCCATCCGTCCGCGCTGTTGCTCGCTGTGCAACTGCTGGGCGTGCTGCTGTATCCATGGATGGAGGACACCGCCGCCGGTCGCGCGCTGTTCGGTGCATTCGGCATCGTGGTGCTGGCGCTGGCGCTTTGGGTGGTCAATCGCGGACCCGCGGCGCTGTGGATCGCCTGTTGCCTGGCATTGCCGTCGGTGGCGTTGTCGATCGCCGCGGCCCTGCTCGGCAATCCGGCGATGACCGCCTGGGCGCAGCTATTGGAAAGCCTGTTGTACTTCTATACCGCCGGCAGCCTGATCGCCTACATGCTGCAGGACCACGTGGTCACCCGCGACGAACTCTATGCCGCCGGCGCCACCTTCACGCTGCTGGCGTGGGCCTTTGCGTTCGTCTTCGCGGCGTGCCAGCAATGGTTGCCGGGCAGCTTCACTGCGGCGCTGGATGCGGCCTCGCCGCGGACCTGGATGGAATTGCTGTATCTGAGCTTCAGCGTGCTCTCGGGCGTGGGCTTGAGCGACGTGGTGCCGGTGCAGCCGTTCGCGCGGGCGCTGGTGATGATCGAACAGTTCGCCGGCGTGATGTATATCGCGCTGGTGGTCTCGCGCCTGATTGGATTGAGCGTCACACGAAATATGCAGCGCTGAACGGGATGTAAAAAAAGCGCGCCAGAAGGCGCGCAGTCATGGAGCGATTATGTGAATTTCGTCGGCGGAGAGAGAGCCTGAATGCGTCGTCGCGGTTGGCGGCGGCGATGACTAGAGTAGAATCCGGTGACATGTCGCGCTTGGCGGCATCCGCTGCCTCGTTTTGCCGAGTTTGCTCGTTGGCCCTCGCTGCAGAGCCACACGCGGCTGCGTCGTCGCCGCATTTGCGACACTTTCGTCACGGCATTTTCTTCGTTGTCCTACATGTCTTCTCCATCGTCCGCCACACCGACGCTTCCGCACCGGATGCAGGTCGGCGATTGCCTGGTGCTGCTGTCCTTGCGGGAAGTGCACGCGCCGCGCGCGCGCCGGCCGCAACGGCTCACGCCCAAGGCGATGGGCGTGCTGCGCGTGTTGCTGGCGCAACCGGGACAGGTGGTGGAACGCGAGGCATTGCTGGCGCAGGTCTGGCCGGACACGCAGCCGACCAACGACGTGGTGACCCAGGCCATCACCCAGTTGCGCAAGGCCTTCGCGGCCGGCGTGCGTGGCGAGGCGCCGGTATATATCGAAACCCTGGCCAAGACCGGCTACCGCCTGGTGGCGCCGGTGCAGGCCTTGCCCGATGGCGAGGCCGAGGCAGGCACGACCTCGGCCTCGCTCGTGACGACGGACGCCGCAGCGGAAACGCTCGTCACCGTTGCCCCGGCCGTCGCCCCTGCCGCGCGGCGGCGTCCGCCCTCGTGGCTGGCCGCCGCCGCCGGTGCGGCCGCGATGCTGGTGCTGGCGCTGGCTTTCTGGTGGTGGTTCGCGCGCGATCCGGCGACGTCCGCCGACAGCGCCGAGCAGGAGCGTGTGCTGGGCAGCCCGAAACGCCCCTATCGGCTGATCACCGCGCTGTCCGGGTTCAAACTGGAGCCGGCGCTGTCGCCGGACGGCGCGCAGGTGGCCTATGCCGCACGTACCACCGGCAGTGACGGCACGCAGTTGCTGGTGCAGCCGACCAGCGGCGCCGCCGGCAGCACGCCCCCGCGTTCGCTGGGCGTCCCGGCCCGCGGCGAGTCCGACCGCCTGCCGGCCTGGTCGCCCGACGGTACCCGCATCGCCTTCGCCCGGCTGGGTGCCGATCGGCAGTGCCGGGTCATGCTGGTGCAGGCCGACGGGCACGCGCCCGCGCAGGAGGTCGCGCGCTGCGACGACAGCGAATTGCTGAGCTTCGACTGGACGCCGGACGGCCATGGCCTGGTATTCGGCAGCATGAATGGGCGGCCGGCAGCACGCGGCATCCGCGTGCTGGATCTGGGCAGCGGGCGCTGGAGGGCGTTGGACTATCCGGTCGCTGCCGGCGATTTCGACTACGCGCCGCGCTACTCGCCGGACGGCAAGTGGATCGCCTTCGTGCGCAATCCGCAGATGGGCGGGCTGTGGCGGATGCCGGCCGCAGGCGGCACCGCCGAGCCGCTGACCCATGAGTTCGCCGAGATCCGCGGCTGGGACTGGGCGCGCGACGGGCGCGGCATCGTGTTCGGGCGCCGGGTCGATGGCGAGACCCGGCTGTATCGTCTGGACACCCAGACCCGGCGCTTGCGCGACCTGGGCCTGAGCGACGCGCAGGCGCCACGCCTGGCCCGCGACGGCGGCAGCCTGGCGTTCGTGCACCGGCGCCCGCAGTTCGCCGTGTACCGCATCCCGGCCGGCGCGGCGGATGTGCGCCGCGAGCGCCAGCGGCTGTTCGCGTCCACCGGCCGCGACGGCCAGCCGAGCATCGCGCCCGACGGGCGCCAACTCGCCTTCACCTCCGATCGCGACGGCAGCTATGCACTGTGGTGGGGCGATGTGAGCCAGCCGACGTCGTTGCGGCTGATCGAGGGCGTGCGGCCGGAGACCCGGCAGCCGCTGTCGTGGTCGGCCGACAGCCAGGCCTTGTTGGTCAGTGGGCGCGACGCGCAGGGGCGATCGGCGATCTACGAAGTGCGGCCGCAGTCGGGCAGCGTGACGGCCTTGCCGGTGCCGGCCGGCGAACCGCTGCAGGCGTCGTACACCGCCGATCCCGGTCAGTTGCTGGTGCTGCTGGGCGAGAACGGGCGTACCCGCCTGCAGTTGTACGACCGGCGCGCGGTGCCCTGGCGGCCCTTGGCGACCTTGCCGGACGTGTCCCAGGTCCGCACCGATCCGGCCAGTGGGCAGATCCTGTTCACCCGGCTCGCGAGAAGTGGCCTATGGCGCGCCGATGCCAGCCTGGACCTGGCCAGCGTGCGTGCCGTGGATGACAGCCTGCCGTCGTTGTGGCGCTACCGCAGCTGGGCGCTCGGCCCCGATGGCGCGGTGCATTACCTGTTCCAGACTGGCGAATGCGCCAGCCGGATGGCACGGATCGGCGGTGGCCTCGACGCCAGCGTGTGCCTGGACCGCGATCACTTCAGCGCGGTCAACGGCTTCAGCATCGACCTGCGCAGCGGCGACGCCTATGTCGCCCTGGCGGTCGAGGACGGCAGCGAGATCGGCTTCATCCGCATCCACGATCAGCCCGAGTGGTTCTCCACGATCTCGCACAACTGGTTGTTCAGAAAGGAGAATTAGGCTTCGTAAGTTGTTCGTAATGGCATCGTGGCGAATTCGGACAAATATCGCCAAGTCTTCCTGACCTGTCGCCACATTCGGCAAAGACTGCGCACCGGTTTACGTCAAGCAGGTGCTCGGATGCGGCAATCTTTCCTGGTCGATCATGGACAACAACTGGTGCTGGACGCGGACGACGCGCCGGCGGGTCCCGCCTGTCTGGGCGCGGCACGCCTGGCCAGTGTGCAGGCGTCGGCGAACGCCTTCACGGTCTGGCTGCAGTTGCGCGGCAGTGCCTGGATCGAAGCCAAGGAGGGACGCTTCGCCCTGCGCCGCGGCCAGTGGCTGGCCTTCGAACGCGATTCGCGGCCGCTGCTGCAGACCGACCGCGATGGCCTGTGCATCGGCCTGAGCCTGGACGGCGAGGCGCTGAAGGCCTTGGGGCGGATGGCCGACGAAACCTTGTATGCGGGGCGCGGCGAACTGTCGTTGCGCGAGACGCGGACCGCCCTGCGCCTGTGGCGGCAGGCGGCGGCGCGGCCCGGCGATGCGTTGGCGATGCGGCCGGTCCTGCTGCATCTGGCCTCCATGCAAGGCGAGTTGTCGCGCCGCGTGCAGCGCTGTCCCGGGCGCTCGCGGATGCGCAAGCGCCAGGTGTTCGGACGCATGCAGCGCGCGCGGCTGTACCTGGACGGCCACCGCGACCGCGTGGTGCGGATCAGCGAACTGGCCGAACTGACCAACTTCTCCGGTTGGTATCTGTCCAAGACGTTCCAGAGCCTGTACGAGGAAAGTCCGCAGGCGCTGTCGGCGCGCCTGCGCCTGGAACGCGCAGCGGACCTGCTGCGCGAGACCACGATGATGATCGGCGAGGTGGCCGCCGCCAGCGGATTCGACAACTGCTGCAGCTTCGCGCGGGCGTTTCGTGCGCGCTTCGGTGTCTCCGCCTCGCAATATCGGCATGGCGGTACCGTGCCGCCAGAATCGGCAAAGTCTGCAGGCGACAGCGGCAAAGCAGCCGCGCTCACCGGAACGTAACGTGCCGAGGGCGTCTTAACACGCCCCTAACGTTACCCTGGAGAGATTGATGAACCTTCGCACTCCCGCAGTGCGGCTGGGCTTGCTGCCCGCCAGCATCGCGATCGCGTTGACGCCGGCGATTGCCGGCGCGCAAGAAGCCGCCGCCTCGTCCACCACCACGCTGGACCGGATCGAGATCACCGGTTCGCGCATCCGCAGCGCCGACGTCGAAACCCAGCAGCCGATCCTGACCCTGGACCGCCAGGCGCTGGAGCGCCAGGGCTACACCTCGGTCGCCGACGTGCTGCAGAACCTGACCTCGGCCGGCTCCCCGGCCATTTCGCGCGCCGATGCGCTTGCCTCCGGCGAAAACGTCGGCGGCTACTACGTCGACCTGCGCAACCTCGGCGCCGAGCGCACCCTGGTGCTGCTGAACGGCAAGCGCCTGGGCGCGACGACCTCGGGTCTGCAGGACCTGAGCCAGGTCCCGATGGCGGCGATCGAGCGCATCGAAGTGCTGAAGGACGGCGCCTCGTCGATCTACGGCTCCGACGCCATCGCCGGCGTGGTCAACATCATCACCCGCAAGCGCTTCGACGGCGCCGAGGTCTCGGCCGAGTTCGGCCAGTTCGGCGAAGGCGACGGCAAGACCTCGCAGTACTCCTTCACCATCGGCACCCAGGGCGAGCGCGGTGGCGTGGCGCTGACCGCCGAGTACTCCAAGCAGGATCCGGTGTTCGCCAAGAACCGTTGGTTCAGCCGCGACGGCAGCCGTGGCCCGAACTCCACCCCGGGCAGCTGGAGCCCGATCAGCCAGAACGGCAGCTGGTGCAACCCGCTGACCGTGGACTGCTCGGATCCGGACGTGGCGGTGTGGCAGACCCTGAACCAGGGCGGCAACCCGAACAACCCGGCCGACTACCACCCGCTGACGGCGGCCGAGCGCGCCAACTCCAACCAGCAGATGATGGTGCAGACCGGCATCGAGCGTAAGTCGGTGTTCGCCAACGCGAACTACGACCTGACCGACTCGATCGTCTTCAATGCCGACATGCTCTACAACGAGCGCACCACCGATCAGCAGATCGCCGGTTATCCGTACCAGTCCGCCGCGTTCGGCACCCCGCTGGCCGGCGACAGCGCGTTCAACCCGATCGGCCAGGACATCGACTTCCGCCGCCGCCTGTGGGAAGTGCCGCGCACCACCGAAAGCAAGCTGAAGACCACGCGCTTCGCGCCGACCATCAGCGGCTCCTTCGAGTTCGCCGACAAGACCTGGGACTGGGACGTCGGTGCGCTGTGGAACCGCAACGAGAGCACCAAGACCGGTCACGGCGACATGAGCCTGATCGCGGCGCGCCAGGCGCTGGGTTCGTCCTTCATCAACGCCAGCGGCGTCGCCCAGTGCGGCACCGCCGCCGCGCCGGTGTCGCTGAGCGCCTGCCGTCCGTGGAACCCGCTGCTGCCGTTCGGCGTGGCCGGCCCGGGCTCGCTGGCCGACCCGGAAACCCAGGCCTTCCTGTTCCCGTACTTCACCGACACGGGCCTGACCAAGACCACCAGCTACACCGCCAACCTGAGCGGCACGCTGGCGACGCTGCCGGCGGGCGACCTCGGCATCGCGGTCGGCTACGAGCACCGCAAGGAAGAAGGCCGCTTCTCGCCGGACGCCTTCGCGCAGTCGGGTGAGAGCACCGGCCTGGGCGCCAAGACCACCGCCGGCAACTACGATCTGGACGAGTTCTACCTCGAGTTGAACGTGCCGATCCTGGCCGACATGGCGTTCGCCAAGCAGCTGACCCTGAACCTGGCCAGCCGCTATTCGGACTACAGCAACTTCGGCGACACGGTGAACTCCAAGTTCGGTTTCACCTGGAAGCCGATCGACGAACTGCTGGTCCGCGGCACCTACGCCGAGGGCTTCCGCGCCCCGACGATCAGCGACCTGTACGGCGGCCTGAGCAGCAGCTTCGAGTCGTACGTCGATCCGTGCGGCGTGGGCGCCCCGAACAGCGTCAACGGCAATGCGGCGTGCACCGCGGCCGGCGTGCCGGTCGGCTACACCCAGCTGGGCCAGGGCTACGTGCCGTGCACCACCTATCCGTGCCAGACCCCGGACGAGTTCATCAGCGGCTCCAACCCGAACCTGCGTCCGGAGACCTCCACCAGCAAGACCGCCGGTCTGGTGTGGAGCCCGCGCTGGGTGCAGGGCCTGGACATCTCGCTGGATTGGTACCGCTACGAGATCAAGGACATGATCATCGCCGATAGCGTGGACCGCATCCTGCGCGACTGCTACGTGCTGGGCAATGCCGAGCGCTGCGCCGGCGTGACCCGCGCCGCCGACGGCCACATCTCGGCGATGACCTACGGCGTGGCCAACCTCGGCCAGATGGAGACCGAAGGCTACGATCTGGGCATCCGCTACCGTCTGCCGGAAATGGCGTTCGGCAAGATCATGATCGACTGGCAGACCAGCTACGTCAGCAAGTACGACGAAGCCGGCCAGAACGCCGCGGGCGACAACATCACGATCGGTCGCGTCGGCGAGCCGGGCATCTTCCGCGTGCGCTCCAACCTGGGCGTGAACTGGACGATGGGCGACTTCGGTGTGAACTACACCCTGCGCTACTACTCCGGCATGAAGGAAAGCTGCATCTCGCTGGCCACGGACTACTGCGATGCGCCGGACCACTTCGCCAACGGCGAATCCGATCCGCTGCGTCACACCGGTTCCAACACCTTCCACGACCTGCAGGTCAACTGGAAGGCGCCGTGGGACGCGACGATCGCCATCGGTGCGAACAACGTGTTCGACCACCGCGGTCCGCTGATGTACTCGGCCCCGGACAGCAGCTTCGCCTACTACGGCGGCTTCGACATCGGTCGCTACGTGTACATGAAGTACACCCAGCGCTTCTGATCGAGCTGTTCGCGTGACACGAAGACGGGCCGCAAGGCCCGTCTTTTTTTGTGTCTGCGCGGCGCTTGTGACGTGTCGTGCCGTGCCGGACGGCGGATAGGCGGTTGCCGTGATATGGCCGGCGCATCTTCGCGTCCGCGGCCCGGCAACTGGTGGCGACGCGACGCAAGTGTTTTGGCATCGAGCGCCTGCGGTCGCGGCGTTAGGGGCGCTCCGAGAACTTGCTGTGCACACCAGCCGACCGAATGCAGTTGCCGCTCCTACCGCTGCGCGCTTCGCGTAGTTACGAATGCCCTGAAGCCGTTGCTGTTGCTGCCGCTACGCGCTCACCGGTGAGGGGCTCTCGGGATGGCACAGTCGTCGCGCCGCTGCAAGGGCGCGCGGCGGACCGTCGTGTGGATTGGGCGATGGGCGAGCCACGATGCCGGCGCGAGATGCGCCGAAGACATTGGCTAACGGCAGCGAGAAGGTCGGCGAAGTGCAAGCACCATTCATCGCGCACGGCAGCAGGCCGTGCGCGCCACGATGGACTTACGCCGACGTCAGCCCCATCAGGTTTTCGGCGTGCTCGCGCCAGGTCGGCAGTTTGCCGAGCATGCCGGTCTTGGAGAGATACTCCTCGTCGACCTCCGAGCCGCTGGCCAGGGCCATCGCCACGTGCACCGCGCCGGTGACCCAGAAGCTGCGGGTGCTGGAGCGCTGCGGCTGGCGATGGAAGGCCACCGCCTCGATGATCGGCATCGGCAGGCCCCACAGGCCGAGCAGGTAGGCACCGGCCTCGGCGTGACCCGGCCGGGTGTCGTCGGCATCGGTGGGCGGCTCGCGCTCGTCGCGCACGCCCGGCAGCAGCAGGCCGATGTCGGCCAGCAGTGCCGCGGTCGACCCCAGCTCGACGCTGGAGGCCGGCAGCATCTTCGCGGCCAGCTTGGACGCCAGCAGCGAGCGCTGCTGCAGCGCGTTGCGCTCGGCGTTGGACAGCGCCTGCACCGAGAACACTTCGCTGGCCAGGACCAGGTCGCGCAGGGTAGCGGTGCCCAGGCGGGTCACGGCGGTGCGCAGGTCGGAAATGGTGCGGCCGTTGGAGAAGAACGCCGAATTGCACAGCTGCAGCACCTTGGCCGCGATCGCCGGGTCGGCCGAAACCAGCTTGGCCAGGTCGGCGGCGTTGCTGCCTTCGTCCTGCTCCAGCGCGTGCATCAGGCTCAGGTACAGATGCGGCGGCGAGGGCAGCTTCTCGATGCGGCCGATGCTGGAGCGCAGGCGCGGGTTGCCCAGCAGTTCCTGCAGTTCTTCCAGGCTGGTCACCGCCTCCAACAGCATTTCCGGCGACAGCGGCAGCGGCAGGAACCGATGCGCCACGCCGATGATCCGCGCCGGCGGTGCACGGTTGCTCTGCTCGGCCTCGATCAGCGCGATGCGGATGGTTTCCGGGCTCAGCGTGCGGATCTGGCCGAGCAAGGTGGCGGTGGTCAGGTCCGGCAGCGTCGGCGCGGCGATCACCGCATCCAGCCGCACCGTGGCCGCCGCGGCGATCGCGGCATTGCCGTCGGCGACGCTCTGGACCTGCCAGTCGTCGCCCAGATCGCGAATGTATTCAGTGACTTCGGACGGAAGGCTGGCTTCGTCGCCGACGAACAGGATGCGCAAGAGACTGTCCCCCAAGAAGAGCCGGATCGCGGACGGACCGGGCTCGGTGATGCCATGACGCAATGTACCGCAAACCCCGAAGCGCGGCGTCCCGGCAACGGCAAAACGTGAAACGGATCAGCCGCGGCGGGGCAGGCGCCCCGCCACGGCCGTGCGGCTCAGGCGCCGGCTTCGAAGCGAGCCACGGACTCGCGCAGGATGCGCTTGGCCTCTTCGGCGTTGCCCCAACCGTCGAGCTTGACCCACTTGCCCTTTTCCAGGTCCTTGTAGTGCTCGAAGAAGTGGCCGATGCGCTCCATCCAGTGGCCAGATACCTGGGCGATGTCCTCGATGTGGCCGTAGCCTTCGAACACCTTGGCCACCGGCACCGCCAGGATCTTCTCGTCGCTGCCTGCCTCGTCGCTCATCTTCAGCACGCCGACCGGGCGGCAGCGCACCACGCAGCCGGGCACCAGCGGCAACGGCAGCACCACCAGCACGTCGGCCGGGTCGCCGTCGCCGCACAGGGTGTTGGGCACGTAGCCGTAGTTGCACGGGTAGCGCATCGGGGTGGAGAGGATACGGTCGACGAAGATGGCGCCGCTGGCCTTGTCCACTTCGTACTTGACCGGCTCGGAATCCTTGGGGATTTCGATGACGACGTTGATTTCTTCCGGCAGGTTCTTGCCGGAGGTGACCAGTTCCAGACCCATGCGCTAGCTCCAGTGGAGTGGCTTCTAAAGAGGCAGGCATTCTAGTCGGTTGGCTGTTGCAATGCAGCGCACGGCGGTTCGGGGGATTCCTACAGCGGTTTCGGACTCCATACCAGCCCGCATGGGGCGCATTCCGATGGTGCCGGCCGCGGGCGGCGGCGATCCTGTGCTCACTGTCCCCACCCAAGGAGCAAGACGATGAACGGAATCCGGCGATCGAAGCTGCCGTTGCTGGCGGTGCTGGTCCTGGCCTGCAGCGGTGCGCAGGCGCAACAGGCGCAACCGGCCTACGTGGATGCGATGGACTATCCCGCCGCGGGCGAGGGCTGGGAGGCGTTTGCCGACCTGGAGCGGCGGCTGGCGCACGACTTCGACCAACTCTGCGGCGACACCTTCTGCGAAGGCGACTACAGCGACTACCGGCCGCTGCGCTATCGCTGCTCGGTGCGCCAGCGCGACGGGGTGATCGGTGAGTGCATCTGGAGCTTCGGCGCCAGCGAGGCCAGCGTCGACCCCGACACCGGCCGGGTCGTGGTCGACGCGCGGCTGTGGCACTGCCGCACGCCCTTGCAGCCGCAGACCCGGCTGCACGCGCTGTATGCGGCGCTGTCGGGCGAGCGACCGCTGTTCGCGCCTCTGCCGCGCAGCGAGCAAAGCATCAACGATGGCTTGATCGACTGCCTGTAGCGGCAGAGGACGCGCAGCAGGCGCCAGCATGTCGCCGACGCCCGCTGCGCGTGTGGCTACAGCAGCGGCACCAGCAGCAACGCCACGATGTTGATGATCTTGATCAGCGGGTTGATCGCCGGGCCGGCGGTGTCCTTGTACGGGTCGCCGACGGTATCGCCGGTCACCGCGGCCTTGTGCGCCTCGCTGCCCTTGCCGCCGAAATGGCCGTCCTCGATGTACTTCTTGGCGTTGTCCCAGGCGCCGCCGCCGGTGGTCATGGAGATGGCCACGAACAGGCCGGTGACGATGGTGCCGATCAGCAGGCCGCCGAGCGCGCGCGGGCCCAGCAACAGGCCGACCACGATCGGCACCGCCACCGGCAGCAGCGAGGGCACGATCATTTCGCGGATCGCCGAGCGGGTCAGCATGTCCACCGCGCGGTCATACTGCGGCTTGCCGGTGCCCTGCATGATGCCGGGGATCTCGCGGAACTGCCGCCGCACTTCCTCCACCACCGCGCCGGCGGCGCGGCCCACCGCCTCCATCGCCATCGCGCCGAACAGGTAGGGAATCAGGCCACCGATCAGCAGGCCGATGATCACCGTGTGGTCGGACAGGTCGAAGGCGAAGGTGTCGGTGGGGTGTGCGGCGCGCAGGTTGTGGGTGTAGTCGGCGAACAGCACCAGCGCGGCCAGCGCCGCCGAGCCGATCGCATAGCCCTTGGTCACCGCCTTGGTGGTGTTACCGACCGCGTCCAGCGGGTCGGTGACCGCGCGCACCTCCGGCGGCAGTTCCGCCATTTCGGCGATGCCGCCGGCGTTGTCGGTGATCGGGCCGTAGGCATCCAGTGCCACGATCATGCCGGCCATCGACAGCATCGCGGTGGCGGCGATGGCGATGCCGTACAGGCCCGACAGCGCGAACGCGCCCCAGATCGCCGCGCACACCGCGATCACCGGTAGCGCGGTGGACTTCATCGAGATGCCGAGGCCGGCGATGATGTTGGTGCCGTGGCCGGTGGTGCTGGCCGCGGCCACGTGCTGCACCGGCTTGTACTGGGTACCGGTGTAGTACTCGGTGATCCAGACGATCAGGCCGGTCAACGCTAGCCCGATCAGCGCGCAGCCGTAGAGCTTGCCGGCGCCCGCGGCGGTATCGCCCATCAGTTGCTGGGTCACCGGCCAGAACGCCAGCGCCGCCAGCACCGCCGAGACCACCACGCCCTTGTACAGCGCGCCCATGATCGAGCCACCCGGGCGCACGCGCACGAAGAAGGTGCCGACGATCGAGGCGACGATCGACACACCGCCCAGCACCAGCGGATACAGCACCGCGTTGCGTCCGGCCTCGGCGGCCATCAGCCCGCCCAGCAGCATCGTCGCGATCACCGTGACCGCGTAGGTCTCGAACAGGTCGGCGGCCATGCCGGCGCAGTCGCCGACGTTGTCGCCGACGTTGTCGGCGATCACCGCCGGGTTGCGCGGGTCGTCCTCGGGAATGCCGGCCTCGACCTTGCCGACCAGGTCTGCGCCGACGTCTGCACCCTTGGTGAAGATGCCGCCGCCCAGGCGCGCGAAGATCGAGATCAGCGAACTGCCGAAGGCCAGGCCGACCAGCGCATGCAGGCTGTCGCCCACGCTGTGGCCCAGCCACTGCAGCAGGCCGTAGTAGCCGGCCACGCCGATCAGGCCCAGTCCCACCACCAGCATGCCGGTGATCGCGCCGCCGCGGAACGCCACTGCCATCGCCGGCGCCAGCCCGCGCCGCGCCGCCTCGGCGGTGCGTACGTTGGCGCGCACCGACAGGTTCATGCCGATGTAGCCGGCGACCCCGGACAGCACCGCGCCGATCGCGAAGCCGCCGGCGGTGTACCAGCTCAGGAACACCCCGACCAGCACCAGCAGCACCACGCCGGCGATGGCGATGGTCAGGTATTGGCGGTTGAGGTAGGCGCGGGCGCCTTCCTGGATCGCATCGGCGATCTGCCGCATGCGTTCGTTGCCGGCGGGTTGCGCCAGGATCCAGCGCGTGGAGACGATGCCGTAGAGCACCGCCAGCGCCGCGCACGCCAATGCCACCGTGACTGCATATCGTTCCAGCATGACCCCTCCCAAGGATGTGGATGGCGCCCAAGCGCTGGACATACCCTGGGATCACACCGGAGGAGCTGAAGCATGCAACGACTCCGCGGCCACAACGCGCGCCGCTGGTGCGTATCGCAATGTCGACTGGCCTGAACGCGGCGAGTATGCGCCTGGCGCCGTGATGCCGCCAGCGACCGGCACGCCATCGCACTTTTGGCGTGCGGTTCAGTCTGTGCGTGGCAGCGTGGCGCATCGCCTCCCAGGAGCCATCCGATGCACTCGACGATTTCCCCGCGGCTGCGCTTCCGCGCTTCGCTCCTTGCCCTCGGCCTGTGTGCGCTGGCGCCGCTGGCCGCCGCGGCCGCCGACCCGACGCCGGAACTGCAGCGCCCGGCCAGTGCGCCACAGGCGGTGGGCGTGGTGCATACCATCCGCCAGATCCCCGAGGCCTGCGTGCGTTTCGAAGGCGAGTACACCGGCGATGCGGCGCAGCCCTACCGCTTCTCCGCGGTGCGCAGCAGCCCGACCTGCCAGCCGCGCGCCAAGCTGGTCGAGTTCGATCAGGCCAAGCCCAGCGAGGCTACCGGCTGGAAGTTCAACGACCTGATCCGCGTGCCCAGCGTCGCCTGTCCGTCGCAACAGGCGGTGGTGCGGGTGTGGCGCAAGCCGGTCGCGCTGAACACCGAGCGCGATGGCCAGGGCCAGTCGCGGATCTATCTGGAAGAGGCCAAGCAGCAGGCGGCCGCCGGCAAGGTCCCGCAGGTGCCGCAGTTCACCGCGCAGATGACGCTGGAAGGCAATGCCTGCCGTTGAGCCGGATGCGTAGCGACATTCCTTGCGGAATCAGCCGCTGCGCATGCCGCGTTGCCGATGCGGGGCAGTGACATCGGCTGGTCGGGCGAGTTTCCCTGACCGGCTCGATCGCTTGCACGCTCGTATCGGTCGCCATCATCGGCGCCGTTAGCGGCGTCGCCGAACGTAGGTTTCTCAGCCGCTGATGCATGTTGCCGTGGGCCGTCTCTGGTTTTCATCGAACGTATGCAGCATGCAGTTGCATGCAGACTTATCGAGTCGGTTCCGATCCTGTTTGCCGCCGGCGCAGCCATTCGTCGGCGACCTCGCCCATGTTCTTGGGCGCGCCGTCCTTGATCCACGCCATGAAGACACGATCGAACCTGACGTTGGCCACGCATGCGCCAGCGAGGAAGCGGCGCACGGCCTGCGTAGTGCGATAGCTGTCGTCCACCGGCGTTGCGCGGGTGATCGGGCCGTTGTGCCAATCGAAGCGCATTCTGGTGCCTTCTCGTTTCCGGCCGATCGTGTGCGCCGTTTCCGCTCTTGCCTTCCGCGAGGTTCCCCGCAATAGTGACGAACGCGCCAGAAACCTGAGCATCCATTATGCGGTTTCAATCGATCGTCGGTAGCCTGCTCCTGATGACGGCGTCAGCCGCGATGCCTTCCGCGGCGGCCTCGCCGGCGGCGGATGAGGCCGATGAAGCGAAGCGTGTTCAAGCCGCCAACGACCAATCCGTGCAGGATGCCATGCATGGCCGCTATCTGGATGCCTCGTTCGGCCTGCTGGCGCATCTCGGTGTCGCATCGGCGACCGACATCAAGGATGCGGACGTGTTCGACCAATGGACGCAGGTGATGTCGTGCATGACCGGTATGCCGACGTTCAATCCGGCCAAGACGGCGGACTTCCACGTGCCCAAGGAACAACTCGCCGACCTGCGTGGCGCGCACGGCGTTTCCGCGCTTGCGGAGATCGTCCGCCGCGCGCGCCGGACCAGCATCGTGATCCTCGACGAGAATCATCTCGATCCGCGCGGCCGCGCGTTCGCGCTGGAGGTCGCGCGAGCCTTGCGTCCGCTCGGCTACACGACGCTGGCGGTGGAGGCGTTGAAGCGCGATGCCGACGATGCCGTGTCGCGCGACAAAATGGCGGCGCTCTCGAAAGACGGCTATGTGCGGCAGCCGAGCGGCTATTACCTGCACGATCCGGTCTTTGCCGATTTCCTGCGCCAGTCGCTTGCACTGGGCTACCGCCCGGTGTCGTACGAAACCACGCGCACGGAGTATGCCGACGATCCCGGCCAGGCGCAGGCGCAGCGGGAACAGGATCAGGCCGACAATCTGGTCCGGCGCGCGCTCAAGCAGGCTCCCGCCGGCAAGATCCTGATCTACGCCGGCGAACACCATGTCGCGGAACGGCCGATCGCGGCCGAGGGCGGAAAGGTCGAGATGATGGCGCAGCGGCTCAAGCGCGCCACGGGAATCGACCCGTTGACCATCGACCAGGCGGGCTTGTCGCCGATCCCGATGAATCGGCCCGATGCCGACCTGTATGCCATCGCCGAGCCCAAGACCCATGGCCGATCCGTGGTGCTGATGCGGCACGGCAAGCCGCTGACGGTAGGCCTGCTCGCGGGTTCGGTCGATCTGCAGGTGGTGCACCCGCGCACGAGGCTCGTCGCCGGGCGTCCGCAATGGCTGGAGGGAATGGGCCGCAAGCCGAGTCCGATCCCGCAGGCGTTATTGCCGACGGCTAGCACGCGCCTGGTCCAGGCCTTCGTCCAGCGCGAGGGCGACGACGCGATCGCGGTGGACCAGGCGCTGGTCACGCCGGGCACCGCAGCCCCTGCGTTGATGCTGCCGTCGGTGTCGGTTCGCTATGCCGTCCAGGAACGCGACGCGCGCTAGGGCTGACGACCCGATTGGAATGGATCCATTGCATCCGCGTTAACCGGTGCCAGGCAGTCGCAAGGATGCGCGGCGCGGGCGCCCAGAACGGCATGGCGGGGACGGCAAGCGCGATGAAGTGAAGCCGCTGCGTTCGCTGCGGCGTTCGGCAACGGGTTCGCTGGCGGTGGCGCCATCCTCCATGCGCCACGCACGCCTCGGCTTGCGCCGCTGCGCCGCAGTGGCCGGTGCGCGCAGGCCGGGTCACCCCTCCCAGGCCGGCAGCTTCTTCTTCACCGCCACGTTCTTCAGCGCCACGTACTTGGGCAGGCCATCGCTGCCGTACGGCAGCGGCGCCTCGCCGCGGATCAGCGGCTGCAGGTAGCGGCGCGCTTTCTCGGTGATGCCGAAGCCGTCCTTGCGCAGGAAGCCGGCCGGCATCTTTTTCTCGTGGTTGGCGACCTTGGCCAGCGGTGCGGCCTCGATCTTCCAGCGGTACGGCGCGTCGCTGCTGCGCACGATCGCCGGCATCACCGCGTTCATGCCCTTCAGCGCGAACTGCACCGCGGCCTTGCCGACCGCCTGCGCCTGCTCCCAGTCGGTGCGCGAGGCGATGTGGCGTGCCGAACGCTGCAGGTAGTCGGGCAGGGTCCAGTGCACCTTGTAGCCGAGTTCGGCCTTGACCTTGCCGGCCAGGTAGGAGGCCACGCCGCCGAGCTGGCTGTGCCCGAACGCATCGGTGCCGCCGCCGGCATCGGCGACGAAGCGCCCGTCGGCGGTCTGGATACCTTCGCTGGCTACGACCACGCACCAGCCGACTTTGTCCACCACCTTGCGCACCTGTGCCAGGAAGGCGGCTTCGTCGTAGGCGCGTTCGGGGAACAGGATGATCTGCGGCGCGTCGTCCGGCGATTGCGCAGCCAGCCCGGCGGCGGCGGCCAGCCAGCCGGCATGGCGGCCCATGGCTTCGTAGACAAATACCTTGGTCGAGGTCTCGGCCATCGCCGCCACGTCCAGCGCCGCCTCGCGCACCGACACCGCGGTGTACTTGGCCGCCGAGCCGAAGCCCGGACAGGTGTCGGTGACCGCCAGGTCGTTGTCGATGGTCTTGGGTACGCCGATGCAGTGCAGCGGATAACCGAACGCCTGCGCCAGCTGCGAGACCTTCCACGCGGTGTCGGCCGAATCGTTGCCGCCGTTGTAGAGGAAGTAGCGCACGTCGTGCGCCTGCAGCACCTGCAGCAGACGCTCGTACTTGGCGCGGTCCGCTTCCAGCGACTTGAGCTTGTAGCGGCAGGAGCCGAATGCGCCGCCGGGGGTGTGGGCCAGCGCGGCGATCGCCGCCGCCGACTCCTTGGAGGTGTCGATCAGGTCCTCGCGCAGCGCGCCGAGGATGCCGTTGCGCGCGGCCAGCACCTTGACCTTGCGCGCCCGCGCTTCGCCGATGACGGCGGCGGCGCTGGCGTTGATGACGGCGGTGACGCCGCCGGACTGGGCGTACAGCAGGGTGCCTTGGGCCATGGTCGGGGTTCGCTCCTGGGGTGGGGACATTGCCGGGACATTGCCTGGATGCGGTAAGCTGGGGATCTTGCGGTGCAGCGCAGGCGTGGCCCCCGAGTCTAACGCCGCCGGCCGCGCACGGTACTTTCCTCGAGGAGTCAGGTTGATGCGATTGGTTCTGTTGGGACCGCCCGGATCGGGCAAGGGCACGCAGGCGGCCCGCCTGAAGGACAAGCTGCAGATTCCACACATCTCCACCGGCGATCTGCTGCGCGCCGAAGTCGCCGCCGGCACCCCGCTGGGCGTGCAGGCCAAGGAAGTGATGGCGCGCGGCGACTTGGTCTCCGACGACATCCTGCTGGGCATGCTCGAATCGCGCCTCGGCCGCGACGACGTACGCAACGGCTTCATCCTCGACGGCTACCCGCGCAACCTGGCCCAGGCCGGTGCGCTGGACGAACTGCTGGCCAAGCTCGGCCAGCCGTTGGACGCGGTGGTGCAACTGGACGTGGCCAATGAACTGCTGGTCGAGCGTATCGCCGGCCGCGCCAAGGCCGAAGGCCGCGAGGACGACAACCCCGAGTCGGTGCGCAAGCGCCTGCAGGTCTACACCGATTCGACCGCGCCGGTGATCGGTTTCTACGACAAGCGCGGCACCCTGGCGCGGGTCGATGGCGTCGGCTCGCAGGACGAGGTGCTCGCCCGCATCCTGGCGGCGATCGGCCGCTGAGGCGGCACGGCACGCCGGCGCCCGCAGCGGCGCCGGACGTGCAGACGGCATGGCATCCCGCATGGTCGTGCGTTTCCAGTCACGACACGAAGCGCCCGTAGGAGCGGCTTCAGCCGCGACGCGCATTCCCGGTATAGCCCGTCGCGGCTGAAGCCGATTCCATGACGGTAAAGACGTGTCCCGCTGAGCTGCAGCACAGCGAGCCCTATCCATGGGCGCGCGTCCCGCATGCCCTTGAGAGCCGGGATCAGGAAAAGAAGGTGCCAGCGAGCGGGCTTGCTCAGGGCCCCACGACATGAGCTCCCTTGGGGATGGTCTCTTGGGGAGTAGAACCACAGGGTGTCGAGGCTGGCCCGTTCATTTTCGGCGGCCACTCCCGACTTGCCTATCGGGAACTTTCCCCAGCCCGTGTGGGGGATTCCCTACTTGACTGCGCAGTGGCGAGACGTCTCCGACTCCACCCCATGCGGTGTCTGCCAGGCCCAGCGGCCATGACGCCGCCGGTTTGCGTGCGCCGGGGGATCGGCGACAATCCGGCCATGAGCAAGATCCATATTCTCGGCATCGCCGGTACGTTCATGGGCGGTGTCGCCGCGCTGGCGCGCGAACTCGGCCATGCGGTCGAGGGCAGCGACCAGGCGATCTACCCGCCGATGTCCACACAGCTGGAGCGCCTGGGCATCGCGCTGAAGCAGGGGTACCTGCCCGAGCACATCGCCGCGGACTGCGACCAGGTGATCGTCGGCAACGCGCTGTCGCGCGGCAATGCCGCGGTCGAGGCGGTGCTCGACGCCGGGCGCGCCTACACCTCCGGCGCGCAGTGGCTGAGCGAGCAGGTGCTGCCGGGGCGCGACACCCTGGCGGTGGCCGGCACCCACGGCAAGACCACCACCACCAGCATCCTGACATGGCTGCTGCAGGCCGCCGGGCGCGAGCCTGGCTTCCTGATCGGCGGGGTGGCCGAGGATTTCGGCGTGTCCGCTCGGCTGGGGGCGGCGGCGGCCGAACCCTCATCCGGCGCTGCGCGCCACCTTCTCCCGGAGGGAGAAGGACATCAGGAGCCGGCCCTAGCGGGCCGGCCGCTGTTTGTGGTCGAGGCCGACGAGTACGACACCGCGTTCTTCGACAAGCGCAGCAAGTTCGTGCACTACCGGCCGCTGGTGGCGATCCTCAACAACCTCGAGTACGACCACGCCGACATCTTCCCCGATGTCGCCGCGATCCAGCGCCAGTTCCACCATCTGGTGCGGACCGTGCCGCGCCGCGGCCGGCTGATCGTCAACGGCGAGGATGCGCACCTGCGCGAGGTGCTGGCGATGGGCTGCTGGACGCCGGTGGAGCGCTTCGGCTTCGATCCGGCCTTCGAATGGAGTGCACGCCTGCTTGCCGCCGACGGCAGCCGCTTCGTGGTGCTGCACCAGGGCCGCGAACTGGGCGAGGTGGAATGGCCGCTGCTCGGCCGCCACAACGTGATGAACGCGCTGGCCGCGCTGGCGGCGGCGCATGCGGTGGGCGTGGCGCCGGCGCAGGTGATGCCGGCGCTGGCGCGCTTCCGCAGCGTCAAGCGGCGCCTGGAAGTGCTCGGCCAGGCGCAGGGCATCACCGTCTACGACGACTTCGCCCACCATCCCACCGCCATCCGCACCACGCTCGAAGGCCTGCGCGCCAAGGTCGGTGCGGCGCGCATCGTGGTGGCGATGGAGCCGCGCAGCAATTCGATGCGGCTGGGCGCGCATGCGCAGGCGCTGGCACCGTCGCTGGAGGCCGCCGACGCGGTGGTCTTCCTGCAGCGGCCGGAACTGGCCTGGGATGCGGGCAAGGTGATCGCTGCGGTGCGCGGCGATGCCTGTGCGGCGGCCGACGTCGACGCCCTGCTGGCGGCGCTGCAGGCGCAGGCGCGCGCTGGCGACCATGTGGTGTTCATGTCCAACGGCGGCTTCGATGGCGCACCCCGCCGCTTCCTGGCGGCGCTGCAATGAGGTTGGCCGCGCACGGCGGAGCCGGCGCGTGAGCGCGCAGCGGACCACGCTGCCGCTGTTCCCGCTGCACGCGGTGCTGCTGCCCGGCGCCTCGATCAAGCTGCGGGTGTTCGAGCGCCGCTATCTGGACTTGGTCCGCGAATGCGGGCGCACCGACAGCGGCTTCGGCGTCTGCCTGATCCTCGACGGCAGCGAGACCGGCGCCCCGGCGGTGCCGGCGGCGTTTGGCACGGAGGCGCGCATCGTCGATTTCGATGTCGGCGCCGATGGCGTGCTGGTGCTGAGCCTGCGCGGCGCGCGGCGCTTCCACGTGCTGCGCAGCCGGGTCCGCGACAACGGCCTGGTGGTCGGCGACGTGGAATGGCGCGAGGCCGATGGCGACGACGAACTGCGTCCGCAGCATGCGCTCCTGGCGACCGTGCTCGACAGCATCCTCGACCAGGCCGCCGCGGTGTATCCGCTGGCCGGTCCGCGCCAGCTCGACCAGGCCGCCTGGGTCGGCTGGCGCATGGCCGAATTGCTGCCGCTGGACGAACGCCAGCGCCTGTCGCTGCTGCAGGAAGACGACCCGCACGCGCGGCTGGACCAGCTGCTGGCCTGGATTCCCTGATCGAGGCAGGCGAGGGCGGTGTCGCCGTCCTGGTCTGACGTAGAGCACCGCGGCCACTATCCGTGCGGCGCTGCGCCATCATCCGCCACGATCGCCGCGCGCTGTTCTCGGTTGGTCACGCCCCAGGCGGCCCACGCGCGTGCCGCAGACGGCATTCAGCGCGCCGCTAGCAGGCGCAGGCCACGCTTGGCAGTGATCGGCGGCCACGCCCGGCCGCCGGCAACGGCATCCCGCCACGGCGGCCTGACGTCCTATCCACGCATGATCGAGGACTTCGTATGAGGCGTTCCTTCCTGCTGTTGTTGCTGTCCGCCGGCGGCTGTCTGAGCCTGCCTGCCATCGCCGCCGAGACGGCACCCGCGCCCGCTGCCGCAGCCAGTCAGGCCGACTGCCCGCGCGGCTCCATCGCCCTGGTCACCGGCAATGCCGACCAAGTGTCGCCCAAGACCTGCCTGGCGCCGTCGATGAAGCCGTTCGCCCTGCAGCGCGGGCAACTGTTCGCGATCACCCTCTCGGAGAACGGGTCGACCGGCAGCGCCTGGGCCTTGCGCAGCCTGCCCGCGCCGCTGTCGCTGCTCGACATCGAGCATGCACCCGGCACGGACTGCGCAACGGGCCGAATGGGCTGCCCGAGCAATGTCACCTACACCTTCAAGGCCACCGATCACGGCAGCGGCACGATCGATCTCGTCTACTCCCGGCATTGGGAGGATCGCGCCACCGACTCGCGTTCGATCCGGGTCGAGGTGAAATAAGCGACATCGCATCGCTACCCGCCGGTGCCTGCATGAACGCTACGTCGGCGCAGCGCTGATCGGTCCGAAGCGAAGGCGGGCCGCCGCCGCTCAGGGCGACGGCGGTGCGTCGCCGTCGCTGCGCACCAGCAGCACCGGGATCTCGCTGCGGCGGTGCATGTCCTTGCGCGTGGGCAGCGCGTGCAGCGCCTCGGTCACCGCGTTGAGCGCAGGATCGGCACCGCGCAGCGGCCGCCACAGCCCGATCAGGTTGAAGTGGCGTTCGTAGCGCAGGCTCTGCGCACTGCCCAGCCACAGCGGCACGTTGCCCGGCTGCAGGCGCGCCGGCGCCGGCCACAGGCGCAGCGCGTACAGCTCGTCCGGATTCGGGCCGGGGCGCAGCATCAGCAGCGATTCCACCCGCGTGTCCAGCGTCGCCGGCAGCACCGGCACCTGCGCGGGCTTGGCCTTGTAGTCGAGCAACTGCAGCGCCTGCTGCCACCCGGCCTGCGGCTGCACCCGCCAGCCAGCCGCTTCGAGCTGGCGCTGCAGCGGCGCCAGCGGCCCGGCCACCTGGATGTCCAGCGGCCAGCGCTGGTCGTCGTCGAACTCGTTGCGCCGCGACGGCAATTGCCGCCAGTCGCGCTGCCACCAAGCCGCGTCGGCCAGTTGCGTCACCTGCGGCGGCGGCGGTTCGAACTTCGCCAGCTTGCGTTCCAGCTGGCGCGGCGCGTACCACAGCGCGGCGATCGCGAAGCCGCCGTAGAACAGCCAGGCCAGCGGCTTCATCCAGAAGCCGCGGTTGAAGCGGCGGCGGTAGGCGATGCCCAGCACCAGCAGCCAGAAGATGCCGAACAGCATGCCGCCGACCACGTCGCTGAGCCAGTGCGCGCCCAGGTACAGGCGGGCGAAGCCGATCAGGGTCACCACCGCGCCGGACAGCAGGTACGGCCACACCCGCGAGCGCCCCGGCAGTTCGCGCGCGATCAGCACCGCGAAGAAACCGAAGCTGATGGTGGCCATGGTCACCGCCACCGAGGGGAAGCCGAAACCGCTGCTGGCCGCCGGCGGGCGCACCACGTGCACGGTGGCGCCGAGCAGCTTGGTCAGGGCCAGGCCGAACGCCAGCGCCGCCAGCCAGTGCGCCGCGGCCATCCAGCGCCGACGCCAGGCCAGGTAGAGCAGTCCCAGCGCGGTCGGCGGCACCAGCACCTGCCAGTTGCCGAGCGAGGCCAGGGCGGTCATCGGGTAGTCGGCCAGCGGGTTGCGCAAGGCCAGCATCAGGTCGTGCACGGCCAGGTCCAGGCGCAGCGGCTCGCCGTGCGCGACCACCACCATCAACAGCGCGAACCAGCCCCAGCCCAGCGCCAGCAGCATCACCGCCAGCATCGCCAGCGGTACCGACTCGCGCCGCTGCGGGTCGAACACCGCGATCGAATAGCGGCCCAGCACCGGATGCCGGCGCGACCAGTCCAGCGCCCGCGCCAGCAATGCGTCCATGTGCCCGGCCGACCAGCGGTAGCCGTACAGCACGATCGCCCACACCAGGCCCAGCGCCAGCGCCAGCAGGCCCAGCACCAGGAACAGGCGCCCGGCGACCGCGGCCACCGCGTCGTAGGCCTGGCCCAGCAGCCAGCCCGGCCCCAGGAACAGCAGCGACCAGGTCACCGCGGCCACGCTGCTGGGCAGCAGATAGCGCCGCAGCGGCATCTTCATCATGCCCGCCACCGCCGGCACGAACGGACGGATGGCGCCGACGTAGCGTGCCACCAGGATGCTCTTGAACGCGTTGCGCCGGAACATCGCTTCGCCGCGGTCGAGCAACTGCGGATAGCGCTTGAACGGCCAGTAGTTGCGCAGCTGATGGCCCCAGCGGTAGCCGACCCAGTAGCTGAGCGCATCGCCGATCAGGGCGCCGAGCGCGGCGCTGACCACCGCGTACGGGCCGGAGATCTGGCCCAGGCCGATCAGCACGCCGATCGCGAACAGCAAGGGCAGCGCCGGCACCAGGGTACCGAGGATGATGACCGCATCGCAGAACGCGATGGCGAAGATGACCGCGCCGGCCAGGATGGGGTGTGCTGCGATCCACTCCAGCGTGGCATCGGTCCATGAGGCATTCATCGGGCAAGTATAGAGGGAGCGTGATGACGGTCCGTTAGCGCCGGGGTGCCGTGTCGGGCGACCGGCCTTGCGCAACCGGGCTGCCGGGCAGGCCTGGTCCGCCGTCGGCACCTCGTGGTCGCCGTCCCGCGCCGGTCATGTCGGCGCCGCCGCGCCGAGGCCTGTGCGTGGCGCCGCCGCTTTCCAGGGCGGTAGCCGATCCGCCGGCGCAGCCTGCCGTGGCGCCTGGCACGACGCCCAGGTGGCTCGCACCGGACCAGGTGCCTGCCTGGAGGTGCGGGCGACCGCGCAGACCCGTCAAACCGCGTCGCACCCTCTACACTGGCCGGATGCCTGCCGCCGCTCCCCGCACCGTCCAGATCCTCAAGGCCGACAGCTTCGGCCGCATCCTGCTGCTGGGCGAGGGCGACGCGCGCTTCGTGCGCCGCGACCTCACCGCCTCGCCGTGGTGGCTGCGGCTGCCGGCGTGGTGGCTGGCACGGCGCGAGGCGCTCGCCTTGCGGCAGCTGGACGGCATGCCGGCGACGCCGCAGCTGCGCGGCTGGGACGGCACCTTCCTGGACCGCAGCTACCTGGACGGCGCAGCCATGTACCAGCGGCCGCCGCGCGGCGACCTGGCCTATTTCCGCGCCGCGCGACGCCTGCTGCAGCAGGTGCATCGGCGCGGCGTGGCGCACAACGACCTGGCCAAGGAAGCGAACTGGCTGGTGCTGGCGGACGGCAGCCCGGCGCTGATCGATTTCCAGCTCGCCGTGCGCGGCGCACCACGCTCGCGCTGGATGCGCCTGCTGGCGCGCGAAGACCTTCGCCATCTGCTCAAGCACAAGCGCATGTACTGTGCGCACGCGCTGACCCCGGTCGAGCGGCGCCTGCTCAAGCGCCACTCCTGGGTGCGCGAACTCTGGTTCGCCAGCGGCAAGCCGGTGTACCGCTTCGTCACCCGTCGCCTGCTCAAGTGGGAAGACAACGAGGGGCAGGGGCCGAAGCCCTGAAGAGCCGGGAGTGGGGATTCGGGATTGGGGATTCGTAAAAGCGGGCGGCGGGTGTCTGACGCTGTCATGGCGGGGACGGCAAGGCGCTAAGCTTTGGCGAATCCCCAATCCCCAATCCCCAATCCCCAATCCCGAATCCCGAATCCCCAATCCCGTGACTCTAAAAGGTAAAACCCTCCTCATCACCGGTGCCTCGCGCGGCATCGGGCTGGCGATCGCGCTGCGTGCGGCGCGCGATGGGGCCAACGTGGCGATCGCGGCGAAGTCGGCGGTGCCCAATCCCAAGTTGCCCGGCACCATCCACAGTGCGGCGGCGGCGGTGGAGGCTGCCGGTGGGCGCGCGTTGGCGCTGAAGTGCGACATCCGCGAAGAGGAGCAGGTGCGTGCGGCGGTGGCGGCGACGGTGGAGGCCTTCGGCGGCATCGACATCCTGGTCAACAACGCCAGTGCGATCTGGCTGCGCGGCGCGCTGGAGACGCCGATGAAGCGTTTCGACCTGATGCAGCAGGTCAACGCGCGCGGCAGCTTCCTGTGCGCGCAGGCCTGCCTGCCGCATCTGCTGCGTAGCGCCAATCCGCACATCCTGACCCTGGCGCCGCCGCCGTCGCTGGATCCCAAGTGGTGGGCGCCGCATACCGGCTACACCCTGGCCAAGATGGGCATGAGCTTCGTCACCCTGGGCCTGGCCGGCGAGTTCGGCCCGCAGGGCGTCGCCGTCAATGCGCTGTGGCCGCGCACGCTGATCGCCACCGAGGCGCTGAACATGATCCCCGGGGTCGATGCCGGCAACGGCCGCCGCCCGGAGATCATGGCCGACGCCGCGCACGCCGTGCTGACCCGGCCGGCCGCCGGCTTTCATGGCCAGTTCCTGATCGACGACGCGGTGCTGGCGGAGGCCGGCGTGCACGATCTGTCCGGTTATGCGCTGGATCCGTCGCAGCCATTGCTGCCGGACCTGTTCCTGGACTGAGTATGACTGGCTGTTGCCAAAGCGGTGACGTCCTAGATGTTCCAGCGCACGGTGGTAAGGCAAGGTTGAACTGAGACTTTGAGCTAAGAGGTACCGTGATTAGCTCAGATCGTAGTTGCTTGACAACGGCGTGCTCAGTTGAAGGCGCTTCTTCACTGAGAACGAAGCATTGATACCAGAGTTGCCGGTACAGATTAAGCCTCTCTAAGTGAAAAGGCGGAATCTAATCTAGGAGCCTGATCGGCCGCTCTTAAATAGCATAGTCTAGGTGGAAGTGCGCGGCCTGCGGAGAAGTCCTGCTGGTAGTGGACAGGATAAGTGTGGAATATAGAGTATCGTGGACGTTGACGAAACTTGGAAGGCTGGGCGTGCTGGAACTATTGGATGAAAATATCTTGAGTGCCTACAAAAGAGGTCCGTTGCTAAATGTGCGGTTAGAATATTTTGTCTTGGCATCAGATGGCGAGGGCGAATATACCCCTTTTCAGGGCTTCGGCAGTGGTATTGCACAACCCATGTTTTCGCTTCTTGTAGAGTTGATGGCTGTTTTGCCAGTCTCGCCGCAGGAAATCTTTTGTGAAATAAAAGATATCCATGAGTTCCGAGGTGAATTTAGAATTAAAAGGGCATCCATTATAAGCCCTAATGGATTTTTGAAGCTTCAGGCATCCCTTGACTGGTCACGCCGCATACCCATTGTTATTGGAATGGCTAAGGAAATCGCCCTAGTCAATGCTAGCTGCGTTCACCCGAACGTAATATTGGTGACCAACGATAAAACAAAGGGGGCGGTTTGTCTTGCGGGCTATCATGGTCATCCAGCTCAAGTTCTCGATGTGGCTATCAGGGACAAGCTAGTGAGCACTTCCTCAGATAATTTAAGGGACACTATTTTGTCTCTTCCTCTTAGGAAAAAGTTTCCTGACGGTACAGAGCATTCCCGGGTCTCAGGTGTAACTATTCCTAACGAAGCCCTATGCGTATCTTTAGGCTATTCCTACAGCGGAGCTAAGCCAATCTCGGCAGGTGATGCGGATCCATATGTAAGCGCAATAATTTCATCGGTCCAGCGCGCTAGAAGCTTGATTGGAGAGTCGTCTACAAACGTCGTCCTGTTTGCGCCATCGATTCACCGGCAGTTTTACTCATTCGATAGTCATTTTTGGAATGGTATAATCAGATCCATAAAAAGTCGTAAAGCCAGGGTATTTTTGAAGGATGGTGTATTTCGCAATAAAGCCTATTCAGGCTATTCCGTTCACATTGAAAACAAGAGTGAGATAGAGGATATATTTAAGGACCCAGCAGTGTCGAGCCTGCTGGCCATTCGCCAAATTGAGCTGCGCCTTGTTGCAAGTGCTATAGCTGCTTTGGCCGCCAACGGCTTACAGCCGGCCATTAGACTGCCAAATTCTATAAACTTCTGTGCATCTTCGCTCCGTGAAGTAGAACGTCATGCGATGAAGGACGATGCGAGGGCGCGGCGGCTTTTGCAGCGGAGTTACATTAATTTGGAATCTGATTTAACACGGAGTATAAGTCCTAGAATTCTTGAGGAAATTCGCTCGCATTCTGAAGCAATCACAGTTGTATCTGACGTTCCGGTTGAGTGGATTCGGATAGATGGAATACCTCTCATGATTCGACATGAGACTTCTCGTATCGGCATGACACCTGGCAACCTAATGTTGCAGCAATGTATAAACTCGGGCATGTCAATTATTGGGGCAGAGCAGCTAGAAGAAGTGCTAGTGCTGCGATCCTTCGCGCACAACGATCCAATAAAGTTCTCCTTGGAAACGGCGATTAAAAGTTTTGAACTTGAGCGTCTAAAGGTCAAGTTTGTGGATGTTGATGATCGTGCGTCTCTTATTTGCGAACTGAAGCAATATGATGGGATGCTGGTGATTTTTGACTGTCACGGCGATCATGGCGGTGGCGACAGTCATGGATGGTTAACGATCGGCAATGAGAGGGTTGATCCTTGGGATCTTGCTGGTGAAACGCGCATACCACCTATTGTGATTCTGAGCGCCTGCTCCACATTCGCACTAGCCGGATCACATGCATCAGTGTCGAATGGCCTCATCCGATCTGGTGCTATAACAGTCTTGGGAACTTTTCTTCCTGTAAATGCAGCTCTATCGGCAATATTTGTTGCGCGTCTTCTTTACAGAATTGAGGCCTTTTTGCCTGCGCTAAAGGCACTGGGAATGAATATAGTGACATGGCGCACCTTGGTTAGTACTTTCTTCCGGATGTCTTATGCAAGTGATTTGCTGCATTTCTTTATCTATGATAAAAAATGGATAGATATAAGTAAGCATGAAGAATTGGGCGTGCAAGCTAACAGTGAAATTAACCAAATGGAGCCGCGGTGGCATGAGTTCTTCTTAAATAGATTAGCCGATGCTTCTGGGAGAAATACTTCGGATATCAAAGAGGTTGTCGAAAAAGAGTGCCCGCTACAGGAAACTATGTACTATTGCCAAGTTGGGCGCCCTGAAGCCATTGGGATCTACTTGGATGGTGTTGATGAGCTTAAAAGGATAAATGATATGCACGTTTGACGTGCACGCTCCATGGAAAATGGGCTAAATGACCTATATTTAGAGGGCGCACTGATGAGAAAAGTGGAAAGTAAACATTCGAAACGACCTCGCCAAGGGATGTGTCGCGAAAAGGCGCGGGGGAATTAGAACGATTCTAAGCGGTCTGGCGATGCACGGCACGCGACGCGGACGGGTGCCATGCCTTGCGAAGCGTAGATCGTGTGCGATCTTGGCAGTATGTGGCAGCATATATGCCTGACCGAGCGGTGAGGCTCGTGCTCACGCTACTGATAGGATATTTGGTCTTGATCGGTGTTTGCAATTACTGTTAAAAAGTCGAGTGTTCTGCCTAGCCAGCGAGTCACACGAGGGTGCGCATCGATCCTGCAAAACAAGCGCGCCCATCAAATCCGGACGTCGTCGCCACGAGTCCTCAAGGTAGTATCGCAGCTTGCGGCGGTACAACAGCCGCAAGCAACCCACGTCGATGCGGCCGATTCTCAGTGCCTGCGGCGTACACGCTGCACTCAACGACATCCTGTGAAGGCTTCCACGCCAACGTCTCCACGCCCGTTCGACCACATCGGCATCGCCGTAGCAGGGCGCTAACATACTCAGGCCGCTCCAAAGCATGCCGACGTAGAGCAACCGCCACCAGCGCTCCGCGAGCGCCTCACGGTGCCGATAAGCCTCGGCAATGACAGCTTGGATCGCAGATCGGTCATTGCTGGTCAGCAACTGGATGATGTAATGATCAACGCCGTCAACTGGGTCTAAAGCCCACCGTCGGGTGAGCGCTAGGGCAACGAAATCCATTCTCGTATGTGATGTCGGGAATCGCGCCTTGCTCATGTCCTGCGCGGTATCCGATAGCGACACTAAGGCAGATTCGACTATGAACGTGATAGGCGCTTTAGCCTGGGCGTTCTGGGCCAGCCAAACCGGGGCGAGTGCCATGAGAGTGGCAGCGATCGCGCGTTCAAATCGCTGTTGTATCCAAGGCTCATTGTGCGGTGGAAGTGCAAGCGATTCATACAGCGTACTCGCATCTTCATTACCAATGGAAACCGTGTTATCAAACCACTGTTGGCACTGACGTGGGATCGTCAATTGGATGCGCGAAGGCGCGTGCGCATGTTGGCAGGCTTGATTTCGTCCACGAGCAGGCAGGGTGCGGTGAACTCCCAGTTTCCCCGGCCGTCCGGTCGATAGTTCGTGGAATCGAGGAGCGCGGCGGTGATCCGCCGTTCCAGCGAGGCCTTCTCATCGCCGGGTGGTAACCAATGTGCGGTCCAAAAGCGTAAATGATTAGCCAAAGCAGCAACGGGATTTGGGTATGCGGTGCAGTCGAGACATCCGTTCGGTTAGTTTGTCGAATCTTCTGCGTTTAACTAGGGTGTCTCATATGACGGTAGATAGAAGCTTGGGGCGACCGAGTTGATGCAAGTCCGAAGACGCGGCCCGATAACAATGGCAAAGTGAGCTCTTTGCGGCGAACGGGTGGCCGTTCCGCTGCCTAGCGGGATTGACCCGTGCGAGTTATGTGCTCCGCCATCCGTCGGGACCTTTGCTGTGGACTTAGCGGCTATGACCAAGCGACATGCGCGAAATACCTGCCATTTTGGGGCGACAGCATCGAAAGTCGCATCTTCCCGCTACATTGATCCTCGTTAGCTATCCGAACTTTTTCAAGCTATTGATTTATAAGGAGATAAGTTCTCGGTTTGTGTCGAACCCTACACTGAGGCCCGGCGTTGCCGGATGACCGGACCGCGATGCGGCTGCGCGCCGCGGGCAACGACGACATGGATCGGACGATCGCGCGCGCTGCATGCGCGCGGCGGCGCGGTGCGAAAACGCTCTGTTCCATCCGATCGCGGTTGGTGCCGCAATGACGGCGCGCGGCGCGGCTATGCTGCCGGGGTCTTCATGCCAGCACCGCCCATGCCCGCTCCAGTCGCCGTCGCCTTGCCGCGTCTTCCCGAGTCCCGCCACGCCGTCCATGCCGATCTCAGCGACAACGAGCGGCACATGCTCGATCGCCTGCGCCTGGCCGGCACGGCCACGCGCGCCGACCTCAGCCGCAGCACCGGGCTGACCGTGCAGTCGGCGGTGCGCCTGGTCGACGCGCTGGCCGAGCGCGGCCTGGTCGCGTTCGGCGCCTCGCTGGCGCACGCGGGCCGCGGCAAACCGGGTGCGGGCATCGCGCTCAATCCGGGCTACGGCCACACCGTCGGCTATGCGATCGCGACCGATGCGCTGTCGCTGGCGCTGCTGGATTTCAGCGGGCAGATCCGCGCCACCGCCGAGCATGCGCTGCGCTCGACCGAACCGGCCGCACTGCTGGCGCAACTGCGCGAGGCCGACGCCACGCTGACGGCCGCGGCGGGTGCCGGGCTCGGTCCGCGCCTGGGCGCCGGCGTGGCGATGACCGGCTTCTTCGTCGAGGACGGCGTGCACATGAACCCGCCCGAGCCGCTGCGCGCGCTCGGCGAACTGTCGATCGGCGACTGGCTGGCCGAGGCATTGGGGCTGCCGGTGTGGGTGGACAACGACGGCACGGTGGCGGCGGCGGGCGAGAGCCTGCTCGGCATCGGCCGCCAGTACCGCGATTTCGCCTATCTGCACTTCAACTACGGCCTGGGCGGCGGCGTGGTGATCGACGGCACCTGCCTGCGCGGCGCGCACGGCAACGCCGGCGAGTTCGCCGGCATGCTGCCGCAGCAGGGCCTGGAGCGCGGCACGCTGGAACTGTTGCGGCAACTGCTGGCCGAGGACGGCATCGCGCTGCCCGACATCCGCGCGCTGCTGGCGGCCTACGATCCGGCGTGGCCGGCGATCGAGCGCTGGATCGCGCGGGTGGCGCCCGGCCTGTCGCTGATCGTGTCGGCGATCGTGGCGATCTTCGATCCGCAGGCGGTGGTGTTCGGCGGGCGCATGCCGCGCGAGCTGGCCACGCGGCTCATTCCGCACGTACGCATCGACAACCAGCCGCGCCGCGGCCAGGCGCGGCCGTTGCCGCTGCTGCTGCCGGCCGCCGCCACCGCCGATGCCAGCGCGGTGGGCGCGGCGGCGCTGCCGTTGAAGGCCTGCTATTTCCGCTGAGCCGGTCCGGCCACGGCGTCGCCATGCCTGCACGCCGCCGGCGCTACCCTATGCGCCCTTTCCGCGCGCCACCGCGGCACGGCGCGCGTCCCATCCCCCACCCTCGGAGCTGTCACGATGAAATACCTGCACGCCATGATCCGCGTCCACGACCTGGAGAAGACCAGCGCGTTCTTCACCGAAGGCCTGGGCCTGCACGAAACCCGTCGCATCGAGAACGAAGCCGGCAAGTTCACCCTGGTGTACTTCGGCGCCCCGGAGAACCCGGAAGCCGAGGTCGAGCTGACCTACAACTGGGGTTCGGACGAGGATTACGGCAGCGCCCGCAACTTCGGCCACCTGGCCTTCGAGGTCGACGACATCTATGCGCTGTGCGCGCACCTGCAGTCGCTCGGCGTGACCATCAACCGTCCGCCGCGCGACGGGCGCATGGCCTTCGTGCGCAGCCCCGACCTGATCTCGATCGAACTGCTGCAGAAGGGCGAAGCGCTGGCCCCGGCCGAGCCATGGGCGTCGATGCCCAACACCGGCGTCTGGTGAGGACTCAGGGCGCGGTCTCGGGCAACGCCTGGCCGCAGCCCCGGCAATAGCCGGCGTTGCGGTCGTGGCCGTGTAGGCCGCAGCGTGCGCAGGTGCGTCGATCCGGCGCTCGGCTGCGGTCGGCGTCGCGCAGGCTGTTGGCCAGTTCGGCGGTGTAGATGCCGGTGGGCACGGCGATGATGCTGTAGCCGATCAGGATCAGCACCGAGGTGATGGCGCGCCCCAGCGGCGTGAGCGGGGCGATGTCGCCGAAGCCGACCGTGGCCATCGTCACCACCGCCCAGTACATCGCGGTGGGGATGCTGGTGAAGCCGTTGGCCGGGCCTTCGACCACGTACATCAACGCGCCGAAGATCACCACCAGGGTGATCACCGTGAACAGGAACACGAACACCTTGCGCCGGCTGCGCCACAAGGCGTCCACCAGCAGGCTGCTTTCCTCAACGTAGCGGGTCAGCTTGAGGATGCGGAACAGCCGCAGCACCCGCAGCACGCGCACCACCAGCAGCGTCTGCGCGCCGGGCAGCAGAAACGAGATGTAGGTGGGCAGGATCGACAACAGGTCGATCACGCCCCAGAAGCTCAGCGCGTAACGCAGCGGCCGCTTCACCGTGGCCAGGCGCAATGCGTACTCGGCGGTGAACAACGCAGTGAAACCCCATTCGAGCACGTACAGGGTGCCTGCGTGGCGGGTATGCAGCGCCGGCACGCTGTCGGCCAGGATCACCGCGACGCTGGCCAGGATCGCCGCGACCAGCAACAGGTCGAAGTTGCGCGAAGGCTTGGTGTCGTGCCGGTAGATGATGTCGAACCAGCGGCGCCGCCAGCCGTGTTCGGTCGCCGGGGCGAGCTGGGAATCGAGGAAAAATCGCATGCGCCCATGCTACCCGAGCCGCATGGCGGTCGCGGGCCCACCCGGCGCGGCAGGCGGCGCCCTGATCGGATGCGACGCAACTGCTCAAGAAGCCCCTGTGGGAGGGGCGTCAGCCCCGACGCCGTAGCGCTGAAGCGTCGGGACTGAAGTCCCTCCCACAGGTCGAGCAACGGCGTGGTGAGGTTGCTGCGGCACGCGCGCGGGCGGCGGCGGTGTGGCACAGCAGCTGGCCGCCTCGTCGGTCCAGGCGGCGGTCGGCAGTCCCGGCCGTGCGCTGCCGGCGGTCTTATAATCGAATGCTCTCCCGCAGGATGTTTCCCCGATGACCGCTTCCTCCGCCGCGGACCTGATCGCCCTCGGTCAACGCTATGCCCTGCCGATCTACCGTCCGCGCCAACTGGTGCTGGAGCGCGGCCAGGGCGCGCGGGTGTGGGACAGCGAGGGACGCGACTACATCGACCTGTCCGCCGGCATCGCCGTGTGCGGGCTCGGCCACAACGATCCGGACCTGCAGGCGGCGCTGCTCGAACAGGCCGGCAAGCTGTGGCACACCAGCAACGTGTTCTACAGCGAGCCGCCGCTGCGCCTGGTCGAGGAACTGGTGGTGGCCTCGCGCTTCGCCGACAAGGCGTACCTGTGCAATTCCGGCGCCGAGGCCAACGAGGCGGCGATCAAGCTGGTGCGCAAGTGGGCCAGCGCCCAGGGCCGTCCGCCGCAGCAGCGGGTGATCGTCACCTTCCGCGGCAGTTTCCATGGCCGCACCCTGGCCGCGGTGACCGCCACCGCGCAGCCCAAGTACCAGGAAGGCTACGAGCCGCTGCCCGGCGGTTTCCGTTACGTCGACTTCAACGACATCGTGCAGTTGGAAACGGCCATGGCCGGCGGCGACGTGGCCGCCGTGATGCTGGAGCCGGTGCAGGGCGAGGGCGGAGTGATGCCGGCGGCGCCGGGCTTCCTGTCGCAGGTACGGGCGCTGTGCGATCACCACGGCGCGCTGCTGGTGCTGGACGAGATCCAGTGCGGCATGGGCCGCACCGGCACGTTGTTCGCGCACTGGCAGGATCAGGTGAAGCCGGACATCGTGACCCTGGCCAAGGCGCTGGGCGGCGGCTTCCCGATCGGCGCGCTGCTGGCCGGGCCCAAGGTCGCCGAGACCATGCAGTTCGGCGCGCACGGCACCACCTTCGGCGGCAACCCGCTGGCCGCGGCGGTGGCGCGGGTGGCGCTGCGCAAGCTGTCCTCGACCGCGATCGCCGCCAACGTGTCGCGGCAGTCCGCGGCGCTGCGCAAGGGCCTGGCGGCGCTCAACGACGAATTCGCACTGTTCGCGCAGGTCCGCGGCCGCGGCCTGATGCTGGGCGCGGTGCTGGCGCCGGCGCATGCCGGCCAGGCCGGTGCGATCCTCGACCACGCCGCCGCGCACGGCCTGCTGACCCTGCAGGCCGGCCCGGACGTGCTGCGCTTCGTGCCGGCGCTCAACCTCACCGATGCCGAACTGAGCGAAGGCCTTGCGCGCTTGCGCCGCGCGCTGCGCGCCTACCTCGCCGCGCGCTGAAACAGCGGTTCACCGCAGCCCGTGCCGCGCCAGCGCGCGGCGCAGGGCGCGCGCGCCGCTGGCGGTTTCCGCGGCCATGCCGATCGCGCGGGCGCCGCGCACGTTGACGAACAGGTCGTCGATGAACAGCGCGTGCCGCGGCGCGACATCGAAGTGGGCCAGCGCCCGCCGGTACACCGCGGCATCCGGCTTGCGCCCGCCCAGGCGGCCGCTGCACAGCACGCGCCCGTGCAGTAGCGGAAACAGCGCCGGCACGATCTGCGGCATCGCCTGCGCCATCAGCGCGCCGTTGTTGGTCAGCACGCCGATGGCCACGCGCTCGGCCAGTGCCAGCACCTGCGCGACCACGCCCGCATCGGCGCGGCTGGCTGCGACGCGTGCGGCGATCCACGCGGCCGTGTCGACCGGGGCGCCCAGGCCTGCGCTCAGTTGCTGCAGGTAGGTGGCGGTATCCAGTTCGCCGCCGTCGTAGGCGGTCTCCAGCCCGGAACCGAACAGCACTTCGCGCACCTGCGCCGCTTCGCAGCGGCAGTGCGCAGCCAGCGCGGCGAGGCGGGCGGCGCGCGTGTAGTTCGCCAGCACGCCATCGAAGTCGAGCAACAGCAGCGTCGGTCGAGCACGGATCAGTGCAGACATGCGTGGGCCTGCGTGGACGGCGCCGAGTGCAGTTGGCATGGCGCGGGATCGGCGCCGATCGAGCAGCGTCTCGCCGTCATCGCCGCGCGCCTTGGCGCGTGCCGATGATGCAATGCGCCATCGCTTGTCGTTGACAAGCCATTGTGCGCGAGCGGACAGTCGGGACACCCCGCCGCGCGCGCGACCTGGCGCGGCGCAGTGTTGTCTTTCTTGTCGAGGAATCCATCTTGAACACCAAGTTTCCGTCCCTGCTGCTCGTCCTTGCCGGTCTCGCGTTCGCGCCCGCCGCCTGGGCCAAGACCTGCGCGGTGACCATCACCGGCACCGACCAGATGTCCTTCGACCAGAAGGAGATCAAGGTCGCGGCCGACTGCACCGAGGTGGCGGTGACGCTCAAGCACAGCGGCAAGCTCGCCGCCGCGGTGATGGGCCACAACTGGGTGCTGACCAAGACCCCGGATTTCCAGGCGGTGGCCAATGCCGGCACCAGTTCCAGCCTGGCCGACAACTATCTGCCCAAGAACGATCCGCGGATCATCGCCCACACCAAGGTGATCGGCGCGGGGCAGTCGGACACGGTCAAGTTCTCCACCGCCAAGCTGAGCAAGGGCGGCGACTACACGTTCTTCTGCTCGTTCCCGGGGCACTGGGCGGTGATGAAGGGCAAGTTCGTGTTCGGTTGATCCAGCGTGGCGACGCGGCGCCAGCGATCGGTGCCGCGCGTTGTCGTCCTGCCATGGCCGCTGCGCCGGCATCTCAGCCGGCGGCGACCACCGCGAACGCCTCGCGCGCCGCGGCCAGGGTGGCCTCCAGCACGTCCTGGTCGTGCGCACTGGAGACGAAGCCGGCCTCGTAGGCCGAGGGCGCCAGGAACACGCCGCGCGCCAGCATCGCGTGGAAGAAGCGGTTGAACGCGGCAGTGTCGCAGTCGGTGGCCTGCGCATAGGTCTCGACTTTCTCGGTGGTGAAGAACAGCCCGAACATCGCCCCGACCTGGTTGGTGGTGACTGCGACGCCGGCCGCCGCGGCGGCGGCTTCCAGGCCGGCGCACAGCTGCGCGGTGGCCGCGTCCAGGCGCTGGTGGAAGCCCGGAGCCTGGATCAGCTCCAGCATCGCCAGCCCCGCGGCCATCGCCACCGGATTGCCACTGAGCGTGCCGGCCTGATAGATCGGCCCGGACGGGGCCACCTGCCGCATCAGTTCGGCGCGTCCGCCATAGGCGCCCACCGGCATGCCGCCGCCGATGATCTTGCCGAAGGTGGTCAGGTCCGGCACCACGCCGTAGTGCGCCTGCGCGCCGCCCAGGGCGACGCGGAATCCGGTCATCACCTCGTCGAAGATCAGCAGCGCGCCGTGCTGCGTGCACAGGTCGCGCAGGTGCTGCAGATAGCCCGGACGCGGCGGAATGCAGTTGGCGTTGCCGACGACCGGTTCGATGATGACCGCGGCGATCTCGTGGCCGATCCGTTCGAACAGTTCGGTGGCGGCCTCGGCATCGTTGTAGGCCAGGGTGGCGGTGAGTTCGCTCAGGCCGGCCGGCACGCCCGGCGAGGTCGGCACGCCCAGGGTCAGCATGCCGCTGCCGGCCTTGACCAGGAACGAGTCGCCGTGGCCGTGGTAGCAGCCTTCGAACTTGACGATGCGGTTGCGCCCGGTGGCGCCGCGCGCCAGGCGCACCGCCGACAGCGTGGCTTCGGTGCCGGAGTTGACCATGCGCACCATCTCGCAGGACGGCACCAGCCGAGTGATGGTCTGCGCCATCGTCACCTCGGCCGGGCACGGCGCGCCGAACGACAGCCCGTCGCCGATCGCGCGCTGCACCGCCTCGCGCACCGCCGGATGGTTGTGCCCGGCGATCATCGGGCCCCACGAGCCCACGTAGTCGATGTAGCGGTTGTCGTCGACGTCGTACAGGTAGGGGCCATCGGCGCGCTGCACGAAGAACGGCTCGCCGCCCACCGACTTGAAGGCGCGCACCGGCGAATTGACGCCGCCGGGAATCAGCGACTGCGCTTGGGCGAACAGGGCGTGCGAGCGGGAATGGGTCATGAGCGGAAATCCTTGGCGATGCTGGCCAGGCCGACCGGCCGGGCGCGGAGCGAGGCCGTCTATTGTCGCGGCTGCCGCCGGTGTGCGCCATGTTGCCGACCCGTCGCGGCCGGCGCTGCGCGACGTTTGGGTGCATGAGGCTGCGCCCGTACCCTCATCCGCCCCTTCGGGGCACCTTCTCCCGGTGGGAGAAGGGAGAAGCGAAAGTCCCTCTCCCGCCGGGAGAGGGGAGGCGCTTCAGTCGAAACACGCGCGGTACGCCGCCAGCGCCACGCGCGGATCGGGCGCATCGAACACGCCGCTGATCACCGCCAGCAGATCGGCGCCGGCCGCGACCAGCGAGCGGGCGTTGTCCGGCGTAAGGCCGCCGATCGCCACCCGCGGCAGGCCCAGTGTCGCCGCCTTGCGCAACAGCTCGGGCGCGGCGCGGCGCGTGGTGACCTTGCTGCGGGTGGGGAAGAACGCGCCGAAGGCGACGTAGCTGGCGCCGGCCGCCGCGGCGCTGTGGGCCAGCGCGAGGTCGTCGTAGCAGGACGCGCCGATCAGCGCCTGCGGCCCCAATGCGGCGCGGGCCGCGGCCAGGTCGCCATCGTCCTCGCCCAGGTGCACGCCGGCCGCACCCACCGCTTGCGCCAGCGCGACATCGTCGTTGACGATCAGCGGCACCCCGGCCTGCGCGCACAACGCCTGCAGCGCCGCGGCCTGCTGCTGCCGTTGCTCCGCGTCGGCGCGCTTGTTGCGGTACTGCAGCCAGGTCACGCCCTGGTCCAGCAGCGGTGCCACCCGCGCCAGCAGGCGCGCGCCGTCGGCCTCGTCGGGAGTGATCAGGTACACGCCGCGCGGCGCCGGGGATGCGTTCATGGCCAAGCCTTCCGATGCGTCGACGGCGATGGGACAATGCCGTTCCGTCCGACTGTGACCTGCGATTATCCAATGAGCGACGCCACCGCCACCACCTATCGCACCTGGATGTGCGTCGTCTGCGGGTTCATCTACAACGAAGCCGACGGCCTGCCCGAAGAAGGCATTGCCCCCGGCACCCGCTGGGACGACGTGCCCGACACCTGGACTTGCCCGGACTGCGGCGTGACCAAGGACGATTTCGAGATGGTGGAGATGGATTGAAGGCTGGGATTAGGGATTCGGGATTGGGGATTCGCAAAAGCGGCTATCCGCAATGTGCAGACACTACTGAGCGGCTTCAGCCCGGAAGCCCTCAAGAGAAAGCAGCGTTGCTCAGCGACGCGTCAGGCCACGCCGCAGCCGCTCTTGCGAATCCCCAATCCCGAATTCCCAATCCCCGCCGTCAATGCATTCGCTGCGCACGGGCGCTCAGTTCCACCAGGCGCTCGCGGATCGGCAGGGCGTCGGAGGCCTCGGGGTTCAGTTGCAGGTAGCGGCCCAGGTCGCGGCGCGCGCCGGGCACGTAGTCCATCTGCAGGTAGGCCATGCCGCGGTCGCGCAGGGCTTCGGGCTGGTCGGGCATCAGCTTGAGCACGCGGTCGGCGCTGCGTGCGGCGCGGTCCCACTCGTCGCGCTCGGCATACACGCCGTGCAGGTTGCGCAGCACCCGGGTCAGGATCGCGCGGTGCGGCGCCGGGTCCAGGATCTGCAACAGGGCGCGGTCGTCCGGGCTTTCGCCGCCCATGTGCGGCCGCGCGCGCTCGCGCAGTTCCTCCACCGCCAGCGGACGCCCGCCGTTGAACGGGTCCATCACCAGCAGGCCGTCGTCCACCGGCAGGCGCACCAGGAAATGCCCGGGGAAGGACACGCCGTCGAGCGGGATGTCCAGGCGCCGCGCCACTTCCATCTGCACCAAGGCCAGCGAGATCGGGTTGCCCAGACGCCGCTCGAACACCTGGTTCATGTAGCTGTTGCGCGGGTCGTAATACTCGTCGTGGTTGCCGCTATAGCCCAGTTCTTCGAACAGATGGCGATTGATCGCCGCCATCTTCAGTGGCCAGGGCTCGATCATCGCCACCTCGTGCCGCAGGTGGTCGGCGTGGCTCTGCGCCAGGGTGTCGTAATGGGCGGCGTCCAGCTCCGGATACTCGTCGCGGGCGATCAGCAGCGCGGTCGCCAGCAGCGGCAGGGCATCGTCGTCCAGAGCGGCCAGGGTATTCCAGCTCGGCAATGTCAATCGGGCGGCCATGGCCCAAGACTGGCGGCAAAGCCGAGCCCGATCAAGTCCGGCCGTTCCCGACAACGGTGTCGGGTTCAGCGCCGTGGTGGCGAGGCGTTTTCCCGACCCCGGCCGGTGTTGCGGGCGATCAGCGGCCCTGCGGAATCCCCGGCCCGAAGCGCAGTTCGGTGCCGTCCTGCAGCTTCAACTGCTCGGCCTGGCCGGCATTGAGTTCGAGCACGTAGCGCGCCGGCGCGTTGCTCGGGTAGGGCGGGCAGGCATCGCCGGCCGAGCACGGCGGCACGTCGCGCTGCTGCGCCACCAGCTTGCGCTGGTTGTCGAAGTACAGGATGTCCAGCGGGATCTTGGTGTTCTTCATCCAGTACGCCTGCGGTTCCTCGCGGTCGTGGATGAACAGCATGCCGTGGTCGGCTTCCATCTGGTCGCGGAACATCAGCCCGCGCGCGCGCGTCGCATCGTTCTGCGCCAGTTCCACGTCGTAGCGGTGTCCGCCCAGTTCCACCCAATGGTCCGCACCGGCGCTGGCGCAACCGCTGAGAGCGAGCAGGAGAAGGACGCAGAGCGCGCGGAAGAGGGACATGGGCGTGCCAGGGCAGAGAGGACAGCGCGCACCTTGTTGCATGGTGCGTGACGAGTCAAGAGTGCGGGGATTGGGGAGTCGGGATTGGGGATTCGCAAGAGCAGGGATCTCGGCTTTTACGAATCCCCAATCCCGAATGCCCAATCCCGCCGCGCGTCAAAAGACGCGCGGGGGCTCGCCACCGACGATCACCACATCGGCCGGGCGGCGCGCGAACAGGCCGACGCAGACCACGCCCGGGATCTGGTTCAGTTCGCGCTCCAGCGCCACCGGATCGGTGATCGACAGGTGGTGCACGTCCAGCACCACGTTGCCGTTGTCGGTGATCACGCCGTCGCGCCACACCGGCTGGCCGCCGGTGCGCGCCAGGATCTCGCGGGCGACCAGGCTGCGCGCCATCGGGATCACCTCGATCGGCAGCGGGAACGCGCCCAAAGTCTGCACCTGCTTGCTCGGGTCGACGATGCAGATGAAGCGCTCGCTGGCTTCGGCGATGATCTTCTCGCGGGTCAGCGCGGCGCCGCCGCCCTTGATCAGGCACTTGTTCGGATCGCACTCGTCGGCGCCGTCCACGTACAGCGACAGGTTGCCGGTGTGGTTCAGTTCCAGCACCTCGATGCCGTGCTGGCGCAGGCGCGCGGTGCTCTGCTCGGAACTGGACACGGCCCCCTTGATGCGGTGGCCGATGCGGCCCAGTGCGTCGATGAAGTAGGCGACGGTGGAACCGGTGCCGACACCGACGATCATCCCATCCTGGACGTAGTCGATGGCTTTCTCGGCAGCAAGACGTTTGGCTTCTGACATTGGGGGAACTCGGGATTGGAGATTCGGGATTGGGGATTCGTGAAAAGCGGGTCGGCGGATGGGGCTGGGCGAATCCCGAATCCCCAATCCCGGCTACTCGAGCGACAGCAGCAGCTTCCACTGCGCGGCGCTGACCGGGAACACCGACAGGCGGTTGCCGCGGGCGACCAGCGGGAAGCCCTCGCCCAGCGCGTCGGCGTGCTGCTTGATCTCGTCCAGGGCGATGGTGCGCGCCAGCTTGCGCTCGAACGCCACGTCCACCAGGTACCAGCGCGGCTGCTCCGGGGTGGCCTTGGGGTCGTGGTAGTCGGAAGACGGGTCGAACTGGGTGGCGTCCGGATAGGCCTGGCTGGCCACGCGGGCCACGCCGACGATGCCCGGCACCTTGCAGTTGGAGTGGTAGAACAGGATGCCGTCGCCGACCTTCATGCCGTCGCGCATGAAGTTGCGCGCCTGGTAGTTGCGCACGCCGTTCCAGGGTTCGGTGCCGACGCGCTGCAGGTCGTCGATCGAGAAGGCGTCCGGTTCGGACTTCATCAGCCAATAGCGGGTGCGTGCGGTCATGCGGGAGAATCGTGCGCGGTCGACAGGGTGAGGGATTCGGTGCAGACCGCGTCCAGCGCTACGTCCCAGGCCGCCAGCGGCAAGGCCGCGACCTGCTGTGCGTCGAAGGCGGCCCCGACCAGCCAGGGCGGCGGTGCCTGCCGCTGGCGGAAAGCGAAGCTGCGATCATACCAGCCGCCCCCCATGCCCAGGCGGCCGCCGGCGGTGTCGAAGCCGACCAGCGGCGTCACCACCAGCGCCATCTGCGCCGGCGCCAGGGTCGTGGCCGGGTCGACGTCGGGCTCGGGGATGCCGTAGCGATTGGCGCGCAACGGCTGCCCAGGGCGCCACGGCGCGAAGCGCAAGGTCGTGCCGCTGAGCACCGGCAGGCAGTACTGCACCGCGTCCGGCAGCGACAGTTGCCAGCGGTGCAGCGCGATCTCCCCATCCATCGCCCAGTAGCCGCCGACATGGCCCTGCTGCGGCGCGAACGGCAGCTCCAGCAAGCGCTGCGCCAGCGCATCGGCGGCGGCCAGGCGGACGGACGCCGAGAGCGCGCGGCGGCGGGCGCGCAGATCCTGGCGCAGGGAGTCGCGGTCGTCGGCGGTCATCGGGCAGGCGGGGCGAGGGAGGGCGCTATTGTCGGCGTCGGCGCGCGTACTGACCAGCGGGTGTCCTCCATTCCCCGAGTACGCCGCGTCGGGCCACCCGACGGGCCGCGGTTGCGCGCGCCCATGGCCGCGTCATCGCTCGGGCGTGGACGCATGTCCACTTCCTCGCGCTTCCTTGGCTCGGGCACACGGAATCGCGGCGCGACCTGTCCGGGAATTGGTGACGACAGGCCCTAGGGATGGAGGACACGCCCCGGGCCCGGTCGCTGCTGCGGCGATCACGCGTAGAGCGCCACCGTCTGCCGGCCCCACAGCACCAGCCGCCCGGCCGTGTCCCAGATCTGCATGTCCTGCAGCGAGTAGCCGTCACCGGCATGGCGGCTGGCCGAGCGCAGCAGGAACCAGTCGCCGGCGCTGGCCGGTTGCGGGAAGTCCAGGGTCCAGGTCATCGAGCTGACCGGCGCGGGCTCGGTGAAGCAGGTCATCGCGGCCGGCGGCAGACAGTCGCCCAGCGCGACCAGGGCCACGCTCGGGTCCACGCCGCCGGCATCGCGATGGCGTGCCCAGACCAGCAATTCCGGGTCGGTCGCGGCGGACACCGGCAGCGCGCCGCCGGCCAGGCGCATGTCGAAGTTGGCGACGAAGGCCGGAGTTGCCGGACTGTCGGCGATCGGCGTCGCGTCGTCGGGGCCGACCACCGCCGGCCGCGCCGGCAGGAAGTCGTGGGCGATGCGGCTTGGGCGCGGCTGCGCGAACAGCAATGCTGCGCGCAGCGCGACCTGCCCGTCGGCCAGGCAGTCGACGCCCACGGAGGTGGCGGACTTGCCCTGGCGCAGCACCTGCGCATCGAAGCGCAGGATGCCGTCGGCGGGGCCGATGAAGCCGATGTGCGCCGACTTCAGCGGCGGCAATGCGGACGGCGGCGTGCGCAGCGCGGTCTGCAGCGCCAGCGCCGCGGACAGCCCGCCGAACGCGGTGCGGCCTTGCCGCCAGCTGGCGGGCACGTCGAATCCCGCGGCGGGGTCGAAGCGGTCGAGGAGTTGGGCGAGCGTCGGCAATCCGGGATCTCCGTGGTGGGGAGACCAGTATCCCGGGTTTCGGCCGGTGCGAGAACGCGTGGCGCATGCACTGCGCTGGCGTGGTGGACGCGCAAGTTGCGGACGCGCAAAAAGGAAACGGCGCCTTGCGGCGCCGCTTCCTGGAAAAATTGCATTCTCCGCCGTGACGATGCGTGCGAAACGACCTTGAACCCGGGGTTCAAGTGGGATGGCTGGAGAATCATCGGGCTTCCCGCTACGAGGCGGACCTGCACTCCCGATTCCGTCGCCACCCCGTGGTCGTCATTAAGGGACAAGGCGAATGTTTGCACACGCTGTCGTTCACAGCAGAGAACGCGAGTGCAGTATAGCGCCGTGATCGCGCTTGGCTAGTCCGTTCGTCGGTGTTTCGGTGCGGTGCAATTCACGTTGATGATCGCAGCGCCAATGACGGATCAGCGTGTCGTATCGACGACGCTGTCCAGGCGCCGGTTGAGATCGGCGAGTGTGCGCGCCATCTCGCGGTCGCGCTTTGCTTGTTCGTCGCGCAGTTGCTGCAACTCGTGCGCCAGGTTCAGCGCCGCCAGGACGGCGACGCGATCCACGGCGGCCATGCGGTTGCTGCCGCGCACCTCGCGCATCTTCGCGTCGAGCAGGCGCGCCGCGGCGAGCAGGCCGTCGCGCTCCTCGGCCTCGACGCCGACGGTGTATTCGCGGTCGAGGATGCGGACGCTGACCGGCTCGCTCACGTGTGCTGCTCCAGGGACTTCAGTCGGGCGATCATCGCTTCCACGCGCGAACGCGCCTGTTCGTTCTTGGTCAGCAACTGCGAGCGCTCGCCGATCAGGTGTTCCTGTTGCTGGCGCAGGCTGCGGTTCTCGTCGGACAGGCGCTGGCAGCGCTCGACCAGCGTTTCCACGCGCGCGGCAAGGGCGCGAAGCTCGGCGAGGGTGTCAGGGCTGTCCATGGCGCTCACGATAGGCATGCGCCCGAGGGGCGGTCAAGACGCCGCGCGGCGGCGCCATGGCCGGCGCTCAGGCAGGCAGCCGCAGCGGTTGCTGCAACAGGCGCAGGCAGGCGTCGGGCTCCAGCGCCGGCGCCACCAGATGGCCCTGGATCTCGTCGCAGCCATGCGCGCGCAGGAACGCCAACTGGCCGGCTTCTTCGACCCCTTCGGCCACCACCTTCAGCGCCAGCGAGTGGCCCATCGCGATGATCGTGCTGGTGATCGCCTCGTCGTCCGGGTCGCGGGTGAGGTCGCCGATGAATTCCTGGTCGATCTTCAGGGTGTTGATCGGCAGCCGCTTCAGGTACGCCAGCGACGAGTAGCCGGTGCCGAAGTCGTCGATCGCCAGGGTCAGCCCCAGCGCGCGGCAGGCGCGCAGCAACTCGGCGTTCTTGCCGACCTGCGACATCACCACGCTTTCGGTCAGTTCCAGTTCGATGTTGGCGGCGGGCACGCCGGTCTCGGCGAGGATGCCGGCCATCAATTCCGGCAGATTGCCGCGTTCGAGCTGGATCGCCGAGACGTTCACCGACATGCACAGGTCGGTCAGCCCCATCCGCCGCCAGTCGCGCAACGCGCCGCAGGCCTGCCGCAGCACCCACTCGCCGATCTCCAGGATCAGCCCGGTCTCCTCGGCCAGCGGAATGAACTGGCTGGGCGAGACCGGTCCGAAATCGGCGCTGTGCCAGCGCAGCAGCGCTTCCACGCCGACCACCCGCTGCGTGCGCAGCGAGTAACGTGGCTGGTAGACCAGCTTCAGTTCCTGGTCCAGCGGGATCTTGCGCAGCGTGCTGGCCAGGGTGGCGCGGTGGCGGGTGGCCTCGTCCATGCGCGCCGAGTACACCTGCGCGTTGCGGCGCCCGGCGGCCTTGGCCTGGTACATCGCGGTGTCGGCGTGCTTGAGCAGTTCGCTCGGCAGCAGCGCGTGCTGCGGGAACAGGGAGATGCCGATGGAGGTGGACACTGCGACCTCGCGGCGTTCGTCCAGCCGCAGCGGTGCCTCGAACGCGGCCAGCACACGTGCGGCCACCGCCTCGGCCTCGCCCTGGCTGACGATGTCCTCGACCACCACGGTGAATTCGTCGCCGGCCAGGCGCGCCACCGTGTGCTGCGGCCCCACCGCCTGCTGCAGGCGTTCGGCCACCGCGCGCAGCACGCGGTCGCCGACCGCGTGGCCGAGCGAGTCGTTGATGTCCTTGAAGCGGTCCAGGTCCAGGAACAGCACCGCGACCGAGCCGGCCTGGCGCCGCGCCCGCACGATCGCCCGCGCCAGGCGTTCGGACAGCAGTGCGCGGTTGGGCAGGCTGGTCAGCGTGTCGTAGTTGGCCAGGTAGCGCAGTTCCTGCTCGGCGCGCTTCTGTTCGGTGATGTCTTCCAGCACCACCACCTGGAAGCTCTGGCGGCCGTCGGCGTCGACCACGGTGTTGCGGCGCAGGTGGCAGAGGATCTCCTGGCCGTCCTTGCGCCGTTTCCAGGCCTCGCCGCGCCAATGCCGGCCGTGGTCGGCTACCGGCGCCGCCGGCGTTTCCGGTGCGTGGTCGATCAGGGTCATCGACTGGCCCAGCACCTCGCGCTCGCTGTAGCCGGTGATACGGGTGAAGGCCGGGTTGACCGAGATGAAGCGGCGGTCCTCGTCGAACACGGCCACCGCCTCGCCCATGCTGCGCAGCACCTCGGCGGCGATGCGCCGTTCCAGGTCGGCCTGGCGGTGCGAGGTGATGTCGCGTGCGGTGCCGGCGAGCCGGCGCGGTGCGCCGCTGGCGTCGTAGTCGACCACGCGGCCGCGCACGCGCGCCCAGTGCCAGACCCCGTCGCCGGCCAGATCCACCCGGTACTCGGCGGTGTAGATCGCGGTGAGGCCCTGCAGGTGTTCCTGCAGCACCTGCCGCGCCTGTTCCATGTCGTCGGGATGGATCCGCAGCGGCTCGTTCTCGCGGATCACCAGGCCGATGTCCTGCGCGTGCGGCGTGGCCTCGTCGGCGCGCATCAGCCGCAGCGTGCGCTGTTGCAGGTCGTAATCCCAGAAGTGCTCGCCCGAGGCCCACAGCGCCAGCTTCAGGTGCTGGTCGCGCTGCTGCAGTTGCGCTTGCCGTTGCAATTGCTCGCGCAGGCGCCGACGGGATCGCAATGCGAACAGCGCCGCCGCCCCGCCGGCGGCCAGCGCGGCGAGCGCCACCAGCGGCCATGCGGCCAGCAGCGTCTGGCCGAACAAGGCCAGACCAGTCCCTTCCGCAGCTCCTGCAGCGACGTGCTCCAATGGCATGGCGGAAAGTGACTTCTGTCAAAGAACGGGTGGTGGAGTGTAGGCGCGTGCCGGAAGCCTCCACAAGCGGCGGCGCGCACGCGATTGCTACACTGCGCAGTCCCGATTCCGCTGCAGGCCTCGACAGGCCCGTGGCCAGCGCCCGACAGGCTTTGCTCCATGACCGAACTTCCCACTGCCGACCAGATCGCCGATGCCAGCCGGACGCTTGGCCTGGCTGCGTCGGCGGCCGAACTGCACGGCGCCCTGTGCGGCTGGCTGGCCGGCGGCGGCGCCGAGTTGCCGGCATGGCCGGCCGCCGTGCTGGCCGACGCCAGCGTCGCCACGCCCCGCCCCGGCGACGCGCTGGACCGCCTGCGCGAGGCCACGACTGCGCAACTGAACGACCGCGATTTCGGCTTCGACCTGGTATTGGCCGATGCCGGCGCGCCGCTGCCCGAGCGCGCCGACGCGCTGTTCGACTGGTGCCGCGGCTTCCTCGGCGGCTTCGGCCTGGCCGCGGGCGCCGCGCCGCCGCTGTCCGAGGAAGGGCAGGAGGCGCTGCAGGACGTGGCGCGGCTGGCCCAGGCCAGCGCCGACGATTTCGACAGCGGCGACGAGGACGAGGACGCGCTGGCCGAGATCGAGGAGTTCGTGCGCGTGGCGGTGCTGCTGCTGCACAGCGACTGCGTGCTCGGCCCACGCCACCGGCAGCGCCTGAACTGATGAAGCGGCTCACCGGGATTTCCGCCGGCGAGTACGCGCGCCGGCGCCGGCAACTGATGGACATGGCCGGCGAGCAGGCCATCCTGGTGCTGCCGAGTGCGCCGGAGCGGGTGCGCAGCCACGACACCCATTACCCGTACCGGCAGGATTCGGACTTCTGGTACCTGTGCGGCTTCCCCGAGCCGGATGCGGTGCTGGTGCTGGTGCCCGGGCGCCGCCACGGCGAGGCGCTGCTGTTCTGCCGCGAACGCGACCCCGAACGCGAAGCCTGGGACGGCCCGCGGGCGGGCCAGGAAGGCGCGGTCGAGCGCTACGGCATGGACGATGCCTATCCGATCGACGACCTCGACGAGATCCTGCCCGGGTTGCTGGAAGGCCGCTCGCGGGTGTACTACCACTTCGGCCGCGATGTCGATTTCGACCTGAAACTGATCGGCTGGGTCAAGCGCGTGCGCGAGCAGGTGCGGCATGGCGCGCAGCCGCCGCACGAGTTCCTGGAACTGGGCCATCTGCTGCACGAACAGCGCCTGTTCAAGTCGCGCGACGAGATCGCGCTGATGCAGGTGGCCGCCGACCTGAGCGTGGCCGGGCACCGCGCGGCGATGCGGCTGGCGCGGCCGGGCGTGCACGAATACCAACTGCAGGCCGAGATCGAGCGCGAATTCCGCGCCGGCAACGCCTGGCCGGCCTACGGCAGCATCGTCGGCAGCGGCCACAACGCCTGCGTGCTGCATTACCGCGCCAATGCCGCGCGCCTGCGCGATGGCGAGCTGGTGCTGGTCGACGCCGGCGCCGAGTACCGTGGCTATGCCGCCGACATCACCCGCACGTTCCCGGCCAACGGCCGCTTCAGCGCCGAACAGCGCGCGCTGCACGACCTGGTCGGCGCCGCCCACGCCGCGGCACTGGCGCAGGCGCGCCCGGGCGTGGCCTACGAGGCCGGGCACCTAGCCGCGGTACGGACCCTCACCGCAGGCCTGCTGCGGCTGGGCCTGCTCAAGGGCAGCCTGGAGCAGAACCTGGCCAGCGGCGACTACCGACGCTTCTATCGGCACAAGACCGGGCACTGGCTGGGCCTGGACGTGCACGACGTCGGCGACTACCGGCTGGCCGGCGAATCGCGCCTGCTCGAGCCGGGCATGGTGTTCACCATCGAACCTGGCCTGTACGTGTCGCCGGACGACAAGGACGTGGACCCGAAGTGGCGCGGCATCGGCATCCGCACCGAGGATGACGTGCTGATCACCGACGACGGCCACCGCGTGCTCACCGATGCCCTGGCGCGCAGCGCCGAGGAGATCGAGGGTTTGATGGCTGAGGAGCCGGGATTGGGGATTCGGGATTAGGGATGAGGTAACCGCGATGGCCAGCGCGCGGACCCATCCTCCTAGACGCAGAACGAGCCGGACCCCTGGCGTTTCTTGCCGGCGTGGCGCTGCCCGCTGTAGCCAATCCCCAATCCCGATTCCCCAATCCCAGCGGCGGCCATTCAGGCCGCCGCAAACACCGGCCGCGTCAGGTTCTCGGGGGCGTCCTCGGTGCACACCACTTCGTCCTCGATGCGGATGCCGCCGTAGGGTTTGAACTGCTCCACCCGCGCCCAGTCGACGCTGTGGCCATGGCCGGCCTGCTTGAGGTCGTCCAGCAGCATGTCGATGAAGTACAGGCCGGGTTCGATCGTCACCACCATGCTCGGTTCCAGGGTGCGGGTCATGCGCAGGTAGGGGTGGCCGTCGGGGCGTTCGATGCGGCCGCCGCGGTCGCTGGCGGCGAAGCCGGCGACGTCGTGCACCTGCAGGCCGATCGGGTGGCCCAGGCCGTGCGGGAAGAACGCGGCGCTGACCCCGGTGGCGACCGCGGTTTCCGGCGACACGGTGAGCACGCCGGCGTCCTTCAGCACGCCCATCAGCGCCAGGTGCGCATCCAGGTGCAATTGCCGGTAGTCGACGCCGGCGCGTACCTGTTGACCCATGCGCTGCTGCGCGGCGTCCACCGCGTCGATCAGCGCCTGGAAGTCGCTGCCGGGATCGGCGGCGTAGGTGCGGGTGATATCGCTGGCGTAGCCGTGCGCGGAGGCGCCGGCGTCGATCAGGAAGCTGCGCAGCGGCGTCGGCGCCTGCCGCCGCAGTTCGGTGTAGTGCAGCACGGCGCCGTGCTCGTTCAAGGCCACGATGTTGCCGTAGGGCAGTTCGTTCGCGTCCTGGCCGACTGCCGCGCAGTAGGCCATATGGATCTCGAACTCGCTGCGGCCGTCGCGGAATGCGGCCTCGGCGGCGCGATGGCCGCGTACTGCCGAGTGCTGCGCCTGGCGCATCAGCGCCAGCTCGTAGGGCGTCTTGTAGGCGCGGTGGTACTCCAGATACTGCAGCACGCTTTCCGGATTATTCGGCACGTAGGCGCCCAGCGCGCTCTGCGGCTCGCCCAGGATCGCACTGCGCGCCACATCCGGCAGCAGCGCCAGCGCCTCGTCCGGGGCGCGGATCAGGTGGATGTCGCAGTGCTCCACCCACCAGCCGCTGGGCGCGTCCGGCACCACGTGCCAGTAGTCGCGCGGTTGGTGGAAGATCACCTGCGGCCGGCGCCCGGGCGTGTACACCAGCCAGCTGTTCGGCACCCGGGTCAGCGGCAGCCAGGCCTTGAACTGCGGGTTGACCGCGAACGGATAGTCGCGATCGTCGAACAGTTGGTAGTGCAGGCTGCCGCTGGGGACCACCAGGTGGTCGAAGCCGCCGCGCGCCAGCGCCTCGTCGGCGCGTCGGGTCAGGGTGCGCAGGTGGTCGGCATACAGGGCGCTCGGGTCGTGCTGGGACATGGCGGTGGCTCGTTCGGCGATGCGGAAACGTGGACGCCCAGTTTGCCGGAAACGGTACGGGCGTGCGGACATGCGTGCACGACGCGCATGCGCGCGCACGCCGTGACGCCGCATTGGCACCGCGGCGGTCCTTGCGATTGCGTCGGATCTTCGTTCCGTCCGGCCGCGCCACGCAGGTGAGATGGCCACTGTGAGAGTCAACTGTCATGCGGCCGCGACAAGCGACGCTGAAAGCCGACTGACACGCTCCGTCGTCGGGACTGAAGTCCCTCCCACAAGGATGCCTAGCCCATCCCTGTGGCGGCCGCTTCAGCCGCGACCGAGGCGTTCCCGGGAGGGGCGCGGCTGATCCCGAAAGTGGGACGGCAGCCACTCCTGGGCGGTGGCCGCCGTTAGCCGCCGGGAGCGGCGTTGATCCACTGCCGCAGCAGCTCGCGATGCGCAGGGGAAATGGTCAGGAAGCGAAAGCCAGCCCAGGATTGGCCCGGTGCGTGCGAGGGTTCGCTCCACAACAGGTGCGCGCCGACGTCGATCTGCACCTCGCGGTCGGCGTGTGGCATCGCGAAGCGCAACTGGTACAGCGCGTCTTCGTGCAGCGGCGCCGAGGCCAGCAGCAGCATGCCCTGTTCGGAGACGTTGCCGAGGCGGCCGACCACGGCGTCTTCCATCAGGTCCAGCACCGGCACCATCTCCGGGACCTGGCGGCGAGGCGAACGGCGGGCGTCGACGCTCATGCGCCCTCCATCGCGTCGTCGGCCGCGGGCGCCCCGGCCAGGGTGCGCAGCGCGCGGACCGCGGCCTGCCAGGCGCGGTCGATCAGGCGGGCGCGGTCTTCGCTGACGATGCGGACCTGGCCCTGCGCCAGCAGCCGCGACAGCCCGTCGAGGGTGTGCTCGGCGACCTTCTGCCCCCGCTGGTTGACGAACAGCGCGCGATCGGTGATCGGGCTGTACCAGGACAGGCGCTGCCGCTTCAGGTCGCCCTGCTGATTGACGACGAATTCGAACCATGTGCCGAACGCCAGCGTGCGCAGCCGCGCATACGCCGCCTGTTCGGTCTCGTTGCGCGGCGGCAGCGCCGGCCGTTCGCCGTCCTCGCCCTGGTCGCCGAGGCGGGTGCGCGCCTTCAGCCGCACGCTGAGTTCGGTGCGCGAGGTGGTGGCGTCGGTGCCGCCGGGCGTGGACAGACGCCGGGCGATGGCCTCGGCTTCCTGTTGGTGGTAGCCCACCTGCAGCAGCGCCTGGCAGACGCGCTCGGCCAGGGCGGCATCGGAAGCGCCCTCGCTGCGGCAGGTGACCTCGGCGATGCGCTCGGCCAGGGCGATGCGCTCGCGCCAAGTCTCCGAGTCCTCGCCCTGGCGCAGCAGGGTCAGCACCAGCACGTCGGACCAGGCCTGCTGCAGCAGGGTCTGCACGAAGCCGGGCGGTTGCCGGGCGCTGCACAGCGCCTCCAGGGTGGCGTTCGCGGTCTGCTTGGCCAGTTCGAGACGTTCCTTGCCGCGGGCGGCCTCGACGTGCCGGCGCTCGGCGATCTCGGCCTTGTGCGCCAGGCTGCGCTGCTGCGCCTGGATGTCCTGGTGGGCCTGTTCGAAGACGACCTCGTCGCCTTCGTATTCCTCGACCACGCGGTCCACGGCCTGGTTGAGCTTGAGCAGCAGTGTCGGGTCGCTGTCCTCTTCGCCCAGCCAGGTCGCGCCCGATTCGGCGACGGCGTTGAGCAGTTCCCGCGCCGGGTGTCTGCTGCGTGCGAAGAACGCCGGATCCTGCAATGCGGCGCGCACCAGCGGCACCTGCAGGCGTTCCAGCAGTGCCGCGGCGGGCGCATCGGGACGCACCTCGCGTTCGATCTCGCCGTACAGCAGGCCGAGCAGGTCGAAGGTGTCGGCCTGCTGCGCTGCCAGCGTCGCCTGCGCACCATGGGTGGCGCGCAGCGCCTGCAGCAGGGCGGTCTGCACGTCGCGCAGGTGGCGGCGTCCGCGCAACCCGCCGAGCGTACTGTGCGCCGGCGGCTGCGCCTGCAGTTCGCCCAGGGCCTCCAGCAGGCTGGCGGTCGGGACTGGCGCCGTGCCGGCGGCGTTCGCCGGCAGCGGCGGGAGCGTGGCGGTACCGGCGGCCGGGGCCGCGGACGTGGCGGCGGGTGTGGCATGCGCGCGTGCGGCCGTGAGCAACTGGCGCAGCGTGGCCAGATCCGGGCCGCTGGCGCCTGGCTCGGCAGCGGCCGCCGCCGCACCCAATGGCGGTAGCGGCGGCGCGGCGGCCGGCGGCGACGCGCTGCCCATGGCGGGCATGGCCTGGCCGGGGGCGGTGCCGTGATCCCTGGGCCCGTTTGCGGCAGCGGCTGGATCGGCTCCTGCGGGCATGCGCGCGACGCGGCGCGCGCCCGGTTCCACGCTGGTGCTGCGCGCCACGTAGGGCAGGTAGATCAGGCCCGGCAATACCCCGGCGTGGGTGAGCATGACGTTGGCCCGTTCCACGATCTCGCCGTAGCGCGACAGCGCGTGGCGTTCGAAGGCGCGGTACAGCGCCAGTTGCGTGTCCAGGCCCAGGCCCAGTATTTCGCCGGCATCGCGCAGCAGCCGGCACAGCGTGTGCGGCCCCAGCGGCAACTGCTCGATCTCGAAGGCCGGCCGCGCCGCCAGCACGCCGAAGCGCTGGCCGAGCAGTTGCAGCGGGATATTGCAGCGGGTGGCTTCGCGGCGGGCGATTTCGTGCAGCACGATGTCGCGGTCGATATCCACGTCGGCGACCAGGGTCAGCATCTGCGCGGCGGCACCGGCTCTGGCCGCGCGCGGCGCGGCGGCGGCCGCTGCCGGGCTGCGGATGCCGGCCAACTCGGCCTCCAGGTGCGCCTGATAGAACGGCGCGAAGCGCGCGCGCTGCGCACGCAGGCGCTGCGCTTCCTGGTAGATGTCCTGCTGCACCTGGCCGTTGCGGGCACGCTGGGCCTGCTCGAACAGGGTCTGCTCCAGGTCGTCCAGGGTCGCCTGCAACGGCGCCTCCAGGGCCTGCCACAGCAGGTCGTTCAGGGCCAGCAGGAGATCGCGCACGCGCGCCGGCAGGGCGGCGCTGGCAAGCGTCGCCGGTGGGGCCGACATGGTCGCAGACAGGGGCATCCTGTGATCGCCGTTATACTTTTCTGCGCGGTATGTAGCACGATCCGCCGCCGCAACCAAGGCGGGCGGCATTCACCAGGGCGTACCTCAGGGCAGAAACAGGGCGACGACGTCGTTGGTGAAACGCCGTCCCAGCTCGGTCGGCACGGCGTGGCCTGCGTCCACCCGCAGCCAGTCGCGGGCCTGCGCGGTGTCCAGGGCAGGGGCGATCGCCTGCAGCGGCAGGCCGGTGCGGGCGCTGAAGTCGCGCAGCGCGAAGCCGTCGTTGAGGCGCAGCGCGTTGAGCATGTACTCGAACGGGCGCCGCTCCGGCGCGATCCACTCGTCGCCGCCGATCGCCGCCGGTGTCCCCGCCGCGTCCAGGAACGCCTGCGGATGCTTGTGCTTCCAGCGCCGCAGGATGTTCTGCTCGGCGCCTGAGCTGATCTTGCCGTGGGCGCCGGCACCGATGCCGAGATAGTCGCCGAAGGTCCAGTAGTTGAGGTTGTGCGCGCAGCGGTAGCCGGCGCGCGCGTAGGCGCTGACCTCGTACTGCGCGTAGCCGGCCTCGGCCAGCAGCGCCTGGCAGCGCTCCTGCATGTCCCAGGCGTCGTCGTCCTCGGGAATGCCCTGCGGCGGCCGCGCGGCGAACACGGTGTTCGGTTCCAGGGTGAGCTGGTAATGGCTCATGTGGGTCGGCTGCAGCGCCAGCGCCCGCACGATGTCGCGCTCGGCCTCGGCCAGGGTCTGCTGCGGCAGCGCGTACATCAGGTCCAGGTTGAAGTTGGTGTAGCCGGCATCCTGCGCCAGCTTCACCGCACGCTCGGCCTCGGCGCCGTCGTGGATGCGGCCCAGCCGCTGCAACGCCGCATCGTCGAAGCTCTGGATGCCGAAGCTGAGGCGATTCACCCCGGCCGCCAGGTAGCGGTCGAAGCGGCCGTGCTCGGCGGTGCCGGGATTGGTCTCCAGGGTGATCTCCAGGCCCGGCGCGAAGCGCAGCCGGGCGCTGGCCGCCTGCAGGAAGCGGTCGATCGCCTCGGGCGGGAACAGGCTGGGCGTGCCGCCGCCGAAGAACACGCTGTTGACCACCCGGCCCCAGACCAGCGGCAGGTCCTGGTCCAGGTCGCGGATCAACGCATCCACGTAGGCGTCGAACGGCAGCGCGCCCTTGGCCGCGTGCGAGTTGAAGTCGCAATACGGGCATTTGCGCACGCACCACGGCAGATGCACGTAGAGCGACAGCGGCGGCGGCACCAGCGACGGGCCGTCGGCGTGCGCGGACGGGTCCGGACAGGCGGTGCCGGGCGGATGCTGGCAATGGTCGTGGGCGTGCGGCATGGCGGGTGGGAATCTGGAAACAGAGATTGCGGGCGGTGCGGGCGCTGGATGGCTCAGGGCTTGGCGCGGCGGCGCAGGGCAGTCTGCGCGCGCCGCGGTGCCTGGACTGACCCGGCGCCCGCCCGCGACGCGTTCATCCGGCCGGCTGCGCCGCCAGCAGGTCCGCCAGGCGCTGCTTGAGCTGCTGCAGGGCGAGGGCGCGATGGCTGATGCGGTTCTTCAGCGCCAACGGCATCGCGGCCGCGGTCTGGCCGTGGTCCGGATCCAGGAACACCGGGTCGTAACCATGCCCGCCGGTGCCGGCACGCGCATGCGCGATGCGGCCGCGCCAGCGGCCTTCCACCAGCAGTGGCTGCGGATCCTCGGCATGCCGCAGCAGCACCAGCACACAGTAGAAATGCGCGCCGCGCTGCGCGTCCGGGACATCGCGCAGCGCGTCCAGCAGCTTGTCGATGTTGGCCTGCGCGTTGCCGTGTTCGCCGGCGTAGCGTGCCGAGTACAACCCCGGCGCGCCGTGCAGCGCGTCCACGCAGATGCCGGAGTCGTCGGCCAGCGCCGGCAGGCCAGTGACACGGGCGGCGTGGCGCGCCTTGAGCAGCGCGTTCTCGACGAAGGTCAGGCCGGTTTCGTCGGCATCGCTGACGCCGAGCGTGGACTGCGCGATCAGCTCGACGCCGACGTCGTCGAGCAGGGCGTGCAGTTCTTCGAGCTTGCCGGCGTTGCTGCTGGCCAGAACCAGTTTCATGCGGTGGGCTCCAGGAGATCCCAGGTGTTGCCGTACAGATCGCGGAACACCGCGACCGTGGCGTAGGGTTCGTGACGCGGGGCTTCCAGGAACTCCACGCCGGCGGCCAGCATCGCCGCGTGGTCGCGCTGGAAGTCGTCGGTGTGCAGGAAGAAGCCGACCCGACCGCCGGTCTGGTCGCCGATGCGGCTGCGCTGGGCGTCGTCGCTGGCGCGCGCCAGCAGCAACGCCGCGCCGCGCGCATCGCCAGGCCCGACCACGACCCAGCGCTTGTGGCCCTGGTCCACGTCCTCCAGCAACTGGAAGCCCAGCTTGCCGGTGTACCAGGCGATGGCCTCGTCGTAGTCGGCCACCACCAGGGTGACCAGGGCCAGGCGCCGGTTCATTGCGCCAGGGCCGCGCGCTGCGCCGCCAGCAACTCGCCGATGCCGCGCTCGGCCAGGCCGAGCAGCGCGTCCAGTTCGTCGCGGCGGAAGGCGTGGCCCTCGGCGGTGCCCTGCAGCTCGATGAAACCGCCACCGTCGTTCATCACCACATTCATGTCGGTATCGCAGTCGCTGTCCTCGGCGTAGTCCAGGTCCAGCACCGGCACGCCGCGGTAGACCCCGACCGACACCGCGGCGACCGCGCCCAGCACCACCGGCTTCTTCAGGTCGCCGCGCTTCTGCAGCCAGTTCACCGCATCCACCAGTGCCACGTAGGCACCGGTGATGGCGGCGGTGCGGGTGCCGCCATCGGCCTGCAGCACGTCGCAGTCCAGGGTGATGGTGCGCTCGCCCAGCGCGGTGCGGTCCACGCACGCGCGCAGCGCGCGGCCGATCAGGCGCTGGATCTCCAGGGTGCGTCCGCCCTGCTTGCCGCGCGCGGCCTCGCGATCGGAGCGCGAATGGGTGGCACGTGGCAGCATGCCGTATTCGGCGGTCACCCAGCCTTCGCCCTTGCCGCGCAGGAAGCCCGGCACGCGGTTCTCGACGCTGGCGTTGCACAGCACGCGGGTGTCGCCGAAGCTGATCAGGACCGAGCCTTCGGCATGGCGGGTGAAGGCGCGTTCGATGCGGACCGGGCGCAACTGATCGGCCGTGCGGCCGCTGGGACGGGAGAAGGACATGCAGGGGTTCCGGGAAGGGCGGGGCCGTGCGCGGCATGTGACCGCGTTCGGCAAGGCAGGAAAGGGCGCTAGGTTAACATCCGCCCCTTGCCCGCACTGGAACACCGCATGATCCGCAGCATGACCGCCTACGCCGGCGCCGAGCGCATCACTCCCTGGGGCACGCTGGGGTGCGAGCTGCGCTCGGTCAACCACCGTTTCCTGGAAGTGGGCGTGCGCCTGCCCGAGGAACTGCGCGCGCTGGAGCCGCAACTGCGCGAACGCGTGGCCGCGCGCATCAGCCGCGGCAAGCTCGACCTGATGCTGCGCCTGCGCGCGCCGGAGGCGGCGCAGACCCTGGCGGTGAACGAGGCCCTGGTCGAACAGTTGGGCGTGCTCGCGCAGCGACTGGGTGTGCGTTTCCCGCAGATGCAGGTGCAGTTCGTCGACCTGCTGCAGATGCCCGGCGTGCTGCAGGGGCAGAGCGCCGATCCGGCGGCGCTGCAGGCGCAGGCGCTGGAACTGCTGGACGAGGTGCTGGCCGAGTTCGTCGCCGCGCGCGAGCGCGAGGGCGGCAAGCTGGCCGCGGCCATCGTCGAGCGGGTCGATGCGGTGGAACGCATCGCCGGCCAGGTGCGCACGCTGATCCCGGCCATCCGCGATGGCCAGCGCGCCAAGCTGGCGGCGCGCCTGGCCGACCTGCCGCATCCGGTCGACCCCGGCCGTGCCGAGCAGGAACTGGTGCTGTGGCTGCAGAAGCTGGACGTGGATGAGGAACTGGACCGGCTCGGCAGCCATATCAAGGAATTGCGGCGGGTGCTGCGCCAGCCGGAACCGGCGGGCCGGCGCCTGGACTTCCTGCTGCAGGAATTCAACCGCGAGGCCAACACCCTGGGCTCGAAGTCGGTGGACAGCCGCACCTCCAACGCCGCGGTGGAACTGAAGGTGCTGATCGACCAGATCCGCGAGCAGGTGCAGAACCTGGAGTAGCCGGGATGGCGGGATTCGAGAGTGGGGATTGGCGCGGCGGACCCGGGCGCCGGGCGGGTCACGTCCATACCGGGTAGCATATCGACCCCGTGGGTATCGGCCCGCGGCTCCGTTCGCGAGTCCCGACTCCCCAATTCCGAATCCCTGATCCTATGCGCGGCACTCTCTACATCGTGGCGGCCCCCTCTGGCGCCGGCAAGAGCAGCATCGTCAACGCCACCCTGGCGCGCGACCCGCAGATCGCGCTGTCGATCTCGTTCACCTCGCGCGCGCCGCGCCCGGGCGAACGCCATGCCGAGCATTACCATTTCGTCTCCGCCGACGAGTTCCAGCGGATGATCGATGCCGGCGACTTCTTCGAGTACGCCCGCGTCCACGGCGACTGGAAGGGCACGGCGCGGCAGTCGGTGGAGCCGCAACTGGCCGCCGGCCACGACGTGCTGCTGGAGATCGACTGGCAGGGCGCGCGGCAGGTGCGGGCCAAGGTGCCGGACGCGGTCAGCGTGTTCATCCTGCCGCCCTCGCGCGAGGCGCTGGAGCAGCGCATGCGCAAGCGCGGCCAGGACAGCGAGGCGGTGATCGCGCAGCGGCTGGCCGCCGCGCGCGAGGAAATGTCGCACTACGCCGACTTCGACTACGTGATCGTCAACGAGCACTTCGACACCGCGGTGGACGAGATGTGCGCGATCTTCGTCGCCAGCCGCCTGCGCCGGCTGCCGCAGCAGCAGCGCCACGCCGGGCTGATCGACACCCTCCTGCAGGAACAGCCAACTGGCTGATTCCAAAGGGAACTGAATGGGGTGGGGTTGCTCTCGGGCGGTTGCCGCCCTACAATCCCCGCCCTTTCCCTCATTCGAACGCGTGGCCGCCGCCGGCCCGCCGGGAGCCCGCATGGCCCGCATCACCGTAGAAGATTGCCTGGAAGTCGTTAACAACCGTTTCGAACTGGTCATGATGGCGTCCAAGCGCGCCCGCCAGCTCGCCAACGGCGTGCAGGCCACCCTCGACAACACCGAATCGGCCGACAAGCCGACCGTGCTGGCGCTGCGCGAGATCGCTGCGCGCAAGATCGACAACGCCCTGATCGACGAGGTCGAGAAGGCCGAGCGCGAGCGCGCCGAGCGCGAGGCCCTGGAATGGGCCGCGGCCGAAGTCGTCGCCGACGAGGACATGTCCAAGAACGACGACTGATCGCGTCCCCGCGTCGCGATCGTCCTGCGAACAGCCCGCATCTGCGGGCTGTTTCGTTTTGCGGGTTTGCCGTCCACGCGCCGCTGGCATAGTCTTTCCGCATGAACCCAGGCCCTTCTGCCCAGGTCGCCCACGCCGCGCCGTCGTCGGCCGACGAGGCGGTCCCCGACTACGTCCTGCAGCTCGAACGCAGCGCCAGCTATCTGCCCGCCGAGCAGATCCCGCTGCTGCGCCGCGCCTGGGAGGTCGGTGCGGCCGCGCACGCGGGGCAGACCCGCAAGTCCGGCGAACCCTACATCACCCATCCGGTGGCGGTGGCGGGCGTGCTGGCCGAGCTCGGCCTGGACGTGGAAGCGCTGATCGCGGCGATCTTGCACGACACCATCGAAGACACCCCGCTGACCCGCGCCGAGCTGGCCGCCGAGTTCGGCGAGGCGGTGGCCGAACTGGTCGACGGCGTCACCAAGCTGGACAAGCTCAAGTTCCGCGATCGCCAGGAAGCGGCCGCCGAGAGCTTCCGCAAGATGCTGCTGGCGATGTCGCGCGACCTGCGCGTGATCATGATCAAGCTCGCCGATCGCCTGCACAACATGCGCACGCTGGGCGCGCAGAGCGCCGAGGCGCGCAGCCGCATCGCCCGCGAGACCCTGGAGATCTACGCGCCGATCGCCCAGCGCCTGGGCATGAGCCTGATGAAGTCCGAGCTGCAGAACCTCGGCTTCCGCGCGCTGCATCCGTGGCGACACGCGATCATCGAAAAGCACATCCGCAGCCAGCCGGTAGTGCGCCGCGAGTCGATGGCGCAGGTGGAAGTGCAGTTGTCGCAGCGCTTGGCCAAGGAGGGGCTGGAGCACCGGCTGGTGAGCCGGATCAAGACGCCGTGGAGCATCTACAACAAGATGCGCGACGAGAACAAATCCTTCGACCAGGTGATGGACGTGTTCGGCTTCCGCCTGGTGGTACGCGGCGTGCCCGACTGCTACCACGCGCTGGGCGCGGTGCATGCCACCTTCAAGCCGCTGGATGCGCGCTTCCGCGACTTCATTGCCATTCCCAAGGCCAACGGCTACCAGTCGCTGCATACGGTGCTGTTCGGGCCCTACGGCTCGCCGATCGAAGTGCAGATCCGCACCGAGGAGATGGACCTGATCGCCGAACGCGGCGTCGCCGCGCACTGGACCTACAAGTTCGGCGGCGATTCGCCCAACAGCGCGCAGAGCCGCGCGCATGCGTGGATCGTCGAACTGATCGAATCCCAGCGTGCCGCCGGCTCGTCGCTGGAGTTCCTGGACAACGTCAAGGTCGACCTGTTCCCGGACGAGGTCTACCTGTTCACGCCCAAGGGCAAGATCCTGGCGCTGCCGCGCAATTCGACTGCGCTGGACTTCGCCTATGCGGTGCACACCGACGTCGGCAACCGCGCGGTGGCCTCGCGCGTGGACAAGAAGCTGGTGCCGTTGCGCACCAAGCTGGTCAGCGGACAGACGGTCGAGGTGATCACCGCGCGCTCCGCCACGCCCAAGCCGCAGTGGCTGGAGTTCGTGGTCAGCAGCAAGGCGCGCACCGCGATCCGCCACCAGCTCAAGCAGCTCGAACACGAGGACGCGGTGCAGCTCGGCCATCGCATGCTCGATCGCGCGCTGGAGGCGATGGACAGTTCGCTGGAGCGGTTGCCCAAGGGGCGCCTGGATTCGTTCCTCAGCGAGCACCGTTATCCGCGCCTGGAGGCGCTGCTGGCCGACGTGGCGCTGGGCAACTGGATGCCCAACCAGGCCGCGCAGGCGCTGATGGCGTATGCGGAACTGCGCGGCGGCGGCCATTCCAAGCACTCGCAGGAAAAGATCCTGATCAACGGCACCGAGCGCGGCGTGGTCAGCTTCGCCAACTGCTGCCAGCCGATTCCCGGCGACGAGATCATGGGCTACCACACCGCCGGCAAGGGCATCGTGGTGCATCGCCTGGACTGCCCGAACCTGGCCGAACTGCGCAAGTCGCCCGAGCGCTGGGTGCCGATCGGCTGGGACAGCAGCGTCATCGGCGACTACGACACTGCGCTGGTGGTGGACGTGGAGAACCGCACCGGCGTGCTGGCGCAACTCGCCGCGGCGATCGCGCAGAGCCAGTCCAACATCGAGCGCGTCGACTACCTGGACCGCGACTTCAACGCCGCGGTGCTGCGCTTCAACATCCAGGTGCGCGACCGCAACCACCTGGCCGAGGTGATGCGCCGGTTGCGGCGCCTGCACGCGGTGCAGAGCGTGCGGCGTCAATAGGTGGTGCCGGGATTGGAGAGTCGGGATTGGGGATTCGGAGCGGGTCTGGCGTTGTCGTCGTAGGAGCGGCTTCAGCCGCGACGCCTTACCGATGAAGCGTCGCGGCTGAAGCCGCTCCTGCGAAAGGGGCGAAGCGCATGGCCGGCATCCCCGGCGGGCACGCTGTTCCCGATTCCCGATTCCCGATTCCCGATTCCCGATTCCCAATCCCCAATCCCCAATCCCCAATCCCCAACCGCGCACGCCAGCTAAACTAGGCGGACATTCTTCCAACGGAGTCGCCATGTCCCGCCAGATCATCCATACCGACCGTGCACCGGCCGCGATCGGCCCGTATTCGCAAGCCGTGCGTGCCGGCAACACCGTGTACTTCTCCGGGCAGATCCCGCTGGATCCGGCCACCGGCGAGATCGTCGCCGGCGACATCGCCGCGCAGGCGCGTCGCGCCTTCGACAACCTGCAGGCGGTGGCCGAGGCGGCCGGCGGCTCGCTGGATCGCATCGTGCGCCTGGGGCTGTACCTCACCGACCTGGCGCAGTTCGCACAGGTCAACGCGGTGATGCAGGACTACTTCCAGGCGCCGTTCCCCGCGCGCTCCACCATCGAAGTCTCGGCGCTGCCCAAAGGCGCGGGCTTCGAAGTGGATGCGGTGATGGTGCTGGACTGATCCCCCGCCGTGCCGCGCGTGCAGGTTCCGGCGCCGGCGCTGTCGGCGGCAGGCGAGGTGCCGTTGACCACGTTGCCCGGCGTCGGTCCCAAGCTGGCGGAGAAATTCGCCGCGCGCGGCCTGTCCACCCTGCAGGACCTGTGGCTGCACCTGCCGCTGCGCTATGAGGACCGCACCCGCCTGACTACCGTGGCGGCGCTGCAGCCGGGCGTGCCGGCGCAGGTCGAAGGGCGGGTGCAGGCGGTGGATCGCGGCTTCCGCTATCGGCCGATGCTGCGCGTGGCGGTGGCCGACGACTCGCGCGGCACACTTGTGCTGCGCTTTTTCCAGTTCCGTGCCGCACAGGCGGCGCAGTTCGCGGTCGGTGCGCGCTTGCGCGCCTTCGGCACGCCCAAGCCGGGCCAGCACGGCCTGGAGTTCGTGCATCCCAGCTATCAGATCCTCGGCGAGGACGACGCCGCGGCGCTGGGCGATCGCCTGGATCCGGTATACCCGGCAGTGGAGGGCGTCGGCCCGGCGACGGTGCGCCGGCTGATCGGCCAGGCGCTGGACCGGCTGCCGGAGGAGGCGGCGCTGGAACTGCTGCCGGCGTCGCTGCTGGCCGAACTCGGCCTGCCGTCGCTGCGCAGCGCGCTGCTGGTCGCGCACCGGCCGCCGCCGCAGGCCGACCTGGCCGCGCTCGCCGCCGGCCTGCATCCGGCGCAGCAGCGCCTGGCGCTGGAGGAACTGCTCGCGCATCACCTGAGCCTGCGGCGCCAGCGCATCGCCATGCAGTGTCAGCCGGCGCCGTCGCTGCGCAGCCGCGGGCTGCTGGCCAAGCGCCTGCAGCAGTCGCTACCGTTCCGACTGACCGGCGCGCAGCAGCGCGTGTTCGCGCAGATCCGCGCCGACCTGGAGCGGCCGGCGCCGATGCTGCGGCTGGTGCAGGGCGATGTCGGCAGCGGCAAGACCGTGGTCGCCGCGCTGGCGGCGATGCTGGCGGTGGACAAGCGCAAGCAGGCGGCGCTGGCGGCGCCGACCGAACTGCTCGCCGAACAGCATCTGGCCAACCTGCGCGGTTGGCTGGAGCCGCTGGGCGTGCGCGTGGCCTGGCTGGCCGGCAAGGTCACCGGCAAGGCGCGCAGCGCGACCCTGGCGCAGATCGCCTCGGGCGAGGCGCAGGTGGTGGTCGGCACGCATGCGCTGATGCAGGAGGCGGTGCGCTTCCACGACCTGGCGCTGGCCATCGTCGACGAGCAGCACCGCTTCGGCGTACACCAGCGCCTGGCGCTGCGCGACAAGGGCGCTTCCGGTGCGGGCGTGCCGCACCAACTGGTGATGACCGCCACGCCGATCCCGCGCACGCTGGCGATGGCCGCGTATGCCGATCTGGACGTCTCCTCCATCGACGAACTGCCGCCGGGACGCACGCCGGTGCAGACCATCGTGCTCAACGCCGATCGCCGTCCCGAGCTGGTGCAGCGCATCCGCGTGGCCTGCGCCGAAGGTCGCCAGGCCTATTGGGTCTGCACCCTGATCGAAGAGGCCGAGGACAGCGAGAAGCCCGCGCAGGGCGGTGCCGGCAACCGGCTCGAGGCCAGCGCCGCGCAGGCCACCTTCGAGGCGCTGTCGGCGCAGTTGCCGGAACTGCGCGTGGGCCTGGTGCACGGACGCATGAAGCCGGCGGAGAAGCAGGCGGCGATGCGCGCGTTCAAGCAGGGCGAGATCGACCTGCTGGTCGCCACTACGGTCATCGAGGTCGGCGTGGACGTGCCCAACGCCTCGCTGATGATCATCGAGAACGCCGAGCGCCTGGGCCTGGCGCAGTTGCACCAGTTGCGCGGCCGGGTCGGGCGCGGCGCGGCGGCGTCGAGCTGCGTGCTGATGTACCAGGCGCCGCTGTCGGCGATGGCGCGGCAGCGCCTGGAGACCATGCGCCAGACCAACGATGGCTTCGTCATCGCCGAGAAGGATCTGGAACTGCGCGGTCCGGGCGAGCTGCTCGGCACCCGCCAGACCGGCCTGGCCGCGTTCCGCGTGGCCGACCTGGCGCGCGACGCCGGCCTGCTGCCGCGCGTGCACGCCCTGGCCGACCGGCTGCTGGAGGAGGCGCCTGTCCTGGCCGACCGCATCGTCGCGCGCTGGGTCGGTGGCGCGGTGCGGTTCGCCGGGGCGTGATGGGGCCGGGATTCGGCATTCGGGATTGGGGATTCGTTAGAAGCGGCCGTCCGCCTGCTGTTGTAGGAAGCGGCTTCGGTCGCCACCGGGCGTGATCAGGAGACCCGATCGCGGCTAAAGCCGCCCCTTCGAACGAAGACGTGGCGATGCCGCTTTTGCGAATCCCCAATCCCGACTCCCCAATCCCCGCGCCTTCCCATGCCTGCGCCGCAGTGCCAGACTCGGCGGCCGAACGGACGAGCGAAGCGACGCATGAGCGACAAGATTCCCCTGTTGATCGATACCGACCCCGGCGTGGACGATGCGCTGGCGCTGCTGATGGCGTTCGCCGATCCGCGCCATGAGGTGGTCGGGCTGACCATCGCCGCCGGCAACGTCGGGCTGCGCCACACCGTGCGCAATGCGCTGAAGCTGTGCGAAGTGGCTGGGCGCGAGGACGTGCCGGTGTTCGCCGGCTGCGCCGATCCGCTGCTGCATCCCTCGGTGGACGCCGGGCACGTGCATGGCCAGGACGGCTTCGGCGACGTCGACCTGCCGCCCGCCGCGCGTGGCGCGGAGGCCGAGCATGCCGCGCTGGCGATCCTGCGCCTGTCGCACCAGTACGCCGGGCGCCTGCTGCTGGTCGCGCTGGGGCCGCTGACCAATATCGCGTTGGCGCTGAAACTGGACCCGACCCTGCCGCAGCGCGTCGGCCGCTTCCTGGTGATGGGCGGGGCGATCACCTGCCACGGCAACATCACTCCGGCTGCCGAGTTCAATATCGCCTTCGATCCGGAGGCGGCGCACATCGTGTTCAAGGCGTTCCCGCACATCGAGGTCGCCGACTGGGAAGCGACGGTGGCGCATGGCCTGCCGCACCGCGAGGTCGAGCAGTGGCTGGCGGTGGATGCGCCCAAGGCGCGCTTCTACGAGCTGATTTCGCGCAAGACCCGGCTATGGTCGGAAGACGCGCGCGGCGAGCATTGGTATGCCGCCGATGCGCTGGCGATGGCCTGGGCGCTGCAGCCCGAGGGTGCCCAGGAGGTGCAGTCGCGGCCGATGCAGATCGAGCTGTCCGGGGCGCACACCCGCGGCGCCACCCTGGTCGACTGGAACCGCCAGTTGGGCCTGGCGGACAACGTGACCATGCTCATCCGCTACGACCACGCGCGGTTCCTGGGCCTGGCCCGCACGGCGGTCGGCGCCGGCTGAGCCTGGAGTCCCGCCCGTGCTCGGGCGGACTCTCCCGGGAGCAGGACGTCCCAGGTGACGTCCGCTCCATCTGCCGATACGTAAACGTTGCGTGCAGGGCAGGAGGGCTGTTATAGTTTCCCTCTTGTCCAGCAGCCACCTACGGTGCGAGCCCATGAAGGCCGACATCCATCCCCAGTACCGCGACGTCGTGTTCCACGATGTCACCTCCGATTTCAAGATCCTGACCCGTTCGACCATGTCCTCGAAAGAGACGGTCAAGTGGGAGGACGGCGAAGAGTATCCGCTGATCAAGGTCGAAATCTCCTCGGCTTCGCATCCGTTCTACACGGGCAAGCACAAGGTCATCGACACCAGCGGCCGCATCGACAAGTTCCAGAAGCGCTACGCGCGCTGATCGGAACCGTCGAACGGATGTAGAGCGACGGCCGCTTGCGCGGCCGTTTTGCTATCCGCTGTCTCCTCCCGGCGTCGACGCGCCGGTGTCATCCTTCCGTGAAAATACGGCGAGGACGCAACGCTGTGTCGCTTTCCTGCCGCCATCGTGCAGCGTGGGTGGTGAGCGACGACGCAAATGCTGCTGTGCGATAATGGCGCGATCCGTGGCGATTGCCGTGGACTTCCTTCACGCGTCTGTTCGCAACGTAATCGGACAGGCGCCTTCCATCGAGGAGCGCACACTGTGTCCGATCTTGATCAGGTCACGTTGAACGCCGGCGACAAGTCGGTCGTTCTTCCGGTACTCAAGCCCACCCTGGGCAACGATTGCGTCGACATTTCCAAGTTGACCAAGGAGACCGGTCTCTTCACCTACGACTCGGGCTTCACCGCGACCGCCAGCTGCAAGTCGGCGATCACCTACATCGACGGCGACAACGGCGTGCTGCTGTACCGCGGCTACCCGATCGAGCAACTGGCCGAGAAGTCCAACTTCCTCGAAGTGGCCTACCTGCTGATGAACGGCGAGCTGCCCACCGCCGACGAGTTCAAGAAGTTCGACCACGAAGTGACGCATCACACGATGATGCACGAGTCGCTGAAGAACTTCCTCGGAGGCTTCCGCCACGATGCGCACCCGATGGCGATGATGGCCGGTACCGTCGCCTCGCTGTCGGCGTTCTATCACGACACCCTCGACCTCAACGATCCGGAGCAGCGCCGTCTGGCCGCGATCCGCCTGATCGCCAAGGTGCCGACGATCGCCGCCGCCGCCTATCGCTACTCGATCGGCTGGCCGATCCGCTATCCGCGCAACAACCTCGGCTATGTCGAGCGCTTCCTGCACATGATGTTCGAGGTGCCGAGCGAGCAGCTGCAGATGAACCCGGTCGTGGCCAAGGCCCTGGACCTGCTGTTCATCCTGCACGCCGACCACGAGCAGAACGCCTCGACCTCGACCGTGCGCCTGGTCGGTTCCACCGGCGCCAATCCGTACGCCTCGGTCGCCGCCGGCATCACCGCGCTGTGGGGCCCGGCGCACGGCGGCGCCAACGAAGCCGTGCTGAAGATGCTGGAGGAGATCGGCACCGCCGACAACGTCGAGAGCGCCGTGGCCAAGGCCAAGGACAAGAACTCGAGCTTCCGCCTGATGGGCTTCGGCCACCGCGTGTACAAGAACTTCGACCCGCGCGCGAAGATCATCCGCGAGATGACCCACAAGGTGCTGGGCGAGCTGGGCGTCAACGACCCGCTGCTGGAAGTCGCGCTGAAGCTGGAAGAGGCCGCGCTGAAGGACGATTACTTCGTGCAGCGCAAGCTGTACCCGAACGTCGACTTCTACTCGGGCATCATCTACAAGGCGCTGAACATCCCGGTGGAGATGTTCACCGTGATGTTCGCCATCGCCCGTACCGCCGGCTGGGTCTCGCACTGGCTGGAACAGCAGGTCGACCCGGAAATGAAGATCGGCCGTCCGCGCCAGATCTACACCGGCTACGACAAGCGCGATTACACCGGCGCCGACAAGCGCTGATCGATCGCCGTCAGGTTGTCCGGAACGCCCCGCCTTGCGCGGGGCGTTTTTCGTTGGGCAGCGCCGAAACAGAAAGAGGGCGCGGGCGCCTCGTTGCGTCCGCTGCGCATCGGAGCACCGGCTTCGACGCGGTCATACGGTGCCCGTCGCATCCACTGCCGCATCCGCGACGCGGCGCGGTACGCGCTAGCCGTACTGGTAGTCGGCGATGTCCTGCTCGGTCAGCAGTTGCCGCAGTTGCGGCATCGAGGCGCGCCGCATCGGCTTTTCGTCCACCTGCGACAGCGGCGCCTGGCGCAGCGCGTCGTAGGGCAGCACGGTCAGGTCGAAGGTCAGTTCCTCGGCGGCGAATAGCCACACCGGAAAGTCCTCGCTGCGCTCGCGGTCCAGGCGCAGACGGCGGCTGCGCAGTTCGGCCGGGATCCGGTGCTCTTCGAGGAAGCGCGCCACCGCCTCGGCGTCGTCGCTGTGCAGGTGCAGTTGCACCGGGCTGTTGGCGTCGGCGGTGCCGTCGTGCACCGGTCCGGCCAGGCGCGGCGCGAACGCGTGCAGGAAGTCCATCGCGCGCAGCGCCGCCTCGCGGCGCCGGCGCAGCTCGCCGGCATGGTCCGGGCCGGCGAACAGCCGCTGGTATTCGCGCAGGGCGTCCTCGATCTCGCTGTTGCGCGGCAACGAGGCATCGTCGTGGATGCCGAGCCGGTCGGCGGCCTTGAGCTTGGCCTGGTGGAAATCGCGGATGCCGCCTTCGGCCATCAGGCGGGCGGCTTCGTGCGCCAGCCGGCGACGGCGTTCGTGCGTGCGGGTCCGGGCATGTTGCCGAGCGTGGTGCATGGTGCGCCTCCCCTCAAAGCCTGACCCGACTGTACCGCAGCCTTGCGAAATTCAGGTGTACCCGGCACGACTGCGTGATGCGGTGTCCGTCGAGCGAGGCGCGCCCGGCCGAACAATGCCCCCCGGCGAGCGCCGGGGGCCGGGGAGGCGGGGTGATCAGAAGATGTCGAATGCCGCGTCGTCGGTCTTCTGGTCCTGCAGGCTTTCGTCGAACTGCTGGATGCGGTCCATGTCCTCGGTCTTGACCCATTCCGTGGCGCCGTTGAGGCTGACCTGGACCATGCCGCCCGGCGGGTCGTTGCGGGCGATCGGCTGGTCCTTCAATGCGACGCGCATGTAGTCGATCCAGATCGGCAGCGCCGCCTTGCCGCCGTACTCGCGGTAGCCGAGTGAGCGGTAGTCGTCGCGGCCGACCCACACCGTGGTCACGTATGGGCCGCCGAAGCCGGAGAACCAGGCGTCGCGGTGGTCGTTGGTGGAGCCGGTCTTGCCGCCCACGTCCTCGCGGCCGAGCACCTTGGCCGCGGTGCCGGTGCCGCGCTGGACCACGTCGCGCATCATCGACACCAATTGATAGGCGGTGCGCTCGTCGATGGCGCGCGGCGCTACCTTGGCCTCGGGGTCGGCAGGCTTCTCCGCTGCGGCCGCCGTGGCCGCGGTCTCGGCCGGTTTGGCCGCCGGCGGGGGTGTGGCCGCACCGAAGTTGAAGCCGTCCACCACCTGGCTGACCGGGGCGGCATTGCCGCCAAGGCTGCCGCAGCTGCGGCAGGCGGTCAGCGGGTGCTCCTGGAACAGCACGTTGCCGTCGCGGTCGGTGACCTTGTCGATGATCCAGGTGTTGACCAGCGAGCCGCCGTTGGCGAACACGGTGTAACCGCGCGCCACCGACAGCGGGGTCAGCGAGGCGGTGCCCAGCGACATCGACAGGTTCGGCGGGAGCTCGGCTTCCTGGAAACCGAACTGGCTGATGTACTTGCGTGCGAAGTCCACGCCGATGGCGTCCAGCAGGCGCACCGAGACCAGGTTGCGCGACTGCACCAGCGCCTCGCGCAGGCGCATCGGGCCGCGGAAGCCGCCGCCGTCGTTCTGCGGCGACCAGGTCTTGCCGCGGCGGTCGCGGAACACCACCGGCGCGTCGAGCACGATCGAGGCCGGATTGAAGCCCTTCTCGAACGAGGCCGCGTACAGGAACGGCTTGAAGCTGGAGCCCGGCTGGCGACGCGCCTGGGTGGCGCGGTTGAACTTGTTGCCGGCATAACTGAAGCCGCCGACCATGGCGCGCAGCGCGCCGTTGTTGGCGTCCAGCGAGACCAGCGCGGCCTGGCCGCGCGGGATCTGGGTGATCTCCCATTCGCCCGGCTTGTCGCCAGCCTGGATGCGCACCAGGTCGCCGCGCTTGAGCAGGGTGGCCGGGCTGCGCCCGGTCCAGCGGCTGGCGGCGACCGGCAGCACCAGCTCGGTCTTGTTGGCGAGCACCACGGTGGCGCTGCCGTCGCTGCCGGTACTGGCGACGATGCTCGGCAGCATCCCGCCCTGCGCGTAGACGCCGCTCAGGTGGCTGGCCAGGGCTGCCGCATCGGCATTGGCGGGCACGTCGAAATGCTTCTCAACCCCATGCCAGCCGTGGCGGCGGTCGTAGACGACCAGGCCCTGGCGCACCGCATGGTTGGCGGCGGTCTGCAGGGTCGCATCGATCGTGGTGTAGACGTGGTAGCCCTTGTCCAGCACGTCGCCGCCGAAGCGCGCGATCATCTCCTGGCGCACCAGTTCGGCCACGTAGGGTGCCTCGACCTCGACCGGGCGCTCGTGCGGCGCGGCGTGCATCGGCACCGCCTTGGCCGCCTCGGCCTCGGCCGGGGTGATGAAGCCCAGCGCGGCCATGCGGCTGAGCACATAGTTGTCGCGGCGCTGCTTGGCGCGCTCGGGGTTGCTGATCGGGTTGCCGCTGGAGGGGAACTTGGGGATGCCGGCCAGCGAGGCCATCTCGTCCAGGCTCAGTTCGTTGAGCTTCTTGCCGTAGTAGTACTCGGCGGCGGCGGCGATGCCGTAGGCGCGGTTGCCGAAGAAACTCTTGTTCAGGTACAGCTCGAAGATCTCGTCCTTGCTCAACTCGGCCTCGATCTTGCGCGCCAGCAGGATCTCCGCCAGCTTGCGGGTGTAGCTGTACTCCGAGCTCAGGAAGAACTGGCGGGCGACCTGCTGGGTGATGGTGGAGCCGCCCGGTACGCGCTTGTCGTTGGTGGTGGCCAGCAGCCATACCGCGCGCGCGATGCCCTTGTAGTCGACCCCGCCATGCTCGTAGAAGCGGGCGTCCTCGGTGGCCAGGAAGGCCTGCTTCAGCCGCTCCGGCACGTCCTTCATGGTGATGGGGTAGCGCCGGGTCTCGCCGAACAGCGCCATCAGCTTGCCGTCGCTGGAGTAGACGTACATCGGCTCCTGCAGCTCGACCTTGCGCAGGGTCTGCACGTCCGGGAGCTTGGAAGAGACGACGTAGTACAGCCCGCCTGCCACGGCGGCGCCGACCAGGCCAAGGAGGACCAACATGACCAGCGCCCAGCGCAGCCAACGACGAAAACGGGGCATCGCGAGAGATTCCGATTGCAGATTTCTTGGGCGCAGAGTATAGAGTACGCCGGGGAACGGCTGGGGCCGGTTCCGGGGATGCGACGGGTTTGCTGCCGCAGGTCATGCCGTGACACGGATCGCGACATGCAACCGGGCGGTTGCCAATTGCAAAAAATTTGTTATTAATGCGCTGGCGCAACATTGGCGTCCAAGTGCCCGCCGGCAGGGGAAAATCCGTGGGGCTTATCCCAAAGAGTCAGCAACCGCTGATCGGCATCGACATCAGCTCGACCGCGGTCAAGCTGCTGCAGCTTTCGCGTAACGGCAACCGGTTCCGCGTCGAGCATTACGCCGTCGAACCCTTGCCGCCCAATGCCGTGGTCGAAAAGAACATCGTCGAGGTCGAGGCGGTGGGCGAGGCGATCCGCCGCGCCGTGACCCGTTCCGGCACCCGCGCCAAGCATGCCGCGGCCGCCGTGGCCGGTTCGGCGGTGATCACCAAGGTGATCCCGATGCCGGCCGAGCTGGACGAGAGCGAACTGGAAGCCCAGGTCGAGCTGGAGGCGGTGAACTACATCCCGTATCCGATCGACGAAGTGAACCTGGATTTCGAGGTGCTGGGCGTCATCCCCAACAACCCCGAGATGGTGCAGGTGCTGCTGGCCGCCTCCCGCTCGGAGAACGTGGAACTGCGCCAGTCGGCCCTGGAGCTGGGCGGCTTGGTGGCCAAGGTGATGGACGTGGAGGCCTTCGCGGTCGAGAACGCCTTCGCGCTGGTGGCCAGCGAGCTGCCGGTGGCCGCCGACGGCATCGTCGCCCTGGTCGACATCGGCGCCACCATGACCACCCTCAATGTCCTGCGCGGCGGGCGCAGTCTGTATAGCCGCGAGCAGGTGTTCGGCGGCAAGCAGCTGACCGACGAAGTGATGCGCCGCTACGGCCTGACCTACGAGGAAGCCGGCATGGCCAAGCGCCAGGGCGGGCTGCCGGAGAGCTACGAGGTCGAGGTGCTGGAACCGTTCAAGGAAGCCACGGTGCAGCAGATCAGCCGCCTGCTGCAGTTCTTCTACGCCGGCAGCGAATTCAACCGGGTCGACCACATCGTCCTAGCCGGCGGCTGCGCCGCCCTGGCCGGGTTGCCGGAGATGGTGGAGGAGCAACTGGGCGTGGCCACGGTGGTCGCCAACCCGTTGGCGCAGATGACCCTGGGGCCGAAGGTCCAGGCGCATGCGCTGGCCCAGGATGCGCCGGCGCTGATGATCGCCACCGGCCTGGCGCTGAGGAGCTTCGACTGATGGCGAAGATCAATCTGCTGCCCTGGCGGGCGGAACGGCGCAAGCAGCGCGAACGCGAGTTCTATTCGATGCTTGGCCTGGCCGCGTTCGCCGGGGTGCTGCTGGCGGGGCTGATCTGGTTCTACTACGACCTGCAGATCAGCGGCCAGAACGAACGCAACGCGTATCTGCAGACCGAGATCGAGAAGGTCCAGGCGCAGAACAAGGAAATCGACACCCTCGACGAGAAGAAGCGTCGGCTGCTGGCGCGCAAGCAGGTCATCGAGGAACTGCAGGCCAAGCGCTCGCAGATGGTGCACCTGTTCGACTCGCTGGTGCGGACCATTCCCGACGGCGTGGTGCTGACCTCGGTGAAGCAGGAAGGCGACATGCTGACCCTGGAGGGCCGCTCGCAGTCCAACGCGCGGGTCAGTACCTACATGCGCAATCTCGAAGGCTCGGGCTGGATGACCAATCCGGAACTGACGGTGATCGAGGCCAAGGCCCAGGAGAAGGAAGCCAAGGGCCCGATCGTCGACACCAAGGCGCTGCCGTATGTGTTCACGCTGCGGGTCAAGCTGCCGGTGCCGGGTGAGAGCACCGATCCGGCGGCCGACGGGACGGCACCGGCCGGAGCCGCTCCGTCCGGAACCCCTGCCGCAGTACCCGCCGGTGGCGCGCCTGGCACGCCATCGCCTGCGCAGGCCCCGGGCGCAGCACCTGCGGCTGCACCTGCCCCCGGCAACTCTGCCGCACCGGCTCCGGCCGCGCCGCCGGCACCCGCCGCCAAGCCAGCGCAACAGGGACCGGCGTCATGAGCAAGAAATTCAACATCAAAGAGCTGGATTTCAACAACATCGGCAACTGGCCGCAGCAGGCCAAGATCGTGTTCTGCGTGCTGGTGACGCTGTTCATCCTGACCCTGTCGTGGTTCCTGCTGATCAGCAGCAAGAGCGACGAACTGCAGGCGCTGGAACAGAAGGAAACCGAGCTGCGCGCCACCTTCGAGAAGGAACAGAGCCGTGCGGTGAACCTGCAGCCGCTGAAGCAGCAACTGGTGCAGATGGAACAGGTGCTGCAGCAGATGCTGCGGCAGCTGCCGAGCAAGACCGAGATGCCCGACCTGATCATCGACATCTCGCAGACCGCCTTGTCCAGCGGCCTGACCAACGAGTTGTTCCAGCCGGGTCCGGAGTCGCCGAAGGAGTTCTACGCGGAGAAGCCGATCGCCCTGCGCATGGTCGGCAGCTACCACCAGTTCGGCGCCTTCGTCAGCGGCGTGGCGTCGCTGCCGCGGGTGGTGATCCTGACCATGCACGACATCAATCTGAAACCGCGCGACAAGAGCAACGGCATCACCGCACGCGGCGAACTGGAGCTGTCCGGCACGGTCAAGACCTATCGCTACCTGGACGACAAGGAAATGGCGGACCAGGAGCAGGCCGCGGCGGCCGCGAAGAAGGCGGGCAAGCAAGGCGGTGGCGCATGAGCCGGCAGCAGCGGATGGTCAGGATGTTCGCCGCGGGCGCGCTGGCGCTCGTGCTCGGCGCTTGCGGCCGCACCACCACCAGCACGCCGGGGGATGCGCCGAACCTGGAGAACTGGGTGAAGGAAGTGCGCGCGCGACCGGCGCAGCCGCTGGAGCCGTTGCCGGTGATGCAGCAGTTCGAGACCTTCGAGTACGCCGCGCAGGGCCTGCGCGATCCGTTCAGCGATGCCTGGGCCAATCCCGACGGCAGCAGCGGACTGCGTCCGGATCCGAACCGCCGCAAGGAGCCGCTGGAGCAGTTCCCGCTGGACAGCCTCAACATGGTGGGCACGCTGGGTAGCGGCGCGGGCCAGGTCGCGCTGGTGATGGCGCCGGACAAGGTGACCTACCGCGTGCGTCCGGGCGTGTACATGGGGCAGAGCGATGGCCGCGTGACCGGGGTGCACGAGGATCGCATCGATTTGATTGAACTGGTGCCGGATGGCGCCGGCGGCTGGCTGGAACGTCCTGCCTCCGTCGCGCTGGACGATCAATGATTGATTATGGGGATAGCACGATGACTTTTTCCAAAGCCCTGAGCCTGCGCCCCATCCGGCGCCACGCGACGATGCGGCTATGCGCGTTGGGGTTGGCGGCGATGCTCGGGAACGCGGTCGTCGCCAGCGCGGCGCCGCCTGCCGCGCCTGCTGTTGCGCCTGCGGCATCCGCGACGGCGCCGGCCAAGCTCACGGTGTCGAAGGTCGACTTCAAGCGCGGTGATGGCGGTGCGGGACGACTGATCCTGTCCTTCAACGGCACCGGCGCCAGCCCCGACCTGCGCACCCAGGGCAACAACGTGGTGGTCGACGTCGGCAACGCGATGCTGCCGCCGGAACTGCAGCGGCCGCTCAACGTCACCGATTTCGCCACCCCGGTGCAGCGCATCGATGCCAAGCCCTATGCGGGTGGCGCGCAGCTGACGCTGAGCACCAATGGCCCGTTCGAGTCGCTGGCCTACCAGTCGGGCAACGAGTACGTGGTCGAGATCACCCCGCGCGCCGCCGCGCCGGCCGTCGGCGCGGTCACCGCGGCCACGGTCAGCCAGGCCGCCGCGCAGGTGGCCGAGCGTGGCTACAGCGGCAAGCCGGTGACCTTCAACTTCCAGGACGTGCCGGTGCGCACGGTGCTGCAGCTGATCGCCGAGGAATCCAATCTCAACATCGTCGCCTCCGACACCGTGCAGGGCAGCGTCACCCTGCGCCTGGTCAACGTGCCGTGGGACCAGGCGCTGGACATCGTGCTGCGCGCCAAGGGCCTGGACAAGCGCCGCGACGGCAAGGTGATCTGGGTCGCGCCGCAGCAGGAACTGGCCAAGTTCGAGCAGGACAAGGAAGACGCGCGCATCGCGATCGAGAATCGCGAGGACCTGATCACCGACTACGTGCAGATCAACTACCACAGCGCCACGGCGATCTTCAAGGCGCTGACCGAGGCCAAGGGCATCGGCGGTGGTGGCGGTGGTGGCGGCGGAAATGGCGGCAGCAACGGCAACAGCCAGAACGACAACGGCTTCCTGTCGCCGCGCGGTCGGCTCGTCGCCGACGAGCGCACCAACACGCTGATGATCAGCGACATCCCGAAGAAGGTCGCGCAGATGCGCGAGCTGATCAACGTGATCGACCGGCCGGTCGATCAGGTGCTGATCGAAGGCCGCATCGTCATCGCCACCGATACCTTCGCCCGCGATCTGGGTGCGCGCTTCGGCATTGCCGGCCGCCGGCAGTACGGCGGCAATACCGGTGTGGTCAGCGGCAACCTGGCCAACAACACCTCGATCATCAACAACAACGTGCACAACATTCCGGGCGGGCTGAACTTCAACATGCCCGCCGGCACCTTCACCACCGGCACGCCCGGTGCCATCGCCTACACCTTGCTGGGTGCCAATTTCTCGCTGGACATGGAACTGTCGGCGCTGCAGGAAGAAGGGCGTGGCGAGGTGATCTCCAACCCGCGCATCGTGACCTCCAATCAGCGCGAGGCAGTGATCAAGCAGGGTAAGGAAATCGGCTACGTCACCATCACCGGCGGTACCGGCGGCACCGCCGCCACCCCGAACGTTCAGTTCAAGGAAGTGCTGCTGGAGCTGAAGGTGACCCCGACGATCACCGACGACAACCGCATCTTCTTGAACATGAACGTCAAGAAGGACGAGGTGGAGCGCTACGTCACCCTGCAGAACTACGGCACCGTGCCGGAAATCAATCGCCGCGAAATCAATACTGCGGTGCTGGTCGACGACGGGCAGACCGTGGTGATCGGCGGCGTCTACGAGTTCACCGATCGCAGCAGCGTGTCCAAGGTGCCGTTCCTGGGGGACGTCCCGTTCCTGGGCAACCTGTTCAAGCAGCGCGGCCGCAGCAAGAGCAAGGCCGAGCTGCTGATCTTCGTGACCCCGAAGGTGATGCGCGTGGCCAAGCGCGCCGGCTGATCGGCGCGGACAGGCGGGATCCTCCGACGGGAGAGGCGCAGGCCTCTCCCGTCGTCGTTTACGCCGCGTGGATGAGGAAATCCTGAATTCGCAGCACGCGGCGTCGGCCGCGCGCGGAACCATTTTCACCAGTGATCGGTCAGACTGCGCAAATGAACACGCCATCCCCGACCCTCGATTCCCCGCCGGCCGCGCCCGAGCAGCAGCGCCTGCACGCCGCGTTCGTCGCCCTGCGCGACGGCCTGTCCCAGACCATCGTCGGCCAGTCGGCGCTGGTGGAGCGCCTGCTGATCGCGCTGCTCGCCGACGGCCATCTGCTGGTCGAAGGCGCGCCCGGTCTGGCCAAGACCACGGCGATCCGCGCACTGGCCTCGCGCCTGGAGGCGGACTTCGCCCGCGTCCAGTTCACGCCCGACCTGCTCCCGGCCGATCTCACCGGCACCGAGGTGTGGCGTCCGCAGGAGAGCCGATTCGAGTTCCTGCCCGGGCCGATCTTCCATCCGATCCTGCTCGCCGACGAAATCAACCGCGCCCCGGCCAAGGTGCAATCGGCGCTGCTCGAAGCGATGGGCGAGCGCCAGGTCACCGTCGGCCGGCATACCTATGCGCTGCCGAAGCTGTTCCTGGTGATGGCGACGCAGAACCCGATCGAGCAGGAAGGCACCTTCCCGCTGCCGGAGGCGCAGCTGGACCGTTTCCTGATGCACGTGCGCATCGGTTATCCGGAAGCGGCAGCGGAAGCGGAGATCCTGCGCCTGGCGCGCGAGCGCGCACGCGAGACGCTGGAGGCCGGCGAGGCGCCGCCGCCGCGCATGCCGCTGGAAGACGTGTTCGCGGCGCGCCGCGCGGTGCTGGCGCTGCACATGGCGCCGCCGCTGGAGCGCTATCTGATCGAGCTGGTGTTGGCTTCGCGCGATGCCAGCGGCTACGACGCCGCGTTGGCGCGGCGCATCGCCTGGGGCGCAAGTCCGCGCGGTTCGATCGCGTTGGAACGCTGCGCGCGCGCCAGGGCCTGGCTGGCCGGGCGCGATTTCGTCACGCCCGACGACGTGCGCGCGGTCGCTGCCGATGTGCTGCGCCATCGCGTGCTGCCCAGCTACGAAGCCACCGCCGAGGGCTGGGACGGCGATCGCCTGGTCGCCGCGCTGCTGGACAAGGTGCCGCCGCCGTGACCGGGTGTCACCAAGCACGGCTGTTGCCCGCCGACCGCCGACGCGCGGAGTAACGACGATGGCACCGCAGCCGACCGCGCCGGGCACGCCGCACGCCGCCGCGCCGGCCGAGGCGGGGATCCGTCCCAGCCTGGCCGAGCTGGTGGCCCTGCGCGCCGCGGTCGCGCGCATGCCGCCGCCGCGGCGCGGTCGCCATGGCCTCAGTGGGGCTGCCCCGTCGCCGATGCGCGGGCGCGGCATGGAATACGCCGAATCGCGCGAGTATGTGGTGGGCGACGATGTCCGCCACATCGATTGGCGGCTGACCGCGCGTAGCGGCCGCACTCATACCAAATTGTTCCAGGCAGAGCGCGAACGGCTCAGCCTGATCGTCGCCGATACCGCGCCATCGCTGTATTTCGGCACCCGCGTCCGCTTCAAGTCGGTGCAGGCGGCCCGCGCCGGGGCGGTCGCGGCGTGGGCGGCGCAGCGCCAGGGCGATCGCCTGGCCGCCCTGCGCGGCAGCAGGAGCGAAGCGCCGGTGCCGCCCGCCTCCGGGCCGCGCGGCGTGCTGCGCGTGCTCGATGCGTTGGTGCGCTGGTACGCGCAGCCGCCGCAGGACGACGCCGGCCTGGGCATGGCCCTGGATCACGCGGCCAAGCTGCTGCGCCCAGGATCGCGTTTGACCGTGCTGGCCGATCCTGCCAGCGCGCAGGCGGTACCCGCGGCACGTTGGGCCGGCTTGGCGCTGCACAACGAAGTGGAACTGCTGCTGCTCGCCGATCCGTTGGAAGTGCAGCCGCCGCGCGCGGCCCTGCCGTTCTGGGCGAGCGGCCGCCGCGTGGAAGTGGATCTGCTGGCGAGCGCCGCGCAACAGCGCTGGCGCGCGCAGTTCGTGCAGCCGTTGGAAACCCTGGCGGCAGAGCTGCCGGGCCGCGGCGTGCAGGTGCGGGTGCTGCTGAGCGACGCGCCCAGCGAATCGTGGTTGCTGCCGGTGCAACGGGGGGCGACGGCATGAGCCCGCAGCAACTGCCCCTGCGCGATGTGCATCTGCCGCCGGCACCGGCCTGGTGGCCGCCCGCGCCGGGCTGGTGGATGCTGGCGGCGGTACTGCTGCTGGTGATCGGCGCGGTGCTCTTGGTGTGGTTGCGCCGCCGCCAGCGCGTGCAGCGCTGGCAACGCCAGTTCGACGCGGCGACGCGCACGGGCGAGCCGCCCGCGCAGGTGGCCGCGGTCTCGGAGCTGTTGCGGCGTGCGACGCAACGCCGCGACCCAGCCGCTGCCGCGTTGCAGGGCGAGGACTGGCTACGGTTTCTGGATGGCGGCGACAAGCGTCAGGCGTTCTCCACCGGCCCAGGCCGTGTGCTGCTCGACGGTGGCTATCGGCCCAGCGTGGACCCGGCGCAGGTGCAGGCGCTGCTGCCGCTGGCACGGCGCCGGTTCCTGGCGCTGATGGCGGCGCGGCACGGAGGACGGCGATGAGCCTGTTGCCGTCCTCGTGGCAGAGCCTGAGCGACCTGTTGGCCGGCTTCGCCTGGCCCTGGATGTGGTTGGCGATGCCACTGCCGCTGCTGGCCAATCTGCTGCTGCCGGCGCGGCGCGGCACTGCGCCGGCCCTGCGCGTGCCGTACGGCGAGCGTCTGCAGGCCGTGGCCGCCGCACCGACGCGCGGCGGGCTGTGGCGCGCCAGCGTGTGGCTGGCCTGGCTGGCCTGGTTCTGCCTGTGCGCGGCGGCAGCGCGGCCGCTGCAATTGGGCGAACCCATCGCGCCGCCGCAGCAGGCGCGGCAGCTCATGCTGGCGGTGGATCTGTCCGGCAGCATGAGCGAGCCCGACATGACCCTGGGCGGACGCGTGGTCGATCGTTTGACCGCGGCCAAGGCGGTGCTGGCCGACTTCCTCGATCGCCGCGATGGCGACCGCATCGGCTTGCTGGTGTTTGGCCAGCAGGCATATGCGCTGACCCCATTGACCGCGGACCTGGCCACCGTGCGCGACCAGTTGCGCGACAGTGTCGTCGGCCTGGCCGGGCGCGAGACCGCGCTGGGCGATGCGATCGCGCTGGCGGTCAAGCGCCTGCGCGAGCAGAAGCAGGGCGAGCGCGTGCTGATCGTGCTCACCGATGGCGTCAACACGGCCGGCGTGCTCGACCCACTGAAGGCCGCCGAACTGGCCAAGGCCGAACATGTGCGCGTGTACACCATCGCCTTCGGTGGCGATGGCGGCATGTCGCTGTTCGGCCTGCCGATTCCCGGCAGCGGCGGCGATGATCAGGTCGATGAGGACACGCTGCGCAAGATCGCGCAGGATACTGGCGGGCGTTTCTTCCGCGCTCGCGATACCGGCGAACTGGCCTCGATCTACGCCGAACTGGACCGGCTCGAGCCGGTGCGCTCGGCCGGTCCGGCGGTGCGGCCGCGGATCGAGCGCTATGCCTGGCCGTTGGCCGCGGCGCTGACGCTGGCATTGCTGTCCTTCATCTGGCCCTGGAGGCGGCAGTGACCCGCGTGATGGAATTCCTCCAGGCCCTGCACCTGTTGCGCCCCGCGTGGCTGTGGGCCTTGCTGTTGCTGCCGTTGCTGGGCTGGAGCTGGTGGCGCCGGCGCCGCCGCCGCGACATCTGGCGGCGCACGGTGGACCCGCATCTGCTGCCGCACCTGCTGGCGCGTGGCGACGCCAAGGGCAGGGCCGGCCTGCTGCTGGGTGCGCTGGGCTATGCGCTGGCGGTGCTGGCGCTGGCCGGGCCGAGCTGGCGCCAGGAACAGCAGCCACTGTGGCAGGCGCACACGCCGCTGGTGATCGCGCTGGACCTGTCCGCGCAGATCGACGCGCGGGATCTGCCGCCGTCGCGGCTGTTGCAGGCGCGGGCCAAGCTGGCGCGGCTGCTGCACGAGCGTGCCGGCGGCGAAGTGGCCCTGCTTGCGTATGCCGGCGAGCCGTACACGGTGGCGCCGCTGACCGACGATGCGGCGAACATCGGCCTGTTCCTGGATGCGCTGTCGCCGCAGGTGATGCCGGTGGCGGGGCAGCGGACCGACCTGGCGATCGACTGGGCGGCGCAGTTGCTGCGCCAGGCCGGCTTCTCCCGCGGCGACATCCTGGTGCTCAGCGATCGGGCCGACGCGCAGGCGCAGCAGGCGGCGGCACGCGCGGCCGGGCAGGGGTATCACGTGTCCGTGCTGGGGTTGGGCACCGCGCAGGGTGCCGCCTATCGCGACGACCAGGGCCGGCTGGCGCATGCGCAACTGGATGCGGGCGCGTTGCGGGCGCTGGCCGCCGCTGGTGCGGGACGCTATGCCGCGTTGACGCCGGATGACGCGGATCTGCGCGCGCTGGGCGTGCTGCGGCCGCAGGAAGAAGATGCGACGGCGGCCGACGAAAGCCATGGTCGCGTGTGGCTCGATCAAGGCTATTGGTTGCTGCCGCCGCTGATGCTGCTGGCACTGCTCGCGTTCCGCCGTCGTGGCAGTGCCGCGGTGCTGCTGTTGGTGTTGGTGCCGCTGGCGATGCCGCTGCCGGTCCATGCGCAGGCACCGGCGGTGCCTCAGGCACAGACGCCGGCGTCCGGTCCTGTCGCAGGCGGGTGGTGGGAACGTGCCGACCAGGTCCGCCAGCAACGGCTGGACGCGGGCGTGCAGGCCTATCGCAAGGGCGATTTCGCCGCCGCGCAACAGCAGTTCGAAGGCATCGACAGCGATGCCGGCTGGTACAACCTCGGCAATGCGCTGGCGCGCCAGGGCCGTTACGACGAGGCGATCGACGCCTACGACAAGGCGTTGAAGCTGCATCCGCAGATGGCCGATGCGATCGCCAACCGCGCCGCAGTGGAGGCCGCGCGCAAGCGCCAGTCGTCGCAGAACTCCAAGTCCGGTCAGCAGGGCAAGGACGGCCAGCAGCAGAAGAGCGGGCAGTCGCAGAATGGCCAACAACAGAACGGCCAACAACAAAACGGCCAGCAGCAGTCGGGCCAACAGCAGAACGGTGCGCAGAAGGACCAGCAGCAGAAGGACAAACAACAGAACGGCCAGCAGCAGAACGGCCAGCAGCGGGACGGTCAGCAGGGACGCGATGGCGCCAAGGATGCGCAACAGGCGCCGCCGAAGCCCGGCGATGCGCAGGCGCAGCAGCAGGCCGATGCGGCGCAGCGCCAGCAGATGCAGCAGGCGATGGCGCAGCAGGGCGGCGCCGACAAGCAGGCGGCCGAACGTGCCGCTGCCGCCGCGAACGAAACGCCGCAGCAGCGCGAGCAGCGGCAGGCGGTGGAGGCGTGGTTGCGGCGGGTGCCGGACGATCCGGGCAATCTGCTGCGCGCCAAATTCAGGCTGGAACACGAACGCAGGCAGCGGGAACAAGAGCCATGATCCACTTCAAGCGACTCGGCCAGGGGGCACGCGCCTGCGCGGTGCTGATGGTGTTGGCCGTGCTGCTGCTGGCCTTGCCGGCGGCTGCCGCCACGCGCGCGTGGCTGGATCGGGACAACGTCGGTGCCGGCGAGGGGGTGACCCTCAACATCGAGACCGACCAGGCGGCGGCGACGCCGGACTACACGCCGCTGCGCGCCGATTTCGCGCTCAGCAACGAGGTCAAGAGCCGGCAGATGCAGATCGTCAATGGTGCGGTCTCGACGAAGTCCTTGTTCGGGGTGATGCTGACGCCGCGCGGCAACGGCACGCTGGAGATTCCGTCGCTGCAGGTCGGCAACGAGCGCACTGCGCCGTTGCGGCTGGAGGTCGCTGCGGCCAGTGCCGCGGTGCCGGCCACCACCAATGCCGATGTGCCGGCGCAGGTGGGCAACGCCGACGTGTTCGTGCAGACCGTCGTCGACGACGCGCGGCCCTATGTGCAGCAGAGCGTGGGCGTGGTGGTGCGGCTGTATCTCGGTGTGCCGCTGAGTTCCGGCGAACTCGATCTGGATGCGCCGGCCGGTGCGTCGCTGCAGCGTGTCGGCGACGACATCCAGAACCGTCGCCAGATCGACGGGCGCATGTACACGGTGGTCGAACGGCACTATCTGCTGGTCCCCGAGCGTAGCGGCTCGCTGTTGCTGCCGGGGGCGCGCTTCAGCGGTCGTGGCCCCACCGGTTTCTTCGACGACTACTTCGGCCGCGGCGGCGAACTCAATGCGCGTGGCACCGCACAGACCCTGCAGGTGCGTGCGCAGCCGGCCAATGCGCCGCAGCCGTGGCTGCCGCTGCACGAACTGCGCCTGCGCTACACCGCCACGCCGCAGCGCGCCAAGGCCGGCGAGGCCGCCGACATCGTGGTCGAGGCGACCGCACGCGGCGCGACCCAGGCGCAGTTCCCCGAGCTGCCCACGCCCAGCGTCGATGGCGCGCAGGTGTTCGCCGAGCCGCCGCAGGTGCAGGAACGCTTCGTCGACGGCGGTCCGCAGGTGACCGTCAGCCGTCGCTACTCGATCGTGCCGCAGGCGGCCGGTCCCTTGTTGGTGCGTGGCCTGCGCATGCCGTGGTGGGACGTCGGCGCGGGTGCCGCACGCGAGGCCAGCCTGCCGGATCTGACCCTGCAGGTGCAGCCAGGACAGGGTATGCCTGCGCCGGCCCCGGCCAGCCCCACGGCGCCGACGCTGAGTGTGGTGCCTGCCGACAATGCGGTGGTGCCGACGCACACCTTGCAGGAACGGCTGGCCTCGTTGCCGCTGTGGATGGCGCTGGCCGCGGGCTTCGCGGTGCTGTGGCTGGCGACCCTGATCTGGGCCTGGCGCCGCGCCCGCCGCACGCGCGCTGCCGCAGCGCTGCCGGCGACGGCGAAGGCGCCCAATGCTGCGCCTAGCGCGACATTGGCACCCGCGACTGCACGCGTCGCGCTGCCGGAGCTGCGCAAGGCCCTGGACAGCGGTGGCCTGGACGAAGTCGCGGCGATCCTGTGTGCCCAGGCCGGCGTCGCCGACCTGGATACGGTGGTGCAGCGCCTGGACGATCCGACGCAGCGCGATGCGGTGCTACGCATGCAGCACGCACGCTGGGGCGGTGGCGGCGATGTGAGCGGCGCGCGCGTCGTGTTGCGCCAGGCGTTCTGGGCTGGGCCGCGCTGGCGCACTACGCCGCGCAAGCAGGACAAGGACGAGTTGCCGCCGCTGTATCCGCGTGATGCGTGAGGCATTGGCGCTTGCGGATCGCGATTGGCGGGCGCTGTGACGCGGGTGTTTGCCGACGAGGGCGCGGTGGTGCCCGGACGATGGCGCCGCTTGCTCAGTCGAGGAAGCGCATTCCCGCATACGGCCGCGCGCGACACGAGGCCAGCCGCGAATGCAGGTCGCCGACATGCGCCTCCAGGCGATGCCCATCCGGATCGAGGAAATACAGCGAGTCGCCTTCGCTGCGATTGCGCTGCCACAGCGGCACTGCGTGATCTTGCAGGCGCTGGGCAAAGTCGGCGAAGGCGTCGGCGGCGATGGAGAACGCATAGTGCGTGTAGTCGGCCGACGCCGCGGGGCCGCGCTGCGGGTCCAGCGACAGGCAGAGCCACAGTTCGCCCAGACTCAGGTAGGCGCCGTGGTCCCAGCACGCATGCGCGCGCAGACCGAGGACATGCCGGTAGAACTCCAAGCTGCGCTCCACGTCGCGCACGGCCAGCGTGAGGTGGTTGAATCCGGTCAGCATGGGCGGCGTTCGAGACGGTTGATGTGGGCACTTTAGCGTCCGCGCCGTAGGCACGCTGGCCGCCGTATGGCCCTGCTGCGGGGCGCAGGGCGGACACCGGTCATGCGATGACTTGAGAACGGCCAGTGTGGGTTTGTTAAGCTCCACGCTTCTTCTGGCCAGGCGCTGCTCATGACCGATACCCCCGTGAAGGCCGAAACCGGCATGCCGTTGCACTGGAAAATGGCGATCGGCTTCGTCCTCGGGCTGGTGCTGGGCCTAGCGGTGCATCTGAGCGTGGGCGGCGATGCGGCCTGGGTGCAGGCGCTGACCAAGTACCTCACCACGCCGTTCTCCAAGCTGTTCCTCAACCTGATCTTCATGCTGATCGTGCCGCTGCTGTTCTCGGCGCTGGTGATGGGCATTTCGGAGATGGGCGACATCCGCGCGCTCGGGCGCATCGGCTGGAAGACGCTGGGCTACACGGTGGTGCTGTCCGGTGTGGCGGTGCTGCTGGGCCTGGTGCTGGTCAACGTGCTCAAACCCGGCATCGGTGTGGATCGCGAGCTGGCGCAGCAGTTGCTGCAGCAGAACGTGGAGCGCACCGCGCAGATCGTCGACCAGAGCAGGCATCAGCCACACGGTATGGACATGCTGCTGTCGATCGTGCCCGACAACGTGGTCGAGGCCGCGTCCAGTAACGGCGCGATCCTGTCGCTGATGTTCTTCGCGGTGATGTTCGGCGTGGGCATGGTGCTCAGCGAAGACGCCAAGGTGGCGACGCTGCGGCGCGGCATCGAGGGCGTGTTCGAGATCTCGATGACCCTGATCGGGCTGGTGATCCGCCTGGCGCCGTATGCGGTGGCCTGCTTCATGTTCAACCTGGCGGCACTGTTCGGCTTCGAGTTGCTGGTGCGGCTGGGCGCCTACGTGGGCGTGGTGGTGCTGGCGCTGGGCCTGCACATGGTGGTGAGCTACGGCGTGGCGGTGCGCCTGGCCGGGCGCTCGCCGCTGTGGTTCTTCCGCGCCACCCGCGAAGCGACGGTGATGGCGTTCTCCACCGCGTCCAGCAACGCCACCCTGCCGACCGCGCTGCGCGTGGCCGACCAGATGGGGCTGCCGCACAAGGTCTCGCGCTTCGTGCTGACCGTCGGCGCCACCGCCAACCAGAACGGCACCGCGCTGTTCGAGGGGGTGACGGTGATCTTCCTGGCGCAGTTCTTCGGCGTGGAGCTGAGCATCGCGCAGCAGTGCATGGTGATGCTGGTCTGCATCCTCGGCGGCATCGGCACCGCCGGCGTCCCGTCCGGCTCGCTGCCCGTGGTGGCGCTGATCTGTGCGATGGTGGGCGTGGACCCGGTCGGCATCGGCATGATCCTGGGCGTCAACCATTTCCTGGACATGTGCCGCACCGCGCTGAACGTGACCGGCGACCTGGCGCTGACCACGCTGGTGGCCAAGGGCGAGGACGGCCAGGGGCCTTGACGGCCGGGATTGGGTAGTCGGGATTGGGGATTGGTAAAGGCGGCGTGTAGCCGCCCGACAGGCCGCGCGTAGGAGCGGCTTCAGCCGCGACAGGCAGTCCGGACAAGCCATCGCAGCTGATCCTGCGAAGCGGGCAAGCGCCGTTCCTACACACGTGGCGGCGTCCCTACCAGTGCCGCTGCGAATCCCCAATCTCCAATCTCCAATCCCCGCCTGTGGGACAATAACGGACCCGACGCCACGCGCCCGCTTCCGACAGATCCCTCATGACGACGCCTACCCGCCGCGAACTCGCCAACGCGATCCGTTTCCTTGCCGCCGATGCGGTCGAGGCCGCCAATTCCGGCCATCCCGGCATGCCGATGGGCATGGCCGACATCGCCGAAGTGCTGTGGAACGACTTCCTCAGCCACAACCCGAACAATCCGCATTGGTTCAACCGCGACCGCTTCGTGCTTTCCAACGGACACGGCTCGATGCTGCAGTACGCGCTGCTGCACCTGTCCGGCTACGACCTGCCGATCGAGGAGCTCAAGCGCTTCCGTCAGCTGCACAGCAAGACCGCCGGCCATCCGGAGCGCAGCGAGACCCCCGGGGTGGAGACCACCACCGGTCCGCTCGGCCAGGGCTTCGCCAATGCGGTCGGTTTCGCGCTGGCCGAAAAGCTGCTGGCGCAGCGCTACAACCGCCCCGAGCACCAGATCGTCGACCATCGCACCTGGGTGTTCATGGGCGACGGCTGCATGATGGAAGGCGTGTCCCACGAGGCCGCCTCGCTGGCCGGCACCTGGGGCCTGGGCAAGCTGGTGGCGTTCTGGGACAACAACCATATCTCCATCGACGGCAACACCGCCGGCTGGTTCAGCGACAACACCCCGGCGCGGTTCGAGGCCTACGGCTGGCACGTGATCCGCGACATCGACGGCCAGGACGCCGATGCGGTCAAGGCGGCGATCGAGGCGGCCATCGCCGAGAGCGAGAAGCCGACCCTGCTGTGCTGCCGCACCACCATCGGCTTCGGTGCGCCGACCAAGGCCGGCAAGGAATCCTCGCATGGCGCCGCGCTGGGCAAGGAAGAGCTGGAAGGCGCGCGCAAGGCGCTGAACTGGCCGTATGCGCCGTTCGAGATTCCGCAGGCGATCTATGACGGCTGGCGCGCCGGCGGTGCCGGCACGCTGCGCCAGGCCGAGTGGGAGCAGGCGTTCGACAAGTACGCCAAGCAGTACCCGGCCGAAGCCGCGGAACTGACCCGCCGCTCGCACGGCGAACTGCCGGAGGACTTCCTCGCCCAGGCCGACGCCTACATCGCCAAGCAGGCAGCCGAAGGCCAGAGCATCGCCTCGCGCAAGGCCTCGCAGATGGCGATCGAAACCTTCGCGCCGCTGCTGCCGGAACTGATCGGCGGTTCGGCCGATCTGGCGCATTCCAACCTGACCCTGTGGAAGGCCAGCAAGTCGGTCGCCAGCGACGATCCGAACGCCAACTACGTGTACTACGGCGTGCGCGAGTTCGGCATGACCGCCATCGCCAACGGCCTGGCGCTGCATGGCGGCTTCATTCCGTTCGACGCCACCTTCCTGGTGTTCAGCGACTACGCGCGCAACGGCGTGCGCATGAGCGCGCTGATCCCGGCGCATGCGATCCACGTCTACACCCACGACTCGATCGGCCTGGGCGAGGACGGCCCGACCCACCAGCCGGTGGAACACCTGGCGTCGCTGCGCTACATCCCCAACAACGACGTGTGGCGCCCCTGCGACACGGTGGAGTCCGCGGTGTGCTGGAAGGCCGCGATCACCCGCAAGGACGGCCCGAGCTGTCTGGTGTTCAGCCGCCAGAACCTGCCGTTCCAGGCGCGCAGTGCCGAGCAGATCAAGCAGATCGAGCGCGGCGGCTACGTGCTCGCCGATGCCGAGGGTGGCACGCCCGACGTGATCCTGATCGGCACCGGCTCGGAAGTCGGCCTGGCGGTTGAGGCCAAGCAGGCGCTGGATGCCGCGGGCCTGAAGACCCGCGTGGTGTCGATGCCCTGCACCGACGTGTTCGATCGCCAGGACGCCGCCTACCGCGAGTCGGTGCTGCCGTCGGCGGTGCGCAAGCGCGTGGCAGTGGAAGCCGGCGTCACCGCGTTCTGGCGCGCCTACGTGGGCCTGGACGGCGCCGTGGTCGGCATCGACAGCTTCGGCGCCTCGGCGCCGGCGAACGTGCTGTACAAGCACTTCCAGATCACCGCCGAGCACGTGGTGGCGGCGGCGAAGGCGCTGTAAGCCAGGTGCCACGATGGTGACGAAAAAGGCCGGCGCATGCCGGCCTTTTTCTTGCCTGTGCGGAGGTGTCGGATGAGGGAAAAGTGGGTTCGGTAGGAGGAGCGGCTTCAGCCGCGCCCGTTGTTGCCGGTAATGCCGGTCGCGGCTGAAGCCGCTCCTACAACGACGGTGTCGGCGCGATGCGCGTCGGCGATGTGGTCAACCGCGCTTGCGCGGCTTGCTGCGCGGTGTCGCCGGTTTGCTGGCGGCGCTGCCGGATTGCTGCAGCTTCGCCAGTGCGCCGCCATCGTGCAATTGCTGCAGCCAGGACAGTGCGTCGACGTAGGACAGGAAGTGCTGCAGGTAGCCGGGCGAGAGCGTGCGCATCAGCGCCAATGCGCGATGCACCAGCACGCCGGAGTTGAGCGGGCCGGCATCGGTGGGGGCCGGTTGCAGCGACTGCCGCAACTGGCTGCGGCTGCGCAGTTCGGTCCATAGCCGGCGCGCGTCTTCGACCGCGGGCAGTTGCGGCGCGGTGAGTCGCGCCGCGGCGGTTGCTGCGGCGGGCGAGGGCGCTGGTGCAGGGGTTTCTGCGCCGCTTGCGTCGGCCGCCCTGGAGGCTTCGCCGCCGGCATCCAGGTCGGTGGCGGTGCCAGCGGCGTGGTCGGTGCCGGCGCGGGTCGCAGTGGCCGCGGGGCGGTACTGTGCCAGCAAGGCACCGAGCGGGCCGGGTTGCGTCGCTCGCACCGTCGCGGCGGCCTCATGGTCGACGACGCCCTGCGGCGCCGCGGCCAGTGTCGCGGCATAGGCATCGAGCAGGGCCGACAGCTTCTGTTCCAGCAGTTCCCGCGCCTTGCCCTGCTGTGCCTCGGTGCGGCGCGCCAGTGCTTCGATGACGCGGAAGCGCAGCGGGTCCAGCCGCTCGGCATGCTGTGCACGCCAGGCGGCGAGGCGATCGGCGGCGGCGATCCGATCAGGGCGCATGCGGTGTCGCGGCGCGCTTGCGCATGCGTGGCAGCGGTGCCATTTCCACGCGGCGATTGCTGGCGCGTCCGGCCTCGTCCACGTTCGGCGCCACCGGCTGCTGCGCGCCGAAGGCCGCGGCGAAGATGGCATCGGCCGGGACGCCTGCCTCGATCAGCGCTCGGGTCACGGTCAACGCGCGTTCGGCCGACAGCTCCCAGTTGTCGGCGAACTGGCGATTGCTCTCGCGCACCTGGCGGTCGTCGGTGAAGCCGCTGACCATCAGGATCTCGTCGCGCGCCTTGAGGTAGCCGGCCAGTGGCGCGGCCAGGCTCTTCAGCAGGTCGCGGCCCTCCGGCTGCAACTGGTCGGAGTTCAGCGCGAACAGCACGTTGCCGCGGATGCCGATGCGCCCGTCGACCAGGGTCACCCGGCCCGCCGCAAGCGGCGCGGCCAGCGCCTGTTCCAGGGTCTTGCGCTGTTGCGCTTCCAACTGGCGCTGGCGCATCTCCGCATCCAGCTTGTTCGACAACTGCAACTGCACGCCGATCACCCCGATCAGGATCAGCACGAAGGCGCCGAGCAGCACCGACATCAGGTCGCCGAACACCGCCCAGACCGGCGCGCCGCTGTCGGCCTCGAGTTCCAACTCGTCGCTCATGCCGCGTCGGCCTGGTCGGGCGCCTGGCGCGCGGCGAGCTGGCGCAGCTCCTCGGTGATCTGCTGCTGCGAGAGCATGCTCAGGTCGATCACCTCACGCGCCTGCGCCACGTAGTAGGCCAGTTGTTCGTCGCTGCGCGCCAGCGACTTGTCCAGCGCCTGCTCGATGCCCTGCAGGCGTTCCAGCAGGGCGGTGTTGGATTCGCCGAAGGCCTGCACCGCGCCGGAGAACGCGTCGCCCAGGCTGGCGACCTCGGTGGCGCCGGCGACGACCTGCGCGGCGGCGTCGTCGAGCTTGTCGGTCTCGGCCTCGATCCGGTCGGTGAAGCGGCTGCCGACGCGCTCCAGCAAATCCGCAGAGGTTGCGACCAAGGCATCCACCGCACTGCGCTGTTCGGTGGACGCGTGGTTGACCGCCTCCAGCAAGGTCTGCAGCGTGGCCAGCAGGCGGTTGCGCTCGTCGAGCATGGCGGTGTCGCGGACCATGCTGTCGGAGAGCTTCTGGCGCAGTTCCGCGACCACGTCGGCCGCGGCCTTCGGCGCTTCCGAGGCGACCTGCACCAGCCGTTCGATCTCGGCGATGGTGTCGCGCGCCTGCGCCTGGCTCTGCTCGGACATCGCCGCGGCGGTCTCCTGCAGGGTGCTGCAGATCTCCTGCTGGCGCTGCGCGATGCGCTCGCCGTGGTGCTCCCATTGCCCGCCGAGGGTTGCGGCCATGCTGGCGAAGCTGTCGGTCCAGGCCCGCAGGCGCGCCTGGTCGCGCGCTTCCAGCGCGTCCTGCAGGCCGGTATGCGCCTGCTGCAGCGTCTCGGCAAGCGCAGCGGCGCGCTGTTCCAGGCTGGCCGCGGCGGTGTCCAGCGCCTGCGCATTGCGCACGGCCAGGGCCTCGTTGATCTCGCGCTGCTGCGCCAGCGCCCCGCGCCAGGCCTGTTGCGCGGCCTCGGCGGTGGCGTCCAGGCGGGTTGCCACGGTCTCCAGCGCCTGCGCATTGCGTGCGGCGAGGGTGTCGTTGACCTCGCGTTGCTGTGTCAGCACCGCCCCCCAGGCCTGCTGGACGGCCTCGGCGGTGGCGTCCAGGCGCGTCGCCACGCTGTCCAGTGCCTGCGCGTTGCGTGCGACCAGGGCTTCGTTGGCGTCGCGCTGCTGCGCCAGCGCGGCGTTCCAGGCCTGTTGTGCAGTCTCGGCAGTGGTATCCAGGCGGCTCGCTACCGTATCCAGTGCCTGCGCATGACGCGCGGCGAGGCCGTCGTTGGCCTCACGTTGTTGCGTCAGGGCCTCGGCCCAGGCCTGCCGGGCGTCGTCGCTGGCGGTCTGCAGGCGTGCTGCGGTCGCCTCCACCAGGGTGCTGGCACGCTGTTCCAGGCCGTCGCCGGCGCGTTGCAGCGCGCTGCCCAGTTCCTGCAGCAGTGCGCCGTTGACCCGTTGCTGCGCGGCCAGCGCGTTGTCCCAGCGCTGCGTGGCCTGCTCGGCGGCCTGGGCGAAGCCGTTGGCCAGGCCGTCCAGTTGCCGCTGCACTGCCTGGCCGACGGTGTCCTGCAGCGCGGCGGTCTCGCGCGCCACGCCGTCGAGCGTGCGTTGCACCACCGGTTCCAGCGCGTCGCCGAACGCACGCGCGTGCGCGGCCACGCCGGCCTGGAGGGCCTGTTCCACCGCCCCGGCCAGGCGCGTGTAAGCGGTCTCGGTGCGGCTGTGGAAGGCGTCCTGGCTGCTGGCCAGGCGTTCGCCGCTGACCGCGCTGTGCTGTTCCAGCGCCGTCATCATCGTCTGCATGCGCTCGATCAGGCTCGGCATCAGCGTGGCCTGGGTCTGCAGCAGCCTGAAGGCCTCGTTGCGCTGGTAGGCCAGCGAATGCGTGCGCAGCGCGGTGGCCGCATGCAGATCCAGTTGCTGCACTGCCTGCAGGCGCTCGCGCCGGCACAGCGCGGCGAGCAGGCCGAGCATCGCCGAGGCGGCCACGCCGGCGATGGAGGTGCCGAAGGCGAAACCCAGGCCCTTCAGCGGCGCCGCCAGCGAGGCGCGGATGGCATTCAGATCGGTGGCGCTGTCCAGCGCCAGACCGGTGCCGCGCAGCGTCGCCATCATGCCCAGGAAGGTGCCGAGCATGCCCAGCAGCACCAGCAGGCCGACCAGATACGGGGTCAGCGCCGGCACCGGCAGGGCCGCGCGCTCGCCTTCGATGCGCAGGCGCACCGCATTGCGCAGGCTCGGGTGCAATCGTTGCAGCCAGCGGCCCAGGTCGTCGCGTGCGGCCTCGGCGTCGCTCAGCGCGGTCTGCAGCGTGGCAGTGGCCTGGCGGTAGCGGTACAGCTCGGCGATGCCGGCCAGATAGCACAGGCCGATCAACGCGGCGAAGCCGGCGCCCAGCGGATTGGAGCCGAGATAGCCGACGCCGATCCAGCAGACCACGGCGAGGCCGGCGAGGAACAGGACGGAATGGAGCAGGGTCTTGGGCATGAGGGTCGAATCAACGGCTGCGAAGCGCGGCGAGCAGCGCTTCGATGGGATGGAAACGGACGTCCAGTTCGGCGCGCAGCACGCTGTGCAGGTCCTGGCGGAACAGGGCCAGCCAGGCCGCGTCGGACGGCGCCGGCGGAGCATCGGTGAGAGTTGGATCGGGGACGGGCGCGGCGGTGGCGCGCAGACGCTGGAAATGCGCTTCCAGCAGGTTCGGCACCGTCGCCAGCAGGGTCTGCTCGCGCGGGCTGAGGGTCAGTTCCATGACCGCGTCGACCTCGGCCAGCCGCGCCATGTCCGGCGAGAGCGGGGCCAGGGCGTCGCGCAGCAGGCCGCGCAGGCGCCCGGTGGCGGTGAGCATCGCCCGCTGCAGTGCCAGATAGCGCTGGCGGAACGGCGCGTACTCGATCGGTGCGTCGGGGTCATGCTGGCGCTTGCCCACGGGCTTGCCGGTTTCCTTGGCGATGTCCAGCGCGATGTTCTCTTCCAGGGCGGCACGCACGCGGACGCATTCGGCCTCCAGCGCCGACGGTTCCGGCGCCGCGGGGGCATCCTCGGCAGGCTCGGGCAGTTTGCCGTCCAGCGCCCGCGACACCGCCACAGCGCGGTTCCAGTCGATCCATTGGCCGAGCCGGTCGGCCAGCGCGGGGCTGGACGCGGGCATCGGCGCGTCGCTCAGGCGTGCGAGCAGGCGAATGAAGGCCGGGCCCGGGACGGGCGCCCGTGGAAGGGCTTTCGCCATGTGAGGGGTCAAAAACCCGTAATTTTACACGCGAATGACATCCCCCGCCGGTACCCGCCCCGGAAGAGCGGAAACCGTTGCGTGGCGGGCGTCGCGTGTCCTGGCGGCGGCGCTGTCGGCGCAGCACCCGCCTCGCGCGGTCGCAGGATCGACTGCGGTCTCTGGCATGCGCCCAAGTCGCTGGACGCGTTCAGGCTTCCCGATGCGCCACAAGGCCTCCGGCGCAGCGCGCCGGAGGCCGGACTTCGTCAGTAGGTGTAGCTGAGCGTGAGCATGTACACGCGCCCGGTTTCCACGTAGGCGCCGTCTGCGCCCGGGTCGTAGGCCATGTAGCGCGTGGACTTGCCCTGGGTCTCGTAGAACGTGGCCGAGTTGAGCAGGTTCTTGGCGGCGATGCCGAGGTCGATGCCGTGCGGCAGGTGGTAGGTGGCGGTGAAGTCCAGCGACTTGACCGGTTGCAGGTAGTAGTTGAGCCGGTCGCTGGTCAGGCCGAGCAGTTGCAGGCCGGTGTAGTTGTAGCTGAGGTCGGCGCGCAGGCGGCTGTCGTCGTAGAACAGATCCAGGTTGTAGATGCGCTCGGGCGCACGCGGCAGCCAGGTCTTGCCCGGCTGGTCGGCGCGCTTGCTGTCGGCGGAGCTGTGCTGCAGGGTCAGGTTGGCGGCGATGCCGAAATTGCCCCAGAACCCCGGCAGGTCCTGCAGGCGCTTGCTGCCGGCCAGCTCCACGCCGTACAGCTTGGCGGTACCGCCGTTCTGCGGCATGGTCACCGGCACGCCGTCCTCGAAGGTGGTACCGGTCGGGACCAGGCCGCCGAGCGTGTTGTCGTTGCTGGTCGCCGACTGCGAGGTGTAGATGAAACCGGTGATGCGCTTGTAGTACGTCGAGGCGCTGAGCACGCCGCCGTTGCGGTCGTAGAACTCCGCGGATAGATCGGCGTTGTCGGCCTTGCTCGGCTGCAGGTCGGGATTGGGTCTGGAGATGCCGATGACCTTCTGGGTGGGGTCGACCGTGTACACGGTCTCGCCGGAGATCAGCCCGAACGCCGGGCGGCTGAAGCTGCGCCGCAGCGACGCGCGGTAGACGGTCAGGTCGTCCGGGCGGTAGTTGAGGCTGATGCCCGGCAACACCTCGCCGTAGCTGCGGCCGCTGCCGACGAAGCGGCCGTTGATGCCGTCGCCGTTCGATTGCCAGGCGTCGGCCGAGTAGCGGGTCAGTTCGTAGCGTACACCGGGCAGGATGGTCACCGCGCCGACATGCAGCGTGGCCATCGCGTAGCCGGCGTAGATCGCTTCGGTGCTGGAGGTGGTGTTGGCGTTGTAGTCGTTGGCGGTATAGATGCCGGCGCCATTGGGATCGTTGACGTACTTGTACGGCACCGCCTGCGCACGCACCCAGTCGCGGTCCAGGATCTTGAACGGACCGGCGTAGTGGCCATCGAAGGCGGCGTAGGTGAGGCGGCCGGGCAGCGCGCTCAGCGGCGGGCCGCCGGCGTTGGGGAAGACGTAGTTGGTGCCGCCGAAATAGGGGCCGTTGTAGACGAAGTTGCCGTCCTTGTGGAAGAACGGATGATCGTAGGAGCCGCGGTCGGCGTGGTCGAGCGACAGGCCGGTCTTGACCTCGTCGAGCACGTCGCCGTCCACGCGGTAGCGGATGTCGGCATGCGCGTTGGCGCGGTTGTCGTGGCTGCCGGCATCGTGGCCCTGGGTCTTCCAGAACAGCGCCGAATCCAGGCTGTAGAAGAAGTTCTTCAGGGCCGGTGAGCTCGGGCCGATGCTCGGATAGGTCGGATCGCTGAGGTCGAACGCGAAACTGCCCGGGGTGAAACCGTACAGGCTCGCGGCGACGTAGTCCGGGCGGCTGCGCGTGCCGCGGCCGAACGATCCGCCGTAGTCGAAGCGCAGGCGGTCCAGCGTGGTCTGTCCGCCCAGTTGCAACGTGGCCAGGGTTTCCTTGATGTCGTGGGTGTTGAAGTAGCCGCCACGCACCGCGGTCGGCTGGTTGTTGACGGTTTCCAGGCGTGCGCTGGACTGATCCTGCTGGCCGGTGACGTTGTAGCTGCCGTAGATGGCGCGGGCGAACAATGAACTATGGTCGCCCTGCCAATCGAAGGCGAGATTGCCGCCGTAGCGCTCGATCTGGCTGGTGTAGACGCTGTACTTGTAGCGCGCGCTGAGCAGCGGGCCAACATCGCGCAGATCCACCGCCTTGGCCTGCGCCGGATCCGCCGGGAAGTACGCGCTGTTGGGCGCAGGCGCCTGCGCCATGTTGTTGTTCTTGCCGTAGTAGGCCGAGGCATAGACGCCGAACGCGTGGTCGTCGCCGAACTTCCAGGCCAGCTCCTGTTGCACCGTGCCGCCGGTGTGCTTGCCGCCGAGGTCGGAGGCGAGCGCGTTGAACTGGCCTTGCGCGGTGGTCTTGCCGTAGAAATCACCGTCGAAGTCGAACGCGCTGGGCGTGCGCATGTCGATCGCGCCGCCGATCGCGTCGCCCGGCAGGTCCGGGGTCGGCGACTTGGAGACCTGCACCGACTGGATGCCGAACGGCGCTAGCATGTTCAGCGAGATCGCACGCGTCGACGAATCGGTCTCGGGCATGCCGAAGCCGTTGAGGCTGTAGCTGTTGTAGCTGGCATCCAGGCCGCGGATGCTGACATAGGCGTTCTCGCCGGTGGTGGCCTGGCCCAGGTGCATGTCGCTGTAGGCCGACAGCCCGGGCAGGTGCGCGACCACGTCGGCGATGCCGGCGGAGGGAATCGCGTCGATCTGCTGCTTGCTCATCACGCTGTTGACGCCATTGGACAGGCGCTGTTCGTCCAGCGAACCGGGGACGGTGGCCTGCGCGGCCTGCACGTTGACCGAATCCAGGGTGGTGGTGCGCGCGCTGGCATCAGTGGCGTCATCGGCGTCGCTGGCATGGGCGGCGGGCGAGAGCGCAAGCGCGAGGGCGATGGCACAGCAAAGGGGACGGGGGCGATGGAACGGGGACATGGGGGCGACTCGTTGGGGGAAACAGCGGTTGCGATCCGAGGTCCGGACACGCCGATGCCGGCGCGCGGATCGCCCAGGCCTTCCATTGCATGCGTGTGGGGCGTGGCCGCGACGCAGCGCGGCCGCGGGCGATCAGTGGCGCAAGTCGACGCCGTGGCAGTCGACGTGCAGACGTTGCGGATTGCAGCGGGCGACGGCGTCGCCGGGAAAGCGCACCACGTAGCCGGAGGCGGCCGGTTCGTGATCGGGGAAGTCGGTGCTGAGCAGTTGCGCGCCGCTGGCGAGCATGACGTCGCGCCGTGCGGTGTCGTTGCGCTTGGCTTCCTTGAGGTCGGCATCGGCGCGCGTGCGCACGAGATAGCCGGCCTTCACCAACTGCGCGATCTCCTCGGCGCTGCCGTCGTTGCGCTCGACGAAGGCGGCATCGTCGGTGCCGGGATCGGCGTTGGTGAAGCACACGCGGCCGCGCAAGGACGGATGGCCCGCGACGTAGGCCGGGCCGACCGAACGCTGGTCGAGCAGGAACACCACCTTGCCGCGCGCCGCGGAGAGCACAGGCCAGCCATGCGCGAGCACGGCAGCGTTGAGCGTGGCGGCGCTGCCACGTACCTGGTCGGGGCTGATGGACGCGTTCGCGGCGAACACCGAGCGCAGTTCGGCGTCCAGCGCATCCAGCGCCTCGCCGTCGAACGGCTCCGGCTGCACCGTGGGGAAGGCCGCCGGCACCGGCGATTGCTTGGTTTCCAACAGGATGAAGATCGGCAGATGTCCCGGGTGCCGTTGCGACCACGCCCGCACCTCGCGCAGGCAGGCCAGCAGCGGTTGGCAGGTGCTGCGCTGGTCGAGGTCCTGGATGTGCATGACCTTGAAACCCGGTTGCTGCATCACCCCCGGTGCGGCGATCGGCGGCGCCGGCGGCAGCCCGGCCTTGGCGAGTTGCTCGATCATCGCCGGGTGTGCGTAGCGCCCACCCTTGGCGTCGGCGTAGATGTCCAGTTCGATCTGGCGCACGCCATCGTCCAGTTGCTGCGTCAACGGCGGATGCCGGTAGTCCAGCACCGCGAATGTCGCCGGGTCCAGGCGCTTCCACAGCGCCGCTTCGCTGGGCGCGAAGCCGGCGTGGTAGCTGTTGTGGCTGCCGATGTACTGCAGGTCGGTGAGTCTGGGCTGTGCGTGCAGCGTCAACGGCAACAGCGCCAATGACACCAGCCGCGCGCGTAATGCGGCTGATGCGTTGCGGGGCTTCGACGACCTCGGGACAGAGTGCTTGGAAGACATCGCGGGCACGCTTGGTAACGATATCTCCACAGCATCCCGAACGGAGTTGACGCGTTTCCTGCGTGCGTGTTGCGGAATCGTGTCATGGCCGGCGCCGTGCCACGATCGTACGCAGCGTCCCATGCGCGCGCGATTGTCGTCACCTTGTTGCGCCTGGTTGAAGGGCGCCTCCGAGAATTCGCTTTTGCCGCGACTCAGCGCGGGGCGGTCGCTCTTGTAGGAGCGGCTTCAGCCGCGACGGACATTCCCGGCAACCCGCGTTGCGGCGGATGACCCAAGGCCACGTCGAGCAGCTCCTACATGTGAGCTGCGTCGTTGGGCGGCGCCTGCGCACGCGTCACTGTGGCGCGCGCGTGCGCTGCAGGGCGAACGCCAGCAACGTCGCTTCCAGGCGCTCGCCGACGCTGCGCGGCGCGTCCAGTCCCATGCGCTGCATGCAGGCGGCATCCGCCGCGGGACGCGCCAGTACCGCACTGGCCACCGTCTTCAGCTTGGCGCCGGTACTGGCGGTGTGTTGCTGCAGCCAGGACAGCGCGCGCAGCAGGCGCTGCTCGACCTCGGTGAAATCGCTGCCCAGCGGGTAGTCGGGCAGGGTGCCATCGCGGCGGAACGGCGCCAGTGTGTCGCGCACGCGTTCGGCGCGGTTGCGCAGCCAGTGTGCCGGTGCGGTGAAGTCGGCGGCCAACTTGCCGTTGGCCTTCGCGGCTTCCAGCAACGCCGGCTGTGCCTGCACATCGGCGATCCCGGTCATCGCCGCGATGCAATCCTCGTCGGTCAGGCCGCGCAGGTCGGCGATGCCGTATTCGTTGACGTAGAGATCGCGCAAGTGCCGCGGAATGGTGGTGTGGCCGTAGTTCCAGCGCACGTTGGACTGCGTTGCGCCGCCGTCGCTGCGCACGGCGCGGAACATCAGCACGCTGCGCGCGTCGTCCAGCGCGTGCGCCATGGCCACGAAGTTGTACTGGCCGCCGACGCCGGACACCACGCGGCCGTCGTCCAGCGCATCGGACACCGCCGCGCCGAGCGCGGTGGCCATCATGCACGAGTTGAAGAAACGCGCCTCGCGCCGCTGCACCCGGCGCAGCGCCTCGCCGCCGTAGAGTTGGTTGATCTCGCTGATGCGGCGCATGCCGATCGCCGCGCGTGCCTGCGGGTCCATGTCGCGCAGCCAGGCGTAGAACTCCGGCGAGCCCAGGTAGAACGCGCCCTGCAGGTATTCGCCCTCGCGCTCCAGGCGCTGCAGGTCCTGCGCATTGGCGCTGCCGTCGGCCACACGCTGCAGCAGCGGTGCGTCGTCGAGCACCTTGCGCCGGATCACCCCGCACTGGACCAGCTGCCGAAAGCCCTCGTTGAGCATCTCGCTGCAGCCGAACAGGCCGATCGCGAACGGATCCAGGCCGCCGCATTCGCGCACCGCCGGATGCCGCTCCAGCGCCGGATCCAGCGCCGCCAGCACCTGCCGGTAACGCGCGTTGTCGGTATGCCGCAGCACCAGCGCGTGGCACAGCGCATCGGCCAGGGTGCCGATGCCGATCTGCAGCGTGCCGCCGTCGCGCACTAGGGTGCTGGCGTACAGGCCGATGGCGTAATCGGCATCGGCGACCGGCTGTCGCGGCAACCCGAACAGGCGCGGATACGGCCCCGGCGGGGTCACCACCACGTCGAAGAAGCTCGGCTCCACCGCTGCGCACCCGCCGATCCACGGCAGCTGCGGATCGACTTCGGCCACCAGCAGCGGCCGCGGCAGACCGCGCCGCTGCACCGCGGCCAGGGTGTCCTGGGTGATGTCGTTGTTGCACGAGAACGACAGCCGGGTGCCGTCGGGTTCGCGCGCCACCTTCTGCACGATCAGGTTCGGCGCGCGCTGCGCCACCGCGTCGGCGGCATGGGTGTAGTTGAGGCTGGTGTAGCTGCGCTGCGCCTGGGTCGAGCGCAGCAGCGCGCCGGACTGCATGTAGAACTCTTCGACCTGGATGTGTGCCGGCAGCGCATCGCGCTGCATCGCCTGCACGTAGCGCAGGCGCGGAAAGTCCTCGCCGAAATGGCGTTGCACGAACGGCCGCGCGAAGCGCCCCTGCAGCCCGCCGCCGGGCGCCGGCGGATTGAGCGACAGCGCGGTGTAGATCTGCAGCGGCCGCGTCGGATCGTGTTCGACCCGGTCGTACAGCGCGTTGAGCAGGCGGTGCGGTTTGCCCAGGCCCAGCGGCGCGCCCACCCGCAGCGGGCCGGCGATGCGCTGCAGGATCAGGTCGGCAGCGGCGTCGAGGTCGTCGAGATGATCGGTCATCGGCATAGCTTAGAGGGGCGCGGCCCTTCCATGCACGAACGCTGCGGAGTTGGCACACCCGGCATGTGTGCATGGCCTGCTGAGCGGCCGAAGCCATCGGCCGCTCCCGGTCCTGCCGCCAGCGGGCAGGATCTACAGCATTTCCGGCTTGAACAGGCGCCGCCGCGAGATCTCCGGGCCGGACAGCATGAAGCGGCCGTCGCCCCGGTAGTGCAGAGTGCGTGGCCGCTTGGGCGAGGCGGCGACGTGCGCCTTGACCACCTCCCACACGAACAGGCCGTGTTTGCCGATCTGGCTGCCGTCGTGCAGGCGGCATTCGAAGCTGGCGTAGCACTCGGCGATCAGCGGCGCCGCCACGTGCGTGGCGGGCACCGCGGTGAGGCCGAAGTGCGCGAACTTGTCCAGGTCCGCGCCGCTGCTGTTGCCGATGCCGACCACGGTGTCGACCAGATCGGCAGTGGGCAGGTTGATCACGCATTGCCGGCTGCGCCGGATCAGGTCGAAGCTGTGGTTGGCGCTGGAGACGCAGCATGCGAGCAGCGAGGGAGAGAACTCCAGCACCATGTGCCAGCCCAGGGTCATGACGTCGCGCTGCTGCTTCCAGGCCGAACTGACCAGCACCACCGGGCCCGGCTCGAGGAAGCGGCGCACGTCCTGCGTGGGGAAGTCGAGCTTGCGGTAGCGGCGCATGCGAGGTCTGCCGTGGCGGGAACTTCAGTCTCGCCGGCCCCGGTGAACGCGACGTCGGCGTCAGTCCAGCCGATGCACCGCGTCGGCGATGCGCGCCACTTCCTCGGCCTGGTGGCTGACGTAGAGCATCGGCAGGCGCACTTCGTCGCGCACGCGTTGCAGGTAGGGGATCAGTTCGCTGCGGCGGTCCGCGTCCAGCGCCGACAGCGGTTCGTCGAACAGCAGCAGCGACGGCTGCGACAACAGCGCGCGGCCGATCGCCACGCGCTGCGCTTCGCCGCCGGAGAGCGTGTCGGGACGCCGCTCGAGCAGGGCACCGATGCCGAGCAGCTCGACCACTGCGTCCAGTGCGAAGCGCGCTGGTTGGTCACGGCCGTGACGGCCGTAGCCGAGGTTGCGGCGCACGTCCATGTGCGGGAACAGCCGAGCGTCCTGGAACACGTAACCGATGCCGCGGCGGTGCGCCGGCAGGTCGATGCCGGCGGCGCTGTCGTACAGCACCCGGCCATCGATGGCGATGCGCCCGCTGCGCGGCCGCAGTACGCCGGCGATGGCGTTGAGCAGGCTGGTCTTGCCGGCGCCGGACGGGCCGACCAGGGCGACCACCCGCGCCTGTTCCTCGATGCGCACGTGGCGGGCGAAGCGCCCGCGCTGCAGCTGCAGGTCGATGCTCAGCATCGGCGCAGGCTCCGGGCGCACGCGCCGCTCATGCATCCGCCTCCGCGCCGCGCTGGCGCCGGACCAGCCACTCGGAGGCCAGCAAGGCGCCCAGCGAGATCGCCAGCGCCACCGCCGCCAGCCGCCAGATGCCGGCCTCGGCCCCTGGCACCTGCAGCAGGCTGTAGATCGCCGAGGCCAGGGTCTGGGTCTGTCCCGGGATGTTGGAGACGAAGGTGATGGTGGCGCCGAACTCGCCCAGCGCCTTGGCGAAGCCGAGCACGCCGCCGGCGACCACGCCCGGCCACGCCAGCGGCAGGGTGATGGTGAAGAACACCCGCCACGGAGCGGCGCCGAGCGTGGCGGCGGCCGCTTCCAGGCGACGGTCGGTGGATTCCAGGGCCAGGCGGATCGCCCGCACCATCAGCGGAAAGCCCATTACCGCGCTGGCCAGCGCCGCGCCGGTCCAGCGGAACGCGAACTGCACGCCCAGATGCTCGAACAGCCAGCCGCCGATCGGACCCTGCAGCCCGAACAGCTGCAACAACGCATAGCCGGTGACGATCGGCGGCATCACCAGCGGCAGGTGCAGCAGCGCGTCCAGCAAGGCCTTGCCGAAGAAGCGGCGCCGCGCCAGCAGCCAGCCGCAGGCCACCGCGAACGGCAGGCTGGCCAGCGCCGCGACCAGCGCGACCTTGACGCTCAACGCGATCGCGGTCAGTTCCTGCGCGGTGAACTCGAACAATGGCCTGGCTCAGCGCGGGAGCGAGAAGCCGTGGCGACGGAAGATCGCCTGTGCCGGCGGGGTACCCAGCCAGCGCACGAAATCGGCGGCGGCCTTGGCTTGCGCGCTCGCACGCAGCGGTGCCACCGGATACACGATCGGCGCGTGGCTGTCGGCGGGGAAGGTCGCCAGCACCCGCACCTTCGGTTCGGCCTGCGCATCGGACCCGTAGACGATGCCCAGCGGCGCCTCGCCGCGCGCCACCAGCATCAGCGCGCTGCGCACGCTCTCGCTTTCGGCCAGACGCGGCTGCACGCTGTTCCACTGGCCCAGCGCCTGCAGCGCCGCGCGCGCGTACTTGCCGGCCGGCACGCTGGCGGTCTGGCCGACCGCCAGGCGCCCCTGCGCACCGAGCGCGGCGAGCAACGCGCCGGGCTTGCGCAGCTCGACCTGCGCCGTGCTGGCGGCCGGCGCCACCAGCACCAGGGTGTTGCCGAGCAGGTCGCGGCGCTGCGCCGGGTCGATCAGTTTGCGTTGCTGCAGGTAGTCCATCCATTCCTGGTCGGCGGACACGAACACGTCCGCCGGCGCGCCCTGTTCCACCTGCCGGGCCAGCGTGGAGCTGGCGGCGTAGGACACCCGCACCGGGGTGCCGCGTTCGCGCTGGTAGGCGCTGGCGGCCTCGTCCAGCGACTCCTTGAGGCTGGCGGCGGCGAACACGGTCAGCGGCGTCTGTGCCGAGACGGGGGCGATCGCGGTGGCGACGATCAGCGTGCACAGGCAGAGCAGGCGGCGCAGCGGTCGGGTCATGGGTCACTCCAGCGGGGGCGGGGGAGGCGTTGCGGCAGAGCGCGGCGGTGCGCGCGACCGCCGTCGCACGGCGCTGCCGCAGATCCGCATCCTAGCGCGCCCGCGGCGCGCTGCCTGCTCACGCCGCTGGCGGCGCCAGATCGTCGGTGCGGCCGGCCTGGATATTGGCGCGCACCGACGGCTGCATCAGCCGCGGCTCGGACAGGGTCGCATCGCGCGCCTGGCGCAAGGCCACGAAGGCCGCTTCGTCGATGCCGTCGCGCACGTGGATGTTGGCGCGGCGCTGTTCGCCGATGCTGGTCTGGCAGGCCACCGCGCGGCCGCCGGCGCCGTAGTCGTGGCACACGAACACGCGGGTCGCCTCCGGCAACGCGTACAGCCGCTGGATCGAGCGGTACAGCGTGGCCGCGTCGCCGCCGGGAAAATCGCAGCGCGCGGTGCCGCTGTCGGGCATGAACAGCGAATCGCCCGGGAACAGCGCATCGCCGATCAGGTAGGCGACGCTGTCGCCGGTGTGGCCGGGCACGGCGATCACCTGCGCCTGCAATCCGCCGATCGCAAAGCGCTCGCCATCGGCGAACAGATGATCGAAGCCGCAGCGCGCCTGCGCCTCGGTGTCCAGGCCGAACTGCGGCGCGAAACGGGCGCGAACCTCGCGGATGCCGTCGCCGATCGCCAGCGTCGCCTGCGGCCAGCGCTGCTTGAACCACTGCGCGGCGGACACGTGATCGGCGTGGGCGTGGGTCTCGAGGATCCAGCGCAGGTGCAGTCCACGCTCACCCAGGTACGCGGCCAGCGCCTGCGCCGGCGCGTCGTCCAGTGCGCCGGTCTGCGGGTCGTAACCCACCACCGGGTCGATCACCGCGGCGTCGTGGCCGTCCTCGACCACGTAGCTCCAGGTGCCGGAACCGGCGTGGTGAAAGGGATGGACGTGCGGATGCTGGCTCATCGATCGCTCCTGGTGGCGGCAGGTGGCGCGGCGCTGCAGTAGATGCCGTGCAGCACCTCGAGGATGCGCTGCACCGGGCCGGGCACCAGCGAATAATAGATGGTCTGGCCATCGCGACGGGTCTGCACCAGTCCATCCTCGCGCAGCAGCGCCAGGTGTTGCGACAGCGCCGACTGGCTCAGCTCCACGCGCGCATTGAGCTCGCCGACCGATTGCTCGTGGTCCACCAGCAGGCACAGCAGCAGCAGCCGCTTCTCGTTGCCGAGCGCCTTCAGCAGGCGCGCCGCCTCGCTGGCGTGCGCGCGCATCGCGGCAGGGTCCAGGGCGGTTGCGGCGCGGCGCGGCATGGGCTCAGAAATCGACCGGGCCGCCGGCCGCGGTCCAGCCCAGGAAGCCGCCGGTGAGCGAGCGCACCGCGGTGTAGCCCAGGTGCTGCAGGCTCAGCGCCGCCAGGGTGGAACGGCCGCCGCTGGCGCAGTACAGCAGGATCGGCTGGTCGCGTCGGGCCAGCGCCGGATCGGCATCGAGGCGGAATTCGAGGATGCCGCGCGGGATGTTGATCGCGTTGGGCAGGTGGCCCATGGCGAACTCGCCGGGTTCGCGCACGTCGATGATCCATTCGCCGGGCAGTGGCGTGGCGGCGGCATCGGTGTGGACAGGGGTTTCGTGGATCTGCGCGCGTGCGCGGTCGACCAGGGCTTGGGCGGAGGAGGCGGGCATTGGGGGTGCTCGGCGGGAAAGTGAGTCCATCATATCAGTTGACTCTAATATAAGAAAATTCTAATTTATCTCGCGGCCAGCCTAGGGCGGCCGCGACCGGCTCCGCTGTCATGGAGCCGCCCGCCGACGGCGCGAACGCGCGCCTTTCCAGGAGTTCGACATGGGTGTGCAGGCTGGGCCAAGCGGCGGCGCCGGGATCATGGAACGCGTGCGGCGGCCAGCGCAGGCCGATGCCGCGCCGCTGCGTCGGCGCGCAGGCGTGGCCTGGGTGGCTCCCGCGTTGGTGGCGCTCGCGGTCCTGACGCTCGCCGGCTGCCGCCACGAGGCCGCTGCGATGGTGCCGCCGCCATTGCCGGCATTGGCGACGGCAACGGTGATGCCGGCCGACGCGGTGTCGCGCACCTGGGATGGGGTCGTCGCCGCAGTGGAATACGCCGAGCTGAGCGCGCAGACCGGCGGTCGCGTGCGCAGCGTCGCAGTGGACGTGGGCGACCGGGTCGCCGCCGGCCAGGTGCTGCTGCAACTCAGCGCGGTGGAGCAGCGTGCCGGCGTGGACAGTGCGCAGGCGCAGTTGCGCGCCGCGACGGCCAGCGCCGGCGAGGCCGAGGCCAGCTACCGCCGCTATGCCGCCCTGGCCGATGCGCAGTACGTGTCGCGCGCGCAACTGGATCAGGCCCGCGCCACGCGCGATGCGGCACGTGCGGCCCGCGCTGCGGCCGCCGCGCAGCTGGCCCGGGCGCAACAGCCGGCCGACTACACGGTGGTGCGCGCGCCGTTCGCCGGGGTGATCAGCGCGCGCCAGGTGCAGCCGGGCGAGGCGGTGGCGGCCGGGCAGGCGTTGCTGTCGCTGTACGTGCCTGGCGCGCAGCGCATCGAGGTGCAGGTGCCGCAGTCCGACGCGGAGGCGATCCGCGCCGCGCCGCGCGCGCAAGTGCGGCTGGACGATGGACGCAGCCTGCAGGTCCCGCAGGTGGCGGTGTTCCCCACCGCCGATCCGCGCAGCCACAGCGTAACGGTGCGGGTGCCGCTGCCGCAGCTGCAGCCGGCTCCTGCACCCGGCACCACGGCCAAGGTCGGCTTTGCGCTGGCCGGCGGCGATGCCACGGACGCCATGCCGTTGAGCATGCCGGCCTCGGCACTGCTGCAGCGGGGCGAACTCAGCGCGGCCTATGTCCTGGCCGACGGGCGGCTGAGCCTGCGCCAGCTGCGGATCGGGCGCCGTGACGCGCAGCACGTGGAAGTGTTGGCCGGGCTGCGCGCGGGCGAGCGGGTGGCGCGCGACCCGGCCGCCGCGGGGCAGGCGCTGGCGGCGCAACGGCGCGCGCTGGCGGAGCGCTGAGATGGACGCGGGTTTCGGGATGTCCGGCCGCCTGGCGGCGTTCTTCCAGGCCAATCCGCTGACGCCGGTGCTGGCCCTGCTCTGCCTGCTGCTCGGCCTGGCGGCGGTGGCGATCACCCCGCGCGAGGAAGAACCGCAGATCGACGTGACCATGGCCAACGTGTTCGTGTCGCTGCCGGGCGCCGATGCGCGCGAGGTCGAACAGCTGCTGAGCACGCCGCTGGAACAGAAGCTCGACGAGATCGAAGGCATCAAGCACGTGTACTCGGTGAGCCGTCCCGGGCAGGCGGTGCTGACCGTCGAATTCCAGGTCGGGGTGCCGCGCCAGGCCGCGCTGGTGCGCCTGTACAACCAGGTGTATTCCAATCTCGACGTGCTGCCGACGCGGATGGGCGCGAGCGCGCCGCTGATCAAGCCCAAGGGCATCGACGACGTGCCGGTGATGAGCGTGACCCTGTGGAGCGACGATCCGCAGCGCAGCGCCGCCGACCTCGGCGAGATCGCGCGTACCCTGGAAACCGAGCTCAAGCGCATTCCCGGCACCCGCGACATCTACAGCATCGGCGCGCCGCCGCGGGTGGTCACGGTGACCCTGGACCCGGCGCGGCTGGCCGCCTACGACCTGACCGTGGCCGACCTCGGCCAGGCGTTGCAGGGCGCGAACGTGGTGCGCCCGCTCGGCGACCGCATCGGCGGCGGCCGCGCGGTGCCGCTCAGCGCCGGACGGTTCCTGGCCGACGCCGACGCCGTGCGCGAACTGGTGATCGGCGTGCACGACGGCCAGCCGCTGCAGTTGCGCGATGTGGCCCAGATTCAGGCCGGTGCCGACCTGCCCACGGCCTACGTGTGGTACGGCGCGCCGCCCGCGCATGGTGGCCCGGCGCAGGGGCGCGCGCCGGCGGTGACCCTGGCCATCGCCAAGAAGCCTGGCAGCGACGCCTCTGCGCTCACCCGCGCGGTGGGCGCGCGCCTGCAGGCCTTGCGCGGCGAACTGCTGCCGCAGGGCGTGCATGCAGAGATCACGCGCGACTACGGCGCCAGCGCAGCGGCCAAGGCCGCCAAGCTGATCCACAAGCTGGTGTTCGCCACCGCCTCGGTGATGCTGCTGGTGCTGTTCGCGCTGGGCTGGCGCGAGGCCATCGTGGTCGGCAGCGCGGTGGTGCTGACCCTGGCGCTGACGCTGTTCGCCTCGTGGGCGATGGGTTTCACCCTCAATCGCGTGTCGCTGTTCGCGCTGATCTTCTCCATCGGCATCCTGGTCGACGACGCCATCGTGGTCGTCGAGAACATCCACCGCCATCTGCGCGCCGGCGGCAAGACCTCGCGCGAGGCGATCCCGCCGGCGGTGGACGAGGTCGGCGGCCCGACCATCCTCGCCACCTTCACCGTGATCGCGGCGCTGATGCCGATGGCCTTCGTCAGCGGCCTGATGGGGCCGTACATGCGGCCGATTCCGATCAACGCCTCGGTCGGCATGCTGCTGTCGCTGGCGATCGCGCTGGTGGTGACGCCGTGGCTGGCGCTGAAGCTGTTGAAGCGGCATGTGCCGGCACGCGCCGCGCAGGCAGAGGCCGGTGGCGACGCGCCGCCGCGCCTGCAGCGCCTGTTCGTGCGCTTGTTGCACCCCTTCCTGGATCCGGTGCGCGGCGCGCGCCGGCGCGGCTGGCTGTTCGCCGGCATCGCGGCGCTGCTGCTGGCCGCGATGGGCCTGGTCGGACTGCAATGGGTGGTGCTGAAGATGCTGCCGTTCGACGACAAGTCCGAACTGCAGATCGTGGTCGACCTGCCCGAAGGCAGCACGCTGCAGAACACCGATGCGTTGCTGGTGGACCTGGCCGGGGTGCTCGACCGCACGCCTGAAGTGCACGACTACCAGGGCTATGCCGGTACCTCGGCGCCGGTCAACTTCAATGGCCTGGTGCGGCAGTACTTCCTGCGAAGCGGCAACAACGTCGGCGACCTGCAGGTGAACCTGGTCGACAAACACCAGCGCACGCGCCACAGCCATGCCATCGCCCGCACGCTGCGGCCGCCGCTGGCGGCGATCGCACGCCGGTATGGCGCCTCGCTGAAGGTGGTGGAGGTGCCGCCGGGGCCGCCGGTGCTGTCACCGCTGGTGGCCGAGGTGTACGGGCCGGACTATCCGCGCAGCCGCCAGCTCGCGCTGGCGCTGGCGCGGCGCTTCCTGCACACGCCGAACGTGGTCGATGTCGACACCAGCGTGGAGAGTGCGGCCACCCGCGAAACGCTGGTGGTCGACCGCGTACGTGCCGCGCGCCTGGGCGTGAGCCAGGCGGCCATCGCCGACGCCCTGAGCACGGCGGTGCAGGGCCTGGACGTCACCTGGCTGCACGATGGCGCCTCCAAGGTCGCACAGCCGGTGCGGCTGCGCCTGCCGGCCGCCGCGCAGGCCGCCAGTGCCCGCTTGCTGGCGTTGCGCGTGCGCGGCGGCGACGGACAACTGCTGCCGCTGTCGGCACTGGTGACAGTGCAGCGCCTGCCCTGGGACGACAGCATCGCGCACAAGGATCTGCGGCCGGTGGTGTACGTCACCGGCGACGAGGCCGGGCGCCTGGACAGCCCGTTGTACGGCATGTTCGACCTGGTCGGGCAACTGCGCCGGCACCCGCTCGGCGGCCAGGCGCTGCAGCAGCATTTCATCGCGCCGCCGGCCGACACCGCCGACTTCGCGGTGAAATGGGACGGCGAATGGCAGATCACCTACGAGACCTTCCGCGACATGGGCATTGCCTACGCGGTGGGCCTGTTGCTGATCTATCTGCTGGTGGTGGCGCAGTTCCGCAGCTATCTGCTGCCGCTGGTGATCATGGCGCCGATTCCGCTGACGGTGATCGGGGTGATGCCGGGCCACGCGCTGCTGGGCACGCAGTTCACCGCGACCAGCATGATCGGCATGATCGCCCTGGCCGGCATCATCGTGCGCAATTCGATCCTGCTGGTGGACTTCATCCGTCATGCCTTGGCGCAGGGACGCAGCGCCGAACAGGCGGTGATCGAGGCCTGTGCGGTGCGCGCGCCGCCGATCGTGCTGACCGGCCTGGCGGCGATGCTGGGCGCGCTGTTCATCCTCGACGATCCGATCTTCAACGGCCTGGCGGTGGCGCTGCTGTTCGGCATCCTGGTCAGCACCGCGCTGACCCTGCTGGTCATCCCGCTCTTGTACTACCCGCTGGCGCGGCGCGCAGCGGCGGCGTGAGCACGACGCTGTGTCCACATGCCGTTACCCGTGCCGGCGTAGAGTCGAACGTCCCTTTCTTCGCAGTGGAGCTTCCGCCATGCCCATCGGCGATCCGATCCGCGTCACCCTGGAGCAGGCCACGGACTTCGCGTTCCGCATCCGCTTCGACGAAACCGCGCTGGACTCCTGGCTGAGCGACGAAACCGCGCCGCTGGGCCAGGAGCGCGGTCCCAATCCTTCGCGGATCTTGCTCGCCGGCATCGCCAATTGCCTGGCGGCCAGCCTGCTGTTCGCGATGCGCAAGTACAAGAACGATCCGGCCGGCGTGGTCGCGCACATCACCGCCACGCCGATGCGCAACCCGGAAGGGTTCTGGCGCATTCCGCAGGCGTCGGTGGAACTGCAGTTGCCCGGCGCCAACCAAGACTATGCGCAGTTGGAGCGGATCCTGGCCCAGTTCGAGCAGTTCTGCGTGGTCACCGAGAGCGTGCGCCAGGGCATCGACGTGCAGGTGACGGTCAAGGATGCGCAAGGCACCGTGCTGCTCGGCGACAAGAGCATCGAGGCCGGGGCATGAGCGAGCCGCTCCATGTCGCCTGCCCGCACTGCGCAGCACTCAACCGCGTGCCGGGCGAGAAGCTGGCGGCGTCCCCGCAGTGCGGGCGCTGTCATCGCGCCTTGTTCGACGCCACGCCAGTGACGCTGACCGTGGACAGCTTCGCTGCCCACGCCGAGCGCAGCGACCTGCCGTTGCTGGTGGACGTCTGGGCGCCGTGGTGTGGCCCGTGCCGGACCATGGCCCCGCATTTCGCCGCTGCCGCGGCGCAATTGGAGCCGCGGTTGCGCCTGGGCAAGCTCGACAGCGACGCGCAGCCGGCGTTGGCCGGGCGCTTCGGGATTCGCAGCATTCCGACCTTGCTGCTGCTGCGCCAGGGCCGCGAACTTGGCCGCCACAGCGGCGCCATCGGCACGGCCGAGATCGTGCGCTGGGCGCGGGCGCAGCTAGGTGTGGCGTAATTGCTTTTGTAGGAGCGGCTTCAGCCGCGATGGGCTTGCCTAGGAAAGCCCATCGCGGCTGAAGCCGCTCCTACACTGTGCGCCGCGCTTACTTGCCGAGCGCTGCGTTCAAGGTCGCCGCCAGATCGGCACCGGCCTGGCGCAACTGCGCCTCGGCGACCGGGCGCCAGGTCGTCACGTAATCGGCCGGCAGCTTGGCGCCAGGTGGATAGAAGCCCGGGCGCATCATGATCTTGCAGGAGGCCTCGGCCCAGGCGGCCGCCGGCGGCGGCAACGCGCTGCCGGCCGGCGATGGCGCCGGCAATGGCTGCTTTTCCAGCTCGGCCAGGTAGGCCTGTTCGTCCAGCCCGCGGCTGCGCAGCAGGCCGCTGTCCCACAGCGCGTGCAGATTGGTGCCCTTGCCTTCGAACTGGATCTGCACGGTGTTGGCGCCCTTGTCGCGGGCGTAGCCGGCATGCAGCGGCTGCTGCACGTCACCGGCGAAATGCACGACGAACTTCAGTGCCTGCGCGCGCGCGGCCTGCGGCTGGCTGCGGTCGGCGAGGATCGCGGTCTGGCGGCGCAGCGCCTCGACCGCGCAGTTGCCATCCGGGCAGTCACGGGTCTGTTCGTAGTGGCAGTCGTTTTCGGCCAGATTGACGTAGTGCCAGCGCGCGCTGCGCTTGCCCAGGTCGGGATCGTGTTCGCGCAGCTGGTCGGCCCAGTTGGCCACGCCGGCCAGGGTCGGGTCGGGTTCGCCCTGCAGCAGGGTCTGGACCTGTGCGCGGGCTTGCGGAGTGAGTTGGGTGTCGGCGAGATCGGCGACCAGGCGGTGGCCCAGCGGGCCCCAGGCGAAGGCGGCGGACGGTGCGGCGGCGAGGGCCGCGGCGAGCACGGTGCAAACGAGGGAAGAGGTTTTCATGCGCGGATTCTAGCCGGCGCCGACGACGCGGCCATGACCCGTGCCGGGTCCCCGTTGCGCTGCCGCTCAGCGTGGCGGACAACGCCGCGCAGCAGGTAGGCCAGCCGCTCCAGGCCGCGTCCGCGGACGCGGCCCGATGCGCGGGCTCAGAAGTACATCAGGTAGGCGACGCCGTAGGTGACCGGATCGAGCTTGGCCTTGCCGAGCTTGCTGCCATCCACCTCCACGTCGCTGCGCATGCCGGTCCAGCGTGCGTCCACGCGGATCGCGCTGCGCTCGCCCACGGCGAAGTCCACGCCCGTATGCAGTGCCGGGCCGATGCTGTCCTTGAACTTCACGTCATTGGACGAAAACGCGCCCTTGCCGTCGCTGCCGAGGAAGGCGGTGTAGTTGAGGCCGGCGCCGACGAACGGGGAGATGTCGCCGTTGCCGTTGAAGTGGTACTGCAGCGAGATGGTGGGCGACAGCATCCAGGCGCTGCCGATGTCGCCGCCGCGGTCCACGCCGATCTTCTGCTGGCCGACCAGGCCCTGGATCTCCACGCCGAGGTTGCCGCGGAAGAAGTATTCGTAACTGAACGACACGGCCGGCGCGGTATCAGCGTCGAAGCGCTGGTCGCTGCCGCGCAGCGTGCCATTGGAGCCGCCCGGCACCATGCCGTGCAGGCCGTAGCTGGTGGTGAAATGGCCGGCCGATTGCGCCGCGGCGGGCAGGGCGATGCTGGCGAGGGCGGCGACGGCAAGGCGACGGAACAGGCGTGGCGGCATGGGAGACCCCGGTGGACGACGAGTGGGCGGATGCGAACCCCGTGTCGGCCCGGCGGGCGCCGATCCACATCCGTGTGGCGCGTAGTCTGCCAGAGAAGCGCCGCGGACGCGCTGCGCTCCGGGGCTACCGCTTGCATGGCACGCCGCGTCGACCTAGGCGGCCACGCACGAGATGGCGCCGTTGCGACGCGCGGCGCCGCAGGTCGCAGCGGCGCCGGTGCCCGCCTCAGAACTTCATCACGTAGGCCAGCCCGTACACCAGCGGGTCGATGTGCGCGGTGCCCAGGTCGCTGCCGTTGACCTTGACCTTGCTGTCGATGTCGATCCAGCGCATGTCCACGCGCAGTGCCGACTTGTCTGTGAGGGCGATATCCACACCGGCGTGCGCGGCCAGGCCCCAGGAGTCGTCCAGCTTCAGCTTGCTGCCGGCCAGCGCGCCGGTGGTCTTCTCGCTGAAGAAGGTGGTGTAGTTGAGGCCGGCGCCGATGAAGGGCGCGACCTTGCCGGCACTGTTGAAGTGGTACTGCAACGACACCACCGGCGGCAGGTGCTTGGTGCTGCCGACCTTGCCCACGCCCTTGACGCTGATGTCGTGCTCGAACGGCAGCGCGGCCAGCACTTCCACGCCCAGGTCCTGGTGCACGAAGTACTCGAAGGTCACCGTCGGGCGGATGTTGCTGTCGATGCGCAACGGCAGGGTGCCGCCGGCCAGCGTGCCGTTGTCGGACTTCGGGTTGACCTGGTGGGCGCCGATGCCGATGGTCCAGTCGCCTTGGGATTGCGCCAGTGCCGGCAGGGCGCACAGGGTCAGGGCGGCGGCCAGGCCGGTGAGCAGGAGGGGGGAGGGGGTACGCATGGTGGAGTCTCGATTGGGTGTGGCCGCAGTGTCCGGCGCGCCCGCCCGTGCCGCCTTGATCCTGATCAAACCGGCGCGTCCGGCGCGGCGCGGCCGGCCTGCTAGAATGGGATTTCCCCTTCCATCCGCCGCGCCAGGCGCGGCCGCAGGAGCTACTGAAATGGCAATCAAGGTCGGCATCAACGGTTTCGGTCGCATCGGGCGCAACGTGCTGCGCTCGGCAGTGCAGAATTTCGGCAGCGACATCGAGATCGTCGCCATCAACGACCTGCTGGAGCCGGATTATCTGGCCTACATGCTGCAGTACGACTCCGTGCACGGCCGCTTCCAGGCGGAGGTGTCCGTCGACGGCAACCACCTGCTGGTCAACGGCAAGAAGATCCGCCTGACCCAGGAACGCGATCCGGCGGCGCTGAAGTGGGGCGAGGTCGGCGTGGACGTGGTGATCGAATCCACCGGCCTGTTCCTGACCAAGGAAACGGCGCAGAAGCATCTGGACGCCGGCGCCAAGAAGGTGATCCTGTCGGCGCCGTCGAAGGACGACACGCCGATGTTCGTCTATGGCGTCAACGACAGCACCTATGCCGGCCAGGCCATCGTCTCCAACGCCAGCTGCACCACCAACTGCCTGGCGCCGCTGGCCAAGGTGATCAACGACAAGTGGGGCATCAAGCGCGGCCTGATGACCACCGTGCACGCGGCCACCGCCACGCAGAAGACCGTGGACGGCCCGAGCAACAAGGACTGGCGCGGCGGCCGCGGCATCCTGGAGAACATCATCCCGTCCAGCACCGGCGCGGCCAAGGCGGTCGGCGTGGTGATCCCGGAATTGAACAAGAAGCTCACCGGCATGAGCTTCCGCGTGCCGACCTCGGACGTGTCGGTGGTCGACCTGACCGTGGAACTGGAGAAGCCGGCCACCTACGCCGAGATCTGCGCCGAGGTGAAGGCGCAGAGCGAAGGCGCGCTGAAGGGCATCCTCGGCTACACCGAGGACAAGGTGGTGGCCACCGATTTCCGCGGCGACGCGCGCACCTCGATCTTCGATGCCGATGCCGGCATCGCCCTGGACGGCACCTTCGTCAAGCTGGTGTCCTGGTACGACAACGAGTGGGGCTATTCCAACAAGTGCCTGGAAATGGTCAAGGTGGTGGCGAAGTAACCCGCCGCGCGTCGTCCGCCGGTGGCGGGCGACGCGGCCTTGCGGCAGCGCCGCTGCCTCCTGCCGCCGTTGGCAGGAGGCACACACGCCACCAGCGAACGGATGCAAACAAAAAGGAGCGCCTCGGCGCTCCTTTTTGTGTTCTGGCAGATGTGCTGCGATGGGCTTGCCCGCCGCGACGGCGGCCCGGATGCAGCGGGCGGAAGCGGCGCGATCCGCGCCGCCTCCACCATCCCGATCGCCGTTACAGCGCGTCCTTGGAGACGTTGCTCTCGCTCTGCTGATAATCGGTGACCACGCCCTTGGCATCGAATTCCACTTCAAGGTCGTACGACTTGACGTTGCGCGCGCCGACGCCATGCTCCTGCGCCTCGTTGATCGCCGGGCCGGTGTAGTAACCGGGCAGCATCCGCTTCAGCAGGCCGGTCGCGGTCTTGCGTGCCTTCTCGCCGTGCGATTCGCTGGGGCGATAGCTCCACGATTTCTCGTAACCGCCTTCCTTGCCGGACGTCCTGGAGACGTAGGTGGGCTCGCCATAGACGGCGCGCACCTGCTCCCTGGTGGTCTTGCCGATGACGATGTTCTTCTTGACCGCATCGGGGGTGTAGAGATCCGGATTGTCGACCTTCTCGGCCAGGGCGGGAGCGGCGAAGGACGCGGCCAGCAGGGCCGAGATCAGCAGGGTGCGAAAGGGTTTCATGGTCATGTCCGTTTACCTGGGGAGTGGCGTCTGCAATCCAGCGTGCACCGGTCGCCGTCGAGGCGATGCGTCGGTCCGGCATCAGCGCGGCGCAACGAGCTTAGGCATGGCGAAATGACGCCGTCAATACAGCACGCGGCGGCATTCAGGCAGCGACGACACCTTTGTCGGCGATGCCGATGGCCGGGAGCGCGAACGCGATGCGGCATGCCGCCGCTCGCGTACCGTGTCCACGCGGCGCGCGTTGCGCTGTGATCCGCTGCCGCTTTTTCGCGCAGGACGCCGTGCGTCGCGTGCGGACTACAGCGCTTGCAGGATCAGCGAGTGCCAGCCGGTGCGGTAGGTTTCGTAGCCGGGCGAGGCGGCATGCGCGATGCAGTGCGGCCGGCCGTCGAGGTCGATCAGCATGGCGCCGCGCGGCTGCTTGAACAAGGCGTCGCGGCCGTCGAAGTCGATCCGGTCCTGCAGCATGCGCCCGGCCGAGTCGGCCAAGACGTGGCCCTGCGCATCGACGATGCAGACGCGGCTGCGGCCCCATTCGGATTCGGACAACGGCGTGCGCTGCACGATCGTCTGCGCCAGCGCGTCCCAGCGGAACACGATGCCCAGCACGCCCAGCACGCGGCCATCGATGCGGCCGCCCTCGCGGACCGTGCACGCGTACACCAGCACTCGCTCGCCATCGGCCAGCGCACTGGCATGCACGCCCTGGAAGCTGAAATCCTCGCCGCTGCGGGTGCGCATGGCCTGCTCGAACCACGGCTGCGTGGAGACGTCGCTGCCGGCCGAGGCGAACTGCCGCGGCCGGCCGTTGGCGCGGATGCGGCCATCGCTGCCGGCGAGGATCAGGTCGAAGTAGACCGTGTACGAATCCAGGATCTGGCCCATGCGCCGCGAGGCGTAGGCCAGCGCCTCGGCGTCGCTGTCGGCGCGCGCCGCCGCCACCACCGCGGCGTCGGTGGCCCACCAGCGCACGTCGCAACTGCGCTCGTAGAGATTGCGGTCGATCAGGTCGATGTTGCTCAGCGCCAGTTCGCTCAGCCGCGTGCGGCGCACGTCGTCCTGCAGCCGGCCCAGGGTTTGCCGCATCTCGGCGCTGGTGCGCGCGGCGACCTTGTCCAGGTCCTGGGTGGCCTCGGCCACGCGCCGCGACAGCCCGTCCATTTCCTGTGCGATGACGCTGAAGCCGCGTCCGGCGGCGCCGATCCGCGCCGATTCGATGCGCGCGTTCATCGAGATCATGTGGGTGGTGCGGTTGATCGCGTCGATGCCCTGCAACGAGCGGCGCAGTTGGCCAAGCAACTGGTCGGACAGGCCGACCACCGAGCGGATATGGTCATCGATCCCCGCTTCGGCGGGGTGGGCGGGTAGGTTCATTCATGCTGCCGGTGGGGTGGGAGGGAACAGCAGACGCACGACGTGGTAAGGGGTGTAGCGGCCGTCGATCTGACGCCTTGAGGGTGGCGTGAAGACCGTTCGTCGGAACGCCGGGCCTTGCCCTGCCTGGGTTGCGGCCCGGCCCAGCGCCGATGCCGGCACCGAAAACGTCTACCATCTGCGCCAGGTCCGGCGCCGCCGGGCACCGGACACGCGCCAGGGGCGCGGCGCCACCGCTGTGGAGATGCGAGCCGAATGGAGATGTTGATCGTGCTGGTGGTGTTGGCGGTGCTGGCGGTGCCGGTACTGTTGATCGTGGCCCTGGTCGGGCAGTCGCGCCTGCGCCAGCGGCTCGCCGCGCTGGAAGCGCAGGTCGCACGGATGGCCGCCGCCCCGGCGGCACCTGCGACGGCCTGGGTCGGCCCCGTGGCCGCGGCCGGGGAGTCCGATGCTGCCGCCGAACCCGAGGTGGAGGCCGAGGGCTTGCCGATCGCGGCGTCCCTCGATCTCGCGCGTCCGCACCAGGTCGCGGAGGATGCCGGCGTGCCGCCGCCGCTGCCGCCGCCCTTGCCGGTGCCGCCGCAGGCCGACGATTTCGCGACGCTGGCCGCCGCAGTCGAACGAGCCGAGCGGGAGCAGGCGCAGGCGCGGGCCGCCGCTAGCGCCGCGATCAACGCGCTGCATCGGCCTGATCCGATCGAGCGGCTGCTGGGCGGGATCAAACGCTGGTTCACCGAGGGCAACGTGCCGGTCAAGATCGGCATGCTGGTGCTGCTGGCCGGCGTCGCCGCACTGCTGAAGTACGCCGGCGACCAGGGCTGGTTGCGCATGCCGATCGAGCTGCGCTACGCCGGCATCGCCGCCGCGTCGCTGGCCGGCCTGGCCTTCGGCTGGCACCAGCGCACGCGCAAGCGCAGCTTTGCGCTGGCGCTGCAGGGCGGGGCGATCGGCGTGTTGCTGCTGACCGTGTTCGCCGCATTCAAACTGTCCGGGCTGATTCCCGCCGGCGCGGCGCTGGCGCTGAGCATCGCCCTGGTCGCGGGCATGTGCGTGCTGGCGGTGGCGCAGGACTCGAGCACGCTGGCGGTACTGGGCACGCTGGCCGGCTTCCTCGCGCCGCTGTGGCTGTCCACCGGCAGCGGCAACCATGTCGCGCTGTTCTCCTACTACGCGCTGCTCAACGCGGCGGTATTCGCGATCGCCTGGTACCGGCCGTGGCGGGTGCTGAACCTGCTCGGGTTCGGCTTCACCTTCGGCATCGGCACGCTGTGGGGCGTGTTGCAGTACCGGCCGGACAAGTTCGCCAGCACCGAACCCTTCCTGCTGCTGTTCTTCGCCTTCTACCTGCTGATCCCGATCCTGTACGCGCGGCGCCAGGAGGCCACGCGCAGTACGCTGATCGATGGCAGCCTGCTGTTCGGCACGCCGCTGATCGCGTTTTCGCTGCAGGCGGGGCTGCTGCGCGGCGAGCGCATGCCGCTGGCCTTGTGCGCACTGGGCCTGGCGGCGCTCTATGCGCTGCTGGCGGCGGCGCTGATCCGGCGCGCCCGCTTCGCGCTGCTGGGGCAGGCGTATGCGGTGCTGGCGGTGGGCTTCGCCACGCTCGCGGTCCCCTTGGCATTGTCCGCGCGGGCCACCGCCAGCGTCTTCGCGCTGGAGGGGGCGGCGCTGGTGTGGCTGGGCCTGCGCCAGCGGCGCTGGCTGCCGCAGCTCAGCGGCGCCGGGCTGCAACTGGCGGCCGCATTCGGCTTCACCCTGGGCCTGGACGCGGCGGTGCACGACACCCAGGCTGTGGCCAATGCCACCTGCATGAGCGCGCTGCTGCTGGCCCTGGCCGGCTTCGTCAGCGCCTGGTGCTACCGCCGTGAGCGGGCCGCCATGCCGGCGCTGGGCTACTACCTGTGGGGACTGGCCTGGTGGTGCGGCATCGGCGTTGCCGAGATCCTGCGCTTCGTCGACGCCGATGCGCGCGCCGATGTGTTGCTGGCCTGGGTCGCGATCAGCGGCTGGCTCGCCGCCGAAGCGCAGCGGCGCTGGCCGGCACCGGCACTGGCCGCGACCACGCTGGGCGGCCTGGCATTGGCGGTGCCGCTGGCGGCCTGGCAGGCCGATGCGCACGGGCAACCGTTCGCCGGGCATGGCGCCTGGGCCTGGGCGCTGTACGCCGTGCTCGGCGTGCGCAGCCTGCTGTGCCTGCGCGACAGCGGCGGCGGCGTGGCGCGCGCGGCGCAGTTCGTGTGGTGGCTGGTGTGGCCGATCGTGGCCACCTTGCTGTGCGGCTGGCTGGCGCTGCACAGCGGCCTCGCCGCCGGCTGGCGCTGGATGCTGCTGGTGGCGCCCTGGCTGCTGGTCGCGGCGCTGTCGCTGTGGCGCTGGAACTGGCTGGCGGCGCCGCTGGGGGCGGCGTTCGCGCCGTGGCGCACGGCGTTGCAGAGCACCTACTTCGGCCTGCTCGCGGTGGCCTGGCTGTACAGCCTGGGCCGGCCCGGCGACAGTGCGCCGTTGCCGTGGGTGCCGGTGCTCAACCCGCTGGAACTGACCCAGCTGGCGTTGCTGGTGCTGGGCGTGCGCTGGACCCGCAGCCCGGAACTGCCGGCGCTGCTGCGGCCCTGGCGCACGCACCTGCTGGCCGCTGCCGGTTTCCTGTGGATCACCAGTGTGACCCTGCATGCGGTGCACTACTGGGCGGCGGTGCCGTGGCCCGGCGTACTCCGCGATGGCGTGGCGCAGACCAGTCTGACGGTGGTCTGGAGCGTGCTGGGCGTGCTCGGCTGGGTGCTGGGCTCGCGGCGCGGCCAGCGCGGCCTGTGGCTGGCCGGTGCGGTGTTGATGGCGGTGGTGCTGGGCAAGCTGCTGCTGGTGGATCGCGGCAACCTCGGCAACGTTGCCGGGATCGCCTCGTTCATCGCCTACGGGCTGTTGTGTACGGTGGTCGGCTATCTGGCGCCGGCGCCGCCGCGCGCCGCCGAACCGGCCGAGGAGGCCATCCCATGATCCGACGTGCGTTGTTCCCGCTGTTGCTGGCCGGGTTGCCGCTGTGCGTGTTCGCCGCCAGTCAGCGCGACGACTATGCCCAGCAGTGGCCGCTGACCCTGCAGGATGCCGATGCCGGCGCCTATCGCGTGCAGCTCGACGATGCGGTCTACCGCAGCGCGCAGCGCGCCTCGCTGGGCGACGTGGAGGTGTTCAATGCCGCGGGCGATCCGTTGCCGGCGGCCCTGTTCGCCGCCGAGCAGGCCGAGACCGCGCCGCGCCGGCAGCCGTTGCCGTGGTTCCCGCTGCTGGCCTCGCGCGACGGGCGCGCAGCGGACCTGGAGCTGATCGCCGAACGCGACCGCGACGGCAGCGTGCGTCGCATCCAGACCCGCGTGGCCGGCGGCGAATCCGATACTGGCACTGCCGGCTGGCTGGTCGATGCCAGCGCGCTGCATGTACCGCTGCGCGCGCTGTCGCTGCAATGGGCCGCGGCTGCACAGCCGCAACAGGCCCGCTACCGGGTCGAAGGCAGCGACGATCTGCGCGACTGGGAGGTGCTGGTGGCCGATGCGACCCTGGTCGACCTGGCCAACCAGGGGCATCGCCTGCAGCAGCTGCGCATTCCCATCGGCCGCCAGGTGCGCTACCTGCGCCTGCTGCCGCTGGCCGGCGCCAGCGCGCCGCCGCTGACCGGGGTGGAGGCCGAACTGGCGCCGGCACCGGTCGCCGCCGACTGGCATTGGCAGCAACTTGACGCGGTGAGCACCGATGCGGCGCAGCACGGCTATGCCTTCGTGTCGTCGGGCCGCTACCCGGTGACGCGCATCGATGTCGCGTTGCCGGGCAACAATGCGATCGAATGGCGCGTGCAGAGCCGCGACAGCGCCGAGGCACCGTGGCAGGACCGCGCCGGTCCATGGCTGGCCTACCAAGTTGGGGACGGCAGTCGTTCGCCGCCGCAGGCGCTGACCGCGCCGGTGCGCGACCGCTACTGGCGGCTGCTCGCGGCACAGGATCCGGGCCGGCAGCGGCCGGCGCTGCGCTTGGGCTATCAGCCGGAGACGCTGGTGTTCCTGGCGCAGGGCGCGCCGCCCTATGCGCTGGCCGCCGGCAGTGCGCGCACCCAGCGTGCGCCGGCGCCGCTGGCCGCCGCGCTGCAGGCCTTGCGCACCCAGCGCGGGCCGCAGTGGGCACCGGCCACCGCCAGCCTCGGCGCGGCGCAGCCCTTGGCTGGCGCCGCGGCACTGCAGGCGCCGCCACCGCCGCGCGATTGGAAGACCTGGCTGCTGTGGGCGCTGTTGATCGGCGGTGCGCTGCTGGTGGTCGGTTTCGCGCTGAGCCTGCTGCGCAAACCCGGCGTCGCCGACGGCGCGGGCTGATCCACTCGCTGGCGATCGTGCGCACGCTGCGCCGTGCGCGCGCCACCGCACCGATTTGCCGCTGTGCGGCCAACGCCGGACAATGCCGGTTTCGCCGCCGCGCGATGCCCGCTCGGCGTCCGTGCACCCAACGTTCCGTCGCCGACGCCGATACTGCACCGATGGCGCGGTTTTCCCTTTGCAACCCCACGAAAGCGAGCAATCACATGTCCATCCTGCGAATGACCGATCTCGACCTGTCCGGCAAGCGCGTGCTGATCCGGCAAGACCTGAATGTGCCGATCGACAATGGCCTGATCACTTCCGAGCAGCGCATCCTGGCCTCGGTGCCGACGCTCAAGCACGCGCTGGAGCAGGGCGCGGCGGTGATGGTGACCTCGCACCTTGGACGGCCCAAGGAAGGCGTGTGGACCCAGGAGGATTCGCTGGAGCCGGTGGCGATCCGCCTGGCCGCGCTGCTCGGCGTCGACGTGCCGCTGATCCGCGACTGGGTCGATGGCGTGGACGTGCAGCCGGGGCGGATCGTGCTGCTGGAGAACTGCCGCATGAACGTCGGCGAGGGCAAGGACGACGAGGCGCTGGCGAAGAAGTACGCGGCGCTGTGCGACGTGTTCGTGATGGACGCCTTCGGCACCGCGCACCGTGCGCAGGCCTCCACCCATGGCGTAATCAAGTTCGCCCCGGTCGCCGCCGGCGGCCCGCTGCTGATGGCGGAGCTGGATGCGCTGGCCAAGGCGCTGGAGCAGCCGGCCAAGCCGCTGCTGGCGATCGTCGCCGGCAGCAAGGTCTCGACCAAGCTGGAGCTGCTCTCCAACCTGGTGGACAAGGTCGATCAACTGATCGTCGGCGGCGGCATCGCCAACACCTTCATCGCCGCGGCCGGGCATGCGGTCGGCAAGTCGCTGTGCGAGCCGGACCTGCTCGACACCGCGCGCAAGATCGTGGCCGATGCCAATGCGCGCGGCGCGGCGATCCCGTTGCCCAGCGACGTGGTGGTGGCCAAGCAGTTCATGCCGGACGCCGAGGCCACGGTGAAGGCGGTCACCGACGTCGCCGACGACGACCTGATCCTGGACATCGGCCCGCAGACCGCCGCGCACTACGCCGAGCTGATCGCCAAGGCCGGCACGGTGGTCTGGAACGGCCCGGTCGGCGTGTTCGAGTTCGACGCCTTCGGCAAGGGCACCGAGACCCTGGCGCGGGCGATCGCCGCATCGTCGGCGTTCTCCATCGCCGGCGGCGGCGACACCCTGGCCGCGGTCGACAAGTACGGCATCGCCGAGCAGGTCAGCTACATCTCCACCGGCGGCGGCGCGTTCCTGGAATTCCTGGAAGGCAAGACCCTGCCGGCGGTGGCCGCGCTGCAGGCGCGCGGCGCGTGAGCGCCGCCGACGTCCTGTTCTTCGACCTGGACGGTACCCTGGTCGATTCGGAGGCCGGCATTGTCGGCAGCCTGCATCATGCCTTCGCCAAGCTGGGGCGCCCGGTGCCAGATGCGCAGCAGCTGCGGGCCTGGATCGGCCCACCGCTGCGCGACAGCTTCAATGCTTACTTTCACGGCGACCAGGCGTTGGTGGAGCAAGCGCTTTCCGAGTACCGGATGCGTTACGACCAGCACGGCTGGCGCGAGCACACGGTGTTTCCGGACATCGGCGCGGCGGTGGAAGCGATCGCCGCCGCCGGTCACCGCCTGGCGGTGGTGACCTCGAAGAACGAGCGCTTCGCGCGGCGCATCGTCGAGCACCTGCCGTTCGGCGCGCGCTTCGAGGAGATCGTCGGCGCCAGCGACGACGGCGCGCGCCGGGCCAAGCCCGAGCTGATCGCCGAGGCGCTGCGGCGGCTCGCGGTCGTGCCGGCGCAATGCCGCATGATCGGCGACCGGCGCATGGATATCGACGGCGCGCGCCATCACGGCATGCGCAGCATCGGCGTGCTGTGGGGCTTCGGCGATGCCGAGGAGCTGCGCCAGGCCGGCGCCGATGTCCTGGCGCAGGCGCCGGCACAGCTGCCGGCGCTCGTGGCGGCCTGAACGGGCACGTGCGCCGGCATGTCCGGCGCACACGGCGTTGGCTGCGCATGGTGCATCGCCTGGCCTGCGCTCGCCCGCGCAGCGTCCACGGGCACACCTGTTGGCGTGGCATGACCACATACTGTCCCGCATTGTCCGCTCGCTATGCCGGGCAAGGCGAGCGTCTATGCCGAAATGCCATGCTGTGTGAGGGGCGCGTATGCTAGCTTTGAGCGCTTTTTCCAAGGATGCCATCATGATCGAACGCCAGCGCCGCACCAAGATTCTCGCCACCCTCGGTCCGGCCACCGACCCGCCCGGCGTGCTCGAGGATTTGTTCCGCGCCGGCGTCAACGTGGTGCGGCTGAACTTCAGCCATGGCGACCCCTCCGGCCAGGCCAAGCGCGCCGCCGAAGTGCGTGCCGCCGCGGCCCGCGTCGGCGCGGAGATCGGCATCCTCGCCGACCTGCCGGGTCCGAAGATCCGCATCGAGCGCTTCGCCCAGGGCAAGGTCTCGCTCAAGCTCGGCGACCGCTTCGACCTGATCGCCGATGCCAATGCCGCGCCGGGCGACGCCAGCCAGGTCGGGGTCAGCTACCTGGGCCTGCCGCAGGACGTGGCCCCGGGCGACGTGCTGCTGCTCGACGACGGCCTGGTGCAGCTGAAGGTGGTCGAGGTCAATGGCGAGCGCATCGTCACCAGCGTGCTCAACGACGGCGTGCTGTCCGACCGCAAGGGGCTGAACAAGCAGGGCGGTGGCCTGTCGCTGGGCGCGCTGACCGAGCGCGACAAGGAACTGATCGGCATCGTCGCCAAGATCGGCGTCGACTTCATCGCGGTGTCGTTCTGCCGCAACGCCGAGGACATGAACGAGGCGCGGCGCATCGCCCGCGCGCACGGCTGCGACGCGGCACTGGTGTCCAAGATCGAGCGTACCGAGGCGATCGAGAACCTGAGCGAGATCGTCGAGGCCTCGGACGTGGTGATGGTCGCGCGCGGCGACCTGGGCGTGGAAATCGGCGACGCCGAACTGCCCGGCCTGCAGAAGAAAATCATCAAGGAATCGCTGGCGCAGAACAAAGTGGTGATCACCGCCACGCAGATGCTGCAGTCGATGGTGGAGAGCCCGATCCCGACCCGCGCCGAAGTGCTGGACGTGGCCAACTCGGTGATCGACGGCACCGACGCGGTGATGCTCTCGGCCGAGAGCGCCGCCGGCGCCTATCCGATCCGTGCGGTCGAGGCGATGGCGCGCATCTGCCTGGGCGCCGAGCGCCAGTTCGAGACCGAAACCGACTTCGGCATGGCCCCGCGCAACCTCGAGCGCGCCGACCAGGCCATCGCCATGGCGACGATGTTCCTGTCCCAGCACGTGGGCGTGCGCGCGATCGTGGCGATGACCGAATCCGGTGGCACCCCGCGCTACCTGTCGCGCTTCCGCGCCAAGGCGCCGATCTTCGCGGTGACCCGCCACGACGGCGCACGCCGGCACATGGCGATGATGCGCGACGTGTTCCCGATCAACTTCGACAGCCGCGGCCTGACCCCGCGCGAGGCCGCGCGCGGCGCGATCCGCGTGCTGGTCGAGGCCGGCCTGCTGGCGCCGGGCGACCGCGTGGTGTTCACCAGCGGCGAGCACATGGAAACCCACGGCGCCACCAACACCCTGCGCCTGCTCGAAGTCGGCCCGGACGGCCGCGCCAGCGGCCTGGGCGAACTCTGAAGGACGCGGTGCGGCGGCCCAGGCCGCCGCACCGTCGGCAACACCGTTCGATCGCGCATGGAACGGCGCGGCGCCCTCCCGTTCCCTGATCGTGCGACACCCCCATGACGTCCCCAAGCGCGCACGCCGAACTCGGGCTGGAACTGCCCGAGCGCCCCGGCACGCATTGCCTTGAACACCTGATCCAGGCCTCGGCCACCCGCGAGCTGGTGGTCACCGAAGACATCCGCGACCGCCGCGGCATCCTGCTCGTCGCCAAGGGCCAGCGCATCAACGCCGGCCTGCGCGAGCGCCTGATCGCGCGGCGCCTGCTGCGCCCGCTGGAATCCTCGCTGGCGTTCTGCGAAGAACTGCGCCCGAGCGAAGTGCAACTGGCCGCGCAGCGTGAGCTGGACGAACACCCGCATCTGCGCCTGCTGCTGGGCGACGAGGTGCCGTCGATCATGACCGCGCTGTCCCGCGCGCGCACGCTGGGCGCGCCGGGCACCTTGCTGACCACGCTCGGCCAGACCCGGCCGGCCGCGTTCTCGCACGCGGTGCGGGTGGCGATGCTGGTGGCCTGGCTGGCAGCGCTGCTGTCGCGTTCGGATGCGGCGATGCGCGAGGCCGCGGAGGTCGGGCTGCTGCACGATCTCGGCGAGATGTATGTGGATCCGGCGGTACTGGAGATGCCGGAGGCGCAGCAGGATTTCGTGCAGTGGCGCATGCATTGCGTGCATCCGGTGATCAGCGCCGCGTTGCTGGGCGAATCTGGCGTCTACTCGGCGCAACAGGCCGCCGCCGCGCGCGAGCACCACGAGCGCATCGACGGCTCCGGCTATCCGGTCGGCGCGCCGGTGTTGTCGCCGTTGGGCCGGTTGATCTCCTGCGCCGAAGCGCTGGATGGCTTGTTCGAACGCGAGCAGGGCCATGCGCAGGCGCTGGCGCGGATGCGCATCGCGTTGCGCGTGGTGCCCGGACAGTTCCCGCGCGACGTGGTCGACCTGCTGACCGAGCGCCTGCGCGACTGCGCGCTGGAACCGACGCCGGCGCACGATCCGCAGCACCTGCGCGAGGTGGTGGCGGCTTTGCTCGACGGCCTGGAACGGGCCCGCGACGAAGCCTTGCGCCTGCAGCGCGGCGGCGACCTGCGCGAGGACGAGCGCGCGGCCCTGCAACATCTGCTGCTGTTGATCGTGGGCTACATCATGGCCATCCACGACTCGGGCGCCGGCAAGATGGTCGAGCAACTGCCGTGGCTGATCGCCGCGCCGGAGGCGGCCGAGGAGGTCGATCGCATCTGTTGCGAGTTGCGCTGGCAGTTGCCCGGGCTGCGCCGCCATGCCGCGTTGCTGGCGCACCGCCGTGCGCGCAGCGCCGACGACTGGCGGCCGTTGCTCGATGCGCTCGACATCGCACTGCCGGCAGAGCAAGGCACGCATCCACAGGCACCGATCGCGGGCGCTGTGCCGCTGCAGACGGCGCAGGGCAACGAAGAGGCGCACCGTGAGGCAATGACCGACGCGCTTGGCTGAAGCGCCGATTGCATGCGGTCTACGCCTGTAACCGCTTGCAGCGCCGGCGGTAACGGAATGCATGCAGGCCGGCCCGGTATAATGGGCGTTCCCCCGTTGCAGCCATCAGGAACCGTATGAGCATCGAACAGCTTGCCGAAACCGCACAGGCAATGGTCGCCCCGGGCAAGGGCATCATCGCGATCGACGAATCCACCAGCACCATCGCCAAGCGCTTCGCCGGCGTGGGCATCGAGAATGTCGAAGAGAACCGCCGTGCCTACCGCGAGCTGCTGCTGACCACGCCGAAGCTGAGCGACCACATCTCCGGCGCGATCCTGTACGACGAGACGATCCGCCAGAAGACCAAGGACGGCGTGCCGTTCGCCAAGTACATGGCCGAGCACGGCATCATTCCCGGCATCAAGGTCGACAAGGGCACGCATCCGCTGGCCGGCATGCCGGGCGAGCTGATCACCGAAGGCCTGGACGGCCTGCGCGCGCGCCTGGAGGAGTACTACAAGCTCGGTGCGCGCTTCGCCAAGTGGCGCGCGGTCATCACCATCGGCGAGGACATCCCGTCCGGCGTGTGCATCGAGACCAACGCGCATGCGCTGGCCCGCTACGCCGCCCTGTGCCAGGAGCAGGGCCTGGTGCCGATGGTGGAGCCGGAAGTGCTGATGGACGGCGACCACGACATCGAGACCTGCTACGAGGTCACCGAAGCCACGCTGCGTTCGCTGTTCGGTGCGCTGTACGAGCAGAACGTGGTCCTGGAAGGCACCATCCTCAAGGCCTCGATGGTCATCGCCGGCAAGGACTGCGACGAGCAGGCCAGCGTCGAGGAAGTGGCCGAGTCCACCGTGATGTGCCTCAAGAGCACCGTGCCGGCGATCCTGCCGGGCATCGTGTTCCTGTCCGGCGGCCAGACCGACGAGCAGTCCACCGCGCACCTCAACGCGATGCACCAGCTCGGCAACCTGCCGTGGCCGCTGAGCTTCTCCTATGGCCGCGCCATGCAGCAGGCCGCGCTGAAGCTGTGGGCGCAGGACATGAAGGGCAATTTCGCCAAGGCGCAGCAGGTGGTGTACGAGCGCGCCAAGGAAAACGGCCTGGCCGCGCTGGGCAAGTGGCAGGGCTGAGCGTCCTGACATCGCCTACGAACAACGCCGGCAGCGCCGGCGTTTTTCGTTTCTGGCCCAGTGTCGTGCGGATGATGCGCGCAGAGGCGCGTTCGCAGCGCTGACGCCGGCGATAGGGCGTGCGTAGGAAAAACGCCGCGCTGCGTCGCGCTCAGGTCGCCAACGTGGCCGGCGCGTGGAAGCAGTAGCCGCTGTTGCGCAAGGTCTTCACCGGCAGCGGGCGTCCGCTGATCTCTTCCACACGGCGCCGCAGCCGGTACATCTGCGTGTCCAGCCGGCGCCGGTCGTACTCGAGGAAGTTCACCCCCAGCGCCTCGGCGATCTCACGGTGGCCCACGCTCTCGCCGGCGTGGCGCATCAGGCAGGCCAGCACCAGCAGATCCTGGCGCGAGAGCGGAACCGGCGGCGCGTTGGGAACGTTCAGGCGTGCAGCGGCCAGTTCCAGCACCCAGCGCGCGGCCGGTGGCGGCAGCGCCAGGCGCCGGCCGAGCGCGGCCAGGGTCGCGGCCAGCTCGTCCAGATCGACGCCCTTGCCCAGGTAGTGGTCCGCGCCGAGTTCCAGCCCCGCGATGCGATCGCTGGCGGTGTTGTGGGCGCTGAACACCACGATGCCCAGCCGATGGCCGGCGCGGCGCAATTCGCGGACCAGTTCCAGGCCGCTGCCGTCGGGAAGGCCCACGTCGATCACCGCCATGGTGTGGCGCGCCGGGTCGAACCGTTCCCGGAAGCCGGCGATGCTGTCCACGCAGAGAGCGACGTAACCCAGATCCTGCAGGAACTCGCCGAGTTCCTCGCACAGCACCGGTTCGTCCTCGAGCAGGATCACCTCGGACATGGCGGCGGATCCTCGCGCCTGGCGGTTTGCTGTAACGTCATCGGCTGGCAACGGTGCGATATGGCGAATGATGGCGCAATGGTGGCGCTGGCTGGTGGGCGCATGGCTCCTGGCGGCGATGGGCGTGAGCCTGGCGGCTGAACCGGTAAGGCTGCCGGTCGCCGCGCTGCCGCTGACCGGCCCGCATCAGGACGCGAGCGGATACCTGCAGCGCCTGGACGATCCGCACGGTCGACTGGACGTCGCGCAGGCCGCCGCCGCGGCCGGGTGGGCCCGGCTGCCCGCCGGCCTCAACGCGGGATTCGCCGACGGTCCGGTATGGCTGCGCCTGCCTGTTCATGTCGAAAGTGTACCGTCCGGTGGCTGGATGGTGCGATTGAGCAATGCCTTGCTCGACGACGTGCAGGCCTATGTGCGGCGCGACGGCGGAGACTGGCGCGTGCTGGGGCGCAGCGGCGAACGCGTACCGCGCCGCGACTGGCCGGTGGACTACCGCAGTCCGGTCTTCCAGTTCGCGCCTTCGCATCCTGGCGATTACGAGGTGCTGCTGCGGTTGCGCAGCAAGAACGCGCTGGTCACCCGGCTGGACGTCTGGCAACGGCTGCCGTTCGACAACCAGTCGCGGCGCGAGGGGCTGCAGTTCGGCCTGTACTTCGGCTTCTATCTGCTGCTGCTGTGCCTGCACGTGCTGTTCTGGCTGGTCACGCGTGCGCGCATGAGCGGCCTGTTCGTGGCCTACCTCGGCGGCTGCGTGTTCAACGAAGCGATGTCTATCGGCCTGGTGCAGCAGGTCACCGGCATGCCGATGGCCTGGAGCGACAGTCTGCTGGGCATCAGCATCGCCTGCAGTCTGCCGGTGGGCTTCCAGGTCGCCAGCCGGCAGCTGAACCTGCACGCCTTTCATCCGCGTCTGGTGCGCTGGGGGACGCGCTTTCTCTGGGCGGTCGCGCTCGGTGGCGCGGTGGCCGTGTTCGCCGGCCACTACGGCTGGGGCATGCAACCGGTGCAGGCGCTGGGGCTGCTGGAGATCCTGCTGCTGGCAGGGTTGGGGCTGCACCTGTGGTGGCGCCGCTATCGGCCGGCGCGGTTCTTCGTGCTCGCGTTCTTCCCGTTCTACCTGGGGGTGATGCTGGGCTTCCTGCGCAACCTCGGGTTCGTGCCGGTCAACGCCTGGACCCAGTACGCCACCACGTTCGGCACCATGTTGCACATGACGCTGCTGAGCATCTTCCTCCTCGGCGGTTACGCGCGGCAGCGCCGGCTGCGCGAACGGCGGCATGCCGATGCCGCGGTGGATCTGGCACGCAGGCACGGTCTGGCGCTGGAGCGCGAAGTGACGCTGCGCACCGCCGAACTGCGCAACGAAATCGGCCGGCGGCAGGCGCTGGAGGACGACTTGCGCGCCTTGCTGCAGACCGAACGCAAGGTCACCCAGGAGCAACGCGATTTCGTGGCCATGGTGTCGCACGAGTTCCGCACGCCGCTGGCCGTGATCATGACCTCGGCGCAACAGCTGGCACGCAAGCTGGATGCGCCGCCGGAACGCAATCGCGCGCGCTGCGGCAACATCCGCGACGCGGCGCAACGGTTGCTGGCGCTGGTGGACGAGTATCTGGCCGACGACCGCATGGGCGAGGCGGCATCGGAACTGCGGCTGCAGCCCTGCGCGCTGCGCGCGCTGCTGGACGAACTGTGCCTGGACTTTCCGCCACAGCGGGTGGTCTGCGAGTGTCTCACCGACGACGATCGCCTGCTCACCGACACCGGACTGTTGCGCGTGGCCTTGCGCAACCTGATCGCCAATGCCGACCGCCATTGCCCCGAGGACATGGCCATCCGCGTCTGTGTCCGCGGCAGTGGTGAAGGCCTGCGGCTGGAGGTCGCCAACCCGGGCGAACGCATCGCGCCCGCAGAACAGCAGCGCCTGTTCCAGAAGTACTACCGCGGCGAGAACGCGCAGCATGCGCCGGGCGCGGGACTCGGCCTGTATCTGGTCCGGCGGATCGCGGAGCGGCTTGGTGGCTCGGTGGAGCTGGCCACGCAGGTGCCAGGCGAATCGGTCTGCTTCGTGTTGTGGCTGCCGCGTCGTCCGGATGTGCAGCTCACTGCGCCGCGGCTGTCACCGGCGGCGGATGCCTGATTTGCGCCAACGCGCACTGCGGTGAAAGCACCGCTCTGACCTGACGACACCGCCGCGGTGTCGTCAGGGCATACCCGATCACTGGCGGATGATGCAGCTGTCCGCGGAGGCGTTGGACGCACCCGGGCTGCAGGCGACCGCCGGGACGCGGATGCCGCCATCGACGATCCGGATCGCGTCGGTGGCGGCCGTCGCGGTGCCGCTGCCACTGCCCTGTGCCGCAGCGGCCAGCTCCTTGGCGGCTTCGTCGGCCTTTTGCCGACTCGCCGGTGCCGGATTGCCGGCATCGCTGGTCACCGTGGCGGCCGCGACCGAGCTGTTGATCGCCTGCACGGTCGTGGTGGGCAGTTGGACAGCGGTACCACCGCCATCACCGGCGACCACGCTCAACAGGCCATCGACGTAGGTGATGGCGTAGTTGGACAGCCCTGCACCGGTCGCGCCGGAGGCGGTGATGGCGTAGTTGCCGATCGCGGCGCCGCTGCCGGCACCGGCGCTGCCCAGGGCGACGCCAGCGACGGTGTCGCCATTGAGCAGGCCGGAGACACGGTAGCCGGTCAGCGTGGCGGTGCTGCCGACGGTCTTGCTGGCGTCGCTGGCGACGATGCGCAGCGTGGCCGGATCGACGCGCAGGCTGCCATCGACGTAACTGACGACGTAGTTGGACAGTCCTGCGCCGGTGGCACCGGAGGCGGTGATCGCGTAGTTGCCGACTCCCGCGCCGGCCCCAGCACCGGCGCTGCTCAGGGCGACGCCGGAGACGGTGTCGCCGTTGCGCAAGCCGGAGACGCTGTAGCCGCTGAGGTTGGCGGTACTGCCATAGGTCTTGTTGGCGTCGGTGGCGACGATGCGCAGCGTGGCCGGATCGACGCGCAGACTGCCATCGACGTAGCTGACGACGTAGTTGGACAGCCCTGTACCGGTGGCGCCGGAGGCGGTGATCGCGTAGTTGCCGACTCCCGCGCCGGCCCCGGCCCCGGCGCTGCCCAGGGCGACGCCGGCGACGGTATCGCCGTTGAGCAGACCGGAGACGCTGTAGCCGCTGAGGCCGACCGTGCCGCCGTAGATCTTGTTGGCGTCGGTGGCGACGATGCGCAGGGTGGCCGGATCGACACGGAGGCTGCCATCGACGTAGGTGATGACGTAGTTGGACAGCCCGGCGCCGCTGGCGCCGGACGCGGTGATGGCGTAGTTGCCCACCGCCGCGCCGCTGCCGGCTCCCGCGCTGCCCAGCGCGACGCCGGACACCGTGTCGTTGCCGACCAGGCCGGAGACGCTGTAGCCGCTGAGGCTGACCGTGCCGCCGTAGGTCTTGGAACCCGAGGACGCCGTCACCGTCAGTGCCGCCGGGGTGATGGCGATGCCGCCGGAGACCACGTAGCCGATGTCGTAGCCGCGCTGCGAGGACGCCAGGCCGCCGAGCTGCAGCGTGCCGTTGCCCGTGGTGTAGCTGCCGACCCCGTTGCCGGTGGTCGTGTACTGCAGCGACGATCCGAACAGCAGGCCAGGGTCGAAGACCCCGCCAACCGTGTAGGACGCGATCGTCCCGCTGACGCCGTTGCCGTCGTAGACCTTGTCGAGGCCGGAGAGGCTGGTGCTGATCGTCAGCGGGGTCAGGAAGCTGCGCAGCAGCGGCGTGCCCATGTGTTCGTACAGGCGCCAGGTCAGGCCGGTGCCGCCGCGGTCGTCGATCGCCCAGCCGGCATCGGTGAAGGTGGACAGCGTGTTCAACGCGCTCCACGACCTGCCGCCGCTGATCGCGTCGATGCTGCCGCCGCTGTTGCCGACCGTGTTCAGGCCCACGTTCCTCGGATTGCCGCCGATGTCGGTGGCGAAGAAGCTGGCGATGATGCTGCCGTTGGAATTGGAGCCGACCAGGCCGCCCACCGCGCTGCTGCCGGAGACCTGGCCTGTGGCGTAGGAATTGCGCACGGTGTTGTTGTAGTTGACGCCGACCAGGCCGCCCACATAGGCATTGCCCGTGGCATTGCCGGTGGCGTAGGTGTTGGCGATGGTGCCGTTGTCGTTGTAGCCGGCCAGCCCGGCGACATACATGTTGCCGGAGACGTTGCCGGTGGCGTAGGCGTTGCCGATGCTGCCGCCGTCGTTGTAGCCCATCAGCCCGCCGAGGTAGTCGGTTCCGGACACGGCGCCGGTGGCGTAGGACGCGCCCACGCTGCCGGTGTCGCCATAGCCGACCAGTCCGCCGACGAAGCTGCCGCCGGACACGGTGCCCGTGGCATGGGCCGACGCGAGGCTGCCGTGGTCCAGGGTGCCGACCAGCCCGCCGATCTCGGACGAGGTGCCGTTCACCGCGCCGGTCGCATAGACCGTGTTGATCGTGGTGCCGGCACTGCGTCCGACCAGTCCGCCGACGCTTCGGGTTCCCGACACGTTGCCGGTGGCATACGCGTTCTGGATGGTGCCGGCGCCGGCCATGCCGACCAGGCCGCCGGCACTGGAAGTGGTCGCGGTAACGGTGCCGGTGGCGTGCACGTTCTGCAGGGTGCTCTGGATGGCATTGCCGATCAGCCCGCCGACATTGTTGCCGGTGGTGGTACTGGTGCTGCTGACGTTGCCGCTGGCGAAGGCATCGGTATAGCTGCCCTGATAGTCGTTGCCGACCAGGCCGCCGACGCTGCTGCCGCCGGACACCGTGCTCGACGAGGACGAGGCGCTGATCGTGCCGCTGGCGTTGCTGCCGATCAGGCCGCCGACATAGTTGCCGCTGTAGGGGCCGCCGCTGCCGACCACGCTGCCGCTGGTCTGCACGCCGGCGATCGTCCCGGCATTGTTGTAGCCGGCGAGTCCGCCGACGAAGTTGCCGGTGCCGCTCATGGTGCCGTTGACGCGGATGCCGCTGAGCGTGCCGGCGTTGAAGCCGGCGACGCCGCCCACGTAGGCGGTGCCGGTGACGCTGGCGCCGGTCAGTGCCAGGTTGCCGATCCGGCTGGCGAGGCCGGTATTGCCGAACAGGCCGACGTAGGATGCGCCGCCGCGGGCGATGGTCAGCCCGGAGATCGTGTGGTTGCCGCCGTTGAGGCTGCCGGTGAAGGCGCTGCCGCTGTCGCCGACCGGGCTGAAGCCAGCGCTGCTCCACATCCCGCTGGCCGCGCTGCCGGCGGTCTGGCTGGCGTCGATGTCGGCGGACAGGCTGTAGTTGGCCGCCAGGTTGTACGCCATCAGCTGCAACTGGTGCGCGTTGCCGATGGTGGTGCTGTACTCGCTGGCCAGGAACGGGCGCGTCTGCCCCTCGATCATGATCCAGGCCGGCGTGCCGACGCCATCGCTGGCGACGTAGACGTTGCTGGTCCCGGCGAGCAGAGACCAGCTGCCGAGATTGCCGTAGCTGCTGTGGTTGTAGCGGTTGCCGCTGCCGAAGCTGGTCACACTGGTGACGCTGCCACTGCCCGCGTTGCCGATGGCATTGGCCTGGCCGGTGCTGCCGACGTCCCAGGACCCATTGCTGACACTGCCTTGATTGGCGCCGATCAGCCCGCCGACATTATTGGTGCCGTTGACCGAGCCGGTGGCGTAGCTGTTGCTGACGCTGCTGCTGCTGCTGACGCTCTGCCCACCCGGGTTGTTGACGCCCACCAGCCCGCCCACCGAGGTCGGCGCGGTGACGCTGCCGGTGGCGTAGGTGTTGGCGATGGCGCTCTGGTAGTTCATGCCGACCAGCCCGCCGACACCGGAGCTGGTGCCGGTCACGTTGCCGCTGGCATAGCTGTTCTTGATGGTGCCGGCGTTCTGGCTCGTTCCGACCAGGCCGCCGACAGAATCGGTGCCGCTCACGGTGCTGGTGGAATACGTGTTGGTGAGCGTGCCGCCATCGTTGTAGCCGACCAGACCGCCCGTATTGCTGTTGCTGCCGATCACGCTGCCGGTGCTGTGGGCGTTGCGGATCGTCCCGCCGACGTTGTTGCCCGCCAGGCCGCCGACCGCGCTTTGCCCGTTGACGCTGCCGTTGAACACGCCGTTGTCGATCGAGCCCAGGTTGTAGCCGGCCAATCCGCCAACGCCGCCCGAGGTGCCGGTCACGGTGCCGTCGACGGTGACGTTCTTGATCGCGCCCTGGCCGTAGCCGACCACGCCGCCGACGTAGTAGCCGCCGGAGATGGAGACATTGCCCAGGTGCAGATCGCGGATGACGCTGCTGCTGCTGGTGGTGCCGAACAGGCCGACGTAGCCGCTGGCGCCGGAAATGGTCAGGTTGTTGATGCTGTGGCCCAGGCCGGCCAGCTTGCTCTGGAAGGACGACACCAGGGCGCTGCTGCGGGTGACGCCACCCAGGTCGATGTCCTGGGCCAGCGCATAGGCGCCGGGGGTGTTGAAATAGATAGCCGCATCGGCCAGCGAGTGGATCAGCCTGTACGCCTGGCCGTTGATGGCCAGGCTGGCCTGCGCGCCACCGAGCGAGACCGGGGCGTTGACGTAGTAGTCGCCCGTGCCGCCGACGGTGCCGTTGTCGGTGTAGCCGCCATAGTTCAGCACCAGGCCGGCGCTGGCGCCGGTCGCGGTGAGGGGAGCGTTGAGATAGATGCTGTGGTAGGCATCCAGGGTCAGCGTGGAGTTGCCGCTCCAGGTGATCGCCGAGTTCACGTTGATGTCGCCGCGGCCGCCGCTGGTGACGGTGCCCGGGCCGCTGGCGGTGGTGAGGGTGGCGAGCAGGGTGACGTTGGTGCCGCCGTTCAACGCGCCGCTGATGGTGCTGGCGGCGGCGCTGTCCACGGTCAGGTCTTCCGGGTCGACCAGCCAGGTGCCGGCGCTGCCCGGGCCGGCGCCCTTGGCGCCGACGGCGATGCCGGAGAAGTCCACCGTGTGCCCGCTGGTCTCGAGCAGGCCGCCGTTGCCGCTGCCGGCGGCGTTGGCGCGCAGCGCGCCATGCACGGCGGTGTGGCCATCGGACCAGACCACGATCGAGCCGCCGTTGCCGTGGCCGATGGCGCTGGCATCGAGTACCGCGCCGCTGGCGACGGTGGCCGCACTGGCGTGTTGCAGCTGTTCGCCGCCCTGGTAGCCGCCGCCGATGCGAATGCTGCCGCCGGCCGCGGTGCCGCTGGCATCGATGCGGCCATCGACGTTCACCGCGGCGTCGGACAGCAGTTGCACGCTGCCGCCACGGGTGCCGGAGACATCGATGCGGCCGCTGCTGGCCACGTCGCCGCCGCTGCCGACCAGGCGCACGCTGCCGCCGGAGGTGTCGATGCCGGTGGCTTCGAGCGTGCCGGTGTTGTTGACCAGCAACTGCGACAGCCCGGTGCTGCCGGCCTGCAGCAGGATCTGCCCGCCGTTGGCGCGCAGGCTGCCGCTGTTCTCCACCGCTGCCGCGACGCCGTCGACCGATTGGCTGGCGGCCGCGACCACTTGCATGCCGATCGCGCCGGCCGCATCCATGGTCACCTTGACCTGGTCGGCGGACAGCAGGCGGATCGCGCCGCCATCGGCGTTGATGGTGCCGCGGTTGGCGACATGGGTGCCGACCAGGTTGACCGAGCCGCCGTTGCCGGCGCTGATGCTGCCTTGGTTGATCACGCTGGCGGCGCCATGCTCGCCGCGCGCGAGCAGGTAGCCGTGGTCGTCGTCGCCGGCCAGGCCCAGCGAGCTGGCGACCAGGCCGCCGACGTTCACCTGCGCGTGGTTGCCGAACAGGATGCCGGCCGAGTTGATCAGGAACACGTTGCCATTGGCGCGCAGGCTGCCGTCGATGACGCTGGCGCCGCGGCTGGCATCGATCAGGTTGAGCGCCACCGCCGAACTGGACGGCTGCACGAACACCACGCTGGCGTCCTTGGCGACGTTGAAGCTGTTCCAGTTCAGCACGGCCTTGGCGGCGTTCTGGTCGATCTGCAGCGTGCCGCCGTTCTGCGACACGGTGGCGCCGGTGGCGCTGGACAGCGACGGCACGCCGCTGGCGTAGGCCGGCGCGGCCAGCGCACAGGCCAGGGCGAAGGGCAGCAGCGGCGCGGCCAGGCGCGCAGCGCCGGTGCCGGTTGCGCCGGCGTGGCCGTTGGCGACTTCGGAGGCGACCTGGAGCACGCCGAGATGGCGATTGAAGACGAGGCGGTAGATGCGGTTCATGGTGGTCCCCAGGTCAGAAGGTCAGGCCGAAGCGGGCCCAGTAGCGCACATCCTTGCCGTCGCCCGGCTCGGTGGCGCCGGTGGGCTTGGCCGCGGCCAGATCGAACGAGAGCCCGTGCCAGTCGGGCAGCCGGAAGCTGAGGCCGACGCCGGCGCCCTCGAAGGTGGTGACGCTGTCGTACACGGCGCGGTTGGCGCCGTTCGGGTAGACCCGTCCGTAGTCGTAGAACACGCTGGCGGTCAGCAACTGGCCCCAGGCACGGCCGCCGAACGGCGAGGCGGCGCTCGCGAAGCCCGGTGCGTCGACCTGGTACTCCAGGCCGGAGTCGAAGCCGCGGTCGCCCAGCGCGGCGCCGAGCGGGAAGGCGCGCACGCTGGTCGGTCCGCCGAGCGAGAACTGTTCCAGCGGGGTCAGCGTGTCGTCGCTGTACTGGCCGTTGACGCGCAACTGCAGGCGCTGCGTGGCGGTCAGCCCCTGCAGCCGGGTATAGCTCAGGCGCGCGACCGTGAAGTGCCGGTCGTGGCGGGCGTACAGGTAATCGGTCTGCGGCGAGTCGTCGTTGAGCGCGCCGCGCACGCTGAGCTGCAGCAGGTCGATGGCGTGACGCTGGCGATCGTCGTGGCGCACGCTGGTGCCGAGCTCGGCCACGTCGAACTTCTGCTTGGACAGCAGCACGCCCAGACCCTGCAGGCGCGAGCTTTCCTTGACCAGGTGCAGCCAGCTCTGCACGCGCCAGGCATCGGAATTGACGAACTTCCAGTCCAGGCCCAGCGCCGTCTGTTGGGTCGGACCCTGGATGTCCAGCGCGGCGAACGCGCCGTTGTCGAGGTTGACCACGCTGCGCGTATACGACGCGCTGGCGCTGAGGCCGTCGACGCCGGCGATCGGCACCTGATAGGCGAGGCTGCCCTGCCAGGTGTTGGCCGGATCCAGCGCGTAGGCGTAGCTGGCGGACAGGTGGTCGCCCAGGCCCAGCGGGTTGTTCCAGTCCACGCCGAGCTGGGCGCGGTAGCGGCCGATGCTCGGGGTGCCGTAGTTGCTGGCGCCGACGCTGACCTGCAGCGGACGCTCCTCGCTGGCCTGGATCACCACGTCGGTCTCGCCGGGGTTGGCGCCGGGCTTGAGCACGGACGTGGCGGAGACGCCCGGCAGGTCGCGGGTGTACAGCAGTGCCGATTGCAGATCCTGCTGACGCAGGATCTGGCCCTGCAGGGCGAGGGCAGGGCTGGCGATCAAGCGGTCGTCGTAGCGGCGCGTGCCCTCGACGGTGATCTTGCCGACGCGGCCTTCGACCACGCGGATCTCGACCACCTGGTCCGGTCCCAGGGTCTGCACCGGCAGATAGGCACGGGCGACCAGGAAGCCGGCCTGGCGATAGGCCTGGGTCAGCGTGTCGGCGATCTGCTGCAGTTGCGCGAAGCTGAGCTGGGCCGGCACCGTGCCGCCGCCGAGTGCGCGCAGGCGGGCATCGGCCAGCGCCTGCAGGCGCGCCGGGTCGATCTGTTCGCGGGGATGTTCACCGACGCCGGTGACGCGGATCGCCTGTACCGCGATCGGCGCCGCTGCGTCGGCGGACGCGCTGGCGGCCGGGGCGGCCTCCTGGGCAAGTGCCGGCACGCAGGTCAGGGTCAAGGCCAGGCCGGCGGCCCACGGAAGCACAAACAGCGCATTCGCCAGCGTGTTCGGACGCGGATGGCAAGAGATCGTCATGATGTTAAGGCGGCGTTAGGATTGAGGCTCGCGCAATGTAGCCTTCCTGCCGCGGGTCAATCTGAGCAAATCTGAGCGCGCGGTCACTCTTTGCGGCTTTCCCCCACAGGGTGTCGGGGGAATCCCCACGGCGCGCGCGACCGCCATTTCGTCGAATCGACCGATGCCTGCGATCAGGTGAGCGCAGGCCTGGCCTGGTCAGGTGTTCGGCACCTGGTGGTCCGTCCCCGTCCCGGCAGTTCCCCGCTCAGGCCGCGGTGGCGCACTGCACATCGCGCAGCGCCTGCCGATACGCCTTGCTGGTGGCGTCGTTGTAGGCGACCAGGATGATGTGCTTCGGAACGGCATGCGCGCGCTGCCAGGCATCGGTCTCGGCGACCGCGATGCGTGCCGCCTGGTGCAGCGGGTACCCGTACACACCGCAGCTGATTGCCGGGAACGCCACCGACTGCAGGCCCATCTGTTCGGCCATGCGCAAGGTGCGCCAGTAGCAGTTGGCCAGCAGCGCCGGTTCGTCGTGGTTGCCGTCGCGCCATACCGGACCGACGGTGTGCAGCACATGCCGCGCCTTGAGCCGATGCCCCGCTGTGGCGCGGACCTCGCCCACCGGACAGCGCACGCCCGGCTTGAGTTCCGGCAGGTGCCGGCATTCTTCCAGCAGGTCCGGGCCGGCGGCACGGTGGATGGCGCCGTCCACGCCGCCGCCGCCGAGCAAGGACTCGTTGGCGGCGTTGACGATCGCGTCCACGTCGAGTTGGGTGATGTCGCCTTGCCAGATTTCGATCTTCATGACCCGATCTTTAGGGGAGCCGAATGATGGATGCGTGAGGGTGGGGCGACCGCCGTCGCGCGTTGCCACGGCCGCTTAACCGGCCAGCGGCAAGACTGTCGCGTCCTCATCTCAGCACCTGCGACATGAACCCGAACCCGCCACCGCCGCAGGTCGCCGATGCCCTCGCGCAGGGCCAGATCATCAAGGCGATCAAGCTGCTGCGGACGCACAGCGGCATGGACCTGCGCAGCGCCAAGGAGCAGGTCGACGCCTGGCTGCTGGCCGGCGCGGCGCGCTCGGTGACGGAGCTGCTGGACCGCCATGCCTCCGGCCCGACATCGGGGACGGGGCCGGACACCGCAGCCGCGGCGCATGCGCCGACGGTGACCGAGGAACGGCGCCTGCCCCCGGCGGCGGAACTGGCGCTGCGCCGTGGCGAACGGCGCAAGGCCGCCAAGCTGGTGTTCGAGCACTATCCGGACATGTCGCTGCGCGAGGCACTGGACATGGTGCAGCGGCATCTGCGCTCGGCGCCGACGCTGGGCGCCGCCGCGACCGTGGCCGCTGGCGACCGCGGCGGGGCGTGGCGTTGGGTCCTGCCGGCGCTGTTGCTGGCCGCCGCGGCGGCCTGGTGGCTGGTGCGCTGAGGCGCGCCGACGTGGCCGGCGGCTACAGCCAGCGCGCGACCTGCGCGCAGTAGCGGTCGTAGGCGCTGCCGAATCGCTCGCGCAGGCGCGCTTCCTCGTAGGGGATCACCACCCACTGCAGGGCCAGCAGCGGCAAGGGCAACAGCAGCGCCGACCACGGCCAGCCGATCTGTACGCTCAGGCCGAGGTAGCTCAGGGTCAGGCTGACGTACATCGGGTTGCGGGTATGCCGGTACGGCCCATGGCGGACCAACTGCGAGGGCGTGCGCTCGGGCAGCAGGGTGGTGCGGTCGCGCGCGAACAGCACGAAGCACCAGCACGCCAGCAGCAGGCCGGCGAGCGCGATCACGCCGCCGCCCAGTTGCAGCCAGGCCAGTGTGACGCCCTGCGGCAGCGGCAGGGGCAGCGCGTGCTGCAGGCTGGCGCCGAGCAGCAGCGCCAGCAGGAAATGCGCCGGCGAGGTCGTGCGCACCAGCAACGGCACGCGCGCCTGCGCGCGCGCGGGCGATGGATCGGTGCGGTCGGTTCGTTCGTGCATGGAGTCCTTCCCTGGTTCGGTTGCGGCCGCCCAAGTTTACGCGGATGCCCGCGGCGTTCACGCGCGAGCGCGTCACGGATGCCGCGAGCGCGGCCCGACAGCGCCCGGCGGCGTATCGCGTGCGTGGCCGTGCACCTAAACCGATTACCCTAGCGCCCACGCGGCACGTCGCACGCGCTTGCGGTTCGACGTGCCGGATCCGTCCACCTCGACCGCTGTCCTTGCGCGCCGATCGTGTTCCGTTTCCCGTTCCGCCATCCACTTTCACGCCTCATGCCGATCGCTTCCACCAGCACCGCCCACACGCCCGCGTCCTCGTCCGCCACCGCCCCGCGCCGCCGGGTCATCCTTGAGGACGACATCGACGGCTTCACCCCGGCGCAGCTGTTGCTGCTGCAATCGCCCGAGGTCGAGGTGCTCGGCATCTCGGTGGTCAGCGGCAACATCTGGCGCGACGAAGCGCTGGCACACACGCGGCGCTTGCTCGAGATCGCCGGGCGCGGCGAGGTGCCGGTGCTGCCCGGCCCGGTGTTCCCGCTGCTCAACAGCGAAGTGGCGACCGAGCGCTGGGAAGCGCTGTACGGCAAGTTGCTGTGGAAGGGCGCCTGGACCCGTCACTGGATCGAGCACGACACGGTACAGAGCGCGCCGCGCTACCACGCGCACGACGTGGTCCCGGACCTGCCGCTGGGCAATCCCACGGTGGTGCAGGCGGCCAGCGAGCCGGCCGCCTTGTTCATGATCCGCAAGGTGCGCGAGTTCCCCGGCGAGGTCAGCATCGTCGCCACCGGGCCGTTGACCAACCTGGCGTTGGCACAGCGGCTGGATCCGGAATTCGCCTCGCTGGCCAAGGAACTGGTCTACATGGGCGGCAGCCTCAATCCGCGGCAGCGCCGCGACAGTGTCTCGGCGGCGCAGTTCGCGCGCGAGTTCGTCAATTCGCCGCGGCGCGAATTCAACATCCGCTGGGATCCGGAAGCGGCCAGCATCGTGATGCGTTCGCCGTGGCGGCGCATGGTGATGGTGCCGGTGGATCCGTCCACCGCCACCGAACTGACCCCGCAGCTGCTGGCGCGGATGAGCGCGGCCGACACGCCGATCGGCCATGCGCTGCGCCGGCGCGAGCCGGGCTTCCCGATGTGGGACGAACTGGCCACCGCGTTGTGGTTGCGCCCGGAGCTGGCCAGCGTCAGCGAGACCCTGTACGTGGACACCAACACCGAGTTCGGCGCCGGCTATGGCGACATCCTGTCGTGGGCGCCGGGCTACCAGCCGGGCCTGGGCGAGCAGGCGCAGCAGGTGGTGCGCGAGGTCGACGTGGAAGCGATCGAGCAGCTGCTGGTGGAGCGCCTGACCGCACCGCAGCCCCCGGTGCTGGGCGCGCCGCTGCCGGGCTGAGGCGTGGCGCACGCGGATGTGCAGTCCGGTGCAAGGTGCGGCGTCGTGGTGCGCGGTCGCATTGTCTCCTTGCGGCCTGCGCGCGGTGCGCAGGCATGCGGCGTGCCGGCATGAGCGCGTCCGCGTTCGATGAGCGTCTTGCGCAAGCGAAGGCCTTGGCCCTGTCGGCGTTCCAGGAGCCGCAGCATGCGGATGCACGGTTGGCCGAGGCCGAGGCGCTGTTGCGCGCCGCGGCCAGGGCCGCGCCTGCCGATCCCGGCGTGCTCACCTGCCTGGGCGCGGTGCTGTGCGATCGCGGGCACTACCGGCAAGCCCTGACGGTACTGCGACGCGCGGTACGCCTGCAGTCCGACGATCGCACTACCTACTTCAACCTCGGCGTGGCCTTGCTCAACGTAGGCCAGGAGGCCGAGGCCATGGCCGCGTTCCAACAGGCGGCCGGCTTGCGCGCGGCGCCGGCGTCATGGACGGCGTACTTCGATCCGCACGCGCACTAGCGCGACCGCGCCGATGTGGCGCGGCCAGCGCGCGCAGGCGTGCCGTTGCGCGCTTACGGCAGGCCCGCCAGCCAGTCGTCGTCGCTGCCTTCGTTGATGTCGGCGAACAGCGGCGTGGAGAAATAGCGCTCGCCGGTATCGGGCAGCATCGCCAGGATCACCGCGCCGGGCGCCGCGGTCTCGGCCACGCGCAGCGCGGTGGCCACGGTGCCGCCGCCGGAGATGCCGGTGAAGATGCCTTCCTCGGCGGCGAGGCGCCGCGACACCGTGATGGCGTCGGCGTCGTCCACGCTCAGCACCTCGTCGTAGACCTCGCGGTTGAGCACCTCGGGCACGAAGTCCGGGGTCCAGCCCTGGATCTTGTGCGGCTTCCACTCCTGGCCCTGCAGCAGGGCCGCGCCGGCCGGTTCGGTGGCAGTGATGCGCACCTCCGGGCGGGCAAGCCGCAGCACTTCGCCGACGCCGGTGAGGGTGCCGCCGGTGCCCCAGCCGCTGACGAAGTGGTCCAGCCGGCGGCCGGCGAAATCGCGCAGGATCTCCGCGGCGGTGGTGCTGCGGTGATAGGCCGGGTTGGCCGGGTTGGCGAACTGCCGGGCCAGGAACCAGCCGTGCTGCCTGGCCAGTTCTTCTGCCTTACGCACCATGCCGCTGCCGCGCTCGGCAGCCGGGGTCAGGATGACCTTGGCGCCATAGGCGCGCATCAGCTTGCGGCGCTCGATCGAGAAGGTCTCCACCATCGTTGCCACGAACTTGTAGCCGCGCGCGGCGGCGACCATCGCCAGGGCCACGCCGGTGTTGCCGGAGGTGGCTTCGACGATGGTGTCGCCGGGCTTGAGCAGGCCGCGCGCTTCGGCGTCAAGCACGATCGCCAGGGCCAGGCGGTCCTTGACTGAGCCGCCGGGATTGAAGGCCTCGACCTTGACGTACAGGTCCACGTGCGCCGGCGCCAGCCGCTGCAGCTTGACGATCGGGGTGTGGCCGATGGTGTCGAGGATGTTGTCGTAGATGGCCATGCGTGGGGTCTCCGGAAAGTGCGGGTCAGGCGGCGTGGGCCAGGGTAGGCGCCGCCTGCTTCGGGGAAGGTGAGGGCGGCGCGTGCAGCGGCGCGGTGCCGAACCAGTGCAGGATGTCGGCCAGCGCGGCCACCTCGCCGAGGATCAGCAGCGCCGGCGCGCGCACCGCATGCGCGCGGGCGGTGTCGGGCAGGTCGGCAAGGGTGCCGCGCACCACCCGCTGCTCGGCGCGCGAGCCGTTCTCCACCAGCGCGAACGGTGTGCTGGCGGTGCGGCCGGCGGCGAGCAGGCGCGCGCGTACCGTGTCCAGGCCGGCCACGCCCATGTACACCGCCAGGGTCTGCCGTTCCTGCGCCAGCGCGGCCCAGTCCAGCGTGTCCAGCGAGGCCTTGCAGTGCGCGGTCACCAGGCGCAGCGATTGCGCGTGATCGCGATGGGTCAGCGGGATGCCGGCGTAGGCGGCGCAGGCCAGCGCGGCGGTGATGCCGGGCACCACCGCATAGGCCACGCCGTGGGCGCGCAGATACTCCAGTTCCTCGCCGCCGCGGCCGAACACGAACGGATCGCCGCCCTTCAGTCGCACCACCCGGCGCCCGCGCCGCGCGTGTTCCAGCAGCAGCGCGTGGATCTGTTCCTGTGCCACGCTGTGGCCGTCGGCCGACTTGCCGACGGCGATGCGTTCGGTGCCCGCTGGCACAAGCTGCAGGATCGCGGCGCTGACCAGGCGGTCGTGCAGGACCACGTCGGCCTGGCGCAGGGCGCGCAGCGCATGGCCGGTGAGCAGGCCGGGATCGCCGGGGCCGGCGCCGACCAGGGTCACGCTGCCCGGGCGCAGCGGCAGCGCCTGGCTCGCGGCAGTGTCAGTCGCCTCGGCTGCGGACGCCGGTTCGGCCGGCACGGCTTGTGCCAGCACCCGCCGCGCCGCGGCGGCCTGCAGTGCCTGCCGGTTGTTCGCCGGATCCTCGCTGGCGGCGATCACGAACCACACGTTCTCCAGCCAGGCGCTATCGAAGGCACCGTGCAGCCAGGCCACCCTCCCTTGCACGGCCAGCGCGTGCAAGGCCGGGGTCAGGGCCGGTGCCGCCACCTGCGGCGCGGCGCCGGCGGCGAGCAGCGCCCGTACCTGGCGCTCGGCGGCGACACCGCCACCGATCACCAGCACGGCCCGGTCGCGCAGGTCCGGATACAGGGCAATCGGGGCTGGGCTCACAGGGACGGCTCGCAACGCGGGGCAGGCGGGAGCGACGACCGTAGCGCCGGCTCATAGCCCCAGGAAATGACTTCATGCCCCAGGCAGATAGCTTTCGGTTATAAGGTGAAAGGCCGAATTCCACTACAGTCGAGCGTCCCCGCCAGGCGGCGCCTCGCCCTCGTCCCGATGACGCTGACCCAACTCCGCTACCTCGTCGCCATTGCCGATGCCGATCTGAACATCACCCTGGCGGCGGCGCGCGTGCATGCCACCCAGCCGGGGCTGTCCAAGCAGCTCAAGCAACTGGAGGACGAACTGGGCTTCCTGCTGTTCGTGCGCAAGGGCCGCAGCCTGGAGACGGTGACCCCGGCCGGGCGCGAGGTGATCGAACGCGCGCGCGCGGTGCTGGCCGAGGCCAACAACATCCGCACCTATGCCGCCAACCAGCGCCGCGAGAGCCAGGGCCAGCTGACCCTCACCACCACCCATACCCAGGCGCGCTTCGTGCTGCCGCCGGCGGTGGCGCAGATCAAGCAGGCCTATCCGCAGGTCAGCGTGCACCTGCAGCAGGCCGCCGAGAGTGCGGCGCTGGACCTGCTCAGCCAGGGCGATGCCGACATCGCCATCGTTAGTACCGCCGGCACCGCGCCGGCCGCCGGCATCGCCGTGCCGCTGTACCGCTGGCGGCGGCTGGTACTGGTGCCGCGCGGGCACGCGCTGGACGTGCCGAAGCGGGTGCCGGACATGGCCGCGCTGGCGGCGCAGCCGCTGATCAGCTACGAATCCTCGACCCGCGCCGGCTCCTCGCTGCAGCGCGCCTTCGGCCGGCTCGGGCTGGAGCCGCGGATCGCGCTGACCGCGCTGGACGCGGACCTGATCAAGACCTATGTGCGCACCGGGCTCGGCGTGGGCCTGCTGGCGGAAATGGCGGTGAGCGCCAACGACACCGACCTGCGCGCGTGGCCGGCGCCGCCGGAGATTCCCGAGTGCATCGCCTGGGCGGTGCTGCCGCGCGACCGCGTACTGCGCGACTACGCGCTGGAGCTGGTGCACGTGCTGGCGCCACAGATCGACACGCGGGACCTGCGCCGGGTGATGGAAGGCAACCAGCAGCCGGACTGGCCGGCGCCGCCGAGCTGGGAGGCGTTGACCCAGACCATTACCAGTTGAAGCCGGGAATCGGGATTGGGGAGTCGGGATTGGGGATTGGCAAAAGCGGCGCCGCGTGCTCGATGCGTCGATGGCTTCGGACAGACGTCCGGGCAAAAGAAGTTAAAGGTAACGGCATCGCGGCCTGCGCTGATGCTGGAATGGAGACCACGCGGTGGCGCAGCTGCCTGCCGCGCGCGTTGCCGCGGCCGCAGCCGCCCCCTATCATGCGGCCCCCTCTGCCACCGGGCAGACCGCGACCCTGGACGTGCCGGCGGCTGCCGGCGCTGCGCCGCCACCGTGCGGCCGGTGTCCTGGGCGCGTCGACTTTCCCAACGCAAGGACGCCCGATGCATCCTGTTCTCCAGCACAACCTGTTCTTCGTCAAGGAACAGGTCGGCATGTTCAAGGCCGCCAACAACTACGACGTGTTCGATCCGCACAGCAACCGCAAGCTGCTGGAATGCCGCGAGCCGAACCTGGGCGTGTTCACCAAGATCTTTCGTTTCAGCGACTACAAGCGCATGACCCCGTTCCAGGTGGAAGTGCGCAGCCCGGACGGGCAGAAGGTCCTGACGGTCAAGCGCGGGTTCTCGCTGTTCCTGTCCAAGGTCGAGGTACTGGACGAGCACGACCGGCTGGTTGGTTCCTTCAGCCAGAAATTCTTCTCCATCGGCGGCAAGTTCGATGTGCTCGATGCCCAGGGCGCGCCGGTGTGCACGCTGCGCGGCAAGTGGACCAGCTGGGATTTCCGCTTCGTGCAGGGCGAGCGCGAACTGGCGCAGGTGTCCAAGAAGTGGGCCGGGCTGGGCAAGGAACTGTTCACCAGCGCCGACAACTACATGCTGGCGATCGCCGACAGCGTGCCGGCCGAGGATCCGCGGCGGATCCTGATCATGGCGGCGGTGCTGTGCATCGATATGGTGTTGAAGGAGTGACGGCCGAAGAGCCGGGAATGGGGAGTCGGGATTGGCGGTGAAGCCGTGAATCGGGAGTCGGGATTGGGGATTCGCAAAAGCGGGATTCCCGCGGCGGCTCCACCCTCGCTCCTCCACGCTGAGCGGAGCGGCTGTTGTGGGAGGGACTTCAGTCCCGACTGCATGGTGCCGGAAGACCTCGGTGCTTCGCTTGTTGCTGCCGAGGCCTAGCCCAGTGCGCGATTGCCCGTAGGAGCGGCTTCAGCCGCGATGGGCATTCCCTGAAACGCGTCGCTTCCGCTGGCTCATCGCGCGCTCCGCCGCCGCCGCCGCCGCCGCGGCCATGCAGGCCCGCTCCCTTCTCCCTTCGGGAGAAGGTGCCCCGAAGGGGCGGATGAGGGTACGGGCGCCAGCAGCCGCGCCCAGTGCAGTTCAGGCGTCCGCCGCCGCCGGCAGCAGCACGGTGAAGCGGCTGCCGTGGCCGGGCTGGCTGCGCACTTCGACGGTGCAGCCCAGGGTCTCGGCGGCGCGGCGCACGATCCACAGGCCCAGGCCGAGGCCGTCGCTGCGCGGGTCGGCCTGGCGGAAGGCCTGGAACAGCGTGCGCAGTCCGTCTTCGTCCATGCCGATGCCGCGGTCGATGATATCCACCGCCACCTGGTGTCCGCGGCGGCGGCAGCCGATCAGCACCTTGCCGTGCGCGGTGTACTTGACCGCATTGCCCAGCAGGTTGCCGAGCAAGGTGGACAGCAAGGCCGCGCTGCTGCGCACGTGCAAGGAGGTCGGGACGCTGCGCAACTGCACGCCCTTGGCCGCGGCCTGTGGCTGCCAGGTGGCCAGGATCGGCGCCAGCACGTCAGCCAGGGCCAGGTCCTGCAGCGCCGGCAGGCGCAGCTCACCGGCGGCGGCGTTGGTGGCGAGCTGGTCGAGCCCGCTGGCGACCTGGTTCAAGGCCGCGCGGGCGGTCTCCAGCGAACCATCCTGCGCGGCGTCGCGCTGGCGCTGCAGCTTGCTCAGCGCGTAGGACGCGGTGCGCAGCGGCGCCTTCAGGTCGTGGCCGGCGATGGCCATCAGCCGGCTGCGGTAGTGGTTGGATTCCTGCGCCATGTGCAGTGCCTTGCGCAGCTCCAACTGGCCCATGGCCTGCCGCGCCAGCGCGCGCAGCGCTTCGATCTGTTCGTAGCTGAGCTGGCGCGGGCGTCGGTCCAGCACGCACACGGTGCCCAGGGCCAGGCCGTCGGAGGTCTTCAGCAGCGCGCCGGCGTAGAAGTGCAGGCGCATGTCGCCGGTGACCAGCGGATTGCAGGCGAAGCGCGGGTCTTCGCGGGTGTCCGGCACCAGCAGCAGGTCGTCCTCGAGCAGGGCGTGCGCGCACAGCGAGGTGGCCAGCGGGGTTTCGCGCGTGCCCAGCCCGATCTCGCTCTTGAACCACTGGCGCTCGCTGTCGATCAGGTTGACCACCGCGATCGGCGCCTGGCAGATCAGCCCGGCCAGCCGGGTGATGTCGTCGAATGCCGGCTCGCGCGGCGTGTCCAGGATCGCGTAGCTGTGCAGTGCGTCCAGGCGCAGCGCTTCGTTGCGGGGCTTGGCCGCGCAGTAGACCGGGTCGGCGGCGATTTCGACGGTGGACATGCAGCGCGACTCGGGCAGGAAGGCGCGCAGTTTATGGTACCTGTCACGGTTTTTGCCGACGCGGCGTTCACGCGGCGCTCGCGTGGGCTGCACCCGCGCTTAGCGAACCCGACTTGACGCCGCGGGGCCCTGGGTTCAGCCCACCCAGCGACCCTGCGCGTCGACCAGCGGCGTCCCGTCTTCCTTGGCGAAGGCGCCGCGCTGCGGCGACGGCAGGATCTCCAGCACCGTCTCCGATGGCCTGCACAGGCGCGTGCCCAGCGGGGTGACCACGATCGGCCGGTTGAGCAGGATCGGATACTGCACGATGGCGTCCAGCAGCGCGTCCTCGTCCAGCGCCGGATCGTCCAGTCCCAACTCCGCGTAAGGTGTGCCCTTCTCGCGGATCAGCGCGCGCAGCGGCTGGCCGCTGGCCGCCGCCAGCGCCTGCACGGTGGCGCGGTCCGGCGGCGTCTTCAGGTACTCGATCACCGTCGGTTCGACGCCGCTGTTGCGGATCAGCCCGAGCACGTTGCGCGAGGTGCCGCAGGCAGGGTTGTGATAGATCGTGATCGTCGACATGAGGCGGCTCGCTGGATGGACGGGACAAGGGCGGCCGGAAGGGGCTCCTGTGCGCGGCCGCGGCCGATGGTGCCGCATTCGCGGCGCCATGCAAGGGCCACGCGCGTCGGACACGGCGCGTGCGCGGCGCTCGTCGCGGTCGTGGCCGGGCGGGACAGGCCGGCCGGTCGTCGATCTGCAGCGACAGCGGGTCTGGCCGGGTAACCGCTGGACCACCTTGCCGGGCGCCTGGCCAGCGGCAGGACGGCCGCTGAGGGCATGACGGAGGTGGCGGCCGTTGTTGGCGGCCGCCGCCTGCCGACCGATGACGCGCTCCGTCCTGCATTGCCGCCGCGTGGGGTGTGCGTCACTTCGCCGCACACCGCGTCGCAAGCGGTTCAATGGCCGGCACACCCTCTAGAATGCGCCGATGGTCCGTCTCCGCCAGTTGCCGTCGTGTTGGGCTGCGCTCGCCGCGCTGGCGCTCGGCCTGTTGCTGCTGGCGCCGCCGATCAGCCAGTGGCGGCAGGCGCAGGCCGCAGTGACGGCGCTGCAGGACCAGACGCTGTGCACCAGTGGCGGCCTGCGCCTGGCGGCGCTGGCAGGTGCCATGTCTGCAGCGCATGGCGGCCACCACGACGATGCCGGGCTGGCACATGCGCCAGCCTGCGACTACTGCCTGCTCGCCGCGCGGCTGCTGCCGTGGGTGGCGCTGTTGCTGGCGCTGCTGCCCTGGCGCTGTCCGCCGGCGCCGGTGGCGGTGCTGCGCCGCCGCGTCGTCACGGCCACCGCACGCCGCGCACACCCGGTACGCGGACCGCCGTTGTTCTCCTGATCCACGGGTTGCAGTTCCTGTGCCGCGGCGCCGCTGCGGCATGTCCTCGTGCCGATGGAGTTTCGCCATGTTCCGCTTTTCTGCCATGCCACCGGTGGTGGCGTGCTGCTGCGTCTGTTTCGCGGCGGCCGCTCCCGCCCATGCCGCCGACGCGCCGCCCGGCGCCGCCGGCGATTCCGTGCTGACCCTGGGCAAGGTCCAGGCCACCTCGCCGCTCGCCGCCGGGTCCAATGCGCGCAGCGTGTTCAGTTCCGTCGACATCCTCGGCGGCGACCTGCTGCAGGACCAGCATGTGGACTACAGCTGGGAGCTGCTGATGCGCGCGCCCGGCGTGCAGGTGACCCAGTTCAAGATGGGCACCGACGCCGGGCGTTTCTCCTTCCGCGGCTTCAATGGCGAAGGCCGGGTCAATGCGGTCAAGCTGCTGATCGACGGTGTGCCCAGCAACGACAATGCCGGCGCCATGCCGTACCTGGATGCGGTGTTCCCGCTGGACATCGCCGCGATCGAGATCGTGCGCGGCACCAACGACCCACGCTACGGGCTGGACGCGATCGCCGGCAGCGTCGACGTGCTGACCCGCAGCGGCGGCAACGACGGCCGCGCCAGCGTCACCGTCGGCAGCTTCGGCACCCGCGAGGTGCAGGCGACGCAGGGCATCGAGCGCGGCGCCTGGAGCCAGAACTATTTCGCCGCCTGGCGCGACAGCGATGGCTACCGCGACCACGCCGATGCGCGCAAGCACGCGTTCGCCGGCAAGTGGTTCTACACCGATCCGGACGGGCGCTGGCGCGCCGGGCTCAGTGCGCGCGACTACCGCAACACGGCGCTGGAGGCGGGGTATCTGGACGAGGTCACCGCGCAGCGTGCGCCGCGCAGTTCCCCCGATTACGCGCGCGACGACCGCAGCCAACGCCACACCACGCAGGTGTCGCTGCACCTGGATGCGCGCCTGGCCGAGACCATCCAGGGCAGCGCCAAGGCCTACTGGAACCGCTACGACAACCAGCGCTGGGTGCGCTTCACCGCCGCCGGCGCGCAGCAGGAACGCGATACCGACGAGCGCCAGCGCGGCGTGCTGGCCAAGCTCAGCTGGCGCCCGGCGCTGGCCCGTGCCGACGCGTTCGCGCTGGAGGGCGGGGTCGATGCGCAGTGGCAGGACAACGGCTCGCAACGCTACCGCACGGTGGCGCGCGTGCGCACCGCGCCGCTGCGCGACTGGAACTTCGATCTGCATACCGAAGGCGCCTACGTGCAGGCGGTGCTGCGCCCGACCGCGCGCCTGCAACTGGTCCCCGGCTACCGGGTGGATCGCGTCGGGGGGCAGTTCCGCGACCTCGCCAGCGGCGCACGCTATCCCGCCTATGCCTACGGCACGATCCGCCAACCCAAGTTCAGCGCGGTGTATGCGCTGACCGCGCAGGCCAGCCTGTACGCCAACATCGGCCGCACCTTCCAGATCGGCAGCGGCAACGGCGCCTATCGCACGCAGGCACGCAACCTGGCGCCGTCCTACAACGATGGCTGGGAGACCGGCCTCAAGTTCGCTGGCGCGCAGCAGCGCTGGGACGCGCGCGTGGCCTACTGGGAACAGCGCGCCTCCGACGAAGTGGCCACCATCCTCGGCGTGAACGGCAGCGTCGGCACTGGCGAGGTCGGCAACGTCGGCAAGACCTTGCGTCGCGGCTGGGATGCGCAACTGAACCTGCGTCCGGATGAGCGCTGGACGCTGTGGTTGGCGTATTCCCGGCAACGCGCGCTCATCGTCACGCCCGACCCGAGTGCGCCTGCCACACGTGGCAAGGAAATCGAGAACGTGCCGCACTACCTGGCCACCGCTGGAGCCGACTGGCAGGCGACGCCGCGGCTGACGCTGTCGGCCTGGGGCAATGCGCAGGGCGACTACTACGTGGAGCGCACGAATGCCCTGGGGCGCTACGGTGGCTATGCGCTGGCGAATCTCGGTGCGACCTGGCGCTGGCGCGCGCAGCGCGAGGTATCGCTGCAATTGAAGAATCTGACCGACCGGCACTATGTCTACTCCTGGTACGACAGCGGATCCTCCGGCTACTCGCCCGGCGATGGCCGCGCGCTGTACGCCACGCTGAGCTGGGGCTGGTGATGGCCGCGCGCGCGCTCACGTCCGATACCGCGCCGGCACGCTTCTACCGCGCGGTGTGGCGCTGGCATTTCTATGCCGGCCTGCTGGTGCTGCCACTGCTGGTCTGGCTGGCGCTGACCGGTGCGGCCTTCGTCTACCAGCAGCCGATCGACCGCTACTTCCACCACGCACTGAAGACCGTGCCGGTGCCGGAGCACGCGCAGACGCTGGCGCCGCAGCGGCTGCTGGACGCGGCGTTGGCCGCGCAACCGGGCCAGGCGCTGCGCTACACCACGCCGCCGCGGCGCGATGCGTCGGCGGAGGTGACCGTCGCCACCGCCGATGGTCGCCACGCGGTCGTGTACGTGGACCCGTACCAAGCGCGGGTGCTGGGCCAGTTGCCCGAGCACGGCACCGTGGCCTGGACGATCCGCCGCCTGCACAGCCTCGACTACGTCGGCTGGTTCGCCAACGCGCTGATCGAAGTGGCCGCGGGCTGGGCGATCCTGCTGGTGTTCACCGGCGTATACCTGTGGTGGCCGCGCGGGCGCCGCGGCGGCGTGACCACGGTGCGGGGGAGGCCGGCGCAGCGCGTGTTCTGGCGCGACCTGCACGCGCTCACCGGCAGCGTGGTCGGAGTGCTGCTGCTGTTCCTGGCGCTGACCGGCATGCCGTGGTCGTGGTTCTGGGGTGCGCAGGTCAATCGCCTGGCCAATGGCCATCATTACGGCTATCCGTCCGGGTTGCGGGTGGATGTGCCGATGTCGACGCAGCGGCTGAGCGAAAGTGAAGTGCCGGCGTGGTCGTTGCGGCAGGCGCGCCTGCCGCAGTCGTCGCTGCCGGCCGCGGACGTGCATGCGGCTCATGGCGCGCATGACGAGCACGGCGCACACGGCGGCATAGCCGGCATGCCGGAGGTCGCGCCGGTGGCCGGCGCGATCGGGCTGGATGCGGCGGTGGCGCGGTTCCAGGCGCGCGGCATCGCGCCGGGCTACAGCGTGGCGCTGCCACGCGGCGTGCGCGGGGTCTTTACCGCCTCGGTGTATCCGCCGGACCTGACGCAACAACGGGTGATCCACCTGGACCAGTACAGCGGCCAGGTACTGCTGGACATGCGCTATGCCGACTACGGCCCGCTGGCCAAGGCGCTGGAGTGGGGCATCAACGTGCACCTGGGCCAGGAGTACGGCGTGCTCAACCAGCTCGTCCTGATCGGCGCCTGCCTGGGCATCGTGCTGTTGTGCGTGAGCGCGGCGGTGATGTGGTGGAAGCGGCGCCCGCAGGGCGGGCTCGGCGTGCCGCCGCTACCGGCGGACCGGCGCACGCTGCGCGGCGTGGTCGCGCTGCTGGTGCTGGGCGGGCTGCTGTTTCCGCTGGTCGGTGTTTCGTTGCTGCTGATGCTGTCGCTGGACTGGGCGCTGGTGCTGCGGCGCGAGCCGGTGGTGGCGGCTTAGGACGTCGGCGCAGAAATGCACTGTTGTTACGCCGCGACAATCCAGCCAGCGAAGCGTCCGACTTGGTTGCAGTCGGGACTGAAGTCCCTCCCACAAGACGGGGCCTTTGGTCAGCTCTGGCGTCCGGATTTGTACAGGAGACACGTGGCTGCCCTTGTAGGAGCGGCTTCAGCCGCGACCGGGCTCTATCGGGAACGCCCGTCGCGGCTGAAGCCGCTCCTGCGAGGGTGTAACGACATGTCCGGTTGCGCTGCGGCAACGTGCGTCGCGGCCGATCCCGCAAACGAGACAAGAACCGCGCCCAAAAAGGCCGGGCGCGTATTCGGGCGCCTCACAGATCCTCGTGGATCCCGCACTCGCGCTTGAGGCCGAAGAAGCGGGTGTCTTCCTCGCGCATGCCCGGTTCCCAGCGGCGGGTGGTGTGGAAATCGCCGATGGAGACATAGCCCTGTTCCCACAGCGGGTGATAGGGCAGGTCGTGCTGCTGCATGTATTGCCACAGGTCGCGATCGCTCCAGTCGGCGATCGGGTTGATCTTGTAGCGTTCGCCGCGCTTCTGCACGAACGGGGTCTGCGCGCGGCTGTCGGACTGGCTGCGGCGCAGACCGGTGAACCAGGTGCCGACCTTCAGCTCGTCCAGGGCGCGGCGCATCGGCTCGACCTTGCGCAGGTTGTTGTACTGCTCGATGCCGACCATGCCCTGTTCCCACAAGCGACCGTGGCGTGCTTCCATCCAGGCGCGGCTGACCAGCGGGCGGTAGATCTTGAGATTGAGCTTGAGCCGCTCGGTCAGCGCGTCGGCGAAACGATAGGTCTCGGCGAACAGGTAGCCGGTGTCGATCAGGATCACCGGGATGTCCGGGCGCTGCCGGGTCAGCAGGTGCAAGGTGGCCGCCGACTGCGCGCCGAAGCTGGACGACAGCGCGGCTTCGGCCGGGCCGTGCTGCAGGGCCCAGGCCACGCGCTCCGACGCGGACAGCGTCGCCAGCAGCGCATTGGCGGCGTCGAGATCCAGGGCGGGCACCGGTGCGTTGGCGGAGGCGTCTTGGGAGGCGGCGGGCAGAGCGCTCATGCGTGCAGTTCCGACGGAATCAGGTGGCGGTGGGTGGGATAGGCGGGCAGGGCGACCACGCCGCTGCGGTGCAGGAAGTCGCCGAAGCGCTCGTTCTCGTCCCGCTCGTTGGCATAGCGCGCGAACAGCGGCTCCAGCGCGGCGAGAATCTCCGGCTCGGCGATGTTCTCGCGGTACAGGGTGTTGAGGCGCTGGCCGCGGTGGTCGCCGCCGAGCATCAGGTTGTAGCGGCCCGGCGCCTTGCCGACCAGGGCGATCTCGGCCAGGTACGGTCGCGAACAGCCGTTCGGGCAGCCGGACAGGCGCAGCAGGATCGGCGCGTCTTCCAGGCCGTGGCGGGCCAGCAGCGGCTGCAGTTGCGCGGCGAAGGCCGGCAGGTAGCGTTCCGCCTCGGCCATGGCCAGGCCGCAGGTGGGCAGCGCCACGCAGGCCATCGCCGCGCGCGCCAGGGCGGTGGGCGCGCGGTTGCCGGCGTCCAGCGCATGCGCGCGCACCAGCGCGTCGATCGCCTCGCGTTGCGTGGCGGGAATGCCAGCGATCACCAGGTTCTGGTTGGCGGTCATGCGGAAGTGCGCGCCGTCGCCGGCCTCGCGCAGGTGCGTCGCGATGGCGCGCAGCCCGCTGAGGTGCTGTGCGCCGTCGGCGTGGTCGGCGATGCGTCCGGCCGGCAGCGACAGGGTCAGGTGCCAGCGGCCGTCTTCGCCGGCGTGCCAGCCGGCGCGGTCGCCGTTGTGCTCGAAGGCGAAGTCGCGCACCGGCTGCAGGCGCACGCCGGCGCGGCGCTCGATCTCCGCCACCACCGTGTCCAGGCCGTGGTCGTCGATGGTGTACTTGAAGCGTGCGCGCTTGCGCACCGTCCGGTTGCCCAGGTCGCGCTGGGTGGTCACCACCGCGGTGGCGACGTCGCGCAACTGCGCGCGCTCGATGAAGCCGACCACGTTGGCCACGCGCGGGTAGGTCTCGGCATCGCCATGGCTGGCGCCCATGCCGCCGCCGAGGCTGACGTTGTAGCCGGCCAGCGTGCCGTCGGCATCGAGCACACCGATGAAACCCAGATCGTTGGCGAACACGTCGACGTCGTTGACCGGCGGCAGCGCGAAGCCGATCTTGAACTTGCGTGGCAGGTAGGCGTTGCCGTAGATCGGCTCCTCCTCCTGGCCGCTGCCGGCGACCTGCTCTTCGTCCAGCCAGATCTCGTAGTAGGCGCGGGTGTTGGGCAGCAGGTGTTCGGACACGCGCGCGGCGTCGGCATAGAGCGTGGCGTGCGCCTGCGAGGCCAGTGGATTGGCGGCGACCTGCACGTTGCGGTTGACGTCGCCGCAGGCGGCCAGGGTATCGATCAGCGCGGCGTTGATCGCTTGCATGGTCGCCTTCAGTTCGCGCTTGATCACTCCGTGGAACTGGAACGCCTGGCGCGTGGTGACGCGCAGCGAGTGGTTGCCGTAGGTGGTGGCGATGGCATCGAGCTTGAGCCACTGCGCCGGCTCGACCACCCCGCCCGGGGTGCGCGTGCGGATCATGAACTGGTAGGCCGGTTCGAGTTTCTGCCGGCGCCGTTCCTCGCGCAGGTCACGGTCGTCCTGCTGGTAGCTGCCGTGGTACTTGATCAGCGTCTGATCGTCCTCGCGCAGCGCCCCGGTGACCGGATCGGCCAGGCTCTGCAGCAGCGACCCGCGCAGCCGCTGGCTGTGGTGCTTGATGTCTTCGACGGAATGGGACATTGAAGGGCCGGGATTCGAGATTGGGGATTCGGGATTAGTGAAGCGAGCAGACGTGTGCCGACGGATCAGGACCTTCGACAGCACCAGGCGCAGGAACAGCGGCTCTTGCGAATCCCCAATCCCGAATCCCGAATCCCCGCCTCAATAGACATCACGCGCATACCGCCCCTCCCGCTGCAGCTGGCTGAGGTAGGCGGCGGCGTCCTCGGGGCTGTGGGCGCCGTGTTCAGCGACGAGGTCCAGCAGGGTGGCGTGCACGTCCTTGCCCATGGCGATGGCGCCGCACACGTACAGATGGGCGCCGTTCTGCAGCCAGTCGTAGACGGCGCGGCCGTGTTCGCGCAGGCGCTGCTGCACGTACACCTTGGACGGGGCAGCGCTGCCGCGCAGCGGTTGCACGTCGCGCGAGAACGCCAGGTCCAGCCGGTGCAGTTCGCCGTTGCGCAGCGCCTGCTGCCACTCGGCCTGGTAGAGGAAGTCGCGGTTGAAGTGGCGGGCGCCGAAGAACAGCCAGTTGCGGCCGCTGGCGCCGCTCTCGGCGCGTTCCTGCACGAAGCCGCGGAACGGCGCCACGCCTGTGCCGGGGCCGATCATCAGGATGTCGCGGCTGCCGTCGGCCGGCACCCGGAAGCGCTCGTTGGGTTCGATGTACACCGGCGCGCTGTCGCCCTCGGCCAGGGCGGCCAGGTAGCCGCTGGCGGCGCCACCATGGGCATGGCCGTGGGCGTCGTAGGCGAGGACGTCGACGGTGAGGTGGGCTTCGTCGCCGACCCGCTTGCGGCTGGAGGCGATCGAGTACAGGCGCGGGACCATCGGCCGCAGCGCCTGCAGCAGCGCGGCGTGGTCCCAATCCGCCGGCCAGCGGCGCAGCACGTCGATCACTTGATGATCGGCGAGCAACGCCGCCAGGCCGGCGGTCTGGGTGGGGTCGAGCAGCTCGGCCAGCGCGGGCGCGCCGGCGCGTTCGGCCACCGCGCTGAGCAACGGGCGCGAGGCCCGGGTCAGTTCGCGATGGCCGGCGAGCCACTCGTGCAGGGACAGAGTCTGCCCATCGGCAGTGAGTTCGACGTGACCATCCAGTCGCGTCGCGGTCAACACCGCCTCGACCAGCGCGGGCGGGTTGCGATGGCGCACGCCCAGGGCGTCGCCGGGTTCGTAGTGCAGGCCGCTGCCGGCCAGCGACAGTTCTAGGTGGCGCACGTCCCTGTCGGCCGGACCGTGCGCGGCGTAGCGCGGCCCCTTGAAGTCGCGGCCGCTGATCGGCTGGTTGGCCAGCACCTCGGCGGCGAACGGCTGGCTGCGGCTCCACGGCGCGGCCACCGCGCCACGCAGCGGGGTCACCGTGGCCGACGGCACCGCAGGCGTGCGGCCCAGCACGTCACGTGCCTGCGCCAGCGCCTGCGCGCGCCATGGCGCCGCCACCGTCTCGATCTCCAGGTCGGCCTCGCCCAGCGGCAGCAGTCGCTGCGCGCCGAGTTCGGCCAGGCGCGCGTCCAGGCGCCGGGCGATGCCGCAGAAATCGGCGTAGCTGGAATCGCCCAGGCCGAGCACGGCGTACTGCAGCTGCGGTAGCTTTGGCGCGCGCCGGCCCTGCAGGAACTCGACGAAGCCGATCGCATCGTCCGGCGGGTCGCCCTCGCCCTGGGTGCTGATGACCACGTAGAGCAGGCGTTCGTTGCCCAGCTCGCGCGTGGGATAGGCGTCGGCGCGCAGCAGGCGCACCGCCAGGCCGGCGGCCTCGGCCTCGGCGGCCACCTGTTCGGCGGCGCGGCGCGCGTTGCCGGTCTGGCTGCCGTAGACGATGCTCAGTTGCGGTGCGGGCGAGGGCGCCGCGGCGGCGCCGGCGACCACGGCCAGCGCCGGCGTCGCCGGGCCCTGCGCCTGGGCCAGGCCGGCGGCGTAGCCGGACAGCCACCACAGGCCGGCCGCATCCAGACCCTCCACGGTCCGCGCCAGCAGTGCCTTGCGCTCCTCGGGCAAGGGGCTGGGCGGCAACGCGGGCGAGGCGGCGGTCATGGCCGGTCCGGGTGTTGGGAAGGGATGACCGATGTTAGGGAAGCGTTGCGCGGGGCAGAAAGGAACAGGGGTTATCGGCTCATGCCCGGGGCTTATTTCTGCCGGGCGGCCGGCGCGACGCACACTGCCGCCCCGACTGCCACGACCGCTGCTACGCTTCGGTCCGGTCTCCCACTGGCTGCTGCCGCCGTCTCGATGAGTTCGCCCGTCCTGTCCCACCTCGACCGCCTCGAGGCCGAGAGCATCCACATCCTGCGCGAGGTCGCTGCCGAGTTCCGCAACCCGGTGCTGCTGTATTCGGTGGGCAAGGACAGCTCGGTGCTACTGCATCTGCTGCTCAAGGCGTTCGCGCCGGCGCCGCCGCCGATCCCGCTGCTGCACGTGGACACGCGCTGGAAGTTCAGCGAGATGATCGCCTTCCGCGACCGCCGCGCCGCCGAGACCGGCGTGGAGTTGCGCGTGCACATCAATCCCGACGGCGTTGCCCAGGACATCGGCCCGTTCACCCACGGCGCCAGCGTGCACACCGACGTGATGAAGACGCAGGCGCTGAAGCAGGCGCTGGACCTGTGGAAGTTCGATGCCGCCATCGGCGGCGCGCGCCGCGACGAGGAGAAGGCGCGGGCCAAGGAGCGCGTGTTCTCGTTCCGCAACGCGCACCACCGCTGGGATCCCAAGCAGCAGCGTCCGGAGCTGTGGAATCTGTACAACCCGCGGATCCATCCCGGCGAGAGCGTGCGCGTGTTCCCGCTGTCCAACTGGACCGAACTGGACATCTGGCTGTACATCTACCGCGAGGCGATTCCGGTGGTGCCGCTGTACTTCGCCGCCGAACGCCTGGTGGTGGAACGCGACGGCGCGCTGATCATGGTCGACGACGCGCGCCTGCCGCTGCGTCCCGGCGAAACCCCGCAACTGCGGCGCGTGCGCTTCCGTACCCTCGGCTGCTACCCGCTGACCGGCGCGATCGCGTCGCAGGCCGACACCCTGGAGAAGATCATCGCCGAGATGCTGCAGGCCACCACCTCCGAACGCCAGGGCCGGATCATCGACAAGGATCCGGGTGCGTCGATGGAGCAGAAGAAGGTGGAGGGCTATTTTTGATGAGTCGGGAGTCGGGATTCGGGATTCGGGATTCGCAAGAGCGGGGTTTCGCGAGTGAGGCGGCATCGGGAGGAGACGCTGTTGCGAATCCCCAATCCCGACTCCCCAATCCCGTAGACGGCGACGCAGTCGCCGCCTACCTGCAACAACACGAACACAAGCCGCTGCTGCGCTTCATCACCTGCGGCAGCGTCGACGACGGCAAGAGCACGCTGATCGGGCGCTTGCTGTACGACAGCAAGCGTCTGTTCGACGACCAGTTGGCCGCGCTCGGTGCCGACAGCAAGCGCCACGGCACCCGCGGCGGGGCCATCGACTATGCGTTGCTGCTGGACGGCCTTGCCGCCGAGCGCGAGCAGGGCATCACCATCGACGTGGCCTACCGCTATTTCGATACCGACCGGCGCAAGTTCATCGTCGCCGACTGCCCGGGGCATGCGCAGTACACCCGCAACATGGCCACCGGCGCCTCCACCGCCGACGTGGCGGTGGTGCTGGTGGATGCTACCAAGGGCGTGTTGACCCAGACGCGACGGCACAGCTACATCGTCGCGCTGCTGGGCATCCGCCACGTGGTGCTGGCGGTCAACAAGATGGACCTAGTCGACTTCGCGCAGGAGACGTTCGAGGCCATCGCCGCCGAGTACCGCGCGCTCGCCGCGCAGTTGGGCATCCCTGACGTGCAGTGCATTCCGCTGTCGGCGCTGGAGGGCGACAACCTGTCGCAGCGTTCGGCGCGCATGCCCTGGTATGCCGGCCCGGCGCTGCTCGAACATCTGGAAGGTGTGCAGCTGGACGCGCGCAGCGGCGACGGCGGCCTGCGTCTGCCGGTGCAGTGGGTCAACCGCCCGAATGCGCAGTTTCGCGGCTTCGCCGGCACCGTGGCGGCAGGCGCGGTGCAGCCCGGCGATGCGGTGGTGGTGTTGCCGTCGGCGCGGCGCGCGCAGGTGGCGCAGGTGCTGATCGGCGCCGAACCGGTGCCGCGCGCGGTGGCCGGGCAGGCGGTGACGCTGACCCTGACCGAGGAGATCGACGTCAGCCGCGGCGACGTCATCGCCGCCGCCGGCGATCCGCCGGAGGTGGCCGACCAGTTCGCCGCGCACGTGCTATGGATGGACGATGCCGCGCTGCTGCCCGGTCGCCCGTACTGGCTGAAGATCGGCGCACGCACCGTGGCCGCCAGCATCACCGAGATCAAGCACCGCATCGACGTCAACACGCAGGAGCGGCTGGCGGCCAAGCGCCTGGAACTCAACGAGGTCGGCTACTGCAACCTGGCGCTGGACCAGCCGATCCCCTTCGCTCCGTACACGCAGGACCGCACGCTCGGCGGCTTCATCCTGATCGACCGCCACAGCAACGCCACCGTCGCCGCCGGCACCCTGGATTTCGCGCTGCGCCGCGCCGGCAACGTGCATTGGCAGCACTTGGACGTGGACAAGGCCGCGCGCGCGCGGATCAAGGGCCAGACGCCGAAGGTGCTGTGGTTCACCGGCCTGTCCGGCGCCGGCAAGTCGACCATCGCCAACCTGGTCGACAAGCGCCTGCACGCGCTGGGCTACCACACCTTCATCCTCGACGGCGACAACGTCCGCCATGGGTTGAACCGCGACCTGGGCTTCACCGACGAGGACCGCGTCGAGAACATTCGCCGCGTCGCCGAAGTGGCCAGGCTGATGACCGACGCCGGCCTGATCGTGCTGGTCAGCTTCATCTCACCATTCCGCGCCGAGCGGCAACTGGCGCGCGAGCGCTTTAGCGAGGGCGAATTCCTCGAGGTGTTCGTCGACGTGCCGCTGCCGGTGGCCGAGGCGCGCGACATCAAGGGCCTGTACGCCAAGGCGCGCGCCGGCCTGATTCCCAATTTCACCGGCATCGATTCGCCATACGAGGCGCCGGAGCAGCCGGAACTGCATCTGCATGCCGACGGCGACAATGCCGAAGCGCTGGCCGCGCAGGTACTGACGGCGCTGGGGCTGCAGGACTGATGAAGGGAGCGCGGCGTTGCCGCTAGCGTGCCGATGTCGATCATGTCGCCGTGCCCCCTCTAGCGTCCTGTGTAGGAGCGGCTTCGGCCGCGACTAGGCATTCCCGGTAACGTCCGGTCGCGGCTGAAGCCGCTCCTATAATCCAACTGCCGCCGCAATAAAATGAGCCACAGCAACGGCTTTCGCCCTTGCGGGCGAGTTGCTTTGATCAGCCGTCGGCTGCTGAGAAGCGCTTCTTTGCTCGCGCAAAGGAAGGTAACCAAAAGAAGCGCTTTACCACAGCCGAGGGCTGGCCAAGCACGCCCTGCCTTGCGCCCTCTGCGCGTTGCGCTACGGGTCTGCGTCCATCACGGGGATCCGCGGAAGGGGCATCCTGCCCTTGCCGCGGACGGCGTACCTCCATGTACGCCGCCCTTCGGGTTTTTCCCGGCGATGGCCGCCGCTGCGGAAGAGAACCCAGCAAGTCAAAAGCCGAAGCAACAGCGATAGCAAAGCGAATGCGCTGCACTTGGTGGCCACGTCGCCTGTTGATCGTGATGGGCACGCGCCGACGCTGGCTTCCGCAGCAGCCGCAGGCGCCGTTCGCGCATGCGGAACGACTCCTGCCGGGACTTGCAATATGTTGGCTGAGTTCACTGTGGGAGGGACTTCAGTCCCGACGCCTTTCAAGGGTGGGGGCACAGCAGGAATCGTTCGTCGCGGCTGCATGACAGGTGATTCCTACGACGAACTGCACCCCCGCGCGAGCGCTAGTGTTGCCCCACTGGCCGTCATCAAGTGACAGCCGCGGCCGCGCATGCTTAAGTCGTCGCCCTCCTCATCGGCGAAGGCCCGTCCATGCCAGCTCTGTCCCGTCGCGTGCTGTTCTCCGCCCTCGCGCTGTGCTGCGGCGCGGCCTGCGCGCAGGCGCCCGATGCGGTGCCGACCGGGCGTCTGCCGGATTGGGCGGTGCCCGAGCACTATGCGCTGGACCTGAAGATCGATCCGGAGCGCACCGACTTCGACGGCACCGCCACCCTGCGCGTGCGCCTGGAGCGCGCGTCCGACCATCTGTGGCTGCACGGCAAGGAATTGCGGGTGAACAAGGCCACGCTGCGCACCGCCGATGGCGCGTCGTTCCCGGTGCGCTACACCGAGGCCGACGCGCAGGCCGGTGTGGTCCGCATCGCCTTCGGGCGCACCCTGCAGCCGCAGGAGCTGACCCTCACCATCGTCTACAGCGCGCCGTTCAACCAGCAGTTGCAGGGCCTGTACCAGGTCAAGGCGCAGGGGCATGCCTACGCGTTGACGCAGATGGAGCCGATCAGTGCGCGCTATGCGTTTCCCGGCTTCGACGAGCCGGCGCTGAAGATGCCGTTCGCGCTGCGCCTGACCGTGCCCGAGGGCGAGCAGGCGCTGGCCAATACCCGTGCCGCGTCCACCGAACCGGCCGGCAAGGGCTGGAAGACGGTGCGCTTCGCCGAGACCGTGCCGCTGCCAACCTACCTGGTGGCGTATGCGGTCGGGCCGTGGGACGTGGTCGACGGGCCGGCCTTGCCGGCCACGCCGCAGCGCCCGCAATCGATCCCGCTGCGCGGCGTGGCCGCGCACGGGCAGGGGCCGCACATCCAGCGTGCGTTGCAGCAGACGCCGGAGATCATCGCCGCGCTGGAGGACTATTACGACTTCGGCTATCCGTTCGACAAGCTGGACCTGGTGGCCGCGCCGGACTTCTCCGCCGGCGCGATGGAGAACCCCGGCTTCGTCACCTTCCGCGACTGGCTGTTGCTGCTGGACGACGATTCGCCGCGGCACAACGTCGAGGGCTCGTTCAACGTTACCGCGCACGAACTGGCGCACCAGTGGACCGGCGATACGGTGACCATGGCCTGGTGGAACGACCTGTGGCTCAACGAAGCCTTTGCCACGTGGATGCAGCAGAAGATCACCATGCGCCTGCGTCCGCAGTACCGCGCCGACCTGGACCGCATCAGTGCCGCGCAGGATGCGATGAACAATGACAGCCTGGTCAGCGCGCGCAAGATCCGCCAGCCGATCACCGGCAACGGCGACATCGAGACCGCCTTCGACAGCATCACCTACCGCAAGGGCGCCGCGGTGCTGGGCATGTTCGAGCAGTTCGTCGGCGAGGACACCTTCCGCAGCGGCATGCGCCGCTACATCCGCGCGCACCGCTTCGGCAACGCGACTGCCGACGATCTGGTCGACGCCATCGCCGCCGCGGCCGGCAAGGGCGCCGACTTCAAGGCCGCGTTCCGCAGCTTCCTCGATCAGCCGGGCGTGCCCTACCTGCAGGCGCGTTTGCAGCCGGCAACGGACGCTGCGGTGCTGCAGCTGCACCAGCAGCGCTTCCTGCCGCTGGGCTCGCGCGGCAGTGCCGCGCAGACCTGGGGCGTGCCGGTGTGCGTCAAGTACGGCACGCGCCAGGGCGTGCGCCGCGCCTGCCAGATGCTGTCCGCCAGCGATGGCCGCCTCGTGCTAGCCGGCGCCGATGCCGACAGCTGGGTAATGCCCAATGCCGGCGGCACCGGCTACTACCGCTTCGCCCTGCCCAAGCCGCAACTGGCCGCGCTCGGCCGCCATCTCGATGCGCTCGACGATGCCGAGAAGCTGGCCTATGCCGATGCCATCGACAGCGCGTTCCGCACCGGCGATGCCGACACCGCCGACGTGATCGCGGCGATGCAGCAGCTGGCGCCGGCCAGGGCCACGGCGGTGGCCACCGCGATGAACGACCGCATCGCCTGGATCTGGCGGGTGCTGGTGCGCGACGACGCGCAGCGCGCCATGCTGCGCCAGGCCACCGAGGCCGCGTTCGGCGCACGCCTGCAGGCGCTGGGCGATCAGCGCCGCGCCGGCGACAGCGACGACGACGTGGCGCTGCGCTCCAACCTGGCCGAACTGCTCGGGGTCACCATGGGCGTGCCGGCGGTGCGGCAGGCGCTGCTGGCCCAGGGCGATGCGGTGCTGGCCGGCAAGGGCGGCGCGCCGGCGTTCGCCGCCGCCAATCCCGATCTGCTCGGCGCGGCATTGACGGTGGCGGTGCAGGCGCGCGGCGCGCCGGCGGTGGACGCGTTGATCGCCGTCCTGCGTGCTCATGGCGATCCGGCCCAGCGCAACGCGATGATCGAAGCGCTCGGCGCCGTGCGCGATCCGCAGCAGTTGCAGAAGGTGCGCGATTTCGCCCTGACCGATGCGATCAAGGTTGGCGAGATGAATAGCCTGCTGATGGGTGGACACGCCGAGCCAGCCACGCATGCCTCGATGTGGCCGTGGTACACCGCCAACTTCGAACGCATCGTGGCGCGCTCCGGCTCGTTCGACGGCGGTCGCTTGCCGGCGCTGGCCGCCAGCGGTGGCTGCGACGCCGCCGAAGCGGATCGGCTGGAGGCGTTCTTCACGCCGCGGCTGAAGACGCTCAGCGGCGCCGATCGCGGCCTGGCGCAGACCGCCGAAACGATTCGCCTGTGCAGTGCGCTGCGCGAGCGGCAGCACCTCGCCGTCGCGCCGCGCTAATCGTGCCGAACGGGCGCGGCGCACGCCGCGCCACGCGTGCGCTGCGTCTCATCGCGCAGCGCATGCATTGGCCGGCAAGGGTCGTCGGTCATGGTCGCGGTGTGTCAACGCTCGTCACGCCGGGCCGTTAGACTGGGTCGAACTCCACGCGTCCGGGATCTCCATGCCGCACCGACCACGCGCCGGCGTCCGCCTGGTGTGTCTCCTGTTGTCGTCGATCGTGCTTGCCGGCTGCGGCAAGCCGCCGGCACCGGCGAGCGCCAGCACCGCGGTTCCGGTGACGCTGCAGACGGTGCAGCCGCGCGACTGGAACGACAGCCTGTCCTCGCTGGGCACGGTCAAGGCGCGCGAATCGGTGACGCTGACCGCCAAGGTCAGCGAGATCGTGGAGCGCGTGCATTTCGAGAGTGGGCAGGAAGTGGCGGCCGGGGCGCCGCTGGTGACGCTGCGCGGGCAAGGCCAGCAGGCGGCGCTGCGCGAGGCCGAAGCGACGTTCACCGAGGCCGAGCAACTGTACCGGCGACAGAGCGAACTGGTCGGGCGGCAACTGGTGTCGCGCGCGCAACTGGACACGCAACGCGCGCTGCGCGATGCCGCGCAGGCGCGGGTGCTGCAGATGCGTGCGGAGATCGGCGACCGCAGCGTGCGTGCGCCGTTCGCCGGCGTGCTCGGCTTGCGCCAGGTCAGCCCCGGCGCGCTGCTGACGCCGGACGCCACCATCGCCACGCTCGACGACGTGGCCCAGGTCTACGTGGATTTCCAGGTGCCGGAGGCGGCGCTGTCGACGGTGAAGGCGGGCGATGCCGTCGGCGGCCGCAGCGTGGCCTATCCGGGACGCGCGTTCGAAGGCAAGGTCGCCACGGTGGACGCACGCGTGGACAGTGCCACTCGCGCGGTCACCGTGCGCGCCGCGTTCGACAACGCCGACCGCGCGCTGCGCCCGGGCATGCTGATGGACGTGCGCCTGTATCGGCCTGCCCGGCAGGCGCTGGTGATCCCGGAGATCGCGGTGGTGCAGGTGGGGCGCGATGCGTTCGTGTACCGGGTCGGCGCCGACGCCACCGTGGCGCGCGCCGATGTGCGCACCGGCGCGCGCCGCGACGGCCTGGTCGAGATCGTCGACGGCCTGCAGCCCGGCCAGCGCATCGTGGTCGAGGGCACCGGCAAGCTGCGGCCGGGCGTGACGGTGGTCGATGCCGCCGCCGCTGACGGCGATGGCGCGCGCAGCGGCAGCGCCGCGGCGGACCTGGCGCGATGAAGCTGTCCGACGTCTCGATCACCCGGCCGGTGTTCGCCGCGGTGATGAGCCTGTTGCTGGTGGTGTTGGGGGTGATGGCGTACAGCCGGCTGACCCTGCGCGAGCTGCCGGCGATCGATCCGCCGATCGTGTCGGTGGACGTGCGCTATCCCGGCGCCTCGGCCGCAGTGGTGGAAAGCCGCATCACCCAGGTGCTGGAGGACGCGCTGGCCGGTATCGAAGGCATCGAGACGATCCAGGCGCGCAGTTCCAACGGCGTGGCCGACATCAGCCTGGAGTTCCGCGCCACCCGCGACATCGAGGCCGCCGCCAACGATGTGCGCGACGCAGTCAGCCGCGTGCTCGACCGCCTGCCCGACGAGGCCGACGCGCCGGAGATCGCAAAGGTCGAGGCCGATGCAGATGCCATCCTGTGGCTCAACATGAGCTCCAGCACGATGGACGCGCTGCAGCTGTCCGACTACGCCGAACGCTACGTGGTGGATCGCCTGTCCAGCATCGACGGCGTCGCCCAGGTGCGCCTGGGCGGGCGCCAGCGCTACGCGATGCGGATCTGGCTGGATCGCGACCAGCTGGCGGCGCGCGAGCTCACCGTGACCGACGTGGAGAATGCGCTGGCCCGCGAGAACGTGGAGCTGCCGGCGGGCCGCCTGGAATCGGCCGACCGCGACTTCACCCTGCGCGTGGAGCGCAACTACCGCACGCCGGCGGACTTCGCCGCCATCCCGCTGGGCAAGGGCCGCGACGGCTACGTGGTGCGGCTGGGCGACGTGGCCAAGGTGGAACTGGCCTCGGCCGAACGCCGCGCCTACTTCCGCAGCAACGGCGTGCCCAACGTCGGCCTGGGCATCGTCAAGACCTCCACCGCCAACAGCCTGGACGTGGCCCGCGCCGCGCGCGCGGCCGCGCAGCAGATCCAGCAGACCCTGCCCAAGGGCACGCAGATCTTCGTGGCCTTCGATTCCACCGTGTTCATCGATGCTTCGGTGGAACGCGTCTACCACACCCTGATCGAAGCGGTGGTGCTGGTGCTGGTGGTGATCTGGCTGTTCCTGGGCAGCGTGCGCGCGGCGCTGATTCCGGCGGTGACGGTGCCGGTGTGCCTGGTGGCCGCGTTCATCGCGTTGTACGCGTTCGGCTTCTCGATCAACCTGCTGACGCTGCTCGCGTTGGTGTTGTGCATCGGCCTGGTGGTGGACGATGCGATCGTGGTGGTGGAGAACATCCAGCGCCGCGTCGACCTGGGCGAACCGGCGCTGGTGGCGGCGCGGCGCGGCACCGCGCAAGTCGCCTTCGCGGTGATCGCCACCACCGCGGTGCTGGTGGCGGTGTTCCTGCCGGTCGGCTTCCTCGAAGGCAACACCGGGCGCCTGTTCCGCGAACTGGCGGTGGCGCTGGCCGCGGCGGTGGCGATCTCCGCCTTCGTCGCGCTGACCCTGACCCCGATGATGTCGTCCAAGCTGCTCAAGGCGCATGCGCGCGAGAAGCCCAACCGCGTGCATGGCTGGGTCGAGGCGCGGCTGCAGGGGCTGAGCGCGCGCTATCGGCGCGTGCTCGAGCGCCACGTCGGCCGTGCCTGGCTGTTCGGTGCGCTGATGCTGGCGGCGCTGCTGGCCAGCGCGCTGCTGGCGCGGATCATCCCCTCGGAACTGGCGCCGGCCGAGGACCGCGGCTCGTTCCAGGTGATGATCGATGCACCGGAGGGCGCAGGCTTCGACTACACGGTGGGGCAGATGCACCAGGTCGAGGCCATCCTCGACCGCCACCGCGGCGATGGCCAGCCGATCGCGCGCGCCAACCCGCGCGTGCCAGGCAGCTTCGGCGCCAGCGAGGAGATGCACACCGGCCGGGTCAGCGTGTTCCTGCGCGACTGGAGCGAGCGCGACGTGGCCACCGCCGACGTCGCCGCGACGCTGCAGGACGAACTGAGCGCTTTGCCCGGCGTGCGTGCGCGTACCCAGGTCGGCGGCGGCCTGGTCAACAGCCGCGGGCAACCGTTCCAGATCGTGCTCGGTGGCCCCGACTACGCCGAGATCGCGCAATGGCGCGACCGCCTGCTCGCGCGCATCGCCGACAACCCCGGCCTGGTTGGCGCCGATTCGGACTACAAGGAAACCCGGCCGCAGATGCGCGTGGAGATCGACCGCCAGCGCGCAGCCGACCTCGGCGTACCGGTGACCGAGATCGGCCGCGCGCTGGAGACGTTGATGGGTTCGCGCCAGGTCACCACCTTCGTCGACAATGGCGAGGAGTACGACGTGATGCTGCAGGCCAGCCGCGACGGCCGCGCCGATCCGGCCGACCTGGCGGCGATCCGGGTGCGCGCCGACAGCGGCCAGCTGATCCCGCTGTCCAACCTGGTGACCCTGCGCGAAGTCGCCGAGCCGGGCAACCTGCACCGCTTCAACCGCCTGCGCGCGATCACCATCAATGCCGGCCTGGCCCCGGGCTATCCGCTCGGCGAGGCGATCGCCTGGGCGCAGCAGGTGGCGCGCGAGGAACTGCCCGATTACGCGCAGCTCGACTGGAAGGGCGAATCGCGCGAGTACCAGAAGGCCGGCGGCGCGGTGCTGCTGACCTTCGCCCTGGCATTGCTGATCGTGTACCTGGTGCTGGCGGCGCAGTTCGAGAGCTTCATCCACCCGCTGGTGATCATGCTGACCGTGCCGCTGGGCGCGCTCGGCGCGCTGATCGGCCTGGCGATCAGCGGCGGCACGCTCAACCTGTTCAGCCAGATCGGCATCGTGATGCTGGTCGGGCTGGCGGCCAAGAACGGCATCCTGATCGTCGAGTTCGCCAACCAGCTGCGCGATGCCGGGCGCAGCGTGCGCGAGGCCATCGTCGAAGCGTCGGCGGTGCGCCTGCGGCCGATCCTGATGACCTCGCTGGCCACCGTGGTCGGTGCGATCCCGCTGGTGGTCGCCGGCGGCCCGGGTTCGGCCAGCCGCGCCACCATCGGCATCGTGGTGATCTTCGGCGTATCGGTGTCCACGCTGCTGTCGCTGTTCGTGGTGCCGGCGTTCTATGCGTTGCTGGCGCCGTACACGCGCTCGCCGGATGCGGTGCAGCAGCGCCTGCAGCAACTGGAGGCGCAGACGCCCTCGGTCGGCGGCCACGCCTGAGCGAGGCCGCGCACCCTGGTGCGCTCAGGCCGGGTCGGTGCGCGACGGCGCTAGCGCCTGCGGCGCGCAGCGCGGCTGCTGCAGCAGGTGCACGAACTGCGCGGCGATCACCGCGCCGCCGAAATGGCGCTGCACGAAGTCGCGCCCGGCCTGGCCCATGCGCTGGCGGCGTTCGCTGTCGCATAGGCGCAGGACAGCATCGCGCCAGCCGTCCACGTCGCCGGGCGTGAGCAGTTCGCCGCTGACGCCTGGGTCCAGCGTCTCTGCGGTGCCGCCGACGTGGCTGGCCAGCACCGGCACGCCGCTGGCCTGCGCTTCCACCGAGACCCGGCCGAAGGTTTCCGGCGCCAGCGACGGGAACGCCAGCATCGACATCGCGTTGTAGTACGGCGTGGTGTCGTTGACCCAGCCGACGAAGCGATGGCGTTCGCCGTGCGGCTGGGCCGCGGCCTGCGCCTGCAACTGCGCCGCGTCCGGGCCGTCGCCCAGCCACAGGCAGTGCAGCCGTGGCTCCTGCGCCATCGCCGCCCCAGCTGCTTCCAGCAACGGAAAGATGCCCTTGCCGGCATGCATGCGCCCGCTGTAGCCGAGCACGATCGCGTCCTCGGGCAACTGCTGTGCGGCGCGGATGGCGCGGCCGCGCTCCGGATCCGGGCGCAGCCGCTCCATGGTCACCGGGTTGTACAGCACCTGCACCAGCGCCTCCGGCACGCCGCAATCCAGGTAGGCCTGCCGCGCGTAGTGCGAGACCGCGAAGAAGCGCGCCGCCAGGCGCGGGATCGCATAGCCGGACAGCGCGCTCATCGCCGGGGTGCGGTGGCGGAACAGCGCGACGGGGATGCCCAGCGCCCGCCCGGCCAGCAGCAGCGGCCAGTACTCCTTGCCGAAGTTGCCGACCAGCCAGTCCGGCCGGCTGCGCCGCGCCACGCGCAGCAGCGGCCGGTAGCCGTCCGGGTCCAGCACGTTGCGGAAATGCCCGACGTGCACGGTGATGCCGCTGCGGCGCAGCTCGTCGGCGATCAGGCCGCCCTCGCAGGCGATGACCTCGACCTGATGACCGACGCCGGCCAGCGCCTGCGCCAGCGCCACGAAATGCGTGGCCGCGCCGGTATTCTCGGGATTGGTGCCGACGAACAGGAATTTCATCCGCGGCGGTCCTCGTAGGCGGTGAGCGCACGCAGCGCGAATTGCGGCAGCAGGTGATGACGCGCGACCTGGATGCGCGGGTAGCGCATCGGGTCCGAGCCGGCCAGCGCGCGGCCGCGGCGGGTGCTGGTGGCGGCGGTGTAGCCGGCTTCGCGCACCACGTCGGCGACGCGGTCGTCGACATCGCCGTAGGGGTAGCAGAACTGCGGTACGGCCTCGCCCAGCAAGTCCTCCAGCTCGCGCTTGCAGCCGCCGATCTCCTCGCGCAGGGCCGCGTCGCTGCAGCCGGTCAGGTGCGGGTGCGAGCGCGTATGCGCGCCGATCTCCATGCCGCCGGCGCGCCACTGGCGCAGCTCGGCGAGGTTCATCAACGGCTTCTCGATGCCGAGCTTCTGCGCATCCCACACGTTGTGGCGGCCGATGCAGCCGCTGACCATGTACACCGTGGCGGTGAAGCCCAACTGCTGCAGCACCGGCAGCGCCGCCTGCAGGTTGTCCAGGTAGCCGTCGTCCAGGGTGACCACCGCGACCTTGCCCTGGCGTTCGCCGCGCAGGTACGGCATGGCGTCGGACATGGACACGCCGCGGTAGCCCAACCGCTGCAGCAGGCGCATCTGCCGGGCGAAACGGCCCGGGCTCACGTACAGGCTGCGGTAGACCTGCAGGTGACGCGGCGCCTCGGCCACGTTGTGGTACATGAAGATCGGAATGCGGGCCGTGGCGGCGGTGTCGGAAGGCATCGGGAACGGCTCTTTGGACGGAAGGGCGAGGTGCGGCGCGGGAGTCTACCCGGGCTGGCTTTCGCTGGTCTGTCGGGTAAAACCCTCAGCCGTAGACGATCACGCCGCCGCGCAGGCCGCGACCGGCGGCTATGCTGCGCTTGCCTTGCCGCAGGAACCGCCGATGTCCGAGACCGCCGCTGCCGCCCCCTGGCGCGATCTGCAGCTGCGGCTGGACGGCATCGTGCTGCGCCGCTGGCGCGCCGACGACCTGGACGCGCTGGTCCGCCACGCAGACGATGCCCTGGTGGCGCGCGGGCTGAGCCGGCGCTTTCCGCATCCCTACACGCGGGCCGACGGCGAGGCCTTCCTGGGCGGGCAGGTGATCGACCTGAACGACCCGGTGCTGGCGATCGCGATCGGCGGCGAGGCTTGTGGCGGCATCGGTCTGCATGCGGCGGCAGTGCCGGCACCCGGCTGTGCGGAACTCGGCTACTGGCTGGGCAGCACGCATTGGGGGCGGGGGCGGATGACCCGCATCGTCGCCGCGTACCTGGACTGGGCGGTGCCGACGCTGCGCCTGCAGCGGATCGAGGCGCTGGTGTTGCCGGACAATCCGGGTTCGGCGCGGGTGCTGCAGAAGAACGACTTCGCCGAGATCGGCAGACGCTCCGAGGTGTCGGTACGCGACGGGAAACTGCGCGACCTGCGGGTGTTCGCGCGGACCTGGCCGGCGGCCTGACCCGCGCGTCGCTCGTTCGGAGCGACGCGCAGGAGGCACGGCCTCAGTAGGAAATGGTGGCCGAGGTGGCGGTGGTGTCCACCGCGTAGTTGCATTGCACGTCCAGGCCCGAGCTGTCGTTGTACGACACCCACGCTGGCGACGCCACCCGTTGCATGCGGTAGTCGTACACGCCGATCGCGCTGAAGGTGATGCGTCGGTCGGGCGGATACTGGTCGCAACTGTCCACCGCGTACACCTCAAGCGCGCCGCCCACCACCAGGTGCGTACGGGAGTTGATGTCGTAGGTGGTGCTGAGCCGCACGCTCTGGCCGCTGGTCACGTTGCGCGTGTCGACGTTCCAGTTCGAGCAGGGGCTGCCGTTGTTGCAGGTGGCATAGGTGTCGCCCACGATCCGGTCGCCGGCCTTGGCCGGGATGAAATCGCTGTACCACACCATGCCGTCCTGGCAACAGTTCCAACTGCTCAGATCCCAGGTATTGCTGTCGCCGCGGTAGCCTAGCACCGGTTGCAGGATGGTCGGATCGTCGCTCTGCATGCCGGGGAAGAAGTACACCGTCTGGTGCGCCACATTGGTCGGGTTCTGCGGCACCGTCCAACTGGCGACGATGCGGCCCATCTTGTTGCCGGTGACGTCGATGGCCGACTGCACCCAGTCGTGGGTGATCGGTGGTGGCACCGCGCGGCGCGCGCTGGAGACCACCAGTGCGGCGTTGCCGCGGGCCTGCCGGCCATCCAGGCCGCGCCCGTCAGGCTTTACCCGGATGCCGCTGGGCGTGAAGTTGTCCTGGGTGCAGGCCTGCGCCTGTTCGCGCACGCCGTCGGCGCGCTGCAGGCCGCCATCGCCGAGGATGCGTTCGTTGCGATGCACCTGGCGCACGCAGGCGGGCGCGAAGTAGCCGAAAGGCGTCTGGATGTAGTCGTCGGGGACGTTGGCGGGTTTGTGCGCGGTGCGCAGGGCGCCGGCCCGGGCCAGGCGCGCATCGGGTGCGGCGGTTTGTGCCAGTGCGCTGGCGCCGAGGCCGAAGAGGGCCAGCGTCAGCAGCAGCGCGGCGCAGGTGCGGTGGCGCGCGGTCCGGAAAGAAGGACGGAAGTCGGAGTGCATGGGAGTTCGCCTTGTCATGAGAATGCGGAATGCGTTCTCGGGAGGCCGTGCGGCGCGACGGCACGGCGCGTTGTGGCGCCGTCGGTCGTGGCTTGCCTCCCGCCTGCGAAGCGAGGTGCGCGGAGTGCCTGCTCTCGATAAATGCCTGCGTGGTGGCCGAAGGAGCGGCGACGATGGACCCAACGCGCATCGTGCGCTTGTCGGATTTCCGCATGACTCGCCGCGAATCCCGCATGGTGGGGGGCGAGGGTGAACTGTTTCTCGGTCGTCGCCGCGATCTGGTTTGCGCTTCGTGTGGCGCGACGTAGACAAGTGCCGGCGCCGCGATCGACCACGTTGGGGCAGCCGGCGCCGCGCGGATGAGCGAAAATGCCCGCAGCGTGCCGCCCCTGGCGCGCGTCCGTGCGTTTTCCAGGAGAGTCCCATGCGTCATGCCCTTCGTCCCCGCTGCGCCGCTTCGGCCTGGCGCGCCTGCGCCACGGGCGTGCGCCGATGACCTCGCCCTGGGGCAACCGCCCGCGCGGTGGGAATCCCCCCTCTCCCCCCGGGAGAGGGGCCGGGGGTGAGGGTGCGGCGGCACCGACCAACCGCAACGAACTGCGCCTGTACGGCCTCAACGCAGTGCGCGCGGTGTACGCGCGGCGGCCGGAGGCGATCCGCAAGCTGTACCTGAGCGAGGCGCGGATCCCGGCACTGCAGCCGCTGCTCAAGTGGTGCGTGGCCAACCGCGTCGGCTACCGCGTGGTGGACGAGGCCGATCTGCACAAGCTCGCCGCCAGCAGCCACCACGAAGGTGTGGTCGCCGACGTGCTGCGCGTCGCGCCGCTGGCCCTGGCCGACTGGCTGCAGACGCTGGCGCCGGGGCCGGCGATGGCGCTGTGGCTGGATGGCGTGGGCAACCCGCACAACTTCGGCGCGATCCTGCGCTCGGCGGCGCACTTCGGCGTGGGCGCGATCCTGTTGCCGGAGCAGGCCGCACTGGCGCTGTCCGGTGCCGCCGCGCGCGTGGCCGAGGGCGGCGCCGAGGCGGTGCCGCTGGTGCGGCTGCCGCCTGCGATGCAGGCGCAAGCGCAATTGCGTGGTGCGGGCTTCGCCCTCGCGGCGACGTTGGTGGACGGCGGGGACGATCTGTTCGCCACCACCTTGCCGCAGCGCCTGGTCTACGTGATGGGCGCCGAGAGCGACGGCATGGACCGCGACTTCGCGCAGGCCTGCGACCTGCGCCTGTCCATCCCCGGCAGCGGCGCGGTGGAAAGCCTCAACGTCGCCGCGGCCACGGCGGTGTTGCTGGGGACCTGGCGCAGCCGGCATCCGCACCAGCACGCTGCGCGCTGAGCACGGCGTCACGGGCGGAGAGCCGGCTGCATTTGGCTACGCAATAGTGTGCGCGGCGGCCGGTTTCGGGTTTGCGGCGCAGCTGTCGGCGGCGTAGCGTGCAGGCGCGCCTCGTCGATGCGATCGCGCCTCACGCGATGCGCGCCAGCGAGACCGCGCAGTCCCCCTCCCGAAAGGGCCATCGTCACTCCTGCGGAGATGTCGCTCATGAAGCTGCTGTTCTCCATCAAGCACCTGCTGTCGTCGAAGAAGCCGCTGAAGTCGTACGCCTGGTACATCTGGTACTGAGCGCCGCGTGTGTCGCCGCACGGCGTGCCGTGCGGCCGGTGTCCGGCGGATGCGCTTCGCCGGGCGCCGATGCTTCAGGAGAGTCGGGATGTCCGCCATCATGGTCGATCGCGATGCGCGCGCTACGGTGTTCGCGCCGCGTCTGCAGGCGTTGCTGCACACGCACGTGGGACAGGAGGCGTTCCGCCTGGATGCCGACACGGTCGGCGTCGCTGGCGCCGCGCTGAGCGAGCGGCTACTCGCGGCGCGACCGGCCACCGAACACGAACGGCCGACCTTCAAACCGCTGCACGGCCGTTCGATCGCGCGCAGCGAGGCCGCCAAGCTGATGCAGGCAATCGGCCGCGACGTGCGCGAGGCGCTGAAACGTCCCGTACCCGCGACGCTCGACCTGTCCGGCCCGTGGCCGCATGTCGGCCATGTCTATCTGCGCGACCTGCTGCTCGGCGGCGACCCGTGGCGACTGCGCCTGCTCATGGACCGCACGCTCGAATTGACGCCGCGCCTGACCTGGGCGGTGATCGCGGCCGGCGCGCTCGCGCCGCTGCTCCCAGGCGAAGATGCCTCCACGCTGGCCACCCTGTTGTCCGCGGCCGGCAGCTACCGCGAACGTCGCGATGCGATGGGGCTGTACCGGCGCACTGCCGCGCCGGTGTGCTTCACCATTTCCACCCTGGTCGCCAACGCGCTGTGGCTGGGGTCGCCGTTCGACGCGCGCGTCTCCAACCGCCATCTTCTCTACGAAACCCTGCGCCTGCTGCCGCCGTCCTGGAACATCCTGCGCAACGCCTCGCCGGAATACGGCGCGCTGGACCCGCGCATCGGCGCCGGCGACGACGTGCTGGTGCTGCCGCTGCTCAGCCATCGCGACCCGGCGCTGTGGGAGGAGCCGGAGGCGTTCCGCCCGGAGCGCTGGGACGGCGTGGATCCCGATGCGTTGCCCGGCTACCTGCCGTTCGGGCATGCGTCCGAACGGTGCTGGGGTCGGCACATGGTCATGCCGTTGGCGGAGCGGCTGCTGGACCTGTTGCGCGGTCAGGATCTGGTCGCAGACCCACAGCAGCGTCGCGCCGCAGTGCCGTTGACCGGTCTGCTGGGCGTGGCCCAGGTCGAGGTGGTCCGGCAGACGCGCGGTTGAGCCGCGATGTGCGCGCCGCCTCCTGTCAGCGCTGCGGCGGCGCGGTGGAGGCGCGCGTGACCAGGGTGTAGTCCAGTACCCGATGGGTGCCATGGCTGGGCAGGCCGTCGCGGCGCTGGCGGATCTCGCTGAGCAGCAGCGTCACCGCTGCCCCGCCCATTGCCGCGACCGGCTGGTGGATGGTGGTCAGCTCCGGCCAAATTGTCGTTGCCACCGGCGTGTCGTCGAAGCCGGCGATCGACAGGTCTTCCGGCACGCGCAGGCGCAGCCCGTGCGCGATCGCCAGCGCCGCCGCGGCCATGTCGTCGTTGCTGCACAGGATCGCGCTGGGGCGCGGGGTGGCCTGCAGCAGCGTGGTAGCCGCGAGCAGGCCGGAGCGATAGGTGAACATGCCTTCGGCCACGCGCTCCGGCGCCACCGTCAGTCCGGCCCGGGCCATGGTGTCGAAGAACGCGCGGCTGCGCAGCGCGCTGGGTGTGTGGCCGGGATCGCCGCTGACGAAGCCGATGTCGCGGTGGCCCAGGTCGAGCAGGTGCTGGGTGAGCGCGCACGCGGCCTGGTAGTCGTCGATGCGCACCGAGCTGACTCCGGGCATCGGTGCGCCGGTGGCCACCGCCACCAGCGGAATGCCGCGCGCGTCCAGTTCGGCGATGGTCTGCCGCGCATCGCACAGCGGCGGCGGCAGGATCAGGCCATCGGCGCCGGCCTCGAGCAGGCGTTCGGTGGCGGCGCGCTGGCTGTCGCTGTCCTCGCTCTTCTCCACCAGCACCTGGCAGCCTTCCAGGCTGCTCTGCTCGAGCACCCCGAGCATGAACTGATTGAGGTAGGCCGCGCTGGGATTGCTGTACAGCACGCCGATGCGCGCCAGTCCTGCGGTGCGCAGCGAGCGGCCGGCGAGGTTGGGGCGGTAGCCGAGCGCCTGGATCGACGCCTCGACGCGCTCGCGCATGGTCGCGCTCACGCGCGGGTGGCGGTTGATCACGCGCGAAGCAGTCATCGGCGACACGCCCGCATGGCGGGCCACATCCAGCAACGTCACCGCTGAGCCCGCGCGACGTTGCCGTATGCCCATCAAAGGTCCTGGCGCAGCTGCGGAAGGGAAGCCCCTGCGCGCGTCCTGCGCAGGTCCGGTGCACTTTACTCCCTGGGCGGTTCCACTGTCTTGGCCTGGCTGCCGAAACTGCCGTCGGCCTGCGCCGCCAGATACGCGAACACCGCATACGCGGCGACGTTCTGCGCCAGCGCCTTCGGGTCGATCTTGTCCAGGGTGTCGTCGGCGGTGTGATGCAAATCGAAGTAATCGCTGCCGTCCTGCGCCAGCCAGGCCCAGGCGCCGCCCTTGGCGGCAAGCGGGCCGACATCCGGGCCGGGGCCACCCGCGTCTGGCGCATAGGCGATGCCGAGCGGCGCCAGCGCCTCGGCGATCTGCCGGGTCGCTTCGCGCGAACCGGCGGCGTCGCCGGAGCCGGTGTTGAAGGCGTAGATGCGGCCGGCGCCGAAGTCGCTCTCGGCGGCGATCTGGTGCCGCGCCACGTCCTTGGCATGCGCCTGCGCATAGGCCTTGCCGCCGTACAGGCCCTGCTCTTCGTTGGCGAAGGCGACCACGCGGATGCTGCGCTTGGGCGGCTGCTTGAGCTGGCCGATCAGATGCCCGGCGGCCATGCTGATGGCGACGCCGGCACCGTCGTCGATCGCGCCGGTGCCCAGGTCCCACGAATCCAGGTGCCCACCGATCAGCACCACGTCGTTGGGCAGCGTGCGCCCGGTGATCTGCCCGATCACGTTGTAGGAGGTCGCCGTGCCGTCCCAGCCGCAGTCCAGCGCCAGCCGCAGGCGCACCGGGCCGCGTGCGAGCAGGCGCGCGAGTTGATTGGCGTCGGGCACCGACAGCGCCGCCGCCGGCACCGGCGTCAGTCCCTCGTCGAAGCGGGTGATGCCGGTATGCGGCACGCGGTGCGAATCGGTGCCGGCCGAACGCATCACGAAGCCGATGGCGCCCTTGCGGATCGCTTCCGATGGCCCCTTGCTGCGCACCGCGCCGCCATTGCCGTAGTCCTTGCCGTCGCGGGTGCGCAGCATCTGGTAATCGACAAAGGCGATCTTGCCGCGCAGCGCATCGGCCGGTGCCGCCTGCAACGCGGCCAGGTCGGCGAAGCGCACCACCTCGGCCTCGACCGTGCCGCCGGGGCTGCCGCCCAGCGCGGTGACGGTCAGCGGTTGCGCGTGCGCGCCGAGCACCTGCGCGTGTTCGCTGCGCCGCTCCCATTTCGGGAACGTCACCGGCTCGGTCCACACCTTGTCGAAGCCCAGTGCCTTGAACTTGGCGGTGGCCCAGGCCACCGCGCGCGCATCGGCGTCGCTGCCGGCCATGCGCGGGCCGATCTCAGTGGTCAGCGATTCGACCACCTTCCAGCCGGTGTCGTCGGCCAGCGCCCTTTCGCGCAAGGTCGCGGCGTCACGCATGGCTGCCTCTGGAATGCGCGTGGCGTCGGCCGCCATGGCAGCAGTGGAGGACAGGCCGAGGACGGCAGCGATGACGAGGGCGAGACGGCGCATGGAAAACTCCGCGAACACAGGAACGGGGAGCTTAGCAGTGCCTCGCCGCGCTGCACCGCGCGGCCTGCAGCGTGCAGGCCGCGCGTACCGCTGCGCTCACTCCGGACGCGGCTCGTGCTTGAGCGAATCGCGGATCTCGCGCAGCAACAGCACTTCCTCGGTCGGTGCCTTCGGCGCAGGCGGTTCCTTGCGCGCGATGCGGTTGATCGCCTTGACCAGCATGAAGATGGCGAAGGCCACGATCACGAACTGGATAATGGTGTTGAGGAAATCGCCGATGCCGATCACCACCGCCGGCACCGGCTTGCCGGCGGCGTCCACGGTGGCCGCTTTCAGCGTCCATGCCCAGCGTGAGAAATCCACGCCGCCCACGAGCAATCCGATCGGCGGCATGATGATCTTCTCCACCAGCGCGGTGACGATCTTGCCGAACGCGGCGCCGAGCACCACGCCGACCGCCAGGTCCAGCACGTTGCCGCGCATGGCGAATTCCTTGAATTCGCGGATCATGCTCATCGGAACTCCTCTTCTTTCAGTGCGGGCCTGTCGCCGCGGCGTTAGCCTAGCGCAGTCGCTGTGGTGTTCGGATCACAGGCACGCGCACGCCGCGCGACCGTCGTGTGTCGCCTCAGCCGACGATGCGGCCATGCCGCTCGGCTACGTTCTCCAGGCGTGCGCTGAAGCGGTCGCCCGGGCGCAGCGCGGCCACGCCCGCGGGCGTGCCCATGAACACCAGGTCGCCGGCGCGCAGCGCGAACAGCTTGGACAGTTCGTGCAGGATCTCCGGCACGTTCCAGATCATCTGGTCGAGCAGCGACTGCTGGCGCACCTCGCCGTTGACTTCCAGCGACAGGTTCAGCGCCTCCAGCGCACCGACCTCGCCGGCCGGGATCAGTTCGCTGATCGGCGCGGAGGCGTCGAAGCCCTTGGCGATGTCCCACGGCAGGCCCTTGGCCTTGGCCGCGGCCTGCAGGTCGCGGCGGGTCAGGTCCAGGCCCACGCCATAGGCCAGGATCAGCGACTCGGCGCTTTCCACCGGCAGCACGCCAGCGGGTGCGTCCTGGCCCAGCGCCACCACCAGCTCCACCTCATGGTGCAGGTCCTCGGTCGCGGACGGGTAGGGGATGGCCTCGTCGCCGATCACCAGCGCATCGGCTGGCTTCATGAAGAAGGTCGGCTGGCCGCGCTCGGCCTTCGAGGCCGGCGCGCTGGCGCCCATCTCACGGGCATGGTCGGCGAAGTTGCGGCCCACGCAGTAGATGCGATGCACCGGAAACAGGCCCTGGCCGCGCACGGGAACGCGCGGAGCCTCGGCAGCGGCGAACAGATCTTTCATGGGCGTGCATCCAACGAGAAGGGGATGCCGCAGTCTAGCGCGTCGGGTTCAACCCGATTCCAACAGGGATGCGGATGCCGCTTTCGCGAATCCCCAATCCCGATTCCCCATTCCCAGCCTTACAGCGGCAAGGCCGGCTTGCGCACCACGCGGTACTCGCCATCGACGACATGGCGGCGCGCGGTGGCCGGGCGCTTGCCGCGCTGGCTCAGCAGCTTCATGGCGATGCCGCCCAGGATCATCGCCGCGCCCACAAACACGCTGACGAACACCAGCCCGGCCAGGATCGCCAGGCCGAGCAGGCCGACCGCCAGCTTGACCAGCGGATGGCGCGGCTTGCGCGGCGCGAAGACGTGCCGGAATTGGTCGAAATTGAAGAGGCGAACACGCATGGCAGAACTCTGTTTCAGTTTGAACCGAAGGGGCGCAGTATCGGCGCTGTTTTATGTGACGGAGTGAAAACTTCGTTAAGCGAAAAATTAACACTTTGCGTTCAACCGCTTGCATGTCCTCGCGGAGTGAAGCATCGGGCCATGCGGGTCCGTGCCAGAATTGCGGCCCCATCGCTGTGCGTGCCCGTAAGCCATGACCGAATCTTCCGCCGTGCTGGCGTCCTTGCACGACCTCGTTTCCGGCGAACTGGCCGAGGCCGAGGCGCTGATCGGCGGCGAATCCGAGTCGCTGCTGCTGTACCGGGAGGGCGACAGCGTGCGCGCGTGGTTGAACGTGTGCCCGCATGCCGGGCGGCGCCTGGACTGGGCGCCCGGGCAGTTCCTGAAGAGCCGCGAGGGCCATGTGGTGTGCGCCGCGCACGGCGCCGCGTTCGAACTGCAGGGCGGCGAGTGCGTGTCCGGCCCCTGCCGCGGCCAGAGCCTGCATGCGGTGCCGGTGGAGGTGCGGGCAGGGCAGGTGGTGCTGGTCTAACGCGTAGGCAGAGGCTTGCGAGACGGCGCGCTACAGCGCGTGCCACCAGCTCATCGACATCAGGTTGACCATCAGCACCACCACCAGGGTGTAGACCAGCGACAGCGGGCCGCCGACGCGCCACAGTTCGCGCGGCTGGTAGTTGGCCGGGCCGGTGATCATCGAGATCACCGGATTGGAGGCGGTCATCAGGTTGTTGGACGCCGACAGCGCCACGATCAGCGCGAATGCGGTGGGATTGCCGCCGGCCGCCAACGCCAGGTTGACCGCGATCGGCACCATCACGATGGTCGCGCCGACATGGCTGATCACCAGCGAGAACGCGGTGGTCAGCAAGCCCAGGGCGATCTCCAGCGCCCACACCGGAATGCCCTCGGGCAGCCGCGCGATGGTGTGGCCGGCGACCCAGGCCGCCGCGCCGCTGCTGTCCATCGCCCAGCCCAGCGGGATCAGCCCGGCCATCAGGAACACGGTCTTCCAGTTGATCGAGGCATAAGCCTCGTCCATGCGCAGCACGCCGGTCAGCAGCATGCCGGCGACGCCGGTCATCAGGGTCAGCGCCACCGGCAGCCTGGAGGTCAGCGCGATCAGGATGGTCAGGGCGAAGATCGTCATCGCGATCTTGAACTTGTGCGGACGGTGCTCGCCCTTCGGATAGTCGGTGACCACCACGAAGTCGCGGCTCTCCGAGGCCTGCGCCAGGTCCTGCCAGATGCTGTGGAACACCAGCATGTCGCCCGCGCGCAGCGGCACCTTGCGCACGTCCTCGCGGATCACCTGCTTGTCGCGGTTGATCGCCAGCAGGCTGATCCCGGCCTGCTTGCGCAGGCGCAGCTCGGCCGCGCTCTTGCCGATGAAGCGCGAGGTCGGCGGGATCACCGCCTCGGAGATGCCGGCGCGGCTGGGGTTGAAGAGGTCGCCGAGGTTGCGCAGGCGCGAGGACAGGCGCAGGAACTGGTTCTGCGCGAAATCGGCCACCTGCTGGCGCGCGCCCATCACCCCGAGCACGCTGCCGACCCAGATGCGCATGTCCGCCGGCGGCGCCAGGCGGGTGTCGTTGCCGGTCTTCAGGGCGAGCAATAGCGGTGCGTTGTGCACGGTCTCGGCCTCGCCCAGGGTCATGCCGACCAGCGGGCTGTCGGCGCTGACGATCAGCTCGAACACGTCGCCCTCGATGCCGTAGGTGCGGGCGAAGTAGCTCTCGGTGCGCGCCGGGGTGACGCCGTCGTTGATCAGCCGCTCTTCTTCGGCCAGCGCCTTGTCGCCGCGCACGCGGAAGTAGATCAGCGAGGCCAGCAGCAGCGCCACGCCGATCGGCAGCGGCGCGAACATGCGCAGCGGCTCGATGGTAGCCATGCCCGAAGGCAGGTTGTTGTTGGCCGACTGCAGCAGGTCGTTGAGCAGGATCAGCGGCGAGTTGCCGACCATGGTCAGCGCGCCGCCCATCACGATCGCCGCGGCGATCGGCAGCAGCAGCCGCTGCAGGGTCAGCCCGGTGCGCCCGGCCAGGCGCGAGGCCACCGGCAGGTACAGCGCCATCACCGAGGGGTTCTGCATGAACGAGGAGTTGAGCCCGGCGATGGCGGTGGTCAGCAGCATCAGCCGTTCCTCCACCCCGCGTGCGCGGCGCAGCAGCCACGACGCCAGCCGGTTCAGCGCGCCGGTACGCTCGAGCCCGGCACCAAGGATGGTGGTGGCGATGATGCTCATCACCGCGTTACCGGAGAAGCCGCTGAACAGCTCCTCCGGCGCGATCAGGCCGGTCACCCCGAGCACCACCAGCACCACCAGCGCCACCACGTCGGCGCGGATCCGCTCGAACACGAACATCGCCATGGTGAAGCCGACCAGCCCGAGCACGAGCTTCATATCGGTGGTCAGCGTCAGCGCGGTATCCATTGGGGGCCGGGATTGGGGATTCGGGATTGGGGATTAGCCGACGGCGTCTAGCGGGGCCGTCAGCGGCGGTGGCGCATGGCGGACGCCTCCCATCCGGATGGTGGCAGATTGGTTCTCCAATCCCTAATCCCCAATCCCCAATCCCGGCTTGTCATACAGCAAATCCCACACCCCATGCCCCAGGTTCTGGCCGCGGGTCTCGAAGTGGGTCTGCGGGCGCCAGTCCGGGCGCGGTACGTGGCCGCGCGGGCCGGCGCGGTTGACCAGGCCGGGGGTGGCGTCGAGCACGTCCCACATCTGCTCGGCGTAGTCGGCCCAGTCGGTGGCGCAGTGCAGGCGGCCGCCGTCGCGCAGCTTGCGCACCAGCAGCGCGGCGAAGGCCGGCTGCAGCAGGCGCCGCTTGTTGTGGCGCTTCTTGTGCCAGGGGTCGGGGAAGTAGATGCGCACCTCGTCCAGGCTGCCGTTGGCGATCTCGTGCTGCAGCACCTCCACCGCGTCGTGGTGGTACAGGCGCACGTGGTCGGCACCGTCCTCCGCCAGCGCGTTGAGCAGACGGCCCACGCCGGGCGCATGCACCTCGATGCCGATGTAGTCGCGGCTCGAGTCGTGCTGCGCGGCGTGGCGCAGGGCGGCGCCGTTGCCGAAGCCGATCTCCAGCACCTTGGGCGCGTTGCGGCCGAAGGTGGCATCCAGGTCACGCGGCTGGCCGCTGTAGTCCAGGCCGAAGCGCGGCCACAATGCATCGAACGCGCGCTGCTGGGCCGGAGTGAAGCGGCCCTGGCGCAGCACGAAGCTGCGCACCTGGCGGTGGCCTTCCTCTACGGTGAAGGGTTTCGGCGGAGTCTTGGCGCCAGCGCTGGAGAACGGATCGGTCATGCCTGCGGCCTCACCCGATCAGTCCGTCGACCGGCGAGGAGGCGCTGGCGTAGCGCTTGCGCGGGATGCGTCCGGCCAGGAACGCCTCGCGGCCGGCCTCGACCGCCTTGCGCATGGCGCTGGCCATCAGCACGGGGTTGCGCGCGCCGGCGATGGCGGTGTTCATCAGCACGCCGTCGCAGCCCAGCTCCATCGCGATTGCCGCGTCCGAGGCGGTGCCGACGCCGGCGTCGACGATGATCGGCACCTTGGCGTTGTCGATGATCTCCAGCAGGTTGTAGCGGTTCTGGATGCCCAGCCCGGAGCCGATCGGCGCGGCCAGCGGCATCACCGCCACGCAGCCGATCTCCTCCAGGCGCTTGGCCAGGATCGGGTCGTCGCTGGTATAGACCATCACCTCGAAGCCGTCGGCGACCAGGATTTCGGCGGCCTTGAGGGTCTGCACCACGTCCGGGAACAGGGTGCGCTGGTCGCCCAGCACTTCCAGCTTGGTGAGGTTGTGGCCGTCGAGCAGTTCGCGCGCCAGCCGGCAGGTGCGTACCGCGTCCTCGGCGGTGTAGCAGCCGGCGGTGTTGGGCAGGATGGTGTACTGCTCCGGCGGCAGCACGTCGAGCAGGTTGGGCTCGCCCGGGTTCTGGCCGATGTTGCTGCGGCGGATCGCCACGGTGACGATCTGCGCGGCGGCGGCCTCGGTGGCCAGGCGGGTCTGTTCGAGATCGGCGAACTTGCCGGTGCCGGTGAGCAGGCGCGAACGGTAGGGTTTGCCGGCGATCACCAGCGCATCGTGGGGGGCGGGAGCGTTCATCGGCGGATTATCGCCCATCGCACCGGCCCTGCCGAGTCCGCGTACTTGCGCGCGGCGGCGCGATTCAGCCGCCGCCCAGCGCGTGCACGATCTCGACCCGGTCGCCGGCGTGCAGTTCGTGTTCGGCGTGCGCGCCGCGCGGCACGATCTCGCCGTTGACCTCGACCGCCACCCGCCGCTGCCCCAGCCCCTCGGCCTGCAGCAGTGCAGCCACGGTGGTGGCCGGCGCGAGCGTGCATTGTCTGCCGTTCAATTCGATGTTCATGCCATCATTGTGCAATGCGCGCCTTGGGCGTGCGAGTCGCAATCTTGCGGCAGTGCAACGTGAGCGTGTCCGGCAGAGGTGGAATGATGTCGGCCATGCGGCTACGTATGGTGCGGCCGCTCCCCCGTTTCCCTGCATTTCTCGTGTTCCATTTCTGCCCGGGAGGGCTTCCATGACGTCGTCTATCCGTCCGCTCCGCTCGCTGCTCGCCGCCGCGATCGTGCTCGCCGCCGCGCCTGCATTCGCGCAGTCCACCTACAGCCGCACCGTGTTCTTCGGCGACAGCCTGACCGACGCCGGCTACTACCGTCCGCTGCTGCCGGCCTCGGTGCGTGCGGTGACCGGCCAGTTCACCACCAACCCGGACTTCGTCTGGGCGCAGTACGTGGCCGAGTACTACGGCACCAACGCCGCCGCCAACGGCAACGGCCAGATCGGCGACGACTATGCCGCCGGCAACGCCCGCGTCGGCGTGGCCAACCCGAGCGCGCTGGGCGTGGCGCCCTCGCTGGCGACCCAGGCCAGCAACTACCTGGCCGCCAACGGCGGCAAGGCCGATCCGAATGCGCTGTACTCGGTGTGGGGTGGTGCCAACGACCTGTTCGCCATCGCCGGCGGTGCGCCGGTGCAGACCACCATCGGCAATGCCGTGACCGCCGAAGTGGGCATCGTCGCCAGCCTGCAGAACGCCGGCGCGCGCTACGTCATGGTCAACAACCTGCCCGATGTCGGCATCACCCCGCGCTTCCGCGCCGGCGGCGCCGTGGCGATGGCGCAGGGCACCGCCCTGGCCACCGCCTACAACACCGCGCTGTTCTCCGGCCTCAAGAGCGCCGGGCTGCGGGTGATCCCGGTCGATACCTTCCACCTGCTGCAGGAAGTGGTGGCCAATCCGGGCACCTACGGCTTCACCAACGTCACCGGCACCGCCTGCCAGCCGCAGATCACCGCGCAGTCGCTGACCTGCAACCCCACCAGCTACGTCAGCGCCGATGCCGCCGACACCTATGTGTTCGCCGACGGCGTGCACCCGACCGGCCGCACCCACGAACTGCTGGCGCAGTACGCGCTGTCGATCCTGGAAGGTCCGCGCACCCAGCAGATCCTGACGCACTCGGCGCAGATGGTCGGCCGCTCGCGCGCCGACCAGGTCGCCTGGCACGTCGACGGCCGCCCGGAAGCGGACGGCGTGCGCTGGTGGGGCAACCTGCGTGGCGACATGCAGCGCTACCAGCACGGCGACCTGTACGACGGCATGGCCCCGGCTGGCCTGTTCGGCGTGGACTGGTCGCGTGGCGAGTGGGTGTTCGGCGGCTTCGGCGGCTTCGGTCGCACCGATGCCGACTTCGGCAACCGCGGCGGCGACTACACCCAGGACGACAGCACCCTCGGCGGCTTCGCCGGCTGGTACGGCGAGCATGCCTGGGTCAACGCCCAGGTCAGCTACACCTGGCTGAGCTACGACGTCACCCGCAAGGTCAACCTCGGCCCGGCCACCATCGAGCACAAGGGCTCGCCGGACGGCAGCAACCTGACCGCGGCGCTGCAGGGCGGCTACGAGTTCGGCGAAGGCAGCTTCAAGCACGGCCCGGTGGCCGCGGCGATCTGGCAGAAGGTCAAGCTCGACGGCTACACCGAGAGCAACCCGAACTCCAGCGCGCTGGGCTACAGCGACCGCGACGTCGAGTCGATGGTCGGCCGCATCGGCTGGAAGGCCAGCATCGATGCCGGCACGGTGAAGCCGTACCTGCAGGCCACCTACGACCACGAGTTCAAGAAGAACCAGGAAGCCACCGCGTGGCTGCAGACCATGTCCGACCTGGGTGAGTACGCGGTGCCGGGCATCAACTTCGACCGCAACTACGCGTCGGTGGTGCTGGGCGCACGGACCAAGCTGTGGGGCTTTGAGAGCAACGTCGGCATCGCCACCACCACCGGCCAGTCGCGCGCCCACGACACCTCGCTGTTCGTGAACTTCGGCGGTAGCTTCTAAGCACCGCCCGGTTCCGCCCCGCCTTGCCCGGCTGCGTGCCGGGCAGGGTAGGGCGAGGGATGTACAAAGGCAGCAGTGCCTGTTGTGGGAGGGGCTTCAGCCCCGACGCCTCGGAGTTCGAGCCGTCGGGACTGAAGCCCTTCTGCATTTCCACGGCACCTGCCGGGTCGTGTCGCTTTCGTCCGCGCACTGCAGCCCGCATCGCGCCGATTTCTTGCGCAACCCCCGGCCCAGCGCATAGACTGCACCGGCAACGCGGGCGTAGCTCAATGGTAGAGCTGTAGCTTCCCAAGCTACTGACGTGGGTTCGATTCCCATCGCCCGCTCCATCTCTTGCAAGCGTCTCGGATAATTTTCCCGCTCCGCAATATCCGGTCCGCTCCGCAATCAGCGCGTCGGGCTGGTCTTCGCGCCCTTGCGCTTGCGCACGTAGATCTCGGTCTTCCTTCGTGACCCACTTGTGTCGCCACTGCGCCTGAGCTTGGCGGATGTTGCCGGTCGTATCGGGTTTGTCCGTGCCCGCTTTCGCGCACAGGTCGCGGAACTGAGCTCCCCTGCGCCACGTCCGCCTGGCGTGCCTTGTCGAACCGGTGGCGGAGGGCTGCCCGTCCGATCGGCATGCCACTCGCATCGGTGATCAGTCGTGTGCTTCGGAGCGTATTGGACTTCTTTGCGGGCCGCGACGCGGTCCAAGCGAGCAGCGAGGTTGCCGATGATCTCCATCCGCTGCTTCGGACCCGTCTTGGCCTGGCCGATTACCAAACCATCGCCTGCACGTTGGCGCTCGCGTGCCGGCGCTATCGAACGCGTTCCATGCATGGGGACAGGGGCGCTTGTGGGTCTGGACGATCGGGCGCAGTTCCCGCAAGCCGGCGCCACAACCAGTCCGCCGCGGGCCGAAGGACCGTGTCTTTTCGTTTCGCTACCATGATGCGAAGCGCTTGATCGGATTTCCAGGTCTCGGAGGCCAGTTCGACCAACCGCTCCGATGAGAGATCGTTGATCACCATGTGCTGCGGCATTCCGCCCCATCCCAGTCCGGCGAGTAACATGCCATACGCTGCGCCCAGGTCGTTGATGTGCCAGACATTGGGCGAATGATAGGACGTGTCCACGCTGGACCTTGCTTCTGGATCGATCAGGGCGATTTGCACATGATCCTTCAGGTCTTCAGCTGCGACGGTTTTCGCAATTGCGGCCAACGGATGATGTGTCGAGGCCACGGTAATGATCGGGATGGTGGCGACGGTCACCACCTCCAGTTCGGGGTACACCTCGGACGTCCCGTCCAACAAGCCGATGGTGGCTTGGCGTTCCACCACCTTTTCCGCCGCCGCGCTTGCGTTGTGCATCAGTACCCTGGGCGACACCGCCGGCCATGCGGCCCTGAAAGCACCTAGGGCGCGATAGAGGTCGCACATCGGGAACAGCGTGTCCACGGCCAGCCTTACTTCAGCCTCGGCGCCAGACGCCAGGTCTCTCGACAGTGCCTGGAACACATTCACCTCGTCGCAGATGCGACGTGCCCGAGCCAGCAAGGCACTGCCGGCAACCGTGATCGCAGGGCGGTAGGCGCTTCTGTCAAAAAGCGTCACGCCCAGTTGCTCTTCCATGCGTTGCACGCTGTGGCTTACCAACGATTGCGCCTTGCCCAGCGCACGCGCCGCAGCAGAAAAGCTTCCGTGGTCGGCCGCTGCGATGAAAATGCGCAGCTGGTCGAGCGAGAACGCATCTCCATCTGGAATCTTGATGGTCATCATCAGGTTGGGAGCAGTTTTTTAAGTTTTTGCGCTTCGTTAGCGTAGCGCATCTTCCACTGACGGAGTTTTCCGATGACGCGGCTTCTCGTTCTCAACAGCAGCATCAATATGTCTGGCTCGATTTCCCGTGCAATGGTCGCGGCCTACGTGCAAGCACACATGCTGGCCCATCCGGCGACCGTGTTGGTGCAGCGTGATCTGGTCAAAGAACCATTGCCGGCGATGCAGCCGGACATGCTTCCTCTCTATCTGGGGCAGCCGGAACAGGCCGATGTCGCTGCCACGGCGCTCTGCGATGCACTGATCCGCGAGGTGGAACAGGCCGACGTCATCGTCATGGGCTTGTCGATGTACAACTTCTCGTTGCCAGCCTCGGTCAAGGCGTGGCTCGACTACGTGGTGTGTGCTGGCAAGACATTTCGCTATACGCCAGAGGGGTCGCAAGGCCTTTTGCCAGCGGGGAAACAGGTCGTCGCGCTCGTCGCCAGCGGAGGCGTTTACTCGCACGGCGAGGGCGCAAAACACGATTATCTGTTGCCCTACTTGAAGACCATCCTGTCCCTGATTGGCCTTACTGACGTGCGAGCGATTCGTGCGGAAGGAACGGCGCTCGGGGACGTGGCTGCCATTCGAGAGAGAGCCGTGGCGGAGGCAGCGGCGCTGGCGAAGCAGCGAGGGTGAATCTCATGGTCGGGTACGGCGGCGCCTGGTGTAAATCGTCGTCGTGACGATGAATTCGCCTGTGCTCGGCCAATTGGGCTGGCTCGATGACTGTTCCCGTCCTGTCAGGATCTGCATGCTCGCCGCGATGGCTCTGCTGCTGTGCATCGGCGGCTAGAGATCGCGGGCTGCGCTGTTTCATGGCCGGTGGCCCGGCCTGTCAGTTCACCCGTTGCCAATCTCGCGTCGATCGATGGCCGATGTCGTCCCGATGCGCGCGGCCCGATAGTGGGATGACCGAGAGCGTGATGATGCGAGAGGGCCGTTGGTGGCGTTTCGGCCTGGATTGCGCTTGGCTCAGGGGCAGCAGCAACTGTGGCAATGCCTTCCAACGCCGTAAATAAGGGCGTTGGAAGGCACTAGGCGCGAAGCCCGAGCGTGTGATGGGTTTCGTTGAGGCGATGCAGGGTGAAGTCGCCTGCTTCGATCGCGATTTCATTCACGCAGCACGGCTCCTGCTTGATGCGCCAGTAGCGCGCCAGCGGCAGCCCGAGGCATTGCAGGAGGATGACCCGATTGATGCTGTCGTGGCCAACCAGGACGACGGTCTGGCTGCCGTGATCGCGCAGGAGCCTGTGCAGCACCCGCATTGCGCGAACCAGCACGTCCGCCAGCGTTTCGCCGTCTGGAATCACGGCAAGATCCGGCGTCGCAAACCAGGCCCGTGCGAGATCGGGCCAGCGCGCAGCCACCTCTTCGTGCGTCAGCCCCTGCCATTGGCCGTAATCGATGTCGGACAGGTCGTCCAGGATCTTGGCCGGCACGCCGGTCGTCTGCGCGATTGCTGCGCCGGTCCGCACGCACCGCGACAGCGGGCTGGTGTAGATCGCATCCGGTGCCCAGCTTTGGGCCACGCGCGCCGCCAGCGCGGCGGCCTGCAGTGCGCCAAGCTTCGATAGCGGCAGTTCCGCGCGCCCGCGGAACCGCTCGGGTGCAATCCAGTCGACATGCCCATGGCGGGCGAGGATCAGGGTGGTCATGACGCCTTTCTCTCATTGTCTTGTCGAACCAGCGCTGAGCGATGCGACGTGCCGCGCCCTTGATGGGCTTGTCGCGAGCCAGTCGCGACGGCCACCGACGTACTGTCAAACCCGCTTCATCCACAGCCGCTAGGCTGGCCGACGCCTGAGCATTTGCTCGTTGCCGGTGCTGCGTCCCGTGGTCGAACACAGTCGTCGTCGTTTTCTCGCCCGCGCGTCTCTGGCCCTGGGGGCCGGCGCGGCCATGCCGCTGTTGCCGGGCGTCATCCGCAGTGCGCTGGCGGTGCCGCCGGCGCGGGTCACCGGCACGCTGCAGGACGTGCAGCACGTGGTGATCCTGATGCAGGAGAACCGTTCCTTCGATCATTACTTCGGCTGCCTGCGCGGGGTACGTGGCTATGGCGATCCGCGGCCGTTGCGGCTGCCCAGCGGCAAGCCGGTCTGGTACCAGCCCGAGCGCAAGGGCAGCGATCGCTATGTGCTGCCGTTCCGGCTCAACAGCCAGACCAGCAGTGCGCAGTGGATGAAGGATCTCAACCACGACTGGAAGGGCTCGCACGAGACCTGGAAGCACCACGACGCCTGGATCGCGCAGAAGAGCGCGATGAGCATGGGCCACTTCCAGCGCGAGGACATTCCGTTCTACTACGCATTGGCCGACGCGTTCACCCTTTGCGACGGCTACCACGCCTCGCTGTTCGGCCCGACCAATCCGAACCGCATGTACATGTTCACCGGCACCAGCGGCCTGAGCGTCGGCAACGATGGCGAGCAGGCGGTGAACAACCGCGACGACGGCAATTGGACCGCGGACATGGCGCGCGACAATCCGCGCTTTTCCGGCTACACCTGGAGTACGTATTCCGAGCGCCTGCAGCAGGCCGGCATCAGCTGGCAGGTGTATCAGGAGTTCGACAACTACGGCGACAACAGCCATCCGTACTTCGCCAACTTCCGCAAGCTGGACCGTGCGTCGCCGCTGTACCGCCGTGGCCGAGCCATCGTGCCCGGCTCCACCGCCGACAACGCCAAGGCTTCGCGCGGCGAACACCTAGTGGCGGCGTTCGCGCGCGACGTGCGCGCCGGCACGCTGCCGCAGGTGTCGTGGATCGTCGCGCCGTACCTGCTCAGCGAGCATCCCGAGGCGACGCCTGCCTATGGCGAATCCTTGAGCGCACGCCTGCTGGAAGTGCTGGCCGCCGCGCCGGAGGTCTGGTCGAAGACGGTGTTCCTGATCAACTACGACGAGAACGACGGCTTCTTCGACCACGTGCCGCCGGCGCTGCCGGCGATCCGGCCGGAGCTGGGTGCCAGCAACGTGGACCTGCGTGGCGAGGACTATCACGGCGTACCGGTCGGCCTGGGGCCGCGGGTGCCGATGCTGGTGGTGTCGCCATGGAGCCGCGGCGGCTGGGTGAACTCGCAGGTGTTCGACCACACCTCGGTGCTGCGCTTCCTCGAACGCCGTTTCGGGGTGATGGAGCCGAACATCAATCCGTGGCGCCGCGCCGTCGCTGGCGATCTGACCTCCACGCTGGATTTCGTCGGCCACGATCCGGCGCCGGTGGCGTTGCCGGACACACGCGACTTCATCGCCCGCATCGACGCCACCGCGACCCTGCCGCCGCCACAGCGCCCTGCACAGCAGGGGCTGCCGGTGCAGGAACCCGGGCAGCGCCCGGCGCGCGCGCTGCCCTACGATTTCGACGTGCGGCTGCAAGTGGATGCGGATGCGCGCATCCTGCGCATGCGCAACCGGGGCGCGGCCGGCGTGGCGCTCAATGCCTATGCCGACGACGGCGTGGCCGGACCCTGGTTCTACACGTTGGCTGCCGGCAGCGAGCTGCAGGATGCGCGTGCGTGGCGCGGCGCTGCCAACGGCACGGGCTATGCGCTGCGCGTGCACGGGCCCAACGGCTTCCTGCGCGAGTTCCATGGCGACGGTGTCGGCGATGCCGGTCTGCAGGCCGAGGCCGACTACGATGCCGCCGCGCAATGCCTGCTGCTGACGCTGGCCAATGCCGGCCCGCAGCCCTGCGCGCTGCGGGTCCGCGACGGGTATCGCGGCGATGGCGGCGCGCAGGCACTCACGCTGGCCGCCGGCGAACGCACCGTCCTGCGTCTGCCGCTGCAGGCGCAGCACCACTGGTACGACCTGACGATCGACAGTGCGACTCTGCCGCAATGGCGGCGGCGCCTGGCCGGCCACATCGAGACCGGCCGCCCAAGCATGAGCGATCCGGCGATCGGCCGGGCGGTCGACGCGTAGCGATCCCGGGAATCCGACGCCGGACGCGGGTTTCCGGCTGTACATGGTCGCGGGGGGGGGGGGGGGGGGGGGGGGGGGGGGGCGCGGGGGGGGGGGGGGGGGGGCGCGGGGGGGGGGGGGGGGGGCCCGGGGGGGGGGGGGGGGGCGCGCGGTTTTGGGGCGGCGCCGCCGGGGGGGGGGGGGTGTTTTGGGGTCGGCGGGGGGGGGGGGGTGGGGGGGGGGGGGGGCCGCCCCCCCCCCCCCCCCCCCCCCCCCCCCCCGCGACCGCTTCTAACCCATGCGATCCGAAACGCCGGTCCATCCTGTCTGGTTACCTGTCGCGCAACACGCATTTGCCTAGCCCAAAGCGCACACGCCGCCGCTGCGTGAGCAGCGGCGGCGCATGGTGCCTTCCCTGGCGCTGTCGCGTCGGCTCAGAACTTGCCGCTGAAGGTGACGAAGAACTGGCGCGGCGCGCCGGCCATCAGCGTCTGGTTGTAGCCGTTGGGGTCGGAGACCACATAGCCATTGGTGCCGACGGTGGCGAAGTAGCGCTTGTCGAACAGGTTGGTGACGTTCGCGCTCAGCCCCAGGTTCTGGAACATGCCGACCTGGCCGAAGTCGTAGCCGGCGCTCAGGTCGAAGCGCCAGTAGCTGGGCACCGAGGAGTCGTTGAGATAGCTGATGTAGCGGCGGCCGGTGTACTTGCCGTCCAGCGAGGCATGCCAGCCGGCGTTCTCGTAGGCCAGGCTGCTGGAGAACATCCACTCGGGGATGCCGACCACGCGCTTGCCGGAGGTGGCCACCACGCCGCCGTTGAGGTAGTCGTCCTGGTAGGTCGAGTCGTCGTAGGACAGCGAGTTCAGCCAGCGCAGCTGTTCGATCGGACGCCAGATCACCGCCAGGTCGGCGCCCTGGCTGCGCACCGAACCGACGTTGTTGAGCGTGGCCGAGCAGGTCTGGATCGCGCTGCACGGCGAGGTCACCAGCAGGCGGTCGTCGAAGGTGGTGTGGTACAGCGCCAGCGACGCTTCCACGCCGCCGCCACGCACGCGGTAGCCCAGTTCGTAGGTCTGTGCGGTCTCCGGCTCCAGCGAGCCCTTGATCGCGTTGAACGCGGCCTGCGATTCCTGGAACGGGGTGAAGCCGAAACCGGCCATGTTCTTGTTGTAGGAGGCGTAGACCTCCTGGTGCTCGTCGATCTTGAAGTTCACGCCCACCTGCGGCAGCAGGTCCGAATCGGCCTTGATCTCGCCAGCGGCATTGGACGCGGACGGCACCTGCGACTGCGCGGTGGTATCGACGATCAGCTTCTTGGCGCCGAAGTTCAGGGTCAGGCGCTCGTCGAGCAGGCGCAGCGTGTCCTGCGCGTAGACCATGGTGGTGTCGGTGTCGTAGTGCTGGGCGAAGCCGCGCGCGAACAGGGTGCCGTTCTTGTTGAAGTAGTACAGCTCGGTGAACGGGCCGTCGAGCAGGAAGTAGTTGCGCTCCTGCACGGTCTTGGCGTTCTGGTACCAGCCGCCGATCTCGATCTCGTTGCCGGCCACGGTGAAGTTCAGCGAGCCGGTGACGCCGTGGCGGTTCAGGCGGTAGTCGGTGGTACGCATCGACAGCGGCACGCTGGCCGAGGACGCGGCGTACGGCGTGGTCCACTGGCCTTCGCCGTTGTTGTCGTGGTAATAGCCGGTCAGGTTCAGCGTGGCGCTGCCGCCGAGGTTGAACACGCCGCTGAGCGCGGCCAGGTTGTCGCGGCGCAGGCCGGCGCCGGAGTAGTAGGACGCATCGGCCTTGCCGTAGTCGGCGGGCAGGCCGTTGAGGCTGGCCGGGTAGCTGCCCTTGCCGTTGAGCGCGTTGGCGATCTGCACCGCGCTGTTCCAGTCCGGCATCAGGTAGTCCCAGTCCCAGCCGAGGACCCGCTGCGAGGTCAGCGACAGGTCCATGATGTCGTATTCCTTGCGGTGCGAGCTGTCCAGGTACAGGCTGACCCGGTTGCCTTCGCCCCACTGGTACAACGCCTTGGCATTGGCCTGGTTGTACTCGTTGTTGCCGTAGCCCTTCCACTTGTCCATTTCGCCGTGCACCAGCGAGGTGTACAGGGAGAAGCCGTGGATGTCGCCGGTGTCGCCGCGCAGGTAGGTGCGGCGGGTGCTGTCGGAGCCGAGGGTCTGGCTGAAGCGGAAGCCGGCGTCGGCATCCGGATCGGCGGAGTAGTAGCGCACGGTGCCGCCGAGGTTGCTGCTCGAGGGTGTGCCCAGGCCGCCGGCGCCCTGCGCCAGTTCCACCGAGGCCACGTTCTCGGAAATGATCGCGCGGGTCACCTGCAGGCCATCGGTGACGCCGTAGCTCATGTTGCCCAGCGGCACGCCGTCCAGGGTGAAGCCGAGCCGGCTCTGGTCGAAGCCGTGCAGGCTGATTGCGGTGGACCATTCGTAGGCGCCGAACGGGTCGGCCGACTGGAACTGCACGCCGGGCAACTTGTCCAGCACCTTCAGCGCGCTGGTGCCGGGGGCGGCGATTCCGATGTCCTCACGGGTGATGCGCTGCACCTGGCGGGTGGTGCCGCTGGACACGACGGTGATCGCGTCGAGCATCGTCGCATCGTTGCCGCTCGCGCTGGCCGCCGCATCGGCGGTTGCGGTGGCGGCGGCCGGCGCGGTCTCGGCCAGCGCGGCGAAGGCCGGCAGGGCGGACACGACGGCGAGCACCAGCGCGTGCGGGCGCAAGGATCTGGAAGTGGGGGTCATCGAAAGTCACCAATCATGAGGGGGAGACGTTCCGGACCTGCCGCGCGGGGCGCGGGCAGCCGGCACCGGGCCGGTACGCGGCCCGCCCGCCACGATGCAACGGTTTTGTGAACGTTTCGGGGCGGTCCGGTGTCGGCTGTGGGACAGCGCGCGGACCGCGGGTGACGGCGATCACCGCGCATCCTGGCCTTGTGGCGCCGTCGGCACCTGCGGCGACGCGCGGCATCGCAGCGCCGGTGGCGCGACGTATGATGCCGGGCCTGCCACCGCCGCCGCCTTCGATGAAGCTCGCCATCCTGTCCCGCAACACCAAGCTGTACTCGACCCGGCGCCTGGTCGAGGCCGGCCGCGAACGCGGGCACACGGTGCGGGTGCTGGACCCGCTGCGCTGCTACATGCGCATCGCCGCCGGTGCTTTCACCATGCATTACAAGGGCAAGCCGATCACCGGCTACGACGCGGTGATCCCGCGCATCGGCAACTCGGTGACCCGCTACGGCACCGCGGTGCTGCGGCAACTGGAGATGATGGGGGTCTGCACCCCCAATCCGTCCGACGCGATCCTGCGCGCCCGCGACAAGCTGCGTGCGCACCAGTTGCTGGCGGCCAAGGGCATCGACATGCCGATGACCGTGTTCGGCGACAACCCGGACGACACCGGCGATCTGCTGTCCATGCTCGGCCCGCCGCCGCACGTGGTGAAGTTGAACGAGGGCACCCAGGGCACCGGGGTGATCCTGACCGAGAAGGCCAGCGCCTCGCGTGGCGTGGTCGAGGCGCTGCGCGGGCTATACGCCAATTTCCTGGTGCAGGAGTTCATCGGCGAGGCCGAGGGTGCCGACCTGCGCTGCTTCGTGGTCGGCAACCAGGTGGTGGCGGCGATGCGCCGCACCGCGCCGGAGGGCGACTTCCGCTCCAACCTGCATCTGGGCGGCACCGCCGAGCGGACCGTGGCCAGCCGCGGCGAGCAGGAGGTGGCGGTGCGCTCGGCCAAGGCGCTGGGCCTGGGCGTGGCCGGCGTCGACCTGATTCGTTCCAAGCGTGGGCCGCTGGTGCTGGAGGTCAACTCCACGCCGGGCCTGGAAGGCATCGAGACGGTCTGCGGGCTGGATATCGCAGGCAAGGTCATCGAACACCTCGAAGCCTGCTTGAAGCGAAAGAAATCAGTAGCTTAGTGGCATCTTTGGCTACTGGTTCTGGCTTAACGCGGGTTTAATTCCACCCTGCGTAAGCTTCACCGGACCGCAGCTCTGCCCTCCTCAGCAGGAACGGTAATCGGGATAGAAAACTTTCGGCCCAGGCAGCCCTGCTGCCTGGGTCTTTTTGTGGGCGATCGCTCACCCGGCCCATGCGGTGTGCTGCTTGCCGCAGTGTTTGGGCGGGGGCTACATTGCCGGCTGGGTCCAGTCTGCAAGGGGAAGGGGATGAAACGGTTGATGGCATTGGTGCTGGGCATGCTTCTGGCGAGCGCGGCAGTGGCGGCGCCCAAAGGTGAGGCGCCCATGAACGTGAAGAAAGCGTTCGCGCAGCAACTCAGTACAATTCGGCAGCAATTGAACGACGGCAAGACCTATTCCGAAATCAATGCTGACGATCGGAGCAAGGTCGAAGCCGCATTGGCGCGAATGGCTGCGATACTCGACGCCCATCAGGACGTGGAGACCTTGAAGGAAGAACAGAAGGTCGCGCTGTTCAACGACCAGGAAACGGTGAATACGCTGCTGACCAAGGCGGCGGCGGACAGCCGGATGGTATGCAGGCGCGAGGCCGTCACCGGTTCGCTGCGCACCACCACGCAATGCAGGACCGTGGCGGAACGCCGCCGCGACAACGAGGATGCGCAGGAACTGATGCGGCGCAATCCAACTGGCAAGTACGACTGACGGGGTAAATGTTGGTGCGAATTCTAGTGATCGAAGACAACAGCGACATCGCTGCCAATCTCGGCGACTACCTCGAGGATCGCGGTCATACCGTCGATTTCGCCGCCGATGGTGTTACTGGCCTGCACCTGGCGGTGGTGCACGAGTTCGATGCGATCGTGCTCGATCTCAACCTGCCGGGCATGGACGGCATCGAGGTCTGCCGCAAGCTGCGCAACGAAGCGCGCAAGCAGACCCCGGTGCTGATGCTCACCGCGCGCGATTCGCTGGACAACAAGCTCGCCGGCTTCGATTCGGGTGCCGACGACTATCTGATCAAGCCGTTTGCGCTGCAGGAAGTGGAAGTGCGGCTCAACGCGCTGTCGCGCCGCGGCAAGGGCGTGCACACCCGGGTGCTGGAGACCGGCGATCTGGAATACAACCTGGATACGCTGGAAGTGCGCCGCCAGGGCAAGCTGCTGCAGCTCAATCCCACCGCGCTGAAGATCCTGCAGGCGTTGATGGAGGCCGCGCCGGCGGTGGTGACCCGGCAGGAGCTGGAAACGCGTGTGTGGGGCGAGGAGCTGCCCGACTCCGACTCCCTGCGCGTGCATATCCATGGCCTGCGCGCGGTGGTGGACAAGCCGTTCGACGTACCGATGATCCAGACCCGCCACGGCATCGGCTACCGCATCGCCGCACCCGATGCCTGAAACGCCGGCGTTGCCGCGGGTCGTGCGGCGGCGCGGGCGCTATCGCCGTCGCCTCCGCAGCCGCATCATCCTCTCGTTCGTGCTGTTGGGCTTCGGCCTGACCGCGCTGTTCGCGTTCGCCACCAACTGGGCGCGCGCGCGCGTGGAGAACCAGCTGGTCGAAGACGTGATGAACCGCAACCTGGAAGCGTCCTGGCGCAGCTACGTGGCCAGCGGCGGGCGCAACCTGGCGATTCCGGTCCAGCAGATGAAGGGCTTTGTCTATCGTCCCGACAAGCTCGATGGCCTGCGTCGCGATTTCCCGGAGTGGGAGCGTCTCAGCGACGGCATCCACATGATGTCGGGCACCGACGCGGACGGCAAACCGTTCGCCTACAAGGTCGGCGTGCGCAAGACGCCGGACGCCTGGTTCTTCATGGCCTACGACCTGACCCAGACCATGCAGGGCGAGGTGCAGCTCAAGCGCACCTTGATCCTGTCGGTACTGGTGTTCAGCGCGTTGTCGCTGGTGATCGGCTGGTGGTCGGCGTCGCGGGTGATGCGGCCGGTGTCGGACCTGGCGGCGCGCTTGCGCGCCTATCGCGGCAGCAGCGATCCCAAGCCGCTGGCGCCGCATTTTCCCGACGACGAGGTCGGCCAGCTGGCCGAGGCGCTGGACGACTACTCGGCGCGCCTGACCGAAGTGGTGCAGCGCGACCGCGAGTTCAATGCCGACGTCAGCCACGAACTGCGCACGCCGCTGGCGGTGATCCGCGGCGCCACCGAGCTGCTGCTGACCCGGCCCAACCTCGACGAGAAGGTGCTGCAGCGCCTGCAACGCATCCAGCGCGCCGAACAACAGTGCAGCGATCTGATCGGGTCGCTGCTGCTGCTGTCGCGCAACGAGCGTGGACAGGGCCACAGCAACGTCGCCAAGGTGGCCGAGCAGTTGATCGAGTCGCATCGCGCGCAGTTGGGCGGCAAGCCGTTGCAGTTGCTGCTGGAAGGCGAGCGCAACCTCACCATCGATGCGCCGGAAGCGGCGCTGTCGGTGGCGCTGGGCAATCTGATCGGCAATGCGGTCAAGTACACCCAGGAAGGGCAGGTGGTGGTGCGGGTGCTGAGCGACGCGGTGCAGGTGATCGATTCCGGCCCGGGCCTGAGCGAGGAGGACGCGGCCAAGCTGTTCCAGCGCGGCTACCGCGGCACGCATGCCGGCCATTCGCAGGGTGGTGGCATCGGCCTGTCGATCGTCAGCCGGCTCTGCGATCTCTATGGCTGGCAGGTCAACGTGCGTCCGGGTGCCACCAAGGGCGTGGTGGCGACGCTGTGGTTCAAGCCGGCCTGAGGCTGGCGACGACGCGTCGACCGCCGTAGGAGCGGCTTCAGCCGCGACCGAGCCTTATCGGAAAGCCCGGTCGCGGTTGAACCGCTCCTCTACGAAGACGCCTTGGCCGCAGCCAACGCACGGTACTCCCGATCCAGTCTCTCCACTGCTTCCTGCAGTTCCTCCGCGGCGCCGTCGTTGACCACCACGTCGTCGGCAATGGCCAGGCGGGCGGCACGGGTGGCCTGCGCCGCCAGCATGCGCTGCGCCAGATCGGCGGTGATGCCGTCGCGTTGCATCAGGCGAGCGTGTTGCAGCGCCTCGGGGGCGTCGATCACCAGGATCCGGTCGAGCCAGGGATAGGCGGCGCGTGCGCCGACCTCGGTCAACAGTGGAATGGCCGCGATCGCATACGGTCCTGCGGCCTCACGGCAGCGTTCCTGCAGCAACTGGCGGATGGCGGGATGGGTGATCGCCTCCAGGTCGTGGCGGGCTGTCGCGTCCTCGAAGATGCGCTGGCGCAAGGCCGCGCGATCGAGCTGCCCATCGTCCTGCAGGATCTGCGGCCCGAACCGCGCCACGATCTGCGCCAGCGCCGGGTGGCCGGGGGCGACCACTGCGCGTGCGGCGAGGTCGGCATCGGCGACGACGATGCCCTTGGCCTCGAAGCGGCGGCTCAGTTCGCTCTTGCCGGAAGCCACGCCTCCGGTCAGGCCGACGACGAAATCAGTCAAGCCGTGGGCTCCGTCAGCGCAGTCCCGACCAGCGCATGTAGGTCTCGACGATCTCCGTGCCCCAGAAGAAGGTGATCCAGCCGGCGATCGCCAGATAGGGGCCGAACGGGATCGGCGTGGCGCGGTCGCGGCCCTTGGCGGCCAGCCACAGCGAACCCAGGATCGCGCCGACCAGCGAGGAGATCAGGATGGTCGGCAGGATGCCTTTCAATCCGCACCAGGCGCCGATCGCGGCCAGCAGCTTGAAGTCGCCATGCCCCATGCCTTCCTTGCCGGTGATCTGCTTGAACAGCCACCACACCGACCACAGCGAGAAATAGCCGACGGCGGCGCCGAGCAGGGCGGGTTTGGCCGGCATGTACAGGTTGTCCATGCTGCCGATCAGGCCGAGCCACATCAGCGGCAGGGTCAATTGGTCCGGCAGCAGGCGGGTACGCAGGTCGATGCCGGACAGTGCCACCAGGAAACAGCTGAACACGATCGCGCCGAAGCCCTGCCAGCCGAAGCCGAAGCGCCACACGCTGGCGACCACCAGCAGGCTGGTGAGCAGTTCCACCAGCGGGTACTGCGGTGAAATCGGCGCATGGCAGTAACGGCACTTGCCGCGCAACGCCAGCCAGCTGAACAGCGGGATGTTCTCGAACCAGGCCAGCTTGTGCTTGCAATGCGGGCAGTGCGACGGCTCCACCACGATGCCCGGCGGCGGCGGATCGTAGATGTCCGGCAGCTCCAGGATCTCGCGCGAATCGCGCTTCCACTGCCATTCCATGCGCTTGGGCATGCGCAGAATGACCACATTGAGGAAGCTGCCCACCAGCAAGCCGAGGCCGGCCGCGGCCGGGAAGCCGAGGCCGGGGTGTTGATCGAGAAATGCCATTAATGCTTATCCAACGACGGAGGCCAGCTTGAAGATCGGCAGGTACATGCCGATGACCATGCCGCCGACGATGGTGCCGATGAACACCATGATCAACGGTTCCAGCAAGCTGCTCAATGCATCGACCGCATTGTTCACTTCCTGCTCGAAATATTCGGCCACCTTGAACAGCATGGCATCCAGTGCGCCGGCCTCCTCGCCGATCGCGGTCATCTGGATCACCATGTGTGGGAACAGATTGGTCTGCTTCATCGCCATGTTGACCGGATAGCCAACCGCCACGTCGTCGCGCATGCGCAGGACGGACTTCTCGTAGACGCTGTTGCCGGTGGCGCCGGCGACAATGTCCAGTGCCTCTACCAGCGGTACACCAGCGCGGAAGGTCACCGCCAGGGTGCGCGAGAAGCGCGCCACTGAACTGTTGTGCATGATCTGGCCGATGATCGGCACCTTCAGAATCAGCCGGTCCATGCCGTGTTGCATCGCTGGCGACCGCTTATAAGCAAAGGTAAAGCCGACGATGGATCCGATTAGCACAAACAGCAGCAGCCACCAATAGGCCACCATGAAGCGTGAGGCGGCCACTATCATTTGGGTGAATGCAGGAAGTTCGGCGCCGAAACCTTTGAAAACGTCCTCGAATTGGGGGACCACAAACACCAGCAGGATCGAGCTGACGATCAGGGCAACGGCCATCACCATGGCCGGATAGAACAAGGCTTTCTTGATCTTGCCTTTCAGCGCCTCGATGTTTTCCTTGTAGGTGGCAACCGTTTCCAGGACTGTCTCAAGTACGCCCGCGCCTTCGCCGGCCTTGACCAGATTGCGGTACAACTCGTCGAACTGCACCGGGTGCTTGCTGATCGCCTCGTACAGCGAGGAACCGCCTTCGATATCGGTGCGGATCTGGTCGACCATCTTCTTCATGCGCGGGTTCTTGTGCCCGCTGGCGATGATCTCCAGCGAACCCACGATGGGAACGCCCGATTTCATCATCGTCGCCATCTGGCGGCTGAAGAAAGCGATGTCTTTTGTGCCGATCTTGCTGCCGCTCGCCCCGAACAGTGGCTTGGGCTTGGGCTTGACAACCGAAGGCGTGATGCCCTGCCGACGCAACTCGGCGCGCAGCAAGTTGGCGCTTTTGGCGACCTGCTCGCCTTTCATCTTGACGCCGCGCTTGTCGGTCCCCTCCCAGACGAAGGGCACCTGCTGACTGGTGCTGCGTGCGACCGGCTCTTTCTTGACTGCGCTGCGCGTTGCGGACATCAGGTCGTCTCCCCCGTCCGGCCATCCCCGGGCGGACATACCCAGCATGGTATCGGTTTCCTGGACGTCTGGCATCCGTAGCGACCATCATCCAGCCGGATCGCGCCCTTGGGGGTGACGTAGGGCGTCACTTTTTGCCCCACATGGGCGGATGGTCCATCCTGTCGCAAATTCCTGATTTGCCTGCGCCTTGGTCCTGTGGCTGAGGCATGATGCACTTCGGTAGGGGGATTGGGCATGCGCGCGAAGTTGGCACGCAGTCTGCTTCGCTTACCCCCACGTGGCGCTCAGCCGCGGCGCTCGGGGAGTAGGATCCGCGGGCGAGTGCCCACCACTCACATTCCATCTCTAGGGGTTTGTTATGAAGAAGCAACAGGGCTTTACTCTGATCGAACTGATGATCGTGATCGCGATCATCGCCATCCTGGCCGCCATCGCGCTGCCGATGTACCGTGACTATGTCGCCAAGTCGCAGCTCGCTGCTGCGCTTGCTGAAGTGACTCCTGCCAGGACCATGCTGGAATCCAAGCTTCAGGAAGACAGCACGTATGTGCCAGCCGACGGCGCAGCGCTTGGTCTGCAAACGACCACCCCTCGCTGCACCTCCTTTACTGTGACCGCTTCCAGCATTCAGTGCACTGGTGTAAAGGGTAACGACATTGTGACCGGAGCCACGGTGACGCTGAATCGCACCGCCGCAACCGGTGCTTGGGCGTGCGTGATCGCTGGTGGCAACGTTGCTGCCAAGCACAAGCCCAGCAACTGCACCTAATAATACTATCGCTTACCTAGAAAAGGCCCCGAAAGGGGCCTTTTCTTTGTGCTTTAATTGGTGATAGCAACTCTATTGCTCCTTGGAGTGAATTGATGAATGCAGGAATTGCAGCAAATCTTGTAGGCATCACCGGGATCGCCCGCCGCCTCGTGCAGGACGGTGCACTGGACGAAGCCGCGGCGCGGACCGCGATGGCCCAGGCGGGCGAGGCCAAGGTCCCGCTGCCGCAGTGGTTCTCCGAGAAGAAACTGGTCACCGCCGCGCAGCTGGCCGCCGCCAATGCGGTGGAGTTCGGCATGCCGTTGATGGATGTCTCGGTCTTCGACGCCAGCCAGAACGCGATGAAGCTGGTCAGCGAGGAACTGCTGCAGAAGTACCAGGTGCTGCCGTTGTTCAAGCGCGGCAGCCGCCTGTTCATCGGCATCAGCAACCCGACCCAGACCCGGGCGCTGGACGACATCAAGTTCCATACCAATCTGACGGTGGAGCCGATCCTCGTCGACGAGGACCAGATCCGTCGGACCCTGGAGCAGTGGCAGGCCAGCAACGACTCGCTCGGCAGTGCCTTGGGCGACGACGAGGGTATGGACAACCTCGATGTCGGCGGCGGCGACGAGGACATGGGCAGCGGTGGCGACACCGGCATCGACGCCAAGGGCGAGGACACCCCGGTCGTCAAGTTCGTGAACAAGGTGCTGGTCGATGCGATCCGCCGCGGCGCGTCCGACATCCACTTCGAGCCCTACGAGGACGACTACCGGGTGCGCCTGCGCATCGATGGCCTGCTCAAGAGTGTGGCCAAGGCGCCGGTCAAGCTGAACCAGCGCATCGCCGCGCGCCTGAAGGTGATGGCGCAGCTGGACATCGCCGAGAAGCGCGTCCCGCAGGACGGCCGCATCAAGCTCAACCTGTCCAAGAACAAGCAGATCGATTTCCGCGTCAGCACGCTGCCGACGCTGTTCGGCGAGAAGATCGTGCTGCGTATCCTCGACGGCAGCGCGGCCAAGCTGGGCATCGACAAGCTCGGCTACGAGCCGGAGCAGCAGAAGCTGTTCCTGGACGCGATCCACAAGCCGTACGGCATGGTCCTGGTCACCGGTCCCACCGGCTCGGGCAAGACGGTGTCGCTGTACACCGCGCTGGGCATCCTCAACGACGACACCCGCAACATCTCCACCGCCGAGGATCCGGTCGAAATCCGCCTGCCCGGGGTCAACCAGGTGCAGCAGAACAACAAGCGCGGCATGACCTTCGCCGCGGCGTTGCGCTCGTTCCTGCGCCAGGATCCGGACATCATCATGGTCGGCGAAATCCGCGACCTGGAAACCGCCGAGATCGCGATCAAGGCCGCGCAGACCGGTCACATGGTGCTGTCCACCCTGCACACCAACGACGCGCCGCAGACCATCGCGCGCCTGATGAACATGGGTATCGCGCCCTACAACATCACCAGTTCGGTGACCCTGGTCATCGCCCAGCGCCTGGCCCGTCGCCTGTGCAACAACTGCAAGCGCCCGGCCCAGCTGCCGGAAAATGCCTTGCTGGCCGAGGGTTTCACCGAGGCGGAAATCGCCGCCGGCATCCAGCTGTACGAGGCGGTCGGCTGCGACGAGTGCACCGAGGGCTACAAGGGCCGCACCGGCATCTACCAGGTGATGCCGATGAACGACGAGATCGCCGCGATCGTGCTGCAGGGTGGCAACGCCATGGACATCGCCAGCGCTGCGCAGAGGGTCGGGGTCAAAGACCTGCGCCAGTCGGCCCTGCTCAAGGCCCGCAACGGCATCACCAGCCTGGCCGAGATCAATCGGGTGACGAAGGACTGAGGGGCGGGGATTCGGGAGTCGGGATTGGGGATTGGCAACAGCGGCGCAGCGGCTTACGCCGCCGTCTGTTGCCTAGTCATTTCGCCTGATGATCAGGGCTGGGAATCCGCCCTTCGCTCTTGCGAATCCCCACTCCCGATTCCCCAATCCCGGCTCCTCTACTCCATCCCCAGCTTCTTCAGCTTGTAGCGCAGGGCGCGGAAGGTGATGCCCAACTGCGCGGCGGTGCGGGTCTTGTTCCAGCGGTTCTCTTCCAGCGCCTTCTGGATGGCGGCACGTTCGAGCTGTTCGATGTAGGACGGCAGGGCGGAGGAGCTCGGGTCGATGTCGACCACGCCGCGCGGCAGTGCCGGGGCGGCTTCGGCGGCGCTGCGGGCATGGTTGCCGGGTTGCGGCAGGCGCAGGTCGGTGGCGCTGATCTGGTCGTCCTCGGCCATCGCCAGGGCGCGTTCGAGGATGTTCTCCAGTTCGCGCACGTTGCCGGGGAAGGCGTAGCTGCTCAGGGCGTCTAGGGCGGAGGGCGACAGCAGCGGGGTGGGTCGGCCGTGGCTCTTGGCCAGCCGCGCCAGGATCGCCGCGGCCAGTTGCGGCAGGTCGCCGCCGCGCTCGCGCAGCGGCGGCACGCGCAGTTCGATGACGTTGATGCGGTAGTACAGGTCGTGGCGGAAGCGGCCCTCGGCGACCAGGTCGGCCAGATCCTTGTGCGTGGCCGAGAGGATGCGCACGTCCACCGGGACTTCGCTGGCGGCGCCCACCGGCCGCACCGACTTCTCCTGAATCGCGCGCAGCAGCTTGACCTGCATCGGCAGCGGCAGTTCGGCGACCTCGTCGAGGAACAGGGTGCCGCCGTGCGCGGCCTGGAACAGGCCGGCCTGGTCGGCATGGGCGCCGGTGAAGCTGCCCTTCTTGTGGCCGAAGAACTCGCTTTCCATCAGTTCGGCGGGGATCGCGCCGCAGTTCACCGGCACGAAGGGGCCGGCGGCGCGGGCGCCCTGTTCGTGGATGGTGCGCGCGACCAGTTCCTTGCCTACGCCGGATTCGCCGAGGATGTAGACCGGTGCCTGGTTGCGCGCGACCTTGGCGATGGTGTTGCGCAGCGCGTCCATCGCGGCCGAGGCGCCGAGCAGGCGGCTGGCCTGTTCCGGCGGCGGCTGCGGCGGCGCGGCGCGGGTTTCGTTATTGAGTTCCAGCGCATGCTTGACCAGGCCGCGCAGCACCTGGATGTCCACCGGCTTGCTGACGAAGTCGAAGGCGCCGGCCTTCAGCGCCTCCACCGCCAGGTCCATGCTGCCGAAGGCGGTGATCATCGCCACCGGCGTGCGCGGGTAGTGCTTGGCGATCTCGCTGACCAGTTCGATGCCGTTGCCGTCGGGCAGGCGCATGTCGGTGATGCACAGGTCGTAGGGGTTGCTCGCCAGCAGTTCGCGCGCTTCGGCGAGGTTGGCGGCGGTGCTGATGCGCAGCCCCATCCGGCCCAGGGTCAGGACCAGCAACTCGCGGATGTCGCGCTCGTCGTCGACGACAAGGGCGCTTCGGGTTTCGTTCATGTGCAGGGAAGATAGCGTAGGAACCGGGGCATGCGCCAATTTACCGGCGCCGGCTGCGCGCTGGCGGAGCGATTCTCACCTGTCAGCCGCTGAGCATGGCGTGCGGACCAGGCAGGGAGACGCGGAAGCAGGCGCCGCCGGCCGGTACCGGCACGTATTCCAGCCGGGCCTGGTTGGCCCGGCACAGCTCGCGGGCGATGTACAGGCCCAGTCCGGTGCCGTGCTCGGAGGTGGTGAAGAACGGCCGGAACAACTGCGCCGCCACCGCCTCGGGGATGCCCGGGCCGCGGTCCATCACGTCGACGATGGCGTTGCGTTCCTGCAGCGCCACGCGCAGGCGCACCCGCGCCGGCTCCTCCATCACCCGCCCGTACTTGAGCGCGTTGTGCACCAGCGCGCTGAGGATCTGGTGCAGGTGCTTGGGGTCGACGAGCGCATGCACCGGCTGCGGGGCGAGGATCGCCTCGAGGCTGTCGGTCTCGATCGACAGGGTCTGCCGGTGCTCCAGGACGAAGCGGCGCACGAATGCGCCCAGGTCCAGGTTCTCCGGGTTGGAGCGCTCGCGCCGGGCCAGGCCGAGCACGCTTTCGACGATGCCGTTGGTGCGCTGGCACTGCTGGTGGATGATCTGCAGCAGGCGGCGGTCGGCATCGCCGATCGCCGGCGATTCCTCGAGCAACTGCGAGGCGTAGTTGATCGCGGCCAGCGGGTTGCGGATCTCGTGGGCCAGGCTGGCCGAGAAGCGCCCCAGCGCGGACAGGGTCAGCGATTCGGCGCGCCGCGACACCACCGTGGCGTCGTCCAGGAACACCAGGGTCAGGTCGCCCTCGGCCAGCAGCCGGGCGAAGCGCGGCTGCACTTCCGGCTGGTCCGGCGACAGCTGCAGCGGGCTTTCGTCCTGGTTCCAGCCGTTGCGCCAGCGTTGCAGGCGCCGGGCCAGCTCCGGCGCGGCGCTGAGCAGGTCGAGCCGGCCGCTTTCGCTGTTGCCGTCGGTGTCGCCGAGCAGGGCCGACGCGGCCTCGTTGGCCAGGGTCACCCGGTTCTGCGCGTCCACCACCAGCACTCCGGTGCGCATGCGGCGGATGATCAGTTCGTTGATTTCGTAGAGATTGGCCACCTCGGCGCCGCGGCGTTCGGCCAGGCTCTGGCTGGCACGCGCGCGCTGGCCGAGGCGGTTGCAGATGTAGGCTACCGCCAAGTAGCTGGTGGCGAACATCGCCAGTTCGGCCAGACTGCGGGTGTTGTCGGCGCCGTCCAGCACGCTCCAGACGTATTCGGCCAGTGTCGCCACCGAGGCGATCAGGGCGATGGCCAGGCCGCCGCGCAGGCGCAGCAGCATCGCCGCGGCGGCGACGTTGAACAGCAGCATCATCGCGATGCCGGCGCTGGCGGCGGGCAGGGCGTGCGCGGCCAGGGTCGCGGCGACGATGTCGGCGACCGCGCTGAAGCCGACGATCGGCGTCAGGTGCGCCTCGTTGCGCCCCCACACCAGCAGCGCCAGCGCCACCGCCAGGTAGGCGGTGGCCAGCGTGTTGGCCAGTTGCGGGTAGCGCGGCTCGCCGACCAGCACGCTGAGCGGGCTGAACACCAGGGCGGCGATCAGCCCGGCCACCAGCACGCGGTACAGCGCGAAGAAATACAGCTCGCGGCGCGGGATGGACTCGATGCGGTCGATGAGCGAGGCGCTGGTGGGCAAGCCGGACTCCGGGCGGGCAGCGGACGGCGCGAGTATAGGGGCGACGCCGTCTACGCGGATGGCGCAGGGTTGGCGGCGATCAGCCTGGGGCCGGTCGCCACCCACGACATCGACGTGGCGGTTGCGACCGAAGGCGGTCTGGCGCCGGGTCAGTCCACGCGAAGGCGAAGGCGGCGGGACGAGGGTGGCAGGGCGCGCGGCCCTGTGCCGCTTCACCCGGGGGGAGGGCAACCGAGGCCTTCCCGGATGGCTGCGGCCGGGTAGACCGTCGGTGCTTTTGCGCCGCCGCCCTGGGTCGGCGACAATAGGCGTCCCGTCCGTACCGCTCCCGGCCGCCACTCAGGGCCCGGATCGCTGCGGGACGGCCGTTCCTTTTCCCACGGTGACGCATGAATTTCCACGAATATCAGGCAAAACAACTGCTTGCCGAGTACGGCATCCCGGTCCCGGCCGGCAAGGTCGCGGCGACTCCGGAAGAAGCGGTTGAAGCCGCCAAGTCGCTGGGCGCCGGCCCCTGGATGGTCAAGGCGCAGATCCACGCAGGTGGCCGCGGCAAGGCCGGCGGCGTCAAGTTCTGCAAGACCACCGACGATGTGAAGGCCGTTGCCGAGAAGCTGCTCGGCACCAAGATGGCCACCTACCAGACCGCCGGCGTCGAGCTGCCGATCAACCTGGTGCTGGTGACCACCGCCGGCGAGATCGTCAAGGAGCTGTACCTGTCGGTGCTGGTCGACCGCGGCACCCGCACCATCAGCTACATCGCATCGAGCGAAGGCGGCATGGAGATCGAACAGGTCGCCGCCGAGACCCCGGACAAGATCCACACGCTCAACGTCGACTTCGTGGAGGGCGTGCAGGGTTACCACGGCCGCGACATCGGCTTCAAGATGGGCCTGACCGCCAAGCAGGCCGGCCAGTTCGCCAGCATCATGGTCAACCTGTACCGCATCTTCAACGAGAAGGACCTGGCGCTGGTGGAGATCAATCCGCTGGCCATCCTGGACGACGGCAACCTGTACGCGCTGGACGGCAAGTTCAACAGCGACGACAACGCCAACTTCCGCCACAAGGAACTGGTCGCCATGCGCGACAAGTCCCAGGAAGACGAGACCGAAGTGACCGCTTCGGAGCTGGACATCAACTACGTCACCATGGACGGCAACATCGGCTGCATGGTCAATGGCGCCGGTCTGGCCATGGCGACCATGGACGTGATCAAGCTCAACGGCGGCGAGCCGGCAAACTTCCTGGACGTGGGCGGCGGTGCCAACAAGCAGCGCGTGATCGAGGCGTTCAAGCTGATCCTGTCCTCGGACAAGGTCGAAGGCATCTTCGTCAACATCTTCGGTGGCATCGTCCGCTGCGACATGATCGCCGAGGGCATCATCGCGGCGGTCAAGGAAGTGGGCGTCAAGGTCCCGGTCGTGGTGCGCCTGGAAGGCACCAATGTGGAAGAAGGCAAGCAGCTGCTGCGCGACAGCGGCATGGCCATCATTCCGGCCGACAACATCAACGACGGCGCCAAGAAGGTCGTTGAAGCTGTCAAGAACGCCGCCTGATCCACGACACCGAAGGAACTTTCCATGTCTGTTTTGATTAACAAGAACACCAAGGTGATCGTGCAGGGCTTCACCGGCCAGCAGGGCACCTTCCACGCCACCCAGATGATCGAGTACGGCACCCAGGTCGTTGGCGGCGTCACGCCGGGCAAGGGCGGCACCACCCACATCGACCTGCCGGTGTTCAACACCGTGGCCGATGCCGTGCAGAGCACGGGCGCCGACGCCTCGGTGATCTACGTGCCGCCGCCGTTCGCGGCCGACGCGATCCTGGAAGCGGCTGCGGCCGGCATCAAGGTCATCGTCTGCATCACCGAGGGCATCCCGGTGCTGGACATGCTGCGCGTCAAGAACGTGCTGACCCGCTCCTTCCCGGAGACCGTGCTGATCGGGCCGAACTGCCCCGGCGTGATCACCCCGGGCGAGTGCAAGATCGGCATCATGCCGGGCCACATCCACAAGCCGGGCAAGATCGGCATCGTCTCGCGTTCGGGCACGCTGACCTATGAAGCCGTCAAGCAGACCACGGAAGTGGGCCTGGGCCAGTCCACCTGCATCGGCATCGGCGGCGACCCGATCAACGGCCTGAACTTCGTCGACTGCCTCAAGCTGTTCAACGAGGATCCGCAGACCGAAGGCATCATCATGGTCGGCGAAATCGGCGGCGACGCCGAGGAAGCCGGTGCCGAGTACATCGCCAAGCACGTCAAGAAGCCGGTGGTCGGCTTCATCGCCGGTGCTTCGGCGCCGGCCGGCAAGCGCATGGGCCACGCCGGTGCGATCGCCTCGGGCGGCAAGGGCACGGCCGAGGGCAAGTTCGCGGCAATGGAAGCGGCCGGGGTCAAGACCGTCCGCTCGCCGGGCGACCTGGGTGCGGCGATCGCTTCGCTGGTGAAGTAAGCCGTCAGCGCCGCGGCAGCGATCCGCCTTCGGGTGCGTCGTTGTCGCCGCCGCTGTCCGCAAGGGCCTCGCGCAAGCGGGGCCTTTTTCGTTTCGAGGATCCGGTGCGCGGCACCGCGGCGGCGTCCCGGGTGCAACGTTGCTGACGGGACTGCTGTGCGATGTCGCAGGCCAGCCTCCTGCGCAATCAAGCATTTGCGCCATCCCAGCAGTCGTCATTCGTCCCTGCCGCCCGCCATTGGTCCCCTGTTGGGGCGGTGCCGTCACTTGTGGGTGACAGGGCGAGGCGAAGCCCCAACACTGGCGCACTTTCTTCGGCAGCAACAGGAGTGGATGCGTGATCAGGCGATGGCGGGCAGTGGTATGCGGGGCGGGCATGGCGATGGGCATCGGCGGCCTCTGTGCGGCGGCGCCGGGCGACTGGGCCAGTTACGCCGGCGCGCCTGGTGGCGGACAGTACTCGCCGCTGACCCAGATCACGCCCGACAACATCGGCCGGCTGCGCATCGCCTGGTCGTTCCGCACCGGCGAACTCGGCGCGGGCCTCCCCGATCCGGAGCGGCGTCGCTTCGAAGCCAATCCGCTGGTGCTGGGCGGGCGCATGTACCTCACCACCGGGACCGGCATCGCCTTCGCCCTGGATGCGGCCAGCGGCCGCGAACTGTGGTCGTTCGATGCCAAGGTGGCGCGCAACAAGCACTACAGCGACCCGGCGTCGCGTGGAGCGAGTTTCTGGCGCGACACGCAGGCCGCGGCGGGTCCGTGCCGCGAGCGCATCGTGTACGGCACCCTGGATGCGCGGCTGATCGCCTTGGATGCCGCCGACGGCAAGCCCTGCGCCGGGTTCGGCAAGGATGGCACGATCGACCTGCACGCCGGGGTCGATGTGCACGATACAGCCAGCGATGCCTGGTCCAACTATGCGGTGACCTCGCCGCCGGTGGTGGCCGGCGACGTGCTGGTGGTCGGCAGCTCGATTGGCGACAACCGCGGGCATGCGCTGGAGCAGGGTGTGGTGCGTGGTTACGACGCGCGCAGCGGACGCGAGCGGTGGCGCTGGGATCCGGTGCCGCGCGATCCGGCCAAGGCTGCCGCTGCCGGCTGGCAGCCGGAGCAGGCGGCCACGGTCGGCGGCGGCAATGCCTGGGCGCCGCTGTCGGTGGATCCGGCGCTGGGTCTGGTGTACGTGCCGACCGGCTCGGCCAGCCCCGACTACTACGGTGGCGAGCGCTTGGGCGACAACCGCGATGCGGATTCGCTGGTGGCGCTGGACCTGCGCAGCGGCCGCCGGGTGTGGGCGCAGCAACTGGTGCACCACGATCTCTGGGACTACGACCAGGCCTCGCAGCCGGTGCTGACTACGGTGCAGACCGCCCAGGGACCGCGCGCGGCGGTGCTGCAGGCGACCAAGACCGGCTTCCTGTTCGCCTTCGATCGCCGCGACGGCACGCCGCTGTTCCCGATCAGCGAGGTGCCAGTACCGGCTTCCGACGTGCCGGGCGAACGCGCCTCGCCGACCCAGCCGATGCCCGAACCGGGTCTGCGTCTGGCACGGCATACGCCGCTGACCGCCGCAGATGCCTGGAGGGCGACGCCGGGCGCGCGCCGCGAATGCGCAGCGCTGATCGCCGGGCTGCGCTCGGAAGGCTTGTTCACCCCGCCCAGCGTGCGCGGCACGATCGCGCTGCCGGGCTGGGCCGGCGGCGTGAACTGGGGCGGCATCGCGGTGGATCCGCAACGGCAGTTGGCGATCCTGCCGGTGTCGGACCTGCCGATGCAGGTAGCGTTGATCCCGCGCGATAAGTTCAGCGAGGCCGAGCACGCGCGCCATCCGGACCAGCAGTTCAACGACATGGAAGGCACGCCGTACTACATGCGCCGCGGCATGCTGAGCTCGTCCGGCGGCATTCCCTGCGTCAAGCCGCCGTGGGGGCGACTGGTGGCGGTGGATCTGCGCACGCGCAAGATCGCCTGGGAACGCCCGCTGGGCACCCTGGAAGAGAAGCTGCCGTGGCTGCCGCTGGACGTGGGCACGCCGTTGCTCGGCGGCGCGGTGACCACTGCCAGCGGCCTGACCTTCATCGCCGCGGCCGCCGACGCGCGCTTGCGTGCACTCGACAGCGCCACCGGCAAGACCCTGTGGGAGGCCAAGCTGCCGGCCGGTGGCCAGGCCACGCCTTCGGTCTATGCCGCAGGCGGCAAGCAGTACGTGGTGATCGCAGCGGGTGGACGTGAGGGCATGGGCACGATGGGCGACTACGTGGTCGCCTATACGCTGGACGGCGAGGGCAAGGAAGTGGTGTTCCAGCACGGCGTCGGCGTGCGCATGGCGGTGCTGGGCGTTGCTGCGCTGGGGCTGTGCGCCGGAGTGGTGCTGCTGGTGCGGCGTTGGCGCCGGCGGCGCCGTGCGCGGGCTGGCGGTGGTGCCCGCTGAAGCGCAGGGCCGTGGCTGGTCGGCGCTTCGGGGTTGATGCAGTCGGGACTGAAGTCCCTCCCACAGTGGCTGCCGGCATGCCGTCACCCGTTGCTGTGTCGTGTTCCTGTGGGAGCGGCTTCAGCCGCGACACGGATGCTGCAGTCCGCGGCGCATCGTCGGGAGCCGCTTCTGTAGGTGTGGCTGCACTGCATCCTTGCTTCTCGGTGCAGCCCGGGCAGCGCAGTCTGGGGATGGAAGGCAAATCCAGGCCAGCGCTGACTGGCGACCCACTGCGATCGCCTTCGACAAGCAGGCACACGCTTTCGCAGGAGCGGCTTCAGCCGCGATGGGCGTTACCGGGAACGCCCGTCGCGGCTGAAGCCGCTCCTGCGAGTGTCACGACATGTCGCGCTGAGCCGCGGCAAAAGCACGTTGTTCGAGCTGCCCTGAAGTTCTTCGACGGTGCATCAGCCAGCACTCGGCATGCCGCCCCTTGTGGGAGCGACTTCAGTCGCGACGCGGGGCGTTTGGCTAAGCAGCTTTCTCTGGGGCGCGCGCCAGAGGGAGCGTCCTGCGGCATCGCCGCTGCTGCCGCCATGCGCTCACCCAAGACGCCGCCTGCCCTGGCCACATGCCGCATTCCAACGTGGCGGCATGTGCATCATCGGCCGCAACCCGGCACAGCGCTACACTGCGCATGGCGGCACGCGAAGCTGCGGCGCCGCGGCAGGTGCGATGCGCTCGCGTGGCGCCTGCGTGTCTCCCACTCGTTCCTGCAAGGTTGCCTATGTCCGCCTCCCTCCGCCTCGCCATGGCCCAGTTCGATTTCCCGGTGGGCGCCGTCGCCCAGAACACCGACCGGATCATCGCGTTGATCGAGGAGGCGCGCGACGCGTACGGTGCCGACGTGGTGCTGTTCCCGGAACTGGCGGTCAGCGGCTACCCGCCGGAAGACCTGCTGCTGCGGCCGGGCTTCCTGGCCGATTGCGAGCGCGCGGTGCAGCGCATCGCCGCGCAGGTGCGCGGCATCGTCGCGGTGGTCGGCTGGCCGCAGAGCGCCGGCAGCGTGGTCTACAACGCCGCCAGCGTGCTGCGCGGCGGCCGCATCGAACGGACCTATCGCAAGCGCGAACTGCCCAATTACGCGGTGTTCGACGAGCGCCGTTATTTCGACGTGGATCCGGACGGCGAGAATTGCGTGTTCGAGGTCAAGGGCACGCCGGTCGGCCTGGTGATCTGCGAGGACCTGTGGTTCCCGGAGCCGCTGGCGGCGACGGTGCGGGCGGGCGCGGAGCTGGTGCTGGTGCCCAACGCCTCGCCCTACGAGCGCGGCAAGCACGCGCAGCGCGATGCCTTGCTGGCCGAGCGCAGCCGCGAGAGCGGGGCGGCGCTGGCCTATCTCAACGTGGTCGGCGGCCAGGATGCGCTGGTGTTCGACGGCGCCTCGGTGGTGGCCGATGGCGACGGCACCGTGCATCCGGCCGCGGCCGCCTTCACCGATCAGTGGCTGGTGGTGGAGTACGACACCGCCGCGCGCCGTTTCGCGCCGCTGCGCTGGACCGACGACGGCGACGAGAGCATGGATGCGCTGGCCTGGCGCGCGGTGGTGCGCGGGCTGCAGGACTATTGCGCCAAGAATCGTTTTTCCAAGGTGTGGCTGGGCCTGTCCGGCGGCATCGATTCGGCACTGGTGCTGGCGATGGCAGTGGACGCGCTGGGCGCGGACAACGTCACCGCGGTACGCTTGCCGTCGCGCTACACCGCAGATCTCTCCAACGACCTGGCCGCCGAACAGTGCCGCACGCTGGGGGTCAAGCTGGAGACCGTGGCGATCGAGCCGGCCTTCGAAGGCCTGCTGAGCGCGCTCGGCCCACTGTTCGCCGGTACCGAACCTGACGTCACCGAAGAGAACCTGCAGTCGCGCAGCCGCGGCGTGATCCTGATGGCGCTGGCCAACAAGTTCGGCGGCCTGTTGCTGACCACCGGCAACAAGAGCGAGTACGCGGTGGGTTACGCCACCATCTACGGCGACATGTGCGGCGGCTACGCGCCGCTGAAGGACCTCTACAAGACCGAGGTGTTCGGCCTGGCGAAGTGGCGCAACACGGTCGGCGGCACGCCGGTGATCCCGCCGGCGGTGATCGCGCGGCCGCCCTCGGCGGAACTGCGTGCCAACCAGACCGACCAGGACTCGCTGCCGCCGTACGACGTGCTCGACGGCATCCTGTACCGCTACGTCGACCAGGAGGAATCGCGCGACGAGATCGTCGCCGCCGGCTACGCCGCCGAAGTGGTCGACCGGGTCGTGCGGCTGGTGCGCATCAGCGAGTGGAAGCGGCACCAAGCCGCGCCGGGTCCGAAGGTGTCGCGCCGCGCGTTCGGCCGCGAGCGGCGTTATCCGATCAGCAATGGGTATCAGGCCTGAGGAACTCGGGAAAGCCGGGACCCGGGATTTTTCGCGAGTGCAAGGCGGTTGCGATGGCACTGTGGGAGGGACTTCAGTCCCGACAGGCTTTCCCGGTAAAGCCCGTCGGGACTGAAGTCCCTCCCACAAAAGCCGCCACGTTTCCTGCGAGTTGCTTGATCGCGATTTTGCTCCGGACATCATGGCGTTTCGCGTTTCGCAGGATTACGGATTTTCCGAGTCCCCGGTGCCAGGACCCGGGTCCCGGCTCTGAAGCAACCGCAGCCCGAACGCATCGTCCTGCGCATTCCAGCCGTGGCTGACGCGCAGGCCGGCTTCGGCGGCCATCGCCGCGAAGCTCTGGTCGGTGTACTTGTGGCTGTATTCGACCTGCATCGCTTCGCCTTCGGCGAAATCGAAGCGGCGCCCGGCCACAGTCACCTGCTGCGCACACTGGCTGACCAGGAAGGTCTCGATGCGCTGGCGCGTTTCCGAATAGACCGCACGATGGCGGAACTGCGCCAGGTCGAAGTCGCTGCCGATCTCGCGGTTGAGCCGGCGCAGCAGGTTGAGGGTGAACGCGGCGGTGACGCCGGCGGCATCGTTGTAGGCCGCTTCCAGCAACGCCGTGTCCTTGACCAGATCGATGCCGATCAGCGCGCAGCCGTCCGCACCCATGGTCTGGCGCATCGAGCGCAGCAGGGCGATGCCGTCTTCGCGGGTGAAGTTGCCCAGGGTCGAGCCGGGGAAGAACACCAAGGTGCGGCGCGCGCCGCGCTGCGGCGCCGGCAGCGCCACTGGCGTGGTGAAGTCGGCGCACACCGGCAGCATCTGGATGTGCGGGAAGCGCTCGGCCAGCCGCGCGGTGCTGGACATCAGCATGTCGCGGGAAATCTCGATGGGCGTGTAGGCCACCGGCATGCGCAGGCCGTCCAGTAGCAACTGGGTCTTGCGGCCGCTGCCGCTGCCCAGTTCCACCACGTGCGCGCCGGTGCCCACCGCCTGCGCGATCGACGGCATGCGCGCTTCCAGCAGATCCAGCTCGGTGCGGGTCAGGTAGTACTCGGGCTGGCGGGTGATCGCCTCGAACAGGCGCGAACCCTCGGCGTCGTAGAAATACTTGGACGGCAGTTGCTTGGGGCTGCACGACAGGCCGGCGATCGCATCGGCGGTGATGTCGTCCGGCTGCGGATGCAGATCGGTCAGGGCGGCTTCGGTCAGGGCACGGGCGGTTGCGGCATTCATGCGGAATCCTTGGCCAGGCGCACGCCGGCGAACTGCCACCGCGCATCGGAGGGGAAGAAGTTGCGGTAGCTGGCGCGGATGTGATCGTGCGGCGTGGCGCAGCTGCCGCCGCGCAACACCCACTGCGCATTCATGAACTTGCCGTTGTATTCGCCCAGCGTGCCCGACCATGGGCGGAAGCCGGGATAGGGCAGATAGGCGCTGCCGGTCCATTCCCAGACATCGCCGAACAACTGTTGCAGACCGGTATCGGCCGGCGCGGCCGGTTGCGGGTGCAGCGCATCGGTCTCGACGAAATTGCCGGCGATGGCGACGCCGGTGGCGGCCTGTTCCCACTCCGCCTCGGTCGGCAGGCGCGCTCCGGCCCACCGCGCATAGGCGTCGGCCTCGAACAGGCTGAGATGACACACTGGCGCATGCGGGTCGCGTTCGCGCCAGCCGCCGAGGGTGAATTCGCGTACGCCGTCGGCATGCCAGTACAGCGGGCGCTGCCAGTCCTCGGCGCAACGCTGCGCCCAGCCGTCGCTGAGCCATAGCCCGACCGTGCCATAGCCGCCGTCGGCGATGAATTCGGCGTATTCGGCATTGCTCACCGGGCGGCTGGCCAGCGCATGCGCCGGCACCAGCACGCGATGTCGCGGCGATTCGTTGTCGTAGGCAAAGCCGGCATGCGCCGGCCACGGTGCGGCACCGATCTCGCTGATCTGTTCGTCGCGCTGCAGCCAGCGCAGCGCGGACGCCGGTGCGTGCTGTGTCGCCAGATCCGCGCGATACGCCGGGCCCAGCGGATTGCGCCAGAACGCGTGCTTGATGTCGGTCAGCAGCAGCTCCTGGTGTTGCTGTTCGTGCTGCAGGCCCAGCTCCAGGATCTGCAGGGTCTGCGGCGCCAGCGTGCCGGCCTGCAACTGCGCCAGCACGCGCGTGTCGATCTCGCTGCGGTAGTCCAGCACCTGCGCCAGCGATGGCCGCGACAGCAGGCCGCGATGCGGCCGCGCATGCGCCGGGCCGATGCTCTGGTAGTAGCTGTTGAACAGATAGTCCCACTGCGGATCGTGGGCGCGGTAGGCCGGATCGGCACCGAGCACGAAACGCTCGAAGAACCAGGTGGTGTGCGCCAGATGCCATTTGGCCGGGCTGGCGTCGTCCATGCTCTGCACCATCGCGTCTTCTTCGCTCAATGGCGCGGCGAGCTGACGGCTGCGCGCACGCACGCGACGCAGGCGGTCCGCCAGTGTCGCGACGGATGCGATGGGCGAGGGCGGTGACGCCGGAGAGATCGCTTGCATCGATGCAGTCTTAGCGCAGCGGCGTGAACGGACCGTCACGCGTCGCGGACCACGGCGTTACCCTAGCCACATGTCTACGACCGCCTTGCGCTACGCTGCTGATCCGGCTTCTGCCGGCGAACTGGTCGACCTCGATGCCGCGGCGGAAGCGTTCGCACTGCCGACCGGCGTGCGCTACCTGGACACCGCCAGCAAGGGGCCGCGGCTGCACCGCGCGCTGGCCGCCGGGCATGCGGCGCTGGCCGATGCGATCGCGCCGTGGACGCTGTCCTTCGATGCCTGGCGTGCGCAGATCGAAGACCTGCGCGCGCTGGCCGCGGCCACGCTGTTTTCGGGCGACAGCGAGGGCGTGGCGATGGTGCCGTCGGCCGCCTACGGCCTGGCCATTGCGGCGCGGCAGGTGCCGCTGGCGCCCGGCGATGCGGTGTTGCTGCTCGATGGCCAGTTCCCATCGAATTTGCTGGCGTGGCAGCAACGCTGCGCCGAGAGCGGTGCGTCCCTGGCGGTGGTGCGGCGTGCGCCTGGGCAGGATTGGACCGCGGCGGTGCTGGCGACGCTGGACGCGCAGCCGCGTGTGCGCGTGGCGACGCTGCCCAACGCCTACTGGCGTGACGGCACTCTGCTGGATCTGGACCGGATCGCACCGCGCGTGCACGCGGCCGGCGCGATGCTGGTGCTGGACCTGAGCCAGAGCCTGGGCGTGCTGCCGGTGCGGCTGGACGTCTGGCGGCCGGATTTCGTGGTCTCGGTCGGGCACAAATGGCTGCTCGGGCCGATGGGCCTGGCGTGGCTATGGGCCTCGCCGCACTGGCGCGCGCACGGCGTGCCGTTCGAGCAGCACTGGCAGGCGCGCGATCCGGGCGGCGACTGGCAGTTCCCGGCCGAGGCACCACCGCCATACCGCAGCGGCGCGCGCCGCTTCGACGCCGGCGGCGTCGCCGATCCGCTGCGGCTGGCGATGGCCAGTGCGGCGCTGCAGCAGCTGCAGCAGTGGCAGCCGGCACGCATCGCGCAGCGGCTCGGCGCGCTTGGCGCGGCGTTCGATGCGGAGCTGCACGCACTGGGCGCCGGCGACTGGATCGCGTCAGGGCATGCGCCGCATTTGTACGCGCTGCGTCCGCCGGCGTCGACGATGCCGGCCTTGCTGCCATGGCTGCAGCACGCGCAGGTGATCTGCACCCATCGCCATGGTGCCCTGCGCATCGCGCCGTACCTGCAGTTGACGGCGGAGGCGATGCGCGGCCTGGCGCGAGAGATGGTGGCGGTGGTGCGTGATTGAAGGCACGCGTGTGCGATCGTTGTCTGTCTTCAGTTTCTATGGGGAAGGCAGTCGATTACCGGTCTGCATCGTCGATCCTGTCGGGTGCATGGCTTCGTTGGTCGCGGCTGAAGCCGCTCCTACGAGAAAGCGGCATGCCGCTTTCTCGTAGGAGCGGCTTCAGCCGCGATCGCATGCGGTTGTGATGCGTTTCGTGCGGGTGCCGATTGCCGGCCGCACCTTTGATGCCCGCGACGAGGCGCCTTTTCACCGCCGTGCCGTCAGGCGCAACCCGCGCGGTGTCAGCACCCGCTCCAGCAGCTCGAACAGGCCCTGCACCAGCAGCGCCAGCAGCGCGGCCGGCACTGCGCCTTCCAGGATCAGGCCGAGGTCGTCCAGGCGGATGCCGGTGAGGATCGGCTGGCCGTAACCGCCGGCGCCGATCAATGCGCCAAGGGTGGCGGTGCCGACGTTGATCACCGCCGCGGTCTTGATGCCGGCGAGGATAGTGCGCAGCGCCAGCGGCAGTTCGATCCGCCACAGCCGGGTGCCCGGCGGCAGGCCGAGCGCGGCGGCGGTCTCGCGCAGGTCACGCGGGATGCCGGTAATGCCGGCATGCGTGTTGCGCACGATCGGCAGCAGGCTGTACAGGAACAGCGCCGCGATCGCCGGTTTGGCGCCAATGCCGAACAACGGGATCATGAACACGAATACCGCCAGCGACGGCAGCGTCTGCAGCACGCCGGTCAGCGCCAGCACCGCCTGCCCGAGCCGTGGCCGGTGCGCCGCCAGGATGCCCAGCGGCAACGCCACCAGCAGGGCCAGGCCCAGCGACAGCCCGACCAGCGCCAGATGCTCGCGGGTGCGCTGCAGCAGCCGCTGCAGGCGCCCGTCCTGGGCCGGCGCGGCGATGCCCAGCCAATGTGCGGCGATGGTGCTTTCGGCGCGCTTGTCGAGCTTGGCCTCGGCGTTGAGGCGCTGCATGGTCGCCGCGTCGATCCGCCCGCCCAGTCCCTGCAGCGCCTGCACGAAGCGCGGCGCGCGCTGCGCCAGGTCGGCGCGGTACAGGAACACCGCGGCGTAGCGCGGGAAGTAATGCTTGTCGTCCTGCAGCACCAGCAGGTCGTGCGCGGGGATCTCGGCATCGGTGCTGTACAGGTCGGTGAGGTCGATCGCGCCGCTGTCCAGCGCGCGGTAGGCGAGATCGTGGTCCAGGCCGGTCGGGGTCTGCGGCAGGCCGTAGGCGTCGCGCACGCCGGGCCAGCCGTCGGCACGCGAGACGAACTCGTTGCTCAGCCCGAATTTGAGCGTCGGATGCGCGGCCAGGTCGGACAGGCGTGCGATGCCCAGCGCTTGCGCGCGTTGCCGGCGCATGCCGAACGCATAGGTGTTGTCGAAACCCAGCGGCGCGCTCATCGCCAGGCCGCGCTGCGCCAGCGCACGCCGCAGCGCGGCGTCGTCGGCGCCGGGCATCTGCAGCAGTTCGGCGGCCAGGGTGCCGGTGTACTCGGCATAGGCGTCGATCGAGCCCTGCTCCAGCGCACGCCACAGGATGCGGGTACCGCCGAGCTGGCGCCGGTGCTCGACCTGGATTCCGGCCTGGCGCCCGGCGCCGGCGGCGATCTCGCCCAGCACCACCGCTTCGGTGAAGTTCTTCGAGCCGACCACCACCTTGGCGTCTTTGGCAGCGGCCGGCAGGCCCAGCAGGCTGACCAGGCTGCCCAAGGCGACCAGCGCGATCGCGCGCCAGCGCGCGCCCGGCGACGTCACCGCGCATCCTCCAGGGTGCGCTGCGCCTGCAGGAACTGGCCGACGAACGGATCGGCCGGCGCCTCCAGCAAGGTGCGTGCGCTGCCTTCCTGCAACACGCGGCCGCCGCGCATCAGCACCAGGGTATCGCCCAGGTAGGCGGCCTCGGCGACGTCGTGGGTCACCAGTACCACGGTCTTGCCGAGCAGGGCGAACAGCTCGCGCATCTGCGTCTGAAGCTCGTGGCGCACGATCGGGTCGAGCGCGCCCAGCGGTTCGTCCAGCAGCAGCACCGGCGGGTCCAGCAACAGCGCGCGGATCAGCCCCACGCGCTGACGCTGGCCGCCGGACAACTCGGCCGGGTAACGCGCCAGCAGCGCTTCCGGCAGGCGGCACAATTCGGCCAGTTCGTGCAGGCGCGCCTCGATGCGCGGCCGTGCCCAGCCCAGCGTGCGGGCCAGCAAGGCGGCGTTGTCGCGCGCGCTCAGGTGCGGGAACAGGCCGCCTTCCTGGATCACGTAGCCGATGCGTCGGCGCTGCGCCAGCAGGGTGGCGCGGCGCAGCGGTTCGCCCTGGAAGCGCACTTCGCCGGCGTCCGGCCACTCCAGCCCCAGCAGCAGCCTCAGCACGCTGGACTTGCCGGCGCCGCTGGGGCCGATCAGGGCGGTGGTGCGGCCCGGGGCGATGCAAAGATCGACCTGGTCCAGCGCCAGCGTGTCGCCGTAGCGGCGGGTGACCCGATGCAGTTCGAACATCGCCGCAGCATAGCCGCAGGCCGCGACCACGCCATGCGAAGACGCCGCCGCGGCCTCAGCGGGCGGCGTCGGTCAGCAGGTCCAATGTCGGTTTCGGCCGGCTCAGGTCGTACATCAGGCCGAAGTGCGCCTCCGCGCCCTGTTGGTCGGGCTGGTCGAGCAGTTCGTAGAGATTGATCTCGGCGACCACGTCGGCGTAGTCGCTGCGCAGCGTCTGCAGCAGCTCCGCCACGCTGTCGTAGCAGGCACCGTCGCCGGGATGGCCGCCATCGGTGTTGCCGGTGTACACCTCGGCGCAGTTGAGCTCGTTGACGTAGACCTTGGTGCCGTACTTCTGCGCGGCGGCGCGCAGTTGTCCGAGATACAGATCCATCCAGTAGCCGCGTTCCCCGTGGAAGGCGTAGTAGTGGAAGCTGATGCGGTCGAAGTCGAAACCGGCGGCCTTCGCTTGGTCCAGGAACCAGAGCGAGCCGTTGCGGTCGCCGGGGCAGCGCGCGTTGGCCGAGTGATCGTCGCTGTTGCAGGCGGTGATGTTGATGGTGAACTGCAGGCCGGCACCCATCTCGTCGGAGGCCTGTTTCATGCCGCGGTACATGGTGGTCATCGCCGCGATCCGCGCCGGCGCGGCGGCACGGTCCAGGTCCTGCTCGTTGCCGATTTCCCACACCTTGATGTCGTTGGCATAGCGGCGCGCCAGCGCGTCGCCGATCTCCCGCGACATCGGATACACCATCGGCCGCAGCGCGATGTTGTACTGGCGCGAGAGCTGCACCAGCCGGTCGAGCACGGTGAAGTTGCGCGGGTCCACGTCGAACCGGTAACTGCGCAGGTTGCGCTGATCGAGCAGGCGGAACACCGCCTCGCTCTGGTCGAGCGGATAGGCCGGGCGGCCGTCGTGGCCGTTGACCCCGTACACGATGGCCGGCGCGGCGCTGGCGGGTGCGGCAGCGATGACGAGCAGGGCAGCGAACAGGCGCAACAGCGGGCGCAGCGAGGGCAGGGGCATGGCGTTCCCGGCGGAAGCGGCCCGGGGCGGGCACGGGACCAGCCTAACAAGCCCCGCTACCGGCGTTGGCGCCAATGCCCGGGACTGCGGTGCGGGTCGCACTCCGCCGGGATTGGTCTGGAAGCGCCCGCCATGCTGCGCGCCCTGACGCCTGGGCTGCCCGGCGTTGCCCTGGCTGCCTTGTGTGCCTCTGGATGTCGCCGCCCTGGCGACCCGCGGAGACCGTACGCCTGCCGCCTACTGGTCGACAGGAACCGATCGGCGGTGCCCGGAAACGCGACAGGGGCCTCGCGGCCCCTGTCGGTGTGCATCCTGCCGGCGCGCTGGATCAGCGCTGCATCTGCGAATTGGACTGCCCGGTGGCGGCGGACTTCTCGCCGGCGAACGGATTGAGCTTGCGGATCATCCACGGGTACTTCGGCCAGTTGCCGGTCAGCCACGGATGCTGCGGATCGTTGAGCTCGAGCACGCGGCGTGCGTCGGCGGCCAGGGTCTTGTTGCCCAGGTGGGTGTAGGCGTCGGCCAGCACTGCCACCGCGTCGTACTGGTACGCGCTCTGCGGGTAGGTCTCCAGCAGGTAGGTGGCGCGCGAGGCAGCCGACACCCAGGCGTCGCGGCGCAGGTAGTACAGCGCGTTGTCCAGCTCGTGCTGGGCGAACACGTTGCGCAGGGCGATCATGCGCTCGCGCGCGTCGGCGGCGTAGCGGCTGTTCGGGTAGCGCTCGGCAACGGTGTTGAAATCGGCGTAGGCCTGCTGTGGGGTGGACAGGTCGCGGCGGCTGGGATCCAGCGACCACACCCGGCGCAGGAACACCGTGTCGCGGTTGGAGTTGGACAACCCGCGCAGGTAGTACATGTAGGCGATGTTGCGCTGGGTGGGGTAGGTGCGGATGAAGCGGTCGATGGTGGACACCGCGTCGTCGTGCTTGCCGGCCTTGTACTGGGCGTAGGCGCTTTCGATCATCGCCTGCTCGGTGTAGTTGCCGTACGGGTACTGTGCGATCAGCCGCTTGAAGCTGCTCTCGGCGCCGGCCCAGTTGCCGGTCTCCATCTGCCCGTGCGCCTTCTGGTAGAGCTGCTCCACCGGCATGCCTTCTTCGGGGTTCTTCTTCGAACGGTGGCAACCCGTCGCCACGACCAGCGTGACCAGCAGCAAGGCGATGAAACGGACGTGCGCGGACAGCGGGACGGAGCGTCGGATCATGGGTTCGGGCGCGGCAGGGCAGGAATACGAAGGGGCGATGATAGCCTAGTGGCCTGTCCTGCGACTGACTATGGCCGCCGCGACCCCCTTTTTCCGACCCAAGCCGTGCCCCTGCCATGCCCCATACCCCCCCGGATCTGCCCGAGGACGCCGTCAGCGACGGCCCGCGCCAGGCGCGCGTCCCCGATCATGCCGCCGGCCGCCGCTTCGACGCGGTGCTGGCCGAACTGTTCCCCGAATACTCGCGTTCGCGCCTGGCCGAATGGATCAAATCCGGCGACGCCCTGCTCGACGGCGCCCCGGCGCGGCCGCGCGATCCGCTGCGCGGCGGCGAGATCGCCAGCCTGCACGCGGTGCTGGACACCCAGACCCACGCCCTGCCCGAGGACATCCCGCTGGAGGTGCTGTACGAGGACGACCAGGTCATCGTGCTGAACAAGCCCGCCGGACTGGTGGTGCATCCGGGCGCCGGCAACCCCAGCGGCACCCTGGTCAACGCCTTGCTGTATCGCGATCCGGGCCTGTCGGCGCTGCCGCGTGCCGGCATCGTGCACCGCCTGGACAAGGACACCAGCGGCGCCATGGTGGTGGCGCGGACCCTGCAGGCGCATACCTCGCTGGTGGCGCAGCTGTCCGCGCGCGACGTGCACCGGCAATACCTGGCGGTGGTGGTCGGGGCGCTGGTCTCCGGCGGCACCGCCAACGCGCCGATCGACCGCCATCCGCGCGACCGCCTGCGCATGGCGGTGCGCGAGGACGGCCGCGACGCGGTCACCCACTATCGGCTGCGCGAACGCTTCCGCGCCCACACGGCCCTGGAATGCCGCCTGGAGACTGGCCGTACCCACCAGATCCGCGTGCACATGGCGCACCTGAAGCACCCCATCGTCGGCGACCCGCTGTACGGCGGCCCGCTGAAGCTGCCCAAGGGCGCCAGCGAGGAGCTGATCGGCGAACTGCGCGGCTTCAAGCGCCAGGCGCTGCACGCCGAGACCCTGGAGTTCAAGCACCCGTCGAGCGGCGAGCCGGTGCGCGCCACCGCGGCGGTGCCGGCCGATCTGCAGCAGCTGATGGCCACGCTGCGTGCGGATGCGCAGGCGGCCGCCGAGCGGACGCGGCGCTGAGCATGGCCGGGTCGCCCGTCTCCCGTGCCCTGCTGGTCTGCGGTCCGGCCCTGACACATGGCCGCCCGGTCCGCGGCGACGCGGCAGCCGGTGTCGGTGCCGCTGCCGGCCGAGCGTGCCGCCGATGACCGACTTCGCCCTGCACGCCGACTGGCCGGCCCCGCGGCGCGTGCGTGCCCTGACCACGCTGCGCCACGGCGCCGGCGCCTCGCTGCCGCCGTTCGACCATTTCAATCTGGGCAACCGCAGCGCCGCCGACGGCGACGACCCGGCCACGGTGCAGCGCAACCGCGACGAGCTGGCAGAGCGGCTGGCGCTGCCGACACCGCCGCATTGGCTGCGGCAGGTGCACGGCGTGCAGGTGCTGCGCTTCGACGGGCCGCCGCACGGTACCGGCATCGACGCCGAGCCGACCGCCGATGCCGCGGTCACCGCCGAACCGGGCGTGGTGCTGGCGATCCTGACCGCCGACTGCCTGCCGGTGGTGTTCGCTGCGCGCGACGGCAGCGAGGTCGGTGCCGCGCACGCCGGCTGGCAGGGGCTGGCCGGCGGCGTGCTGGAAGCCACCGTGGCCGCCCTGCGCACGCCGCCGGCACAGCTGCAGGCCTGGCTGGGGCCGGCGGCCGGACCGCAGCACTACGAGATCGGCGTCGAGGTGCGCGAGGCGTTCCTGCGCCACGATCCGGCGGCCGCCGCGGCGTTCGTGGACACCCGGCCCGGACACTGGCGGGTGGACCTGTACGCACTGGCGCGGCAACGTCTGGTCGCGGCCGGCATCGCGCCGGAGCAGATCCACGGCGGCGGCCTGTGCACCATCGCCGATGCGCAGCGCTTCTATTCCTATCGGCGCGACCGCCACAGCGGGCGCATGGCGACCCTGGCGTGGATCGGCCCCTGACCCCGCCGCTGTTCGCGCAGGTGCTCGGCCCGGCGTTCGCGCACTTGCCACCGGTGCTGCGCGCGCTGCACACGCCGTCGTCGCGGTCGCGCTATGTCGGCCAGGCCGTGGTGCAGCGCGGCCGGCATCCGCTGTTGCCGCTGTGCGCGTGGCTGGTACGGCTGCCGCGCACCGGGCCGGCGACGCCGGTGGAGGTGGTGTTCCGCGCCAATGCGCACGGCGAGCGCTGGGAGCGCCGCTTCGGCACGCATGCCATGCCCTCGCGGCTGTGGCTGCATCGTGGCCGCCTGCGCGAGCGCCTGGGTGCGGTGGTGTTCGAATTCGCCCTGCGGATCGATGGCGCCGGCATCGAATGGCGCGCGGCGCGCGCCTGGGCCTTCGGCGTGCTGCCGCTGCCACGGCGCTGGCTGGCCGGCGTGCATTGCCGCGAAGACCAGCGCGACGGCCGCTACGCGTTCGTGATCGCAGTGACCCTGCCGTGGATCGGCCCGTTTATCCGCTACGAGGGCTGGCTTGCGCCGGCCTGAGCCGTCGCCGGTCGCGTCACCGACGGCGCCGGAGGGTGCGGCCATCGTCGTGTTCGACGGGGTGTGCGCGCTGTGCAGCCGTTGGGTGCGGTTCCTGCTGCGCCACGACCATCGCGGCCACTACCGCTTCGCGGCGATGCAATCGCCGCGCGGGAGCGCGCTGTTGCGCGAGCACGGGCTGGATCCGGCCGATCCGCTGTCGTTCCTGCTGCTGACACGACACGGTGCATTGACCGATTCGGACGCGGCGATCACGGTGGTCGCCGGGCTCGGCGGAGTGTGGCGCAGCATCGCGCTGCTGCGCGTGCTGCCGCGGCGCTGGCGCGATGCCGGCTACCGCGTGCTGGCGCGCAACCGCCATCGCTGGTTCGGTACCACTACGCAATGTTTCCTGCCCGAGCCGCAGCAGCGCTCGCGCTTTCTGGAGTGAGGGTGGCGCGGCGCCTTGCGCGGGCGAGGCGGCCATGGCAGCGAAGGCTGCTGACCTCGTCCGCACTGTGGGCGCCGACGGCCCGGCTTGGGCCTGTGTCGGAGCGCAAGCACCGAACGTTATCGCGCCGCTTCTTGACGCGCTGGCACGAGGCCGCCCGCGCGTGCGTGTTCACACTTTGGCGCACGTCGCGTTCTCCATAGCGCGCGCAGTGCGCAGGAACGCGGCGCCAATGCATCTTCATCTTCTACTGCTGTTGCTCGCGCAGCTACGCCGACCGCACGTAGTGGCTGGCGCCGCACAGGTGCCGCTTGGCCCACCACCATCGCAGAGGAACACCGACATGCCCACCGCCACGCCCTTGCCGCTGATCAAGCCGGCGAACTGGCTGTTCTCCAGTATCGATATAGACGAGCAGAACAACGTGTTTTCGCCTAGGCAGTTCCCGAGCACCTATTACATGGACGAGAACGGCGCGTTCATTCGCCTGCGGCCGCTGCACAAGTCGGGATTCGGCATTTTCAAAGACTCTTCCTGCGCAGTCGCGCTATATACGGGCGAGTGGAACGATAGGGAGAGCTTCAGCCAAAATTTGGCGTACAACAACGATGTCCTTGGCTATCCTCTGGGGACGACGGCGCAGCAAATCGCGGCCAGGATCGCGGCTCTGCAGGCCAATCCCCAGTCATTTCAGGACATCCTGAACCATAACAACGCGCCGAATGCGAACCGGCTCGACAGAGTCGTGTGCATGGTCGGGGATGGTCCGCTCGCCGGGACGGTCTGGGGCGGTGACGTAGCCAGGACGAGAAACATGTTCGTTCCAATGGACGTGGTGGACGCCGTGGATCCGGATTCCAGGCACGCGCATACCGGGCATTCGTTTATCGCGCGCGAGGGGGCGCGTCTTTTCTACGATAGCCAACACCCAGGGGTACTGGAGCATCTTTGGCTTCTGGGGCAGTCGCGACAGTCCTTCACCATCGATCTGGCGCCCAAGGGACGTGCGCACTCAATGGTGGTGCGCAGCGATCTCGAGTACTTCGCCCAGTCGATGTTTGAAGACCGCGACGAACAGCTCGCATTCCTGCGCAGCCTGTACATGAGTTTCGTCTGAGCCGGGCCGGTGCGCATGGCCGCGGGACGCAGGCCACCATGGCGGCAAATGCCTGGCGACTTCTTCTTGCCGCCGCCTTCAGCCCGCCAGCGCCTGCAGGTCGCGTTATAGCGAACGCTGACGTGTTGCTCGCGCATGTGCTCGATCGTCGCCGGTCCGCCAACTACCAGCGTTCGATTGCCGATTGCACGGTGCGTCAGCTCAGCGGGTACTGCGCAGTGGCGTGACCTTGCCACCCGCCGCTTGCCCCCGGCCCTGCGCGAGCCGGAACACGCCGACCGCCGCAGCCAGCTCGCCGGCCTGCTCCTCCATGCTGCGCGCCGCGGCGGTGGCTTCCTCGACCAGGGCGGCGTTGCGCTGGGTGACTTCGTCCAGTTGCGTCACGGTGCGGTTGACCTGTTCGATGCCGCTGGATTGCTCGCCGCTGGCAGCGCTGATCTCGCCGATCAGGCCGGTCACGCGCTGCACCGAGCCGACGATCTCGTGCATGGTGGCGCCGGCGCGGTTGACCAGCGCGGCGCCTTCGCCGACGGTACGCGTGGAGGCATCGATCAGGTCCTTGATCTCCTTGGCCGCATCGGCCGAGCGCTGCGCCAGCGAGCGCACCTCCGAGGCGACCACGGCGAAACCGCGGCCCTGTTCGCCGGCGCGCGCCGCCTCCACCGCGGCATTGAGCGCCAGGATGTTGGTCTGGAAGGCGATGCCGTCGATCACGCCGATGATCTCGCCGATGCGCTGCGAGGACGCGCTGATCGCGCGCATCGTCGCCACCACCTCGTCCATCACCTGGCCGCCGGACCGGGCGACATCGCCGGTGTTCTGCACCAGGCCGTTGGCCTGCTGCGCGTTGTCGGCGTTCTGCTTCACTGCCGAGGTCAGTTCCTCCATCGAACTGGCGGTCTCTTCCAGGCTCGCCGCCTGCTGCTCGGTGCGGTCGGACAGATCGGTGTTGCCCGCGGCGATTTCCGAGGCGGCGCGGCGGATCGTTTCGGCAGAGTCCTGAATGCCGACGATGATCTCGGTGAGCTTGGCGACGGTGCGGTTGGTGTCCTCGCGCAAGCGCGCGAACACGCCCTGGGCCTGGCCATCGACGCGATGCGTGAGGTCGCCTTCGGCCAGCGCCGTCAGCGCCCCGGCCAGTTCCGCCAGGTTGCTCTCCACCGCATCGGCGATGCGGTTGACGCCCTCGGCCAGCGACTTGAGCACCCCGTCCATCGCCGCGGTGTCGATACGCTGGCTGAAATCGCCGCGCGCGGCGGCCTCGATCACCGTGGCCAGCGCCTGTTCGGCAGCGACCTGCGCGGTCACTTCCTCCCATTGCGCGATGGTGCCCAGGCGGCGGCCGTCGGCGGCGTCGATCGGGCTGTACACGAAATCGATCTGGCGGCCGAAGAACGGCGCACGCACGCGCTTGGAGCCGGTCAGCGCGCGCATGCGGTCGATCGCTGCCTGGCTGTCCGGGTAGATGTCGCCGATGCTGCCGCCGACGAACTGTTCGGCGCGGAATTCCGGGCGGAAGCGCTGCACGTCCGGTTCGATGGTCTTCAACATCTGCAGCAGCTTGCGGTTGGCGAAATGCACGCGGCCATCGTCGTCGGCGATGCGCACCATGGTGTCGAGATCGTCCAGTGCCTGGATCACGAAGCGGCCATGGCGCAGTTCCGCCTCGGCCTGCGCCTGGCGTGCGGCCAGGGCCTGCTGTGTGTTCTGCACCGCACGCAACAGCGCCACCTCGGACGCGTCGCCGGCCAGGTCCACGCGCTGCTCGAAGCGGCCTTCGCCGAGCGCCTGCAGCGCCTGGGTGGCTCGGTCCAGCGAGTGCGGCGCACTGCGTCTGCCGATCCAGACCAGCGCCGCGGCCATGGCCACGGCGGCCAGCAGCGCCGGCAGCAAGCGCGGCAGCGCCGATCCGCTTGGCCCGATCGTGCGGCCGACATGCACGGCGTAGCCGGCCAGCGCCAGCAGGACCAGCACATGGGCGAGGGCGAGCAGCGCCGAACGCGGGCGCAGCCAGGAAGGGGAAGTCGGGCGGGGAGCGGCGGATGGCGAGGGCATGGTGTGCACCGGTTGGGAAACAACGGGCAACGCCGCGGGGGCGACGCGATCTCGCGGGGGTACACCCAGTATCGGCGCATCGCCAGGCGTGCTTGATCGCAGGCGCCTGCCGTTCGTCGGAAACTTCGAATGGCCTGGACGCCAACGCCAAGCGCGGGTTGGGCGAGGCGTGATGGCGTGCTGCGCAGCGACATGGGCGCCGTGAAGCGGGCGCGCGGTCGGCCAGACGGGCGTGTCGGCCCGGCCTTGGCTCGACGGGCCGTCATCGCCACCGGCCGCATGCGCGGCCGGTGGCGGGATGGTGCGGGACGGCTGCTTACTTCGCCGGTGTCGTCGCGTCGGGCAGGGTCCAGGCGATCACGCTGTCGCCGGCCTTGGTCTCCATGCGGTCGTGGCCGCCGATCGCGGCGACGATGTACTGCTTGCCATCGACGGTGTAGCTGAGCGGCGCGGCCTGCGGACCGGCCGGCACGCGCACTTCCCACAGCAGCTTGCCGGTCTGGGTGTCGTAGCCGCGCAGGAAGTTGTCCAGCGCCGCACCGATGAAGGTCACGCCGCCTGCGGTGGCCAGCGAGCCGCTGTTGTTGGGCGTGCCCAGTTCGAACTTCATCTTCGACGGAATGCCCATCGGGCCCTGGTCGTAGCCGGTGCCCAGCGGACGCCGCCAGATCACCTGCTGGGTGCGCAGGTCCACGCCGGAGATGTAGCCCCACGGCGGCGCCACGCATGGGGTGTTGAGCGGCGACATCCACGGCTCCTTGCGTGCGCCGTACGGCAGGCCTTCCTGAGCCATATAGCCGGGCGTCCTGCTCTTGCCGTTGAATACCGACACCACGCCCAGCGCCTGCATTTCCTGCGGCGGGTACACGTGTTCGGTGTAGGGCAGGCGATTGCTGTTCATCACCATGATGCCGCGCTGCAGGTCCACCGACACGCCGCCCCAGTTGATGCCGCCGTGGTTGCCGGTGAAGGCCAGCGAACCGCCCAGGCTGGGCGGGGTGAACATGCCCTCGTAGCGCAGCCGCTTGAACTGGATGCGACAGGCCAACTGGTCGAACGGGGTGATGCCCCAGGCATCGGATTCGACGAGGGTCTCGTAGTCCTTGCTCGGCGCGCCGACGGTATTGGGCATGCCCGGCGACACCGGCTGGGTCTTGGCGGTCCAGTCGCCGTGGTCGGTGCCCTGCGGCACCGGGATCTGCTGCACCGGCATGATCGGCGCGCCGGTCTCGCGGTCGAGCACGAACACCTGGCCGGACTTGGTGGCCTGGATCACTGCCGGGCGGGTGCCGCCGCCGGGGACCGGGAAATCCACCAGGTTCGGCTGCGGGCCGATGTCGTAGTCCCACAGGTCGTGGTTGATGGTGCGGAAATGCCAGCGCTCCTTGCCGGTGGCCGCATCCAGTGCCACCAGCGAGGCGGTGTATTCCTCTTCCTGCGGGGTGCGCTGCTTGCCGAAGAAATCGCCGGAGGCGTTGCCGGTGGGCAGGTAGACCAGGCCCAACTGGTCGTCGGCGGCCATCAGCGACCACACGTTCGGGGTCGAGCGGGTGTAGGTCTGGCCGGCCGGCGGCGCCGCGTCGATCGCCGGATTGCCGAGGTCCCAGGCCCAGCGCAGCTGCCCGCTGATGGCGTCGAAGGCGCGCACCACGCCGGACGGCGCGTCGCGTTCCTGGCCGTCGCGGATCTGTCCGGTGGGCTGGATCACCACGCCGCGCATCACCACCGGCGGCGAGGTGGGGCCGACGAAGCCGGGCTTGGTGTTGCCGGTGTCCTTGTTCAGGTCGACATAGCCGTGCGTGCCGAAGCTCTCGCACAGCTTGCCGGTCAGCGCGTCGAGCGCGCCCAGGCGGCCATCCACCATCGGCCAGAAGATGCGCTTGGCGCATTCGGCGACCGGTGTGGGCGCCTCGAAATAGGACACGCCGCGGCAGGTGGTGGCGGCGACGCCGGCCATGGCCTTCGGATTGGTCTGCGGATCGAAGCGCCAGCGCTCCTTGCCGGTGGTGGCCTCGACCGCGATCACCTTCTGCGTGGGCGTGCAGATGTAGACCAGGTCGCCGACCTTCAGCGGGGTGTTCTGGAACGCGTAGCCGAGCTTGGAGCCGGCCGGCTTGAGGTCGCCGGTATGGAACTCCCAGGCGATCTTCAGGTCCTTGACGTTGTCCGGGGTGATCTGCGCGCCGGGACTGTAGTGGTTGGACAGGTTGGACCCGGCATAGGCGGTCCAGTTGCCGGCGTCGTGGTTGCCGGCGACGTTGCCATCGGGGCTGTTCACCGTTGCGCGGCTGAAAGCCGCCTGCGGGCGTTGCGCGGCCAGGCTGGGATCAGCCAGTTCCACCGTGCGCGGGAACAGCAACGGCACGAACACCAATGCCGCGCCAAGGACCGGCAGTACGCCGGCCACCAGCAGGTAGCCGATGCCGGAGACGGGCGCCAGGCGCCAGCGCGCGACCTTCCAGAACGGCAACAGCAGCAGGCCGAGCACCGAGACCATCGCCAAGCGCGGGATCAGTGCCCAGCCATCCAGGCCGACCTCGGCCAGGGCCCAGGCGATGGTCGCGGCCAGGGTCACGCCGAACAGCCACAGGCCGACGCGGCGGCCGAGCACCAGCAGTACCCCGGACACGGCCAGTGCCACGCCGGCGATCAGGTAGTACCAGGAGCCGCCGACGGCGACGAGTTGCCCGCCCATGACGGCGAGGGCGACGCCGATCACGGCGATGAGGAGCGCGTAGCCGGCGAACAGCCAGCGTCCGGCTGCATTCGGTGGTGAAGAAATGGTCATGAGCGAAACATCCGACGAGGATCCCTGGCGCGTGGCGCGAATAGCGGCGGTGCAGGCGGATCGTGGGGGGAGAGGCGAGGTCAGGGCCGCAAGCGCGGCCATAGCGCAAGACAATCATCGCGCTGCCGCGTTTTCGGTTGAGCGCGGAACGGACGCAGTGCGTGTGCCTATTTTAGGCGGTGCAGGTGGTCGAGCCGTGACGGCATGCGGAACACTGCGTCGTGCGGCGCGCGTGCGGCGCGGTGGCGCTCGCCGCATGGCGGCGCCGCACCGCGCGCGGGTTGTGCGCGCCGCAGCGTGCGAGGAGCACGGCTAGCGCAGGCTTTCCAGCGCCTGCAGATAGCGCTGGCGCCAGGCATTGATGTCGTGCTTGCGCAGATGATCCATCATCGCCCGCCAGCGCTCGATGCGCTTGGCCTTGGGCAGCGAGGCGCCGGTGGCGATGGCGTCGGCGACGCCGTCCAGGTCGTGCGGATTGACCAGCAGCGCTTCCTTCAGCTCGTCGGCGGCACCGGCCAGCAGCGACAGCACCAGCACGCCGGGATTCTCCGGATCCTGCGCGGCCACGTACTCCTTGGCCACCAGATTCATGCCGTCGCGCAACGGCGTCACCAGGCCGACCTGTGCGGCACGGTAGAAGCCGGTCAGGGTGGCGTGGGTGAAGTTGCGGTTGACGTAGCGCAGCGGCGTCCAGTCCGGCTCGGCATGGCCGCCGTTGATGTGCCCGGCGATCTGTTCGAGCTGGTTGCGCAGTTGCTTGTACTCGGTGACGTCGCCGCGCGAGACCGGGGCGATCTGCAGGTAGGTGAGGCTGCCGCGCTGGTCCGCGTGCCGTTCCAGGTAGCGCTCGAAGCCGAGGAAGCGTTCCGGCAGGCCCTTGGAGTAGTCCAGCCGGTCCACGCCGATCGCCAGCTGGCGATCGCGCAGGCTGCTGCGCAGGTCGCGCACCGCCGGCTTGGACATCGCCGCGCGCGCCTGCTGCGCGATCAATTCGGTATCGATGCCGATCGGGAACATGGCTGCGCGGAACCGGCGCCCGCCCGGCGCTTCCAGCAGCCCGTCCTTGATCACCTTGCCGCCGCCGAACAGGCGCACGTAGGCCTGGAAGCGGTCGACGTCGCGGCGGGTCTGGAAGCCGATCAGGTCGTAGGCGTAGAAGCCGGAGAACAGCCGCGCGTGATCCGGCAGCGCCTGGATCAGGTCGGCCGAGGGGAACGGCACGTGCAGGAAGAAGCCGATGCGGCAGCCGATGCCGCGCTCGCGCAGCAGCGAGGCCAACGGAATCAGGTGATAGTCGTGGATCCACACCGTGTCGTCCTCGCGCAGCATCGGCGCGAGCTTGTCGGCGAACATGGCGTTGACCCGGCGGTAGCCCTCGCGCGTGGCGCGGTCGTAGTCGACCAGGTCCAGGCGGAAGTGCAGCAGCGGCCACAGCGTACGGTTGGCGAACCCGTTGTAGTAGGCATCAAGGTCGGCGCGATTCAGGTCCATGGTGACGAAGCGGATGTCGCCCTGGGTCTGTTCGTGCAGCGCGCCGCTGTCGCCGCGCACGGTCTTGCCGCTCCAGCCGAACCATACGCCGCCGCGCTCCTTCAGCGCCGCCAGCAAGCCCACCGCCAGGCCGCCGGCACGGTTCTCGCCGGGCAAGGCCACACGGTTGGATACCACGACCAATCTGCTCATGATGCCTCCTGCCAACTGCGCGACAAACGCATGGCGGCGATGATCAGGCCGACATGCGAATAGGTCTGCGGGAAATTGCCCCAGGCCTCGCCGTTGTCGAAGGCCAGATCCTCCGACAGCAGGCCCAGATGATTGCGCCGCGCGAGGATGCGCTCGAACAGCTCGCGCGCCTCCTCCTTGCGGCCGATCGCGGCCAGGGCGTCGATGTACCAGAACGTGCAGATGGTGAAGCTGGTTTCCGGTTCGCCGAAATCGTCCGGTGCCACGTAGCGGTACAGCGCATCGCCATGCTTGAGGTCGCGGCCGATCGCCTCGACCGTGGCGATGAAGCGCGGATCGTCCGGGGCGATGAAGCCGATGTCGGCCAGCAACAGCAGCGAGGCATCCAGCCGGTGGCCGTTGAAGGTGTCGGTGAAGTGTCCCAGCTCCGCGCTCCAGGCCTCGGCCAGCACGCGCGCGTGGATGCGGTCGGCGCGTTCGCGCCAGTGCGCCACGCGCTCGTCCAGGCCCAGCCGTGCGGCGATCTTGGCCAGGCGGTCGCAGGCGGCCCAGCACATCGCGCTGGTGTAGGTGTGCACCTCGGCGCGGCCGCGGAATTCCCACAGGCCGGCGTCGGGCACGTCGTGCAGTTCGAACGCGCGCTCGCCCAGCGGCTCCAGGCGCAGGAAGGTGTGGGTGTCGCCGGGATCCTTCAGGCGCAGATCGAAGAACAGCTGGGTGGAGGCCAGCACCACGCTGCCGTACACGTCGTGCTGCTTCTGGATCCAGGCGAGGTTGCCGCGCCGCACCGGGCCCATGCCGCGGTAGCCGGCCAGCGACTCGACCTCGTGTTCCTCCAGCGCCGCCTCGAAGCCGATGCCGTACAGCGGCTGCAGGCTGCCGTCGGTGGTGGCGATGTTGAAGATGTAGCCGAGGAACTGCTCCATGGTGCGGGTGGCGCCGAGCCGGTTCAGCGCGCGCACCACGAAGGCGGCGTCGCGCAGCCAGCAGTAGCGGTAGTCCCAGTTGCGCGGGGTGTCCGGCGCTTCCGGAATGGAGGTGGTCATCGCCGCGATGATCGCGCCGCTGTCCTCGTACTGGCACAGCTTCAGGGTGATCGCGCTGCGGATCACCGCGTCCTGCCAGTCCAGCGGCACCGACAGGTAGCGCACCCATTCGCGCCAGTATTCCTCGGTGCGTTCCTGCGCTTCCTGGATGTAGCCGGTGAGCGAGCGGGTCAGCGATTCGTCCACGCCCAGCATCAGGTTGACCGGATGGTTGAGCACGAACGGCAGTTCGTCGCGGATGAAGCGCACCGGCACGTCGGTGGTCAGGCGCAGGGTGAAGTCCGGCAGCAGCCAGCGCACGTGGTTGCTGCCCCAGGTGCTCTCCGGCTGGCGCGCGCCCCAGTCGGCCAGCGGCCGAGCACGCACGCGGATGCGCGGGTTGCCGGCCAGCGGCCGCACCTGGCGGATGATGCTGACCGGGCGGTAGAAGCGGCCGTGGTTGCGCCAGCGCGGCGCGAAGTCGATCACCTCCACCGCGCCGCCATGGGCGTCGCGCAGCACGGTGCGCAGGATCGCGGTGTTGGCCAGGTAGTGCTGGTCGCTGTCGACGAAATCCTCCAGCTCGATGCTGAAATCGCCGCCGGGATGCGCGCGCGGCGACAGCAGCGCGCAGAACGCCGGATCGCCGTCGAAGGCCGGCAGGCAGCTCCACACCACGCTGGCCCGTTTGTCGATCAGGGCGCCGAAGCTGCCGTTGCCGATGACGCCGAGGTCGAGATTGGGGGAACTCATGGAGCGGACGGGTCCTTGTACGGAAGCAGTGGGGGAAACGGCCTCGGGGCGCAGGCGGGTGGGCGCGGCGGCGCCCTCATCCGGCGTTATCGCGCAGCCAGGCGTGTACGCCGCGTGGATCGGGCAGCGCATAGGTGGCAACGCTGTCGGCGCGGGTACCGACCAGCACGCTCCAGCCGCCGGCCTGGTTGGCCGCGGCGAAGCCGAATTCGTCGGTCAGATCGTCGCCGACGAACACCGGGCGGCGGCCGCGGAACGGCGGCTGCTGCAGCAGCGTGGCCAGTGCCACGCCCTTGTCGCTGCCCTCGGGCACGAACTCGACCACGTGGTCGCCGGGCTGCAGGCGGTAGCCCGGCAGCTCGGCGATCTGTGCGTGGGCGAACGCCAGTACCGCGTCGGCGGCGCTAGGTGCCGCACGCCAGTGCAGCGCCACGCTGGCGCCCTTGTCCTCGACCAAGACGCCCGGATGCGTCTGGTGAAGATGTGCGGCGCGCGCATGCAGCGCATGGAGAAATTCCGAGGTGTCGGCGGGCATCGCCGCCTGCGCGTCGGCGTCGCTACGCAACTCGTGGCCGTGCAGGCCGGCGGCGGGCAGCCGCAGCGGTGCGAACAAGGCGTCGAGCTGCGTCAGCGGACGTCCGCTGACCAGCGCCACCGCGCCACCGAGGCGCTGGTGCAGGCGGCCGATCGCCTCACGCACCTCTGGGAGCAACTGCACCTGGTCGGGGCGTTCGGCAAAGGCAATGAGGGTGCCGTCCACGTCCAGGAACAATGCGCAGGCATCGTCCAGACGCGGCGGCGGCGGTCGGAGGGGGAGCGCGTCTGCCATCGCGCCATGATGGGGTAGCGGGCGTTAGCGTCAGGTGGATTGGGGGCGGGGATTCGGGAGTGGGGATTGGGGATTCGCAACAGCGGGCGCCCAGTGGCTGCGGCTGTCTACAGATGCGGAGATTGGGGAGTGGAGATTCGGGATTGGTAGCGCTCGACGGGCGCCGACGCACCGCTTTTGCGAATCCCCAATCCCGGCTGTCTGCAGATGCCGGGATTGGGGAGTGGAGATTCGGGATTGGGTAGCGCTCCACGAGTGCCGACGCACCGCTTTTACGAATCCCCAATCCCGACTCCCCAATCCCGGCACCTCAGTCAGAAGGTGTACCGCACCCGCCCATAGTAGTAAGCGCCATTGCTGCCGATCGGCGACAGCACGTCGTATGGCAGGTTGCCGAAGTAGGCGATGTCCGGCTTGGAGCGGTCGGCATAGGCGTCGGTGAGGTTCTGTCCGCCCACCGCCACGCTCCACTGCGGGGTGAGGTGGTATTCGACCTCGGCGTCGAGTTGCCACTTGGCGCGGTAGGTCTGCTCCGGGGCGAAGCCGCCGCCGAAGTCGGACACGCGGGTGGCGCTGCCGTAGCGGGTGACGCGGGTCTGCAGCGACCAGCGCGCGTCGCTCCAGTTCGCCGCCAGCTGCGAGCGGGTGCGCGGGGTCGCCTCGGTCAGGGTGTTGCGCTCTTCCACGCCGAACAGCACGTAGTCCGGATTCAGCGCCAGCAACTGCGCCGGCGTGGCCACCACGTTCTCCAGCTCGGTCTTGGCGTAGCTCCAGGTGCCGGTCAACTGCAGTTGGCCCTGGCCCAGCGCCTGCCGCCAGTTGCTGACTAGTTCGGCGCCGCGGGTGCGGGTGTCGGCGGCGTTGACGAAGAAGCTGGCGCTCTGCAGGCCGGCGATGCCGAAGCGCTGCGCGACGAAGTCGGTCAGGGCGTCGCCGTCGATGCTTTCCGACAGCGCGATGCGCTTGTCGATGTCGATCTGGAACAGGTCCAGCGACAGGTCGAAATGGCTGCCGACGCGGCTGGTGAAGCCCAGGCTGTAGTTGCGCGACTTCTCCGGTTGCAGCGAACGGGCGCCCAGCGCCTGCGCGATCGGGTTGTCGACCGAGAGCAGGCGGCCCTGCAGCAACTGCCCGTTGGCGTTGTAGCCGGTGGAGCTGGCCTCGTAGCCGATCTGGCTCAGCGACGGCGCGCGGAAGTTGTTGGAGATCGCGCCGCGCAGGGCGAACGCCGGGACGAACTCGTAGCGCGCGGCCAGCTTGCCGGTCAGTTCGCCGCCGAAGTCCTGGTAATGCTCGTAGCGCGCGGCTAGGTCGGTGGAGAGCTTGTCGCCGAACTGGCTGGACACGCTGGCGTAGACGCTGGCGACGTTGCGCGACAGGTCGGCCGCATCCTGCGGGGTCAGGCCGCCGCCGGCCTGGGCGCCGGTGGGGCGGTCGGTGTAGGGACCGGCGGCGTAGCTGGCCGGGTCGCCCGGGCGGGTGCGGTAGTGCTCGCGGCGCAGTTCCACGCCGGTGCCCACGGTCTGGGTGGCGCCGGCCGCGTCGAAGCTGCGGCTCAGGTCGAGGTTGGCCACGCCTTGTTCGAAGGCGTAGTCGCCGGTCTTGAAGCGGGTCGGGCTGCCCGGGCCCAGCGAGGCGTTGAGCGAGTGCTTGAGCCGGTAGGTGAAGTCGTTGCGGCCGTAGTCGAGACTGGCGTCGTAGGCCCATTCGCCCCATTGCCCGCGCGCGCCGAGCACCGCCTGCAGGTCGCGGTTCTCGCCCAGCGACACCGGGCGGTAGCCCTGCGGATACACCTGGGTCCAGTTGGCGGCGCCGTCGGGGTAGCGGAAGTAGGTGGCGCCCTGGGTGTCGCGCTGGTTGTAGGTGCCGAAGGCATAGACCTCGCCGCTTTGGCCGAACGGCAGCTTGCCGTTGAGCCAGGCGTTGAGATCCTTGCTGGCGCCGTCGCCGAGTTCATAGTTGCGCTTGCCGGCCAGCGCCAGGTTGGCCGGGGTCTGTTCCTCGAACGGCGGGATCTGGTCGAAGCCGGCGCGGTTGGTGGCCTCGTGGTTCTTCAGCTCCAGGCCGACCTTGAAGAAGCCGCCGTCCTCGCCCAGGCGCGTGCCGACCTTGCCGCTGGCGTAGCCGGTCTGGCCGTCGGTGAGGGTGCGGTGGATCGGCTTCACGTCGGTGTGGTTGGCGCCGTAGCTGGCCTCCAGCGCGCCGCTGTCCGGGTCGTCGTCGAGGATCACGTTGATCACCCCGGCCACCGCGTCGGAGCCGTACTGCGCGCCGGCGCCGTCGCGCAGCACTTCGATGCGCTTGATCGCGCTGATCGGGATGGCGTTGAAATCCACCGGCGTGGTGCCCTTGCCGATCTTGCTGTCGGTATTGACCAGCGCCGAGGTGTGGCGGCGCTTGCCGTTGACCAGCACCAGCACCTGGTCGGGCGAGAGCCCGCGCAGCTGCGCGGCGCGCACGTGGTCGGCGCCGCCGGAGTTGGACTGGCGCGGGAAGTTGAAGGAGGGCAGCAGCGCCTGCAGCGCGCTGCCGAGTTCGCCGTTGACCACGCCGGCCTTGCGGATGTCCTCGGCGCTGAGCACATCCACCGGCGCGGTGGATTCGAGCACGGTGCGGCCGCTGGCGCGGGTGCCGGTGACGATCACCGTGTCCAGATTGGTCGTGGTGGCCGGGGCGGCGTCCTGGGCGAAGGCGGGGGCGGCCAGGGCCAGGGCGATGGCCAGGCTCAGCGGCCTGACGAACGGGGACGACATGGGGGTTCTCTCCTGAAACGATGACCATCAAGACCGGCCGCGCCGGCCATGGCGGCGACTGGGGTCGGCAAAGGTTGCTGCATCCATCCGGATGAAGCGATATATTAGCCCGACGTTAAGGCGATGTGCGAGCCGCGTGTTCGGTGCCGTCGGGCATGAGCTCATGCCCGGCGGTTATCCGGCGCCGTACCGCGCTTGGCCTACGATCACCTGTTCCCTTCCTGTTCCGACCGAGACCCTGCCGATGCTGCTGCGTGCCCCGTTGATCGCCGTCCTCCTGGCCCTGAGCGCCTGCGCCAGCGTCGCGCCGTCCGCGTCCCCCGCGCCGGGCAAGGTCAGCGCGACGCTGCAGGGCGATACCGCGCGGCCGGCGCAGGCCAGCGGCTGGGTGCGCAGCGAGCTGTACTTCGGCGTGGGCGAAGAGAGCGGCCCGGCCGACCGCCCGCAGGCCGAGCCGATCAGCGAGGCGCGCTGGCGCGCGTTCCTGGACAAGGAGGTCACGCCGCGCTTCCCCGATGGCCTGACCGTGTTCGATGCCTACGGCCAGTGGCTGTTCCGCGGTGCCAAGGAGCCGAACCGGCTCAACACCAAGGTGTTGGTGATCCTGCACGAGGACACTCCGCAGCGTCGCGCCGACATCGAGGCGATCCGGCTGGCGTGGAAGCAGGCCACCGGGCACCAGTCGGTGCTGTGGGCACGGCAGGCGGTGGACGTGTCGTTTTGACCGCCGGGATTCGGGAGTGGGGAGTGGGGATTCGCAAGAGCGGGGTGCTGCGGTGACGGTGGGGTCGTTCGTGATTCGGCCCGGTGATCTTGACGATACGGTGGTGCGGGGGTTGCTGGAGTACCACGTGCAGCAGATGCATGCGCAGTCGCCGCCGGGGAGCGTGTATGCGCTGGATCTGTCGGGTCTGCGGCAGCCGCAGGTGCGGGTGTGGAGCGTGTGGCGCGACGACGCGCTGGCCGCGGTCGGTGCGCTGCGCGTGCTGGATGAGGGCGGTGGCGAACTGAAGTCGATGCGCACGCACCCGGCATTCCTGCGCCAGGGTGCAGCCGCGGCCCTGCTCGAACACCTCATCGCGGTCGCTCGTGCCGAAGGCCTGCCGCGGCTGAGCCTGGAAACCGGCAGCGGCGCGGCGTTCGAGCCGGCGCTGGCGTTGTACCGGCGGCGCGGCTTCCGCAATGGGCCGGCGTTCGGCGACTACGTGCCGAGTGCGTTCAACCAGTTCCTGCATCTGCCGCTGTCGCCGTAGCGGCGCGCCGTCGCCGGAAAACGGCATCCTGCACGTGCACCGATCCGTCGGCACCGCTTCCCCTTACCATCCCTCGACCCCCAACGCCGCCACTGCCCGCATGTCCACTCCCGCTCCTGTCTCGCCGCGTCCGCGTTGGTTCGTCGCCGGCGACCTCAACGGCTTCTTCGGTCTGGTGGTCGATAACCTGTCGATCCTCGGCTTCATCACCCTGGCGCTGGTCGGCCTGTTCCAGTTTCCCGCCGAGGTCATCTACACCCGGATGATTCCCGGCACCGCCTTCGGCGTGCTGGTCGGCAATCTGCTGTACACGTGGATGGCGCGGCGGCTGGCCGCGCGCAGCGGGCGCAGCGACGTGACCGCGATGCCGCTGGGCCTGGACGCACCGACCAGTATCGGCATGGCCCTGCTGGTGCTGGGCCCGGCGTTCGTGCGCTACAAGCAGCAGGGCCTGGACCCGCAGGCCGCGGCGCTGGCCACCTGGCACCTGGGCATGGCGTCGCTGGTGGTGATGGGCGTGCTGAAGACGGTGCTGTCGTTCTTCGGCGATGCGGTGACCCGCGCGCTGCCGCGCGCGGCGCTGCTCGGCTCCATCGCCGGCATCGCGATCGTACTGATGGGGTTCCTGCCGCTGCTGGAGGCGCTGCGCACCCCGCTGGTCGGGCTGGTGGTGCTGGGCCTGCTGCTGTACGTGCTGATCGCCAAGGGACGGCTGCCGTGGCGCCTGCCCGGCGTGCCGCTGGCACTGGCCCTGGGTACCGGCCTGTACTACTGGGCCAATGCGGCCGGCGTCGGCATTCCCGGCCATCAGGCACCGCAGTGGATCGCGCCGCAACTGGTGCTGCCGTGGCCGAGCCTGGGGTTCGTCGCCGGCCTGGCCGACACGGTGCCATTGCTGCCGTTGCTGCTGCCGTTCGGCCTGCTGATGGTGGTCGGCGGCATCAATGTCAGCGAAAGCGCGCGCGCCGCCGGCGACGACTACCGCACCCGCGACATCCTGCTGGTCGAGGCCGGCGCGACCCTGGTCGCCGGCGTCTGCGGCGGCGTCGCCCAGACCACGCCGTACATCGGCCAGCCGGCCTACAAGCACATGGGCGCGCGCAGCGGCTATACGCTGCTGACCGGCCTGTTCATCGGCCTGGGCGGCATGTTCGGGCTGGTCGCCGGCCTGGTGCAGTGGCTGCCGATGGCGGTGCTGGCGCCGATCATCGTCTACGTCGCCATCGACATCACCACCCAGGCCTTCCAGGCCACGCCCAAGCGCCACGCCGGGGCGATGGTGCTGGGGTTCCTGCCGTCGGTGGCCTACCTGCTGGCGATCAAGGCGCCGGGCTGGATCGCCCCGGAGCAACTGGCGAAACTCACCACCACCCTGGACGGCCACGGCCTGCCCGAACTGGCGGTGATCCTGACCCTGGGCAACGGCTTCATTATCACTGCGATGCTGTGGATCGCCGCGGTGGCGGCGATGGTCGACGGCCGCCTGCGCCGTGCCGCCGTGTTCCTGCTGGTGGCGGCTGGGCTGACCCTGTTCGGGCTGATCCACTCGGTGGACCCGCGCGGCGGCCTGTACCTGCCGTGGACGCTGAGCGGCGTGCCGAAGCTGATCGCCTGGCAGTTCGTCGGCGGCTATCTGGTGCTGGCCACGCTACTCGGCCTGCTGTCGTTGCAGAAGCCGCGCGCGGTGCTGGTGGAGTGAGCGGCGCTGCGGTACGCGTGTCGCCCGCGTGAGCTGGTGGTGCGGCCACCGCACGAGCGGCGGCCGCAGTGGCCTGGTTGCCAGCACGGACTGCCACACCACGCTGTACCTGGCCTCGTCGCCGCGCCTGCTCGCGGACTGCCTCGCAACATGTGCGTTGCAGGCGGGAGGACGTGAGGTCCGACGATCCGCGACGCAGAAGGCGCAGGGAAACGCGAGGGCGTTGTCGGCGCTCCGCGCGGACCGTGCGCCGAGGCTGAACGCTGGCCGTCCCGTGCTGGAACCGGTAGGCACCGACGCTGTCACACTCCCATTGTCCGATGGAGATGTGCATCCCATGCAGCCGCGTCACTCGTTCTGGCCGTGGATCCTGGTCGCCGTGCTGGTGGCCGCCGCCGCGGCATGGTTGTTCCGCGACAACATCGCGGCGCTGTGGCCAAGCGCCACGCCGGCGCCTGCCAAGATCGCGCCAGCACCCGCCGCCCCACCTGCAGCGCCTGACGCGCCGGCCGCGACCGCAACGCCACCACCCATCCAGCATCCCATCGATGCCGCGGAAGCCGCCGATGCCGCGATTCCGGCGCTGGCCGCCAGCGACGACGCGGCCTGGGCGGCGCTGAGCACGCTGGCTGGCGGCGATACGCCGCTGGCGCTGCTGGTGCGCGATCACCTGATCCAGCGCCTGGTGACCATGGTCGACAACCTGACCCAGCGCCGCGTCACGTCGCGTGCGCTGGCGCTCAAGCAGGTGCCGGGCGAACTGCAGGTGAGCACCGACGCCAGCGGCGCCAGCGTCATCGCCGACGCCAACGCGCAGCGCTATGCACCCTACGTGGAGGCGTTCACCCGCGCCGATCCGGCGACGGCGGTGGCGGCCTACCGGCGCTTCTATCCGCTGTTCCAACAGGCGTATGTGGAACTCGGCTATCCGCAGGGCTACTTCAACGACCGCCTGGTGCAAGTGATCGACCACCTGCTGCAGACCCCGACGCCGACCGCGCCGCTCGCAGTGGAGATGGATCCGGTGCGCGGCAAGTACCGCTTCGTCGATCCGGCGCTGGAATCGCTGTCGATCGGGCAGAAGGCGCTGCTGCGCATGGGCCCGACCCAGGCCGCGGCGGTGAAGGCGCAATTGCGTGCGGTGCGTGTGGAACTGACGCGGACCTGAGCCACACGCGAGGCGCGTGCCGCATCATGCGGCCGCATCTGCGGGCTCTTTGTTTTTGTAGGAGCGGCTTCAGCCGCGATTGGCGTTACCGGTGATGCCTGTCGCGGCTGAAGCCACTCCTACAGCCGCGACGCCGCGGTGAACTGTGATCCCGCTCAGCCATCCAGCTCCGGGTAATGCCGGAAGATGCCGTTCTCGTTGAAGGGCAAACGCCGCGCCGAGGCCAGGTAGGCGGCGATGCCGGGGCGCTCGCACACGCGCTGCTGCAGCGCGCGCAGCCGCGGCAGCTTCGGCGACAGTTTCTTCATCGCCTGCGGAAACGCATAGTCCAGCCCACTCATCAACTGGAACAGCGACAGGTCCACGTAGGAATGCTCGCGCAGCGCGTGGCGGCCGCCGCCTTGGTCCAGCACCTGTTCGAAATAGCCCAGGAACTTCGGCAGCCGCTGCTTGCGCACGTCTTCGGCGCGCCGTAGCGCTTCGGCTTTCTGGTCCTCGTAGTACAGCCCGCTGGCGATGGGGTGGTGGCTGTCGTGGACCTCGGCGACCAGGTCGGCGATGGTCAGTTGCAATTGCAGCGCCTGCAGCCGCCGCGATTCGCTGTCCGGCACCAGGCCCAGCGGCGGGCCGAGGTAGTGCAGGATGTTGGCGGCCTGCGCGATCACCAGCCGGCCGGCCTTGAGGAACGGCGGCGCGAACGGGCGCGCGCCGGCGTGGGTGCCGTCGAGGAAGGGTTGCATCGCCGCGTCGCCCTGCTCGCGGGCCACGTCGCGATAACCGGCGCCGGCATCCTCCAGCGCCAGCCGTACGAACTCGCCGCGGCCCTGGATGCCGGTCCAGTAGTAGAGCTCGTAATGCATGGGGCGGGTCCTGCGCGTGGCGACGGAAGCGCCGAGGGTAGCCGCCATCCCGGTAGCGGCGTGTGACCGCCGCGCGGCGCACCACGCGGCGACCACCGGCCGCGCCGTATACAGGCAGCGCGGCCGGCCTTGAAACAGGGGCGGGCAGCCGCATTTTGCTGGCATGCCGGCATGGCCGGCCCTTTCATTCAGAGGACTTCCCCCGATGCGGATGGACAAGCTCACCTCGCGCTTCCAGCAGGCCCTGGCCGACGCGCAGTCGCTGGCCGTGGGCCGCGACCACACCATCATCGAGCCTGTGCACGTGTTCGTCGCGCTGCTCGACCAGGCCGGCGGCAGCACCCGGCCGTTGCTGGCGCAGGCCGGCGTCAACGTGCCGGTGCTGCGCGAGCGCCTCGGCGAGGCGCTGGACAAGCTGCCCAAGGTCAGCGGCCAGCCCGGCAACCTGTCGATGGGCAACGACCTTAGCCGTCTGCTCAACCAGACCGACAAGCTGGCGCAGCAGCACAACGACCAGTTCATCGCCAGCGAGTGGTTCGTGCTGGCCGCCGCCGATGACAGCGGTGCGCTGGGCCTGGCGCTGCGCGCCGCCGGCGCCGACAAGAAGAAGCTCGAGGCCGCCATCGACAAGCTGCGCGGCGGCGAGACCGTGCAGTCGGAGAACGCCGAGGAGCAGCGTCAGGCGCTGGAGAAGTACACCATCGATCTCACCGCGCGCGCCGAGAGCGGCAAGCTCGACCCGGTGATCGGCCGGGACGAGGAGATCCGCCGCACCGTGCAGGTGCTGCAGCGGCGCACCAAGAACAACCCGGTGCTGATCGGCGAGCCCGGCGTCGGCAAGACCGCGATCGTCGAAGGCCTGGCCCAGCGCATCGTCAACGGCGAGGTGCCGGAAGGCCTGCGCGGCAAGCGCGTGCTGTCGCTGGACATGGGCGCGCTGATCGCTGGCGCCAAGTTCCGCGGCGAGTTCGAGGAGCGGCTCAAGGGCGTGCTCAACGACCTGTCCAAGAACGAAGGTCAGATCATCCTGTTCATCGACGAACTGCACACCATGGTCGGCGCCGGCAAGGCCGATGGCGCCATGGACGCGGGCAACATGCTCAAGCCGGCGCTGGCGCGCGGCGAGCTGCACTGCATCGGCGCCACCACCCTTGACGAGTACCGCAAGTACATCGAGAAGGACGCGGCGCTGGAGCGGCGCTTCCAGAAGGTGTTCGTCGGCGAGCCGTCGGTGGAGGACACCATCGCGATCCTGCGCGGGCTCAAGGAGCGCTACGCGGTGCACCACGGCGTGGAGATCACCGACCCGGCGATCGTCGCCGCGGCCACGTTGTCCAACCGCTACATCACCGACCGCCAACTGCCGGACAAGGCCATCGACCTGATGGACGAGGCGGCCAGTCGCATCCGCATGGAGATCGACTCCAAGCCGGAGGAACTGGACCGCCTGGAACGGCGCCTGATCCAGCTCAAGATCCAGCGCGAGATGCTGAAGAAGGAAAAGGACGAGGCCTCGCGGCAGCGCCTGGCCGACCTGGAACGCGATATCGACACCCTCGAGCGCGAGTTCTCCGATCTCGACGAGGTGTGGAAGTCGGAGAAGGCAGCGCTGCAGGGCGCGACCAAGATCAAGGAGCAGATCGAGCAGGCGCGGGTCGAGCTGGAAGCGGCGCAGCGGCGCCAGGACTACGCCAAGATGAGCGAGATCCAGTACGGCCTGCTGCCGAACCTGGAGAAGCAGCTGGCCGCGGCCAACGAAGCCGAGCAGCACGACTTCAAGCTGGTGCAGGACCGCGTCACCGCCGAGGAGATCGCCGAGGTGGTGTCGCGCTGGACCGGCATCCCGGTCAACAAGATGCTCGAGGGCGAGCGCGACAAGCTGCTGCGCATGGAGGACGAACTGCACCAGCGCGTGGTCGGCCAGGAGGAGGCGATCAAGGTGGTGTCCGACGCGGTGCGCCGCTCGCGCGCCGGCCTGTCCGATCCGAACCGGCCCAGCGGCTCGTTCCTGTTCCTGGGCCCCACCGGCGTCGGCAAGACCGAGCTGTGCAAGGCGCTGGCCGAGTTCCTGTTCGACAGCAGCGACGCGATGATCCGCATCGACATGAGCGAGTTCATGGAGAAGCACTCGGTGGCGCGGCTGATCGGCGCGCCTCCGGGCTACGTCGGTTACGAAGAAGGCGGTTACCTCACCGAGGCGGTACGTCGCCGGCCGTATTCGCTGATCCTGCTCGACGAGGTCGAGAAGGCGCACAGCGACGTGTTCAACATCCTGCTGCAGGTGCTCGACGATGGCCGCCTCACCGACGGCCAGGGCCGCACCGTGGACTTCCGCAATACCGTCATCGTGATGACGTCCAATCTGGGCTCGCACCAGATCCAGGAGCTGAGCGGCGACGGCAGCGCCGAGGCCTACACGCAGATGAAGGCGGCGGTGATGGGCGTGGTGCAGGCGCATTTTCGCCCGGAATTCATCAACCGCCTGGACGACATCGTGGTGTTCCATCCGCTGGACAAGGCGCAGATCAAGTCGATCGCGCGCATCCAGTTGCATGGCCTGGAGAAGCGCCTGGCCGAGCGTGGGCTGAAGATCGAATTGGGCGACCGTGCGCTGGAGCTGCTGGGCAACGTCGGCTTCGATCCGGTGTACGGCGCGCGCCCGCTCAAGCGCGCGATCCAGGCGCAACTGGAGAACCCGCTGGCGCAGCAGATCCTGTCCGGCCAGTTCCTCAGTGGCGACACCATCAAGGTCGAGGCCGAGGGCGGCAAGCTGGTGTTCGAGAAGGCCTGAGCCGTCCCGGAAGCCGGGGATGCGCGACACCCGCGCATGCCGCGGGCGTCGCTGACGAGCCGGCGGCGCGCCGCAGTATCGAACCAGCGGTGAGCGCCGACGATGCGGTATCCGGGTGCGGCACATGGCCACGCATGCGCCCACGGCGCGCCGCCGGTCGCGGCGCGGGCGTGTTCATCGGTGCCGGCATGTCGCCAGGTTGGACGGTCCAGCCAATGGCGGCTGCCTCGCGCCGCCGCCTCGCGCCGCAGCGTCCACGCTGACAATCGCCGGGCATGGCCTCATAACCGCAGGTTTGCATTCGGCGCCGCGCGCGGCGCTATCGTCTGCGCTCCCGTTGCCGAGACCTGCCCATGTCCGACCCGAACTGGAAGCTGGAAACCATTGCCGTGCACGGCGGCTATCGCCCCGATCCGACCACCCGCGCGGTAGCAGTGCCGATCTACCAGACCGTGGCCTATGCCTTCGACGACACCCAGCACGGCGCCGACCTGTTCGACCTGAAGGTGCAGGGCAACATCTACAGCCGCATCATGAACCCCACCACCGACGTGCTGGAACAGCGCATCGCCGCGCTGGAAGGCGGCATCGGCGCGCTGGCGGTGGCGTCTGGGCAGGCGGCGGTGACCTACGCTATCCAGACCATTGCCGAGGCCGGCGACAACATCGTGTCCTCCAGCGCGCTGTACGGCGGCACCTACAACCTGTTCGCGCATACGCTGCCGCTGTCGGGCATCGAGACGCGCTTTGCCGACTACCGCGATCCCGGCGCCTTCGCCGGGCTGATCGACGAACGCACCAAGGCCATCTTCGTCGAGTCGATCGGCAACCCGCGCGGCAATGTCACCGACCTGGAAGCGGTGGTCGCCATTGCCCACGCCCACGGCGTGCCGCTGATCGTCGACAACACCGTGCCCACGCCGTACCTGCTGCGGCCGTTCGACTTCGGTGCCGACATCGTGGTGCATTCGCTGACCAAGTACCTGGGCGGCCACGGCACCAGCCTGGGTGGGGCGATCGTCGATTCCGGGCGCTTCCCGTGGGCGACGCACGCACAGCGCTTCCGCCGCCTCAACGAGCCGGACGTGAGCTACCACGGCGTGGTCTACACCGAGGCGCTGGGCGAGGCCGCCTACATCGGCCGCGCGCGGGTGGTGCCGTTGCGCAACACCGGTGCGGCGCTGTCGCCGTTCAATGCGTTTCAGATCCTGCAGGGCATCGAGACGCTGCCGCTGCGCATGGACCGGATCAACCAGAACACGCTGGCGCTGGCGCGGCACCTGCAGGGCGAAGCCAAGGTGGAGTGGGTCAACTACGTCGGCCTGTCCGACCATCCCGAACACGCGCTCGCGCAGAAGTATCTGCGCGGGCACGGCTCCGGCGTGCTCACCTTCGGCCTGCGCGGCGGCCGCGCCGCCGGCGCGCGCTTCCTCGACGCGCTGCAGTTGTTCACCCGCCTGGTCAACATCGGCGACGCCAAGTCGCTGGCCACGCATCCGGCGTCCACCACGCATCGCCAGCTCTCGCCCGAGGAATTGCAGCGCAGCGGGGTCAGCGAGGACACGGTGCGGCTGTCGGTGGGCATCGAGCACATCGACGACCTGCTCGTCGACCTGCGGCAGGCGCTGGCGCAGGCCTGAGCGGTTCGCCGTCGGCGGCGTACCAGCGCCCCTGCACCGCGCAGTCGCGGCGCCGGGGCGGCCGCAGCAGTCAGACCTGCGCGAACCCGCCGTCCGCGAACACTTCGCTGCCGGTCATGAAGCTGCTTTCGTTCGAGGCCAGGAACAGCGCCGTCGCCGCGACTTCCTCGGCGCGTCCGATGCGGCCCAGCGGGACCTGCGCGGTCATGCCTTCGAGGATTGCGTCCTGCTGGCCGGTGCCGGACAGCACCAGGTCCAATCCGGGTGTGGCGATCGGCCCGGGCGAGAGCACATTGACGCGAATGCCGGTGCCCTTCAGATCCAGCGCCCAACTGCGCGCGAGGTTGCGCAGCGCCGCCTTGGTGGCGCTGTAGACGCTGAACGCTGCGGTGCCCATGGTGCCGGTGGTGGAGCCGGTCAGGATCACCGAGCCGCCGGCGTGCATCAGCGGCAGGGCCTTCTGCACGGTGAACAGCGTGCCTTTGACGTTGACGCCGAAGGTGCGGTCGAAGGACTCCTCGGTGATCGATCCCAGCGGCTGGAAATCGCCGAGTCCCGCGTTGGCGAACAGCACATCGATGCGGCCCTTGCTGGCTTCGACCTGGGCGAAGACGCGGTCCAGATCATCCAGCTTCGAAATGTCGCCCTGAATGGCGATGGCGTCGGCACCGATCAGGCGCAGCGCCTTGTCCAGTTCCTCCTGCCTGCGTCCGACGATGACCACCTGTGCGCCTTCGGCGGCGAAGCGCATCGCGCTTGCCAGACCGATGCCGCTGTTGCCGCCGGTCACCACTGCAATCTTGCCGTCGAGCCTGCCCATGATGCGCTCCAGAGAATGAGGAGGCGCCACTGTAGAACTGCGCTATTTCTTTGAATAGTATTTACCTTCTGGTAAGTACCTTCGGAGTGGCAGACCCTCATGGCACACAACGGCACATTCGGTTGCGGGCTCGAAGCCGCGCTCGCTTTGGTCGGCGGCAAGTGGAAGCCGTTGGTGATCTACCACCTGGCCAAGGACGTGCACCGCTACGGCGCGTTGCGGCGCGCGATCGGCGGGGTCACCGACAAGGTGCTGATCCAGCAGCTGAAGGAACTGGAGCGCGACCAGGTCGTTGCGCGCCTCGACTTCCAGGAGATCCCGCCCAGGGTCGAATACTCACTGACGCCGTTCGGGCAATCGCTGGCGGCGGCTTTGGCAGGGTTGTGCGAGTGGGGCACGCAACACATGCAGGCGGTCGAGCGCATCAGTGCGCGTCGCGCGGCGCCCGCCGCCAGTGCCAGCGCCGCGCGTCGTGCCAGCGAGGTCGGCCGCGGCTAGCGGGCGCGCACCGCAGGCGCAAGACGGTCCATGCCTGCCAGGCCGTACGCACCCCGGTACGCAGCGTCGCACGCATAGCGCGTGCGCCCTGCGACACCTTCGTTGCTGCCGCAACCACGACCGCGAATGGGCGGCGGCACGTCGATCGCGGCGCCGCTAGCGAAAGAACTGGCTCGGCGGCTGCCCGAACTGGCGCTTGAACATGGCGGTGAACGCGCTGGGGCTGTCGTAGCCCAGTTCCACCGCCACGTCGATGATGCGGTCGCCGGCGGCCAGCCGCTCCAGTCCGCGCAGCAGGCGCAGTTGCTGCCGCCACTGGCCGAAGCGCATCTGCAGTTCGCGCTGGCACAGGCGCTGGATGGTCTTGACGTCCACGCCCAGCTCGTCGGCCCAGGCGTGCAGGGTGGTGGGGTCGGCAGGGTCGGCGTCGAGCGCGGCGGCGATGCGCAGCAGGCGCGGATCGCGCGGTTGCGGCAGATACAGCGGCAGCGCCGGCAGCGCATGCAGTTCGTCCAGGATCAGTCGCATCAGCCGCCCGTCGCGGGAGTCGGCGGCATGGTCCCAGGGGATCTCGGCAGCGCTGCGGATCAGCGCTTCCAGCAGCGGTTCCACCGCCATCACCGCCGGCGTGTCGGGCATGCCGGCGATGGCGGTGGGGCGGATGTAGAGGCTGCGCATGTGCAGGCTGCCGATCCAGCGCACGCTGTGCTCGGTACCGGCGGGGATCCATAGCGCGCGCGTGCTCGGCACCACCCAGTGGCCCTGGCCAGAACGCACTACCATCAGTCCGGACGCCGCGTAGATCAACTGATGGCGCGCATGCCGGTGCGGGGCGATGGCGCTGTCGGGTGCGTAGTCGACGGCCTTGCACACCACGTCGGCCGGCGCGTCGTCCGCATTGCGGGCGGAGCGCGGCACCACGGTGCCCTTTTTGCGATGGTTGCTGGGCATGTCGCGCAGGAAGGTCGGGACAGGGAAGCCTACCATGCACGCACTCCCGGCAATGCCCGTCCCGCCATGTCCACGCTGCGTCCTGCCGCACCTGTCGTTTCTGCCTCCACCGGCACCGCCGCCCCGCGCAAGGTCGCGTCCGGCGTCCTGGCCGCGATCACCTCCTCGCACCTGATCAACGACATGATGCAGTCGCTGATCCTGGCGCTGTACCCGGTGCTCAAGGGCCAGTTCCAGCTCAGCTTCGCCCAGGTCGGCCTGATCACCCTGACGTACCAGATCACCGCTTCGCTGTTCCAGCCGCTGATCGGGCTGCGCACCGACCGCCGGCCGGCGCCGTATTCGCTGCCGCTGGGCATGAGTTCAACGCTGTGCGGACTGTTGCTGCTGGCCTATGCGCCGAGCTTCGGCATGGTGCTGCTGGCGGCGGCCCTGGTCGGGATCGGCTCGGCGATCTTCCATCCCGAATCCTCGCGCATCGCGCGGCTGGCCTCGGGTGGGCGCCATGGCCTGGCCCAGTCGGTGTTCCAGGTCGGCGGCAATACCGGCACCGCGCTGGGGCCGCTGATCGCCGCGGCGGTGATCGTGCCCAACGGCCGCCACAGCGTGGCCTGGTTCGGCGGCGCGGCGCTGCTCGGCATCGCCCTGCTGTCCTACGTCGGGCGCTGGTACGCGCTGCACCTGCAGGCCGCGCGGGCGGCGCCGCGGCCGGTCACCGCAGTGCCGGCGCTGCCGCGCGCCATGGTGGTGCGGATCGTCGGCATCCTGCTGCTGCTGATCTTCTCCAAGTATTTCTACATCGCCGGGCTGAGCAGCTACTACACGTTCTACCTGATCCAGCGCTTCGGCATCTCGGTGCAGAGCGCGCAGCTGCATCTGTTCGCGTTCCTGCTGGCCTCGGCGCTGGGCACGCTGATCGGCGGCCCGGTCGGCGACCGCATCGGCCGCAAGCCGGTGATCTGGGTGTCGATCCTGGGCGTGGCGCCGTTCGCGCTGGCGCTGCCGCACGTGGGCCTGCATGCGGCCACCGTGCTGACCGTGCTGATCGGCTTCGTGCTGTCCTCGGCGTTCTCGGCGATCCTGGTGTACGCGCAGGAAATGATGCCCGGGCGCATCGGCACCATCTCCGGGCTGTTCTTCGGCTTCGCCTTCGGCATGGGCGGGCTGGGCGCGGCGGTGCTGGGCCTGCTCGCCGACCACCGCGGCATCGTCTTCGTGTACCAGGTGATGTCGTTCCTGCCGCTGCTGGGCATCGTCGCGGCGCTGCTGCCGAGCCGGCGGCCGGGCGCCGCGGCGGCACACTAGCGCGGCCGGCCGCGGCCGCCGGCTGGCACGGACAGCTTGGCGAAAGCCAGCGGCGGGATGCTGTCGCGCCGGCCGTCGCGCCCTTTTGCCGTTTCGCATGCCTGTCATTGCCATGGTCTCGTCCATTGCCCACGCCTGGTCCACGCTGGTCGACCTGGTCGCCAGCCACGCCGTGGCGCCGCTGCTGGCGGCGCTGCACCTGACCGGGCTCAGCGACGATCCGCACGACATCGCCGCCTCGCTGCTGGTGGCCGCGCTGCAGCTGTCCATCATCGGCGTGCTGTTCCGGCCGCTGGAGAGCCTGTGGCCGGCAGAGCGCTGGGAACACCGGCGGCTGGCGCGCATCGACTTCCACTACACCTGGCTGATGTTGATCGGGGTGTTCCCGCTGTTCTCGTTCCTGATCCTGACCCCGCTGGTCAACGCGCTGGGCGGCGCCGACCCCAACGCCGCGGCGGCGCCGGAGACCGGCCTGCGCCATGCCTGGCCGTGGCTGGGCCAGCATCCGCTGGCGCTGTTCGCGCTGTACTACCTGGCCTACGACTTCACCTACTACTGGATGCACCGGGTGCAGCACTGGATGCCGTGGTGGTGGGCCATGCACAGCATGCACCACAGCCAGCGCCAGCTCAGCTGCTGGGCCAACGACCGCAGCAACTACCTGGACGGCATGCTGCAGTCGTTCGTGCTGGCCGGGGTGGGCATCGCCTTCGGCATCGAGGCAGACGAGTTCGCCTGGCTGATGCTGCTCGGCGAACTGGTGCAGAACCTGTCGCACGCCAACACCCGTTTCGGCTTCGGCCCGGTGCTGAACAAGCTCCTGGTCGATCCGCCGTTCCATCGCCTTCACCACATGCGCGTGGACCCGGAGCGGCCGGGTCTGCACAACTGCAACTTCGGCCAGGTGTTCGCGTTCTGGGACGTGCTGTTCGGCACCGCGCTGTACGGCGAGCCGGTGCGGCCGACCGGGGTGGGCGATCCGATGGTGGACCGCGACAACGAGCTGGGCCTGGTCGCGCTGCAGTGGGAAGGACTCAAGCGCTTCTGGGGTGCGGTGCGGCGGCGCTCGGGATGGACGCCGGGCGAGGTGGCGTTCGGCGAGGACTATGCACCGATTCCGGTGGATCACGCGGGGATGCCGGTGAGCGGTGGGGATTCGGGAGTGGGGATGACCAGCCATTCGGCTGTGGAAGGCCGGGAGTCATAGGAGCGGTGGCGGTTGGCAATGCGGTTTTTGCCGGCCTCGCAGGCTGTCGTACCTCACCCCAGCCCATCTCCCGGGGGGAGAGGGGCTCAGCTTTTCCTTCTCCCTTCGGGAGAAGGTGCCCCGCAGGGGCGGATGAGGGTACGGGCGCAGCCTCGTGCACCCAAACATCGCCAGATGCTTCGCGCCGTACCCTCACCCCAACCCCTCTCCCGATGGGAGAGGGGCTAGTGAGTTCACTGCTTCTTCAGGCAGCCGCTCATGAAGGTCTTGCGCGCGTCGCCCTGCAGCTTCTGGGTGGCCGCCTGGGCGTTGCAGTCCTTCATCCGTTGCTGGGAGGCGTTGCCCGCCGCCGGGGCGGTGCCGCCGCTGAGGCAGGCCTTCTGCGCGCTCTTGTACTCGTCGCCTTTCTTGCCCTTGTTCTGGGCCGAGCACTTGGCCATCAGGGTCTGTTGTGCGGTCTGCGGCTTGGCCGCGGCGGTGGCCAGCAGCGGGGCGGCGGTGAAGCTCAGCAACAGGCAGGTGACGGCAAGACGGGCGGAACGGGTCATGGCGGCGGCTCCGGTTGGATAGTGGACGGCAGCGTAGGCCGCCGCCGGTGGCCGGATCATGACGCGGTGCTGGCGGGCTCGGCAATGCGGCCCTGCGGCATGGCGTCTGCGGCATGCGCCGGGCCATCGAGGAACAGCATCTGCGGCGGCGGGTGCATCAGGAACTGCTGGTGCGAGATGTTCCAGGCGTAGGCGCCAGCCAGCGGGAACGCCAGGCAGTCGCCCGGCGCCAGCGCGGCCACCGGCTGGTCGCGGGCCAGCACGTCCTTGGGCGTGCACAGCTGCCCGACCAGGGTCACCCGCGCATCGCGCAGCACCGGCGGCTGCGTGCCGCGCAGGACCAGGAACGGATGATCGTGGCCCTGTGCGGCAGGCGTGCGGAAATGATGGGTGCCGCCGCGGCCGATGGCGAACTGCGCGCCATGGCTGCGCTTGATGTCGAGCACCTCCATGAGATACCAGCCGCAGGCGGCGCTGACGTAGCGGCCCGGTTCCAGGCGCAGGCGCAGGCCTTCGCCGTGCGTGCGCAGCAGCGCCGGCAGGCCGGCGCAGAACGCGGCCCAGTCGAACGAGGCCGCTGGATCGGCGTAGTCCACGCCGAATCCGCCGCCGGCGTTCACCGTCAGCGGTCCCAGCGCATACGCCTGGCGCCAGCCCTGCACGGTCTGCAGGTAGTGGGCGATCAGGCGCAGTTGCAGCTGCGCATCGCGCTGGTGCGACAGCAGGTGGAAGTGGAAGCCGTCCAGGCGCAACCCGGTCGCGCCGCGCAGCAGTTGCATGGCCGCGTCCAGGTCGTCCACGTCCAGGCCGAACGGCGAGGGCCGCCCGCCCATCACCAGGCGTGTGTCCTGCATGCCCGGCACCACGATGTTCAGGCGCAGGAACACCGACAGCGGCCGTGTGTGCGACGCGGCGATGCGGGCCAGCCGCTGCAGCTCGCCCAGGCTTTCCACATGCACGCTGCAATCGGGCAGGCTGGCGGCCAGTTGCAGTTCGGTGTCGAGCTTGCCGGGGCCGCCGAACAGCAGCCGGCGGCCCGGCTGGTGCGTGTGCAGCCACTGCAGTTCGCCGCCGGAGGCCGCCTCGAAGCCGTCCACCCACGGCGCCAGCGTGCGCAGCACCGGCGGCTCGGCGTTGGCCTTGGCCGCATAGAACAGTTCGCACCCGGCCGGCAGCTGCGCGCGCAGCATCGCCGCGTGCGCCTGCAGTGCCGCCAGGTCGTAGACGTAGGCGCAGACCGGGCCGTCGGCTTGCGCGCGCAACTGCGCCAGTGCCGCGTGCAGCGGCGCGGGGTCGATGCGCAGGCTCATGCCGCCGCCTGCCGCAGCGCGGCGCTGCCGATCGGATTGGGCAGGAAGCTGTAGTCGGCATGGCGGTCGGCGCGCTGCAGCAGACGCAGGCGCAGATTGTTCTTGGCCGGCAGCGGCGCGCCGTCGAGCAGGGCCTGCAGCGCCGGCTGCGCGCCGTGGCGTTGCTGCCAACTGCGGGCGATGTCGCCGACGATCTGCCACAACTGCCGTTCGCGGCGGTCGTGACCGTCGGCGAGGTGGAAGATCGCTTCGGCCAGGTTGTTGACCAGCGCGCAGTAGGCGATGCGGTTCCAGCCGCGTTCGGCGCTGTAGTACAGCGACTGCCGCGCGGTCTCGGACATGCCGGGCAGGCGTGCGGCCGGCCAGCGCGCCGGCAGCAGCTTGGTGCCTTCCAGGTCGCGGATCCACACCTGCGTCGGCAGGCCGTCCTCGCAACCGATCACGGTGTTCTGCAGGTGCGGCTCCAGCACGATGCCGTGGCCGAACCAGGCGCTCCACACCCCGTCCAGCAGCAACTGCGCATAGGCGCGGAACCAGGCCGTCGTGGCCGCCTCCAGGCTGCTGCCGCTGCGCCGCGCCAGCGTTTGCAGCGCAGCGGCGCAAGCCGGCTGGCCGTGCGCATCGTTGGTGAACAGCGCGCCGGCCACCTGCGGGCGATAGCGCGCGCGCTGCGCGGCCGGGATCGCCTGCCGATACAGCACGCCGAAGCTCTCGCCCAACTCGCGGCAGGCCTGCGCATCGGCGTCCAGCGCGGAGAAGTCCAGGTCGGTGGCGGCCGGCTCCAGCAGCACGTGGAAGCCCGGCACGCGCTGCGCCAGGGCCTGCCAGTCCGGCGCCAGCAGGCGGGTCAGCGCCACTGCGCTCTCCAGTTCGTACCAGGCGTTCTTGCGCACGCAGTTGGTCAGGCGCACGTGCACCGACAGCTTGAGAAAGTAATCGAGATCGGCGTGGTACAGCGTGCGTACCGACGAGGTCGGGCGCAACGCCAGACCGCGTTCTCCCAGCGGTTCGATCCAGCCGCGCGCCTGCGCCTGGCGCAGCAGCGGATGCGCCAGCACACGCTCGGCCTCCCACGGATGGCAGGGGTACAGATCGGCGCCGCCGCCGGCCTGCGCCAGCGTGGCACGCACGTCGTGGCCCTGCGCGCGGTACAGGCGCGGGTCGATGCGGAACCAGAACAGCGGGAACGCGCTGCGCGCCTCGGGCGCGCATGCCAGCACCTGTTCCAGCGGCACGCCCTCGCGGCTCTTGGGCGTGGGATGGAAGGCGTGGCCCCACAGCATCGATTGCTCGGCATCGATCAGCGCCTCGCCGGTGGGCTGCGCGGCGTCGGCCTGGCGCAGCAGTTGCGCGGTGATGGCGACGCTGTTGGCGCTCTGCGCCAGCAGTTCCAGGTTGGGCGCCTGCTCGCCTTCGCCGAGTTCCTGCAGCAGCAGGCGCACCAGCGCCTCTGCGTCCAGGCAGTGCCAGGGACGGCCGTCGGCCTTGAGGTAGGGCGCCGAGGCGAAGCGGCAGCGACCCAGACGGTCGGCATGCGCCAGGCGCACGCACAGCGTGGCGCCGGAGGGCAGGCGCAGGCGCAGCCAGCGCTCGCCCGCGGCGGCCACCCCGGGCCGGTCCAGGCCGCGGTAGCCGAAGTCGGCCAGGCCGCGACCGAGCGCGACTTCGCGCAGGTAGCAGTTGAGCCAGCAGGTGATCGCCTGGGTTTGCGCCAGGCTGTCGTACCACGGGTCATGCATCGGCAACGGGGACATGGACGGTTCTCCGAACGGACGTGAGCATCAGGGCCGGCAGCAGCGCCAGCAGGGCGGCCGCGGCGGCGGCGAGGAACGGCACGGCCAGACCATGGCCTTGCACCAGGGCACCGGCGAGGGCGCCGCCGGCGACGCCGGCGTACTTGCCGGCGGCATCGAAGCGGCCGAACAGCTGGCCCGCACCGCGCCCGCCGGCAACCTCGGCCAGGCTGCGGTTGAGGCCGCGTAGCGCCATCCACATGCCCAGGCCGAACAGCAGCCGCGCGGCGATCAACCAACCGGGCGCCGGCGGCGCCATCTGCAGCAGGCAGGCCAGTGCGAACAGCGCGAGCCCCGCCGGCAGCGGCGACACGCGGTGGTCGCGACCGCGCCAGCACGGCATCAGCACCAGGTAGACTAGGTGCGGCAGGCTGTACAGCAGGCCGGCGACCGCGCTGCTGCCGATGCCGTGCGCCTGCGCATACGGCAGGAAGTAGGGAAAGGTCACCACCATCGCGAAACAGAACAGGAACTGCGTGGTCCACAGCGCCCAGCGCTGGCGGCGCTGCGCCGCATCCGCGTGCGGCATGGCGGACGTGGACGTGGCTGTCGCCGACGCGCGCGGCGGATCGGCCGGCAACCGCCAGCTCAGCGCGAAGGCGAGTAGCGGCAGCAGCGCCAGATAGCGGTACAGCGACTGTGCCGGCCCCAGCGCGATGGCCAGGCCGAGCAGCGCCGGGGCGGTGACCATCGCCAGCCGCGCGGAGAACTGGGTCCAGTCCAGCGCCCGCGCCAGCGAACCGCTCTGGGCCTGGCTGCTGAGATAGGCGTTGGTCGCGGCCAGCGAACCGCCGCAGGCGCCCTGCACGACCAGGCCGGCGACCAGCCAGCCCAGGTTCGGGGCGAAACCGGCCATCAGGAATCCAAGCGCCAGGCCGAGTTGCGCGCGTAGCAGCGAGCGCTTGCGTCCGTAGCGGTCGGCCAGCCGGCCCCAGGCGCTGGCGGTGAGCGCGGTGCACAGGGTCGGCAGCACGTACAGCACGCCGCTCCAGCCGATCGCCGCGCCCGGCGCGAGTTGCTGCAGCACCTGCGGCAGGAACAGCGGCATGCCCAGCGCGGTAAAGGCGGCCAGGTAATGCGCGGCCAGCACTGGGCCGAGCAGGCGCTTCATCGCGCGGCCCCGGCCGCGGTCGCGGCCACGCGCGCCGCCAGCGCATCCTCGCGCAGCAGGTTGGGCGCGCTGTCGCCGTAGAACTTGTTGATGTCCGCCGCGCCGGTGATCTGCTTGCCGAGCAGGCTGCCGGCGCTGAGCAGGTACTTCACCGGCAGCGTGGGGGCGTCCAGCAGCGCCTGTGCCGGCGCGGTGTCGATGCCCTCGTCGCGCAGCGTGCGCAAGGTGCCGTGCAGGCGCGCGCGCAGCAGTGCGTACAGCGGCGTGCGCAGCCCTGGCTGCCATTCCGCCAGCCCTTCCAGCACCGCCTGCAGGTCCAGCTGCAGGATGATGGTGCAGAACATCCGTGCCAGCGCGGCGTCGTCCTGCACCACGATGCGCGCGTCGCGCGGTGTGCCCAACGCGGCCAGCACCGGCCGCTGCGTGTGCAGCCGCGACAGCAGCACGCGCGCCGCGTCGTTGTCCTTGAGCAGCAGCCGCGGCGCGCGGCCGGTGGCGTAGATCAGCACGCTGTTCTGCTGGTTGGCCTCCAGCGCGATGCCGTAGCGCAGCCACAGCCGCAGGTGCACCTCGCACATCAGCGCCAGGTAGCCGTCCCACCAGGCGGTGAGGTCGCCGCCATGGAAGCGTTCGGCCAGGTGCGCGGCTAGTGGCCGGCCATCGGGTAGCGTCGCGCACAGGCCGGCCACCGGCACCAGGGTCGCGTCCGGCAGCGCCGGATAGCGGCGCAGCAGGTAGGAGAGGTGCCGTGTCTCGCCGACGTGGCCGGCATGCGCCTCGTCCACGTGCAGGTAGCGTTCGCCCAGCGCCGGATCGTGCGCGGCGAGGTCGCACAGCACGCGTTCGAACCAGTGGCCGTCGTACAGCGTGGACGGCTTGATCAGGCGCAGGTTGAGCGCGCCGAGGGTGCGCATCGGCACCGGCAGCTTCAGATGATGATCGGGAAACGCCAGCGGGATCACCGTGCGCAGCGACAGCGACGGGCGCACCTGCAGCCACGGCTGCGGCGCGGCGATGGCGCCCTCCGGCAGGGCGAAGCCGTACTCGCCCAGCCGCGCGAAGATCAGCGGGTGCAGCGGCCAGGCGACGTGGTCGGCGTCCAGCGCCGGGTCCAGGCCGAGCATGCTCGGGCGCGGCCAGAACGCCGGCGGCGGCGTGGTCTGGGTGACCTGCGCGGCCGGTAGCGCCAGCCAGCGCAACGCGAAGCTGGGGCCGAACTCCGGCGCGTAGCGCGGCAGGTCGGCGTCGTCCAGACCGAGCTTGGCGCGTGCGCTGGGATAGAACGGATGGTCGCGGTGGCTTGCCAGCTGTTCGCAGCGGTAGGCGCGTTCGTGCGCGTCGGCGGCGTCCAGCGCGGTGGCCAGCAGCGGCCGTTGCTGGGCGTAGGCCTGCCGCGCCAGCGCGCGCTGGCGAACTGCACAGTCGGCTTCCTCGACATAGGCGCGGTGCAGCGCCTGGGTTTCCGCGTCGAGCCCGGCGCCCAGCCGCGCAAGCCACTGCGCGGTGCCGGATTCGTAGGCGCTGTGCTGCGCGGTGTGCAGGACCCAGCCTTCGCTGCAGGCGCTCACGGTCTGCAGGTAACCGGCGCGGCGCAGCGGCAGCCACAGTTCGCCATCGGGCAGGTGCGCGATGCGCCACCAGGTGGCGTCCGCGGGCAGCGGCGCCTGCGCCCAGGCGGCGAGCACTGCCGGCGGCGGCGTGGCGGCGGCGCCGCGGCTGACGATGCCGCGCAGGTCTTCGCGCAGGCAGGCGTCGATCACGCGCAGATCGATGTAACGGCGGTCTGCGTCCTGGCTCATGCCGCCACCCCGGTGGTGGTGTCGATGCGCCAGTGCAGCGACGCCTCGGTGCTGGCCAGCGCCTGCTGCAGGTCCGCCTCGGTGTCGGCGAGCACGTCCAGCACGCCCAGGTAATCCTTGTTGGAGTGGCTCAGGCGGATCGCGTCGCCAGGTTGCCGCAGGCGCCGGTAGCGCGCCTCCCAATGCGCGTCGCTGCTGCCATGGTCGGCGCTGGCCACCGCCAGCGTGCCGTCGTGCTCGGCGACGTAGTAGCGGACCAAGGCCTGCGCGCGGCGCGCCTGCAGCGTGGGCAGCGGCCGGCCCAGGTGCAGGCCGAGCACGCTGTCGAACCAGTGCCCGCCGAACAGGCGATCGAGCAGGAACTCGCGGCCGTCGCCGATGCTGCGGTAGTTGATCTCCACCAGCACCGGGCCGTCGGCGGTGAGGATGAACTCGCTGTGGCACACGCCGAAGCCGATGCCGAACGCCTGCAGCTGCGCCAATGCCTGTTGCAGCACCGGCGTATCGGTGGCACCGCGCCAGCGCGCCTCGCACTCGACGAAGTGCGGTGGCGATGACAGTTGCACGTCGAAGCCGCCGATCGGCTGCAGGCTGCGCCCGTCGCCGAGCGTTTCCAGGGTGAACAGCGGGCCGTCGAGGACGCTCTCCAGCAGCACGCTGCGCTGCGGGTGGCGCTGCCAGAAATCATCGAGGTAGGCCTGCAGCGCCGCCGCGTCGGCGCAGTGGCGCACGTCCAGGCTGGCCACGCCTTCGCGCGGCTTGGCGATCAGCGGCCAGGGCGTCTGCGCCGGCGGCTGTGCGCCAGGCGCCAGGCTGCAGAACCACGGCGCCGGCAGGCCGAGCGCGCGCAGGCGCTGGCGCATCGCCGCCTTGTTCTTGGCCGCGTAGCAGACCTGCCAGTCCTTGCCCGGCACGCCGAGCGCGGCGGCGACCACGGCGGCGCTGGTCTGCAGGTGGTCGCTGTTGCTGAACACCGCGCGCGGCGGCTGCGGCAGGCTGCCGAGCAGGTCGAGTACGCCTAGCGGATTGAACACGTCGCACTCCAGCACCTGCACCGGTGCGGCCGGCGGATGGCGGCGGAAGTGGTCGAGGTGGGCGTGGCGGTGGTCGGTCAGCAGCAACACCGGCACGCCCAGGCGCTGCGCGGCGGGAAGGAAACCATCGGTCACCGCCGGGTGGCAGACGTGGCTGAGGATCAGCAGGGGAGCGTCGTGCGAGGTCATGTGCGGGTCTCGTCGGGCGCAGGCGCACGCACGCCGCCGGCGCGGCCGCGCGGCGGCGGACACGGGAGGCATGCGCCGCGGCTGCGGCAGGGTCGCGTGGTTGCCTGGCGCATCGCATCGGGCGCGCGCTGGGTGGGGGGAAGGACGCGGCTGCGTCCGTTGCACTGGCCCGCGTCTCCCGCGGGCGGCGGCGCGCCGTCAGGGCGCGCGGTGGTGCGGCGACCGGCGTCGTCGTCCGACGCCGGCGTGGATCAGAACGTGTACTCGAGGCCGACGGTGACGCTGCGGCCCGGCGCCGGCTGCCGGCCCCAGGGGCTGGTGTCGATGCCGCGGTACCAATACTTGCGATCGAACAGGTTGTTGACCGCCAGCGACGCGCTGAGCTTGCCGCTGGCGCCTTCGCTGAGCACCTGGCTCAGCTGCGCGTTCCACACCCAGTAGGCCGGCAGTTCGCCGACCGAGCCGATCGCGTTCTCCTGCACGGTGTTGGCCGCATCGCTGAAGGCGTGGCTGAAGTAATAGCTGGAAACGGCGACGGTGGTATGACCGGATTCGGGCCGGTACGACGCGCCGAGGGTGAGCTGGTTGCGCGAGGTGTAGGGCACGCGCAGGCCGTCGTACACGCCCGATTTCTGCCGTGCGTCCAGATAGGCGTAACCGGCGTTGAGGGTCAGCGCGCGCAGTTGCGCAGGGCTCCACTGCAGTTCCACTTCGCCGCCCTGGTGGCGGGTCTTGCCGAGGTTGCGGTAGGTGCGGGTGGTGTTGTCGAGCTGGATCTGCTGGTCGAAGTCGATCAGGTAGCCGCCGAACTGCACGCGGGTGCGCTCGTTGGGCTGGTAGCGCGCGCCGGCCTCGTAGTTCCAGGCCAGTTCGGCGTCGAGGTTGTCGCCGAAGATGATCTGGGTGACCTGCGGCGCGCGCAGCGAGCGCTGCCCGTCGGCGTACAGATACCACGTCGGGCTGGCCTGGAAGCCCAGGGTCAGCCCGGGCAGCACGTCGTCGGTCTTGTTGCGCGTGCGCACGCCGCTGGCCAGGTTGTAGTAACGCGAATCGACCTGCTCGTAGCGCAGGCCGGGGGTGACGGTGACGCGGCCGCCGGCGAAGGCGATCGCGTTGCTGACGTAGGCGGCGGCGCCGCGGTCCTTGAAGCGCCAGTCGCGCACCAGGGTGTAGAGGCCGTCGCTGAGGCGGGTGTTGCCGACCAAAAAGTCGATGTCCTCGTTGATCGCGCGCGCGCCGAGCGTCCATTGCTGGCGCACCGCACCGTCGCCCATCGTCCAGCTCAGCCGCGGCTCGCTGCCGTAGACGCGGAAGTCGCGCGGCGCGCTCTGCCGCAGTTGCGGCGGCAGGTCGGGGCGCCAGGTTTCGCTGGCGGCCGAGCGCATGCCGACGATGAAGTTGCGGCTGCTGCGCGCGCTGAAGTTGCTCCAGTCCAAGCGCAGGTCCTGGAACGGCCCCACATCGCCGAAGTCCTGCTGGTAGACCAGCGAGGCGCGGGTGGTGCGGCCGTTGAATTCGTCCAGCGGCCGCGTCGACTGGCGCGGATCGCGCAGGTAGTCGGCGGTGGACAAGGCGCCGGCCATGTCCATGTCGGCGACATAGCGCTGCACGCTGGCCTTGAGCAGCTTGTCCGGCGCCAGCCACCATTCCGCGCGCAGGCGCAGGTTCTTGATGTCGGTGGCGCTGTGCTCGCGCCAGTAGTCGCCCTTGGTCCAGTTGGCGTCCAGTTGCACGCCGAAGGTGTCGCTGGCGTAGCCGCCGGTGCTGATCGCGGTGTCGCCCAGGTAATGTCCGGCACCGCCGGCTGTGACCTTCTGGCCCAGCGTGGTGGTCCAGGTGGTGGGAATGTCCGGGCTGATCAGGTTGATCACGCCGCCCACGTTGTTGGGGCCGTACTGCACCGCCGCGCCGCCGCGCACGATGTCGATGCGGTCGACCTGGTTCAGGCCGACCGGGAACAGCGACAGGCTGGTCTGCCCATACGGCGCCAGCGCCAGCGGAATGCCGTCCTCCAGCACCTGCACGCGGCCGCTGCGGCTCTCGTACAGGCCGCGCAGCATGATCTGCGGCAGCGCGCCGGTGCCGGTCTCGTCGAACACCTTGATCCCCGGGACTTTCTGCAGCGCGTCGTCCAGCGAGCGGTTGGCGCCGGTGCGCAGCTGCGCGTTGTCGATCACCTGGCGGCTGCCGGCGTAGTGCTGCACGTCCTCGACGGTGGAGCGGCCGAGCAGGCTGCCCTGCACCTGCACCGCGTCGAGCTGGCGGATCCGCGCCTGCGCATCGGCGTCGGGCGGGGCGTCCTCGGCGCGCGCGCTGGAGGGAGCGAGCAGGGCGGCGGCGAGGGCGACGGCCAGCAGCGAAGGGGAAAGCGAAGCGATCAAGACGACGACTCCAAAGGAAGGAAAACGGTCAGTGGCTGCGCAGGTCGGCCGCGCGCTGGCGCAACGCGGCCTGCAGCAGCGCGCGGTCTTCGCCGGCGAACAGCCACTGCAGGTCCGGCCGTGCCAGCCAGTGCGCGCGTTGCGCGGCGTCGCGCGGATTGGGGCAGAAGGGAATGCCGGCGGCACGGCAGGCCGCATCGATCGCCAGCAATTGGTCCCAGACCTGCGGATGGGTGGGCTGCGGGCCGAGACCCAGGTCCAGCGCCAGGTCCAGCGCGCCCTCCATCACCAGCGAGACGCCGGGCACCTGCAGGATCTGCGGCAGGGCACGCACGCCGGCGGCGCTTTCGATCATCGGGATCACCCGCAGGCGCTCGTGGCTGCGGGCGATGTAGTCGGCCAGGCCCACGCTGCCGAAGCCGGTGACCCGGCCGCCGGTGATGCCGCGGCGGCCGTGCGGCGGGAAGTGCGCGGCGGCGACCGCGCGCTCGGCCTGCTCGGCGCTGTCCAGTCCGGCCAGGACCACGCCGCGGGCGCCGGCGTCGAGCACCCGGCCGATCAGCTTGGCATCGACCTCGGGCACGCGCACCCAGGGTTCGCAGCCGCCCAGTTCGCAGGCACGGATGGCGTGTTCCAGCTCGGCCGGCGAGCGCAGCACGTGTTCCAGGTCGAGCACCGCGAAGTCGTAGCCGACATGCCCGAACATCTCGCATAGCAGGGCACTGGGCACGGAGTTGAGCAACCCGATCTTGCAGGCCATGGGGGAGGGCGAGCGGAACTGGGGAAGGGAGCGCAATCCTGCCGTAAACGAGAATGCTTATCAAGAAGATTCGCCGCAGACCGTCACGGTTGCTGTAGACGGTTTCTGTGCGTTACCGCGCCTTTCCCGGCGGCGACTCTGCCTCAGAAAGGGAGGAGTCGCCTTTGCGAATCCCTACTCCCCACTCCCCAATCCCTGCCGCCGGGCGCTCAGCGCGCGGCGGCGCGCATTCCCCGGTACGGTGGCGTCGCCATCACCATTTCCGCCAGCGAGTAGGCCAGCTCACGCTCGGCCATCACCGTGCCGTCGGCGCCGTGGTCGAGCAGATGCTTGACCTCGGCATCGCTGTGCGCGCGCGCCAGCAGGGTCAGCGCCGGATTCAGCGCACGCAGCTTGGCCAGGGCTTCGCCGGCTTCCAGCGGCTGCGGGATCGCCAGGATCGCGATCTTGGCCTTCTCCGGATGCGCCTCGGCCAGCACACGGTCGGCGGCGGCGCTGCCGCGGATGCCGGGGATGCCGTCGGCATGGGCGCGTTCGACGTGGTCGCGGTTGTCGTCGATCACCAGCACCGGCACGCCGCGCTCGCGCAGCACCGCCGCCAGCGCGCTGCCGACCCGGCCGTAGCCGATCACGATGGCGTGGTCGACCAGGTCCAGCGACGGCCCCGGCGGCAATTCCGGTTCCACCGTCACCGGCGCCTCCACCGCCTGCCGCGCCTGCCAGCGGTCCAGCCAGGAGAACAGCAGCGGGTTGGCGATGATCGACAGCAGCGCGCCGGCCAGGATCAGGTCGCGGCCGGTCTCGGGCAGGATCGCCAGGCTCACGCCGAGGCCGGCGAGAATGAAGGAGAACTCGCCGATCTGCGCCAGGCTGGTGGAGATGGTCAGGGCGATGCCGGTGGGATGACCGAACGCGCGCACGATCACGAAGGCGGCCAGCGACTTGCCGACGGTGATGGTCAGGAACGTGGCCAGCACCTGCCAGGGATGCTCGAGCAGGATGTGCGGATCGAACAGCATGCCCACCGAGACGAAGAACAGCACCGCGAAGGCGTCGCGCAGCGGCAGCGAGTCGTTGGCGGCCTTGTGGCTGAGCTCCGACTCCTTCAGCAGCATGCCGGCGAAGAACGCGCCCAGCGCGAACGACACGCCGAACAGGGTGGCCGAGCCGAACGCCACGCCCAGCGCGATCGCCAGCACCGACAGCGTGAACAGCTCGCGCGAACCGGTCGCGGCCACCTTCTCCAGCGCCCACGGGATGGCGCGACGGCCGACCACCAGGATCACCGCCACGAACGCCGCCATCTTCAGGAGGGTGATGCCGAGCGCGCCGAGGATCGCGCCGGTGTCGGCGCCCTTGCCGCCGAGCGCGTCGGCCAGCGCCGGCAGCAGCACCAGCGCCAGCACCATCACCAGGTCCTCCACGATCAGCCAGCCCACCGCGATGCGCCCGCGCAGGGTCTCCAGCAGGCGCCGTTCCTCCATCGCCCGCAGCAGCACCACCGTACTGGCCACCGACAGCGCCAGGCCGAACACCAGGCCGTGCAGGGTCGGCCAGCCCATGCTCCAGGCCAGCCCCCAGCCGAGCAGGGTGGCGACCGCGATCTGCGCCAGCGCGCCGGGGATCGCGATCCACTTCACTTCCATCAGGTCTTCGAGCGAGAAGTGCAGCTCCACCCCGAACATCAGCAGCATCACCCCCAGTTCCGACAACTGGGTGGCCAGGGCCTGGTCGGCGACGAAGCCGGGCGTGAACGGGCCCACGCAGATGCCCGCCACCAGGTAGCCGACCAGCGGCGAGAGTTTGAGGCGGTGGGCGAGCGTGCCGAGGAGGAAGGCGAGCGCGAGCCCGACCGCGATGATGTCGATGAGACTGGTGTCGTGATGCATTCAGGATCGCAGAACAAGGAAGCCCCGAGTGTCGCCGATCGGGGCTTTTGTCGGCAAATCGGCGTGGCGCGGGTGGAGCGGCGACAATGACGGCGCACGCTGGGTGCTCGCGTGTCTCGGCCGCTGCGCAGGACGGCGTGATGCGGCAGGAAGGGGCCGGCCAGCGGCTTGCATCCAGCCATCTCAGCCTGCGACTGCCTGATCGATCAGGTGAGGCTGGCTGACGGAACTGGAACCGTCACGCATCGGGCCGGTCGGTCCGATCAGGAGTCGAGACGGGGCGGCGAGCGTCCGTCGTTGCGCAGTCGGCCCCGTCGGCGGACCCGCAGCGGGGTCGTGAAGGGCGCTCCCCGACACCTTGAATGGGATGGAGGTCGCAGCGATCGGGGGACGCACGCAACTCCCTGTCAGGAAAGACATTACACGGCATGATGGACGTTAACTGTCTACTGTTTCGGCCCATTCCCTGGTGTATGTTTGCGCCATTGGTGTCCTGCCAGGACAGGGTGGCATGGCTAGACTGAATACTTTCGCGAAGGGACTGCTCCTCAGCACCGTTTACTGTGCCGGCTATCTGTTGGCGTGGCGGTTGTCCTTGGACCAGTGGTTCCTGCCAGCCGGCCTGCGTGCGGCCGTGTTGCTGTTCATGCCGTTACGGCTGTGGCCTTATCTGTTGCTCGGCGATGCTGCGGCGCTGCTGGCGTTGCGTGTGCCGTTGATCGACGAGGGCCAGAGTGCGGCGTGGGCGTATCTGAGTCCGTTGCTGCTGATGCCGTTGTCGGCGTTGGTGCCGCTGTGGTTCCGCCGTCGCGTGCCCGACGTGATGGTCTGGCAGCAGCGTCTGCTGCCGGTGGTGCTGGGCATGGCGCTGTGGGGCGTGCTGATCAACAAGGCCCTGAACTGGTTGCTGGATGGGCCGGTGACCGACATCAACGTCGAGAACGCGCTGAAGTTCTGGGTCGGTAACTATCTCGGCATCCTGGTGTTCGTGTTGCCGGCCTTGCTGTGGGTGCGTCGCGAAGGCACGGCGTTGATGTCGCGTGGCCTGATGCACGACAGCCTGCGCGCTGCGCTGATGGTGGGTGCCCTGTTCGCGGCCGCGATGAACGTGCCGGACGGGGTCGCACGGCAGTTCCTGCTGGTGATGATGATCGTGCCGGGTTTTTGGCTGACCCTTGGCCACGAGTGGCGGGGTGCCGCCGTCGGCATCGTCATGGCCGACATCGCGGTGGCGATGGCTCTGGCCAAGTCGCATCACGCCGGTGCATTCGACCTGGAAACCTTCTACGTACAGATGTTGGTGTCGTTCGCTGCCACCACGTTGTTCGTGCTCGGCACTCGCATCGCCGGGGTGATGGATCAGGCGCGGCGCCTGGGCTTCGCCGAACAGGAGGCGCTGCAGGTGGCGCAGGCCAGCTACATGTCGGCCGAACGAACCCTGCGCAACCGGGTGATCGAGTACACCGATATCCACGTGCACATCAACAAGCTGCGCCGCGATATCGCCACCACGCTGAAGCAACACGGGCACTACGCGGCGGCGATGGAAATGAACCGCACCGGAGTGATCCAGGCGCAGTTGCTGGACGATTATGTCGCCGCGCTGTATCCGCTGGATATCGAAACGCACGGCCTGTACGGCGCGCTGAACTCCATTGCCTTCGCCAATGCCTGCGATACCGAGGTCGAGGCACGCCTGCATGGGGATTCGCGGCGGCTGTCGATCGGGCTGCAGCTGGCGGCGTATCGCTGCGTGCTCAATGCCATGGAAATCCTGCCCAATGCGGGCCGGCACACGATCACGGCGCGGGTCTGGTCTGCCCGTGGCAAGCGCGGCGTGGTGGTGACCGTGGAAGCTGATGCGGCGATGCCGGGCGGCGGCCGCAAGCAGCACAGCTCCGACGAAATGGACTGGGAACTGGCTAGTCGGTTGAAGGCTCATGACGGCACCTGTCGGCGCCGTCATGAGCGAAAGATCAGTTTCCTGATCTCCGAGCCGCTGGAAAGGACCGTTACTTCTTGATGGTCACGGTCCAGACGTCGCCGTTGGCGCTGCTGGCCAACTGCACGGTGAAGTAACGCGCGTCGTAGACCACGGCGCCACGGCTGCTGTCGAAGGTGTCGACAGTACTCACCCGATCCACGTCCTTGCCCATTGGCGTCACCCATGCGGTGTCGCCGACACGGCCGACCGCGCCACGCACCTGGCCGGTGGAATCATTGATTTGCAGGTAGGTCACGCCGTTGCGCTCGAACTGGTAGATACGTGCCGACGCATTGGTGGACAGATTGGTCGCCGCTGGCGCGCTTTCACCCAGACCGCGGATGGAGATCGGGCTGCCGTTGCCGCCGCTCGGGCAACAGCTTTGCGCATAGGCGCTCGACGCAAGCGCCGAGCACGCCACGATGCCTGATAGCACCGCGATTTTTGATGTTTTCCACATGACACGATCCTTCCCCTGTTGGGGTCTCTTTTGCCTGCCGTTCAGGCGATTCCACATTACGCGAATCGCAACAGGCCACTGTTGACAAATAATCAAGCGATTCATACTTGTGATGCGTATCACTTTTATATATTCGGGGATGATTCCCGAAAAGTGCTCGCATCGATTTGCTCAGGTATGGCCCTAGGCCACGCGCCATGGCGTGAACCGGTCCGGCATCGCCGGTGCGTCGGGCGCCGTGCTCATTGCAGTTTCCATGCCACACAGTCAACGCCAACGCCCATACCACGCGGCGCAGCGGTGCCGGTCGCGGCGCCGCGAACATGTACAGGTACGAGTCTATTGGCGATGGGCTGTACACCGTCCCGCTTCCGATCGTGTGCGCGTCGGTAAAGCAGACGAGGCGAGCGCGGCATGGCGTTCCTATGTCGGGCATCGCGATCATGGGCTGTGGCGAGATGGCTGCCACGCAGTAACCCGATGCATTCCATCGCGCGACGAATGCTTGACGCAGTGCGTCGCCGCCGCGATCAGGTCGAGGCGGCGCTGCAGCGGGATGGGAATCGCGACGGCCACGGTGGTGTGATGCGCTGCCGAAGGTGCCTGCCGGGCTGGTGCGCAAGCGACGCGCCGAATCCTTATCGCCACGGCGTTCGTGCGCAGCCCGATACCTGCGACATCGCCGTGGTGCCGGATGCCAGCCGTCGCGCCTATGCGGTCGCGACGTCGCCGGTGGCGAAAGCGGCAGCGATGCCGGGACATCGCCGCCGCATGCGCGTTACCAACTGTAGTTGACGTTGGCGTAGGCGAACGCGCCATTGAAGCCGAACGGCGAGGAGGTGCTGTACGGCAGATAGGTGCGGGTGCCGGCCCCGGCGCGCGAGCGGTCGGGGTATTCGTTGAGCACGTTGTCGCCGCCGACGGTCACACGCCACCGACCCAGCGTGTACGCCGCCGACAGGTCCAGGGTCCATTTGGCCGCGTAGGTCTGGTCGGCGGCCGGCGTGGTGCCGAAGTCGTTGAACTCGCCCCAGCGCGTGGCGGTGGCGGTAAAGGCCCAGGCGCCGGGCGACCACACGCTGCTCAGGAAGAACTTGTCGCGCGGCGAGCCGCGGGTGATGCGGCCGATCTCGGCGCGGCCGATGCGCACCGCGGTCGGGTCGATCGCTTCCAGCACGGCCGGGTTGCCGGCGATCTTCTCGATGTCGGTCTTGTTGTAGTTGTAGCCGGCGGTGAGGTCGAGGCTGCTGGCGGCCAGCGCGAGCTTGTAGGTGCCGATCGCGTCCACGCCCTGGGTCTTGGTGTCGATGGCGTTGGTGAAGTAGCGGCCGCCGCCGATACCGGCGTAGCCGTTGCCCTGCAGGTAGTTGCGCACGGCGGTGGAGGTGAGGTTCTCCGAAAGCACGATGCGGTCGTCGATGTCGATGCGGTAGGCGTCGAGGGTGATGTACAGCGCATCCACCGGCTGCAACACCAGGCCCAGGCCGTAGTTCCTGGACTTCTCGGCCTTCAGTGGCTCGGCGCCGAGCGCGATCGCCGCCGGGTTGTCGGTGCGGAAGGTGCCGATCTCGAACGGCGTGGCGGCGATGCTGCCGTCGGGCTGGGCGACGTTGATGAAGTTGGTGGCCACCGACTGGAAATACTGCTGCTGCAGCGAGGGCGCGCGGAAGCCGGTGGACGCGGTGGCGCGCAGCGCGACCTTCGGGCTGAAGGCATAGCGCAGCGACAGCTTGCCGGTGGCGGTGTCGCCGAAGTCGCTGTAGTTCTCGTAGCGCCCGGCCAGGCCGGCGGAGAACTTGTCGGTGATGTCGCCTTCCAGGTCGAGATAGGCCGAATAGCTGTTGCGGTCGTAGTGGCCGGAGTCGCTGGGCTTGAAGCCGGCGAACACCTGCGCGCCCGGCAGCAGGGTGCCATTGGCCGAGGGAATGCCACCGTTGACGTAGGACGCCGGCGCGCCCGGCGATTCGTTGAACTTCTCGCCGCGCCACTCGGCGCCGAACGCCAGGGTGACCGGGTAGGCCAGGCCGACCTCCAGCGACTTGCTGAAGTCGGCATTGAGCACGTTCTGGGTGACCTGCAGCGCGCCGGCATAGAACGCGGTGGGACTGGCCAGGCCCAGGCTGTTGTTGAGGCTGTGGCGCACGTCGAAGCTCAGATCGTTGCGGCCGTAGTTGTAGCTGAGGTCGATGGCCAGCCCGCCGGCGGTGCTGGACTTGACCCCGCCGACCCAGGACACGTCCTTGCTGACGTTGTAGATCTGCGGCAGGAAGCCGTCGGGGTAGATCTCCGGGCGGTTGCGGTTGTCGCCGGACCAGCGGAAGTAGCCGTTGGACAGCACTTCGCGGCGGCTGAGCATCGCGTAGGAATAGAAGGTGATGTAGTCGGCCGGGCTGTACTGGCCGTTGTAGGAAACCGCGCCCTGGTCCACGTCCGGATCGCCGTAGCGCTGCTGCACCTGGCCCTGGTAAGGCGTGGCGCGGTCGGTCTGGTCCTGGTGCCCGGCCTGCGCCGCGAAGTGCACGCTACCGGTCTCGGCGAAGGTGAGGCCGGCATCGCCGGAGAGCTGGTACTGCTCGCCGTCGCCGGCGCTGTACTTGCCGTAGCGCCCGGCCAGGCTGCCGCCCGTGCCGCTGCCCTTGAGCACGATGTTGATGACACCGGCGATGGCATCGGAGCCGTATTGCGCGGACGCGCCGTCGCGGAGCACTTCGATGCGCTCGACCGCGGCGATGGGAATGGTGTTGAGATCGGCCGGCGAGGAGCCGCGGCCCTGCGCACCGTTGAGGTTGACCAGGGCGGTGGTGTGGTAGCGCTTGCCGTTGACCAGCACCAGCACCTGGTCCGGCGAGAGCCCACGCAGCTGCGCCGGACGCACCGCGTCGGAACCGTCGGTGATCGCCGGGCGCGGGAAGTTCAGCGAGGGCACCGCGCGCGACAGCGCAGTGGCCAGTTCGGTGGTACCGGTGGACTGCAGCGTTTCCGGCGAGATGATGTCGATCGGCGAGGCGGATTCGGCCACGGTGCGGTCGGCCACGCGGGTACCGGTGACGATGACCGTGTCCAGCGTCTGCGCGTTGCCGGTGTTCTGCGCGTGAACCGACACGGCGGATGTCGCCAGGCACAGGGCGACGGCGTGGGCGAGCGGAGTGAGCGTGCGCGTCATGGGGGAGGCGGCTCCAGAAGTGGGGGTAGGCGCCGCTGCATGCGCACTCCCCTGTCCCCTGGCGGATGCGGCGACGCCCGCTAGGGATTACCGGGTGATGTCAGTGGAGTCAACGTTCCGTTAAGGGGGAGCGCCGAGGTTGCAATTGCAACCACCGCTGCAGGCGTTGCGGCAGTGCGAATTCCCGGATTTTCCGGCCTCGTAGACAAAATGCCAGAGAAGCACGCGCACGCGGTGCCCGCGGCCGTGCCCGCGCGCGGCCGCCGTGGCGTTTTCGCAGCGCGATGTGCAGGATGCTGGCTGCGTGACACGGGGCAGAGCACGGTGTCGGGCGCGTCGTGGGGCACGAGCACAGCATCTCGCGAGCAATGTGTATGGCGCATGTGGGAGCCGCTTCAGCCGCGACGAGTGAAGCCCAACGCCACCTGGCACCTTCATGCGTCGGGACTGAAGTTCCTCCCACAAGGACGCCCGATCCATGCGCCTTAGGAGCGGCTTCAGCCGCGACCCATAGACAGCATCGGGTCGCGGCTGAAGCCGCCCCTACAAAGAAGTTCAGGTCGGCGAAAACGTCGCAGGCTGGTGAATCTCCAATCCCAAATCCCAAATCCGCGGCCCCAACAACAACGGCCCGGAAACCCGGGCCGTCATCCTGTCGCTCTGCGCGGGAGCAATCAGCGCCCGGCCCTGCAATCACCAGCGGTAGTTGATCCGCCCGTACACATAGGCGCCGTTGAAGCCGTACGGCGAGTAGTTGCTGTACGGCAGCATGCCGTAGGTGGAGTTGATCAGGTTGGCGGTCTTGTCCGGGTACTGGTCGAACACGTTGTCCGCGCCCAGCGTCAGCGTCCAGTTCGTGCTCGGCTTGAAGTTGGCCGAGGCGTCGACCACCCAGTCCGCGCCGTAGGTCTGGTCGCGTGCGGCGGTGGCCGAATTGCGCACGGTGAATTCGCCGTAGCGGGTGGCGGCCAGGCTCAGGTCCCACTTCGGCAGTTTCCAGGTGCCGCTGAGGATCAGCTTGTCCTTCGGGTAGCTGTCCTCCAGGCGGCCGATCTCGTCGCGGCCCAGGGTGGTCTGGGTCGAGCCGATGGCGGCCAGCGCCTGCGGCTGGGTCACCGCATGGGTGATGTCGGTCTTGCTGTAGCCGTAGCTGGCGGTGAGGTCCAGCGTGCTGGCCGCGAGCGGAATGCTGTAGGTGCCGACCACGTCGACGCCGCGGGTTCGGGTGTCGGCGGCGTTGCTGAAGTAGCGCACGCTGGTGACGTTGCTGTAGCCGAGCTGGCGCAGCTTGGCCAGCACCGCCGCGTCGTTGAGGTTGGACGACAGCAGAATGCGGTCGTCGATCTCGATCTGGTACGCGTCCACGGTCAGGTACAGGCGCTCGACCGGCTGCAGCACCAGGCCCAGGCTGTAGGACAGCGAGGTCTCGGCCTTCAGCGGCGCGGCGCCCAGTGCCTGGGCCACGGCGCTATTCACCGGGAAAGTGCCGGATTCGAAGAAGCTGCCGTTGATGTAGCTGCTGGTCACCGCCTGATACTGCTGCTGCGCCAGCGACGGCGCGCGGAAGCCGCTGGCGACGGTGCCGCGCAGCGCTACCTTGTCGGTGAACGCGTAGCGCGCCGACAGCTTGCCGGAGGTCTTGCTGCCGAAATCGGAGTAGTCCTCGTAGCGGCCGGTGAGGCCGGCGGAGAACTTGTCGGTGAGGTCGGCTTCCAGGCCAGCGTACACCGCGTAGTTGTGGCGGTCCGAATGCACCGCGTTGAGCGGCGCGAAGCCGGCGAAGCCCTGCGCGCCGCCGGTGGTGCCGGTGTACGAGGCCGGCTCGCCCGGCGACTGGTTCCACTTCTCCTGGCGGTATTCGGCACCGAAGGACAGCGTCACCGGATACGCCAGGCCCCACTCCAGCGGCTGGGTGAAGTCGGCGTTGACCGCGTTCTGGGTGTACTCCAGCGCGCCGTCGTAGAAGCGACTCGGGCTGTCGGCGCCGAGGCTGTAGTTGATGCTGTTGGCGGTGTGGAAGTCGACCTTGTTGTAGCCGTAGTTGTAGCTGACGTCCCAGGTGAAGCCGCCGGCGGTGCTGCCCTTCAGTCCGGCGACCAGCGAGCGATCCTTGGAGTACTGCTCGATCTGCGGCACGTAGCCGTCGGGGTAGACCTGCGCCAGCAGCGCGGTCTGGCCGTTGTGGTTGGGCGAGCGGTAGAACGCGAACGAGGTGATGTCGCGGTTGCTGGCGATCGCGGTGGCGTAGCCGGTGAGGTGGTCGCCGAAGCGGAACTCGCCGTTGGCCGAGACCGCGGTGGCGTCGACCTTGGGATCGCCGTAGACGAAGGTGGTCTGGCCGATGCCGGGATAGTTGCCGGTGTTCGGCGCGGTGCCCTGGTAGGGGCCGGCGCGGTTGGTGGCGTCCTGCTGACTGATCTGCCCGGCCACGTGCAGGCTGCCGCGGCCGTCGCCGAAGCCGACCCCGGTATCGCCGGAGAGCTGCGACTTGGCGCCGTCGCCGGCCGAGTACTGCCCGTGCTCCACGGCCAGGCTGCCGCCTTCGCTGGCGCCCTTGAGCACGATGTTGACCACGCCGGCGATGGCGTCGGAGCCGTACTGCGCCGAGGCGCCGTCGCGCAGCACTTCCACCCGCTCGATCGCGGCGATCGGGATCGCGTTGAGATCCACCGCCGAGGCGCCGCGGCCGATGGTGCCGTTGACGTTGATCATCGCCGAGGTGTGGCGGCGCTTGCCGTTGACCAGCACCAGCACCTGGTCGGGCGAGAGCCCGCGCAACTGCGCCGGGCGGATGCCGCTGGTGCCGTCGGTCAGCGCCGGGCGCGGGAAGTTCAGCGAGGGCAGCGCGCGCGACAGCGCGGTCGCCAGTTCCGAGGTGCCGGTGGCCTGCAGCGCCTCGGGGGTGATGATGTCGATCGGCGATTGCGACTCGGCGACGGTGCGGTCGCTGACGCGGGTACCGGTGACGATCACCGTGTCCAGCGTGCTGGGCGTGCTCGGTGCGTCGGACGCGGTCTGGGCGAAGGAGGGGGCGGCGAGGGCGGCGAGCACGGCGCTCGCCAGCAGCGACAACGGACGGTTCATGGAAACTCCAACAGGTGCCGAAAACGGCAGGCGGGGCACGCGGCGGCCGGCAAGGCCGACAGGCCACGTCCTCAGGGACGTCTAATTATTTTTTAACATGCGTGCTGCGTCGCAGGATGCAAGCGCATGTTCTTATTCCATTACGTTCTAAGGGGCGGCAGAACGCCGCGCCGCCGTCCGCTATGGCAAGGCGCGAACAACGTCCCGGTAGCGTCCGCGTCCACCGGGACAATTGCGGCATAGGCCTATTGGCCGCGCGAGTCACGCGTGGCGAGACGTCGTCGCCTGTCGCGGCGACGCCCGCAAGGTTCGCTCAGAAGCGGTAGCTCACCCGCCCGTACCAGTACCGTCCGTTGAAGCCGAACGGCGACAACGGCGAGTACTGCAGGCCGTTGGGGCGGTCGTCGTAGATGTTGTTGAGCGCGGTCCGGGTCGGGTACTGGTTGGTGACGTTGTCGGCGCCGACGGTAAAGGTGAGGTCGTGCCAGGCGTAGCTGGTGGACAGGTTGAGCAGCCAGCGTGCGGCGAAGCCCTGGTCCTGGCTGCCGTCGGCCTCGTCGCCGCGGCGGGTGATGGCGCCGTAGCGGGTGGCGTCGCCGTGCAGGGTCCAGCCGGCCAGGCTCCAGTCGCCGCTGAGCACGTACTTGGTGCGTGGCGTGGCGTCGGTCAGCAGGCCCTGGCTGGCGCGGCCGAAGTTCGGGTCGGAGATCTCCAGGATCTCGATCTTGTTGTAGTTGGCGCTGAAGCTGAGGTTGAGCGTGCCGGCGCGGTCGAGGTCGAGCAGGTAGTTGCTTACCCAGTCCACGCCGCGGGTGCGGGTGGTGGCGCCGTTGACGAAGAACTGCGCGGCGCTGACCTGGCCGATCGGCACGGCCAGCGAGATCTGGTCCGAATACAGGATCTGGTCCCAGATGCGGATCTGGTACAGGTCCAGGGTGGCATTGAAGCCGCCGCCGGGTTGCCAGACGGCGCCGACGCTGTAGTTGGTGGATTTCTCCGGCGACAGTGGCTTGGCGCCGAGCGCGATGGCCACCGGATCGGAGGTGCGGTAGGTGCCAATCTGGCTGAGGACGCCGTCCACTGGCAGGGTCACCACCGAGGCGTAGTTCTGTTGCGCCAGCGAGGGCGCGCGGAAGCCGTTGGAGAGCGTGCCGCGGACGGCGAAGGCGTCGTTGAGCTGGTAGCGCGCCGACAGCTTGCCCGAGCGGGTGGCGCCGGCATCGCTGTAGTCCTCGTAGCGTGCGGCGATCCCGCCGGACAGGCGCTCGCTCAGGTCCGCTTCCAGGTCGGCGTACACCGCCTTGCTGTGGCGCTGGAACTGCCCGGCCACCGAGGGCGCCAGGCCGGGAAACACCTGCGAACCACCGGGGTAGGGCGCGCCGGTCTCGGGGTTGATGGCGTTCGGATCGAAGTAGATCGAGGTGGGCGAGCCGGCCACCACGGCGTACTTGTCCTGCCGGTACTCGGCGCCGAAGGCGAGGTTCACCGGGTAGGCCAGACCCCAGTCCAGCGACTTGCTGAAATCGGCGTTGAGCGCGTTCTGCTCGTTGCGGAAGCCGCCGGCGTTGAAGCGGGTCGGCGAGGCGCCGGTACTCCAGTACAGGTTGGTGTTGATGGTGTTGCGCAGGTCGAAGGTGACGTCGTTCTTGCCGTAGTCGGCGGAGACGTCCCAGGTCCAGCCGTTGTCGGTGCTGCCCTTGACCCCGAGCACCGCGGCGCGGTCGTTGGACGGGTTGTAGATCTGCGGCAGGAAGCCGTTGGGATAGACCGCCTGCACGTTGCGGTCGCTGTTGTCCCAGGCGCGGTAGTAGCCGTTGGACAGCACCTCGCGGCGGCTGACGTTGGCGTAGCCGTACAGGTCGACGTGCGGGGTGAGCGCGTAGCCGAAATTGACCAGCCCCTGATAGGTCTTGAGCGCCGGGTCGCCGTAGCGCTCGTAGGGAACGCCGCTTGGGTTGGCGGCCCCGGCCAGGGTGGTGGCCTTGTCGGTGTTCTCGGCGCGGTTGGTGTTCATCGCGTTGAGGTAGTTCCACGACACCCGCACCCAGCCCGGCGCCTCGCCGCCCGGCGCGCCGCCGAAGGCCAGGCCGTATGAGCCGTCGATGCCGTTCTGCGCGCCGTCGCCCTTGTCCATGATGCCGCCGCTGACGGACACGCTGTTGCTGCCGGCCTTGGCGCCGTGCTTGAGCACGATGTTGATGACGCCGGCGATGGCGTCGGAGCCGTACTGCGCGGAGGCGCCGTCGCGCAGCACCTCGATGCGCGCGATTGCCGACATCGGGATCGAGTTGAGGTCGGCCGGCGCCGAGCCGCGCCCGACCGACGGGTTGTAGTTGACCAGCGAGGTGGTGTGGTAGCGCTTGCCGTCCAGCAACACCAGCACCGCGTCCGGCGACAGGCCGCGCAGGGTCGCCGGGCGCAGCGCGTCGTTGCCGTCGTTGATCGCCGGGCGCGGGAAGTTCAGCGACGGCAACAGCTTGCCCAGTGCGCTGGCGAGGTCGCTGGCGCCGGTGGCCTGCAGCGCTTCGGGCGCGATGATGTCGATCGGCGATTGCGATTCGGCCACGGTGCGGTCGGCGATGCGGGTACCGGTGACGATGATGTTGTCCAGCGTGGTCGGGGCCTGCTGGGACTGGGCGAGGCTGTTGCCGGAGGCGAGCGCGAGCAGGACGGCACTGACGAGGGGGAGGCGGCGTTGCGTCATCGGGCGGAGACTCCTGGCTGGGGGACTTGGCGTGGGTCTGGCGATTTCCGGTTTAGAGGGGGCAAATGGTGCGATGCAGCGTGTGCCATCGGATTGAAATCCGTTTTTCACGCGGGCGTGTATACAAAAACGGCACTGGGTCGGGTTTTCGCGGGAGCCCGCGCGTCGGCCCGAACCGCGCCGCGTCGCCGCCCCGGGTGGGCCGGGGCGGGCGAAGCGGCTACACTTCCGCCTCGCTAGCCGAGTGCCCTGCCTTGATTTCCCTACGTAATTTCGCCTTGCGCCGCGGCGAGCGGCTGTTGCTGTCCAATGTCGACCTCACCCTGCACGCCGGCTACCGGGTGGGCGTGGTCGGCCGCAACGGGGCCGGCAAGTCCAGCCTGTTCGCGGCGGTGAAGGGCGAACTGGAGGCCGACAAGGGCGACGTCGACCTGCCCGGCAAGGTGCGCATCGCCAGCGTCGCCCAGGAAACCCCGTCGCTGCCGGACCCGGCGCTGAGCTTCGTGCTCGGCGGCGACACCGCGGTGGCCGCGGTGCTGGCCGAAGAGGCCCAGGCGACCGCGCGCGAGGACTGGGAGGCGGTCGCCGCCGCGCACACCAAGATGGCCGAGATGGGCGCCTACGACGCCGATGCGCGTGCCGGCAAGCTGCTGCACGGCCTGGGCTTCCCGGCCGAGACCCATCACCGCGCGGTGTCCTCGTTCTCCGGCGGCTGGCGCGTGCGCCTGAACCTGGCGCGCGCGCTGATGATGCCCAGCGACCTGCTGCTGCTCGACGAACCGACCAACCACCTCGACCTGGACGCGGTGTACTGGCTGGAACAGTGGCTGCTGAAGTACCCGGGCACGCTGCTGCTGATCTCGCACGATCGCGAGTTCCTCGACAACGTCGCCACCCACACCCTGCACCTGCACAACGGCGGCGCCAAGCTGTACACCGGCGGCTACACCGATTTCGAGCGGCAGCGCGCCGAGCAGCTGCGCCAGCAGCAGATCGCGCACGAGAAGGAACAGGCCGAGCGCGCCCACCTGCAGAGCTTCATCGACCGCTTCAAGGCCAAGGCCTCCAAGGCGGCGCAGGCGCAGAGCCGGATGAAGCGCCTGGAGAAGCTGGCCGGCACCGAGGCGGTGCGCGCCGAGCGCGAGTTCCGCATCGAGCTGGCGCCGCCGGCCAAGCTGCCGTTCTCGCTGATCCGCCTCAACCACGCCGAGGCCGGTTACGGCGCGGACGCGGTGATCCTGCACAACGTCGGCTTCGGCCTGGAGGCCGGCCAGCGCATCGGCCTGCTCGGTCCCAACGGCGCCGGCAAGACCACCCTGGTCAAGACCCTGGTCGGCGAACTGCCGCCCATCGCCGGCGAGCGCATGGCGCACCCGGACCTGCGCATCGGCTACTTCGCCCAGCACACGGTGGAGTCGCTGCACGAGGGCCAGTCGCCGATGGACCACATGCGCGAGATCGACAAGGAGGCCAGCAACCAGGCGTTCCGCGATTTCCTCGGCAAGTGGAATTTCCCCGGTGACCGCGCGTTCGAACCGGTCGACGGGTTCTCCGGCGGCGAGCGCGCGCGCCTGGCGCTGGCGCTGATCGCCTGGCAGCAGCCCAACGTGCTGCTGCTCGACGAACCGACCAACCACCTCGACCTGGAAATGCGCGAGGCGCTGGCTGAGGCCTTGAGCGATTTCGAAGGCGCGATCGTGATGGTCTCGCACGACCGCCACCTGATCGGCCTGGTCTGCGACACCTTCTGGCGTGTGGCCGACGGTGTGGTGGAGCCGTTCGACGGCGACCTCGACGCCTATGCCGCGTGGCTGCGTACGCGACCGGCCGCGCAGGGCACCAAGCAGAAACTGGCCGAGGCCGCGCCGACCCCGCCGCCGCCGGTCAAGCCGCTGCCGGCGAAGAAGCCGCCGAACCCGCACAAGCTGGCCGCCGCCGAGAAGCGCGTGGGCGAACTGGAAGCGACCCTGGCCGAGCTCGACCGCCAACTGGCCGATCCGAAGCACTACGCCGATGCGGAGAAGATGGCGGTGCTGGGTCGCGAGCGCGAGACGGCCGCGCGCGACCTGGCGCAGGCCGAGCAGGCGTGGATGGAACTGATCGACGGCGCCTGAGGCGTGCCGTAAGTCCCCTCGTCGGTGCATGGCCGCGAGGGCGGCTCTCACGCCTGCGTCGGCCAATCCTGGAACACCACGCGGGCCGTCGTGGCATTCGGCATCGCCGGCGGCGGGTGCGGCACTGGCCGCTTTGCACCGATCCTGCGGTGCGCGGCACGCTCCGTGCCCGGCCCTGGGCGACAGTGCGAGGAGGAGCACGATGATCAGCGGCAGCATCACGGTGCAGGATTACCTGGCCGCACAACGCCTGCATCAACGGCGTGGGCATCGACGCGTGCTGCTGGTGATGGCGGCGCTGCTGCTCGGACTGGCGGTGTTCGCGTTCGCCAGGCACGGTTCCGGCATGGCCATCATCGGCGTCATGCTGGCCGTCGCCGGTGGCGGTGGCCTGATCGGCCAGACCATCCAGTCGGCATGGACGATGCCAAGAAAGGTGCGGCGCCTGCACGCGCAACAGGCGGCATTGCGGCATCGCCTCACCTATCGCTGGGACGCGGCCGGCCTGGAGATCACCTGGGCGGACGGGCGCGTGCAACGCTCCTGGCGCGACGACGTGCGCTATCGCGAGAATGCGCAGGTGCTGATGCTGTACCAGAATGACGTCCTGTTCGACCTGGTGCCGACGTCCTGGTTCGCCGATGCCGCGCAGCGCGATGCGTTCCGGCAACTGGCGGCGGCGCAGGTAGGCACCGACGGCGGCAAGCGCGCCGTGTAGCGGGCGCCGCCGGCAGGGCGTGCGCCGGAGAGACGTGAGATGTGGATGTCCGGGCCGGGTCTGTTCCCGCGGATGCGGCGCGGCGATGGTGTCGCCGCCGAGCATGGATGATTCCCGCCGAGCTAACGGTTCCGTCTCCCTGCGGGAGAAGGTGCCCCGAAGGGGCGGATGAGGGGGCGTGTGCCTGGGGAGTCGGAGCAGCCGGCCGTGTGTGCTGGCCTACCCTCACCCCAACCCCTCTCCCGGTGGGAGAGGGGCTTCAATCACGTCTTGACGCCGCTCCAAGCGAGGCCGGAGCGCGAACCGGCGCACCCCGTGTGGGAGGGGCTTCAGCCCCGACGTCGCATCGCCTCAGTCAACGGCAAGTCCCGCCTGCATTGCATGCGCCAGCGCCCAGGGCTGAGCGCGCGCCTGGCCCACGTGCTGGCGTACCCTCGCCCCAACCCCTCTCCCGGTGGGAGAGGGGCTTCAATCACGTCTTGACGCCGCTCCAAGCGAGGCCGGAGCGCGAGCCGGCGCACCCGGTGTGGGAGGGGCTTAAGCCCCGACGCCGCATCGCCTCAGCCAACGGCAAGTCCCGCCTGCATTGCATGCGCCAGCGCCCAGGGCTGAGCGCGCGCCTGGCCCACGAGGACGCTGCTGGCGGCAGTGGCACGCCGTGCCCGGCGTGATCGGTCGCGCCGGACGTGCGGGGCAGATAAGGACGATCGAATCGGCCAGCGCGCCGCGCCGGCCCGCGCCGCTCAGGCGGCAGCGCTGGCCACGACCAGCAGGCCGCCGGCGATCGCCGCCCAGTCCAGCGGCGTGCGCGAGCGCAGGCTCTGCAGCGAGGGGCGGGCGGTCGGCGTCGGTCGCAGGCTGGCCTTGAGCGCCATCAGCGCCAAGCCGGTGGCGCTGAGCGCCCAATGCCATTCGCTGGCGCCGCCGCGCAGGAAGTAGGCCAGATGCAGCACACACAGGCATCCCAATACGGCTGCCAGCACGACGTCACGCGAGACCAGGCCCGGACGGGCGGTCAGGACAACACGGTTCATCAGCATGTTTCCCCCGAAAGCGGTGGCGCCTTCCCTAGGCGCACATTCCGACTGCGACCAGGATCATAGTTCGGGCCTGACATGCCGCCAAGCGGCAGTGCACAAATTCTTCACATTGCTGTCAGTCCCTGCTAATAGACCAAGCAATGCGCGTGCCGGATGCGTCCAGGTGCGTGGTCCAGGTGACCTGGAGAAGGGCCCGCAGCGCGACCTACCGCTCAATCCGGGCGTAGCGCCTGCTCGGCCAGCAACCATTGGTGCAGGCGCCGGCCGGCGTCGCTTTCCGCGCGCGAACGCAGCCGGGTCAGCCAGTAGCGGCCCAGGTCGATGCGGGTCGGGAACGGGCACAGCAGGCGCCCGGTATCCAGGTCCTGGGCGAACAGGCGCAGCGGCAGCAGGGCGACGCCGTGGCCGGCCGCGGCAATGCTGGCCAGGGTCAGCGAGGCATCGCAGATCGGGCCGCCGGCCAGCACCTCGGGTGCGCCGGCGGCCTGCAGCCAGCGCGGCCATTCGTCCAGCCGGTAGGAGCGCAGCAGGGTGGTCCTGGCGAGGTCTGCGGGCGTGCGCAGCAGCGGCGCCAGCACCGGCGCGCACACCGGTGCGAAGGGGGCGTCCAGGATCGGCGTGGCGTACTCGCCCTGCCAGTCGCCGTCGCCGAAGCGGATCGCCAGGTCCAGGCCTTCACCGGCGAGGTCGACGCGGTTGTTGTGGGTGTACACGCGCAGTTCGATGTCCGGATGCGCGGCGTGGAACGCATCCAGCCGCGGCAGCAGCCAGCCCACTGCGAACGTGCCGACCACGCCCACGCTCAGCGTCTCGCGGTAGCGGCCGCCGGCGAAGCGCTGCAGGGTGGAGGCGATGCGGTCGAACGCCTCGGTCAGCACCGGATGCAGACGCAGGCCCTCGTCGGTCAGGGCCACGCCGCGCGGCAGGCGCTGGAACAGCACCACGCCCAGGCGCACCTCCAACTGCTTGATCTGGTGGCTCAGCGCGGCCTGGGTCACGCACAGCTCGGCGGCGGCGCGGGTCAGGTTCTGGTGTCGCGCCGCGGCCTCGAAGGCACGCAGGGCGTTCAACGGCAGGTGCGGACGGATCATCGCCAGATATCAATTTTTCTCATTGGTGCGATTGAATAACCTCGCTGGTGGGGGCAGGTCAATGCGGCCATCATCCTGGCTCCCGACGGAGGTGGACGATGCTGACGAGACGACGGTTCCTGCAGGGCGTGGGCATGGGCGCGAGCCTGCTGGCGGTGGCTGCAGTACAGGCAAAAACCGCGCAACATCCTGCGCCCACGCTGCAACAGCGCTTGGCCGACATCGAGCGTCGCAGTGGTGGCCGGTTGGGCGTGAGCCTGCTCGACGGCAGCGGCGCGAGGCTGGGCGGACAGCACCAGGACGAGCGCTTCCCGCTGTGCAGTACCTTCAAATTTCTATTGGCGGGAGCGGTGCTGCAGCGGGTCGACCGCGGCGAACTGTCCCTGGAACGGCGCGTGCCGGTGCGCAAGGCGGATCTGCTGGGGAATGCACCGGTGTCCGAGCGCCATGTCGGCGGCACGCTCAGCGTGGCCGAGCTGTGCCGTGCGGCGATGATCTACAGCGACAACACCGCGGCCAACCTGCTGCTGCCGCTGGTCGGCGACCCGCCCGGGGTGACCCGCTTCCTGCGGGCGCTGGGCGATACGCAGACCCAGCTGGACCGCAACGAGCCAGGCATGAACGACTTCGTCGCCGGCAATCCGCGCGACACCACCACGCCCGCGGCGATGGCCGCGACGATGCGCACCCTGTTGCTCGGCGAGGCGCTGCAACCCGTCTCGCGGCAGCGCCTGATCGGCTGGATGCGCGACAACCGCACCGGCAAGGACTGCCTGCGCGCCGGCCTGCCGGCGGGCTGGCAGATCGGCGACAAGACCGGCAGCAACGGCACCGACACCCGCAACGACATTGCCATCATCTGGGCGCCGGGGCGAGCCACGCCGCTGCTGCTCACCGCCTACCTCAACGGCGCAAGCGTCGACAGCGCCGCGCGCGATGCGACGCTGAAGGCGGTGGCGCAGGCGGTGGCCGCGTCGTTGCCTGCGCAGGCAACGCGCGCCGGCTAGGCGGCAGCTTTGCGCGTTTGATCGCCTGCGTTCGCCGCATCGCGCCGGATGCAGGTCGCTCTTTCATAGGAACGGCTTCAGCCGCGACGGGCTTTACCGGGAAAGTCCGTCGCGGTTGATCGCACAACAGGGGGCAAGAGCCGTTCCTGCGAGACGCTGTTCGTGATCATCGGCTGTGCCCTCGTGCCGATGCGCGTGCGATCGCCTGCGTTGCACCCAACGGCCACAGCTGCCGCGGCCGTGCGCCCTCGTGCGGTTTCTTCCATTCCCAATCCTGTTCGGAGCATCCCATGCGTCGATTCGTATGCTGTTCGTTGGCCATCGCCATCGGTCTGTTTGCCCACGCCGCGCAGGCGCGGGTCTGGGAACCCTCGCCCGGCCACGTGCAGGTGCCGATCTGGCCCGGCGCGGTGCCGGATGCCTTGCCGCATCCGAAGCCGGAAACGGGCGGTCCCGGGGCCCGGATCGACAACGTCAGCCGGCCGACCATGACCGTGTACCCGGCGCAGGGCCACAACACCGGCGCGGCGGTGGTGGTGTTTCCCGGCGGCGGCTACCAGATGCTGGCGATGGACCTGGAGGGCACGGAGATCTGCGACTGGCTGGTCTCGCGCGGCATCACCTGCGTGCTGCTGAAGTACCGCGTGCCGAACTCGGGGCCGACCTGGGTCGATGACCGTCGTTACTACCCCAAGGTGCAGACTGCGCTGCAGGACGCGCAGCGCACGCTGGGCCTGGTGCGGCAACAGGCCGCGACCTGGGGCGTGGATCCGCACAAGATCGGTGTGATGGGCTTTTCCGCCGGTGGGCACCTGGTGGCCGCGACCAGCACGCACTTCGCCCAGCGCACCTATCCGTTGGTGGACGCTGCCGATCGCGTGAGCTGCCGCCCGGACTTCGCCATCGCCGTGTATCCGGGCCATCTGTGGGTGCACGAGGACGAGGACGCCGACACCCGCGATTTCACCGATCTGGGGCTGCGTCCGGACATCCGCGTCGTCGCCGACACACCGCCGACCTTCCTGCTGCAGGCGCAGGACGACTATGTGGACGGCATCTCGCAGGTACTGGCGTACTACGTCGCGCTCAACCATGCCGACGTGCCGACGGAAATGCACATCTACGCCCATGGCGGCCACGCTTTCGGTTTGCGCGCGAAGAACCTGCCAGTCGCGCAGTGGCCGCAGCTGGTGGAAACCTGGCTGCGGACGCTCGGGGTGCTTGAGAGCCGGGATTAGGAATTTGGAATTGGGGATTCGTAACAGCCGGGATTGGGGATTCGGGATTGGCAAAAGCGTGTCGGCGCGCGGTTGCGCTTTCGCGAATCCCAAATCCCAAACCCCAAATCCCAAATCCCGGACGTTGTTACGAATCCCCATTCCCGACTCCCCAATCCCGCCCGCCTCCGGCGGGCTCCTGATACAACCGCGCCGGTCCGCCCATCGCCGGGTCGCTGATGCCGGGCTTGCCGGTTTCCACGCGGCCGGCCAGGCGCTGGCGCGCGTTGTCCTGGACCAGCCACAGGTCGTACCAGCCGCCGCTCGGCTTGGCGCTCCAGCGCATGCGCTGCTCGGCGCCGGGCGCCAGCGTCAGCCGTTGGTGCGGTTGCGCCTGGGCGTAGGCGGCCGGTTCCAGGGACACGTCGAGCGGGGCGGTGCCGGCGTTGCGCAAGACCAGGCACAGCGCCTGCGCATCGTCCGGGTCCTGGGCGATCTCGGCCTGCAGCAGCGGTGCGCTCAGGTCGCCGCGGTAGTGGCGGTGGAAGCCGTTGGGGCCGAGCAGCCACAGGTCGTAGTCGCCGTCGTAGGTGGTCCAGGTGCCGTCCAGCGACGCACCGGCGCCCACCGTGTAGCGGCGCGGGATCGCGTCGAGGAGGTGGCGGTCGTAGACGTGCAGGACCGCCGCGGACCCGGTGTTGGTCATGCGCAATTGCACCTCGCCACGCTCGAGGACGTAGTGCAACTGCACCGTCGGCCGATACGGCAGCGCGCGCGAACGGCGCACGCCGAACGCTTGCCGCGGCGCCTGCAACTGCGTCGGCAGCGTCGGCAGCGCATGCTCGCGCAGCGCCGCGGCCCGCGCCGCCGCCTCGCGCACATCCGGCAGGTCGGCGATGAACGGGCGCGTGTCGGCCTGGCGGAAATCGAAGGCATCGAGCAGGTCGCCGCAGACCGCGCGGCGCCACGGGGTCAGGCCGCTGGCGGCGACACCGAAGCGGCGCTCCAGCAGCCGCAGCACCGAGGTGTGGTCGTAGACCTGCGAATCGACCCAGCCGCCGCTGCTCCACGGCGAGATCACGTACAGCGGCACCCGTGGGCCGAGGCCGTAGGGACGCCCGCGCAGTTCCGGCGGGTCTGCCTTGGCATCGCCCGGCGCCGGATGCAGGTGGTATTCGCCGTCGGTCGCGACGCTGGAGGCGCCGGCCCAGCCGCCAGCGGCGGCCGGGTCGGGCGAGGGCGGTGCCGGCGGTGGCACGTGGTCGAAGAAGCCGTCGTTCTCGTCGAACATCAGCAGCAGCGCGGTGCGCGCCCACACCTTCGGATCGGCGGTCAGCGCGTCGAGTACGCGCGCGGTGTAGGCCGCGCCCTGCGCCGGGCTGGAAGGATCCGGATGCTCGCTGCCGGCGGCGTCGGCGATGATGAAGCTCACCGACGGCAGCCGCGCGGCCAGCACGTCCTCGCGCAACTGCGCCAGGCTGCGGCTGGAGATGCCGCGTGCGCGCAACTGCGGATCGTGCCCGGGCGCGCCGCGCCAGGCCGCGCGGAACGGCGCGAAGCCGGCCAGCGGGTTGTCGGTGAAGTTGTCGGCCATGTCCTGGTAGATCTGCCACGACACGCCGGCCTGCTGCAGCGCCTCGACGTAGCTGGGCCAGCGGTAGTCGTCCGGGTCGCCGCCCAGTTCCGGGAAGTTGTCGTGCGAGTTGGCGATCGCCGGGCCGCCGGCGCGCGCGTGCGGATCGTTCTGCCCGGTCCACAGGAACACGCGGTTCGGATTGGTGCCGGCCTGGATCGCGCAGTGGTAGGCGTCGCAGACGGTGAAGGTCTCGGCCAGGGCGAACTGGAACGGCAGGTCGTCGCGTTCGTAGTGGGCCAGCGCGTGGTCGCGCTTGGCTGCCGGCCACTGGCCCATGCGACCGTGGTCCCAGGCTTGCTGTGCGTTCGGCCAGGTATGCGGGGTGCCTTGCACGCGCATGGTGGCGAAGTTGTGCGCGGTGCGCAGCGGAAACGGCGCGAGTGGACGGCTGCCGTCGGCGCTGGGCTGCAGCCACACCGTGCGCGGGGCGATGCCGGGCAGCGTCGGCGCCGGGATCGGGAAGCGGTCGCCGAAGCCGCGCACGCCGGCCAGGCTGCCGAAGTAATGGTCGAAGGCGCGGTTCTCCTGCATCAGGATCACCACGTGCTGCAGATCGTCGAGGGTACCGCTGCGCACGTCCGGGGCGATCGCCGCGGCGCGGGCGATGCTCGGCGGCAGCAATCCGGCGGCGCTGGCGGTGAGGCCGGCGCGGAGCAGCCGGCGGCGGGTCTGGTCGGTCATGGCGGTCCGGGGAGGTGCAATACGGCGGCGGCCGGGATCGGCCGCCGCCGCGAGACTGCCATGGCGCCGGTTACAGGTCGACCATGAAGGTCAGGCCGACGGTGCGCGGCGGCGCGATGAAGGCGCTGTCGCTGCCGTCCACGCCATTGAGGTAGCGCTTGTCGGTGAGGTTGCTGATCACCAGGTCCAGCTTGGCCTGCTGCAATTGCGGGCTCAGCGCGCCCAGGGCGATGCCGAGATTGGCGTCGAAGGTGGTCACCGCATCCAGCGCCGCGCTGTTGGCCGCGTCCAGGTAGCGCCGGCCGAGGTAGCGGCCGGACAGGCCGCCGTGCCAGCGCTGGCCCTGCCAGTCGGCCGACAGCACCAGGGTCTGCCGCGGCTGGCCGATCACCTGCGAGCCCGGTGCGATCTCCAACGCCTGGTCGCGCGCGGCGTTGCCGCTGCCCAGATAGGTCGCCTTGTTGTAGGTGTAGGCGCCGTTGAGCCGCCAGCCGTTGTCCCAGGCGTAGCCCAACGCCAGTTCCACGCCGCGTGCGTGCACGCCGCCGAAGTTCTCGTAGACGCCATCGGTCTCGCCCAGGTAGTCGATGCCGGTGACGAAGTTGGCCGGCACGTAGACGATGCGGTTGTCGAAGCGGATGTCGTACAGGGTGATGCTGCCAGTCAGCGGCCAGCGGCTCATGCGCAGGCCCACCTCGACGTTGTCGGCGGTTTCCGGCTTGACCTTGCTCAGCACCAGCGGATCGGTCTCGCCGAGCACGCCGGAGGGAATCGCGGCGAAGTTCTGCGAGAAGCCGGCGAAGGCTTCCACGCCCTTGAGCGGCGTGGTCCAGGTCAGGCCGGCGGAGAACAGCGGATCGGAGTGCGAATCCGACTCGATGTGCGCGGCATCGCCGATGCGGCGGTCGCGGGTCTGGTCGACGAAGAACTGCTTGACGCCCACGCGCCAGGCGAAGTCGCCGTAGCGCATCACGTCCTCGGCGTAGTACATCTGCTCGTCGGTGCGGTAGTCGTCCTTGAACTGCACCCAGTACGGCACGTGGTCGAAGGCGATGTTGGTGCCGACGTTGAGCAGGCGGTGCCAATCGCGGGTGACGCTGCGGTCGTAGCGTTCCAGCCACAGGCCGCCGCGCACGGTGTTGTGCAGCCCGCCGAAATCCTGCGCCCACTCCACGTCGGCGGTGACGCCGCCGCGCTGGTTGTCGTAGTGGCTGTGGCGGTAGGACTGCACCGGCAGCGAGCCGGCCGGGTAGCAGGCCGGGTTGGACTCGGCCGGCAGGGTCGCGGTGTCGGCGCAGCCCGGCAGCATGCTCGCGGCCGCGCCGCTGGGGGTGACGAAGTAGAGCTTGCCCAGGGCGCTGCCGCCGTACACGGTGTGGCCGCCGGTGTATTCGGACTCGGGACGCCCGGCGCCGTCGTTGGTGACGTCCACCAGGTAGGGCGGGATCCAGTCGCCACGGCCCTGCATGCGGTGCCCGTAGCCGGTCAGGGTGGCCTTGAAGCCGTTGCCGCCGTCGAACTGTCCGCGCAGGTAGCCGAAGGTGTTCTTGCGCAGCGCGCGCGAGCCGGAGCGGTAGTTCTGGTCGTAGTAGGGGATGCCGGTGAGCTTGCCGGTGAGCAGGTCGTGGTCCGGATCGGTGGCGAACTGCGCCGGGGTGACGCTGCTGTATTCCGACTCGTTGGCGTCGTCGTAGGACAGGTAGCCGCTGAGCGTCCACGCGCCGAGGTCGCTGACGAACTTGCCGGCCAGGTGGTCGCGGGTGGTGTGGCCGCTGCCGTCGATCCAGTCGTCGTTGCTGGCGTGCGAGCCGCTGACCCAGGCGCGGGTGCCGCCGAGGTCGCCGCTGTCGTAGCGCGCGTAGTACTTGCGCGCCTGGTTGTCGCCGATGCCGAAGGCCATGCGCACGCGCTGCTGCTCCAGCGGATCACTGGTGAGGAAGTTGAGGGTGCCGCCCAGCGCTTCGTTGGAGCGCGAGGCGATGTCGGCGGTGCCCTGGCTGACTTCCACCGTCTCCAGGTCCAGCGTGTCGATGAAGCGGTTGGCCTTGGCGCCGCCGCCGTAGGCCGAGCCGCCGTTGGGCACGCCGTCGATGGTGGTGCCGATCTGCTGGTCGTCGCGGTTGGTGACGAAGCCGCGCATGCTGATCTGCGTGCCCCAGTCGGAGGAGCCGAACGCATCGGCCTCGGTGGCGATCACGCCGGGCAGCTCGTTGAGCGCGTCGTTGACGCTGCTCATCGCGAACTGGCGGTCCAGCGCCTCCTTGCTGACGTTGATCTTGGCGTAGGTGGTGGCCTGGCCGAGCACCTGCACCTGGTCCAGGGTCGAGACGCGGTCGCTGCCGTCGGCCGGGGCGGTGCCGTCGGCGCCGTCGGTAGTTTCGGCGGCGTGGGCGCAGGCGATGCTGGTGGCCAGCGCCAGGGCCAGCAGGGTTGGAGAAGGGGTGCGGAAATACGCCGAAACGGTCATCGGGTGCGCGGCTTGCGTGAGGGGCGCTTATGGTCCGATCGAGCGATTTCGTGCGTGTGACCGCGATCTTGCGAATTCATGCATCATGCGCAAATCGGCATGAAAGACGCGCCCGGCGCGATGCGGCGGCACGCGCAGCGGCAGTGGCGGCGGGCGGCTGAGGTGGCCGTGGCGGTCTCAGCCGCGTTCCGGGAGGGGGCGTTGGCGTGCGCCACCCAGGGATTGGACGGCTGGCCGCCGGAACTGTCCTCCAGCGAGATCGCGGCGTGTGCGCCGCCGTGGGTGTCCTTGTCAGCCATGTCCGCCGCCATGCGCGACGGTTCCTTTGTAGCGAGGCAGGTGGTCCTCGCATAGACGTGTCGCTGCGCTCTGGCGCCGCACGCGCCCCGCCGTGATGGCGCACCACACGGGCGAACCGGCATCATCGCCGCTGCCGCCGCTGGCGGGTCCCCACCGGAATCTCCTGCCCGATGAGCCACGAACTGATCTACCTGCTGCTGATCTTCGCCCTGCTGGTGATCCCGCGCGCGTTGCAGCGCTTCAAGATGCCGGCGCCGCTGACCTGCCTGCTGTTCGGCATCATCGCGATGCTGGCGATGGGGCCGCGTGCGCACGACCCGGTGGTGACCCTGCTGGCCACGCTCGGCATCTCCTCGCTGTTCCTGTTCGCCGGCCTGGAAGTGGATCCGAAGGCGTTGCGTCGCGGGCTGTGGCCGCTGCTGCTGCACCTGGTGGTGCGCAGCGCCACCCTGTTCGGCGTCGGCTGGCTGGCCTGGCGCTACGCCGGGTTGTCGTGGCAGGCGGCCGGATTGCTGGCGCTGGCGCTGCTGACGCCTTCCACCGGTTTCATCATCGAGTCGCTGGGGCGGCTGGGGCTGGACGAGGAAGAGCGCTTCTGGGTCACCAGCAAGGCCATCGCCGGTGAACTGCTGGCGCTGGCGGCGCTGTTCGTGATCCTGCAGGCCGGCGATCCCTGGCAGATGGGCCTGTCCAGCCTGGCGCTGCTGGCGATGCTGGTCGGCCTGCCGCTGCTGTTCGTGGCTCTGGGGCGCTGGGTGGCGCCGCAGGCGCCGGGCTCGGAGTTCTCGCTGCTGGTGATGGTCGGCCTGATCGCCGCCTACATCACCTATTCGCTGGGCGTGTACTACCTGGTCGGCGCGTTCATCGCCGGGTTGGTGGCGCGGCTGCTGCGCCAGCGCATGCCGCTGCTGGCCTCCGACGAGAACCTGCAGGCGGTGCGCCTGTTCGCCTCGTTCTTCGTGCCGTTCTACTTCTTCAACGCCGGCACCAAGGTGCCGAGCGGGGCGCTGAGCCTGCAGGCGCTCGGCCTGGGCCTGGCCCTGACCGCCTGCGTGCTGCCGCTGCGCATCGGCATCCTCTGGCTGCAGCGGCGGGTGCTGTTCGGCGAGGGCGCGCGCAGCAGCCTGCGGGTGTCGCTGGCGCTGTCGCCGACGCTGATCTTCACCTTGGTCCTGGCCGGGATCCTGCGCGACCGCTTCGCCATCGCCGACGCGCTGTTCGGTGCCTTGCTGCTGTACGCGGCCCTGACCACGCTGCTGCCGGCGCTGCTGCTGCGCATGCCGTTTGACGTCAGCCCGTTGGAGGCGGCGCCGGCCGCGCCGGCGGATGCCGCGTCTGCGCAGGCGCCTGCCGAGCCAGTCGCTGAGGTCCCGGACACGCATGCGCCGACGCCGCCCGCGGGCGCGCCGGAGACGCCGCCGCGCCCGCAGCCCGGGCCGGCATGAGCGTGAATGCTTGAAAGCCGGCGTGCGGCCCCCATACTGGCCGCCTCCGTTGCTCTCGCGTTTTTGCCGCCATGCCGATCTACGCTTTCCAATGTGCCGCATGCGGTCACAGCTTCGACCGCCTGCAGAAACTGTCCGATCCCGATCCGGAGACCTGCCCGTCCTGCGCCGCCCCCGCGGTCAAGCGCCAGCTCACCGCGCCGGCGTTCCGCCTGTCCGGCAGCGGCTGGTACGAGACCGACTTCAAGAAGGACGGCGACAAGAAGCGCAACCTCGCCGAATCCGGCAGCACCGGCGGCAGTGGGGACAGCAAACCCGCCGCCGCGCCAGCGGCCGACGCACCGGCCAAGCCGGCAGCCGCCGCCACCCCGGCACCGGCGCCTGCCGCCGCCAAGCCTGCGGCGACCTGAACCCCGCGCTGCTCCACGTAGGAGCGGCTTCAGCCGCGACCGGGCATTCTCGGTAACGCCCGGTCGCGGCTGAAGCCGCTCCTACGCAGGCATCCACACTAGAAACCTGGAAGACCGGGCCCCGCGGCCCGGCCTTCGCCCTGCCTCAGCGCGCCCCGAAGCGTGCCCGGCAGCCGCCGTTGACCCACACCGTATTGCCTTCGTAGCCCCAGGTGCGGCCTTCCGCGCAGGTGGTGCCGGACAGCTGTTCGATCAGCACCGGGCGGCCCTGGCGGCGGTCCCAGGCACAGGTGCGCAGGCGCTTGTCGTCGCTGCTGCAGGTCACTGTGTAGCCGTTGTCCAGCGGCGGCCGGCCCGGCCCCCAGCCACCGCCGCCGCGGCCCTCCGCGAACTCGCCGCGGCAACCGTCGTCGACCCACACCGCGCCATCGCGTGCCCCCCAGGTGCGGCCCTCGATGCAGCGGGTGTCCGACAGCTGCCGCACCAGCATGGCGTTGCGCCAGCCGGTCGGGCACACGCGCTGGCGCTGGTCCTGGCTTTCGCAGCGTACGGTGCCGGCCACGCCGCCACCGCCACCGCCGCCGCCACCCCAGTTGCCGCCCGGTCCGCCGCGCCCTTCGACGAAGCGGCCGCGACAGCCCTGGTCCACCCACACCACGCCGGGCGCCGAGCCCCAGGTGCGGCCTTCGATGCAGGGCGAATCGGACAGGGTGCCGACCAGCCGGGCCGGCCCGCGGAATGGCGTTGCGCACTGCTGGCGGCGGCGGTCGTTGCTGGAGCAGGCGACGGTGCGGCCGTCGAAGCCCGGCTCCTGCCGCCAGCCGCCGCCGCTGCCGCGCAGCGAGGTGGCGATGTCCTGCTGGATGTTGCCGAAGCCCCAGCCGCGGTCGATCTGGTCCAGGTAGAACTCGAGCTGGTCGTCGGGGATCTGCCGGCCGCGCGACTGGTCGGCGTATTCGCGCTCGATCACCCGGACCCGGCCGGGGATCGACAGTTGCCGCAGGTCCTGCGGGGCGTAGGCGCGGGCGCTCTGGGCCGCGGCCGGGGCGCTGGACAGGGCCAGCGCGGCGATCACCAGCCAGCCAACAAGGTGCTTCAACATGGGTTCTCTCCTCCCCGTGAATGGTGCGCGGACTATAGCCGCAGGCCAACTTAAGCCAGGATGAGTCACACGCGATTTGCCCGGGCCGACGCGCCGCCGCAGAATACCGGGCTTGCCGGCGCCTTCTGCGCCGGGCGCCCCCTGTTTGGAGCTAGCGATGCGTACCCACTTCTGCGGCCTGGTCGACGAGACCCTGATCGGCCAAACCGTCACCCTGGCCGGCTGGACCGACGTGGCCCGCAACCTCGGCGGCGTGTGCTTCATCGACCTGCGCGACCACGAAGGCATCGTGCAGGTGATGGTGGAGCCCGAGAACGCGGAGGTGTTCAAGGTCGCCGCCAGCCTCGGCTACGAGGACGTGCTGCAGGTCGAGGGCGTGGTGCGCGCGCGGCATGCGGTCAACGACAAGCTGCGCAGCGGCAAGGTCGAAGTGATCGCCACGGCCATCACCGTACTCAACAAGGCCGCGCCGCTACCGTTCCACGCGCACGAGAACCCGGGCGAGGAAACCCGCCTGAAGTACCGCTACCTGGATCTGCGCCGTCCGGAGATGCAGCGCATGCAGCGCACCCGCATCAAGCTGGTGCAAGCGCTGCGCCGCTACCTGGACGAGCGCGGCTTCCAGGACATCGAGACTCCGATCCTGACCAAGGCCACCCCGGAAGGCGCGCGCGACTTCCTGGTGCCGGCGCGCATGCACCCGGGCGAGTTCTACGCGCTGCCGCAGTCGCCGCAGCTGTTCAAGCAGATCCTGATGGTGGCCGGCTTCGACCGCTACTACCAGATCGCGCGCTGCTTCCGCGACGAAGCACTGCGCGCCGACCGCCAGCTCGAGTTCACCCAGCTCGACATGGAGTTCGCCTTCGTGCGCGAGCGCGACGTGCAGGACTTCGTCGAAGCGATGGTGCGCGCCATCTTCAAGGAGGTGGTCGACGTCGAGCTGGCCGCCGAATTCCCGCGCATGACCTGGGCCGAGGCCATGCGCCGCTACGGTTCGGACAAGCCGGACCTGCGCATCGCGCTGGAACTGACCGACGTGGCCGAGCTGGTCAAGGACAGCGACTTCGCGGTGTTCAGCGCCGCGGCCGCCGATCCCGACGGCCGCGTCGCCGCGCTGCGCATTCCCGGCGGCGCCAGCCTCTCGCGCAAGCAGATCGACGAATACGCCGCGCACGCCGCCAAGTACGGCGCCAAGGGCCTGGCCTACATCAAGATCGCCGACAGCGGCGAGATCAGCTCGCCGATCCAGAAGTTCTTCGGCGAGGCCGCGTTCGCCGCGCTGCTCGCCCACGTCGGCGCCGGCAACGGCGACATCGTGTTCTTCGGTGCCGGCGCCTACGGCAAGGTCTCCGACTTCATGGGCGCGCTGCGTCTGAAGGCCGGCAAGGACTTCAACCTGGTCGCCGACGGCTGGCGGCCGCTGTGGGTCACCGATTTCCCGATGTTCGAGTGGGACGAGGAGGCGCAGCGCTACGTGGCCCTGCATCACCCGTTCACCGCGCCGGCGGTGGACGACATCGCCGAGCTGCGCACGCACGCCAAGACCGCGGTGTCGCGCGGCTACGACATGGTGCTCAACGGCAACGAGATCGGCGGCGGTTCGATCCGTATCCATCGCCCGGACATGCAGAGCGCGGTGTTCGAGTTGCTCGGCATCGGCGCCGAGGAAGCGCGCGCCAAGTTCGGCTTCCTGCTGGATGCGCTGAACTACGGCGCGCCGCCGCACGGCGGCATCGCCTTCGGCATCGACCGCATCGCTGCGCTGATGGCCGGCACCGAGTCGATCCGCGACGTGATCCCGTTCCCCAAGACCACCGGCGCGCAGGACCTGATGACCGACGCGCCGTCGCCGATCGCCGACGCGCAGCTGGCCGAAGTGCACGTGCAGGTGCGCCCGCAGGCGCAGTGATCCCTTTTTCTTCCAACCGTAGCGCAGGCCGACATATGAGCGAGACCGCATTCAATCTGGAGTGGGAAACCCTCGGCAACGAGGGCGCAGTGGAGGCCATCGTCACCCAGCGCGCGCGCGTGTTCGGCGGCTGGCTGGTGCGTGCCGGCAGCGGCGCCAACGCACCGCTGGCGTTCGTGCCGGATCCGGAGGGCCGTTGGGACGGCGAGGACTTCGGCGAGGACGATTACGAGTACGAGGAAGACGACGAGGAAGAAGAGGACGAGGAAGAAGGCGACGACGAGGACGAGGACGACGGCGAAGAGGCCGACGCCGACGCCACGCACCCGGCGCGCTGAGTCGTGTTGATTCGCCGCGCCACGCCGGACGATGCCGCGGCGGTGACCCGCATCGCCACGGCCACTTTCTGCGAAACCTTCGGCCATCTGTATCCGGCGCAGGATCTGCAGGCCTTCCTCGACGAGGCCTACTCGCTGGAGCGCGCCCAGGTCGTGCTGGCGCATCCGGACTACGCGATCTGGCTGGTCGAGCACGATGGTGCCGTGGTCGGGCACGCCGCGGCCGGCCCCTGCGGTCTGCCGCACGCCGAGGTGCAACCCGGCGACGGCGAACTGAAGCGCCTGTACCTGCTGCGCGCGCATCAGAACGGCGGGTGGGGCGCCCGCCTGTTCGACACCGCCCTGGCCTGGCTGGAACGCGACGGCCCGCGCACGCTGTGGGTCGGCGTGTGGTCGGAGAACCTCGGTGCGCAGCGTTTCTATGCGCGCTACGGCTTCGAGAAGGTCGGCACCTACGAGTTCCCGGTGGGGCAGGTGCGCGATCTCGAATTCATCCTGCGCCGGCCGCCGCGCGCGGCCTGACGCCCTGCGGCCGGGCACGGCCCGGGCGCCGCTGCGTCGACATCGCGGCAACGCCGGCGCGTTAGAGTGCAAGCCTGTCCAGCCTGCAGGAGAACGCGTCATGTTCCGACCGTGGATGGGAATCGCCGCCGTGCTGCCGCTGCTGGCCGCGTGCGCGCCGCCGGCATCGTTGCAGCCGGCCAGTGCCGGCCCGACCGTGCAAGGCGACGGCCGCTGCAATGTCGACGCGGTGGCCTGGGCTGTCGGCCAGGAAGCCACCCAGGCGACCATGAGCCGGATCTGGAAGGAGAGCGGAGCCGGCGTGGTGCGGCCGATCGCGCCGGGCCAGGCGGTGACCCGCGACCTGCGTCTGGACCGACTCAACGTGTTCCTGGATGGCAGCAATCACATCGTCCGCACCACCTGCGGCTGAGCCGCCTGTGGCTGCTGCGCCGCGGGTGCTGGTGCTGCACGGCATCTGGAATGCGCGGCCGTGGCTGCTGCCGCTGGCGTTGCGCCTGCGCCGTGGAGGCTGGCGTGTCGCCAGCTTCGGTTACTCGACCGCCTTCGGCGGCGCCGAGGCCGCGCTTCCGCGGCTGCAGGCGCGCATCGAGCGGCTGGCCGCTGCCGGTCCGGTGGCCCTGGTCGGGCATAGCCTCGGCGGCCTGATCGCGTTGCAGGCCTTGCAGCAGGCGCCCTCGCTGCCGGTGGCCCGGGTGGTGTGCCTGGGCAGCCCGTTGACGGGCAGTGCGGCGGCGCGCGCCCTGGCGCAACAACGGCTGGGCGTGGCGCTGGGCCGCAGCGCAGCGCTGTTGCAACAGGGCGTGGCGCGTTGGGACGGCCCGGCCGAGGTCGGCGTGGTCGCCGGCACCGTGGCGCGCGGGCTGGGCGCACGCTTCGCCGCGCTGGGGCCCGAGTCCGACGGCAGCGTGGCCCTGACCGAGACCCGGGTGCCCGGCCTGGGCGATCACTGCCGGGTGCGCGCCAGCCACAGCGGCCTGCTGTTTTCGGCGGAGGCCGCGCGGCAGACCGCCGCCTTCCTGCGCGACGGCCGCTTCGCCGCCTGAGCCGGTCGCCAACATCGAGCGTCCAGCGGCGGCCGGCGCCGCGTCGCGGTGTCTGCCGCGACGGCCCTGCGCCGGTACGGTGCGATGCCGTCGCTCAGGGCGTCACGAAGGTCTTCAGCCAGTCCAGCGTGGGGTTGAGCGCCCAGGCGGCGGTGCCGCTGCGGTAGTTGCCGTCGACCAGAATGCCCGTGCACTGGGTGCCGGGATAGCCGCCGAAGCCCATGAAGCAGTGGTCGGCGTAGAGGTCCTGCACTTCCCGGTCCTTGACGACGTACCAGCCGCTGCCGTTGCTGCGGAAGCACGACTGCTGCCCGTCGCAGCGCAGGCCGGTGACCAGTTGCGCCTGCGTGCGGGCGATGTTCTCGGTGCCGCCGACGAACATGTCGCGTTCACCGTTGATGATGCGCAGGCGATCGGACGGCAGGCTGTGGTTGCCGTCGGCGACGCAGGATGCCAGGTTGTAGTAGGCAGTGTAGGTCGTGCCGGTGCCCTGGCCGAACGAGGCGGCGACCCGGGGATCGTAATCGTGCGCCAGCACCGAGATGATCGAGCCCTGGCTGAGGCCGCCGGTCACCACGCCCTTGGAGCAGTCGGCCTTGTCGCGGGCGCATATCTGGGCGATGGCGCTGTTGAGATTCTGCGCGTCGAAGATGGCCTTGGCGCGGTTGCCGATGACGCCGCAGCTGCCGAAACTGGCGTTGTCGTACTCCACCGAGGCCGCCACGAAACCCTTGGCCGCCGCGGCATTCACTGCGGCCATCGCCCAATTGCTCTGGTAGTTCTCGCCGGTCCCACCGATATGCACGTAGACCGGGTACTTGCCCGCTGCGCGGGGTTCCTGGCCGCTGATCGAATAGGTGGTGAAGCCGGCCCGGTAGCTGCCCCGGAAGGCATCGGTCTGGGCGCTGGCCAGGCCCGGGACGGCGAGGGCGAGCAGGCCCAGGCAGCGCAGGGCCAGCGACAGGAAGGAGGCGGGGGCGGGGGTGGTGCGTGACATAGGATCTCCTTTTAGTGCGATGGAAAGCGGGCGCGACTTGCGCGTTCAGCCTCCAGGTGGGGCATGACAGTTCTGGCAGCGATGTGGCGCGCATGGGTAGACAGTCCGCCAAGGTTTGACCGGCAGCACGGGCCGGCGCGCGCTGGAGCGGGCGCCGCCCGGGGAACGGGCTGCATGCGCCGGTCGCATGCGCGTTCGGTCGTCGGCGCGGCCGGGCCGCGGGATGTGCGCGGCATCAGGTAAAATCCGCGCCTTGTCCTTACAACTGTCCGGAACGCCCCATGGGTAGAGGCCCCTCGATCGAAGCCCGCAAGAACGCATCCGATGCGAAGCGCGGCAAGATTTTCACCAAGATCATCCGCGAGATCGGCGTCGCCGCGCGCGCCGGCGGCGGCGATCCGTCCAACAACCCGCGGCTGCGCGTGGCGATGGACAAGGGGCTGGCCTCGAACATGTCCAAGGACGTCATCGAGCGCGCGATCAAGAAGGCCACCGGCGAGCTGGAAGGCGTGGAGTACGAGGAAGTTCGCTACGAGGGCTACGCCCCGGGCGGGGTGGCGGTGATCGTCGACTGCCTGACCGACAACCGCGTGCGCACCGTGGCCGACGTGCGCCATGCCTTCAGCAAGTGCGGCGGCAACATGGGCACCGATGGCTCGGTGGCCTTCATGTTCAAGCGCCTGGGCGTGCTCACCTTCGCCGCCGGCGCCGACGAGGAAAAGATCACCGAGGTCGCGATCGAGGCCGGTGCCGACGATATCGTGGTCTACCCCGAGGACGGCGCGATCGACGTGCTGACCGCGCCGGAGGCGTTCCAGGCGGTCAAGGACGCCATGGACGCGGCCGGCCTGTCCGCCGACCATGCCGAAATCACCTTCCGCGCCGACAACGACATCGCCGTGGACGGCGACACCGCGGTGCAGGTGCGCAAGCTGCTGGACATGCTGGAAGACCTGGACGACGTACAGAACGTCTATTCCAACGTCGACCAGGCCGCGCTGAGTGACGGGGGCTGAAGCCATGAAACCCGGGGCCCGGGGCCCGGGACCCGGGACCCGTAAGAGCGCTTCGCCGGCACCGGAGCCATTGCTGGCGTCGGTGGCTGCACGGAGTAGTGCCGCTCGGGCGACCGGCGCTTCCCCGGGTCCCGGGTCCCGGGTCCCGGGTCCCGGCACGACGCGTATCCTCGGCATCGACCCCGGCTCGCAGCGCACTGGCGTCGGCATCATCGACGTGGACGCGGCCGGCCGCACCCGTCATGTGCACCACGCCCCGCTGCTGCTGTTGGGCGAGGGCGATTTCGCGCTGCGGCTCAAGCGCCTGCTGTACGGGCTGGATGCGCTGATCGAGGAGTACCGGCCGCAGGAAGTGGCGATCGAGCGGGTGTTCATGGGCAAGAGCGCCGATGCGGCGCTGAAGCTCGGCCATGCCCGCGGCGCGGCGATCTGCGCGGCGGTGCTGCGCGAACTGCCGGTGCACGAGTACGCCGCCAAGGAAATCAAGCTCGCCGTGGTCGGCAAGGGCGCGGCGGAGAAGCAGCAGGTGCAACACATGGTCGGTCTCATGCTGAGCCTGACCGGCAAACTTCAGGCCGACGCCGCCGATGCGCTGGCCGTCGCCATCACCCATGCCCACGTGCGCGCCACCGCGCAGCGCCTGGGCGTCAGCACGCAGCAGGCGTGGAGCAGAAAATGAGTGGAGCCGGGATTGGGGATTGGGGATTGGGGATTCGCCAAAGCGGGACCGGCGCCTGCGCGCGCGGCTGTTGCCAATCCCCAATCCCCAATCCCCAATCCCGGCGCCTCCAAGGAGGCGCCCCATGATCGGCCGTCTGCGCGGGATCCTGGCCTACAAGCAGCCGCCGTGGCTGGTGATCGACGTGGGCGGGGTGGGGTATGAGCTGGAGGCGCCGATGAGCACCTTCTATGACCTGCCCGACGTCGGTCGCGACGTGATCCTGTTCACTCACTATGCGCAGAAGGAGGACAGCGTGTCGCTGTACGGCTTCCTGCGCGAGGGCGAGCGGCGGCTGTTCCGCGACGTGCAGCGGGTCAGCGGGATCGGCGCGAAGATCGCGCTGGCGGTGCTGTCCGGGGTCAGCGTCGACGAGTTCGCGCGGCTGATCACCGCCGCCGACGTCACCGCGCTGACCCGCATCCCCGGTATCGGCAAGAAGACCGCCGAGCGCATGGTGGTGGAACTGCGCGATCGCGCGGCCGACTTCAGTGGCGGCGCACCTGTGACTGGGCAACTGGGCACCGACGCGGTGTCCGAGGCCACGGTGGCGCTGCAGCAACTCGGCTACAAGCCGGCCGAGGCGGCGAAGATGGCGCGCGACGCCGCCGCCGACGGCGACGAGGTCGCCACGGTGATCCGCAAGGCCCTGCAGGCGGCGCTGCGCTGACCTCGGGTCGGCTCGGCTCCCCCTCCTTCTTCACGTTCTGGCGCTACTCTTCCCACCATGTCCAGCTCCTCCAGTTCCGCCGCCCGCCCGGGCAGCCACGATCCGCACGCCAAGACGGGCTTTGGGGTGATGCTGACCGCCATCGGCGTGGTCTTCGGCGACATCGGCACCAGTCCGCTGTACACGCTCAAGGAGGCGTTCTCGCCGCACTACGGGCTGACCCCGGACCACGACACCGTGCTGGGCATCCTGTCGCTGGTGTTCTGGGCGCTGATGCTGGTGGTCACGGTCAAGTACGTCACCGTGATCATGCGCGCCGACAACGATGGCGAGGGCGGCATCATGGCGCTGACCGCGCTGGCCCAGCGCACCCTGCCGGGCGGCTCGCGCTCGATGTACGTGGTCGGCATCCTCGGCATCTTCGGCGCCTCGCTGTTCTTCGGCGACGGCGTGATCACCCCGGCCATCTCGGTGCTGTCGGCGGTGGAAGGCCTGGAGGTGGCCGCACCCAAGCTGGAGCCGTTCGTGGTGCCGATCACCCTGGTGGTGCTGGGGATGCTGTTCATGGCCCAGCGCTACGGCACCGAGCGGGTGGGCAAGGCGTTCGGGCCGATCACCCTGGTCTGGTTCGTGGCGCTGGGTGCGATCGGCGTCTACAACATGACGCGCGCGCCGGAAGTGCTGCATGCGCTGAACCCCTGGTGGGGCGTGCGCTTCTTCGCCGAACACAACTGGCACGCGGTGTTCGTGCTCGGTGCGGTGGTGCTGGCGGTGACCGGCGGCGAGGCGCTGTATGCGGACATGGGCCACTTCGGCGCCAAGGCGATCCGCCGCTCCTGGCAGTGCGTGGTGCTGCCGATGCTGACCCTGACCTACCTGGGGCAGGGTGCGCTGGTGCTGCGCGACCCGGCCGCGGTCAGCAACCCGTTCTACGAAGCGGTGCCGGAGTGGGCGCTGTACCCGATGATCGTGCTGGCCACCGCGGCCACGGTGATCGCCTCGCAGGCACTGATCACCGGCGCCTATTCGGTGGCCAGCCAGGCCATGCAGCTGGGCTACATCCCGCGCATGCACATCCGCCACACCTCGCACTCCACCATCGGCCAGATCTACGTGCCGGCGGTGAACTGGTGCCTGCTGGCGCTGGTGGTGGTGGCGGTGATCGGCTTCGGCGACTCGACCTCGCTGGCCACCGCGTACGGCGTCTCGGTGACCGGCACCATGCTGATCACCACGGTCCTGATGGTCATCTATGCGCGCGCCAACCCGCGCGTGCCGGCGCCGCTGCTGTGGCTGTTCGCGCTGGTGTTCCTGGCCGTGGACTGCGCGTTCTTCTACGCCAACATCATCAAGTTCCTGGACGGCGCCTGGTTCCCGCTGCTGTTGGGCCTGATCCTGTTCACCCTGATGCGTACCTGGCGCCGCGGCCGCAAGCTGCTGCACGACGAGATCCGCAAGGACGGCATCAAGCTCGACACCTTCCTGCCCGGGCTGATGCTGGCGCCGCCGGTGCGCGTGCCCGGCACCGCCGTGTTCCTCACCGCCGACCCGATGGTGGTGCCGCATGCGCTGATGCACAACCTCAAGCACAACAAGGTGCTGCACGAACGCAACGTGTTCCTGACCGTGGAGACCCTGCAGGTGCCGTACGCGGCGGCCGGGCAGCGGCTGAAGATCGACGCCATCGGCGACGAGTTCTACCGGGTCTACGTGCGCTTCGGCTTCATGGAGACCCCGGACGTGCCGCTGGCGCTCATGCGCTCCTGCGACCAGGGCGGGATCTACTTCGACCCGATGGACACCACCTATTTCGCCAGCCGCGAGACCATCGTGGCCAGCGCCAACCGCGGCATGCCGATCTGGCGCGACAAGCTGTTCGCGGTCATGCACCGCAACGCCGCCCCCGCCACCGGCTTCTTCCGCATCCCCGGCAACCGTCTGGTGGAACTGGGCGCGCAGGTGGAGATCTGAGGCCGCCTGCGGCGGCCGGGATTGGGGAGTCGGGATTCGGGATTGGTCAAGGCCATGGCGCCGAGACCGTCCCACAGCCGATACTATTGCGCTACCAATCCCGAATCCCCACTCCCCAATCCCGGCTCTAAATGGACCGCATCATCGCCAGTAGCGCCACCCGCGAGGATGAGGTCGCCGAGGCCAGCATCCGCCCCAAGCGGCTGGACGACTACCTCGGCCAGCAGCCGGTGCGCGAGCAGCTGTCGATCTACATCGAGGCGGCCAAGGCGCGCGGGGAGGCGATGGACCATGTGCTGATCTTCGGGCCGCCGGGCCTGGGCAAGACCACGCTCAGCCACGTCATCGCCAACGAGCTCGGGGTCAACCTGCGGGTCACCTCCGGCCCAGTGATCGAGAAGGCCGGCGACCTGGCCGCGCTGCTGACCAACCTGCAGCCGCACGACGTGCTGTTCATCGACGAGATCCACCGGCTGTCGCCGGTGGTCGAGGAAGTGCTGTACCCGGCGATGGAAGACTTCCAGATCGACATCATGATCGGCGAGGGCCCGGCCGCGCGCTCGATCAAGATCGACCTGCCGCCGTTCACCCTGATCGGCGCCACCACCCGCGCCGGCCTGCTGACCGCGCCCTTGCGCGACCGCTTCGGCATCGTCCAGCGCCTGGCCTTCTACACCCCGGACGAGCTGGCGCAGATCGTGCGTCGTTCGGCCAGCATCCTCGGCATCGCCTGCAACGCCGACGGCTGCGCCGAGATCGCGCGGCGCGCGCGCGGCACCCCGCGTATCGCCAACCGCCTGCTGCGTCGGGTCCGCGACTTCGCCCAGGTGCGCGCCGGCGGGCAGATCGACCTGGCGGTGGCGCAGGCCGCCACGCAGATGCTCAAGGTCGACGCCGAGGGCTTCGACGAACTGGACCGGCGCATGCTGCGCACCATCATCGAGTACTTCGACGGCGGCCCGGTCGGCGTCGAGTCGCTGGCCGCCTCGCTGTCGGAGGAGCGCGGGACCCTGGAGGACGTGATCGAGCCCTACCTGATCCAGCAGGGCTACCTGATCCGCACCGCCCGCGGCCGCATGGCCACCAACAAGGCCTATCTGCACTTGGGCTTGCAGCCCAAGCGGGATTCGGGAATGGGGATTGGAAATTCGGGAGACCTGTTTTGACTATTGACCGCCAGGAGGCGCCTCTGCCCGGCGAATCCCCACTCCCGAATCCCCAATCCCCGCGTCTATTCAGTTGGCCGACACGCGTCTACTGGGAAGATACCGACGCCGGTGGCGTGGTCTACCACGCGCGCTACGTGGCCTTCCTGGAACGGGCGCGCACGGAGTGGTTGCGGGCGCTGGGGTATGGTCAGGAGCGTCTGCGCCTGCAACACGATCTGGTGTTCGCGGTGCGTGCGATGCAGCTCGATTTCCTGCGCCCGGCACTCCTGGACGATTCCCTGCAGGTCGGCGTCGCGCTGTCGCACTGCAAGCGCGCCAGCCTGGTGTTCGCGCAGTCGATCCGCCGCGACGACGGAGAGCTGTTGTTGCGCGCGCAGGTGCGGGTGGCGGCGCTCAGCGCCGGCAGTTTCCGCCCGCGCGGCATGGACGACGCGCTGCACGACGCATTGAAAGTTCTTGAAATCACTGAAGCCGAATTACTGAGGAACGACGGATGATCGCATTGCTCCTGGCCCTGCAGGACACGGTGGTGGAGGCGCTGCCGCAGGACGTGACCCAGACCGCCACCCAGGCCGTCGCCAGCACCGCCGCCCATGGCGGCATCAATTACCTGGACCTGATGGTCAAGGCCAGCCTGCCGGTCAAGGTGATCGTGCTGCTGCTGCTGCTCGGCTCGCTGATCAGTTGGGTCATCATCTTCCGCAAGGGCAAGGTGTTCAAGGACGCCAACCGCGAGGCCGACGACTTCGAGAACCGCTTCTGGTCCGGCACCGACCTGAGCAAGCTCTACGCCGGCGCCACCGACCGCAACCGCGTGGTCGGCGGACTGGAGGCGATCTTCGAGGCCGGGTTCCGCGAATTCACCCGCCTGCGCGACAAGCGCCGGCTCGATGCGCGCATCCAGCTGGAAGGCGCGCAGCGGGCGATGCGTGCCACCTATGCGCGCGAAGTGGACCGCCTGGAACGCAACCTGGAACTGCTCGCCAACATCGGCTCGACCGCACCCTACGTGGGCCTGGTCGGCACCGTGTTCGGCATCATGGTGACCATGCACGACATGATCAACAGCGGCCAGCAGGCGGGCATCGCCGCGGTCGCGCCGGGCATCTCCGAGGCGCTGTTCGCCACCGCCATCGGCCTGTTCGTGGCGATCCCGGCGGTGTGGGCCTACAACCGCTTCACCACCCGCGTCGAGCGGCTGGCGGTGCGCTTCGAGACCTTCTCCGAAGAGTTCAGTTCCATCCTGCAGCGCCAGGCCAGCGGCGACTGAGCGTCGCCCGCCTGCCCACGACTCCCAGGATTCCCGCATGACTGCCGCCATTTCCCGCCGCAAGCGCCGCAAGCTCAAGTCCGAGATCAACGTCGTGCCGTACATCGACGTGATGCTGGTGCTGCTGATCATCTTCATGGTCACCGCGCCCTTGCTCAGCCTGAGCGTGGACGTGGACCTGCCCGATTCCACCGCGCGCTCGGTGGAGAGCAAGAAGGACCCGGTGATCGTCACCGTCGATGCCGAGGGCCGCTACACGCTGACCCTGCAGGACGGCAAGCCGGAGAAGATCGGGAAGGGAGAACTTGACGCAAAGATCCGAGCCTTCGTCGGCCAGAACAAGGACGTGCCGGTGTTCGTCGCCGCGCCAGGTACCTCGAACTATCAACTGGTCATGGACACCATGGTCCTGCTGCAGCAGGCCGGCGTGCCCAAGGTCGGCCTGATGAGTCAGCCCGGAAACAATGCACGCTGACGCCGAAAACCGACCGCCGCTGGCCAGGGGCGACAACGACGGCCTGATGTACGGCATCGCGCTGGCGGTGGGCGTGCACGTGCTGATCGCACTGCTGTTCTTCCTGGCCTGGTGGTGGTCGCCGGTGCGCCAGGTCGAACCGGCTGCCGGTTCGCCGATGGTCGAGGCCTCGCTGGTGGTCTCGGCCGCCGACGTGCGCTCGGCGCAGAAGGCGGTGAAGGACGCGCCCAAGCCCTTGCCCGAGCCGCTGCCGGAGCCGGTCAAGGACGTCGCCGAGGAAGATACGGTGCCACCACCGCAGCCGCTGCCCACGCCCAAGCCGCAGCAGGCGCCGACCCCGCAGCAGCAGAAGGCGCAGGACTTCGTCCCGGTGCCCGACAAGGTCGACCAGGACCGCGCGACCCGCACCGCGATCTCCCAGGAAAAGGAGAAGCAGGAGCAGGAGGCCAAGCGCCGCCAGGAACAGATCGACCTGACCGAGCAGAAGCGCCAGCAGGAGGCCGAGCAGAAGCAGCGCCTGGCCGCGCAGCAGGAGGAAGAGCGGCAGAAGAAGATCGCCGACATCCGCAAGCAGCGCGAGAAGCTGGAGCGCGAGGCCCAACTGGCGCAGCAGAAGCTGCAGCAGATCGCCGACTTGAACGCCAAGAAGGCGTCCGCGGCCGCGGCCACCACGTCACAGCAGGCGCCGGGCCAGAACGGCACCAACACCGACCTGCAGGCCAAGTACGCCGCGGCGATCCAGCAGGCGGTACTGAGCCAGTGGGTGCGTCCGGATTCGGTGCCGCTGGGGCAGAAGTGCAAGATCTCGATCACGCAGATCCCCGGTGGGCAGGTCATGCAGGCCAAGGTCAGCCCCGACTGCCCCTACGACGAGGCCGGCCGCCGCTCGATCGAGGCCGCGGTGCTGCGTGCCCAGCCGTTGCCCTATCGCGGCTTCGAGACCGTGTTCGCGCGCAATCTGACCTTCAACTTCACCGCACAGGACCAGTGAATCCGGCCGCTGCCGCTGCGTTTGCGCGCGGCGGGCCATCCACCCGACATGCGATGGGCGATAATGGAGCGCGTCCTGCCATCGGCTTCACATGGCGATGGTTCATGATTGCGAATACGTTCACCCGCGCATTGCTATCTCTTGCGCCTTTCCGATCCTGCTGAGCGACCCATGAAGAAACTGCCGCGCTGGCTTGCCGTTCTCACCGCCCTGTTGTTGCCTCTCGCCGCGTCCGCGCAGGACAAGGGCCTGGAAATCGACATCGTCGGCGGCAATGCCTCGGCGACCCCGATCACGGTCGTGCCGATGCCGTACCAGGGATCGGCGACCCCGCCGAGCACCGACGTCGCCGCGGTGGTCCGCGCCGACCTGGATCGCTCCGGCCAGTTCCGCAATCTGCCCGAGTCGCAGATCGTCGAACGCCCGACCCGAGGCAGCGAAGTGCAGTTCGCCACCTGGCGCGCGCTCAAGCAGAGCTACCTGGTGGTTGGCCGGGTGATGGACGCTGGTGAAGGCGCCTACCGCGTCGAGTACGAGCTGTTCGACGTGGGCAAGGGCGAGCGCATGCTTGGCCTGGCGATGACCGCCCGCGCCAACGCCATGCGCGACGTCGCCCACCAGATGGCCGACGCCATCTACGAGAAGATCACCGGCGTGCGCGGCGCATTCTGGACCCGCATCGCCTACGTCACCGCCAGCGGCAAGGGCGGGGCGATGCGCTATGCGCTGATGGTCGCCGACTCCGACGGCTACAACCCCCAGACCATCGTCCGCTCGGCCGAGCCGCTGCTGTCGCCGAACTGGAGCCCGGACGGCAAGAAGCTGGCCTACGTGAGCTTTGAGCGCGGCAACTCGTCGATCTACATCCAGGACATCGCCACCGGTGCGCGCCAGCTGGTGTCCAGCTTCCGTGGCATCAACGGCGCCCCGTCGTTCTCGCCGGACGGCAAGAAGCTGGCCCTGGCGCTGTCGCGCAGCGGCAACCCGGAGATCTACGTGATGGATCTGGGCAGCAAGCAGCTGACCCAGCTGACCAACCACTTCGGCATCGATACCGAGCCGACCTGGGCGCCGGACGGCAACAGCATCTATTTCACCTCCGACCGCGGCGGCCGCCCGCAGATCTACCAGGTGCCGGCGACCGGCGGCAGCGCCACCCGCATCACCTTCCAGGGCAACTACAACGCGACCCCGAGCGTGTCCTTCGACGGCAACAAGCTGGTCGTGGCCCAGGGCAGCGGCAACACCTACAAGATCGCGATGATGGACCGCAGCCTGGGTTCGCCGCGCTGGAGCACGCTGTCGACCGGCTCGCTGGACGAGTCGCCGAGCTTCGCCCCCAACGCCAGCATGGTGCTGTATGCGGCGCGTGAAGGTGGCCGTGGCGTGCTGTACGCGGTCTCGGCCGATGCGCGCGTGCGCCAGCGTCTGGTGCTCGCCGATGGCGACGTGCGCGAACCGTCCTGGTCGCCGTATCGCACTGCACGTTGACATGTAAGTTTGGTGTTAATATTTCGCTGTTGAACCCCTCATCGGCCCAGGAGCCACAAGGTATCCCCATGAACAAGACCACCCGCGTTCTGCTTGTTTCGCTGTTGTCCGTTGCAGCTCTGGCCGGCTGCGCCAAGAAGGTCAAGGAACAGCCCCAGACCGACACCACCGGCACCACCGGCACCACCGCGCCGACCGGCCCGTCGACCTCCGGTCTGTATGGCCCGGGCGACCTGGAAACCGATTCCTGCCTGCGTCAGCGTGTGGTCTACTTCGACCTGGACAAGGACGCGGTGAAGCCGGAGTTCCAGGCGATCATGGCCTGCCACGCCAAGTACCTGCGTGACCGTCCGTCCTCGCGCATCACCCTGCAGGGCAACACCGACGAGCGCGGTTCGCGCGAGTACAACATGGGCCTGGGCGAGCGTCGTGCCAACGCCGTGTCCTCGGCGCTGCAGGCCAACGGTGGTTCGGCTGCGCAGCTGACCGTGGTCAGCTACGGCGAAGAGCGTCCGGTCTGCACCGAGTCGAACGAGTCCTGCTGGTCGCAGAACCGTCGCGTCGAGATCGTCTACACGGCGCAGTAAGAAAAGATGCGTATCGGTGTCCTTACATCGATGATCGTCGCGGCGGCCCTCGTGGCCGCCGCGCCGGCTCATGCGCAGCGCGCAAGCCTGGCCGATCGCGTTTCCGCGCTCGAGCAGCAGGCCATGAATTCCCAGGCCAACACCGACATCCTGAACCAGCTCAACCAGCTGCGCACTCAGATGCAGTCGATGGAGGCCACGATCGAACAATTGCAGCACAGCAACGACCAGCTCAAGCAGCAGATCAAGGACCAGTACCTGGACCTGGATGGCCGCGTGGGCCGGCTCGAGAGTGGTGCAGGGGCAGGGGCAACGCCGCTGCCGCCGGCCAATGGTGCCGCACCGGCTGCCGCGCCGGCCGCACCCGCAGGCAAGCCGTCCGCCGTCGCCGAGCCGCCACCGTCGGTGCACGGCGATGCCGGCACGCTCGCGGCCGCCGGCGATGAGCGCGCCGCCTACAACGTCGCCTTCGATGCCCTGAAGGCGGGCAAGTACGCTGATTCGGCGAACCTGTTCCAGAACTTCCTGCAGGCCTACCCGAACGGCGTGTACGCGCCGAACGCGCTGTACTGGCTGGGTGAGAGCTACTACGCCACCAAGAACTTCCAGTTGGCCGAGGCGCAGTTCCAGGACCTGATCGGCCGCTACCCGACCCACGACAAGGCGCCGGGCGCGCTGCTCAAGCTGGGCTTGTCCCAGTACGGCGAAGGTCGTGTCCAGGACGCCGAACAGACCCTGCAACAGGTCGGTGCGAAGTATCCTGGGTCCGATGCCGCGCGCACCGCGCAGGACCGCCTGCAGTCGATCCGTCTCGGCCAGCAGTTGCGCTGAGCCCCTTACGCTGCCGCCGCCGTCGCGGGAGCATTCCTCTCCCGCCATGGCCGCCGTTCCCAGCGATATCGTCCAAAGCCCGCTGCCCCGCCTGAAGCTGACGGAGATCTTCCTGTCGCTGCAGGGCGAGGCCGAGAGCGCCGGCTGGCCCACCGTGTTCGTGCGCCTCACCGGCTGCCCGCTGCGCTGCAGCTACTGCGACACCGCCTATGCCTTCCATGGCGGGCAATGGTGGGACATCGACGCGATCCTCGAAGAGGTGGCGCGCCACGGCGTGCGCCATGTCTGCGTCACCGGCGGCGAGCCGCTGGCGCAGAAGCGCTGCCTGCAGCTGTTGCAACGCCTGTGCGACGCCGGCTACGACGTGTCGCTGGAGACTTCGGGCGCACTGGACATCGCCGAGGTCGACCCGCGCGTGTCGCGGGTACTCGACATCAAGACCCCGGCGTCGCAGGAAGCGCACCGCAACCGCTGGGAGAACCTGCCGTTGCTGACCGCGCGCGACCAGATCAAGTTCGTGCTGTGCGGCCGCGCCGACTATGAGTGGGCGCGCGCCGTGGTCGCCGAACACCGGCTGGACACGCGCTGCACCGTCTGGTTCTCGCCGAGCAAGAGCGAACTGACCGCGCGCGACCTGGCCGACTGGATCGTCGCCGACCGCCTGCCGGTGCGGTTCCAGATGCAGTTGCACAAGCTGCTGTGGAACGACGAGCCTGGCCGCTGAGCGGCCGGGATTGGGGAGTCGGGATTGGGGATTCGTAGGAGCGGCTTCAGCCGCGACGGATATTGTCCGAACTTTCATCGCGGCTGAAGCCGCTGCTGCATGGTCAAATGGACTATGTGGATCCCATCCGCCCACGTGTCGCCGCTTTTGCCAATCCCCAATCCCCACTCCCGACTCCCCGCCCTCATGAAAAACGCCGTCGTCCTTCTCTCCGGTGGCATGGACTCCGCCGTCGTCGTCGCCATCGCCCGTGCGCAGGGCTTCGCGGTGCATGCCTTGAGCGTGCGCTACGGCCAGCGCCACACCTCCGAACTGGATGCGGCCGCGCGCGTTGCCTCGGCGTTGGGCGCGGTGGCGCACAAGACCGTCAACGTCGACCTGCGCAGCATCGGCGGCTCCGCGCTGACCGACGACATCGAGGTGCCGGACGCCGGCGGCGACGGCATCCCGGTCACCTACGTGCCGGCGCGCAACACCATCATGCTGTCGGTGGCGCTGGGCTGGGCCGAGGTGCTGGGCGCGGCCGACATCTTCTGCGGCGTCAACGCGGTGGACTACTCGGGCTATCCCGATTGCCGCCCCGAGTTCATCGACGCGTTCCAGACCCTGGCCAACCTGGCGACCAAGGCCGGAGTGGAGGGCGCCGGGCTGCGCGTGCACGCGCCGCTGCAGCACATGAGCAAGGCCGACATCGTGCGCGAGGGCGTGCGCCTTGGCGTGGATTTCGGCCTGACCGTGTCCTGTTACCGCGCCGACGACGCCGGTCGCGCCTGCGGCCACTGCGACGCCTGCCGCCTGCGCGCGGCCGGCTTCGCCGATGCCGGCGTCGCCGACCCGACCCGCTACGCCTGATTTCGCGAAACGCCCCGTGCTGGGGTAGACTACGCGCCCCGGTGCAACGCCGGGGTCTTGTTTTGGGCCGTTAGCTCAGTCGGTAGAGCAGAAGACTTTTAATCTTTTGGTCGATGGTTCGAATCCATCACGGCCCACCAATCTTCCCAATGAGTTAGGCGTCGCCTCTGGTGGTTTTTTCACCACCTCCTGAAAATCCTCCTGAAAACTCCGGCAGTTTCGCTGGTCACACGGTCGGTTGGCACCGCAGTCGTCGCCTTGCCACCTCGCCTCTGTCTTTGAGCAGCCCGGGTTCTCTCATCCACATGTGAGCTGCCCAGGTGCTTCATGCAGTGCCGTGCAGCGCAACGCGGTCGCCCGCGGCGATCACGCTCTCCGATCGTGCGCTTCGTCGAGTGCTGCCGTTCGCTTTCGAAGCTGCGGTTCGGACGCCTGTCGCGGCTTTCGTTTGCAACACGTGTGCGATCTTCTGGCTGCACCGATCGCGACGCCGCTGCATGCGTCTGTCAGTGTCGGATCGCCGGCCACGTCAGCTGCAGATGCCCGGAGCAGCCAACCGAAGCCGGGCGCATCGGGCATCTGAACGCGCTGTTGAATTGCTATGCTAGAAGCTGTCTACAGGGGAATTTGCTGTGCGATCGAACGCTTTGATTCTTGCCGCCGTCCTGGCGATTCTTTCCGTGCCGGTGCACGCCGCCCAATCTGGCCACTATGTGGTCGTGCGCAAGCAACTCACGATTGCGAGCCTGCCGGACGATGACATGCGGCCGCAGATCGTCGGGACCGTGGTCGCCGTGAGCGCCGAAGGCACCACTCTGAAAGGTGGCGCCCGCGTACCTGCCACGGGTGCCAAGACCGGAGACTTGGCGACGTTCGCCTGCCGCTCGATCGACGCCGATCACCCGCCGGTCTCGACCGACTGCGAACTGGTCAGCTCCCAGGCGCCAGACAAGAAGGCGCGCGACTACAACAACTTCTGGGACTGACCCGACGCCGTAGGCGTCGCCACGATCAGTACCAACAAAACCCCGGCCACGCGCCGGGGTTTTGTTGCGCAACTTCTCTTGCGCGCAGAGGGACAGCCAGAACGCGTCGCGCATCCGGACAGGAGCACGACGCTGCATCTGCGCTGTTGGGTACCACGGTACTGTCTGTGGCGGCGCCCGCACGTGACGGAACTCGTATGCGACGATGTGCGTATCGGCGCCCGTGGGGATATGCGGGAGATTGCCATAGGACCGGCATCCTGCAAATGCCGGCGCACGGGGAAGCCAGGATCTGCAGCGAGGACGCTTTGGATCAATTGAAGACAATGCCTGTTCTGCACGGGGATGCCTTTTTTCAAGGGCGCTGGAAAGAGTGCGTGTGCATCGCGAGCGGCCCGAGTTTGAGGGCCGAGGATTGTGCCGCTGTCCGGGCGTGGGTGGACCGACGTCCGGATCGGGGCGTGATCGTGGTCAACACGACATTCTGCCTGTGCCCGTGGGCGGATGTGCTTTATGCGATGGACCATGCGTGGTGGCAATGGCACCTGCAGGAGGCGCGTGCGAGGTTTCTCGGCGCGCTGGTAGCGCCTGGGAGACTACCTGGGGTGCATCATGTGCCCGTGGAAGGCGTCGGACATTCCGGCGCCGGTGCGGTTGCGTTGGCGGCACGATGGGGCGTGGCGAAGATCGTATTGCTGGGTTACGACTGCCAGAAAAGCGGTGGAAAGGCGCACTGGCATGAGGACCATCCACGCGCGCTCGGGAACGCTGCCGCCTTGCCGGGCTGGCCTGGGGACTTCAAACGTCTGCTTCCGATGCTCAGTGGGATCCAGGTCATCAATGCGACCCGCGAAACGGCGCTGGACGTGTTTCCCCGCATGAACTTGGAAGAGGTGTTGGACACATGATGCTCGGCGCCTGTATGAATCGTCGCCGCGTCGTTCCTTGGAATTGGTCGGGAAGTGCGAAATGCTGACGCTTTTGACGGCGACTGGTGCCAGGCAGGACGCATGGAGACTATGCGAGCGCTGGATGCTCGCTCAGGATTATCCCCATCCGGTCAGGTGGATCGTCGTCGACGATGGCCCATCTGCGCAGGCGATCGATTTCGTGCGCACTGGCTGGCATGTGGACGTCGTGCGTCCTTCGCCAGCCTGGGAGGTCGGGCAGAACACCCAGGCGCGCAATCTGTTGGCCGGTTTGGAGACCATCGCTTCGGCGGAGCGCGTGGTCATCGTGGAGGACGACGACTGGTATGCGCCCGATTGGCTTTCCCACATCGCCAGCGAGCTGGAATCGGCTGATGTGGTGGGCGAGTGCCGCGCGCGTTACTACAACATCCGCTCGCGTCTTGCGCGGCAGATGAGCAATAACGCGCACGCAAGCCTGTGCAGTACCGCGGTCAAGGGAGTAGGCATCGAGGCGCTTCGTGAGGCGTGCAGGCGCCAACCCAAATTCATCGATCTGGAGCTGTGGCGTCACGCACGGTATGGCCGGGTTTTCTCCGGCCATCGGGTCGTGGGTATCAAGGGTCTGCCCGGACGACTGGGAATCGGTATCGGGCATCTGCATCAGTTCAGTGGCCAGTACGATGCGGACGGCGCCATCTTGCGGGCCTGGGTGGGGCAGGATGCCGCGCTGTATGAGCAAGTGGCGACACGTTGAGCGGCCGGTGCAGGCGGAGGCCTCGTGCCGCGTTGGCTAACGCACTCCGATCGTTCATGCCAGGGGCTGCAGGAGCAACGCGAGGCACAGCCCCAGCATGAACAGCGCGACCGCGGCATCCAGCAGGCGCCACGCAGCGGGTTTGCGGAACACCGGCTGCAACAGCCGCGCGCCGTAGCCGAGGCTGCTGAACCAGGTTGCGCTGGCCAGGCAGGCGCCGAGCGCGAACGCCCAGCGCAGTGGTTCCGGATAGTGCGTGGAGAGACTGCCCAGCAGGACCATGGTGTCCAGGTAGACATGCGGGTTGAGGAAGGTGAAGGCCAGGCAGGTCAGCAGAACGCGTTGCCAGCGTTGCGGATCTTGCCCTTGCGCCAGCAACCCGCCACTGCCGCGCCAGGCGCGGCGTGCGGCCAGCAGCGCGTACCCACCCAGGAAGGCCGCGCCGCCGAAACGCAGTCCCTGCAGCACGCCCGGCCAGGCATCCACCACGGCACCGATGCCGGACACGCCGAGGACGATCAGCGCGATGTCGCTGACGGCGCACACGGCCACGACCAGGCCGACATGCCGCCGCTGCAGTCCCTGGCGCAGCACGAAGGCATTCTGCGCGCCGATGGCGACGATCAGGCCGGCGCCGGCGACGAAGCCGGCCAGTAATGCCTGCAGCACCATGTGCAGTGTCCTGGGACGTGGAGCGAGCATGCTGCACGTGCCAACGGGATTAGCCAACCTCATTTTTCTGTAGGCTGTGAAGAATTCCTAATCGCCTTCGTTGCCATGGATCTGCTCCATCCCCAGTTGTCCGCCTTCGCCGCCGTGCTGGAAGAGGGAAGTTTCGAAGCTGCGGCGCGCCGCCTGGCGCTGACCCCGTCGGCGGTGTCGCAGCGGATCAAGGCATTGGAAGACCGGCTCGGCCAGGTGCTGATCGTGCGTCTGGCCCCATGCCGGCCAACGCCCGCGGGCGAGCGCCTGCTGCGCAGCGTGCGACCGATGCAGGTGCTGGAGGCCGAGGCGGTGGCCGACCTGCTGCCCGCACCTGCCAGCAGCGCAGCGGCGCGCAGCATCGCCATCGCGGTCAACGACGACTCGCTGCAGACCTGGTTCCTGGACGCGCTGGCGGCCCTGCACGACGCGCACGGGTTCCTGTTCGACATCCGCGTGGACGACCAGGACCACACGCTGGAGCTGCTGCGCAGTGGTGCGGTCCTTGGCGCCGTCACCTCCGTTGGCAAGGCCTTGCAGGGCTGCAACGTGCTGCCGCTGGGCGCGATGCGCTATCGCGCGATCGCCTCGCCGGAATTTTTCGCCCGCTATTTCGCCGACGGGCTGGATGCGGCGGCGCTGGCCCGCGCCCCGATGATCGTCTACAACCGCAAGGACGCGCTGCAGGCGCGCTTCGTGCGTCGCATCACCCGCTCGCGGCTGAGCCCGCCAATCCACTATCTGCCCACCTCCATCGGTTTCGTCGACGCGGCCGCGCGCGGGCTGGGCTGGTGCCTGGCGCCGGAGCAGATGCTTGCAGCCGCCTTGCGCCAGCAGCAGATCGTCGTCGTCGACCCGCAGCGCTGGCTCGACGTGCCGCTGTACTGGCAGCACGTCGCGGTCCGTTCCAGGACCCTGCAGCAGATCGGCCAGGCCATGCGCACTGCGGCACAGCGCATGCATGCGCGTCTGCAGCCGATCTGATCGGCGCTGCGCAATGCCGTGCTGCGAAGGTAAGCGGTGGAGAGGATGCGCGGTCGCGTTCCGGGCGCCGCGGAAATCGTGGTCGGATGTCACTCTGGATCGGAGGGAGTGCGTCGCTGACGGATCAGCGCGTCCTCCGCTCCGCCACGTCATCTGCAACGCATGCATAGGCGGCGTTCGACCATTCACTGTGCAAGCAGCCAGGCCGAACGTCGTACCGACGTCGCTTCCCGGGTGTTTATCGATGCCCAGCAACCTGTGCGCAAGACGCGGGCATCGGGCGGCCCAAGGCCGCGCTACCCGCGCGCCGTGCTGAAGATCCCGGCCAGGCTCTCGCTGAGGATCAACTGCAGGTGCATGCGGTTGAGCTCCACGCCGGTGGTCATCATCATGTGCAAGCCGCCGCACATCGCTGCGACCGCATAGACGCGGGCCTGGAATTCGGCTTCGCTGCCGCTGCAGCCGTGGTCGCGCAGCATGCGTCTTAGCAGGTCGCCGAGGTTCTGCACCAGGGACACGTTGAGCCGGCGCGCGTATTGCGCCAGTTCGGGATCACGCGCGGCGGCCAGGTCCATCTCCAGATCCAGGCGCCGCCGCCGCTGGTTGGCATCGGCTACCAGCCAGTCTTCCAGGGCGCCGGCGATGAACGCGGTCGCGTCCTGGTGCGGCGGCGGTTGCAGCAGCCACATCGTGCGGATCGCACGCTCGTAGCCGCGCTCCATCAGCGCCTGGACCAGGCTGCGTTTGTCGTCGAACTGCCGGCGCACCGCACTGCACGGGACGTCGGCGATTCCGGCGATCAGTTCGAAAGTGGTGGCGCCGAGGCCGTTCTCGACGATGCAGCGCTCTGCCGCATCGAGGACGTCATCGTGCAGGCGCTGCTCGCGTTCGCGGGCGCTGTGCAGCCGGACTACGTTGGACATGGCGTGAGCTCGGGGGGAAGCGATGCCACATGAAGGGGAGGTATGCCGGGCGAACGGCCACTACGCGCACGCGATGCGTGACGCCGCAGCGGCCGACATGCCAATGAAGGCAGCGCGATTGTAGACGCGATGCGTCGCGGTCGCGCGTGCGGCAGCAAGTCGGTCGATCCCGTAGCCACGACCGTGACGGGCCGCACTCTCGAGTGGGGATGTCAGTGCGCGCTTCGCGCGCGCAATGGACGCAGCGGGCACGGCTGCGTGACTGGGTGCGTCTGCCCACAGTGGCGCGCGAGCGTGGGAGCGGGCGGTTTCAGCGGTGCCGGCACGACACGACGCACCGCGGGGTGCTGCGATTGCGGACGTGAACAGGGGGCAAGTGCTGCCGGAAAGTTCCAGGCCGCGTGCGAACCCGCCTGGAGACCGGCGGACACTGCTAACAACTTCAAGAAGTGTGCTGTAGGAGCGGCTTCAGCCGCGACGCGCTTTACCGGGAACATCCCGTCGCGGCTGAAGCCGCTCCTACGAGGCAACTTGCATTGGTTCGACCGTGGCGGGAGCGGATTACTGGCGCTGCCCTCATGTCGCCGTGCTTACCAGCCGAACGGCGGCGGGCCGTACGCGCCGGGGTAGTAGCCGCGGCCGAACACCGGGCCGTCGCCGCGGCCGACGCTGATGCTGATGCCCATCTGCCGCGGCTTGCCGTCGTCGGTGTAGGAGGTCTTGCACAGGTTCAGATTGGCGGCCTGGTAGTTGCTGTTGCCGCCATGCGTGGAATAGCCGATACCGGTGGCGACGCTACCGTGCACGTTGCCGTTGCAGCGGTCGGCCTGCGCCTGCAGGGCCTCGGCGCGTGCCTGTGCCGCTGCGGCCTTCTGCGCCGAGGCCGAGGTGCCGCTGGTATCGCCGTAGTAGGCGCCCGGGGGATCGGCCTTGGTACCAGGATCGGCATAGGTGATCGGCTGCTGCGGCACGCTCAGGTCGAGCTTGCGCTTGGCCGCCTCGCTGTCGCTGGTGGCATCGGCGGTCTGGGCCAGGGCGGGGCCGGCAAGCAGGGTGCAGGCGAGGAGAAGCAGGCTGCGGTTCATCGGACATCCGCCAGGAGAGAGGGGCCGGGCGGGGCTGGGGAAACGCTCCGCCATGACGCTGACGCTATCAATACCACGTTGAACCCGGCCTGTCGGTGCCGCGAGCCCGGCCTGGGCGTGCAGGGGCGGCGGACACCGATGCCCGCGACTCAGCCCTGCGCGTGCACCACGTCGAGCAGTTGCTGTCCGTAGCGGGCCAGCTTGCTGCCGCCGATGCCGCCGACCCGCGCCAGGTCGTCCAGGCTGGTCGGGCGCTGCTCGGCGATGTTGCGCAGGGTGCTGTCGTGGAAGATCACGAAGGCCGGCACGTTCTGCTCCTTGGCCAGGCCGGCGCGCAGGTCGCGCAGCGCGTTGAACAGGGGCAGGTCCTGGGCCTGCACCGGCACGCCGGTGCGCGGGCTGCCGCTGCGGTCGCCGCGCTCGCGGCCGCGGCTGGGCAGTTCGCGGCGCATCATGATCTTGCGCTCGCCCTTGAGCACCTGGCGGCTGGCGTCGGTGAGGCGCAGGCCGCCGTAGGCGTCGCTGTCCACTTCCAGCAGGCCGGTGGCGACCAGTTGCCGGAACACGCCACGCCAGGCGCGCGCGTCCAGGTCCTTGCCGATGCCGTAGGTGCTGAGCTGGTCGTGGCCGAACTGCTTGATCTTCTCGCCCTCGTTGCCGCGCAGGATGTCGATCAGGTGGCCGACGCCGAAGCGCTGGCCGCTGCGGTACACGCAGCTCAGCGCTTTCTGCACGGCCACCGTGGCGTCCCAGGCGTCAGCCGGCTGCAGGCAGTTGTCGCAGTTGCCGCAGGGCTGCGGGTAGGTCTCGCCGAAGCCGGCCAGCAATACCTGGCGGCGGCACTGCATCGATTCGCAGTAGCCCAGCAACTGGTCGAGCTTGCGCCGCTCCACGCGTTTGCGTTCCTCGCCGGCCTCGCCCTGTTCGATCATCTGCTTGAGCAGCACCACGTCGCCCAGCCCGTAGCACAGCCAGGCCTCGGCGGCCTCGCCGTCGCGGCCGGCGCGGCCGGTCTCCTGGTAGTAACCCTCCAGGGACTTGGGCAGGTCGGTGTGGGCGACGAAGCGCACGTCGGGCTTGTCGATGCCCATGCCGAAGGCGATGGTGGCGCACATCACGATGCCGTCCTCGCGCAGGAAACGCCGCTGGTTGTCGGCGCGCACCTCGGCCGGCAGGCCGGCGTGATAGGGCAGGGCGTTCAGGCCTTCGCGGACCAGGAAGTCGGCGGTCTCCTCGACCTTGCGCCGCGACATGCAATAGACGATGCCGGCGCTGCCGCGGTGCGCGCGCAGGAAGTCCAGCAACTGGCGCCGTGCGTTGTCCTTCTGCACCACGGTGTAGCGGATGTTGGGGCGGTCGAAGGAGCTGACGAAATGGCGCGCCTGGGCCAGGTCCAGGCGCTCGGCGATCTCGCGCTGGGTCGGCGGGTCGGCGGTGGCGGTGAGGGCGATGCGCGGGGTTTGCGGCCAGCGCTCGTGCAGCACGGTGAGCTGGCGGTACTCGGGCCGGAAGTCGTGGCCCCATTGCGACACGCAGTGCGCCTCGTCGATGGCGAACAGGGCGATGCGGCTACGCTCGATCAGCGACAGGAAACGCGGGGTCAGCAGCCGTTCCGGGGCGACGTACAGCAGGTCCAGTTCGCCGGCCAGCAGGGCGCGCTCGACCCGCTGCGCGGTCTCGCCGTCCAGGGTGGAGTTGAGGTATTCGGCGCGCACGCCGAGCTGGCGCAGCGCCTCGACCTGGTCCTGCATCAGCGCGATCAGCGGCGAAATGACGATGCCGGTACCGTCGCGCAGCAGCGAGGGAACCTGGTAGCACAGCGACTTGCCGCCGCCGGTGGGCATCAGCACCAGCGCGTCGTGGCCGGCGGCGACGTGTTCGACGATGTCCTGTTGCGGGCCGCGGAACTGGTCGTAGCCGAAGACGCGGCTGAGCAAGGCGTGGGCGGGGGAAGACATCTGTGTAGGATACCGCGCCGCGCAAGGGCGGTTGGCTTCCGGAATTTCGCAAGCGGGTATCAGGCGAAGGCGCGGCGTTCTGTAGGACTCAAGGGTCCTGCGGCGGTGACGAACCAAGCCTGCCTGGCCGACCTCGCAAGGCGTCGGGACTGAAGGCCCTCCCACAATGCACCCGGCTAGCGCCTCGCAGGTTCTGGTAGGAGCGGCGCTTGTCTCTTTTGGGGATCAACCGGAACCGGGCCGTGTCGTCAGTGCCCGTCGCGGCTGAAGCCGCTCCTACAGAGGGAGCCAAACGCGATGACGCAGTCGTCGGTATGCGGGGTCGCCCGATCCGGGCGACGGCGCGTGCAGTGTCGCGCGGCTGGCCGGCCCTGCCTGCCAAGCAGGCAGGGCGGCACCCCTTACTGCAGCAGCGAGCGCAGCATCCAGGCGTACTTCTCGTGGGTCTGCAGGCGCTGGGTCAGCATGTCCACCGACGGGTCGTCGCCGGCGTCGTCGGCGGTCTTGAGCACCTTGCGTGCGGTGCGGCACACCGCCTCGTTGCCCACCACCAGCTGGCGCACCATCTCGCGCCAGTCGGCGCTGTCGCTGAGGCCTTCCTCTTCCGGGATCGAGGTCAGCGCGGCGTATTCCTTGTAGGAACCCGGGGCGTTGAAGCCCAGGGCGCGGATGCGCTCGGCGACGTCGTCCAGCGCCGCCCACTGCTCGGTGTACTGGGTCTCGAACATCAGGTGCAGCGAGTTGAACATCGACCCGGTCACGTTCCAATGGAAGTTGTGGGTCTTCAGGTACAGGGTGAAGGCGTCGGCCATGTAGTGCGACAGGCCGTCGGCGATCTTCTTGCGATCGCCGCCGCCGATCCCGATATCGATGTTGGGCGCGGACGGCGCCAAGCCGGCCAGCGGTTGGCCGGCGACGGCCTTGCTGGCGGCGTTCTTGGTCTTGCTGGGAGTCTTGTTCTTGGCCATGGGAATTCCTCTTTGGGGGTTACGGACGAGATGGCGTCACAATAGACAGACTAAAGCATGTGCTGTGATTCAACGTTCAATGGCATCCGATTGATGAACGCTATCGAAAAACCTTCCGTGCCGGCACGCCTGCGCGAACGCCGCGCCGCGATCGACGGCGCACTGACCCGCGACCGCGGCCGCCTGCTGGGCCTATGGTCGCGCTGGCAGGGCGCGCCCGGCAATGCCGCGCTGGAGACGGCGTTCGAACAGGCGCTGCAGGCGTCGCAGGCGCGTTGCGCGGCGCGTGCGGCGCAGCAGCCGGCGATCACGCTGGATCCGCAGTTGCCGATCGCGCGCGAGGCCGAGCGCATCGTCGCGCTGATCCGCGAGCACCAGGTGGTGGTGATCGCCGGCGAGACCGGCTCGGGCAAGACCACGCAGTTGCCGAAGCTGTGCCTGGCCGCCGGACGCGGCGCCGCCGGCATGATCGGCTGCACCCAGCCGCGGCGCATCGCCGCGCGCGCGGTGGCCAGCCGCGTGGCCGAGGAGTTGCGCACGCCGGTGGGCGAGACGGTGGGCTTCCAGGTGCGCTTCAACGACCGGGTCGGCGAGCAGACCCGGATCAAGTTCATGACCGACGGCATCCTGCTGGCCGAGATCGCCAGCGACCGCTGGCTGTCCAGCTACGACACGATCATCGTCGACGAGGCGCACGAGCGCAGCCTCAACATCGATTTCCTGCTCGGCTACCTGAAGCAGTTGCTGCGCAAGCGCCCGGACCTGAAGGTCATCGTGACCTCGGCGACGATCGACACCGCACGCTTTGCCGCGCATTTCGACGATGCGCCGGTGATCAGCGTGGAAGGCCGTACGTATCCGGTGGAGGTGCGCTATCGGCCGCTGGAAGAGCCGGGATTGGGGAATGGGGATTTGGGATTGGAAACTGCGGATGGTCGCGAGCGCTCGGCATCGCGTGCTTCTGCCAATCCCGAATCCCGACTCCCCAATCCCGGCCTCTCGGTCAACGATGCGATCGTGGCGGCGGTGGACGAAATCACCCGGCTGGATCCGCGCGGCGACGTGCTGGTGTTCCTGCCTGGCGAGCGTGAGATCCGCGATGCGCACCAGGCATTGGAGCGGCGCAAATACCGCGAGACCGAGGTGCTGCCGCTGTACGCGCGGCTCTCCAACGCCGACCAGGACCGGGTGTTCAACCCCGGCCCGAAGCGGCGCCTGGTGTTGGCCACCAACGTCGCCGAGACCTCGCTGACGGTGCCGCGCATCCGCTACGTGATCGACCCCGGCTACGCGCGGGTCAAGCGCTACAGCCCGCGGCAGAAGCTCGATCGGCTGCACATCGAACCGGTCTCGCAGGCCAGCGCCAACCAGCGCAAGGGCCGCTGCGGCCGCATCGCCGAGGGCATCTGCTACCGGCTGTATGCCGAGGCGGATTTCCAGGCGAGGCCGGAATTTACCGATCCGGAAATCCGCCGCTCCAGCCTGGCCGGGGTGATCCTGCGCATGCTGCAACTGGGGCTGGGCCGGATCGAGGATTTCCCGTTCCTGGAGCCGCCGGACGAGCGCGCGGTGGCCGACGGCTGGCAGCAACTGGTGGAACTTGGCGCGGTTGGCGAGCCGGACCGCCATGGCCTGCGCAAGCTCACCGAGATCGGCCGCAAGATGGCGCGGCTGCCGGTGGACGTGAAGCTGGCGCGGATGCTGGTGGCGGCGCAGCAGCACGGCTGCTTGCGACCGATGCTGGTGATCGCCGCGTTCCTGGGCATCCAGGACCCGCGCGAGCGCCCGCCGGAGGCGCGCGAGGCCGCCGACAACGCGCATGCCAAGTTCGCCGATGCGCGCTCGGAATTCGTCGGCATCCTGCGCCTGTGGGACGGCTACCGGCAGGCACATGAAGACCTGACCCAGTCCAAGCTGCGCGACTGGTGCGGGCGGCATTTCCTCGGCTTCCTGCGCATGCGCGAGTGGCGCGAACTGCATCGCCAGTTGCACCTGCTGTGCGCGGAGCTGGGCTGGACCGAGGAGCCAGCGGACGCCTCCATGCGGCCGCTGCTGGCCGGTGCATCCGCGCCCGCGCCGGCACGCGATGCCGAGACCGCGGCGCGCGCGACCCGCGGGCAGTTGCACCGTGCCGCGCGGCTGGCCCGCGAAGGGCGCGGCACGCCGACCACGCCGGTCCCGACGCCTGCCCCGACTCCGCCGCCTGCGCGGGCCGAAGCAGGCGAGGCGCCGCGCGCCAGCGAACGCGAGCGCGCCGCGTCCTACCAGGCGTTGCATCGCGCCTTGCTGGCCGGCCTGCCGACCCAGGTCGGCCATCGCACCGAGAAGGGCGATTTCCTGGCGCCGCGGCAGCGCCGCTTCCTGCTGTTTCCCGGCTCGACGCTTGCCCGCAAGCCGCCGCCGTGGGTGTTGCCGGCGACGCTGCTGGACACGCAGAAGGTGTGGGGCCTGACCAACGCGGCGATCGAGCCGGATTGGGTGATCGCCGAACTGCCGCATCTGCTGGCGCGCAAGCACTTCGATCCGCACTGGTCGCGCGCGCAGGGGCAGGTGCTGGCCTCCGAGCAGATCAGCCTGTTCGGGCTGGTGCTGGCGCCGAAGAAGCCGGTGCACTATGGCCGCATCGATCCGCCCGGTGCGCACGAATTGTTCGTGCGGCAGGGCCTGGTGCCGGGCGAGATCAACACCCGCGCCAGCTTCGTCGCCGACAACCAGAAGGTGCTGGCGCAGGCGCACGAGGAAGAGGCCAAGCTGCGCCGTGCCGGCATCGTCGCCGACGAGGACTGGCAGGCGCGCTGGTACCTGGACCGGATTCCCGGCGAGATCCACTCCGCCTCCGGCCTGGACGCCTGGTGGAAGGCGCTGGCACCGGAACAGCGGCGAACGCTGCACTGGTCGCTGGCCGACCTGCTGCCGGGCGAGGGCAGCGAGGCCGAGCGTTATCCCAAGTATTTCCCGCTGGGCGATGCGCGGCTGCCGCTGCACTACCGTTTCGAACCGGGCGCGGCCGATGACGGCGTGACCCTGGAGGTGCCAGTGCATCTGCTCAATGCGCTGGACCCGGCGCGGCTGTCGTGGCTGGCGCCGGGCTTCGTCACCGACAAGGCCGCGGCGCTGATCCGCAGCCTGCCCAAGGCGCTGCGCCGCAACTACGTGCCGGCGCCGGACTTCGCCCGCGCGTTCTACGAGGCGTTCCCGCAGCCCAGCGCCGACGACATCCGCGGCGAACTGGCGCGGTTCCTGCAACGCGCCACCGGTGCGCCATTGAGCGCGCTGGAGTTCGACGAAAGCACGTTGGAGCCGCATCTGCGCATGAACCTGCGCCTGCGCGACGACGCCGGCAAGGTGCTGGCCGAATCGCGCGAGCTGGACGCGCTGCGTGCGCGTTTCGGCGAACGGGCCGGGCAGGCCTTCGCCGCGCGCGCCGGCCGCGCCATGGCCGCAACCGGGCTGCGTGAGTTCCCGGCGACGCCGATCCCGTTGCAGGTGCCGGGCGAGGCCGGGGTGCCCGCCTATCCGGCCCTGGTGGACGAGGGCGACAGCGCCGCGCTGCGGATCTTCGCCGATCGCGCGCAGGCCGAGGCCGCGCACCCGCGCGGCGTCCGCCGGCTGCTGGAGATCGCCCTGTCCGACAAGGTCAAGCAGGCGCGCAAGCAGTTGCCGGTGTCGCCCAAGACCGGGCTGCTGTATGCGGCGATCGAGTCGCAGGAACGCCTGCGCGGGGACCTGGTGGAGGCGGCGTTGAACGCGTTGCTGGAGCAGGGACTGGAGGCGATCCGCGACGCGGAGAGTTTCGCCCAGCGTCGCGAGACCGCCGCCAAGCAGCTGTTCGGCGAGGCGATGGAGCGGCTGAAGCTGGCCGAGGCGATCATGGGCGCGGCCGCGGAACTGAAGCCGCAACTGGAATCGCCGCTGATGGGCTGGGCCAGCGGCAACCTCGACGACCTGCGCGCGCAATTGGCGGCGTTGCTGCATGCCGGTTTCCTGCGTGAGACCCCGGCCACCGCGCTGGCGCAGTTCCCGCGCTATCTGCGCGCGATGATCCTGCGGGCCGAACGCGCCAAGCGCGATCCGGCCCGCGACCAGGCGCGGATGCTGGAGCTGAAGCCGTTCGTCGACGCGTTGGCCGACGCAGCCGCGGCTGGACGCGGAGACACGCCAGAGTGGCAGGCGCTGCGCTGGGACCTGGAAGAACTGCGGGTGTCGCTGTTCGCGCAGGAACTGGGCGCCCGCGCCGGCATCTCGGCCAAGAAGCTGGCGCAGCGGGTGGCTTTGCTGCGGTGATGAGCAGCCGTTCGGCTGTGGAAAGCCGGGAGTGGGGATTGGGGATTGGTGGCGGGGTTTTCGCGCTTTCCCGCACTGACGTTGATAACCGCGCTGCTCGCGGTGGCAGTTTTCTTGTGGGAGGGACTGCAATCCCGATGCTCAGGCGGCAATGCGTCGGGGCTGAAGCCCCTCCCACAAAGGAAGATAGGCCGCGTGGGTGATGAAGGCCATCTGCGCTCTGCAACGACTTGTCGTTCTCGCCCCTACGCATGCAGCAGATCGCAGTGGAGTCGTGCCGATACCGCCGTAGGAGCGGCTTCAGCCGCGACCGTTCCACGGCAACGCGTCGCGGCTGAAGCCGCTTCTACAGGTCTGTCGCTTGCTGTCGCTTGCTGTGCGTTCAGCGCATCGGCGGCGTCGCTCTCTGTGGGAGGGACTTCAGTCCCGACGCGCTGGCGGTGATGCGTCGGGGCTGAAGCCCCTCACACAGAAGGGATGCGCCGTGTGGACGGCCAAGCAGTTGCGCTGCAACGGCGTGTGGTGTTGGGTGCAAAGCACCGACGCAGTCGCGTCTTGTTGTGTTGTAGGAGCGGCTTCAGCCGCGACGCATGACACCACGACGGTCGCGGCTGAAGCCGCTCCTACGACATGCGATCACGGCCCTTGACGTTTCAGCCCGCCGCAATCCAACGAATCCCCATTCCCGAATCCCCAATCCCCGCCCTCAATCATCCACCCGCTCGCCCATCAGCTCGCGCTGGCGCTTGTCCAGTTCCTCGGCGTAGCGCTTGCGTACGAAGCTTTCGCTGAGCACGCCCAGCACCTTGCCCTGGTCGTCGACCACGGCCAGTTCGTCGCTCTGGGTCAGGTCGAACTGGCGCATGGCGGTGACCACGTCGGTGTCGACGGGCAGGGCCACGTCGCGGTTGCCGGCGTAGTCGACGATGGCCGCGTCGGCGTTGACGCCGTCGGCATAGGCGGCGGCCAGGGTGACCAGGCCGGCGTAATGGCCGCTCTCGTCCTCCAGCACCACGCGGGTGCCTGAGCCGAGCGGGAAGCGGCGGCGGAATTCGGCCACGCTGGTGGTGGCGGTCAGCGGATGCACGTCTTTCTGCATCATCCGCCCGGCGCTGAGGTGCTTGACCCAGCCGACGTCGCGCGCGCTCTTGATGGTCTCGCCGCGCAGGTGCAGGCGCCAGGTGGAGAACGAGTAGCCGAAGATCTGGCGGACGATGGTGTTGGCCACCAGCACCGCCACCATCACCGCGCTGGCCAGCACGAAGTCGTGGGTGCCTTCGAGCACCAGCATCGCCATCGTCATCGGCGCGCCGATCACCGCGGCGGCCATCGCCGCCATGCCGGCCAGCGAGGCGGCGGTGCCGTCGACCAGGGCCATGCCGCTGCCGAGATTGAGCACACCGGCGAACAGCCCGCCGACCAGCGAGCCCATGAACAGCGAGGCGAAGAACAGGCCGCCGCGGAAGCCGAAGCCCAGCGAGATGGCCGAACCCAGGCACTTGAGCAGCAACAGGATGCCCAGCCAGCGCAGCGAGGTCGGGCTGGTCAGGTCCAGGTGCAGCGCGCCGTGCCCGGAGGACAGCACCTGTGGGGTGATCAGCGCCAGCGGGATCAGCAGCACGCCGCCGGCGACCGGGCGTGCCCAGCGCGGCAGCGGGCTGCGGTTGATCGCCTGTTCGATTGCGCCGATCAGGCGCATCACCGCCACCGCCAGCAAGGCGCAGAGCACGCCCAGCAGCGCGTACAGCACATAGTCGCGCGCTTCCAGCGCCGAAGCCGCCGAGGCCGGCAGGAGGTACGGCTGCACCCCGGCCAGTTGCGACACGAACACCGCGCCCAGCGAGGCCACCGCCACCGGTGCCAGCGCCGATGGCGAGTACGCGCCGATCACGATCTCGAACGCATAGAACGCCCCGGCCAGCGGAGCGCCGAAGGCGGCGGCGATGGCTGCGCCGGCACCGGCGCCGACCAGGGTACGGATGTCGGCGCGGCGCAGGCGCAGCACCCGGCCCAGGTGCGAGCCGCTGCCGGCGCCCATCTGCGTGTACGCCGCCTCCAGGCCGACCGAGGCGCCGACGCCGTTGGAGAACAGGGTCTGTACGGAGACGATCAGGTTGTCGCGCATCGACATGCGCCCGCCGTACAGCGCGTTGGCTTCGACGGCGTCGACCAGTTGCCGCTTGCGCGCGCGCGCGGCCATGCCCAGCAGGCCGACCAGCAGTCCGCCCAGCGGCAGTACCAGCAACTGCTGCACGCTCAGGTCCGGCATGGCGCTGAGCCGCTCGTCGGCCTCCAGGCCATACAGCAATGCCTGCGCGCCGTGCGCCAGGCTGCTCTGCAACAGGGTCAGCAGGCCGGCGATCACGCCGACCAGCAGGGCCAGGGCGATGAACCAGACATCGCTGGCGCGCAGGCGCCGGCGCAGCGCATCGGCGAGGCTGTGCGAGGCGTCGGCCAGGCCCGGCCGAGGACGCATGTTCACGGCACGCGATCCTATTTGACGCGACGGACCTTGGCGCGCGTGTTGTAGGTGCCGACCTGCATGTACCACACGCCGACGATGCCGGGGGTGATCTTCACCTTGGGCGCAGTGAGATGCACGCTGGACAGGCTCGCCGCCTCGGTCTGTTCCCACTCCTGGCCGTTGGCCAGCACGTAGTGGCGGCCCTTGCCGAAGCCGGTGAATTCGCCCACCAGGGTGCTCTCGATCGGCTCGGCGCTGCCGAAGTCGAAGAAGCCGCGGTTCTTGGTGATCACCTCGCGGCGGCCCTCTTCCTTGGCCTTTTCCAGCGCCACCGCGGTTTCCTTGGCGACCTTGCCCTGCAGCCAGTCGTTCAGCGCGGTCAGTTCCTGCGGCGACAGCTTGTCCAGCCCGGCAGCCTTGAACTCCTGCGGCGACATCTGCGTCTGCAGATCGCCGGAGACGGTGCGCTGGGCGAGCGCCGGGGCGGCGGACACGGCGAGCGCCGCGCACAGGACCAGGGGAGCGAGACGCGCAAGGGACATGGCGGGGATCCGGGCAGTGGGATGCGCCGTAGTGTAGTCGCAAGCGGTGACCGCGCACGGGATGCCGGGCGCGCCCGGGACCGCGTCGGCGCCCGGTTCAGTCCTCGGCGGCGGCGGGCACGCCCGAAGTGCGCGGCGGCCGCCGGTACACGAAGGCCGGGGCCGGCGCGGCGGCTTCGCGCTGCGCCAGCGCCTGCAGCGCGGCATGCGCCGGAGCGCGTTCGCAGACCGGGTCCAGGGTCGCGGCGTCGCCGCTGAGCGCCAGTGCCTGGCAGCGGCAGCCGCCCCAGTCGACCTCGCGTTTCGGGCAGCCCTGGCATACCTCGGGCATCCAGGCGCTGCCGCGGAAGCGCACGAAGGCCTCGCCGTCCTCCCAGATCGCCGCCAGCGGGCGCGTGCGCAGGTTTTCGAAGCGCATGTCCGGCAGGGTCTCGGCGGCGTGGCAGGGCAGCACGTCGCCGCGCGGGGAGATGTTGACGAAGCGCTGGCCCCAGCCGCCCATGCAGGCCTTGGGCCGGTGGGCGTAGTAGTCGGGAGTGACGAAGTCGATGTGCAGGCGATCTTGCAGCCGCAGGCGCGCGGCGTCCACCGCCGCCACGGTGGCGTCGATCTGCGCGCGGCTGGGCATCAGCGCGGCGCGATTGCGCAGGCCCCAGCCGTAGTACTGGGTATGGGCCACTTCCAGGCGTTCGGCCCCGAGCTCCAGCGCCAGGTCGATCATCGCCGGGACGCGTTCGGCGTTGTGCCGGTGGATCACCGCATTGATCGTCAGCGGCAGGTCGAGGGCACGCACCGCCGCGGCGAAGGCGCGCTTCTTCGCCAGGCTGTCGCGATAGCCGGCGATGCGGTCGGCGCCAGCGGCGTCGGCGTCCTGGATGCTCAGCTGCACGTGCTCCAGCCCGGCCGCCGCGAGCGCGGCCAGCATCGGTGCGCCACCGGCCACGCCGGAGGTGATCAGATTGCTGTACAGACCCAACCCGCGCGCATGCGCGACCAACTCGGGCAGGTCCTTGCGCAGCATCGGCTCGCCGCCGGAGAAATGCGCCTGCAGCACGCCCATCGCCGCGGCCTGGTCCAGCGCCGAACGCCAGCCGGCGGTGTCCAGTTCCTCGCGCAGGCCGGCCAGTGCGATGGGGTTGGAGCAGTACGGGCAGGCCAGCGGGCAGCGGTGGGTCAGCTCCAGCAGGATCGACAGCGGCGGCGGCACGAGCGCGTTCATGCGCGCAGCAGCCGCTTGGCGTGCAACTGCTGCGCCAGCTCGCTCACGTCGCGTTCGACCTCGGCCGGGTCGGCCTCGAATTCGGCGGCCAGTTCCGCGGCGATCGCCGCCAGGCTACGGACGCCGTCGCAGCGCGAGACGATGGCGTGGGCGATCTCGTCCAGTTCGATCACCCGCTCCGGCGCCAGCAGTACCCATTGGCCGCGGGCGCGGTCGTGCTGCAGGCGCACGCCGGCGGCGAGCCGTGGCTGGCTGCTGGCGTCCAGCGCGCTCATGCCGCGGCCTGCGCCGGGTCCGGAGCGAACGCGTCCGGCCAGGCCACGCCCGGCTGCACGTAGGCGAAGTGCAGCGCGTCCAGTTGCGACCACAGTACACCGCACTTGAAGCGCAGCGCGTCCTGCACCAGCTGCTGCTTCTCCACGGTGTCGGCGTGGCGCTTGACGTAGTCCAGGGCGAAGTCCGAATCGCGCGGCGCCTCGTGCAGGCGATGCTCGAAATACGCCAGCGCCTCGCGCGAGACGAAGTTGTAGTGCTGCAGCATGCCGGCCACGCGGTGGCTGATGATGCCCGGCGCGAACAATTCGGTCAGAGAGGACGCGATGGCCTCCAGCAGGCTCTTCTCGCGCACGAAGTGCAGGTAGCCCTGCACCGCGAAGCGGGTGCCGGGCAGCAGGCCGCGGCCGGATTGCACCAGCTCGCGATCCAGCCCGAGCGCGTCGGTCAGGTGCAGCCAGCGGGCGATGCCGCCTTCGCCATCGGCGCTGCCGTCGTGGTCGACGATGCGCTGGCGCCAGATCCGGCGCAGCGCCGGGTCGTCCATTCGCGCCAGGATCGCCGCGTCCTTCAGCGGGATGCAGCGCTGGTACTCGTAGCGGTTCAGCGCCCAGGCCTGGACCTGGCCGCGGTTCAGACGCCCGCTGTGCAGCAGGGCGTGGAACGGATGCTGGTCGTGGTACAGCCGCGCGCCGATCGCGCGCAGCGCCGTTTCCAGCTGCTCGGGGCTCAGCAAAGCGCTCACGGGTTCGGTCTCGCAGGTGATGCGGGGAGGCGGGTCACAGCGCGATCTCCATGCCGTCGTGGGCCACGTCCCAGCCGTGCGCGGCGACCGTGGCGCGCTCGGGCGAACCGGCGTCGAGGATCGGGTTGGTGGTGTTGATGTGGATGAAGACCTTGCGTGCCACCTGCAGGTCGGCGAAGGCGCGCAGGGTGCCGACCTCGCCGTCGATGCTCATGTGGCCCATGCGCTGGCCGGTCTTGGCGCTGACGCCGAGCTGCACCAGTTCGTCGTCGCGCCACAGGGTGCCGTCGAAGAACACCAGTTCGGCGCCGCGCAGGCGCTCGCGCAGGGCGTCGGTCAGCGCCGCGCAGCCGGGGATGTAGTGCAGGCGATGCGTGCCGTCGTCGATGGTCAGGCCCAGCGTCTCCTCGGCGGAGCCGGCCAGGTCGCCGCTATGGCGGCATTCCATGAACAGCGGCACCTTGCCGGGCACCGCGAACGGGGTGACCTGCAGCCCCAGCAGCGACAGCGGCGTGTCCAGGGCGAACGGGTGGCGATGCACGTAGGCGGGGTGCAGCGCGTCGAACACCGGGTTCTGCGCCAGCAGCTCGAGCACGCGGCCGCTGGCGTACAGGTCGAAGCGCTGGCTCTCGCGCATCGACAGCAGCCCGGCGATATGGTCGATCTCGCCGCTGGTCAGCAGCACCGCCTCGATCGGCGAATGGCGCTGGTCGCGCTGCGGCCACAGCGCCGGGGTGGCCAGCACCTGCTGGCGGAAATCGGGTGAGGCGTTGATCAGCAGCCAGCGCTGGCCATCGACACTGACCGCGATGCTGGCCTGGGTACGGCGTTGGGCATCCGGGTGTTGCCGCCACGCGCGTTGGCTCGCGGGCGTGTGGCAGTTCCACTGCGGATGCCCTCCGCCTGCCGCCGATCCCAATACGATGAGGTGCATCCGGTCTCCGTTTTTAGCGCCTGGCCGGTCGCGCTTCGGTCGTGGGAAGGGAGGAGTGCGCGGGTCAGAGCTCGCCGGAGGCGTAGCAGTTGATTTCCGCGCCGACGCAGATTTCGCGGATCACAGGCTTGTTCCACTTCTTCATGTGCGTTCCTCTTCGAATCGGGCTAGGGGACGACGGCCGCAGCGCATGCAGGACAGCAGCGGGTGACCATCGCGTTCGAGCATAGGCGCGGGGGTTGGGGCGGTTGTGAAATTCCGGTAAAAGCGCCGCAAGTCGCAACCAGGTCACAGTGAGGTGGTGGTGTGTATGTGCGCTGCGTCCAGTCGGCGCGACGCGGGCGCAATTGTGAGAACGCGCACAAGCGCGTTAGTGTAGGCGGCACCGTTTCGTTAACTGCGTCCGTCCTTGAACCACACCGTCCACTCCGGCCTGGAGGCGTTGCTGCAACGCCCGGCGGCCGCGACCCTGGCGCCCGCCCTGCGCGCGGCGCTGCTGCAGGCTTGGCAGGCGCAGGCCGAGCCAGCGCCGCGGCTGCCGTGGCCGGTGCTGGCCGACACCCTGGACGCGCTGGCGCTGCTGTCCGCCGACGAGGCGTCGCTGCTGGCCGCGCTGTTGTTCGACCTGCCGGAGGTGCGCGCGCAGTTGCCGCAGCTGCCGGTGGCGCCGCCGGCGCGGGCGCAGGCGGTGGCCGGCCTGCTGGAGGCGCAGGACGCCGCCGACCCGGTGTGGGCGCTGCACGCCGGGCGCGAGGCCGGGCGCAACAGCGAGGGCCTGCGCCGGCTGTTGCTGTCGATCGTGCAGGACCTGCGGGTGGTGCCGATCCTGCTGGCGCGGCAACTGGCGCAGATGCGCGTGGCCGACAAGGCGCCGGAGGCGCAGCGCCGCGCGCTGGCGCAGCTGACCCGCGACATCCATGCGCCGCTGGCCAACCGCCTGGGCATCTGGCAGCTGAAATGGGAACTGGAGGACCTGGCGTTCCGGCACCTGGAGCCGGACACCTACCGGCGCATCGCGCGCGAGGTCGACGAGAGCCGGGTGGCGCGCGAGCGCTACATCGAGGCGGTCAAGAAGATCCTGTCCAAGGCGCTGGCCGAGCAGGGCCTGCGCGCGGAGATCAGTGGGCGGCCCAAGCACATCTACAGCATCTGGCGGAAGATGCAGAAGAAGCGCCTGGCCTTCGACCAGCTGTACGACCTGCGCGCGGTGCGGGTGATGGTCGACGACGTCGCCGCCTGCTATGCGGCACTGGGCGTGGTGCACGCGCTGTGGGCGCCGGTGCCCAGCGAGTTCGACGACTATATTGCCCGGCCCAAGGCCAACGACTACCGCTCGCTGCACACCGCGGTGGTCGGCCCGGAAGGGCGCACGATCGAGGTGCAGATCCGCACCCACGACATGCACGCGCAGGCCGAGCTGGGCGTGGCCGCGCACTGGAAGTACAAGGAGGGCGGCAAGGGTGCCGAGAAGGCCTTCGACCGCAAGATCACCTGGATGCGGCAACTGCTGGAGCAGTCGCAGGACGGCGAGCAGGGCGGGCTGGCCGGGGCGCTGGACGCCGAGCTGGTCGAGGACCGGGTCTATGCGCTGACCCCGATGGGCGAGGTGATCGACCTGCCGCAGGGCGCCACCCCGCTGGATTTCGCCTACCACGTGCACACCATGGTCGGGCACCGTTGCCGCGGCGCCAAGGTCAACAACCGCATCGTGCCGCTGACCCACAAGCTGCGCAGCGGCGACCGCGTGGAGATCCTCACCGGCAAGGAGGCCGAGCCGCGCCGCGACTGGCTGCTGCCGGCCAACGGCTACCTGGCCAGCGGGCGTTCGCGCGACAAGGTGCGCGCCTGGTTCCACAAGCTGGACCGGGTGCGCAACGTGCAGGCCGGCAAGGACCTGCTGGAACGCGAACTCAAGCGCCTGGGGCTGCAGCATGCCGATCTGCTGCCGGCAGCGAAGAAGTTCCATGCCGACGGCGTGGAGGAGTTGTACATCCAGGTCGCGCTGGGCGACGTCGGCCCCAGCCAGGTCGGGCGCGCCCTGCACGAGGCCGAGCGCGCCGCGGCGCAGCCGGCCGCGCCGGCGCTGCCGCGGCCGACCGCCCGCCGTACCGGGCTGGGCAAGTCCAAGTTCACCGTGCAGGGCGTCGGCAATCTGCTGGTGCAACTGGCGCGCTGCTGCCAGCCGGTGGCTGGCGAGCCGATCGCCGGCTACCTGACCCGGACCCGCGGCGTCACCGTGCATCGCAGCGACTGCGCCGCGTTCGCGCGATTGGCCGCCAGCCATCCGCAGCGGGTGCTGCCGGTGGAGTGGGGCCAGGCCGGCGGTGGCTACGAGGTCGACGTGCTGGTGCGCGCGGTGGATCGGCGCTGGCTGCTCAAGGACATCACCAACCTGATCGCCCAGGAAGAGGCGCACGTGCTGGAGATCAACAGCGAGAACGTGCGCGACAGCGGCCTGGCGCAACTGCGGCTGCGGCTGAAGGTCGGCGATTACGGGCAACTGTCCACCTTGCTCGGCAAGCTCGACGCGCTGCCGGGCGTACACGAGGCGCGGCGGCTGGGCTGAGTGCAGGGCGGTGCCTGCGCAGGCTCGGGACGAGACGTCCGACCTGTGCAGGCACGGCGGGTGTCTGCTTCCTGCCGGCGCGACGCACAGCTGTTCGTCATCGGCCCAGCGCTAAGCTTGCGCGGTGAGCATGCCGCCGGATCAGGTCAGGGACGAACCCAAGCGCAGGCAGCGGCCGGTGCCGCTGTGGCGCGATCGGCGTGCCTGGCGCTGGGCGCTGGCGCTGCTGGTGGTGGCGGCGGTCGTGGTGGTGTTCCGCCGCCCGCTGGCCGACTTGGTCTGGCCGGAGACGCGCATCCAGCAACTGCTCGACCAGGGCCATGCGGCACTGCGCGCGGGCCGGCTCAGCGCCGCCGACGGCAGCGGCGCGCGCGAGCGCTTCGAGGCCGCGCTGGCGCTGGACGGCGACCGCATGCAGGCGCGCGTCGGGCTGGCCGCCACCGGGCGCGCGGCGCTGGGGCAGGCGCGTGCAGCGTTGGCCGCCGGCCGCTACCCGCAGGCACGCGAGGCCCTGGCGCTGGCGCGCGCGCTGCAGGTGCCGCGCGCCGATGCCGATCGCATCGAGGCGGCACTGCGCGCGCGCGAGGCCGCGCACGCCGGCATCGATCAATTGCTGCAGCGGGCGGCGCAGGCGCGCCGCGACGGGTATCTGGACGATGGCCCGGACGCGGCCCTGCCGCTGTACCAGCGCGTGCTGGAGTACGCGCCGGAACGCACCGCGGCGCTGGAAGGTCGCGAGGATGCGCTGTCGGAACTGCTGCAGCACGCGCGCAGCGCGCTGGCACGCGGCGATCTGGCCGCTGCCGCGGCGTTGGTGGAGCGCGCGCGCGGCTACGACGCCGGCCATGTCGACCTGCCCGAGACCCAGGCGGAACTGAACCGCGCGCTGGAGCGCCTGCAGCGCGAGGCAGAGCAGGCGTTGCGCCGGCAGCGCCTGGACGCGGCGGCACGTGGCTTCACGCAATGGCGCGCGGCGGTACCGGATGCGGCCGGTGCCAGCGACGGTCTGGAGCGGGTGGCGGCGGCTTATGCCCTGCAGGCGAGCCGCGCCGCCGCCGATTTCCGTTTCGGCGAGGCCGAGCGCGCGCTGCGCAAGGGCCAGGCGCTGGCACCCGACAGCCGCGCGCTGGCCGACGCCAGGCAGGCGCTGCAGCGCGCCCGGCAGAGCCAGGCCACGCCGCAATCGCGGATATCGCCGGCCGAGCGCGAGCGGCGCCTGCAGCGCTTGCTGGCCGATCTGCAGGCCGCCGAGGCGCGCGGCGACTGGTCGACCCCGCCCGGCGCCAGTGCCTACGACAGCTTGCTCGCGGCGCAGATCCTGGCGCCGCGCGATGCGCGGGTGCGCGCGGCCGAGCAACGCGTGCTGGCGGCGCTGCGGCGCTGTTTCGACGATGCCATGCGCGGCAACCGGGTGCTGGCGGCGAGCGCCTGCTACGACGCCTGGCGTGCGTTGGCGCCGGGCGGCAACGGCCTGGCCACCGCGCGCCGGCGCCTGGCGCAGCGCTGGCTGGCGGTCGGCGACGAGCGCCTGAGTGGCGGCGATGCCGCGTTCGCGCGGCAGGCGCTGCAGCGCGCCCGCGCGATCGATCCGGCCACCCCGGAACTGGGCGCCTTCGAGCGCCGTTTGCGCAGTCTCAGTCCGGGGCGCTAGTGCGGGTGGTGAACTTGGCGGGGGGCTTCCCTTGTCTGGAGCTGCGTCGCGTCGGGACTGAAGTCCCTCCCACAAAGGGGCTCAGCGGTTCCGGCGATCGGTGCGTATCCGCGACTGCGTGCGTCCTGGTCTGCATTGCCTGCGTCGGTGCGCGACAACGCCTGATGCAATGCCATGCGAGGCAGTGTGGGCACCTGTGATCGTGACGGCAGCTGCACGCGCGTAGGAGCGGCTTCAGCCGCGACAAGCGTTACCGGTAACGCCTGTCGCGGCTGAAGCCGCTCCTACGAGCCGATGGAAGATGTGGCGAAAGGGACTCGCCAGAACTGCGCGCCAGTTTCGAGGCGGGTCGCAGAGGCGTCGGGGCTGAAGCCCCTCCTACAGATGCAGATCAGAGCGTTCTTAACGGAGTGTGCGACGCGCGCGCTTGCATCCGCACAGAACCGCCCCAGCCAGTAGCAACGCCCGCGGGATGTTGTGGGAGGGACTTCAGTCCCGACGCGATAGGCAGCGCCGCGCCACCGCCGCTCAGGCCAGGAACGCCTCGCGCACCGTGGCGCGGGCAGCGTCCAGGGAAAAGTGGGTGGCGATGTTGCGCAGGCCGTTGTCGGCCAGCCGCTGCCACAGCGCCGGATCGGCGTACAGCTGCGCGATGGCGTCGGCAAACGCTGCGGAGTCGTCGGCGATCAGCACGTCCTCGCCGTCGCGCAGGTGCATGCCTTCCACGGCGCACGCAGTGGCCACCACCGGCTGGCCATGCGCCATGCTCAGGTTGACCTTGCCCTTGACCCCCGCGCCGAACCGCAACGGCGCCACGGCGATGCGCATGCCGTCCATGTAGGCGGCGATGTCGGGAACGTGGCCCAGCAGCTCGACGCCGGCGGTGGCTTCGCCGAGGCGGCGGATGTCCTCCGGCATGTCCGCGCCGATGCAGTGGAGGCGTACCTCCGGCAGGCGCGTGCGCACCGCCGGGAACACCTCCTGCAGGAACCAGCGCACCGCGTCCACGTTGGGCGCATGGCGGAAGCCGCCGACGAACACCAGGTCGCGGCGCTGCGCCCACGGCAGGCCGGGACCGGCGACCTCGTGCAGGTTCGAGATCAGCGCCGTGCGCACCTGCGGCGCCTCGCGCTGCAACTGTTCGCGTTCGACTGCGCTGACCAGCACGGTCACCTCGACCTGTGCCATCACCTCCAGCTCGCGCGCACGGGTGCGCTCGGCCTCGCGCAGCAGACGCGCGTCGCCGGCCAGTTCGGCGCCGCGGCGTTCGCGCAGGTAGTGCAGATCCACGGTGTCGAACAGCCGCCGCGCCTGCGGCGCGAACCGGCGCAGCAACGGCAGGCAGGCGTGGGCGACGTGGTGGCGCACCAGCAGCACGCTGTGGAAACGCCTGCCGTGCTGCTGCAGGAACCATGTGAGGTTCTTCAGGTAGGGCGCATACCACACCTCCACGCCGAGCCGCTGCAGCGCCTCGCTGTGGCGGCTGGCGTAGCTGCGCTCGCTGGGCACGAACACCACGTGCGCGCCTTCCTGCAGCAGCAGGCGGATCAGGTTGAGCTGGCGCAGCGAGGCGGAGTCGCGGTCCGGCTGCGGCAGCGCTTCGTCGAGGATCAGCACCTGGCGCTGCTGTCGGTGTAGCAGCGCCGGCGTCGGCACCTCGCCGGGCTGCAGGTGCTGCGACAACACTTCGGCCCACTTGGCGGCGAAGACCGCGCGATTGCGTACCTGGTAGGCCTTGATCCCGCTGCCGGTGTCGGTGCCGTTGCTGGTGCCCTCGTCGTGCACCACGCGGCTGGCCGGTTGCACCAGCGTGCGCAAGCCGGCGGCGCGCACTGCGAAGGCCAGGTCGGTGTCTTCGTAGTAGGCCGGCGTGTAGCGCGTATCGAAGCCGCCCAGCGCCAGGAAGCGCGCACGCTCGATCGCCAGCGCCGCGCCGCTGCCGTAGTCGACGTCGCGCAGGTAGGCATAGCGCGGATCGTCGGGCGACTCGAAGCGGCCGTAGCTCCAGCCGCTGCCGTCGGCGAAGACCACGCCGCCGGCATCCTGCAGGCGGCCGTCGGGATACAGCAGTTGCGCGCTGACCAGGCCGGCTTGCGGCACCTGCGCGAAGGTGTCCAGCAGCGCGTCCAGCCAGCCCGGTTGCGGCACCGTGTCGTTGTTGAGGAACACCAGGTAGCGGCCCTGCGCACGCGCGGCGCCGTCGTTGCAGGTGGCGATGAAGCCGCCGTTGCGCTCGCGCACGTGGTAGTGCAGGCCGACCACCTGTGGCATCCACTGCGCGGTGGCGTCGCTGCTGCCGTCGTCGATGACCAGGATCTCGCACGGCGCGGCCGGCGGATGCGCGGCCAGTGCGCGCAGGCAGGCGAGGGTATGCGCGACGTGGTTGTAGACCGGGATCACGATGCTGACCAGCGGCGCGGGACTGTTCGGCACCGCGAACGGGGCGAACGGCGCCGGTTCCACCGCGAACAGCGCGCGCTGCGGCGGCGGCAGCGGTTGCGCATGCACGCGCACGCGTTGCCAGGTGCTGCGCCAGCCGCGCGTGCGCAGGCTGGTCAGGCCGCGCCGGACCAGGCCGGCCAGGCGGTTCAGGGCGTAGCGCGCATTCGCCCACGACATCGACATCCGGGACCACTCCAACTTAAACGAAGAGGCCGCCGCGCCGCGCTGCCCGCTGGGCTGCGCTAGACTCGGCGGAATTTACATTCTCGCATTCCCGTGCCCCGACGCTACGACGATCACGACACCGACGATCAGGACGACGCCCTGGACAGCCCCGCCGCCGTATGGCGCCGGCGTTTGCTCACCTGGGGCCTGGCTGCCGCCGCACTCGGCCTGGGCTTCCTGATTCCGTACACGGTCTATCTGAACAAACAGGTCACCCAGCGCTTCGGCGAACTGCGCTGGCAGATTCCCACCCGCGTGTACGCCCGGCCGCTGGTACTGGCGCCGGACACCGCGATGGACCCGCAGACGCTGAAGACCGAACTGGACGCGGCCAGCTATCGCGCCGACGCCGGTGCCGAGCGTCCCGGTAGCTACCAGCAGGACGGCAGCCGCTTCACCATCGCCAGCCGCGGCTACGTCGACGTCGATGGGCGCGTCGCGCCGCGGCGCATCGAGGTCGGTCTGGCTGGCGGCCGCGTGGTGGCGCTGCGTGATGCGCAGACGCGCAAATCGCTGAAGGCCGCGCGGCTGGATCCGGCGCGCATCGCCACGCTGTACGGGCAGAAGCAGGAAGAGCGGCGCCTGGTGCGCGTGGACGAAGTGCCGGAACTGCTGGTCACCGGCCTGCAGGCGGTCGAGGACCGCGACTTCAATTCGCACCACGGCGTCGACCTCAGCGGCATGGTCCGCGCGGCCTGGGTGATGGTGCGCTCCGGCGGCAAGAGCCGGCAGGGCGCCAGCACCCTGACCCAGCAGCTGGCGCGCAGCGGCCTGCTCGGCATCGGCAAGGAACAGACCGTCACCCGCAAGTTCAACGAGATCCTGTACGCGTTGATCATGGAGGCGCGCTACGACAAGCGCACCATCCTCGAGGCGTATCTCAACCAGGTGTACCTGGGCCAGCGCGGCAGCCAGGCGGTGCATGGCGTGGCCTCGGGCGCGGAGTTCTGGTTCGGCCGCGAACTCGACGCGCTGGCACCCGAGCAGGTGGCGCTGCTGATCGGCCTGGTCAAGGGGCCGTCCTACTATGACCCGCGGCGCTATCCCGAGCGCGCGCTGGACCGGCGCAACTTCGTGCTCGGCAAGCTGCGCGAGAGCGAGCTGATCGACGAACCGACCTACCGCAAGGCGCTGGCCGCGCCGCTGGGCGTGCCGGCCGAACCCGGCCTGGTTGCGGCCAACCGCTTCCCGGCCTATGTCGACTTGGTGCGACGCCAACTGGCGCGCGATTACCCCGAAAGCGCGCTGCAGGGCGCCGGCCTGAGCGTGCTGACCGGCATGTCGCCGTCGGCGCAGGCCTATGCCGAAGGCGCGGTGACGCGCACCATCACCTCGCTGGAGACCAACAAGAAGCGCCCGCCGCTGCAGGCCGGGCTGGTGCTCACCGATACCCACAATGGTGAAGTGCTGGCGGTGGTCGGCAGCCGCGACGTGGCCCAGCCCGGCTTCAACCGCGCGATCGAGGCGCAGCGCCAGGTCGGCTCGCTGCTCAAGCCGTTCGTGTACCTGCTGGCGCTGGCGCAGCCGGACCGCTTTTCGCTGGCCAGTTGGGTCGACGACACCCCGGTCACTGTGCAACTGGGCCGCGGCCGCACCTGGAGCCCGGGCAATTCCGATGGCCGCAGCCATGGCACGGTGCGCGTGGTCGATGCGCTGGCGCACTCCTACAACCAGGCTACGGTGCGTGTCGGCATGCAGGTCGGGCCGGAACGGGTGGCGCAACTGGTGAAGGTGCTGGCCGGCATCGAGGCCGAGGTCAACCCCTCGCTGATCCTCGGTGCGACCGACCAGAGCCCGTATGCGATGGCGCAGCTGTACCAGTTCCTGGCCTCCGGCGGCGAGATCCAGCCGTTGCATGCGGTGCGCGGCGTGCTCGATCCGCAGGGCAAGCTGCTCAAGCGCTACGACAAGACTCCGGCGCCGGCGCAGGAGGGCGACTCCATCGCCGCCAATCTGGTCGGCATGGCGCTGCAGCAGGTGGTCAGCAACGGCACCGCGCGGCAGCTGCTCAGCGACGGCCTGGGCAAGCTGTCGCCGGCCGGCAAGACCGGCACCAGCAACGACGGCGTGGACAGCTGGTATGCCGGCTACACCGGCGACCACCTGGCGGTGATCTGGATCGGCAACGACCAGAACAAGCAGACCGGCCTGTACGGCGCCACCGGTGCGATGCGGGTCTGGTCCGGTATCTTCTCGCGGCTGCCGAGCGCGCCGCTGCAGGTGCAGGGCAAGGGCATCGACTGGCAGTGGATGGACCCGGTGGGGTACAACAGCACCGACTCGACCTGCCCCGGCGCGCGCCAGTTCCCGTTCGTGGTCGGCTTCGTGCCCGCGTATGCCGCATGCACCCCGCCGCAGGCGCTGCCGGAAGAGGCCGCGCCCGCCGAGGGCGAGCACCAGGGCGGTGGCTGGCGCAGCTGGTTCGGCCTGGACAAGAAGAAAGACCCGCCTGCCGACGCGGCCGCGCCGCCGCCGGCACATTGATTCCCGGATTCCGGATACCGCTCATGACCCCACGTCTTCCCGCCATCGCCGCCCTCAGCCTGCTGCTCGCCTCGTGCGTCAGTGCGCCGCCGCCGCCGCCCCCGGCCGCGCCGGTGGACACCACCACGCCGGCGCAGCGCATCGCCGCGATCGACGCCAGCGGCGGTGCCGACGACACCGAACTGAGCGTGCAGCCGCTGCGCGATCCGGAAGTCGAGGACCTGCGCGAGAGCGCCAAGCGCAAGCGCAATGCCGGCGACCTGGCCGGCGCCGCCGCGGCGCTGGACCAGGCGCTGAAGCTGGTGCCGGAGGACCCGGCGCTGCTGCAGGACCGCGCCGAAGTGGCACTGCTGCAGAAGGACGACGCCCAGGCCGAAGCCTTCGCCAAGCGCGCCATCGACCTCGGCTCGCAGACCGGCCCGCTGTGCCGCCGCCACTGGGCGACCATCGAACAGGCACGCCTGGCCCGCGGCCAGAAGGAAAACGCGGCCTCGGCGCATGCGCAGATCGCCGGGTGCACGGTGCCGGGGATCAAGAGGTACTGAGGGCGGGGATTGGGGAGTTGGGATTGGGGATTGGCTAGAGCGCATTTCCGCGCGTTGCAGGCTGAAGTCGCTGGTTGGCGTGTAATTCGCCTTGATGGCCGACGCACTGATCCACGACGCGCACGCCTTCTGCTTTTGCCAATCCCCAATCCCGATTCCCCAATCCCGGCACCACCCCCATGTCTTTAGCCCACGCAAGCACCGAAGCGCTCAGCGAAGGCGGTGCGCTTGCGCGTCAGCTCGATGCCTTCGTGCCGCGGCCGGCGCAGTTGCGGTTGACCGCGGCGATCGCCGAGGCGTTCGAGCAGCGCGACGTGCTGCTCGCCGAGGCCGGGACCGGCACCGGCAAGACCTATGCGTATCTGGTACCGGCGCTGCTGTCGGGGCTCAAGACCATCGTCTCCACCGGCACCCGCGCGCTGCAGGACCAGCTCTACCACCGCGATCTGCCGCGGGTGCGGGCCGCGTTGGGCGTGGGCCTCAGCAGCGCGCTGCTGAAGGGGCGCGCCAACTACCTGTGCAAGTACCGCCTGCAGCAGGCGCGCGGCGAGCCGCGCTTCACCGCGCGCGAACAGGTCGCGCAGTTCCAGCGCATCGTCGCCTGGAGCGGGCGCACCCGCTTCGGCGACATCGCCGAACTGGACGCGCTGGCCGACGATTCGCCGCTGCTGCCGCTGGTCACCTCCACCGTGGACAACTGCCTGGGCACCGAGTGCCCGTTCTGGGGCGAGTGCTTCGTGGTGCAGGCGCGGCAACGCGCGCAGGCCGCCGACCTGGTGGTAGTCAACCACCACTTGCTGCTGGCCGACCTGGCGCTGAAACAGGAGGGCTTTGGCGAGATCCTGCCCGGCGCGCAGGCCTTCGTGATCGACGAGGCGCACCAGTTGCCGGAATTGGCGGCGAACTTCTTCGGCGAAGGCTTCGGCATGCGCCCGCTGCAGGAACTGGCGCGCGACTGCGTGGCCGAGAGCCGGCATGTCGCCGGTGCGCTGGCCAGCCTGCAGGCGCCGGTGCAGGCGATCGAGCAGACCCTGCGCGAACTGCGCGCGGCGATGGAGGGGCTGCCGGCGCGCGGCACGCAATGGCGGCTGTTGGCCAAGCCGCAGGTGCGCGACGGCTTCGATGCGCTGCTCGCCGATCTGGCGCGGCTGCAGGAGCCACTGGCCGCGCTGCGCGAGGCCTCGCCCGGTTTCGACGCCTGCGCGGCGCGCGCGCGCGAACTGCGCACGCGGCTGGGCCGCTGGCTCGGCGAGGATGCGCCGATTCCGGATTTCGAGGCCGAGCCGGAAGCGGACGCGCCGAGCAACGACGTGCTGTGGTACGAGCTGACCCCGCGCGGCTTCCGCTGCCAGCGCACGCCGCTGGACGTGTCCGGGCCGCTGCGCGCGCACCGCGAGGCCTCGCACGCGGCCTGGGTGTTCACCTCGGCGACGCTGGCGGTGAAGGGCGAGTTCGAGCACATCGCCACGCGCCTGGGCCTGAGCGACCCGATGACCTTGCTGCAGCCCAGCCCGTTCGACTGGGCGCGGCAGGCGCTGTGCTACCTGCCGGCGCTGCCCGATCCGGCCGCGCGCGGTTTCGGCACCGCGCTGATCGCTGCACTGCAGCCGGTGCTGGAGGCCTCGCAGGGCCGCGCCTTCCTGCTGTTCGCCTCGCACCGCGCGCTGCGCGAGGCGGCCGAGGCGCTGCGCGACGGACCCTGGCCGCTGTTCGTGCAGGGCGAGGCGCCGCGCGCGACCTTGCTCGAGCGCTTCCGCGCCTCAGGCAACGGCGTGCTGCTCGGCTCGGCCAGCTTCCGCGAGGGCGTGGACGTGGTCGGCGATGCGCTGAGCGTGGTGGTGATCGACAAGCTGCCGTTCGCCGCGCCCGACGATCCGGTGTTCGAGGCGCGCCTGGACGCGATCCGCCGCGACGGCGGCAACCCGTTCCGCGACGAGCAGTTGCCGCAGGCAGTGATCGCGCTCAAGCAGGGCGTGGGCCGCCTGATCCGCAGCGAGCGCGACCGCGGCGTGCTGGTGCTGTGCGACCCGCGCCTGCTGAGCAAGTCCTACGGCCGCACCTTCCTGGAGTCGCTGCCGCCGTTCGCCAGGACGCGCGATGTGGAGGACGTGCGCCAGTTCTTCGCCGCCGAGCCCCCGGCGCTGGGCGATAATCCCGAGACCGCGACGCCACCGGCCGCGTCACACTAGCCGACGCGCCGCTCTTGCTTTTGCGAATCCCAACTCCCGAATCCCCAATCCCGGCTCCTCAATGAATCTCCTCGCCTTCGAAACCTCCACCGAAGCCTGCTCCGTCGCCGTGCTGGTCGGCGACCGCGTGCTGGAGCGCTTCGAACTGGCGCCGCGGCGGCATGCCGAACTGGCGCTGCCGTGGGCCGAGCAACTGCTGGCCGAAGCCGGCATCGGCCGCCGGCAGCTCGATGCGGTGGCTTTCGGTCGCGGCCCCGGCGCGTTCACCGGGGTGCGCCTGGCCATCGCGGTGGCGCAGGGCATCGCCCTGGCCCTGGACCTGCCGGTGCTGCCGGTGTCCACGCTGCAGGTGCTGGCGCTGCGCGCGCCGGCCGATGCGCCGCGGGTGCTGGCGGCGATCGATGCGCGCATGGGCGAGATCTACACCGCGGCCTACGCGCGGCAGGCCGATGGCGGCCTGCAGGCGCTGACCGCGGAGCAGGTGCTGAATCCGGAAGCTTTCGTGTTGCCGGAGCCGGAGGCGGCCTGGGCCGCGGTGGGTACCGGGCTGGCGGCGGTCGATGGCAGCTTGCAGCGCCGCTTCGGCACGCACTGGCGCAGCGCCGATGCGCATGCGCTGCCGCATGCCGCCGACGTGCTGACCCTCGCCGCGGCCGCACACGCGCGCGGCGAAGGGATCGCGCCGGAACGCGCCGAACCAGCCTACCTGCGCGACAACGTCGCCCTGACCCTGGCCGAGCAACAGGCGCAGCGGGCCGCGCGATGAGCGCCGCGGTGACGCCCGGCGACCGCTTCCGCGGTTGCCTGCTGGGGTTGGCGGTGGGCGACGCGCTGGGGACCACCCTGGAATTCAAGGCGCCCGGCAGCTTCGCGCCGATCGACGACATGGTCGGCGGCGGTCCGTTCGACCTGCAGCCGGGGCAGTGGACCGACGACACCTCGATGGCATTGTGTCTGGCGCACAGCCTGCTGTACCGGCAAGGCTTCGACGCGTCCGATCAGATGAACCGCTACTGCAACTGGTACCGGCACGGCTACCTGAGCAGCACTGGCACATGCTTCGACATCGGCAACACGGTGCGCGCGGCGCTGGAGCGCTATCTGCAGGGCGGGCCGGCGTTCAGCGGCAGCGACGATCCGCGCGCGGCCGGTAACGGCGCGTTGATGCGGCTGGCGCCGGTGGCGATGTTCTACGCGCAGCGCCCCGACGCACTGGCCGAGCGCGCCGCCGACAGTTCGCGCACCACCCATGCCGCGGCCGAGGTGCTGGATGCCAGCCGGCTGTTCGCCTTCCAACTGCGTGCCGCGCTGCGCGGCGACGCGCGTGCGCAGGTGCTGCAACCGGCGGACGTACCGCCGATGCAGACTCCTGCGCTACGTGCGCTGGCCGTGCGTGAGCATGCCGCGGTGCCGGCAACGCAGATCCGCGGCACCGGCTACGTGGTCGATGCGCTGTCGGCGGCGCTGTGGTGTTTCGCCACCACCGAGTGCTTCGCGGATGCGGTGCTGCGCGCGGCCAACCTGGGCGACGACGCGGATACCACCGCAGCCATCTGTGGGCAACTGGCCGGTGCCTTCTATGGCCTCGATGGCATTCCCGCGGCCTGGCGTACGCGCGTGCAGGATGCCGCCGAAATCGTGGCCTTGGCCGATCGCCTGCATGCGGCCAGCCTGTTGCAGTGAGACCGGGCAGGGTGCCGACCGCCAGCGGCCGGCACCCGTGCGCTTCGCCAACGCGCCTCAGTAGTCGTAACTGACGCTCAACCGCAGCGAGCGCGGCGCCTGGCGCAGCAGTGCCGCGCCGTACACAGGATCCGGATTGCCGGGGCCCGTCTCCGAGTACGGGTACTTCCACAGCGTGGCCTGGCCGTTGAAGACGTTGAACACGTCCAGGGTGAAGGCCAGTTTGCGGTCGGCGTAGGCCGGCCGCCACGAGACCCCAAGATCGAGCTGCTGCAGCCACGGCAGACGGCCCTGGCTGCCTGGGGGCGACGGCTGTCCCTGGTAGTAGTGATAGGCGATGCCATAGCCGGAGGGGTCGCTGTGGTCGGGGCCGTAGGAACCCAGTGCACTGAACGGCGAACCGGAGATCAGCTTGAGGTTGGCCGACACCAGCCATGCGGGGTTGATCTGGTAGTAGCCGTAGAACTTGAACTGATGGGTGTGGTCGTTGCTCTGCGGGCCGTTGGTGTGTTCCATCAACTGCGCGTAGTCCCAGGCCTGGGTGGTGGATACCGCGGTCTGGCCGATGCCCGACAGCAACTGCCCTTCGGTGGTGCCGTAGCTGCGCGACCAGGTGTAGTCGAGGCGGCCGTACCAGCGCTGGTCGAACGGATGCTCCAGCGACAGGTTGAGCCCGTAGTAGTTGCGCTTGAACGCGGGGAAGCCGAACTGCGCGTTGCTCAGCGGCACCTTGACGTAGTTGCCCGAGGTGTCGACCAGGGTGAAGGTGTTGGCCCGGCCCGGGTTGATCAGCCAGCAGCTGACCGGATTGCTGGTCAGGGTCACCGTGTGCCCTTGCGCTGCGGCGGCGGCGAACACGGTATCGCTGTCGCAGTAGTCGTCCACGCCGCTGCGCAGGACGCGGTAGGTGCCCTTGGCGCCGTAGACCCAGCTGTCGCCCCAGGCCTTGGTGAAGCCGAGAATGAACTCGTCCTGGAACGAGGGCTTGATGCCTTGCGTGGCGACGGTCTTGGGATCGGGCAGGATGCCGTAGTTGTTGTTGGACGAGACCGCGCCGGAGATCTGGGTCAGGCCCGTGGGATAGCCATTGGCGTCGATGCCGCCGTAGGTGTAGTAGGTGGACGTGGCCAGGGTGGCGCCAGCGGCGTTGAACGCCGGATTCAGCGGCAACGCCAGGTAGTAGCGGCCGGCGTTGCCGTACACCTTGAAGCGCGCATCGCCGTCGACATCCCAGCTGAAGCCCAGCCGTGGCGCCCATTGCCCGCTGGTCTGCTTGATGTACGGCGCGCCGTCGCGATTGTAGTTGGTGAACTGGTCCAGGCGCAGGCCGAGGCTGAGCAGCAGCCGGTCGTTGACCTGCCAGTTGTCCTCCACGTACTGCGCGCGCTGCGCCGAGCGCACCGAGGCCAGTGCGCTGTAGATGTACTTGCGCACGTAATAGCCGTCCTGGCCGTTGGGGTAGCCACCGGTGGCCGGGACGCCGAGCCCGGTGTTGATCGGCACGTTGGGACTGGCCTGGCCGTAGATCCAGTAATAGCCGTCGCCCGAGGCCACCGAGCCGCGGTTGAGCGCGCGCGCGTTCTGGTTGTCGATGCCGATGGTGATGCTGTGCGCGCCGATGGCGTAGTTGAGGTCCAGGCGCAGGTTGTCGGTGCGGTTGCCGCGCGCTGGGTCGACCAGCAGCGCGGTGGTCTGTGCATTGGTGATCGGGGTGCCACCGGTGTAGGCCGGGTTCTGGAAGCCGGGGCTGGAGACATAGGTCAGCGTGCTGTTGTAGCTGGGATTGCGGCTGTAGTCGTCGGTACGCTGCTGGCCATACAGGGCGCTGAAGGTCAGCCGATCGGTGAGGTAGCCCGTGTACTTGGCGCTCCACAGGTCGCCACCGGTCTTGGTGGTGTCGGCATCGCCGCGCAGCGCGCCGATGTCGCGGCCGCTGTACTGGGAGTACGTGCCGCGGGTGATGTAGCGGCTGGAGGCGCCGGTGATTTCCAGCAGCTGACTGTCGCTGATGTTCCAGTCGAGCTTGGCGTACCAGCTCGGGCGGCGGTACTGGTAGTCGTAGTAGTACGGGCCCGGTGTGGTCTCACGTGCGCCGTAGAAGCGATCGCCGTCCTGGCGCTGCAGTTCGTAGGCGCCGAAGAAGAACAGCCGATCCTGGATCAACGGACCACCTGCGTAGACGCTCTGGCTGCTGAGCGTGGAGCCGCTCTTGCTGTCCGGCCGGTACAGCGCGCCGTTGCCGGGCGCATACACGTCCTTCTGCGCGGAGCGCAGGCCGTCCGGTTCCCAGGTCGCCTGGGCGCCGAAATGCCATTCGTTGCTGCCGCGCTTGCCGACGGCGTTGAGCACGCCGCCGTCGGAACGGCCGTACTTGGCGCTGTAGCCGCCGGTATAGACCTCCAACTGGTCGATGCTGCCGTAGGGCAGAGTCAGCCCGCCCAACCCGCGCAGCGGGTCGGTGGTGGTGAAACCATTGATGTAGTACGCGTTCTCCGCCGACGAGGCACCGCCGAAGCTGAGCAACTGCGCACCGGTCGGGCCGATGTAGGTGCCGCTGCCGCTGTTGCCGGCGACGCCGGGCGCCAGCTGCGCGATGGCTTCGGCCGAGCGGCCCAGCGGCAGGCGCTGCAGCTGTTCGGCATTGATCACGGTGCGCGAGTCCACGCTGCTCACGTCGATCGCGGCGGCGGCACGGTCGGCGCTGACCTGGACGCCGGCCAGGCTGGTGGTGGCGGGAGTGAAGGAGACGTCGGTGACGGCACCGACGGTGAGGCCGACGCCATCGCGGCTGCCCAGCACGCTGCCGTCGGCGCCCTTGGCGATGATGGTGTAGGTGCCCAGCGGCAACTGGCCCACGCTGTAGCGGCCGTGTGCGTCGACCGCGACCTCGCGGCTGAGGCCGCTGTCGCTGCGCACCAGGATGCGCTGGGTATCGGCCGGTGCCTGGCCGGCGACGGCGCCGGTGGTGGACTGGGCCTGCGCCGGCGGCAGGGCGAGGGCGGCACTCAGTGCCAGGGCGAGCAGGGCGGGCCTGCGAAGGGAACGGTGGTTGTGCATGCGGGGGTGGCTCGGGTGGGAGTGGTGGGGCGGGGCACGCCGCGCCGACTCGAATCCGCCCGTCCTGGATGATGCGGTGTGCGCGGTAACGTTCCCCCGCTCCATTAACCTTAATGGGCCGCCATCACAGAAATGCCGCGTCGTTATGTGGGCGGCACCAATGGTTATGTCGCTGGCTGTCGGGCTCTCCGTGCGGCCATACCCGCACCCCAACCCCTCTCCCGGCGGGAGAGGGGCTAGCGCCTCCCTTCTCCCTGCGGGAGAAGGTGCCCCGAAGGAACGGATGAGGGTACGGGCGAAGCCTCGAACTGTTTGCGACCGCCGGGCGTTCCGTGGCGACCGTACCCTCACCCCAACCCCTCTCCCGGCAGGAGAGGGGCTTAGCGCTTCCCTTCTCCCTGCGGGAGAAGGTGCCCCGCAGGGGCGGATGAGGGTACGTGCGAAGCCTCGAATTGTTTGCGACCGCCAGGCGTTCCGTGGCGCCCGCACCCTCACTCCAACCCCTTTCCCGGCGGGAGAGGGGCTTAGCGCTTCCCTGCTCCCTGCGGGAGAAGGTGCCCCAAGGGGGCGGATGAGGGTACGGGCGAAGCCTCGAACTGTTGCGACCGCCAGGCGTTGCGGGCGGCCGTACCCTCACCCCAACCCCTCTCCCGGCGGGAGAGGGGCTTAGCGCTTCCCTTCTCCCCTCGGGAGAAGGTGCCCCGAAGGGGCGGATGAGGGTGCGGGCGAAGCCTCGAACTGTTTGCGACCGGCAGGCGTTGCGGGCGGCCGTACCCTCACCCCAACCCCTCTCCCGATGGGAGAGGGGCTAGCCTGCTGAGAGGTGCTGCCGTGCACGCAGCTCAGCGGTCGTCGACCAGGCTGCCGCCGGGCAGGAAGACCCAGGTGCGGGTCACCTGCAGGATGTCGATGTTGTCGTCGGTGCGCGGCAGCGGCGGGAACGGCTGCGCCAGCTGCACGATCCGCAGGGCGGCGGCATCGAGCATCGGCACGCCGCTGGAACGCAGGATGCGGCTGCTCTCCAGGCTGCCGTCGCGGCGCACGCCGACGCTGATCACCACCTGGCCGCCGAGCCGGCGCCGCCGTGCTTCGTCGGGATAGTTGAGATTGCCCACGCGCTCGGCGCGGTCGACCCAGGCGCGCAGGTAGTTGGCATAGGCGTATTCGCGGGTGCTGGCGGAGACGAACTTGCGGTTGGGGCGCTTGGCGTACTGCTCCGAGCGCAAATGCACCTCGGCGGCCAATCGCGCCATCTCGGCATCGCGCTGTTCGCGCTGCGCGTCCACGGGCCGTTGTGGCTCGTCGGTGCGCGGCTGGGTCTGCGCCACCGGCAGCGGTTGCTCGCCGCGCGCGCTGCTGACCACGCGCGGGGTCGGCTCCGGCGCGGCGGCCGCGGTCTGCGCGCGCAGCGCCTGCGGCGCCAGGCCATCCTGGCGCTGCGGCACCACGCCCGGCTGGCTGTCGCGTGGGCGCTGGGGTTTGTCGTGGTCGCCGCCGCCCTGCTGGTTGGCCTGGGCCAGGAAGTCGGCCTGTTTTGGGGTCAGCGGGGTGCTGGTCTGGCTGAAGATCACGTCCAGGGTCGGTACCAGCGGCGCATCGTCGTCGATCGCGAAGCCCACGCCGAGGATCAGCAGCCCATGCACGATCAGCGACAGCACCAGGGTGGCGCTGAGCCGTTCGCGCTCGCCGATGCGCGGCGCGGGCGTCGCGGCGGCCGCGCTCATCGCGCCGGGTAGGCCTCGATGGCGTCGAACAGCAGCCCGGCGATGTTGAGCCCGAACTGCGCGTCCAGCTCGCGCACGCAGGTGGGGCTGGTCACGTTGACCTCGGTGAGGTAGTCGCCGATCACGTCCAGGCCGACGAAGCGCATGCCGCGCCGCTTCATCTCCGGGCCGACCTGGGAGGCGATCCAGCGGTCGCGCTCGCTCAGCGGGCGGCCTTCGCCGCGGCCACCGGCGGCCAGGTTGCCGCGGAACTCGTCGCCCTGCGGAATCCGCGCCAGGCAGTAGTCCACCGCCACGCCGTCCACCAGCAGGATGCGCTTGTCGCCGGCGCTGATGTCGGGGATGAAGCGCTGCGCCAGGGCCAGCTTGCGCCCGCCGTCGGTCAGCGTCTCCAGGATCACGTTGAGGTTGGGGTCGCCGGTGCCGCTGCGGAAGATCGAGCGCCCGCCCATCCCGTCCAGCGGCTTCAGCACCGCCTGGCCATGCTCCAGCACGAAGGCCTTCAGCGCAGCAGCGTCGCGGCTGACCAGGGTCGGCGGGCAGCATTGCGGGAACAGCAGGGCGGCCAGCTTCTCGTTGAAGTCGCGCAGGCCCTGCGGGTCGTTGACCACCTGCGCGCCCGCGCGCTGGGCCACGCTCAGCACGTGGGTGTCGTACAGGAACTCGGCATCGAACGGCGGGTCCTTGCGCATCAGCACCACTTGGCCTGGGCCGAACGTCAGGTCGGCGAAGGCATCCAGCTCGAACCAGCCGGCCTTGTCGTCGCGTACCCGCAGCGGCGCGGCCTGGGCCAGCGCGCGGCCGTCGCGCAGGGTCAGCCCGCCCGGCCGCACGTAGTGCAGGCGGTGCCCGCGGCGCTGCGCTTCCAGCAGCATCGCGAAGGTCGTGTCTTTGGCGATCTTGATGCTGGCGATGGGGTCCATCACCACGATGACATCGAACGGCATGGGGGCACCTGAGAGACTGAGCGGACGATGGTAGCGGGTCGGCGGGGGCGCCGCGCACCGGGCGTCCGGCGCGGCCGCACGGTGTCGCACGTTATCCGCCAAACTGTGACATAGTTTGTGCTGTTACGTGGTTCAACGCAGACCGGCAGCGGCGGCCTTGACAGTCGCAGCGGGTCTTGGGATACATGGCGTTTCGCAGCGAAGCCGGATCCGATGAAGCGTCGCGCGCTTGGGGGCAAGTGATGAGTGAAAACACGACTGCGGGTGGGGAACTCGCAGGCTTGCGGGTGATGGTGATCGACGATTCGAAAACAATCCGTCGTACCGCCGAAACGTTGCTGAAGCGCGAAGGGTGCGAAGTGGTGACGGCCACCGACGGCTTCGAGGCCCTGGCCAAGATCGCCGATCAGCAGCCGCAGATCATCTTCGTGGACATCATGATGCCGCGGCTGGACGGCTATCAGACCTGCGCGCTGATCAAGGGCAACCAGCTGTTCAAGGCCACGCCGGTGATCATGCTGTCCTCCAAGGACGGCCTGTTCGACAAGGCGCGCGGGCGCATCGTCGGGTCCGAGCAGTACCTCACCAAACCCTTTACACGCGAAGAGCTGCTGGGCGCGATCCGTACATACGTCAACGCCTGACCAGGGGGAAAGGCAGCATGGCCCGTATCTTGTTGATCGAGGACTCACCGACCGACCGGGCGGTGTTCACGCAATGGCTGGAAAAAGCCGGGCACCAGGTCCTGTCCACCGACAACGCGGAGGACGGGATCAAGCTGGTGCGCGAGCAGGCACCGAGCCTGGTGCTGATGGACGTGGTGCTGCCGGGCATGAGCGGCTTCCAGGCCACCCGCGCGCTGTCGCGCGACGAGGCCACCCGGCACATCCCGGTGCTGATCATCAGCACCAAGAGCATGGAGACCGACAAGGTCTGGGGCATGCGCCAGGGCGCCACCGACTACATCGTCAAGCCGCCGCGGGAAGAAGAGCTGATCGCCCGCATCAACCAACTGGTGGGCTGACATGCGCTCGCCCTTCGACATCCTCGAGGCCTACGAGCGGCGCAGCCTGGCGCACGCGGTGCAGATGCCCGAACGCGCCTTCGACGACGACGTCTGGCGCGGGGTCGGCTACCGCGTCGGCAAGCGTCACCTGGTCTCGGATTTCCGCGAAGTGGTGGAGATCGTGCGCATGCCGCCGGTCACCCCGGTGCCGGGCGCGCAGCCCTGGCTGCTGGGCGTGGGCAACCTGCGCGGCAACCTGTTCCCGGTGGTCGACCTGAAGCAGTTCCTGGAAGGCGAGCGCACCGCGCTGCAGGAAGGCCAGCGCGTGCTGATCATGCGCCAGAGCGGCGGCGACGTGGCCCTGACCATCGACGAACTGTTCGGCCAGCGCAGTTTCACCGAGGCGCAGGCGGTGGAGCCGGGCGATCTGGCCCAGGGCCGCTACGCGCACTTCATCGACCGCGCCTTCCGCGGCGACGCCCAGGACTGGGGCGTGTTCTCGCTGTCGCTGCTGTCGCGCACTCCCGAATTCCGGCAAGCCGCCGCCTGAGCGCGCGCGCTGCCTCCGCATCGAAGACCGAGGTCGCATCATGAGTACTGCTCCGGACGCCCGCAAGGCCAGCAAGCTCGGCAGCGTGGGCACCAGTTTCTGGCTGGGCCTGCTGGCGGTGTCGCTGGTCGTGTTCGGCGCCAACACCGGCGTGGCCACCTGGCAGGGCAACCGCCTGGCCGGCGCCAGTACCGGCGCGGCCGACCTGCAGGTGCTGTCGCAACAGTTGGCCAACCAGGCCCGCGACGCGGTGTCCGGCAACGCCGAGACCTTCAAGCAGTTCAAGCAGACCAAGGCGAAGGTGGAAACCACCGTCGCCGAGCTCAATGCGCGCTATGCCAACGAGACCGGCGTGTCCGGGCCGTTGCAGACCCTCAACGGCACCTGGGCGCCGCTGGCCAAGAACGCGCAGCAGGTGGTGGACAGCGAACCGGCGGTGCTGGCCTTGGCCGGCAATGCCGACCGCTTCGTCGGCGGCGTGCCGCAGCTGCAGGCGCAGTTGAATGAGGTGGTGCGCGCGATGACCGTTGGCGGCGCTCCCGCCGCGCAGATCTACAACACCCTGCAGCAGGTGGTGGTGGCCGGCACCATGGCCCGCCGCGTCACCGAAATGCGCGCCGGCGGCCGCGGCGCCGCCAGCGCTGGCGACGCGCTGGCGCGCGACGCGGTGGTGTTCGGGCAGATGCTCGAGGGCCTGCGCAACGGCAACGAGGAACTGGGTATCGCCCCGGTGCGCAACGCCGCCGCGCTGGCCGCGCTGGAGCAGTCGCAGGCGCAGTGGGCGGAAATGAAGAAGGACCTGGACGCGCTGCAGGCCAGCTCGCGCAGCCTGTTCGCCGCGCAGTCCGCCGCCGCGGCGCTGACCGCCGGCTCGGGCAAGATGCTGGAGGACAGCAAGAAGCTGTTCGACGCATTCTCCGCGTTCGGCTCGACCCGCGACACCCGGTGGTTCCCGAACTTCTGGCTGGGCGTGGTCTCCGGCCTGCTGGCGCTGCTGTCGATCGTCGGCTTTGTCTGGACCACGGTGCGCAGCCGCAGCCGCGAGCAGGAAATCCGCCTGCAGACCCAGGTCGAATACAACAGCCGCAACCAGCAGGCGATCATGCGCCTGCTCGACGAAATCAGCTCGCTCGGCGAAGGCGACCTGACCGTCAAGGCCTCGGTCACCGAGGACATGACCGGCGCCATCGCCGACGCGATCAACTACGCCGTCGACGAACTGCGCCACCTGGTGACCACCATCAACGACACCTCGGCCAAGGTCGCCGTGTCCACCGAGGAAACCCAGGCCACCGCGCGGCAGCTGGCCGACGCGGCAGGCCATCAGGCCGAGCAGATCGGCTCGGCCTCGGTCCGCATCAACGAAATCGCCGCCAGCATCGAGCAGGTGTCGCGCAACTCCACCGAATCGGCGGAAGTGGCGCAGCGCTCGGTGGTGATCGCGGCCGAAGGCGCCGGCGTGGTCCGCGAGACCATCCAGGGCATGGACCAGATCCGCGACCAGATCCAGGAGACCTCCAAGCGCATCAAGCGGCTGGGCGAGTCGACCCAGGAAATCGGCTCGATCGTGGAACTGATCAACGACATTTCCGAGCAGACCAACATCCTCGCGCTCAACGCCGCGGTGCAGGCCGCCTCGGCCGGCGAAGCCGGCCGCGGTTTCGCCCTGGTCGCCGACGAAGTGCAGCGCCTGGCCGAACGTACCTCCGGCGCCACCCGCCGCATCGAAGGCCTGGTGCAGACCATTCAGGCCGATACCAACGAAGCGGTCAGTTCGATGGAGCAGACCACCTCCGAAGTGGTGTCCGGCGCGCGCCTGGCCGAGGATGCCGGCACCGCGCTGACCGAAATCGAACGCGTGTCCAACGCGCTCAACACCCTCATCAAGAACATCTCCATCGCCGCGCACCAGCAGTCGGCGGCGGCGATCGACATCACCCAGACGATGGACGTGATCCGGCAGATCACCGGACAGACCTCGCAAGGCGCGGGACAGACCGCCGAATCGATCGGCCGCCTGGCGCAACTGGCGGCGGACCTGCGGCGCTCGGTCGCCGACTTCAAGCTGCCGGCGTAAGCGGGCCGGAACCGGGTGGAAGGAAGCGCACATGACGTACCGTGAAAAACTCCCGCATCCCGTCGCCGCGCTCGCGCGGCACGGCGCGTGCCCGGCCGCGGAGACGCGGCGATGAGCGCGCTGCGCGATGCGATGAGCCATGCCGCGCTGGGCTGGGTCAAGCCGGAACTGGACGAGACCCTACGCCAGGTCCGCGGCGAGATCGAAGCCTTCGTCGAAGAACCGGCCGACACCGGCCGCATGCGCTTCTGCGCCGGCTACCTGCACCAGGTGCAGGGCACCTTGCGCATGGTCGAGCTGTACGCGCCGGCGATGGTCGCCGAGGAACTGGAACTGCTGGCGATCACGGTGCAGAACGGCCAGGCGGCCGACCGCGACGAGGCCTGCGCCACGTTGATGCGCGGCACCGTGCTGCTGCCGGACTACCTGGAGCGCCTGCAGGACGGCCATCGCGACATTCCGATCGTGCTGCTGCCCTTGCTCAACGAGATCCGCGCCGCGCGCGGCGAAGCCGGCCTCAGCGAGGGCGCGCTGTTCGCGCTGGCGCCCGATGCCGCCGCCGCCACCGAGGCCGAACTGGACCACGCGCGCGGCAGCCTCGCCGGCCGCAACCGCGAGCTGCTCGACACCGTCGGCACTGCGATCAAGGAAGAACTGCTGCGGGTCAAGGACGCGCTGGACCTGCACCTGCGCACCGGCGGCGATGTCGCCGCGTTGCAGGCCCAGGTCGACGAGCTGGGCGGCGTCGCCGACACCCTGGGCGTGATGGGCCTGGGCGTGGCGCGCAGCGTGGTGGTGGTGCAGCGCGACGCGCTGCGCAGCATCGTCGACGGCGTCCGCGCGGCCGACGAAGGCCTGCTGCTGGATATCGCCGGCGCGCTGCTGTACGTGGACGCCTCGCTCGACGACCAGGTCGCCTATCTCGGCGCCGGCGGCGACGTGCAGGACGAGGCCAGCGCCGCCGAGGCGCGGCGCACGGTGGAAGTGCTGGCGCACGAGGCGATCGCCAACTTCGGCAGTGCCCGCGAGCATTTCGTCGCCTTCATCGAGACCAACTGGGACCATGCGCGCCTGGACGAAGTGCCGCGCCTGCTCGGCGAGGTCGCCGGTGCGTTGCGCATGCTGGAGCTGCCGCAGCCAGCCGACTACCTGGAAGGCGTGCGCCGCTACGTCGCCACCGAACTGATCGGCAAGCGCCGCGTGCCCAGCGGCCGCCAGCTCGACACCCTGGCCGACGCGATGGCCAGCCTCGAGTACTACCTGGAAGCGCTGCGCGAGCGCCGCCCCGGGCGCGAGGAAATCCTGGACATCACACGCAGCAGCCTGGAAGCGCTGCGTTACTGGCCGCTGCCCGATACCGCGCCGGCTGCGCCGGGCGTGTTGCCGAGCGGAAGCGAGGCGGCCGAATCCGTCGCGCCGCCGCCGCCCGTGGCCGCCGATCCCACCGTCGAGTCCGCGCTGCCGTCCATCGCCGCACCGGCCGTGCCGGCCTGGGATCTGGCACCGGCCGAGGACGTGCCGGAGACGATGCCGCGCACCCAGGACGCCGCGCCGTTCGCCCCGCAGGCGCCGCAGTGGAGCCTGGCGACGGACGAACACGATGCCGCGGCCGGACACGCCTCCGCGCCGGTCGACGACGTGCGCGACGCGCGCGAGCAGGAATCCGCGGCACCATCGCAGGCGCTCAGTTTCGATCCGGTCGCGGCCGAACAGGACAGCTGGACCGGCACCGCCGAGCCGCTGCACATCAGCCTCGATTCCCTGGTGCTGGAACAGGACGCGTTGCGGTCGGAGACGCCGCCCGCGCTCGCGCAGGAGGACGAAGCTGCAGCCGTTCCCGCGGCGCCCGCGTCCGATGTCGCCGGTTTCGATCCGGTGGCCGCCGAGTACCCGGATGAGGCGCAGGCCGATGTGCCGGCCGCGTTTGCCGAGCTTGGCGAGCACGACGATCCCAACCTGATCATCGTCGACGCGCCGGTTGCTGCGGAAGACACCGACGCGTCCAGGCCACCGCTGATCATCGAACTGGGAGACGCGCCGGCGTTCGCCGACGCGCCGAGCATGGCCGATGAGGCACGTGCACTCGATTGGCATGCCGCCCCGGCGTCGCCGGACCAGGAGGCAGCATCTGCGCCGCCCGCGGGTGCGGCCGAGTTGGCCGACGCCGACGCCGACACGGCGCAGGGCGAGCACCTCGACGCGGCACGGCAGGCTGAGCCCTCCGACGCCGGTGCCGACGACGAAGACGCCGCGCATGCGATTCCGAGCGAGATCACGGAGGTCGCCGCCACCGACGTCGCAGACGGGACCGATTCTCACGCTTCCCAGGATGGCCAGGGGCATGCCGATGCCGACCTTGCCAGCACCGGCGAGGAAGCGCATACCGACGCCGTGGCCGCTGCGCCGGCGGAGCCGGAGCATGCCGCGCTGGACGCCGAGGAACGGGCGACGCCCGAGCCGGTCTCGGAACACGCTGCTCCCACTACGCCGGTGTCGGACGCCGAAGCCGCGTTCCTCGCCGATCTGGAGGCGGCGGCCGCGCAGTTCGATGTCGCCACCGCCACCAGCGATGGCGAGTCTGCCGCCGCCACGTCCGCCGAAGCGCAGCATGCCGCGCCCAGCGCCGCACCTGTCGCCTCCGCTCCCACCGTCGAGGCGGGCTTCATCGACGGCGAAGGTGAGATCGACGAGGAAATCCGCGAGGTGTTCCTCGAGGAGTTCGACGAGGAACTGGTCAATCTCGGTACGCTGCTGCCGGCCTGGCGCGCCGCGCCCGGGCACATGGAAAGCCTGCGGCCGATCCGCCGTGTGTTCCATACCTTGAAGGGCAGCGGCCGCCTGGTCGGCGCGCGCGTACTCGGCGAGTTCAGCTGGAAGATCGAGAGCATGCTCAACCGCGTGCTCGACGGCTCGCGCCCGGCCAGCCCGGCGGTGGTCGCCATGGTCGAGCAGGCCTACGCGGTGCTGCCGCAACTCAATGCCGCACTGCGCGGCAACGGCACGGTGCAGGCCGACCTGGACGCGATCCAGGCGGTGGCCGAGCGCATCGCTGCCGGCGAGGACGCGTTCTATTTCGCCACGCCGCAGGCCGCGGCCGCGCCGCGCGCGGGCACGCCGGCGTCGGTGGACAGCGTGCTGCGCGAGATCCTCGAAGCCGAGGTCGCCACTCACTTGGAGACCGTGCATGCCTGGCTGCAGCACGCGCCGCAGCCGGCCACCGAAGCGCTGCTGCGTGCTGTGCACACCATGAGCGGCGCGTTCGCGATGACCGACGTGCCGGAGATCACGGCGGTCACCGGTCCGGCCGAGAGCTACGTCAAGCGTGCGCTGGCCGCCGGCAGCGTGCCCAGCGCCGAAGGCGTGCGTGCGCTCGAGGACGCGGCGCGCGCCATCGCCGCCACCATCGCGGAACTGCAGGCGCCGTCGCCGGTGATTCCGCCGTTCACCGACCTGGCACAACGCCTGCGCGCACTGGTGGAGACCCTGCCGGAAGTGCAGTGGCCGCTGATCGCGCACGACGAGGACGACGAAGACCTGTCTGCGTCTGCACAGGGCGACAGCGGTCTGGATGCGCAGGCCGTGCAGGCGGTGGAACTCACCGCGGCCGACGACTTGTCGGCGTTCGTGGGCGACGCCGCGCATCTGCACGAGACGCTGCCGGCGGACGAAGCGGCCGGGCAGGCAGGCGAGGGCGACGTCGATCAGCATGCTGCCGACGTTCACGCGGACTTGGCGTCCGTGCCGTCTTCTGAAGAGGCACCGGCGTCCACGCCGGCAGAAACCGACGCCACCCTCGACAGCGAGGCCGCCATGCCGGTCTCTGCGGGCGAGGACACGTCGCGCGTGGCCCAGCCGACGTCCGAGCACGACGATGCGCCAAGCCAAGATGAGGCATCGGTCGAAGCGTTGGCAGCATCGCAAGATCCAGGCCACGCAGAAGAACAGGCGGCCTTGGCGCAGGACGGCCAGCTCGACGAGTTGACGGTCGAGGCGCCGCTGAGCGCCGAGCAGGTGTCGGACGATTCCGCACCGGACGCGTTGGATGCGGCTGTAGCGCCTGACGCGACGGCCGATGCGGCCGCCGTCGATGCCGCGACCGACACGGTCACGCACGCACAGGACGTCCAGGCACCGTCGCACGACGGCGAAGCGCACGATTCCGAGGATCGCCAAGTCGAGGGACACGCCGACGCGACGCAGGACGTGTCCGTCCATGCGCAGGATGTCCAGGCATCCGATCATGCGGCAGCCGCCGTCGATGCCGAAGGCCACGCGGCCGACGCGCACACGGACGACACCCAGGATGACGCCGAGCACGCGCACGATGCGCAGGCGCCAGAGGACATGGCAGTCGACGGCGATGCCGCGGACCAGGCGACCGAAACGCCGGCCGACGATATCCACGATGCACATGCCCAGGAATCGCAGGCAGCGGATGACGAGGCCGCGCTTGGCGCCGCCGACGCGCCCGCCGACGACACCGCTGAAGCGCACGAGCAACAGCTCAACGAGGACGCCCCTGCGATCGGCCTGCACCAGCAGCCGCTGGCGCCGTCGAGTGGTTGGCGCCACGATGGCGTGGCCTCGGCCAACGACGATACCGAGGCTGCTGCGGAGCATGGCGACGCGACGCCGGATGCCGCAGCGCCTGTGGACGACGCAAAGCACGAGGGCGATGCGGCTTCGCTCGCCACACACGCGGTGGGCGAACATACCGACACCGAGCCGCTTGCCGAACACGTCGAGCCGACCGGAGGTGCAGGTGATGGCGCGCCGCACGACGCCGCCGCCGAAACGGAGCACGCCGCGCACGCTGCGCCGCCCGACGTCGATGAAACGACGGAAGCGCATCATGCGACGTTCGACGAAGCGCCCAACGCGCCGCAGGACGACGCCAATCAGGGCGACACGGCCACGGTAGCCGATGCCGACGCGGCATCTGCCGAACACGCCCATGAAGCGATCCACCCGCACGTGCCGGAGGCAGCCGTACCTGCGCTGTCCGACGCTGACGCCACGCATGCCGTCGCCGATGGCGCGCGGCCCGATCTGTCGGCCGTCGATCTCGGCCCGCTGGACTTCGCCGACCTCGATCGCGAACTGGTCGATATCTTCGTCGACGAAGGCAAGGACCTGCTCGACCATTGCGATCGCCTGATCGCCGAGCTGCGTGCCGCGCCGCAGGACCGCGACGTGCTCGGCGGCCTGCAGCGCGATCTGCACACGCTCAAGGGCGGCGCACGCATGGCCGGGATCAACGCCATCGGCGACCTTGGCCATGGCATCGAGTCGTTGCTGGAGGCGGTCGCCGCCCACCGTACCGAGCTCGACCGCCAGGACGTGCAGTTGCTCGAGCGCGGCTTCGATCGCCTGCACCAGTTGTTGACCCTGACCGGCAACCACCGCGCGGTGGCGATGCCGCAGGACCTGATCGCTGCGTTCGACGCGCGCACGCATGGGCAGTCGTCCGTCGTCAGCGGCGACGCCGAGACCGCTGCGGCGGCGCCCGCCGTTGCAGCCGACGCTGCCCTGTCCGCCGCGGCCCTGGCGGCCGTATCGGCGCCACTGTCGGCGCCGCTGCCGGCGGACGGCGCGCCCGACGAAGAGTCGATGCTCGCGCGGCCGATGCAGGAACAGGTGCGCGTGCGCGCCGATCTGCTCGACCGCCTGGTCAACAATGCCGGCGAAGTGGCGATCTACCGTTCGCGGCTGGAGCAGCAGTTGGGCGCGTTCCGCGGCGCGATGGCCGAACTGGACCGCACCAATGCGCGTCTGCGCGACCAGCTGCGGCGCCTGGACCTGGAAACCGAGGCGCAGATCGTCGCCCGCTACCAGCGCGAACAGGACCAGGCCGAGCAGAGCTTCGACCCGCTGGAGCTGGACCGCTTCTCCACGCTGCAGCAGCTCAGCCGCGCGCTCAACGAGTCCGCGGCCGACCTGGGCGGCCTGCAGGGCGTGCTCGACGACCTGGCGCGGCAGTACGACGGTCTGCTGCAGCAACAGTCGCGCGTCAGTTCGGAACTGCAGGACGGGCTGATGCGCGCGCGCATGGTGCCGTTCGACGGCCTGGTGCCGCGGCTGCGGCGCGTGGTGCGCCAGGCCGCCAGCGAAACCGGCAAGCAGGTGCACCTGAGCCTGGAAGGCACCCACGGCGAACTCGACCGCAACGTGCTCGACCGCATGGTCGCGCCGCTGGAACACATGCTGCGCAATTCGGTTGCGCACGGCCTGGAAGCGCCGGAACAGCGCCGCGCTGCGGGCAAGGCGGAGGAGGGCAACATCGCCATCCGCCTGCGTCGCGAAGGGTCGGAAATCGTGCTGGAAGTGGCCGACGACGGCGCCGGGCTCGACCGCGAGGCGATCCGTCGCCGCGCCGAGCAGCGCGGGCTGATCGCCGCCGACGCGGTGCTGTCCGACGACGAACTGGATGCGCTGATCTTCGCACCCGGCTTCAGCACCTACGACCAGGTCAGCCAGCTGGCCGGCCGCGGCGTGGGCATGGACGTGGTGCGCAACGAAGTGCGCCAGCTCGGCGGCTCGGTGGACATCCATTCGGTGCGCGGCCAGGGCGTGACCTTCACCCTGCGCCTGCCGCAGACCCTGGCGGTGACCCAGGCGGTGTTCGTGCAGATCGGCGACACCACCTTCGCGGTGCCGGTGGCGTCGGTCAGCGGCATCGGCCGCATCGGCCGCGAACGCTTCGAGGCCGGCACCGGTGGCTACCGCTACAGCGGCGAGGAGTACGCCTTGCACGACCTCGGTTCGCTGGTCGGGCAGGCCCCGGCGCGGGCCGAAGGCCAGGCGCAGGTGCCGCTGCTGCTGGTGCGCGCGGGCGACCTGCGCGCGGCGGTGGCGATCGACCAGGTGCTCGGCAACCGCGAAATCGTGGTCAAGCCGGTCGGCCTGCAGATCGCCTCGGTGCCCGGCATCTACGGCGCCACCATCACCGGCGATGGCCGCGTGGTGGTGATCCTCGACATCGCCCCGCTGGTGCGCCGCTATCTGGCGCAGCCGCAGCGGCCGGTGGTGGAGGCGGTGCCGACCGAACAGCGCCGCGTGCCGCTGGTGATGGTGGTCGACGATTCGCTGACCATGCGCAAGGTCACCGGCCGCGTGCTGGAACGGCACAACTTCGACGTGGTGTCCGCGCGCGACGGCGTCGAGGCGCTCGAGCGCCTGGAAGAGCGCGTGCCCGACCTGATGCTGCTGGACATCGAGATGCCGCGCATGGACGGCTACGAACTGGCGACCGCGATGCGCGCCGATCCGCGCTACGCCGCCGTGCCGATCGTGATGATCACTTCGCGCAGCGGCGAAAAGCATCGCCAGCGCGCCTTCGAACTGGGCGTGCAGCGCTACCTCGGCAAGCCTTACCAAGAGTTGGATCTGATGCGCAACGTCTACGACCTGCTGGGGATCGCCCGTGTTCGCGAATGACGGCGACACCACCTCCACGCCGGTCGCGTTGCTGGCCCGTCCCGGCAAGGCGCGCGAGCGCCTGCGCGAAGCCCTGCATCTGGTCGGCGCGGCGATCGTGCTGGAAGACGACCCTGGCGCGATCGACGCGCAGACCCTGGCCGATGCCGCCCCCAGCGCGGTACTGATCGCACTGGAGCCGGCGATCGAGGACGCACTGGAGCGGCTGGATGCGGCGCTGGCACTGCCCGGCGTCACCGTGATCTTCGACGAAGCCGAGCTGGCCGCGCGCCGCGAGGGCTGGGAAGCGCAGCGCTGGGCGCGGCATCTGGCGGCCAAGCTGCAAGGCCACCAGGACGTGCTGCCGCCCGGCCGCGAGACCGAGACCGGCCTGCAGCCGGAGCCGGGCCTGCCGGCGACGCCGGCGCAGTTGCATGAGGACGCGCCGATTGGCCTGCATGTCGACGAAGCCGCCGGCTTCGCCGCGACCGTGCCGGAAGACGGCGTCTACACCTGGCAGCCGCCGGCCGACGTCGCGCCCGGTTTCGAAGAACTGCAGTTCGCGCGCGCCGAGGCCGCTGCCAGCGAAGCGTCTGCGGCACCGGTTGCACCGTCCGCCGATACGACACCGGCTGCGCCCGCAGCCGCACCCGCGGCGCTGCCGGCCAGTGCCTGGTCGCTGGTCGATGACGACGCGCCGCTGAGCGCGCCGCAGCCGCGCGAACCGCAGCGCAGCGTGCAGTTCTCCACCGAAGGCCTGTCGCTGGTGGCGCTGGACTCTGAGGAGTCCGCATCTCCAAGCGGCCCCGGCGCCCGCGCCGACGTCGCGCGCGGCGCCGTGCTGGTGATGGCCGGCATCGGCGGCCCCGACGCGATCCGCCGCCTGCTCGCTGCGCTGCCGGACAACTTCCCGCTACCGCTGCTGGTGCAGTTGCGCCTGGACGGCGGCCGCTACGGCAACCTGGTCAAGCAGATCGCACGCGTATCCGCGCTGCCGGTGCTGCTGGCCGAGGCCGGCGAGCCGGTCACCCCCGGCAACGTCTACATCCTTCCCGACGACGTCGGCGTGCAGGGCACGGCCGGCCTGCGCTTCGTCGCCCAAGACGCTGGCACTTCCGTAGTCGCCGGCCTGCCGGCCGCGCACAGCGCGGTGCTGCTGCTCAGCGGCAGCGACCCGCAACAGGTGGAGGCCGTGTTGGCACTGGCCGGGCAGGGCGCCTGGGTCGCCGGGCAATCCGGCGACGGCTGCTACGACCCCGCCGCCGGCGCGCAACTGATCCTGCAGGGTCATCCCGGCGGCGATCCGGCGCAGCTGGCCCAGGCCTTGACCGCGCGGTGGAGCGGCTGAGCGAGGCGGCACACGCCATTCACCGCCGAGCCCGCATCGCGCATTTTTTCCGCTTCCAGGACGAAGTCATTCCATGAGCAGCTACGCCAGCAACGACGAAATCCGCGGTGTCCTCATCCTGGCCGGCAGCGAGCGCGTACTGCTGCCCAACGCCACCATCGCCGAAGTGATGTCGCGCGTGCCGGTCGAACCGCTGCCCGACGTTCCGCACTGGCTGCTCGGCCAGATCGCCTGGTACGGCTGGAAAGTACCGCTGGTCTCCTTCGCCCGCCTGACCGGCCTGGGCGCCGACACCGTCGCCGCCAACAACAAGATCGTCGTGCTCAAGGCCCTGGGCGGCAACCCCGACCTGCCGTACGTCGCCCTGCTGACCCAATCCTTCCCGCAACTGATCTCCGTCCCCCGCGACGGCCTGCTCGCCGACGCCTCCGAAGAAACCCTCCCACCGGGCGTGCACATGCGCGTGCTGCTGGGCGAGCAGAGCGCCTTGCTGCCGGATCTGGAGGCGATCGAGGGGATGGTGGTGGAGCGGTTTGCGGTGTGACGCGGTAGCTTTACGTTGACGATGTCATGGTAGTCGGTTGGCGGATAAGTGTCTTGTTAAGTGAAACTGTCCGTTGGTTGATTTGATTTTTGGATTTATCTGTTCCGCTAGGGGGTGCAGCTTGTGGCGTATGTACGCGTAAGGATCTTAGTGATGTCACTGTTTTCTAAGTTTGCCTTGCTGCTAATTTGGGGCGTTGCAGGTGGTCTCTTCACCTTTGATGCCAGTGCGGCTGATTGGGCTTGCAAAGATGAAGTTTGTGACAAATCAACTGCATACGACACCGCGGTCGCATGGGGGCGATATCAGGTTGCGCGGCAATCAGACGGTTATGCTGGTGCTCACTATGTGGTGCGTGATGAAGGTTGTAGTTATGAGCTCTGTAGCGTTTCCTCGATTTGGTATCTTAGTAGTAGTTACGTACAAGCTGTGGAGCATTTCTCCTACTCACAGCCTCCGGCTTGCCTTGGAATAGAGTGTGTCGATTCTGAACTTCAGTCTGGGAAAAATAGTGCTTGTGGGAATTCATGTAAAGTTGTTGGTCCTGTCATGGTTGGTAATCCAATCAATATGTTCACGGGGGCTAAAGAGGAACATGTCTACGACTTTAGGGTGAATCAGGGGCATCTAAGTTTCTCTAGGTATTATTCAAGTGAGATTTCCTTTTATAACCCAGGTGATCTGCTTGGGCGCCGCTGGCGGCATAATTATCAAAGCAGGATTGTTGAATACATTATTGATGGTAAGAGGGTTATCCTGCTATCTCGTCCTTCGGGGGCGTACTCTTTTTTCAGGGAGTCTGATAATCAGTGGTTGGGAGACCCTGATGTCGATGATGAACTGAGTTCAATTAAATTTGGTGACGGGAGCGTCGGTTGGCTGGTTGATACGTCATTGGGTGAAAAAGAATATTACGATAGGTCGGGGATGTTGATATCTGTCGCCTATCAAGACGGCGACTTGATTAGTCTTTCCTACAATGAAGAAGGACAGCTTGCCTCCGTTGAGGACAGATCGGGACGCAGGTTGTTGTTTGCGTATGTAAATCAACTGCTTGATAGCTTGAGTTTTCCGGATGGTACCGTTGTTAAGTATAAGTACACTTCTCGGCGGCTTGATGAGGTTTCTTATCTTGCTTCTTCGGGAGTGTCCGCCGGAATTTTGAAATATGTCTATGAGGATGCTTCGGATCCATTTCTTATTACTGGAGTATTTGATGAGCTCGGAGCTCGATATGCCAGCTGGAAATATGATGAGAATGGGTTGGCAGTAAGTAGTTGGCATGGGGCAGCGGAAGATGGAATTGATCGCGTAACCATTGAGCGCAGTGTTGGCAATGCGAAAGTAATCACGGCTCTTGGTGGTGAAGTCACGTATGGCTATGTTGCTCAATTCGGTCGAGCTAAATTGGCGACCTCTCAAAAGTACTGTGCTAATTGTCCCGTCGGTGCGTTTGCGGCTCGCACATATGACGATAATGGCTACCCGGCGCGTACGGCGGATTTTGAAGGTAACGTGGTTGAAACCCAGTACGATGCCATGGGTTTGCTTCTAAGTCGTGTCGATGTCTCAGATGGAGTGCTAGGCAACAAGCGTAGTTCTCAGACTGATTGGCATCGGGATTTTCGAGTGCCGACCGAGCGTCGCACCTACAATTCCTTGGACACGTTGGTATCGCGTTGGAACTGGACCTATAACACTCGCGGACAAGCACTCACGGCATTGCGCACTGATCCCGCGACGGGTGACACCCGAACCTCCATCACAACCTATTGCGAACAGGCTGACATTGATGCGGGTCGCTGCCCATTGCTGGGTTTGGTGACTTCGGTTGCTGGGCAGCGCACCGACGTCAACGACGCCACGAGCTTTGCTTACTACCCGTCCGACGACAGCACCTGCGCCACGTCCCCGACCACCTGTTCGCACCGCAAGGGCGACTTGTGGAAGGCGACCAATGCGCTCGGCCAAGTCACCGAGTACCTGGCCTACGACGGCGCCGGCCGCGTGCTGTCCGCAAAGGACGCCAACGGTGTAATCGCTGACTTCACCTACCACCCGCGCGGTTGGTTGACCGCCAGCAAGGTGCGCGGGTCAGACGACAGCAGCGAGAGCGACGATCGCATCACCACGATCGACTACTGGCCGACCGGGCTGGTCAAGCAGGTGACCCAGCCCGATGGCGCGTTCACCCGCTTCAACTACGACGCGGCGCACCGGCTGACCGATATCGCCGACAACGCCGGCAACACCATCCACTACACCTTGGACAATGCCGGCAACCGCCTCAAGGAGGACACCAAGGACGCGTCGGGCACCCTCAAGCGCACGCTCTCGCGGGTGTACAACCAGCTCGGCCAACTGGCGACGCAGGCCACCGCGCAGGGCGATCCGACCGACTTCGGTTACGACGCCAACGGCAACACCAAGACCGTCACCGATGCGCTGGGTCATGCCACCCAGAACGACTACGACCCGCTCAACCGCCTGGCGCGCACGCTGCAGGACGTGGGGGGCATCGCCGCGGAGACCACCTTCGGCTACGACGCGCTGGACAACCTGACCAAGGTCACCGACCCCAAGGGCCTGGACACCACCTACGCCTACAACGGCCTGGGCGACCTGACCAAGCTCACCAGCCCGGACACCGGCAGCACCACCTACACCTACGACAGCGCCGGCAACCGCGCCACCCAGACCGACGCGCGCAACATCAAGACCAGCTACGGCTACGACGCGCTGAACCGGCTGACCCTGGTCACCTATCCGACCGCCAGCCTCAACGTCAGCTATACCTACGACGTCAGCCAGACGACCTGCGCCAGCGGCGAGACCTACGCCGTGGGCCGCCTGACCCGGATGCAGGACGGCAGCGGTAGCACCGACTACTGCTATGACCGCTTCGGCGATCTGGTCCGCAAGGTGCAGACCACCAACGGCAAGGTGTTCGTGGTCCGCTACGCCTACACCAAGGCCGGGCAACTGAGCCGGTTGACCTACCCGGATGGGGCGGTGGTGGACTACGTGCGCAACGCCCAAGGTCAGACCACCGAAGTCGGGGTGACGCCACCTGGCGGTACAAGACAGGTCCTGCTGAACCAAGCGACTTACTATCCGTTCGGCCCGGTCGCTGGGTGGGCCTATGGCAACGGCCGTCCGATGCAGCGCGCGCTGGACCAGGACTACCACCCGCTGGCGGTCAACGACACGCGTAGTGATGGCCTAGCGGTGGGCTTCGCCTTCGACCCGGTCGGCAATCTCAGCGCGCTGACCGCGCCGGGCAACACCGCACCGGTCATCAAACTGGACTACGACCCGCTGGGCCGGCTGACCGCGTTCAAGGACGGCCCGACCGATACGGTGATCGACGGCTACACCTACGATGCCACCGGCAACCGCCTCAGCGCCAAGGTCAACACCACCACGCAGACCTACAGCTATCCGACCACCAGCCACCGCCTGAGCAGCGTGGCCGGCACGGCGCGCAGCTACGATGCGGTCGGCAACACCACGGCGATCGGTGGCACGGCCGTGCAGTACGTGTATGGAGCAAATGGCCGACTGACGCAGGTCAAGCGCAGCGGCACGGTGGTGGCGAACTATGCCTATAACGGCCGTGGCGAGCAGGTGCGGCGGGTGGGCAAGACCAACGTCTATACGCTCTACGATGAGAGCGGCCACTGGCTGGGCGATTACGACAACAACGGCGCAGTCGTGCAGCAGGCGATCTGGCTGGACGACCTGCCGGTGGGCGTGCTGGCCAAGACCACGCTGCGCTATGTGCAACCCGACCACCTGGGCACGCCGCGCGCGGTGATCGACCCGGTCCGCGACGTGGCGATCTGGCGCTGGGACCTGAAGGGCGAAGCCTTCGGCGCCACCGCCCCAGACCAGGATCCGGACAAGGACGGCACCGCCTTCGTGTTCGATATGCGCTTCCCGGGGCAGCGCTACGATGCGTTGAGCGGGCTCAATCAGAACTACTTCCGCGACTACGAGCCAGGGACGGGTCGGTATGTGCAGAGTGATCCGATTGGACTTGGAGGAGGCGCTTCCACTTATAGCTATGCCGTTGGGCAGCCGCTAAATTTCTATGATCTTCTTGGGTTGCAAGTGGTACCCCCTTTGAACTGGGTAGTACCGGGTACTCCTCCGTACATCGGTCATCCCTCAGATCCTTCTAAAGATCAGCCTGATGTTGGATACAATGATCCGAAGATTAATTTCCCTGGGCCGAATGAAGTGCTTGCTTCAATTCTCTGGGGGTCTGTGAAATTTTACAATTCACCGATTTTTGGGCTGCCTTGGCAGGAAGCGAGGGGGAAAAATGATCCGGTCTCTTTGCCTCCTGTTGATCCGGGTAGAGACTGCGATGGTAATTGCAATCCATGCCCTCCAGGTGCTAGGTGGTTTGTCAATAAACCAGGGCATGGACATGCTAACGGTTACTGGCACGTAATTAGATATAACCAAAATCCGAACACATGCATCTGTCATCCTGATCGGCCAAGTACTGGTCTTAATGGTTTCTGACAATGAAGAATGTAAGTGTTGAAATTGAGCTTTTTCGGCGCGCAGGGTGTGATGTCTGGAATAAATATCTAATGCCTGGCGAAAATATAATTAGGCTTGATGTTGAGGAGTCTTTTGAAATCATAGAGCGGGAGCTTCTTCGGTGCTTGGTGCTTCATGGGTCTCCCCATGCTGCTGACGCTTATCGGATGGATGTCATAAGGATGCTGGTTGTTAAATTAAATTCGAATGACCTGAGTTCAGTTTTGACTTCTGAGGAAGATGTGGATGGGAACGTAAAGTGGATTCATGTTGGCGCGGCAACGGATGTCTCGAATTTAGATTTCAGATTTTTCGATTTTTTTGACTGGAATCATTACTCAAAAATTCAATACGATTTTGTCAGGTGTGTGGAGGCTTTCAGTGGGAAGAAATTTCTTTTGCCAAGGAATATGTGTTCTTTTTGGCTTGTGAATTAATAACGTTATTTTTGATCTTCTATCGAAATCTCGATTAAGGTCGAGTTTCGAGTTTGCGATATGGAGGCTTGGTTAGAGCATGCATGGCAAAGTCTTCGGTGCCACCGCTCCATTATGTGAATTTAATTAAGAGAGAGATTCAAAGGTGGCTATGTGTTGATCATCATGGGCGCGGTGAGCGATATAGAAATGTTGAGTGCACGTTTGAACGCCTGGGCCGCAATGCGACAAAGCGAAATCTGACGCCTGTCGGCTTTGCTTTGACTCCACTATGAATCTGAGCCTTATGAAAGGCACGCTTGACGCAATTTTGCGTGAGCACGCCGGCCAAGACGCTCTGTAACGCCAAGCAGGCCGTTTAATCCCCGCGCACTCTGCCGCATGATGTAAGGCTACGCGCCCACCACCCCGCGCGCCCTCCCAACGCCGGAGCCTTCCCATGCCGCAACGCCGCCACTTCCTGAAAACCGCCGCCTTCGGCGCCCTGGCCGCCGGGTTGGGCGGTGTGCTGCCGGGCGCACGCGCCGCGGCCAAGGCGCAGACCAAGACCGGCATTGACCCCTTGCCATACGGCGCTGCACGGGTGATCTCCACCTGGGACTTCGGCATCGCCGCGAACCAGGCGGCGTGGCAGGTGCTCTCCCGCGGCGGCGCAGCGCTGGATGCGGTGGAGGCCGGGGTGCGGGTGCCGGAGGCGGATCCGGACAATCACACGGTCGGGCTTGGCGGGTATCCGGACCGCGATGGGCGGGTCACGCTGGATGCCTGCATCATGGATCACACCGGCGGTTGCGGGTCGGTGGCGGCGCTGGAGGACATCGTGCATGCGATCTCGGTGGCGCGGCGGGTGATGGAGAAGACGCCGCATGTGATGCTGGTCGGCGATGGCGCGCTGCAGTTCGCGCTGGCGCAGGGCTTCGAGCGCACCAAGCTGCTGACGCCCGAATCGGAACAGGCGTGGAAGGAGTGGCTGAAGACCTCCCACTACGCGCCCGAGGCCAATATCGAGAACCGCGCCTATCGCCGCGGCACGCTGCCCGGCGGCAAGGACAACCACGACACCATCGGCATGCTGGCGCTGGATGCGCACGGCAATCTGTCCGGCGCCTGCACCACCAGCGGCATGGCCTGGAAGATGCACGGGCGGGTCGGCGACAGCCCGATCATCGGGGCGGGGCTGTACGTGGACAACGAGGTGGGCGGGGCGACCTCCACCGGCGTCGGCGAAGAGGTGATCCGCAACGTCGGCAGTTTCGCGGTGGTGGAGATGATGCGGCAGGGCAAGAGCCCGGCCGAGGCCTGCCGCGAGGTGGTGATGCGCATCGTGCGGCGCAAGCCGCAGCTCACCCGCGACCTGCAGGTGGGGTTCCTGGCGATGAACAAGCGCGGCGAGGTCGGCGCGTTCGCGATACAGCCCGGTTTCAGCTACGCGGTCTGCGACGCGCAGCGGCAGGATCTGCTGCTGCCTGGGCAGAGCCATTTCGCGGCGCCGGCGGCATGAGCGGGACGGTGCCGATGGGTCTGGAAGTGGCCGCCGATGCGATCGGCTCTGCGCTGGCCGCGCAGGACGGCGGGGCGATGCGGGTGGAACTGTGCGGAGGCCTGGATGGCGGTGGACTGACCCCGTCGTTCGGCACGCTGGCGGCGGTGCGCGATCGGTTGCGCATTCCGCTGTACGTGCTGATTCGCCCGCGGGTCGGCGATTTCGTGTTCGACGCTGCGGAAGTGGAGGCGATGCGCCGCGACGTGGAGCAGTGCGTGCGCCTGGGTTGTGACGGGGTGGTGCTCGGTGCGCTGACCGCGGACGGTGAGGTGGATCTGGCGACAATGCGCGAGCTGATCGCCGCGGCCGGTTCGCTCGGCGTCACCTTCCATCGCGCCTTCGATGTCAGTGCCGATCCGCGGCGCGCGTTGGAGGATGTGATCGCGCTGGGTTGCGAGCGCGTGCTGACCTCCGGCGCGCGCGAGACGGCGGAAGAGGGTGCGGCGCTGATCGCCGAATTGGTGCAGCAGGCCGGTACGCGGTTGAGCGTGATGCCCGGGTCTGGCGTTACCGAAGCCAACCTGGCGCAGTTGCGTGCGCGCACCGGCGCGCGCGAATTCCATGGCTCGGCGCGTGGGCCGTTGGCATCGCGGGCGTTGTCGCCGCATCCGCATGTGCGCAGTCTGGGCGGCGACCGCATGCAGACCGATGTGGCGCGGGTGAGGCGGATGGTGGCAATGCTGGAGGAGCCGGGACCCGGGACCCGGGACCCGGGGCCCGGAAAGGCGCATTTCACAGCCTGATCCTTCCGCAAGGACAGCGCTCTTGCTCTTGCTTCTCCGGGTCCCCGGTCCCGGGCCCCGGGTCCCGAGCAAGATTCACCTGCCGCCGGCAGGCGCCTTTGACTCCACACCCAGCCGCTTCGGATCCAGCACCACATGTTTGATGCGCGTGCGCTTCCAGGTGTAGCTGATGTGCACCTTGCCGTCGCGGGTCTGGATCACGGCGGGATAGGAGAACTCGTCCTTGGGGCTGTCTTCCAGGGTCAGCACGCGAGCCCAGTGCAGGCCATCGTCGGACAGGGCGACGGCGAGTACGCCGCGGCCGTCCCACCAGTCCTTGCCGGCCTGGGTGGGGTTGTAGACCAGCAGGGAGCGGCCGTCGGCCAGCACCACCGCGTCGGTGCCGGAATTCGGGTTGGCCAGGTCGAGCAGGGTCATCGGTTCCCAGGTGCGGCCCTGGTCGCGCGACCAGGTGCTGAACACGTGGTTCTGCTGGCTGCGGCCCACCGCCTGCAGGCGGCCGTCCTGGTGCAGCAGCACGCTGGGCTGGATCGCACCGATCCTGGCCGGGTCGTTCATCGCCGGGCCACGCGTCCAGTGCGCGCCGTTGTCGTCGGACCATTCCATGTGCGCGACCCAGCCGGCGTCCTCGCTGCTGCTGGGGCTGAGGATGCGGCCGCTCGGCAGTTGCACCGGCTTGTTCTTGATCGGGCCGAGGATGCCGTCGGGCAGGCGCTCGGGCGGGGGCCAGTGCTGGCCGCCGTCGCTGGAGGTGGTCTGCATGCCCCACCAGCGCTTCGGGTCGGGGCCCACCTTGTAGAACAGCCGCAGCGGCCCTTGCGCAGGCTGGAACAGCACCGGGTTCCAGGTCGGCAATGGCTTGCCCTGCGGCTGCGTGCCGTCGGCCACGCGCTGCGCCGGTTGCCAGCCGTGCGCGTCGCGGCGCGCGACCCAGATGGCGACGTCGTCGGCGCCCTCGTGGCGGCCGCCGAACCAGGCCGCAAGCAGGCCGTCGCGGGTTTCTACCAGGGTGGAGGCGTGGCACTGGGCGGTCGGTGCCTGCGCGTTGACGAATTCGCTGTAGACGATGGGCGAGGGCGGCACCGGCGGCGGGGCGGCGGCGGCCGGACCGGCGATGGCGCGCACGGCGAACAGCGACAGCAGGGGAAACAGCGAAGGCGACATCATGTGGTACGGTCCTGGCCCGCAAACGGGGATACCTATTTATCATCAATTAAATACCATATGCTGACACCACCGGCAGCGCCGCCTGCCAGACCGACGATTGCGAGGATCCGCCATGCCGAACCGCCCGCTCTCTCCGCTCCGCTGGCTGGCCGCGCTCGGCCTGACCGCCCTGGCCGCCCCGCCGCTGCTCGCCGAGAACTTCGCCGAGGTCAAACCCTCGCCGCAGCAAGTGGCCTGGCAGGATCTGGAATTCGGGGTGATCGTGCATTTCGGCACCAACACCTTCCTGGACCGCGAGTGGGGCGACGGCACCGCCAGCCCGAAGGTGTTCGCGCCGGACCAGGTGGACCCGGCGCAGTGGGCGCGCGCCTCCAAGGCGGCTGGCGCCAAGTACCTGATCCTGGTCGCCAAGCACCATGACGGCTTCGCACTGTGGCCCACCGAAGAAAGCGCCTACTCGGTGAAGAACAGCCCGTGGCTCGGCGGCAAGGGCGACCTGGTGAAGATGACCAGTGAGGCCGTGCGCAAGGAAGGCATGGGCTTCGGCATCTACCTGTCGCCGTGGGACCGCCACGAACCCAAGTACGCCGATCCCAAGGCCTACGACAAGTTCTACGCTGCACAGTTGGTCGATCTGGCCTCGCACTACGGCCCACTCACCGAGTGGTGGCTGGACGGCGCCGGCAGCGCCGGCCACGTGTACAACTTCGACAAGTACATGGAAGAGTTGCGCACCTACCAGCCCAACGCGATGGTCTTCGCCGACACCGCGCTGTTCGAGTACGGCGACGTGCGCTGGGTGGGCAACGAGGCCGGAGTGATCGAAGGCGAGAACTGGAACACCATCGATCGCCACGGCTACCTGCGCTGGCGCCCGGTCGAGGTGGACACGCCGCTGCACAAGCTGCAGTGGTTCTGGCACCCGAACAGCGACCAGACGCTGAAAAGCGTCGACGAGCTTGTGCAGATCTGGGAAGACAGCGTCGGCCGCGGCGGCCAACTGGTGCTGGGCATCGCCCCGGACAAGCGCGGGCTGCTGCCCGAGGCCGACGTGAAGCGGCTGGAGGAAATGGGCCAAGCGCTGCAGGCGCGCTACGGCGCCGATCGTAATCTGGTGCGCGGCCGGCTCAAGAACGACGACGGCATCGCCGCGGCGGTGGACGGCGACCGCGACACCTTCTGGAGCGCGCCGGACGGCTCGCACCACGCCACCCTGGAGCTGCAGTTCAAGCAGCCGGTGACCTTCGACACCGCCATGTCGATGGAATGGCTCAACGATGGCCAACTGGTGCAGAAGTACGCCGTGGAAGTGTTCCGCGACGGCGCCTGGGTCAAGGTGGCGCAGGCGCAGGCGATCGGCCACATGAAGATCGATCACTTCCCCGCGGTTACCGCCTCGCGCGTGCGCCTGAACATCCTGTCCAGCGTCGATGCCGCACACATCCGCGAGTTCCAGCTGTTCAACGTGGGTGCTGCCGCCACGCGTTGAATCCTGCCGCGGCGTAAGACCGGAGCCGTACCCGGCGCGTTGTCGGGTGCGGCTTTTTTGTTGGAGCTGTGCGCTGCGTTTGTAGCGAGGGCGCCGGTGTGCAGGCGCGGCAGTCCCGTCGCCGGCTGCCACGAAGACAGGCGAGTGCCGCCGGGCAACTCCCCTCTCCCCCGGGAGAGAGGGGCGGGGATGAGGGTATTGGGTGATGGTGACGGAAGGGCACAAGGCAGCGTTCCACACGATTCGTGATCGAAGATCAATGGCGCAGTCGTTCGACGCGGTACGCTCAACCTCGCATCCGTGTCTCGCCTGCGCCGCGACGCACGCGTCGAGGCGACCCACATCGCCCTGCCAAGCCCATGCGAGGACAACACCATGCTGCCGACTACAAACGACGAGACCACGCCGGGCGAGGCCGTGCGTGCCACTTCGCAAGCCCCTGTAGCTACCGGGCCGAGCGACCATCGCGACGATCACGTCGCAGAGATCCGCGCATTACAGGCCACGCCCAGCGCAGCATCCGAGCCCGCGCCCGCCGCAGTCCCAGCCAGTGCGTCGGTGCCGGTTGGGGCGCGCGCTGAGACGCGCATCAGACAGGCATCGGGCTTGGTCATGACGGCAGCGGCCAGGTATTACGGCGAGGACAGCAAGGCCGCCTTGGCGGCACAGGCCGTCGTGCTCAAGCAGATGCAGGCGCCGCCAGCCGAGGACGCTTCGCAACTTCAGCGGATCGACCCGCCGGCCGATGCCGTGGTTGCCGTGGCAATGGCTGCACCGGGCGCGGGAGCCGAACAGTCGGGCAACGCCAGCGACGCGCCCGATCACGCCGATGCGACGTAGCCGCCGAGCGCACGCTGCGCAAACAGCCGCCCGTTGCCGCCCGACGGCAGTCATCACGCCACCATTCGCGGAGAGCAACGCATGACCGAGACGCCGGATCCGAAGACGCAGGCTTTGTACGACATGACCCGCCAGTGGCTGGGTCGCGACTTGTCCGAGGCCGAGCGTGCGCAATTGCGCGCATTCGCCGCGGCGGCGGAGGGGACGCAACAGACGGCAGACCCGGCACCCCATCCGGCAGCGCCGACGCACGCCGCCGAGATCGAGCGCACGCGTCAGCGGATCGATGCGGCCAGGCGCAGCGCCGAGGACACCATGCAGCAGGGCGACCAGGCGATACGCGATGCGATGGCGGCCGCAGCGCAGCAGGAGGCAGTGCGCTCGCATGTGCTGCCAAGCGTCAACACATCCCGCAATGCGCCGATAGGCCAGGACGCCGACCACCTGAGCGAAGTGGTGAGGCGCGAAGGGCAGGACGGGTTCGATCGGCACTTCGACACGTTTGCGCAGCAGCTGCAGGCCATGATCCAGGCGCTTCAAGCACAAGCCAAGGACGAGGTTGCCGCCGCATCTGAGCCTCCCGCTGCGCATGACCCCACGTCGCCGCCGAAACCCACGGGTGCCGACTGATCGCGGCTCGCAGTTGCCCCCTGAGCTGGCCGTGACGCCGCGCCACGTCTGCATGGTGCGGGGAGAGCGCACGTGGGGATCGGCCCGATCATGCGGTGTCGTGGCCGCCGCGACCGACGCACACCGCTAGCGCTGCGCCGGCCATGGCGCGACGGAGCCCGGGGTAGGAGCGGCTTGCGCCGCGACGGGCAATCCCGCTGGCTCGGTCGCGGCTGAAGCCGCTCCTGCAGAGGTGCTTCGCGTATCTTCCTGCGCTGCCATGCGCGCTCAATACCGCTATCGAACGGCACAGGCATACGCACCGCATGCTTTGTCGCGTTTCGCGTGCGTTTGTTTCTCGGCCGCGACCACCTGCTGCAAGCTATGCGGAGCAGGGTCGTGCCAGGCCCGAACGCGGTATCGCCTGCCTGCAGTCATGCGCGACGCCCGAGATCCCGCCGCGCTCGTCGAGTTCGCAAGCAACCGGCCGACACGCGCCTGTCCCTGTCTTCCTGAGACGAGCAACGTCGTCGCGTGCTGGCATCGCCAGCCATCGTTGGCGCAGTTGCATGTGCGGCGGTCCCGAGGAGGCTTGGTCGACATGAGCGCGAACACGCCATGTGGCGTGCGCAAACGCATGCGGCGTCCGCCGCATTCACGGCGCCGCCACGGCCACGTTAGAGGGACGTCGCCCTCCATCCGCGACGCGCACCGTGTCGCCGTCGCGCTGCGGCCATGTCGCCGGGGTGGTCCCATCATCGTGGAGCAACGCCATGCCCGACAGCGCAGGTGTATCCCGGTTCCGCTCGCTGTCGTTCGAACGGCGCCGGCGGCTGCGGCGTTGTGCGCGTCTGCGCCAAGGCATCTGCGTGACCCTGGCCTGCGTTGCGGTGGCCCTGGCGCCATCGTGGGATGCACGCAGCGCGCCGCCGGTGCCAGCGCAGACACCAGTACCGCCGGTGGCGAATGGCACGCCGGACATCCGGCAGGTGCTGCATGCGCTGCGCGATCAGAACGCGCCCGAGACGCTCTGCAAACTGTTGCCCTGAGCCGATCGCCTGACACGATGCGGGCCCGCTGTCCGTGAAGCGGGCCCGTTTTTTTGCGCGACTGGCCCACACAACCGCAGCGCAGCCGCTTTGGCCGTATGCATGCGTAGACAAAGCGCGCGCGCACGCCACATGCCGTGCGGCTGCGCGTGCATCGCGCCCGCGGTTGTCACCCAGGGAACAGCTATTGCCGCCGACCGCCACAGAGACTCCTCGCACAACGGGATTTCGGAGCATGCGATGGAGATGGCAAAGGAAAAGGCAGGCGTGACCGCCGCGCGATTCGTGGAGGCCGATGAGATGTTTACCCGCGCCTGGCGCGCGACGCTGCCGGATCTGCGCCGGCGCGCACTGCGGCTGGCCAACGGGCGTGCGGACGCTGCCGAGGACCTGCTGTCGGATACCGCAGTGAAGGCGCTGCTGTTCATGCGCCGCTCGCCGGAGGCGATGACCGATCCGCAGGGCTTCCTGTTCGTGGTGCTGCGCCACGTGTTCCTGGACCTGGTGCGGCGGCGCCGCAGCGGTGGTGAGCCGCTGGACCGCTCTGCCGAGGCTAAGGAAGTGGACGCCGTGGCCGATCAAGCAATGAGTGCCCTGCAACGTGCCGAGCTGGAGGAACAGATGGAGCGCGTGGTGACAGCGGTCGCGGCGCTGAGTCGGGAGCAGCGCCGCCTGTTCGCCTATCGCTTCGTCGAGGAGTTGCCGTATCCGGCCATTGCCAACCTGCTGCGCATCAACCAGCCACTGGCACGCAAGCGCGTGGAGTTGCTGCGCAAGCGGCTGCGGCTGGCGCTGGTGGCCGAGTGAGCGCGGTTTCACACGTCGCCCACGGCGGCGTTTTCCCTCCACGCCGGGCCGTGTAGGCCGCGGCATCGCAGGCGCCGCAGCGGGGCGCGGCACAGGCCATCCCCGTCGCGGCGCCTCCCCGGCAGGCGACTCACCAAGGAATCAGGCTCATGGCAGACAACACGCTCGTCAATTCGCAGATCACCGATGCGGTCACCCAGACCAACGTCAAGGTGGTGGCCGAGGCGCCCGCCCAGGCCATCGCCTCGCTGTACCAGGTCTCCAGCCATTCCACCGGGCTGGCGTTGCAGAACGCGGTGCACAGCCAGCAGGCGCTGAACCAGGTCTCCAACGCCGTGGTGTCCAAGGCGGTGGCGCTGATCATGGCGATCGGCGAGAAGTGATGCAGCGCCGTGCCCGCGCCGCGGCGGCGGAGGCGGGTACCGATCCATCCATCAGGAGAGTGGCATGTGGCCTTTCGCAAGCAAGAAGACCCCCGCATCCCCGACGGCCGCGGCGCCGGCGGGCGCGGCAGCGGTGCCGGCATCGACCGCAGGTGCGGCGCAGACCCCGGGCGCCTCTGCGTCGGCGCCGGCGACGGCACCCGTGATGACGGAAGCACCTCCATCGGCAGCGACAGACGACACCCCCGCCGTGGTACCGACTGCAGCGGATAGCGCTGCCGCTGCGGCGCCAGCGAGCAGCGAACCTGCCGCGGCTTCAGGCACTGCGGCGCCCGCCGCGGCCGAGCCCGCCGCCGACGCCGCACCAGCGGCAGGTGGCGATGGTACATCGCCCCCTGCGGCAGCATCGGCCGCTCCGGTCTCGCCGCCGCCGCCTCCACCACCGCCGTCCATGCTGAAGACGCTCAACACGCACATGCTCGCGCAGGCCTCGGCGGCGCGGCCGGCCAGCGACGCGCTCAACAGCAAGATCGTGCAGGCCGTGCAGCTCAGCAATGCCGAGACCATGGCCTATGCGCCGTCGCAGATCGTGGTCGGCTCGAACATGCTGATCAGCCAGGCCTCGGGCCTGATCGCGCAATCGGCGGCGGTGTACTTCGACGGCGTCAGCAAGATGGCGCTGGCCAGCCAGGGTGTGCTGCTCAAGCAGATGACCGAAAACCTGGCCGAGAACAAGCTGGAGCAGGCCGCCGAGGATGCGCTGGGCGTGCTGGCCACCGACGTGCTGGTCGGCGCCGCCGCGGCGGTCGCGGCCGCCGCCGGTGCGTTGGAGGCCGAATCCGCCGGCTTCGCCATCGACAAGATCGACCAGAGCATCGCCAAGTACGCGGACCTGATGCGCGGCCGCAAGTCCGCGTCCACGTAGGCCGTTCGCACCACCGATTTCACCACGCTCACAGGGGAGCACCATGCAAGACACGCAATCAACCGATTTCGCCACGCTGCGCCAGTTCGCCGAGAAGTGGCTGGGCCGTCCACTGGTCGGCGCTGAGGAAGAGCAACTGCAGCGCTTCGCCTCCGAAACGGCCACACCGCCGGCAGCCCCGGCCGCCGACGTGGCCGCGGCCTCGCCGTCGCTGATCGATGCCGAGCGCCAGCGGGTGCAGGGCCTGATCCAGCAGATGATGCAGAAGATGCAGAACACCCGCGGCGACCTGAACGGCGCCACCGCTGCCAGCGAAGCGGCGGTGCTCAAGGCGGTCGAGTCCGCCAAGTCGCTCGATCAGCTGCGGCCGGGCCAGTTGCGTCCGCCGCAGAACGGCGAGGGCGGCAGCAACCACATGGTGATGTCGCAGATCGCCGATCGCCTGGCCAACCTCGTGCAGGCCGAAGTGCGCGCGTGCTTCGAGCGCGAGTTCGGCAGCCTGGCCCAACAGATGCAGGCGGTGGTCGAGGCGGCGCGCGCGCAGGGACTTATCGGGGCCCCACCGGCTGCGTCGGCCGCGGAGCCGCAAGCGCTAGCGTCGCCTCCCGCTGCCTGAGCCGTTCCGCTGCACGGCGGCGCCTGCGCGTGTCCACGCGGAGGCGCGCAGCCGTGTGTGCGTGTCTGGTGCACGCGCTTGTGCGTGGCATGGCGCCGCAGTCGCCGCGTCCGCTTGCGTGCGTGGCGCGCTTCGCATGCGTCGGTGTGCCTTGCGGTGTGCGCCAAGTCCTTGCGCCATGTCCATCCAGCGAAAGTGGCTGCGCGCCATCACCGATCCATCCCGGTGCCAAGTCGCAAGCGATCGCCCGTGTTCGCGTGCGGTGCTGGCGGAGCGCACTGCATGGCAACGGGGGCCGCGAGGCGGCTTGCGCCGTCGTGGTTGCAACACGCATCGGCCGACGTCGCGGCGCAGCGAGGTCGATGCTGCTTCGTCGCGCGCACATCGCGACGAGGCTGGCGAGACAAACGCCGCACACGGTTTCACAGGTTCTGCACTGTCCCGTTTTCAGAGATCGTACGGCGTGGGCCGTACCCCAACCCAGGAGCGAACACATGGCATTTCCCACCGCGGTCAACGACCAGATCACCGATGCGGTCACCCAGTCCAACGTGAAGGTCATCGGCGAGGCGCCGGCCTTCGCGATGGCGTCGATCTACCAGAGCATGGCGCACTCGACCGGCATCCTGTTCGAGAACGCCGTCTCCGCGCAGCAGCAGCAGAACACCCTGGCGCAGGCCGCGGCCAACCAGGGCGTCATGCAGATCTACAGCCTGGACTCCACCGCCGCCGCCGGCGCCACCGAGAAGGTCGCGCAGACCGGCGTGTCCGACAACCTCACCAGCCTGCTGACCGTGCTCAACGCGTTCAAGCAGTCGTAAGCCACGCGCGCTAACGCCGCTGCAAGGCGGCGCTAGCCATGCAATTCCCTTCCTAACGAGGACCGTTCCATGGCCTATCCCACCGCAGTCAACAACCAGATCACCGACGCCGTCACCCAGTCCAACGTCAAGGTCATCGGCGAAGCGCCGGCCTTCGCGATGGGCTCGATCTACCAGAGCCTGGCGCACTCCAGCGGCATCCTGTACGAGAACGCTGTCGCCGCGCAGCAACAGCAGAACACGCTGGCGCAGGCGGCCAACAACCAGGGCGTCATGCAGGTGTACAGCCTGGATACCACCGCGGCGGCGGGCGCGTCGGAGAAGATCGCCCAGACCGGCGTGTCGGACAACCTGACCAGCCTGCTGACCGTGCTGCAGGCGTTCCAGGGTTCGCCCTACAGCAAGGGCTGATCCCGCCGGGCACGACGGCACACGGCTGCGTGGCGCCGTCCGGTTGGACGCATCGCTCCGGTCCCGACACGGGCCGGAGCGATGCCATCACCAAGCGGCCATTGCCGCCCTTTGATGACCCACTGCACTCGAACGGCACGCGCCTTGGTTGCCTGCCGCGACAGGGTGCGTTCGAGGCCCTGGCGCCACGCCCCCGCGTCCAGGGAAGGGGAACTATGGACCTTCCAGCAATCGCCGATTTGGAGCGCGCCGACCGCATCCCGTCGGCCGGCGCCAGCGACGCCCCGCTCGCGTGCGCGGCCGGCGCCAGCCATCGCCCGTTGCTGGAGCGCTCGGCCGTGTTCCAGGACATGCCGGCGGCGGCGCTCGATTACCTGCTCGCGCACGCCAGCGAATGCGCCTTGGACGCCGGAGGCGTGCTGTTCTTCAAGCACGATCCCAGCAGCTTCGTCGGGGTGGTGGTGCAGGGGCGCCTGTACAAGGTGCTGTACGGTCCCGATGGGCAGGAGTTGATCGTCGGCACCATCGAGCCGGGCGGGCTGGTCGACGAACAGGCATTGCTGGAGCCGCATGGGCGCAGCTTCACCGCGATCGCCTTCGGCCCAAGTTGCGTGCTGAAACTCACGCGCCGCCATTTCGCTGCGCTGATGGCGGTGCCGCTGTTCCAGCAGCGCATCGATGCGCTGTTGCGTCTGCGTTTGCGGCAGACCCTGGACAGCCTGGAAAGCATCTGTCTGCATCGATTAGAGGTGCGCCTGGCGCGCTACGTGCTGCACCAACTCGAACTGCAGGCGCCGCACGCGGGCGGCGGCGATACGGTCGCGCTCCCGCCGAACCAGAGCATCCTGGCGGCGATGCTCAACGCCAGCCGCTCCAAACTCAATGTGCAACTGCAGCGCTGGGTGCGCAGTGGCCTGGTCAGCCGTCGCCGCCACCTGTTGCGCGTCCATGACCTCGGCGCGCTGTATGCCAAGGCCAATCTGCAGGGAGCTGCGTCGATGTCGGCGTCGGCAGGCGAGGGCACGCCGGCGCGTGCTGCCTGCCCCTCTTGGACGGATCGTCGCACCGAATGAGGTGCGTGAGCACAGAGTGTCGCGTGCTTGCGCCTGCCGATCGTCTGCCGCACGCGACCGCTGGGATCGCAACGCTGTCCTGACCCGCGCAGGTAGTGTCTGGATAGCCGCAAGTCGCAAGGCGCGTATGAAGTACCCGACCTCAGTGCCTTTCGGTCACGAAATGCAAAAGGCATAGACACGAGTGCTCGACCCTTTCTTGGGGGAGCGCTTGCGCGACCATCAGGTCGCCATTGTTTCGCCACGCACGCAATCGGGGGCATCGCGCGCCGCGCGCGACATCTCCTTGGTGCGATACGACTCGCCCCATTCGCGCAGGCTGATCAGCACCGGCGCGAGGGAGTGGCCAAGCGGCGTCAACGCATATTCGACCTTGGGCGGCACCTGCGGATAGACGTGCCGCGCGATCACGCCGTCCTCCTCAAGCTCGCGCAATTGCAGGGTCAGCATGCGCTGCGTGGCATTGGGGACCAGGCGCGTCAGTTCCATGAAGCGCTTCTTGCCGGAGAGCAGGTGGAACAGGATCACCGGCTTCCAGACCCCGCCGATCACCGAAAGCGTGACTTCGACCGCGCAGCCGCTCTTGCCATCCAGACGTTTCAGACGCATGGTCTTTGTACCTACAAAATTGATAGTACCTGCGAAAATTGTACGTTCTTGCGATGCAGGAAGTGCATCCTGACAATGCCTGCAACACGGTCGCGCTGCAAGTTCCCGCAGCGTGGTCCGCTCGCCACCTCTCCCCAAGGACATCGCGCTCATGAAAGCCATCACCCTGCGCCAGCCCGCTGGCCTCGAGAACCTCCGCCTCGTCGATCTGCCCGATCCCGGCCAGCCGGGCGCCGGCGAACTCCGCGTGCGCGTGCATGCCAGCTCGCTCAACTTCCACGACCTGGGCGTGGTGACCGGACGCATGCCCAGCGCCGACGGCCGCATCCCGATGTCCGACGGCGCCGGCGTGGTCGAGGCGGTGGGCGAAGGCGTGGAGGAGTTCGCCGTGGGCGACGCGGTCGTCTCGACCTTCTTCCCGACCTGGCTGGATGGCGGACCGACCATCGCCGATTTCGCGACCGTGCCCGGCGACGGCGTCGACGGCTACGCCCGCGACACCGTGGTGCGCCCCGCGCACTGGTTCACGCATGCACCGCGCGGCTACAGCCACGCCGAAGCGGCGACGCTGACCACCGCCGGGCTCACCGCATGGCGCGCGCTGGTGGTGGACGCGCGGCTAAAGGCCGGCGACACCGTGCTGGTGCTCGGCACCGGCGGCGTGTCGATCTTCGCGCTGCAGTTCGCCAAGCACATGGGCGCCAGCGTGATCGCCACCTCGTCCTCCGACGAGAAGCTGGCACGTGCGCACGCACTGGGCGCCGATTTCACCATCAATTACCGCCGCGACACCGACTGGGCGGCCAAGGTGCTCGACTACACCAACGGCCGCGGCGTCGATGTGGTGATCGAAGTGGGCGGCCCCGACACGCTGGGGCAATCCATCCAGGCCTGCCGCATCGGCGGCCATATCGCCTTGATCGGCGTACTGACCGGCATTGCCGGCCAGGTGCCGACCGTGGCGCTGATGCAACGCCACCAGACCCTGCAAGGGCTGATCGTCGGCAGCCGCAGCCACCAGCGCGACATGGTCCGCGCCCTCGACGCCACCGGCCTCAAGCCGGTGGTCGACCAGACCTTCGCGCTGGAAGATATTGCCGATGCATTTGCGCACCAGGCGGCGGGGAAGCATTTTGGGAAGTTGTGCTTGTCGATTTGAATCGGGCGGGCGAAGGAAGACAGGGCCGAGGCAGGAGGTTGCCAACGCCGTTGCACGGCCCTGGCGATCTTCGATGGCGGTCTCTTGGCCGACGAGCAGCATGGAACGCTGCTCGTGGTGGTAGGCTTCACGCGCAACGGGGCTCAGGCGTCACGGATGTCTGGTGACGGCAGCGCTTAGCGGCATCCTCAATGTCCTGCCTTTACGCGCTATATCTGGGGGTAGCGTTAAAAAGTACCTGCCCGTTTCTCTGGTCATTATCGCCCTCATCGCAGGGCTGATGGTGCGTGGTGTTGTCGGAGGCGAGAAACGGGTTGGCGATCTCAGCGGCGATGAGGTGTCAATTTCCTCTGCGGTCGAACCCAGGGGAACGCCAGGTGACAGTGTCCATGTCGAATCTGGTGTCGCCAGATCGCGATCGGCGGAATATCTGTCCAGGTTTGAAGCGGTAAAGGATAAGGCGTTGCGTGGGGATGCAGCGGCTCAATTGGAGCTGTCCCGGATGTACGATCGCTGCTTTCCCGTCAGCATGTCTCGGCAGCAGTATCTCTCCGGTGTGGATGCCATGGCACTTCAGGTGGGCAAAGCTGCCGCCGCCATGAAGGCAACTGCCAGGCGCATTGCAGACGACTGCGCGTTGGTTGAAGGTGGTTCTCCCATTCCGCTGGATGCGCAAAAGGAATGGTTGAAGGCATCTGCGGCTTCAGGAAATCTGGCTGCAAAAATAAGATTTCATGTGAGATATGCGGGCGAGACAAGGGAGAGTGTTGCCGATCTGGTGCAGGCGGCGGTCGAGAGGCGGGATTCCGAAGCGATGTTCGAACTTGCGGATCTGCTGTCGACTCAGTCGTCCGATGCAGAACTGGGGCCGTTTGAGGCCGTTGCTGGGGATGAGACATCCGCATATGCCTGGGGAATCGTCGCGTGTCGGATGGGTGCGGAGTGTGGTGCTGGATCGGCGGTCATTGAAGGGTCTTGCTTGAATGGTGCCTGTGCCTCGAACTACGAGCAGTTGGTTCGCAATGATCTGTTGCCCAAGGGGCACGGTGAGCGGTTGGATAGAAACATAGCGCGCATAGATTCTCTGCTTGGGTGGAGATGACCGCCCCATCCAATTGGTGTGCTTGGCGAAGCTGCGGAAATTCGGAGATTTGGAAGTTCGGCACGGCTGCTTGGTTGAGGTCAGGGCGGTATCCAGACAGCGCAGCTTGTTGTTTCAGTGAGTACGGCCGCAGACTTGTCGCCCCACAGTCAGCTGCCGTCAAACCGGGGTCAGAGTGCACTTCTCCTACGCAAGCTCCAGGCATCGCCCGATGGGGTGGCCGGTTTGGATGCGCGACGCTTAGCTTACCTACCGCGAAGGAGCGCGCATGCCACGCCGTCCCCGACTGGATCTCCCTGGCTTCGCCCAGCATATCGTGCAGCGAGGCAATGACCGTCAGCCCTGCTTTTTCATCGATATCGATCGGATACGCTATCTGCAGGATCTGCGCGAGTTGTCGCTCAAGCTCGACATCGCCGTGCATGCCTATGTGCTGATGACCAATCACGTGCATTTGCTGCTCACCAGCAAGCAGGCCGGTACGGTGTCAACACTGATGCAGTCACTGGGTCGCCGCTACGTGCGCTACATCAATACGCAATACCTTCGCACCGGCACCCTGTGGGAAGGTCGCTACAAGTCATGCCTGGTGCAAGATGAGACCTATCTGCTCCGCTGTTACCGCTACATCGAACTCAATCCCGTGCGGGCTGGCATTGTGTCCGATCCGGCGGACTATCGCTGGTCGAGCCATTGCTGCAACGGCCTCGGCCAAGCCAATGCATTGGTGCAACCGCATGGGAGTTATCTAGCCATGGCCGCAGCTGACCAACGCGCAGACCACTATCGCCGCTTTGTCCTGGAGGCCATCGGCCCGGACGAGACAGCAGCCATCCGTCTCAATTTGCAGCGTCAACATGTGTTGGGGAATGACCGCTTCCGTGAGGCGATTGAACGTCAGCTTGGCCGTCGTGCCGGTCCTGCGGTAAGGATGGGGCGGCCACCGAAGCTCAGACTGTTAGGAGAGAAAAGTGCACTCTGACCCCTGTTTTCCTGACCCCTGTTTTCACTGTTTTCACTCCTCTGACCCCTGTTTTCACTCGGTGCCCAGTGGGGCGATGAAGGCAAGGGCAAGATCGTCGATCTGCTCACCGAGGAAATCGGCGCCGTCGTGCGTTTCCAGGGCGGCCACAATGCCGGCCACACCCTCGTCATCAACGGCAAGAAGACCATCCTGCACCTGATCCCGTCCGGCATCCTGCGCGCCGACGCGCTGTGCCTGATCGGCAACGGCGTGGTGATCTCCCCGGCCGCGCTGCGCAAGGAGATCGAGGAGCTGGAGACCTCCGGCGTGGAAGTGCGTTCGCGCCTGAAGATCTCGCCGGCCGCGCCGCTGATCATGCCGTACCACCCACATCGCCCTGGATCAGGCCCGCGAGAGGGCTGCCGGCGGCAAGGCCATCGGCACCACCGGTCGCGGCATCGGCCCGGCCTACGAAGACAAGGTGGCGCGCCGCGGCATCCGCGTCGCCGACCTGCATTACCCGCCGCAGCTGGAAGAGCTGCTGCGCACCGCGCTGGACTACCACAACTTCGTGCTGACCAAGTACCTGGGCGTGGAAGCGGTCGACTTACAGAAGACCTTCGACGAAGCGCTGGCCTTCGGCGAGTACGTGCAGCCGATGAAGTCCGACGTGGCCGGCATCCTTCACGACCTGCGCAAGCAGGGCAAGCGCGTGCTGTTCGAAGGCGCGCAGGGTGCGCTGCTGGACATCGACCACGGCACCTATCCCTACGTCACCAGCTCCAACACCACCGTCGGCGGCGCGCTGGCCGGGACCGGCGTCGGTGCACAGGACATCGACTACGTGCTGGGCATCGCCAAGGCCTATGCCACCCGCGTCGGCGGCGGCCCGTTCCCGACCGAACTGGACGACGAAATCGGCCAGGGCATCCGCGACCGCGGTGCCGAGTACGGCGCTTCCACCGGCCGTCCGCGCCGCTGCGGCTGGATGGACATCATCGCGCTGAAGCGGGCGGTGGCCATCAACGGCATCTCCGGCCTGTGCATCACCAAGCTCGACGTACTCGACGGCATGGAGAAGCTGAAGGTGTGCATCGCCTACGAATACCGCGGCAAGCGCACCGAGTACGCGCCGCTGGACGCGCAGGGCTGGGAAGAGTGCACCCCGGTGTACCTGGAGTTCCCGGGCTGGAGCGAGAACACCCACGGCATCACCGTGTGGGACGAACTGCCGCCCGCCGCCCGCGCCTACCTGCGCGCGCTGGAGGAACTGGCCGGCTGCCCGATCAGCATCGTCTCCACCGGCCCGGATCGGGATCACACGATGGTGTTGCAGGATCCGTTTGCCTGAGGCGTCGTGCAGGAGGGCATCAGACTGACGACATAAAAAGCGGGGCGCTGGTCGCCCCGCTTCTATTTGCTGAGTCGCAGTTGATAAGCCGGCGGAGCTCGATAACCGCCCTGGGTGTCAGAGCGCCGGCCTTTCAGTCGGTCTCCATATCCGCGGACGCCGCACGCTTTCGCATTGCCGCTTCGATCAGCGCCAGCAGATTTTGCTGGCGCTGATCGCAGAAGCTGTCGAAATCGTCGGCACGCAGGGCGTCAACCGGGATGCGGTGACTGGCCAGCAGCGCGTCCATGCCGGCGTTGTCCAACTGGACCTGCTTGTGGGCCTGCAGGGCGGTCAGATAGCTGGACGGGGCGGACCCGCCGATCATGCGGTTGGCTTTATAGGAGATCGGCGTCTTGTTGATGATTGAGTCGTAGCGCCGACGCGCGATGTTCTGCTTCTCGCACCAGTCGCGCGGGAAGATATGGTGGATGTCCAGCGCCACCTCGTCGGCTTCCAGGTCGCGGATGCGCGATTTCCAGAACAGGTCCTGTGCGCCTTCGCGCAGCACCAGCACGTTGATGCCTTTGTAGGCGGCGCTCAGGCGCGAGGTCAGCGAGGCGAGGCGGTCGATTTGGAAGGTGGCGTCGGCAATCGTGCGCGGCGGTTGGCCGTCGTGCTCGATCCAGTCCAGCAGCTCGTCGACATCGTTGGCGATACGCGTCTCCACCGCACCGCCGTAGAGTTCGCCCAGCACGCCGCACCAGAACCATTGCGCCAGCTTCTGGTGGATGCGCGGCTCGCGCCAGTGCTCGTCGGCGCCGATCAATGCCAGCACCGCCGCCAACGGCGCCAGCTGGGTGCGGTAAGGCAGGTCGCGTGGCGCAGTGAAGCATTCCTGGCGCAGGAACTTGGCCGCACGCAGGAAGCCTTGTTCAACGGGGTCAGCCCAGCGCTTGTAGGCATCCAGCGGTAGTTCCAGCACCGATGCGCGCTTGGCGCTGACCGGGGCCACCTGCTTGCCGGTCTTGCCGGCCTCGATATCGGCACGGCGCTTTTCCAGCGTGTGCAGCATGGTCACCGCCTGCAGAAAGTCGGTGTTCTCCACCCCGCGCAGGATGGGTTCCTTGGCCAGCCGCTTGTAGCGCGAGGACACCTTACGCAGCTCGCTGCCATACCAGTCGTCGCGCAGGTTGTAGCCATCGGCAGCGTAGCTGGCGGTCACCAGCTCGAACACCGATAGCGGGACGCCACCGGTGTTGACCTTCTCGAACACCAGGCACACCGCTTCCTTGCTGGTTTCTTTCTTCAGCACGATCAGCGGAATCTGGTACTCGTTGTAGGCGTCGAGTACCTGCTTCTTGAATTCGAAGAACTGCGCCACCGCTTCGGCGTTGTGTTCGTAGAGATCCTGCAGCCAGCCCATCGCCTCCAGGATCTCCGAGCACGGGAAATACAGCTGTGTGCACTCCAGCTCGCGCGTGGACAGATCAAGATCCAGCCTGCGGCCGAAATCGCTGCGCTGCTGGCGGCTGCCGTCGGTGGCGATGATGGCCTCGTCCAGCCGGTCCGGGCCGGCCAGCGCGGTGGGGATGTGGATGTAGTAGTGGCGGTCGACCGGCTTGCCTTTGTCGGTGGTGGTCTTGACCGGGCCGGACAGCTTGAGCACCTGGGTCAGCGTAGTCAGACGCTGCTGGCCATCGAGGATCAGCTTCTCCGGCGCGGCCAGTCCTTCCAGCGGCACGTTCTCCACCGGGCGGACCTGGAAGCGCACCTCGCCGCCGGTTTCCAGCAGCATCACTGCACCCACCGGGAACGAGCGCCCCAGGCTGACCAGCAGGCTGCGCACATGCTCGTCATCCCAGACCCAGCCGCGCTGGAAATCCGGTAGCTGGATCTTGCCTTGGACGACGTCCTTGAGTAGGTCCTTCAATGGCAGTTTGGTGCTGTCGAATGTGGTCATGTGCTTCGCTTCCTTGTGATGGATGTGATGAATAAAGAAAGTCAGTGTGCGGCCGGCTTGCGGCCGCGCTTGGGTTTGTGCGTGGCGGCGCGCTGGGCGCGGATGCGTTCCAGCAGCACGCTGGCCGGTTCGTCGGTGGGGTCCTGTGGCACCAGTTCGCCGCGGAAGGCTTTGGCGAGCAGGCTCTGGGTCAGCGCGTCGATGCGCTGCTGGGCAGCGGCGACCTTGGCTTCCAGCTGGTCAGCGTAGGCAAAGAGCTGTTCGACGCGGCTGACGATTTCGGTTTGTTCGGACAAAGTGGGGACCAGAATCGGGCAGGCTCTGACGTCCCCCTGATTGATGCTTGCCTGATTGACTGCATGCTTCGCGTTGCCGATTAGCCTTGCACGTCCAATCTCGGCGCTCAATGCACGCATCAAGAATTCGGGTTCGATCACCCGCTCATCGACGACTATTCGCATGATATTGCTTTCAAAAACCGTCGGTCCTGGGAGCGAGCGCACAAGCGCGCACTTGCCGAGATATTCGATGCTGTTGACGCGATTGATGAGGATGTCACCTACGTTGAGCGCCCACACCTGTTCTTCGCGTGTGTCGAGTTGGAGAGACCGGAAAGAGTGCCAATCCCTTAGCTCGCCGGAATAGAAGCCATCAATCCTGACGATCTTTATTCCGGAGCCGTATGTGCTTGATGGCTTATATAGCCCGTTCTGCGGCCCCTTTCGGATGAGCTCGCCCAGCTTCGTTGGGACGGGATCATCCAAACCTTGCGTCGCGCGCCATTCGCTTGTCAGCTCGCACGTCGCTGCGGAAGTCAGTACGGACTGGCGAAATCGCTTGAGGAGGGCGGGGATGGCATCGATACGGGTCTTGAGGATGTCGACCTGGGCCAGCAGCGCATCCAGCTTCTGCGCGATGCGCTTTTGCTCTGCGAGCGGCGCAATGACAAAAGGAAGTTCTTTTGTCGCGGCTCCAGAAAGTTCTTTGAAGGTGGTTCCGGTGCCTCGACTCTCGGCCAGGTTGCGGATGCTTTTCAGGTAGTAGTAGACATAGCTCGGATCGAAGTCGTCAGGCAAGATGAAGCTCTTGAATCCCTGATTTGTAGAAATTTCACCTTCCGCAATAGCGACATAGCCGATCGGTGCGCGACTGGTGAATAGCACGCTTCCCGCAGGCATGAGCTTGGCTGAGCTTGCTGCCATGCCTTTGGCAGAAAGGTCCCGCGCGCCATGCGAGATGAGTTTCTTCTTGTAGCCGCTCAGGTCTGCGGGTGTCAGCCAGGCATGTGCTGTCCCGGCATTACTAAAATTGCCTGCATCGGCTGCTGGCGGTGTGCCGCCACCAACGACGTCAAAGATGTCTCCCACTGAGCATGTCGCCCACCCAACCGGCAACTCACTCACCGTCCACCTCACCACTCGTCACTTCCAGCCCCATCACCTCGGCCAGCAGCCGCTTCTGTTCCAGCGCCTCATCACCGGCGCCCAGCGCCTGCATCAGGGCGTCGAGTTCGCGTAGGGCTTCGCTGAGTTCGGCCATCGCTTCGGCGGCCAGCACTTCGGGTGCGGGCAGGCTATTGGCATCGACGCTGTCGGCGTCCTTGAGCCAGCTGATATCCAGCGAGTCGCCGCGCTCGGCGATCTGGGCGCGGGTGAAGCAACGGAAGCGGCCTTGCTCGCCTTCATCGGCGCGCGGGCTGGCGCCGTTGGGATCGGTACCGTAGGCCTCCTCGAACGGTTTCAGATGCGCCGGCCCGAACGGGGTGCGCTTGCCGAAGCTGGGCATGTTGCTGCGCAGGTCGTAGACCCACGTGGCTTGCGTGCAGCCGGTGTCCTGGCGCGGGTTGGCGGCGGTGCCTTTCTGGAAGAACAGCACATTGGTCTTGACGCCCTGCGCGTAGAAGATGCCGGTGGGCAGGCGCAGCAGGGTGTGCAGGTTGCACTTGTCCATCAGGTCGCGGCGGATGTCGGTGCCGACGCCGGCCTCGAACAGCACGTTGTCCGGTAGTACCACGGCGGCGCGGCCACCGGGCTTCAGGCCACGGTAGATATGCTGCAGGAAGGCGAGCTGCTTGTTGCTGGTCTTGTAGGTGAGGTCGTCACGGGTGGGGCCGCCGCCGCCCTTGGCGGTGCCGAAGGGCGGATTGGACAGGATGATGTCCGCCTTGGGCAAGGCGGCGCCGGCATTGCCGAGGCTGTTGCCGAGTTGGACCACGCCGGCGCCTTCGCCGGACATGCCGTGCAGCAGGCAGTTCATCAGCGCCAGGCGGCGCGTGCCGGGCACCAGCTCCATGCCGGTATAGGCCTTGTGCTGCTGGAAGCGGCGGGCCTTGTCGTCCAGCGTGTACAGGTCGTCGGTATTGGCCTTGATGTACGCATCGGCGGCGATCAGAAAGCCGGCGGTACCGGCGGCCGGATCCTGCAGGGTTTCGCCGGGCTGCGGCTGCAGGCAGCGGATGATGGCGTCGATAAGCGCGCGCGGGGTGAAGTACTGGCCGGCGCCGGATTTGGTCTCGTTGGCGTTCTTCTGCAGCAGGCCTTCGTAGAGGTCGCCCAGGCCATCCTGGCGCGCGCTGAACCAGTCCAACCCGTCCAGCGCGGTGACCAGGGTTTCCAGATGGCGCGGTTCCTTGAGGCGGGTCTGCGCATCGGCGTAGATGGCGGCGATCATCGGATCACTGCTCTGGCCCAGGTTCAGCAGCATCTGCCGGTAGTGAATGAGCAGGTTGCGACCAGACTTGCTTTTCAGATCCGGCCAGCGGCTGCCTTCAGGCAGCTTGTGCTCGAAGTTGGGATTGTTCTGTACCTGCTCGTATTCCATTTTGACGAACAGCAACAGCACCAGCTCGGTGACGTAGTCGCTGTAGTTGATCCCGTCGTCGCGCAGGACGTCGCAGAGGTTCCAGAGTTTCTGGACGATGTCGTTATGGGTCATGGGGTGCTGCCCTGTTCTGAAGTGATGCGGGCCGGCAGCGCGATGCTGGAGGCCGGCGTGTTGATGGCGTAACGGGTGCTGCGGCCACTGCCGGGCAGGCGGCGCAGGCAGCCTTTTTCCAGCAGGTCGGCCAGATGGCGGGTGGCGGTGGCCTTGGAGACCTTGGCCACGGCCTGGTATTGCGAGGCGCTGATGCCGTGTTCGAAGCCGCGCTCGCCGCCATCGAGCAGACGGTTGAGCACCTTGACCTGTTCGGCGGACAACGGCTGGGCGTGGTGCAACTGCCAGAAGCGTGCTTTAGCCAATACCCGATCGATGCGGTGCAGTGCCTGCACCAGGCTGTCGTGCAGGGTGGTGAGGAACCAGTGCAACCAGTGGGTGATATCGAGCAGACCTTTCTGGGTAGTTTCCAGGCTGCGGTAGTAGCCGCTGCGGTCGGCGAGGATGCTCGCCGACAGCGCGTGGAAGCGGATCGCCTGTGGTTGCGACTGGGCGAGCGCGAGATCGGTCAGTGCGCGGGTGAGGCGGCCATTGCCGTCGTCGAACGGGTGCAGGGTGACGAACCACAGGTGGGCAATGCCGGCGCGCAGAAGTGGGTCTAGCGTGGGGTCGGTGCGCGAGCTGGCGAACCAGTCGAGGAAGGCGGCGAGCTGGGCGTCCAGGCCGTCGCGTGGCGGGGCTTCGAAGTGGACGGTGGGGCGGTCGAGGCGGCCGGAGACGACCTGCATCGGTTCATCGCCACGTAGCGCGCCGATGCGGATGCGCGTGGGCAGCAGGCTGTCCTGTTCGGCAAACAGCCAGCGGTGCCATTGCAGCAGGCGGGGCAGGTCCAGCGGGGTGTCGGCGTGGCCTGTGGCGTCTAGCATCAGCTCGGCCAGCCCCTCGCTGCGGCCAGTGGTGCGGCGCGGGCTGTCTTCGGTCAGGCCCAGATGGCGGGCCAGCGAGGAGCGTACAGAGCCGACATCCAGCCGCTCGCCCTCGATGGCCGAGGAGGTGACGATGTTGGAGAGCAGGGTGTCCAGTGCTTCGGCGGCCTGCTGGTCGCCGGCGACCGCGCCGGCCATGCCGAGCAGCTGGCCGTGGGCGTGCTGGCAGTCGCGCAACAGTGCCGCCAGGGCATCGGCCTGCCAGTGGAAGCGAGGCCAGTCGGGCTGCTGCCAGATCCAGCGGGGGCGGGGATCGGTGATCCGGTTGGGCATGGGTGAGCCGATTGGCTGGGTTAATTGGCTCTTTGGGTGAGCCGATTATCCCGGCTAATCGGCTCATACGCCAGTGTGAACTACCAACTCAGCCCGTCTGATCCCACAGATGCTCGCCCAGATCGCCCAAGATCTGGTCCAGCCGGCCATCGAGCAGGCGGTCCAACTGCAGGGCGCCGCCGTCGCCGCTGAAGTTGCGTTGTACGGTGTCGCGGTCCATCACCACCTCGTGTATCAGTTGCTGGGCCAGCCGCTTGAGCCAGCGCCGCTGCACCAGCGTCCAGCTGCGCTGGGCATAGATGCCCTGCATGGCCTTGTCGACGCGCTGCTCGAACGGCACCAATGCCTCGCCCAGCGCGGCACGGCGGATGTAGCCGATGATGCTGGCAGCGACCTCCTGCTGGGTGCTGTCGCGCCACGCGCCGCGCAGGTGGGCCTCGCTGTAGCCGTGCTGGTCGAGCAGCAGGCGTACCTCACGCAGCTGGGCGCGGGTGAGGTCGCGGGGGCGGTTGACGATGACGCTGAGCGCGGCGGACTGATTGATCTGCTCGCGGATGAAGGCGTTGAAACTGTCCAGGTAATCGGCCGGGGCTTCGTTGACGCCGTAGTTCTGTGCGCGTTCGAGCAGGGTGTCAGTGTGTTCCGAAATGACCGGATAGCGGTCCGTGCCCAGCAGCACGCCGACTTCCGCTAACTGCTCCACCAGGCGCGGGTGTTCGCGGAGGAAGCTGGCGGCATTGCGCGCGCCGAGCTTGTGCAGGTGGGTGTGCAGCACGGCGGGCGCCACGCCCCAGGAGGTTTCCAGCTCGCTGAGCTTTTCGCGCAGATCCGGGCGCTGCTCGGCGCGATGCTGGGCCTTGCGCAGCACGCGCATGATGCGCTGGCTCAACTGGTCGAGCGCGTCGTCGGCATGGCTGCCGCCGTTGCTGCCGGGGGCATCGAAGCTGCGCTGCTGGCCGAGCTCGTGGACCAGCTGCTCGATGCTGATGTTGGGGTCCTTGACCAGCGGACGCATGGTGTCGACGTCTTCGAGCGCGGCGTACAGATCGACCGGATCGAAGATGCGGAACACGGTCTTGCCGATGTCGTCGCAGCGGCGGGTGGCGCGGCCTTTCATCTGTTCGTAGAGGATGCGCGAGCGGACCCGGCGCATGAACACCAAGTTGGCGATACGCGGCACATCGATGCCGGTGGTCAGCAGGTCGATGGTGATGGCGATATTGGGGTAGCGCTCGTTCTTGTAGTTGCGGATCAGCTGGTCGACCTTGTCGCTTTTGCCGGTGATCACCGCGACGCTGGCCTGGTTGTAGTAATTGCCATGGACCTGTTTGAAGGCCTCGTCCAGCTGGTTCTTGACGCGTTCGGCGTGGGACTGGCTGACGCAGAAGATCAGGGTCTTTTCCTCGCCGTCCGGGTCCAGTTCTATGGCGAGCTGCTCGCAGACGACCCGGTCGAAGTCCGCGGTGATCACACGCCGGTTGAACGACTCGATATTGAAGTCGAGTTCGTCTTCCAGGTCTGCGGTATCGACTTCGCCGGTCTGCGTGTTGATGACGCTGACACGCTCGCCGCGATCGAAGTGGATGCCGTTCTTGCCGAGCGCGGTGGTGTAGCGGATGGGCGGCTCGTGGTCGATCAGCCAGTCATCTGCCACTGCTTCGCGGTAGCTGTAGGTGTAGATCGGCTTGCCGAAGATTTCGGTGGTGTGCTTGGCCGGCGTGGCGGTCAGGCCGATACGGCAGGCATCGAAATAGTCGAGCACGCGGCGGTATTGCGACAGGTATTGCGCGTGGTCGCGCACGGCCAGTTCGCCTTCGGTCATTTCCTGGTCGAGGGTGTAACCGCGGTGGGCCTCGTCGACGACGATGCAGTCGAAGGTGCCGATCGGTGGCGGGTCATCGGATTGGAAAATGCGCCGGACCATCGCCTGCACCGTGGCGACCTGCACGCGGGTCTCATCCGCGGTGCGGGTATCGTCCAGGCCATCGAGGTTGTAGATCTGCGCCAGCGTCTGGTTCTGCTCCAGCTGCATGTCCTGCATCGTCTCGGTGGCCTGGGTGCCGAGCGCGGAGCGGTCGACCAGGAACAGAATCCGGTGGAAGCGCTCGGCCTTGAGCAGGCGGTAGATCAGGCCAATCATTGTGCGCGTCTTGCCGGTGCCGGTCGCCATCGCCAGCAGGCAGTTACGTGAGCCCGATGCCAGCGCGCCTTCCACTGCCTGGATCGCGCGCTGCTGGTAGTCGCGCAGGTTGAGGTAGGCGAAGCCTTCCTGGGCCAGGTCGCGCTCGGCCTGGTCGCGATCGCGGGTGAGCAGATCGGCGATGTCCTCGGGCGTGTGGAACTTCTGCAGCGGGCGCCGCAGGTTGGCCGGTGAGCGCAGGTCGCGGAACCAGATGCCCGATTGCTCGGCCAGCTGTTTCACGAAAGGACGGCCATTGCAGGCGAATGCCAGCGGCACCTGGAATTGGCCGCCCTGGCCATCGGCCCAGCCTGCGATCGAGGTGGCGGCCGGGTAGGCGGGGGCTAGCTCGCCACGTATCACGAAGTCGCGCGCGTAGCGCTCGGCCTGGGGAATCCGGTCGGCGATGTTGATCTGCTTGCGCTTGGCCTCGACGATGGCGACCGGGGTGAGGCCGGCGAACAGCACATAGTCGGCGTTGGCGCGCGGCACCTTGGTGGGCCATTCGGCGATGGCGAGGTTGCGACCTTTTTCCGGGCGGATGCCCTTGGCGTGGGTGAGGTCGAGCGAGTCTGCTTCCCAGCCGGCCTCGCGCAGCTGTTGGTCGATCAGGATGCGGGTGAGGTCTTCGCTGAGGTCGAAGTTGTTGCTGGCCTGCTGTGTGGCGCCGGCGACCTGTTGGGTGGTGGCCTGGCGGCCGGTGTCGGGTTGTTGCAGGTTGGCGATGCGTTGTTCGAAGTCCTGGCGAAGCCGTTGCAATTCCTTTTCGCGTTGGACTGCCAGCGCCGACTGCGCACGCGCTTCGACATCCATCGCTTCGGCGAGATCGGCGTTGAGCTTGGCTTCGCGGTCCTTGAGTTCGGCGAGCGCCTGGCTCTGGTCATGTTGCTGGCGGGCGGTATCCAGCTCCGCTCTGAGGCGATTGACTTCGGCCTGCACTTCGCGCAACGGCGCGGCTGGATCCTTCGGGGGCACGAAAGCACCGGCCTTGAATTCGGCGGCGTTCCTGCCGAAGGCTCGGTGATACCAGACCGCCAGGTCGCGGGCGACCTTCAGGCCATCCATCGCTTCGCGGTGTTGCGTGGTGAAGCCGTGGGTCGCCTTGTTGCCCTCGACCCGCAGCACGTGGAACAGCTCCTGGATCTGCCGGTCCAGGCGTAGCTCGCGCGCGAGCTGGTAGATCAGATCTGCCTGGGTTGTCCGTTGGTCGTGGATGATGCCGGCACGTCCAGCGAGATCCTGGGCAAGTGCTTCGGCGAACTGCCGGAGCTTGATCAGCGTGGTGTTGGGATCACTGGCAAAGACCTGCTCGGCCATCGAGGCCAGTTTGAAGAAGACCGGATCGTGTTCCTGCAGGAAGGAAAAGTTGCTGTCGACAGTCACTCGCGTATCCGTACTGAGGGGCAGGGCGGCCAATGGCATCTTGTGATGCGAATAGTAGGCCACGCCGGGTGTTGTGGGTATCGGGCCTGGATGCAGGGTGATTATCGTGCCGCGCGATCTGGCTACATCCATCGGCAGGCGTAGGAATGGTTTTTGTCGTTATTTATCCATTTGAGCAGTTCCTGGCAATCAACCGTTCGTCGGCGTAAGGAAGTCTTGACGTGGCTGGTTGCCAGTAGCATTCTCGACCCACGGAGCCTCGAAACTCCGCAAACAGCGGTCCCCACCTCCGACAAACCGGTGGTTTTTTTGTGCCTGCATGCTTTGCAGGCGCAGCCGACGCGATGCTCTGCGTCGGGAGGGCGGCGAATACAACACCCGCAAGGGGAATAAGCCCGCCGACTGTTTGCGGTTTCGAGCCTCCCGACTTCCCGTCCGCCGTTCGCGGCGGACGGGTCACTTCGATGGAACGAGGAGGCAACGATGTCGTACGACCGTTTGGATGACGAAGACATGCCTGGCTATTTCCTGCCGGAGGAAAGCCAGTTCCGGCTGACGAGGCTGAGCGACCACGTCAGGTTCCTGGCCCGCATGGCGCAGCCGCGCACGCAAGCCGAAGAGCGTGCCGCCGAGCCGAAGGTGTGCATGGGCGAACTGGCGTTCTGCCTGGAGCTGCTCGCCGATCAGGTGGACCTGGTGCTGGACGAGGTGTCCTACCCAGCGCAACGTACCGGCAAGACGGGTGTTACCCGGCCCGATGCCATCGCCGAGGTGAGGCAAGCAGCGGGCGGCGGATTCCGGGTCACGCTGGAACAGATCGACCGGCTCAACCTGCTGGTCGAGACTGTCTCGGCCCACGCGCGGGTGGTGGCGGTCGGCGATGCGACCAAGCGCGCCGGCAAGACGCCGCCCGAAATGGGCGACGTGATCTTCGATGCGGTGGCCGAAGTGCGTACGCTGCTGACGCAGATTGAAAGCCAGCCGCTGCGCCATCCATTGCCGAAAAGCGATGTGCGCGAGGAGCGGGCGGTCTATGCGGTGGGGCGGGTGTCGCAGGCCGTGGGCGGCGAGCGCTTGCACTGATCCATGAGGGAGGTGGGGTGGGGCAGGGAGGTCTCGCCTTGGATTGGATTGACTGGCCTTGCATGGTCGGCGCTGATTCGCAGCGGGTTTCAGGGGGCTTCTTCGTCGTAATGTTCCTGCCCAAGGCCAAAGTTTTCTTCGGAACATCCGATTGGTGCTCTCGAAGGCGGGAACGGGCGCCGCCGCGTTCGATTCGAAAGTCCTTGGATGATCGGTCCTTCGGACCGCTGTGGAGCGCTTCCCGCTTTCGCGGGAATGACCAGGGGGAGGGGGCGCAGTGTCCTGCGCCTTTGCTGCGGGAAGGCGCTGGGCCCCCGTCTGCGCGGGGGTGACGGTCGGTTTTGATGTGATGCGGGTGGTGCAGCACCGGCTCCGGGACGAGCGGTGTTGAATGGGAGGGCACTGCGTTGGGCGCGCGTCCTGAGTGGGTGCCGGCTGGGGATGCCGCTGCCGCTGGCCGCAGGATCTGAGACCGCGTCGGCGGAGCATGGCGGCATGGGGAATGCCACGGCGCGTTCCACGACTAACTCAGTTACTCGGCGTATGCCAAGCCTGCCCTTTAATCCCACGCACACTCGCCTCCGCCACACCATCCAAATCAAACACAATCACGCTATTCCCGCCCTTCCGCTGCCACGGCGCCGGAAAATACAACGCCCGCTGCGGCCCAATCTTCCAGTGCCGTCCCAGGTTATGGCCATTGGCCCAGGCAAAGCCTTTGCCGAAGGCGCGCATGTCCAGGAACGTATCGGCAGGCGTGCCGATCTTCACCGTGCCGCGGTGGAACGCGGGGCCGTCGACCTTGGCGGTGGTCCAGCCGGTGAGCTTGCTCGGGTCGTCCATCGGCAGGGGGAAGGTCTGCCAGCCGGTGAGGGGTTTGCCGTCGAGCAGCACGGGGTCGACCAGGCCGGCATGGCCGTCGGGGAGGTGGGCGCCATAGTTGATGCGGCCGGTGTTCTCCACCAGCACGTCGAGGGTGTGGGGGCCGGCGGGGATGTCCACGTCCACCGCCACTTGCTGCAGGCGGCGCTCGGCGCTGCCGGCCGGTGTGCGATCGACGTAGACGCGGGCGTAGTCGCGCACCTCGCCCAGGTACAGGCTGCCCTTGCGCGGGCCGGTGACGGTGGTGCGGTAGAGGATGTAGCCGTAGGCCTGGCCGTAGCGCTCCATCGGCTGCGGGGTGTCGGTGGTGGCGGCCGGGGCGGGCAGGTTGTCCCAGAGCGAGGCGGATTCGCGCAGCGGCGTGGCCGGCAACTCGGCGAAGCGGATCGGCTTGGGCAGCGCCGGCGGGGCGATGCCGGTGACGCGCTGGATGGCGTCGCGGAACAGGGTGAACTTGGAGGTGGGGCGGCCGGCTTCGTCAAGGACGGCGTCGTAGTCGTAGCTGGTGGTCTGCGGGGCGTAGTGGTCGCTGGGGTTCTTCTGGAAGTTGGCGCCATTCATGAAGCCGAAACTGGTGCCGCCGACGAACATGTAGAGGTTGGCGGAGTGGCCCTGGCGCAAGATCCATTCGAATTCGCTGGCCTGCTTGGCGGCATCGGTGGCCGCGTGCTTCTCGCCCCACTGGTCGAACCAGCCGGCCCAGTATTCGCCGACCATCTGCGGTTGCCCGGGGCGGAACTTGGCCAGGGTCTCGAAGGCGTTCTTGGCGTCGCCGGGGGCGAAGTTCACCACGGCCAGGGTGTCGGGCAGGGTGCCGTTGGCGAGCACGTCGGGGCCGTCGGCGGTGAACAGCAGCGCCTTGTCGAAGCCGGCCTGGACGAACATGGCGCGGTTGCGGCGCATGTAGGCGTGGTCGTCGCCGTAGGAGCCGTATTCGTTCTCCACCTGCACGGCGACGATCGGGCCGCCGTTGCCGTTGAGCCGCGGTTTGACCTGGGCGGCGAGGGCGTCCAGGTAGGCCTGGCTGGCGGCGAGGAAGCGCGGGTCCTGGCTGCGCACGCGCATGCCGGGTTCGGCGAACAGCCACGCGGGATAGCCGCCGGCTTCCCACTCGGCGCACACGTAGGGGCCGGGGCGCAGGATCACGTTGAGGCCCTGCGCGGCGGCTTCGTCGACGAAGGCGGCGATGTCGTTGTTGCCGGTGAAGTCGAACTGGCCCGGCCGCGGTTCCACCAGGTTCCAGAACACGTAGGTCTCCACCGTGTTCAGGCCCATCGCGCGCGCTTTCTGCAGGCGGTCCTTCCAGTAGGCGCGCGGGATGCGCTGGAAGTGGATGGCGCCGGAAATGACCTGGTACGGCTTGCCGTCGCGGATGAAGTGATCGCCCTGGGTGGCGAAGGCGGGCCAGGCGGTGGTTTGAGTCGGCTGCGCGGCTGCCGGGAGCGATAGCAGGAGCGACAGGGCGAGGGCGGACAGGGAGCGGCGCAGCATGTGGGGGTTTCTTCCGGTGGCGAGTTCGGGCTTTACCTGTAGGAGCGGTTTCAGCCGCGACCGGGGCTTTCGGGGAAGCCCCGGTCGCGGCTGAAACCGCTCCTACGAGACGCGAGGATCAGCTAAAGGACGGCGGCAGATCGTCCTTGCCGGCACCGAAGGCGGTATTGGGCTTGGGCCCCATCTCAAGCTCCAGCGTGCCGCCGGCCGCGAGGTCGGCATGGCGCAGCCAGCTGCGGGTGTACGGCTTGCCGTTCCAGCGTGCGCGTTGGATGTAGACGTTGGCCGGGCTGTTGCCGTGGGCGACGATGCGCAGGGTGCGGCCGTTGCCCACGTCCAGTTCGGCGCGCTTGAACAGCGGGCTGCCGAGCACGTAGTTGGTGCTGACCGGGTCCACCGCGTACAGGCCCAGCGCGCTGAGCACGAACCAGGCGCTCATCTGCCCGCAGTCCTCGTTGCCGGACAGGCCGTTGCGCGCGTCGTGGTACTGCTCGCGCAGCAGCCGCCGCACCATCGCCTGGGTCTTGTACGGCTGCCCGGCGTAGGCGTAGAGGTAGGCGACGTGGTGGCTGGGTTCGTTGCCGTGCGCGTACTGGCCGACCATGCCGTCGATATCCGGCGGCGCGTCCGCCGGCAGGTCGGAGCTGGTGGTGAACAGTTCGTCGAGCTTGGCGACGAAGTTGTCGCGGCCGCCGAACAGGTCCATGTAGCCGTACAGGTCGTGCTGGTTGAGGAAGGTGGCTTGCCAGGCGTTGGACTCGGTGAAGTCGCGCCACTGCGCGCTGTGGCCCATCGCGCGGGGATCGAACGGGGTGGCCCACTGGCCGTCGCTCAGTCGCGGCTGTACGAACCTGCTCTCGCGGTTGAACACGTTGCGGTACTGCCGCGAGCGTTCGCGCAGGTGCTTGGCATCGTCGTCGGCGCCGACCGCCTGCGCCAGGTGCGCTACCGCCCAGTCGTCGTAGGCGAATTCCAGGGTGCGGCTGACCGATTCGTCGACCTTGTCGCAGGGGATGTAGCCCATCTGCCGGTACAGCGCCAGGCCGTGCACGTCGTCGTCCATCGCGCGCTTGCGCCACGCCGGGTAGGCGGCTTTCCAGTCGATGCCGGTGAAGCCCTTGGCATGCGCTTCGGCCAGCACCACGGCGGAGTGGTAGCCGATCATGCAATCGGTCTCCACGCCCTGCAGCGGCCAGATCGCGACGCCTTGCGGCGATTCGTGGGCGCCGCGCACCAGGCACTGCACCAAGTCGGGCACGCGCTCGGGCTGCACCAGGGTCAGCAAGGGATGCAGGGCGCGGTAGGTGTCCCACAGCGAGTAGGTGCTGTAGTTGTGGTAGCCGGTCGGCGCCTGGTGCACCTGCAGGTCCATGCCGCGGTAGCGGCCGTCGGTGTCGCTGAACAGGGTCGGTGCGATCAGGCTGTGGTACAGCGCGGTGTAGAAGATGCGGCGCTGCGCTTCGTCGTCGCTGTCGATGCGTACCCGCCCCAGTTCCTTCTCCCATTCGGCGACGGCGGCGGCGTGCACGCGGGCGAAGTCGAAGTCGGGCAGTTCCGCGTCGAGGTTGGCCAGGGCGTTCTCGGCGCTGACCGCGGAGATGCCGACCTTGACCAGCAGCGGCGCGTCGGCGGCATCGGGGTAGTGCAGGGCCAGCTTCAGCCGATTGCCGTCGGCGCTGCGCGCGCTCGCGGCCAGCGGCTGGTCGTCGGCATACAGCTGCGCGCTGGCGAACGGCCGCGACAGGCGCATCGCGAAGTAGATGTAGCGGCCCTTGGCCCACTGGTAGACGCGGCGGCCGCCGGTGACGGTCTGCGCGTCGACCAGGCGCAGGCTGGCGTCCTCGACGCGGGTGGGGATCTCGGGCTTGTCCTGCATGCCGTGGCACAGGTCCAGCAGCAGGTGCGCCGGCTTGCCCTTGGGGAAGTGGTAGCGGTGCAGGCCGGCGCGCGCGGTGGCGGTGAGCTCGGCATGCACGCCGCTGTCCTTCAGGCGCACGCGGTAGTAGCCGGGCGAGGCGGCTTCGTCGGCGTGGTCGTAGCGCGAACGGTAGCCGGCGTCGGGGTTCTCGCGCGTGCCGGGCTGCAGCTTCACCGGGCCGGTGGCCGGCACCACCAGGAAATCGAGCATGTCGCCGACGCCGGTGCCGGACAGGTGGGTGTGCGAGAAGCCCATGATCGAGCTGTCGTCGGCGTGGTAGCCGGAGCAGGCGTCCCAATCGGCGTTGTAGGTGTCCGGGCTCAGTTGCACCATGCCGAACGGCAGCGTGGCGCCGGGGAAGGTGTGGCCGTGGCCGCCGGTGCCGATGAACACGTCGACGTTGCGGGTGAGCTCGGCCTTGGCGCGTGCATCGGCCGGCAGCGCGTAGCTGCCGGCGCGTGCCTGCGCCAGCCGCGCGATGCCGCTGCTGCCGAACAGGGCCAGGGCGATGGCGCCCTGCAGGAAACCGCGTCGTGTGGCCATGGTGCTGTCCTCGGGGTGTGCGGCGGTGCGGTGGGGGTGTTTGCTGTTGTGGGAGGGACTTCAGTCCCGACGCTTTGTCGGTAAGGCCCGTCGGGACTGAAGTCCCTCCCACACATGCAGTGATCGCGTCATGCCTTCAGCAGGTGCGGCTTGCGCTGGTGCAGGTCGATGATCAGTTCGCCGAACAAGGTGTTGGCCCAGGCGAACCAGTCGCGGGTGAAGGTGCTCGGGTTGTCCTTGTCGAAGGCTTCGTGCATGAAGCCGCTGCCGGCGTCGGTGGTCTTGAGCCACTGCAGGCACTGGCGGATCTGCGCGTCGTCGTCGCTGGCCAGCGCGTACTGCATCAGCGACATCGGCCAGATCGTGCCCAGGCCGCTGTGCGGGCTGCCCACGCCTTCGGCCGCGCGGCCGCGGGAGAAGTACGGGTTGCGCTCGCTCCAGGCCAGGTGCCGGGTGCGCAGGAACACCGGGTCGCGGCGATCGCAGCAGCCCAGGTAGGCCAGGCTCAGCAGGCCGGGCGCGTTGGCGTCGTCGATGAACAACTGGTTGCCGTAGCCGTCGACCTCGTAGGCCCAGAACGGCTGGCCGTCGGCGTCGCGCATCTGCCCGAATTTGTGAGTGGCCGTCTCGACCTCGTCGGCCAGCGCACGGCATTCCCCGGCGAAGGCGGCGTCGTGATGCAGCGCCTCGCTCATCGTCGCCAGTTGCCGCAGCGAGGTCACCGCGAACAGGTTGGCGGGCACGAACAGCGGGTACAGGCAGGCGTCGTCGGACGGGCGGAACATCGAGTGGATCATGCCGTTGGGCCGGGTCGGCTGCCCGTAGCCGTCCAGCACCAGGGTTTCGGTGGCCAAGGGCGAGGGCCGTTGGAAACTGTACGGGCCGCGGCCGTGCAGGCGCTGCTGCTCGCGGAAGGTGCGCACCACCACGTGCATGGCTTCGCGCCAGTCGTCGTCGAACGGCGCGGCATCGCCGCTGGCGCGCCAGTACTCGTGCGCCAGGCGGATCGGGTAGCACAGCGAATCCACTTCCCATTTGCGCTCGCCGACACCGGGCTTCATCTCGGTGATGTCGGCCACCGACCACTTCAGGCGCTGGCTGGTGCCGTCGGGCAGGAACGCGTTGGCGTAGGGATCCAGGCGGATGCAGGCGGCCTGGCGCTGGATCAGCCCATGGAACATGCGCCGCAGCGCCGGGTCGCGCTTGGCCAGCGGCACGTAGGGATGCACCTGCGCGGAGGAGTCGCGCAGCCACATCGCCTCGATGTCGCCGGTGATGACGAAGGTGTCCGGCTTGCCGTTGCGGGTGCCGGTCTCGACCGTGGTGTCGAGGGTGTTGGGGTAGCAGTTCTCGAACAGCCAGGCCAGGCGCGGATCGGCGATGCCGGCCTTGACCGTGCGCAACTGGCGCTCGACCGCGGCGCTGGCGAAGCGGCGCTTGCCCGGCGGCGGCCGCTTGCTGGGCAGGGCAGCGGAGGCCGATGCCGCAGCGGCGGCCGGCAGCGCCCCGCTCAGCAGCGCGGCGCCGGCGCTGGCGCCGAGGAAGTGGAGGATGTCGCGGCGGGTGGGCATGGCCTGGAACGCTCCGTGGAATCGACGAACGCTCCCGGCGCGGGCCGGCACCGGGGGAGGCGCCGGCCGCGGCCGGGAGGGCAGGTTGATGGTACCTATAACGGACCAATTTGCGACGACCTTACAACGTGTGGCCGTCCGATGCATCCTGCGAGTGCACAACCGACCGGCTCAGTGCGGGTGATGCGCGCCGTGCCAGTGCATCGGTCCCGAGCACACGCATTCGCCGTCGTCGCTGTCGTTGCCGGCATGGCCGAACAAGGCCTCCAGCAGCCGCCGTGACGGGCTCCACTCGCCGATGGCCGGGTGGATCAGCATCGCCTTGCACGCCTCCAGTTGGCTGCCGCTGAGTGCGGCGTCGATGGCGGCGTGCTCGTAGGCCTTGACCGTGCGTACCAGGCCCTGGATCGCTTCGGGTAGCGGCCGTGCCGGCAGCGGCGTGATGCGGTCGCGCTCGATGGAGGAGGAGATCTCGACGATGTCGTCGTCGGCCAGTTCCGGCATGCAGCCCTGGTTGCGCACGTTGACCACGTGCCGCCCCGGCAGCGCGCCGGTCAGCGCGCTCATCACGTCCACGGCGATGCGGTGGTAGCCGGTGCTGGCGCGGAACGGGTCCGGCTGCGGCGCGAGGTCGTCGGCGAAGGCCGAGCCGGCCTCGGCCTCCAGCCGCATGTACGAGCCGGAGCGCTGCTGCAGGTAGGCGGCGTAGGTCTGCACCGCGCCGCTGCCGTCGCCGGCGTTGAGGCGGCTGCGCAGGTCGGCGATCAGGGTGTGGTTGAGCCGTTCGATCTCGCTGCCGCGGCTGGCGCCGCTGGCGCGCTGGTTCTCCAGGGCGCGGCTGCGCTCGTAGTAGAAGTACAGGTATTCGGTGGGGATCAGCCGCAGCGTGCGCAGCATGTCGAAGTCGAACAGCGGCGCCAGGTACAGCTGGCGCAGGATCGCGTCGTCGGCAAGGATCCGGTCCATGACGTCCTCGCCGCGCACGCGCACCGCGCGGATCCAGCCCAGGTGGTTGAGGCCGACGTATTCGCAGTCCACGTCCGCGGGCGGCTCGCCGAGCGCGCGGGCGATGTTGTGGAACAGCTCCACTGGCGTGTCGCAGATGCCGACCACGCGCGCGCGGGTGTGGCGGCTGATGGCCTGGGTGATCAGCCCGGCCGGATTGGTGAAGCTGACCAGCCAGGCGTCGGGGCTGAGCCGCTCCACCATCCGCGCCTGCTCGATCGCCACCGGTACCGTGCGCAGCGCCTTGGCGACGCCGCCGGGGCCGGTGGTCTCCTGCCCGGCGTAGCCGTGGCGGATGATGGTGTGCTCGTCGGTGGCGCGCTGGTGGATGCCGCCGATGCGGATGCTGTTGAGCACGAAGTGCGCGCCGTCGATCGCCGCTTCCGCCGAACTGGCCGCGTTGACCTGCAGCTCGCCGCCGAACTCGGCGACCACCGCGCGGCCCAGCGCGACCATCAGCGCCAGCCGATCCTGGTCCGGATCGTAGAGCACGATCTCGCGCGCGCCGAGCGCTTCGGCGGCATCGTTGACGCCGTATACCACCAGCGGCGCACGCACGCCGCCGCCGCCGATCAGGGCGAGTTTACGGTTGGGAAAGGAACTGCTCATGGAGACTCCTGAGACGTGGGGGATCGGGAAGGCCGTCGAGCGCGCCGAGCGCGGTGCAGCAGGCGGCGCCGCACAGGCAGCCGCGCTGCGCGCAGGCATCGAGGGAAGCGTGGTCGAGCAGCGCGTCGATGAAACCGGCATCGAAGGCGTCGCCGGCGCCGGTGGTGTCCTGCACGGCGACGACGGGCGCGGCGACCAAGCGCGCGCCGGCGGCATCCACCACGCAGGCGCCGGCGCCGCCGAGCTTGATCGTCACCTGCGCCAGGCCCAGCGCCTGCGCCCAGGTGGAGCAGGACGCGGCGTCGTCGCCAGTGCAGCCGGCCACCGCCGCCTCTTTCTGGTTGGGCAGGAAGTGGTCGACCGCGCGGCAAGTGGCGTGGTTGTCCGGGTCGGCCAGCCATGCCGGGTTGAAGCCCACGTCCAGCGAGGTGCTGCAACCGGCCGCGCGCAAGGCCGGCAGTAGCGTGTGCGCCAGCGTCGCCGGCAGCGGCAGGGCGAAGTGCACGTGGCGCGCGGCGCACATCGCCTCCAGCGCGGCGGCGCTGCCCAGCAGCGGTTCCAGCTCGGCATTGGCGCCGGGGTAGGTGAAGAACGACCGGTCGTCGTGCAGCGACACGCTGGCGGTGACGCCGGTGCCGGCGGGGTGGTCGACCAGGCCCTCGGTGCCGACACCGAACTCGCCCAGGCGCTGCGCGAACCAGGCGCGGTCGCCAGCGCCGATCGCGCCGATCAGCGTCACCTGCCGCCCGAGCCGCGCCAGCCCGCAGGCGGTGTTGACGGTGCCGCCGCCGAGATCGCGATGGTAGTGCCGCGCCATCGCTTCCTCGCCCGGCCCGGGCCAGGTGCTGAAGCCGCTGAAGATGTGGTCGAGGTAGACCTCGCCGACCACTGCGACGTCATGGGTTTTCATTGCTGGAAGGGCCATGCTGCCTCGCGTTTGGCCTGGATGAGATAGAGCGCGGTGCCCGCGCACAGCGCCAGCACCGCCGCCAGCAGCCGCGGCAGCGGGCTGGTGGCCAGCAGCGCCAGCCAGCCGCAGACGCTGATCAACAGCGGCCACGGATACAGCGGCATGGCGAAGCCGGCGCGGCGCCGCGGCTGCCGCCGCAGCAGCACCACCGCCAGGCATTGCGCCAGGAACTGGAACAGGATCTGGATGATCATCAGCGTGGCGATCAGGTCGTCCAGCGACAGCGGGCAGGCCAGCGCCGAGGTGATGCCGACGAACAGCAGCGACACGGTGGGGAAGCGCCCGCGCGGGTGCAGCCGCGCGAACACGCCGAAGAACTGGCCGGATGCCGCCGCCGCATACGGCACCCGCGAATAGCCGAGCAGCACCACCAGCGCCGAGCCCCAACTGGCGAGCACGATCAGCGCCACCGCCACGGTGCTGCCCACCGGGCCATAGATGGCCTGCATGAAGTCGGCGACCACCGCCTTGGACTGCGCCGCCTGCTGCCACGGCAGCACGCCGAGCAGGGTCACGTTCAAGCCCAGGTACAGCACCGCCACGATCGGGATCGACCACAGCACCGCGCGCGGAATCGTGCGGCGCGGCTTGCGGATCTCGCCGCCGAGCATGCACACGTTGTTGTAGCCGCCGTAGTCGTACACCGCGATCAGCGCGACCGCGCCGAAGCCCAGCCAGAAGCCGTGCGGCGAGGCCGGCCGCGCCTGCAGGAACTCGCGCGCCAGCGCCATGTCGAAATGCAGCGCGCCGCTGAGCACGATCCACACGCAGGCGGCGATCACCACGGCGCTGACCAGCAGCGACAGCACCTGCACCGAGCGCACCTGCCGGTACAGCAGCGCGGTGTTGAACAGGCACAGCGCCATGGCGATGCCGGTGAGCGCGGCGTGGCTCAGCCCGGGCATCAGGTAGGCCAGGTACTGTGCGCAGCCGACCGCGGCCGCGGCCACCGACAGCGGCGCGGTCAGCAGCGTCTGCCACAGGTACAGGAAACCGAACAGGCGCCCGGCGCGGTCGCGGCCATAGGCCTCGCGCAGGTAGTGGTACGGCCCGCCCGAGCGCGGGATCGCCGAGCCCAGTTCGGCCCACACTAGGCCGTCGCACAGGCACAGCAGCGCGCCGACCACCCAGCCCAGCAAGACTGCCGGCCCAGCCAGCGCCGACAGCGCCAGCGGAATGGTGATGAACGGGCCGATCCCGATCATGTTGAGCAGGTTGGCCGACAGCGCGCTCCAGAATCCCAGCGTGCGTGGTGGCGCGCCCTGGTCCTCGGCGGAGGACGCGACGGGGGCGGCGAGCGACGTCATGTGCATGCGCGATCCTGCGGGGAGGGAAGGGGAGCGACGGCCCGCGTTGGTTGCGCGGGCACCAGGCCATCGGCGCAGCGCACCTGGCCCGGCTGCAGGCGGTGCAGATCGAGGATCAGCACCTGGTTGGCGCCGGCGTGCAGCCAGGCACCGGGGCAGTACAGGCACTGCTGCGGACCGATGTCCCAATAGCGGCCGAGCAGGCGCCCGTTGACCCACAGATAGCCCTTGCGCCAGTCGCGCATGTCCAGGTGCACGTCGCCCGGCTGGTCCAGGGTGAATTCGGTGGCGAAGAACAGCCCCGGACGCTGCGGCGGTGCCTGCAGCGGGCGCAGCGACGGTGTCGGGTCCGCGTCCAGCGCCAGCCCGCGCACGTCCCAGCCGTGCAGCTCCTGTCCATCGAGCCGCACCGGACCGAGCAGGCCCTTGCGATCGCCCAGCGCCGGGCCGAAGTTGATGTGGCCGAAGCTGTCGACCAGCACCTCCAGGTCGCGCGTGTCCTTTGCTGCATCGGGCAAGCGCAGCTGCAGCGCGCTGTGCAGGCGCGGATGCCGCACCCGCGACACGTGGTCCAGCTCGCGCCCGTCCAGATGCACCACCGCGTAGTCGTGGACCTGCCCCAGGTGCAGCGCCTGGCCCGCGCCGATCCGCCGCCGATACAACACCAGCCCCTGGTCCTGGCCGAGCAAGCGCTGGTTGTCGATGGGGGTGTCGGTCTGCAGCGCGGGGCCGAGGTTGTCCCACAGCGCGGCCACGGGCGTGGCCTGCACCACATCGAAATGCGCGCGGCGCGGTGCGGCCGGTACCGGCGGCGCGGGCGTGTCGGCCTGTGCGGCGATGATCTTGCGCAACGCAAAGTACGCCGGCGTGGGGCGGCCGGCTTCATCGATCGGCGCGCCGTAGTCGTAGCTGGTGAGCGCCGGCTGGAACTGCGAGCCGTCGTCCTCGGCATTGGCCCCGGCGCTGAGACCGAAGTTGGTGCCGCCGTGCACCACGTACAGATTGAACGAATAACCGGCGGCGGCGATGCGGCGCAGCAGCGGCGCATAGTCACGGCGCGCGAACTGCGGCTCGCCCCAGTGCGTGAGCCAGCCGGGGTAGCCCTCGGACACCCACACCGGCGCCTGCCCGGCGAAGGCCGTGGCCGCCCGCAGATCGTGCAGGTCGGGACCATCCAGTCCCAGCGCCGCACCAGGCAACATGGCCTGGCGCCGACGCAGATCCTTGAGCCCTTCGGCCAGCGAGAACGGTCCCTCGACGCCATGCGCCCGCCACAGCGCGGCCAGCGCCTGCAGGTAGCCGACGTCGCTGCCATGCATCGAATACTCGTTCTCGATCTGCAGCATCAGCACCGGCCCGCCGGCACTGGCCATCAACGGCGCGATGCGCGGCGCGATCGCCCCGATGTAGCGTTCCACCGCCGCCATGTAGCGTGCATCGTGGCGATCGCGCAGGCGGATGTTCGCCTCGCGCAGCAGATACGGCGGCAGTCCGCCCAGCGTCCACTCCGCGCAGACATACGGCCCGGGCCGCAGATACACCCACAGCCCCTCCTGCTGGCACAGCCGGATGAACCCGACGAAGTCGCGCTCGTCGCTATCCAGATCGAATTGCCCCGGCGCCGTTTCCAGCGCATTCCACATCAGGTACAGCGCGATGGTGTTCAGCCCCATCGCCTTGGCCATGCGAATCCGATGCAACCAATCCGCCTTCGCGATCCGCAGCGGATGCAGCTCGCCGCTACGGATCTGCCACGGCTGCCCGTCCAAGGTGAAGTTTCCCTGCGCGAAACCGAAGGTGTGGGGGCGCCCGTCCGGCACCGGTGCTGGTGTTGGCACTGCTGCGCGCAGCGCCGGCATCGCCGCTAATCCCAACGGCGCCAGCAAACCGAACTGGCAGAAGCTGCGGCGCTTCATTGAAGGCTCCAGCTGGATCGTTGCTGTGGCTGTGGCTTTTGCTCTTCAGCTTTTGCTCTTCCCGGGTCCCCTCCGCAGCGGCGGAGCTGGCGGGCAAAACCCCCAGGAGGGGGGCGGCGCACAAGGATGTGTGCCGTTTTCGGCCGGGGCAGGGCTCGCCGGGAAAAGGCGAAGCACTGCTTCGCCCCGGCGGGCGGGCTGGCGCCGTGAGGCGACTGCCCCGGACTTGGCTGCGAAGTAGACAAGCCCCGTCCGAAAATCCCGCTAGCGGAGCGGACCCGCGCAGCGGGCGCTGTGGCGGGGTGTGCTTGATCAGCCATTCGGCTGCTGTAAAGCGGTTTCTTTTGGTTACTTTTCTTTGCACAAGCAAAGAAAAGTGACTCGCCGCCAGGCGAAAGCTGTTGCTCTTGCTTGCCTGCCCAAGCACTACCGGTAAAGCCTGTCGGGACTGAAGTCCCTCCCACAAAAAGCGTGGTCCAGGCCGCGTCGGTAAAGCCTGTCGCGGCTGAAGCCGCTCCTACGAGAGTGACGGCGTGTGGCGCTGGTGTGAGCTGCCTAGATCGGATGATCCAAACAGCGTCGGTAAAGCCTGTCGGGACTGAAGTCCCTCCCACAAAAATCGTGGCCCAGGCCGTGTCGGGAAGGCCTGTCGCGGCTGAAGCCGCTCCTACAAGAGCAGGAGCGTGTGCCGCTGGTGGGAGCTGCCTAGATCGCATGATCCAAGCAGCGTCGGTAAAGCGCGTCGGGACTGAAGTCCCTCCCACAAAAGGCCTGATCCAGGCGAAGTCGGTAAGGCCTGTCGCGGCTGAAGCCGCTCCTACAAGAGTGACGGCGTGTGCCACGACAACCCAGGCGCGCGCTGCTTGAGTGGGCTCCCGATGCAGCCTGATCCAGGCCGCATCGGTAAAGCCCGTCGGGACTGACGTCCCTCCCACAGAAAGCGTGGCAACGCTCCGCGATGGCATCCCAGTGCGCACGCCGCGCCCTAGAACGCGTACTTGACGGTCAACAGCGTCATCATGCCGGCATCCACGATGTCCGACACCGCCAGATTGTGCCGGCCCACATGGCCCCAGTAACTGTATTCCTTGGTGAGATTGGAGATCGACAGATCCACATTCACGCCGTTGTCGAACCGATAGCCCGCATGCAGATCCACCCGCCGCGTCGGCCGCGCCCACAGGTCGTCCCACGGCGCGTTCTGGTGCAGGAAGTCGTAGTTCAGCAGATAGGAACTGCTGAAGTGGTAGCTCAGGTTCACCGAGAACTTCGAGCGCTCGTAGAACAGCTCCAGATTGGCCATCGCATTCGGCGCCGACTGCATCTGCTCGTCTTCGAAACCGGCCATGCCCAGATCCGCGTGCGCATGCTGGCGCGTGGCATTGGCGCTCACGCCCAGCCCGTCGAACGGTGCCGGCAGATCCTGGAAGCGCTGCCGCGCGCTGACCTCCACGCCGTACACGCGGCCATCGCCGCCGTTGGTCGGCATCTGGTAGAACACCGTGCCGCTGCCGCTGGTGCCCGAATTGGCCTGGCCGGAACCGGCGTCGTAGATGTAGTGATGCAGGCGCTTGTAGAAGCCGGCCACCGAGAAGAACCCGCCATGGTCGGTCGCCCATTCGCCGGACAGGTCCAGGTTGGTCGAGGTGATCGCCTTCAGGTCCGGGTTGCCCTGGGTGATGGTGGTGATGCCGTTGGAGATGTTGATCTGGGTGCCGCCGCCCAACTGCACGAACGCCGGCCGCGTATAGCTGGTCCACAGCGCCGCGCGGTAGGTGGTGGCGCTGTCCGGGCGCCAGGTCAGGAACACGCTCGGCAGTGGCTGGTCGTAGTGCGTGCTGTTGGCGGCGAAGTAGCCGACCTGCTGGTTGCCGTTGCTGTCGGTGGGCGTGGTCCAGAAGGTGTTGTGGATGCTGGTGTGCTCGAAGCGCACGCCGGGCACCACTTCCAGACTGCCGAAGTTGAAGGTCGCCATCGCGTAGGCGGCGCTGACCGCCTCGGTGCCGCGCATGGTGTTGCAGTTCCAGTTGTTGACGTAGAACGCGCTGCCGCAGGTGTCCAGGTCGTCGTCGGTGAGGTGGTTGGCGATGACCTGCGCCACCGCGCCTTCGCTGACCCGCGGCGTGGCCCAGTGGTACTTGCCGGGGAAGATCGCCGCGTAGCCGCCGTTGAAGATGCCCAGGTCGCCGAGCGTGCTGGCATCGGGCACCGGGCCGGTCCACCAGTCGCGGTTGCTGTAGTGGCGGCTGCTCTTGCTGTACTTCACGCCGAACTGCAGCGCGGTCAGCGCACCGTCGCTGAAGTCGTAGCGCGCGTCGAACTTGGCGCCGCCCTTCTTCTGCCCGGAGTAGATCTTGGTCGACTCGCCGTAGCTGCTGGCGTACAGCGAGGGGATGTTGTTGACCTGCGCCAGCAGCGCCGGGGTCAGTTGCGGGTAGGGGAAGGCGCCGCTGCCGTATTGCATCAGGCTGCTGCCGGAGTAGGCGAAGTTGGCCTGGCTGAACTTGTCCTCGCGCCCGTCGATCTCGATGTGGTCGGGGCGGTCGTTGTCGCCGAAGCTGTAGAACAGGTTCGGCGACAGCGTCCAGTTGCCGGCGGTCTTGCGCGCGCCCACCTGGAACGTGGCCAGGTCGGCGATTTCCGGGTTGGTCTCGTACCAGAAGCGCGCGGCGATGCGGTTGATGTTGGGCGAATACACGCCGGGCGTGGCGCTCGGCACGAAGCTGACGTCCTGCGGCAGCAACTGCACGAAGGTGGTGCCCTGGTCGGTCTTGGCGTAGGCGTAGGTGGCGCGCGCGTACACCGACAGGGTCTCGTCCACGTTCCAGTCGAAGGCCGCGTTGCCACCGTAGCGGCGCTCCCAGCCGGCGACCACGCCCACGTTCATGCCGGTGCTGGTCAGGTTGTCCTGCGGCGCGTAGCCGGCGGCGTTGCTGCCGTCGGCGTTGGCGTGCAGGAATTTCCAGGAGCCGTCGTTGAGCGCGCTGGTGGCCGCGGCCACCTCGCTGTTGGTGGAGGTGCGGTAGTCGTAATAGGCGCTGGCATAGAAGCCGAACTGCTGCTCGTCGCCGAACTTGTGCTGGAACTCGCCGGCCAGGCCGCCGCCGAGGCCGTCGCCGCCGTAGTCGCGGGCGCGGCTCTCCACGCGGCCGCTGACGGTGACGCTGCCGCTGGTGGCGTCCTTGTAGTCGTAGGCGGTGGGCGTGCGGAAATCCAGGGTGCCGCCGATCGCATCGCCGTCCATGTCGGCGGTGGAAGTCTTGTTGGCGACGATGGTCTGCAGGCCCGAGGGCGGCAGCAGGCTCAACTGCACGCTGCGGCTGTACGGCATGCCCTGGGCGACGGTGACGCCGTCGATCAGGTTGACGTTGTATTCGGAGGGCAGGCCGCGCACCGAAGCGAACATGCCTTCGCCGCGCGCGGCGCCGTCGACGCCGCCGAAGTAGCCCGAGCCGCTGTAGGTGATGTTGATGCCGGCGATCAGGCCCAGCGCCTCGGCGACGTTGTGCACGGCGGTGTGCTCGAGATCGTTGGCCGACAGCACGTCCACCGTGTTCGAGGCGTTCATCTTCAGTGCGCTGGCGTCGTAGCGGTTGGCCGCCACGCTGATCGTCTGCAACTGCTTGGCCTCGTCCAGCGCGATCGACACCGTGGCGGCGCCGCTGTCGGCGACCTGCACGGTGGTTTCCGGCGCGCTGAAGCCGGGGTAGTCCAGCTGCAGTGCGTACTGCCCGGCCGGCACGTCGGCGATGACGAAGCGGCCCTGCGCGTCGGTGACGGCGCTGAGCGCGGTGCCGGCGATGGCGACCTTGGCGTGCGCGGCGGGCTTGCCGCTGCTGCGCTCCTTGAGTTCGCCCTGTACGGTGCCGGCCAGCGCGGGTGCGGTGGCGGCGAGGCCGGTGATGGCCAGGATGGCGGCGCACAGCGCCTTGCGCTTGCAATAGGGATGGGTTGCCACGTGACACCTCGCTGATCGTGATCGGTGCGGGCACGCGCCGAAGGCGACGCGCCGCTGCGTTCCTGGAAGGCAGACACGGTGGACGGAAGGCGCGCGCGCTCGAACCGCACGCCGGGCGGCGTGCAGGCAGGACAAAGCGAACGGCGACCGACGCGAGGCGTCTGCCGGCTGGGCGGACCGTTAAACGGCGATCAGTGGCGTGGCGGCGAGTAGCCGGCGATGCACTTGGAGCGCGAACGCAGCGCGCTCAGCTTGTAGCGACGGGTCATGCGCAGCGGCTCCCGTGCACGCCCGCGCGGTGCGCGGACGACAGGCAGGGCGCCGGGACTCCGGCGAGGCATCGATCCTGGCTGCGACGACTGCATGACATGGCACATCACCCCTGGAACTGCCCTGGAGAACGCCGCAGGTGCTGCGGCGTCCGGCGCGTCTGGCATGTCGGTGCGCGGCACCGACGTGTTATCGATACCTTTGTCCCGGAGAACTGTCAATAGGTCGTGAAAAATAAATTAGCAGGACGCTGGACTGCGGCATCCTGGGGCGTAGCGGCGGGGGCGCGGCGGACATTTACGCTGCACCGCCGCATGCGCTGGCGCATTTCGTAGACAGGGGCCGTCGGCGGCCCCTCGCTCACTTCGGCAGGGCCACCCGGCCACTGATCGAGAACGCGGCGTCCTCGCCGGGCGCGCCGGTGCCGGGCTGGCCGCCGCCGACGAACACCCGGTAGTCGCCGGCCTCGACCGCGCGCTGGCCGCTGCGATCGACGTCGCTGAGCTGGCGCGCGTCCAGCGCGAAGCTCAGCGTGCGCGCCTCGCCCGGTTGCAGGTGCACGCGCTGGAAGCCGACCAGGCTGCGCAGCGGCGACTGCGCGCGCTGCGGGTATTGCAGGTACACCTGCACCACCTCGTCGCCGGCGCGCGCGCCGGTGTTGCGCACCGTGGTGCTCACCTGCAGCGGCTGGCCGGCCTGCAGCGTCGCGGCCGACAGCTGCGGTGCGTCATAGGCGAATTGGGTGTAGCTGAGGCCGTAGCCGAACGGGAACAGCGGCTCGCCCTTGAAGTAGCGGTAGGTGCGGCCCTTCATGTCGTAGCTGACGTAGGGCGGCAGGTCCTTGGTCGAGCGGTAGAAGGTCACCGGCAGGCGGCCCCCCGGGTTGATGTCGCCGGCCAGTGCCTGGGCGATGGCGGTGCCGCCGGACTGGCCCGGATACCACGCGGCGATGATCGCGTCGGCGTGTTGCCTGGCCCAGTTCAACGCCACCGCGCTGCCGCTCATCAGCACCACGACCAGCGGTTTGCCGCTGGCCTTGGCCCGTTCCAGCAGCGCCTGCTGCGCCGCCGGCAGGGCCAGGTCGTTGCGGTCGCCGCCGTCGAAGCCCGGCACGTCGATGCGCAGTTCCTCGCCTTCCACGTCCGGCGACAGGCCGACGAAGGCCACCACCGCGTCGGCCTGCGCCACTGCGCGTTCGGCCTCGGCCAGTTGCAGCGCCGGCGGCGCCAGCCACTCCAGGCGCAGGCCCTGGTCCTGGCCGCGGTGTTCCAGCTCCAGGCGGATGCGCCGCGGTGTCGCGTCGTCGAAATGCAGCACTGCCTCGACGTTGCGGCCGTCGGCGTTGTGCATGCCGGCCGGCAGGTGCTTGTCCTCGGCGTTGCCGGCGATCACCAACTGGTCGTCGATGTACAGGCGCACCGGGTCGTGGCCGGCGCAATCGAAGCAGCGCGCCACCCGCACCGCCAGGGTGTAGTCGCCCGGGCCGGGCGGCAGCAGTTCTCCGCTCCAGCGCACCGAATAGCGGTCCTTGTCCACGCCCTTGGCCGGGGCCACGTGGTCCCAGTTGAAGCCGACCACGCGGTCCTGGCGCTGCACGCGCGGGGTGCCGGCCAGGTCCAGGTTGTCGAAATACTCGCCGCGCAGTCCGGGCTTGCCTTCGCTGCGCAGGGCGGTCTCGGGGATCATGCCGGGCACGCCGGCGGACAGCGGCGCGCCCTGTGCATAGGTGATCTGGGTGGCGCCGAAGCGCGTGCGCAGCCCTTGCAGCGGCGTCACCGGCTGCACCGAGGTGCCCTGGTAGTTGGCTTCCAGTGCGGCCAGCGCGTCGGCGTTGGGGCCGAGCACGGCCAGGCGCAGGCCCGGGCGCAGCGGCAGGGTGGCGTTGGCGTTCTTCAGCAGCACCAGCGATTGCTGTGCGGCCTGCAGCGCTAGTGCGCGGTGCGCGGCGCTGTCGATGTCCTTGGCGCCCAGCCGCGCATACGGATCGTTGCGCGGCGGCTGCAGTTCGCCGAGCCGGTAGCGCGCGGCGAACAGGCGTATCAGCGAGCGGTCGAGCAACGCTTCGTCGGCTTCGCCACGGTCGAAGGCGATGCCGAGGTCGCGGTAGGCGTAGCCGCAATTCAGGTCATGCCCGGCCTTGAGCGCCGCGGCGGAAGAGCCCGCATTGTCGGGGCGGTAGTAGTGGAACTGGGTCATGTCGTCGATCGCATCGCAATCGGACACGACGAAGCCCTTGAAGCCCCAGTCGCCGCGCACGCGGCCGTTGATCAGCCAGTCGGCGGCGCAGGCGGGCGTCCCGTGCAGGGAGTTGTACGCGCACATCACCGAGCCGGCCTGGCCGTCGACGATGGCGGCGCGGAACGCCGGCGAGTAGGTGGCCTCGAAATCGTGCGGCGACACGTCCACGTCGAAGCCGTGGCGGCCCGGTTCCGGCCCGCTGTGCACGGCCAGGTGCTTGGGCGTGGCGATGGTGCGCGGGTGCGCCGGATCGTCGCCCTGCAGGCCGTGGATGAAGCCGACCGCCAGCCGCCCGGTGAGGTAGGGATCCTCGCCGTAGGTCTCCATGCCGCGGCCCCAGCGCGGGTCGCGGAAGATGTTGATGTTGGGCGACCAGATGGTCAGCCCGGCGTAGCGCGGATGGTCCTTGCCGGGGCCGCCGGCGAGGTTGAACTTGGCCCGCGCTTCGGTCGAGGTGACGGTGCCGACCTCGTGCAGCAGCTCGGGGTTCCAGGTCGCAGCCAGGCCGATCGCCTGCGGGAACACCGTGGCCTCGCCGTTGCGGGCGATGCCGTGCAGGCCCTCGCTCCACCACTCGTAGGCCGGTACGCCCAGGCGCGGGATCGCCGGCGCAGCGTTCATCGCCTGCGCGATCTTCTCGGCGCGGGTCATCTTCGCCACCAGCGCGGCGGCGCGGTCCTCGGCCTCGTCTGCGTGGGCGTGGGCGAGCGGGGCGGCGAGCAGGCCGAGCGCGCACAGCGCCAGGGAGAGGCGCCTTTGTGGGAGGACCTTCAGTCCCGACGCTTTACCGGTAACGCCATGTCGGGACTGAAGTCCCTCCCACACTGTTCCCTTCGAATCGCACATCTCCCCGCCCATCACTTCGCCTCCGCCGGCTCGGCCGGGGCGCCGGCCATGGTGCCGCCCAGGTCGCGCACCTGCAGCGCGGCGCGCAACTGCTCCAGCGTGGCGCTGCTGTGCACGCGCACGGTCAGCGGCTCGCCCGGCAGCAGGTCGAAGGCGTTGTCGGACAGGGTCACGTCGAGGTCGCCGAAGCTCAGCCAGACCTGCGCGGCGAGCGTGGCGCTGCTCAGGGTCAGCGCGTAGCCGTCGCTGTCGGCGCGCAGCTCGCTGCGGATGTCGGCCTGCGGCCACTGCAGGCGCTTGGCCGCGTCGAAGTACACCAGGGTGCGCGACAGCACGCGCTCGCCGTCGAGCAGCTCGAACACCGCCACGCTGCGGCGCGGATCGGCGCGGCGCAGCAGTTGCGCATCGCTGAAGTTGCCCACGCGCATGCTGGACAGCGGCGCCAGCGTCACCGGCTTCTCGGTCTTGCTCAACACCTTGCCGGACAGGTCCATCACCCGCATGCGCCAGCGCGCGGCCAGCGGCGTGGTGCGGTCGGAGACCAGCGACACGGTGGTCTGGCCCTTGTCGTTGCGCAGCGCGGCGATCATTTCCGGCGCGTAGAAGCGGCGCGCGTGGTACTGCAGCGCCTTCCAGCGGCCGAAGTAGTCCAGGCTCGACCACGACGCGCCGGGCCACACGTCGTTGAGCTGCCAGTACAGCGAGCCCATCGATTGCGGCCGCGAGGCGCGCAGGTGTTCGGCGGCCAGGGCGATGCCCTCGGCCTGCATGATCTGGCTCAGGTAGACGAAGCTGGCGAAGTCCTTGGGCTCGCCGAACGCGCGGCGGATGTACAGCAGCAGGCGCTGGTTGCCATTGCCCTTGTCGAACTTCTGGTGCGCGCGCATCACCGGCGATTCCGGCTGCAGGTCGCCGGGTTCGGCGAAGGCGCGGATGGTGCGCATCTCGGGGAACGACTGCAGGCCGTATTCGGACATGAAGCGTGGGGTCACGTTGAGGTATTCGGTGACCGGCAGCGCCGGGCCACCCCAGACCTTCCAGTAGTGCATGTCGCCGTCGTCGGGTTGGTCGGCGGCGCCGTCGAAATCGGTGCCCGGCGAGGTCGCCCAGTACGGGGTGTCGCTGTCGTACTTCTGCACCGCCTCGCGCAGCACCGTGCCGAACAGCGTGGTCATGCCGCGCACGATGCGTTCGCGCTCTTCCGGGTCGATCGACTGCTTGAACTTGACCCGGTCGCCCCAGTTCTCCCAGCCGGTCTGCACTTCGTTGTTGCCGCACCAGATGACGATGCTGGGGTGGTCGCCCAGACGCCGCACCTGTTCCTCGGCCTCGGCGCGGGTGTTCTCGCGAAAGGCGACGTCGTAGGGCGGGATGGCGCCGCCGAACATGAAGTCCTGCCAGATCATGATGCCCAGGCGGTCGGCATCCTCGTAGAAGCTGTCCGGCTGGTAATGGCCGCCGCCCCACATGCGCAGCATGTTCATGTTGGCGTCGCGCGCGGACTGCAGGAAGCCGCGCATGCGCGCGGCGTCGACGCGGGTGGGGAAGCTGTCGAACGGGATCAGGTTGGCGCCCTTGGCGAACACCGAGATGCCGTTGACCACCAGGGCGAAGCTCTTGCCCCACTGGTCCTTCTCGCGGCGCAGCTCGACGCTGCGCAGGCCGGTGACGCGCTGCGCCTCGAAGCGTTCGCCCGCGGCATCGCGCAGCTGCGCCTTGAACGTGTACAGATCCTGGCGGCCGTAGCCGGCCGGGAACCAGCGCTGCGGCTTGGCGATGCGCACCGGCACGGTCAAGGTGTTGGCACCCGGATCGACGACGGCGCGCTGGCTGAACTGGCCGACGCGCTGGCCGTCGGGGCCGAGCACCTCCAGGTCCAGTTGCACCTCGCCACTGCGGCCGGCCTGCACCTGCAGCTGTGCCAGCAATTGCGCCGCGTCGGCGTCGACGCGCTGCTGGGCGATGCGCAGACCGTCCACGCGCAGGTCGTCCCAGGCCTCCAGGCGCACGCCCTGCCAGATGCCGGCGGTGACGATGCGCGGGCCCCAGTCCCAGCCGAAGTTGTACGGTGCCTTGCGCACGTACGTGGAGCTGTGCCGCGCCACCGGCTCGTCGCCGAACGCCGAGTCGTAGGCGCCGGGCAGCGCGTACGGCTGCTTGGACAGCCACGGCTGGATCTTCTTGATCGGCGAAGCGATGCGCACTTCCAGCACGTTGTCGCCACGCTTGAGCAGCGGTTTGGCGTCGACCCGCCACTGCCGGAACATGTTGTCGGCGGCGAGCAGCTTCTTGCCGTTGAGGTAGACCTCGGCGAAGGTGTCCAGCCCGTCGAACACCAGCTCCAGGTGCGGGCGCGCCAGCAGGGCGGCGTCGACCTGGAAATGGGTCTGGTACTGCCAGTCGCTGAGCCCGGCCCACTGGATCTGCGCTTCGTTGTCGCGATAGAACGGATCGGGCACCACCCCGGCGGCGATCAGGTCGGTCTGCACCGTGCCCGGCACCTGCGCCGGCAGCCACTGCGCCGCCTTCGGATGCGCCTTGGCGTTGGCATCGCCCGGCGCCAGCCGCACCTGCCAGCCCTGTTGCAGCGACAGCGTCGCCGGCGCCGCCGCCTGGCCCAGCGCCGGCAAGGCCAGCGCCAGCAGCAGCCGGAGGCGGGCAGGAAGGCGCGTACGCGGCGCGGAACGGGGGCGGCGGGGCGGCTGGATCATGCGAGGGTCTCCGGGGTCAGTGCGCGGCGGCGGGGGGCGCCTGCGCCGCGGTGTCGATCAGATGGACGGCGCCGATGGCGTAGTACGGGCCGGCGATGGGCGCGGTGGAGCGCAGGCACAGGTCGTGCACGCCGGTCTGCTTGGGCAGCCGTGCTTCCAGCGCGAACTGGTCGCCCAGGGTCTTGCCGGCGGGCAGCGGCAGCCGCGCCAGCAGCTTGCCCTTGCAGTCGCCCAGCCGCACTTCGAACTCGCCGCGCGGGCTGTGCGCCGGATAGCGCTTGACCTTGGCCTGGTCGTGCGCCAGCCCGTAGTTGCGCGCCAGGCGGGCGGCGTCGATGCGGATGCGGTCGATGCCGTCCAGGCGTGCGTCGGCGTAGCGCCAGCAACTGGTGAACAGGTCGATGTTGAACACCGGCGTGTCCTGGTCGGCCAGGTCCGGCAGCAGCGGCACGCGCAGGCCCAGCTCGCCGCCGGCGCACGAGGCCAGGCCCTGGGTGTCGCGGCCGAGCAGGTTGGCGCGGTCGAGGATGCGGCTGCGCGGCGCGGCCAGCAGACGGCCGTCGTCGGCGAAGGTGGCCGCGCGCACGGTGACCGGCAGGGTCACCGCGAACGGCGCCGTGTAGCGCGGCGAGTCGGCCTTGGGTTCGCTGCCGTCGGTGGTGTAGCGGAAGCTACCGAAGGTGGCCTGGTTGCCCAGCACCACGGTGGCCCTGCCGCTGTCCAGCGCGGCATTGTCGCCGCCCTGTACGGCGATATCCGCGGCGAAGGCGCCGTCGCCGTAAGCGATGCCCTGGCTGCGGTAGCGATCCAGCTGCGCCGGCAGGCGCTGCAGGAAGCCGTTCCAGTCGCGCGCGGCCATCGGCGACCAGCCGGCCTCGGCCACCGCGCTCAGCCGCGGGAACAGCGCATGGTCGATATGCCAGGCGGAGGGGATGTATTCGCTCCACAGCGCTGCCTGCACGCCGAGCACGTGCTTGCTCTCTTCGGCGCTGAGCGCCGCCGGCACCGGGTCGAAGCCGTAGACCTTCTGCAGCGGCAGCGTCGCCAGGCGGCCGTTGGGCTCGTCGTTGCGCGCGCTCTGCAGGTTGTCCAGGTACATCCAGCCGGCCGGCGCCAGCACCACGTCGTGGCCCTGCTTGGCGGCGGCGACCGCGCCGTCGACGCCGCGCCAGGACATCACCGACGCGCTGGCCGGCAGTCCGCCTTCCAGGATCTCGTCCCAGCCGATCAGGCGCCGCTGGTGCTGGGTCAGGTAGTCGGCCAGCTGCTGGTTGAACCAGCCCTGCAGCGCATGCGCATCCTTGATGCCGAGCTTGCGCATCTGCGCGCGCACCGCCGGCGAGCGTTCCCACTGGTCCTTGACCGCCTCGTCGCCGCCGATGTGGATGTACGGCGAGGGGAACAGTTGCAGCACTTCGTCGAGCACGCCCCGGATGAAGGTCATGCTCTTGTCGTTGGTGTTGAACAGGTACGGATTGACGCCCCAGTCCACCGACACCTTGGGCCGTTGCCGGGTCACCCCGACCAGTTCCGGGTAGGACGCCACCGCCGACTGGGCATGGCCGGGCATGTCCAGCTCCGGCACGATGGTGATGTGGCGTTCGGCGGCGTAGGCCACCAGGTCGCGGATCTGGTCCTGGGTGTAGAAGCCGCCGTAGCGATCGGGCAGGCCGTGGGTTCCGGCGCCGGGCGGGGTGCGCCAGGCGCCGATCTCGGTGAGCTTGGGATAGCGCTTGATCTCGATGCGCCAGCCCTGGTCGTCGGTCAGATGCAGGTGCAGCACGTTGAGCTTGTGCTGGGCCATCGCGTCGAGCAGGCGCTTGACCGTATCCGGGCCGTGGAAGTGCCGCGCCACGTCGAGCAGCACGCCGCGCCAGCCGAAGCGCGGCCAGTCGCGGATGTGCACCTGCGGCACATCCACCTCGCCCTTGCCGGCGTCGGGCGTCATCAGCTGCCAGGCGCTGATCGCGCCGTAGAACAGGCCGCGTTCCTCGCGCGCCTGGATCAGCATGGTGCGCGGGTCCACGTCCAGCGTGTAGCCCTCGGCCTGCGCGACCTCGGTATTGGGATTGAGCTGCAGGCGGATGCTGCCGTCGGCGGGGATGGTCTCCGCACGCACCTGCAGCGCCAGGCCGCGGGTCTTTTCCAGCAACTGCGACAGTTGCTCGGCCACGCGCTGTGCGCCGGGGTCGTCGAGAGGTACCGACAGCACGGCGCCGGTGCCGATGGTCAGGGTGCCGCCGTCGCGCTCGGCCTTGGCCGGCGCCGGGATCAGCGGCAGCGGGATCTTGTCGTCGTCGTCATCGTGTTTCGGGGCCGGCGGCGGCGCCGCGGCGGGCTTGGCCGCAGGTGTCGGTGCCGGCGGCGGAGCGCGGTCGCAGCCGCCGAGCAGGCTGCCACAGGCGAGCAGGGACAACCCCAGCCAGGCGTTGCGGGAGGCCGCCGCGATGCGCGCGGCGGCGGGCATCGGGCGGTGCGGCAATCGGGGGTGTGCACCCACTGCAGTCATCGGTCTACCTCAAGCGATCGAGATGCGTATCGTAGAGGCTGTGGGGTAGCCTGGGGTGAGCGCGGCGCGTTCGCTGCGCGCCGCGTGCATCCCGTCCGCATGTCGATCGTGGCGCCCGCTCAGCGCGTTGCGGTCGGCAGTTCGTCCCAGACCTTGGGGTCTTCGGCGCCCAGCACCCAGCAGCTGAAGCCTTCCAGGCCGTATTGCTTGGTCAGCTCGTAGCGCGCGCGGAAGCTGCGCGCGTCCGGGCGGAACACCCACTCGCGCATGTCGTCGCGGTAGAAATAGAACCACGACTCCTGCTCCACGGGGTCCCATTGCACGGTGGCGTGCTGCTCTTCCGCCAGCGGGAACGACTCGTCGGCGTCGATGTAGTCGGCGGTAATGTTCGAGGCCTCGGTGCCGTCGGGCTTGACCGGGTTGCCGGTGTACCAGCGATAGCCGTAGGTGGCGATGCCCAGCGACAGCTTGTCCTTCGGCACCTGGGTCAGTGCATAGTCCAGGTGCTTCTTCATCCACACCATGCCGTCCACCGGGCCGGGCGTGGTCCAGCGGGTGTGCTGGTCGTAGGTCATCAGGCTGATCAGGTCGGCCGAGGCGCTCAGCGCCTTGAGGTCGTAGGCGCCGCGCCAGTACTCCCACATCCACTTGGCGAACGCGCCGCCTTCGGCATAGCCGGGCGCGTTCGGCACCACCGCCACCGACAGCTTGAAGCCGGCCTTGTGCAGCGCCTCGGCGGTCTGCTTGACCATCAGCGAGTAGGCGTCACGGTCGGTCCAGGCGATGCTCTCGAAATCGAACTGGAAGCCGTAGTAGCCGTGCTTGCGGCCGTGGATCAGCAGCGCTGCGATCATGCGCTGCTTGGCGTCCTCGTCGTGCAGCAGCTTGTGGAAGCCGTCGCGGCCGGCGGTCATCGACAGGATCGGCATCACCCGCAGCTTGTGCTGCTTGGCGATCTCGTACAGGTACATGTTCGGGGTGCCGTTGACCAGGCCGCTCTGGTCCACGCCGTACCAGGTCGGCACCACCACGTCGATCTTGTCGAGGTGCGCCAGGAACGAATTGGTCGATTTCTGCGTGTTCATCAGATAGAACAGCGCGGTCGGGTTCTTGGCCATAGCTGGGGCGCAGACCAGGGCGAGGGCGAACAGCAGCCCTGCGAAACGCTTCATCATCGGGAGGGATCCGTTGGCGGGGTGGGGGAGGTCAGGTCGATGCGGAACACGTAGGCGTGTTCGCCCACCGGCTTGGCCGGCAGGCGCAGGTGCAGGCCGTCGGCGCGCTGCTCGAACGGCACCGGCTTGCCGCTGGCGAGCAGGGTGACGCCGCGCACGCCGTCGGCCGGCGTCAGCGAGCGGATCACGGCCTTGCCGTCGGCCGGCCAGCCCAGCTCGATCGCGTACAGCGCGCCGTGGCCGGTGGTGAAGCGGAAATCCTCGGGCGTGTATGGCTTGGTCTTGGTGTCCTGGAAGGTGCCGCCGACCACCTCGGTCGGGCCTTCGCCGTAGGTGCGCCACGGCGTGCTGTCGTAGATCGCCTCGCCGTTGGTCTTCAGCCACTTGCCGATCGACAGCAGGATCGCGCGCTCGGTGTCCGGGATCGAGCCGTCGGCGCGCGGGCCGATGTTGAGCATCAGGTTGCCGTTCTTGCTGACCACGTCCACCAGCATGTGGATGATGAAGGTCGGCGTCTTGTAGGTGTCGTTCTCGACATAGCCCCACGAGGCGTTGCTGACCGAGGTGTCGGTCTGCCAGTGCGTGGGATGGATGCCGGTGAGCTGGCCGCGCTCGATGTCCAGGGTGCCGGCGCCCTCGGGGAAGGCGCCGAGCTTGTAGTTCACCACCACCCCGCCCTTGGCTGCGCCGTGGTTGTAGTAGTACGACAGCATGGTCGGCAGCGTGCCGCGGAAGGTCGGGTGCGCGATCCACCAGTCGAAATAGATCAGATCCGGGTCGTAGCGATCGATCAGCTCGGTGGTGCGGGCCAGCCAGTCGTCCAGCCAGGCCTGCGACACCGGGGTCCAGTCGTTGGTGACGTCGGCGTCGTCCTTGCCCGGCAGGCGGACCTGCGCCGGGCCGTACAGGCCGGCGTAGCGCGGGTCGTTGACGTCGGAGTCGAACTGGCGGCCGCCGTCGAAGAACCAGTCGTGCTCGGCGCGGTGCGAGGACAGGCCGAAATGCAGGCCCTGCGCGCGGATCGCCTTGGACAGCTCGCCGATCACGTCGCGCTTGGGGCCCATCTTCACCGCGGTCCAGTCCGACAGCTGCGAGTCGTACATCGCGAAGCCGTCGTGGTGTTCGGCCACCGGCACCACGTAGCGGGCGCCGGCGTCGCGGAACAGCGTGGCCCAGGCCTGCGGATCGAACTTGGGCGCGGTGAACAGCGGGATCAGGTCCTTGTAGCCGAAGCGCGACTGCGGACCGTAGGTCTCGCGATGGTGCAGGTAGTCCTTGCTGCCCTGCTGGTACATGTTGCGCGAGTACCACTCGTTGCCGAAGGCCGGCACCGAGAACACGCCCCAGTGGATGAAGATGCCGAACTTGGCGTTGTCGTACCAGGACGGCGAGCGGTACTGCTTGAGCGAGGTCCAGTCGGGCCGGAACGGTCCGCCGCGCGCGCCAGCGTTGGCTTCGCGCACCAGGCGCGCGCGTTCGGGCGCGTACTTGGCGGTGGCCTGCAGCCACTGCTGGTCGATCTGTTCCGGACTGAGGGTGGTGGCGGTGGGCGCCGTCGGCGACGGCGCGTCTGCGGCGCCGGCGGGCAGGGCCGTCAGCGCAAGAATGAGGGCCAGCGCGCTGGCCAGGGTCTGGCGTGCGGCTCCGGCGTGGCGGGATCGGTCCGCACGGGGGCGGGTCTCGGTCGTCATGGAACGGCACTCCTTTGTTGCAGGGAACGATGCCGGCGCCGCCGCGCCGGACACGAAAAAGCGCGCCACCGTGGAGGAACGGTGGCGCGCCGGTGCTACATCAGAACTTGAAGTTCAGCTGCGCCTGGTAGCCGCGGCCGTTCTTGTACATGCCGATCGGCGCGTACTTGACCTCGTTGTACCAGTAGTACGTCGAGTCGAGCAGGTTGGTCGCGCTGAAGCTCACGCTCATCCAGTCGTTGATCTCGTACGAGGCGGTCAGATCCAGCTGCTTGTACTCGTCGGTGAACACCTGCGAGTTCAGGCGGCCGACCTGGGTGAAGTACTTGGAGCGGTAGCTGTAGTTCAGGCGCACCATCCACGGGCCGTTTTCCCAGTAGGGGATCACGTTGTAGGTGTTCTTCGACAGGTACGGCAGGTTCAGGCCGGTGCTGGCGTCGGCGGTGGCGTAGGTGTAGTTCGCCTGCAGACCGAAGCCGTAGCCGAACGCCTGCTGGTAGTTCAGCGAGGCGCCCTTGACCTTGGCGTCGGAGGCGTTGATCGGCGAGGTCACCGTGAACAGGCCGCTCACCCCGCTCACCGCATCGGTCAGCTGCTGCTGCGAGGTGGTGGTGACGATGTACGAGCTGATGTCGCGGTAGAACAGTTCCGCCGACAGCATGCTGGACGGGGCGAAGTACCACTCGGCGGCCAGATCGTAGTTGGTCGACTCGTAGGGCTTCAGGTCCGGGTTGCCGCCGCTGGCGGTCAGGTTGCCGTTGCTGCTGTTGATGGTGAAGGAGCCGGCCAGGTCGCCGTAGCGGGGACGTGCCATCACCTTGGCCACGGAGAAGCGCAGCACCTTGTCGGTGTCCAGATCGTAGGCCAGGTTGAAGCTCGGCAGCGGCTTGTAGTACTGCTTGCTCACCTGCGTCTGGTTGTAGGTGGCACCGCCATCGGCGCTCTGCCAGTACAGCGACTTGTCCTTGGTGTCCACGTAGCGCACGCCCAGGTTGCCGCGCCACGCGCCGGACTCGAAATTCAGCTGCGCGTAGAGGTCGCTGGTGATTTCCTTGACGTCGAACGAGGAGCCGTAGTCCCGGTTGTACGGACCCTGCGGCTGGCCGCGCAGGTAGTTGATCACCGAGTTGAGGTTGGCGGTCGGCCAGTTGGTCAGGTCGCCGCTGGCGCCCAGGCCGTCGTACAGACCGCTCGGGGTGGTGCCGGGGCTGAAGTCGGTCAGCGAAATCGCATTGGTGGTGTTGATGCGGTTGCCGCGGGCATCGACGCCATTGTCGTGGTTGATGTACTTGTAGCCGAGCTGCAGCTTGTTCAGCGGGCCCCAATCCAGATCGCGGGCGGCATCGAACTGGAAGTACTTCTCCTTGTCCGTGCTCTTGGCGTAGTAGATGCCGCCGGCCTGCATCGCCGAGGCGGCGGTGGAGCCGGCGGGCAGACCGGCCGGCGAGCCGACCAGCCCCCAGTTGGCGGCGCTGGCGTTGTCGTAGTTGACGTCGGTGTGGCTGCCGTCGTAACCGAAGTTGTAGCCCCCGTCCTTCAGCAGGAACTTCATCAGGTACTCGGGGTTCTTGCCGCCGGTGGCCTCGGTGGTGCCGACCTGCGAGGTGAACACCCACTTGTCGCCGTAGAAGTCGTGGCGCAGGTTCAGGCTCTTGGTGGTGACGGTGCTTTCGCGGTAGTTGGTATCCAGCTGCGCGTACGGCTGCTTGCCGTTGCCGGCGCCATCGGTGACCGTGGCCTGGGTGATGTAGCCGTTCTGCACGGTCGCGCTGGTGATCTTGTCCTGGTCGCCGCAGCCCGGGCAGACGTAGCGCGATTCGCTGAAGTTGTTGTACTTGCCCTTGATGTAGATGCCGGTCAGGTTGAACTCGTTCTGATCGTTCGGCTTCCACTGCAGCGCGCCCTGCAGGCCGTTGCGCTCGCGGGTCTGCTGGAAGAAGGCGCTGTTGATGCCGACCGGGATCTTGGCGGTCGCGACGTTACCACCGTCGCCGGAGATGTTGGCGGTCGGCGAGATGCCCGAGCCGGTGTTGTAGCCGAAGAACTCGATGCCGGCGCGCGACAGGTCCTGCTTGTCGTGGGTGGCCGAGATCAACGCACCGAAGGTCTCGTCGTCGTTCTTCCAGCTCCACAGCGCCGAGCCGCGCGGATTGCCTTCTTCCGAACGGTCGTTGTAGTTGTAGCCGACCGAGCCGCGGATGGTGTTCTTCGGCAGGTCCAGCGGCTTGCGGGTGTGCACGATCACGGTGCCGCCGATCGAGCCTTCGTCGATGCGCGCTTCCGGGGTCTTGTAGACCTCCATCAGGCCGATGATTTCCGGCGACAGCAGGGTGTAGTTGAAGGTGCGGCCGCTGGTGTCGGTCGGGTTGCCGCCCCAGTCGCCCGAGGCGATGGTCTGGCCGTTGAGCAGCACGCGGTTCAGCGCCGGGTCGGTGCCGTTGATGCTGACCTTCTCGCCCTCGCCGAACTGGCGGTCCACGCTGATGCCCGGCAGGTGCGCCAGCGACTCGGCGGCGTTGGTGTCCGGGAACTTGCCGATGTCCTCGGCGCTGATCGCATCGACGATGGAGTTGGCCGAGCGCTTCACCGACTGGCTCTTCTCCAGCGAGGCGCGGTAGCCGGTGACGGTGATGGCATCCAGCTGCTGGACGTTCTTGGAATCCGCGTTGGCGGAAGCGGGCGCTTCCTGCGCGGCGGCGTTACCGGACAGGTACAGCGCGGCCATGATGCTGAGGGCTAAGGTAGTGGTGCGGCTATTCATTGGCTAAACCTCTGGGTGAGTACTTGGGCATGAGGTGCCAACCGATGTTCCGGCGTGCTGGCCGCTGCCCGGCCTTGTGGATGGCGCCGCGCCTGGTGGCGCTGCGCGGATCGCATCTCGATGCGCGTCGTCCGGTCGCTGACGCGGAAGTAGCCAACCGGCGGCATCGAGGGCGCCGGTTCTTCCTGTGTTCCTGCAGGTAACAACCAAGTCCAGCAATAAAGCAGTGCACCTGCTGCCTGGTCCGGGCGCGCTGCGTCCGTGCCCGGCATCGGGCGTGGTTTCGTCGGTTCGGGGGATGCCGGTCGCAGCGTCAGCGCGGGTCCTGCCACTTGGCGCGGGAGGAGCGGCGATGCGTCGCTGTTTCTGAATCCCCTGAACGTGGCATGTCTTGAAGTTGTAAAACTTGTGTGAGCCGAGTCTGTCGTAGCGCTGACAGCGTTGTCAACACCCGTTTCACGCGGCTTTTACGATTGCAAGCAAGGCTCGCCGCGGCATCTTTCCTGCGGCTTTGGCAAGGCGTATGCAGCCCGGCCTAGGTCCTTGTCTACAAAAGAAAACATGGCCGACGATGGTGGCGACCGGGCTGAATCGACCAGTCGCCCCAGCTGCAGCAAGGCCTGCCGGCTTGCAGGCTGCATGGCAAAAATTTGTGCGATGCGGCGAAATTTTGCGACGGATGTTCACCCATGCAACGCGCGGCGGCGGCCGATCTTCAACACGCCGAGGCGATCCACCCCATCAAGTCGACGCGATGAAGACAAAACGACACGCTGGTGAAATTCACCTTGACAACGTTGTCAAGGTGGTCGGACACTCGATCGATCAATCTGCCGAATCGGCGTGCGCCTGCTCTGGCGCAACGGGAGAAGACGTGTCCGCAAGCAGTTCATCCGTGGCAGCGGCCGTGCCGCGCGCCGAGCCCTTCATTGCTGCCGATGTCGGCGGAACCCATGTCCGGATCGGCCTGGTCGCGCCTGCTGCCGGTGCCGGCCCGGCACCGTCCGTCGATGTACTCGACTATCGCAAGTACCGCTGCGCCGACTATCCCGGCCTGGCCGAGATCATCGGCGAGTTCCTGGGCCAGGTGCAGGGGCCGAAGCCGACCCGCGGGGTGATCGCCAGCGCCGGTTACGCGCTCGAAGATGGACGCGTCATCACCACCAATCTGCCGTGGACGCTGTCGCCGCCGGAGATTCGCGAACGTCTGGGCTTGAAGGCGCTGCATCTGGTCAACGATTTCGAGGCGGTGGCGTATGCGGCGGCGTCGATGGACGCCAGCGAAGTGCTGCATCTGACCGGGCCGCGCAAAGCGCAGCGCGGGCCGGCGTTGGTGATCGGTCCGGGCACCGGTCTCGGCGCCGCGGTGTGGATTCCGACCCATGGCGGCGCCGTGGTGCTGGCCACCGAAGCCGGCCATGCCGCGCTGCCGGTCGGCGACGACCTGGAACTGATGCTTGCGCAGCGCCTGTTGCGCGACCGTCCTTACGTGCCGGCCGAACACTTCCTGTCCGGTCCGGGCCTGCTCAATCTGTATCGCGCGCTGTGCGAACTGCGTGGCGCCACGCCCGCGCATGCCGCGCCGGGTGACGTCACCGCGGCTGCATTGGCCGGTGGCGATCCGCTGGCGCACGAAGCGCTGTCCGCGTTCTGCGGCCTGCTCGGCAGCGTGGTCGGCGACATGGCCCTGCTGTACGGCGTGCAGGGCGGCATCTACCTGGCTGGCGGCTTCCTGCCGCAGATCGGCGCGTTCCTGTCCGCCAGCAGCTTCGTCGAGCGCTACTTGAACAAGGGCGCGATGCGTCCGGCGCTGGAGCAGATCCCGGTGAAACTGGTCGAACACGGCCAGCTCGGCGTGATCGGCGCGGCGAACTGGTTCCTGCAGCAGCGCTACTGAGCCGCTGGGCGGCCTCGCCGACACAGGCCGCGTCCTGCGGCGTGCGTGCTTAGTGCATGGCGCAGGCTTTTATCTAGAGCGCATGCCGCGCCAGCGTGCCTACAGGGCGCGGCTGACAGCAAGGGAAGTGTCCTGTAGGAGCGGCTTCAGCCGCGACCAGGCTTTCCCGGGAAGTCCGTCGCGGCTGAAGCCGCTCCTACGCGTGTGCTTGCCGTCGAGATGAGAAGTTCCCTGACGTCGCTCCCGCACGGCAGGCCGTCTTCGGCGTGATGGTGGCGGAAGCAGGTGATCGGCCGTGCCCTACGGGCTAGGGGCAGTCCGAGTGGGTGGCTGCGCTCGTCTCGCTACATATAAGAAGGAAGGGCGCCGACGGGTGTCCAGTGGCATCGCGTCGCGTCCCATGGCACGCCGGCGCGTCCGGCGCCGCCTATGTTGCGGCGTGCGCGCACTCACAAGTCGCCGTGGTGCGCCTGCAGCGCCGCGATCGCAGCCAGGCCGGCGGTTTCGGTGCGCAGGATGCGCGGCCCCAGGCGCAGGCCGACGAAGCCGGCGGCTTCCAGCGTGGCGCGGTCGCGCGGCGACCAGCCGCCTTCCGGGCCGATCGCGATCGTCGCCGCATCGCCACCGATGTCCAGCGCGCGCAGGCGCTGTTCGCCCTGCGGGTCCAGGATCAGTCGGCATGGGCTGTCCGCCGCGGCGCGCGCCGCATCGGCCAGTGCCAGCGGCGCGCTCAGCTGCGGCACGCGCGCGCGACCGGACTGTTCGCAGGCCGCGATCACCACGCTGCGCCAGTGCGCCATGCGTTTGTCCACCCGCGCCGCATCCAGCTTCACTTCGGTGCGCTCGGCCCACACCGGCACGATTGCGGCGACGCCGAGTTCGGTGGCCTTCTGCAGGATCAGGTCCATCTTCTCGCCGCGCGCCACGCCCTGCAGCAGGGTGATCGCCAGCGGCGACTCGTTGTCGGCCGGCCGTGCCGCGCCGATGCGCACGCTGGCGTTGCGCTTGCCGGCCTGCAGCAGTTCGGCGTGGTAATCGCAGCCGTCGCCGTTGAACAGCACGCAGGGGTCGCCTTCGCGCAGCCGCAACACGCGCAGCAGGTGGTTGGCGACGTCCTCCGGCAGGCTCAACTCGGCGCCGGCGTGCAGCGGCAGGTCCACATGGCAGCGGGTCAGGCGCATGCCACTGCCTCGTCGATCGCCGCCAGCGTGGTCTCGGCCAGCAGCGCGAGCTGCGCGGCGTCCACGCAGTAGGGCGGCATCCAGTACAGCACGTCGCCCAACGGGCGCAGCACCACCCCGCGCTCCAGCGCGGCGCGGTAGGCATGCAGGCCGACGCGTGCCGACGCAGGGAAGGGCGTGCGCTTGTCGCCGTTGCGGGTGAGTTCGAACGCCACCACCATGCCGGCCTGGCGCACGTCGGCCACGTGCGCATGCTCGGCGAACGGCGCCGACAGCGCGCGCATGGTCTCGGCGGTGCTGCGGTTGCGCGCGATCACGTCGTCCTCCTGCAGGATCCGCAGCGACGCCAGCGCCGCGGCGCAGGCCAGCGGGTTGCCGGTGTAGCTGTGCGAATGCAGGAAGGCGCGCTCGCGGCTGTCGTCGAGGAAGGCGTCGTACAGATGCTGGGTGGCCAGCACCGCCGACAGCGGCAGGAAGCCGCCGGTCAGGCCCTTGGACAGGCACAGCAGGTCGGGCATCACGCCGGCCTGCTCGCAGGCGAACAGGGTGCCGGTGCGGCCGAAGCCGGTGGCGATCTCGTCGGCGATCAGGAACGCGCCGTTGGCGTCGCACAGTTCGCGCGCGCGCCGCAGATAGGCCGGATCGTGCATGCGCATGCCGCCGGCGCACTGCAGGCGCGGTTCCAGGATCACCGCGCAGATCTCGCCGGGATGGCGGTCGAACAGATCGGCCAGCGCATCGGCGGCGGCATCGGCGCGTTCGCGCGCGCTCTGTCCCGGTGCTGCCTGGTAGGCGTCGGGCGAGGGCGCGAACAGCGCCTCGGCCAGCAGCGGTGCGTACACCCGCCGGTACAGGGGGATGTCGCCGACCGCCAGCGCTCCGATGGTCTCGCCGTGGTAGCCGTTCTCCAGCGCGACGAAGCGGGTGCGACCCGGCTCGCCGCGATTCTGGAAATAGTGGAAGGCCATCTTCAGTGCCACTTCCACGCCGGCCGAGCCGTTGTCGGCATAGAACACCTTGGCCAGCGGCGCGCGACCCTCCTGGCGTGGCGCCAGCGCCAGCAACTGTTCGGCCAGCAGCACCGCCGGTTCGTGGCTGAAGCCGGCAAGCATCACCTGCTCCAGTTGGGTGGCCTGAGCAGCGATGGCGGCGGCGATGCGTGGTTCGCCGTGGCCGAACAGGTTGGTCCACCAACTGCTCACCGCGTCCAGGTAGCGGCGGCCGCCGTGGTCGATCAGCCAGGCGCCTTCGCCGCGCGCGATCGGGACCAAGGGCAGGGTGTCGGGGTGTTCGCGCATCTGCGTGCACGGGTGCCAGAGCACGGCGAGGTCGCGCTGGCGCCACGCGTCGGCCATCTGTGCTGCGGTCAGGTCTGATAGCATTTCGCGCTCATGAACAGGTTCTTCGCTCCGCGCATTCTATCGACCGACGCCGCCCGGCGCCGCAGGGTGCCGGCGTGACCCGTCGCTTGCCGGTCATCCACGCCGTGCGCGAGCGCAGCGAATCGCCCGCCGAGCGCCGGGTCGAGGAGCTGGACCTGGAATTCAGCAACGGCGAACGTCGCGTGTTCCACCGGCTCAAGGCGCCGGGCCACGGCGCGGTGGTGGTGGTGCCGATGCTGGATGCGCAGACCGTGCTGCTGGTGCGCGAGTACGCCGCCGGCGTGCACCGCTACGAGCTGGGCCTGGTCAAGGGCCGCATCGACGCCGGCGAGACCCCGCTGCAGGCGGCCGACCGCGAACTCAAGGAAGAAGCCGGCTACGGCGCGCGACAGCTGCGCGTGCTGCGCGCGATGACCCTGGCGCCGACCTACATGAGCCACCAGTCGTGGCTGGTGCTGGCACAAGATCTCTATCCCGAACGACTAGCCGGCGACGAGCCGGAGGAATTGGAAGTGGTGCCCTGGAAACTGGCTGAACTGGATCAACTGATGTTGCGTGAAGATTTTTCCGAGGGGCGTTCGCTGGCGGCGCTGTTCATCGCCCGCGAGTGGCTGGGTCGCGCCGAATGATCCGTCTGACCAGTGATTTGCGCGAAACCGTGATCGCCATCGCCATCGATGCCGCCGCGGCGATCATGTCCGTCTACGCCACCGGCTTCGAGGTGGAGCACAAGGCCGATGCCAGCCCGTTGACCCAGGCCGACCTAGCCGCACACCAGATCATCGTCGAAGGCCTGGAACGGCTGACCCCGGACCTGCCGGTGCTGTCCGAGGAATCGGCGCAGATCCCCTGGGAAGTGCGCCAGCACTGGACCACCTATTGGCTGGTCGACCCGCTCGACGGCACCCGCGAGTTCGTCAAGCGCAACGGCGAGTTCAGCGTCAACATCGCGCTGATCCACCAGGGCGCGCCGGTGTTCGGCGTGGTCCAGGCGCCGGTGGACGGCCGCGTCTGGCACGCGGTGCGCGGCGAGCAGGCGTACCGCCGCGAGGGCTTCCGCGATACCGCGCTGAACACGCGACGCCCGGCCACCGCGCCGCTGCGGGTGGCGGCGAGCCGCTCGCACCGCGACGCGCGCACCGACGCGCTGCTGCAGCGCATGGGCGAGATCGAACTGGTCGCGCAGGGTTCCTCGCTGAAGTTCTGCCGGATCGCCGATGGCGACCTGGACGTGTACCCGCGCTTCGGCCCGACCTCGGAGTGGGACACCGCCGCCGGGCAGTGCGTACTGCAGGCCGCCGGCGGTGCGCTGTTGGCCGCCGCGACCGGCAAGCCGTTCCGCTACAACCGCCGCGAATCGCTGCTCAACGGCGACTTCGTCGCGCTGGGCGATCCCGCGCTGCCCTGGCGCGACTGGCTGGGCTGAGCCGCGCCGCGAGCGCGCGCCGCATGGCGCGCGCTCTGCCACACTAGGCGGCAGGCGGCAGCGGTGCCGTCGCACCGGAACCCGCCCGTGACCCCCACCCGCTACGACCTTCCCGCCCTGCTCGACATCATGGCGCGCCTGCGCGATCCCGCGCAGGGCTGCCCCTGGGACCTGGAACAGGATTTCGCCAGCATCGCCGCGTACACGATCGAAGAGGCCTACGAAGTGGCCGACGCGATCGACCGCCAGGATCTGGCCGGGCTGAAGGACGAACTCGGCGACCTGCTGCTGCAGGTGGTGTTCCATGCGCAGATGGCGCGCGAGCAGGGGGCGTTCGGCTTCGACGACGTGGTCGCGGCGATCTGCGACAAGATGGTGCGCCGTCACCCGCACGTGTTCGGCGACAGTCAGGTGGCCGATGCCGCACAGCAGACGCTGAAGTGGGAAGAGATCAAGCGCGCCGAGCGCGCCGCCGCCGGCGAGCGCGACGGCTCGGCGCTGGCCGGCATCGCGCGCGGCCTGCCGGAATGGCAGCGCGCGCTGAAATTGCAGTCGCGTGCGGCGCGGGTCGGCTTCGACTGGCCCGGCCCCGCGCCGGTGCTGGACAAGGTGCAGGAAGAGCTGGAGGAAGTGCGCGCGGAACTGGCGCATGGCGCCGCTGCCGATCCGGCACGGCTGCAGGACGAGATCGGCGACCTGCTGTTCGTCTGCGCCAACCTGGCGCGGCATGCCAAGGTCGATGTCGGCGCGGCGCTGCGCCATGCCAACCTCAAGTTCGAGCGCCGCTTCCGCGCGATGGAACGGCTGGCGCAGCAGGACGGCGGCGCGCTCGACGGTCTGGCCCTGGCGCAGCAGGAGGCATACTGGCAGCGCGCCAAGGACGAAGAGCGCGCCGCGGCCGGATGAAGACCCTGTTGCTGTTCGTTTTGACCGCCGTCGCCGAGATCGTCGGCTGCTACCTTCCTTATCTGTGGCTGCGCGAACAGCGCAGTGCCTGGCTGCTGTTGCCGGCCGCAGGCAGCCTGGCGGCCTTCGTCTGGCTGCTGACCCTGCATCCCGCCGCCAGCGGCCGCGTCTATGCGGCCTACGGCGGCGTCTATGTCGCCGTCGCTTTGCTGTGGCTGTGGACGGTGCAGGGGATGCGCCCCACGCGCTGGGACCTGCTCGGCGCCGGGCTGTGCCTAGCCGGCATGGCGGTGATCATGTTCGCGCCGCGGCAGGGCTGAGGCCGCTCCAACACCGCGTTCGACCCGACAAAGGCGCTTGCCTGTTAGGGGAAGACGGTATCTAAAGGAGCTTGCGGCGAACGTGCCGGGTGCACGGTGGGAGGGACTTCAGTCCCGACGCATTGCGCCATCGGAAAGCACGTCACTTCGCACGTGGTGGTCGCATGGCAGGTGATTCCCACAGGACACGTCCGGCGTGATGCGCGGTGCCTCGCAGCCGCGAGATGCGTCATCGGGAATGCCTGCCGCCGCTGAAGCCACTTCCACAGGGTCTTGCAGCGATCTTGCCGGGTACACTGTGGGAGGGACTTCAGTCCCGACGCATTGCCTCATCGGAAAGCACGCCACTTCGCCCGTCGTGGTCGCATGCCAGTTGACTCCCGCAGGACACACCCCGGCGTGATGGACGGTGCCCTGTAGGCGCGATACGCGTCATCGGAATGCCTGCCGCCGCTGAAGCCACTTCCACAGGGTCTTGCGGCGATCTTGCCGGGTGCACTGTGGGAGGGACTTCAGTCCCGACGCATTGCGCCACCGGAAAGCACGGCACTTCGCGCGTGGCGGTTGCATGACAGTTGGCTCCCGCGAAACTCACGGCACTTCCACTGCGCTGCAGCGCAGCGCGCTGGTCGAGATGCCCTGAAGCCTTGCCTGCAACCCGACGACGCGTCCCGCTCCCGAGGCATTGCGCCCCGCCGCAGGCGCCCTTCAAGTACGCGGCCTCCACGCGGTTGCCGCATCGTGGACATGCCTGCTGCGGCGCTGCCGTCTCCTGCACGAGGACATCCGGCGCCTGCGCCTGCCGGTCGTGTCTGTGCGCTGCGAGCGACACCCGTGCTCCCGGCGTATGCTGGACGCCTGCGTCGCCTCGGGAGGGCCATCGCATGCGCCGCTTCGCCAGCTTCCGTGAGTTCTATCCGTTCTATCTGAGCGAGCACCGCCATCCGCTGTCGCGGCGTCTGCATTTCGTCGGCAGCCTCGGCGTACTGGCGAGCCTGCTGCTGGCGCTGTGCACCGGCCACCCGCGTTGGCTATGGGGCGCACCGGTCTGCGGCTACGGCTGCGCCTGGATCGGCCATTTCGTGTTCGAAAAGAACCGTCCGGCCACCTTCAAGCACCCGCTGTACTCGCTTGCCGGCGACTGGGTGATGTTCAAGGACATGCTGCTGGGCCGCATCCGCTGGTGACCGGCGCCCGCGCCGGCGCTCGCTATACTGCGGATTCGATTTCTTTCTGGTTAATGGAGCAACCTGATGCCGTCTACCTTTTTCCTCACGTTGGTGATCCTGTTCTTCGGCGTGGTGGTGCTGTTCAAGACCGTGCGCATGGTGCCGCAGGGATTCCAGTGGACGGTGGAGCGTTTCGGCCGCTACACCCACACGCTCTCGCCCGGCCTGCATTTCCTGATTCCGTGGATGTATGGCGTGGGTCGCAAGGTCAACATGATGGAGCAGGTGCTGGACGTGCCCAGCCAGGACGTCATCACCAAGGACAACGCGGTGGTGCGCGTGGATGGCGTGGTGTTCTTCCAGGTGCTGGACGCGGCCAAGGCGGCCTATGAAGTGTCGAATCTGGAGATCGCCACCATCGCTCTGGTGCAGACCAACATCCGCACCGTGATCGGCTCGATGGACCTGGACGAGTCGCTGAGCCAGCGCGAGACCATCAACGCGCAGCTGTTGAACGTGGTCGATCATGCCACCAATCCGTGGGGCATCAAGGTCACCCGCATCGAGATCCGCGATATCCAGCCGCCGCGCGACCTGGTCGATGCGATGGCCCGGCAGATGAAGGCCGAGCGCGAGAAGCGCGCGCAGATCCTCGAGGCGGAGGGCTCGCGGCAGTCGGAGATCCTGCGCGCCGACGGCGAGAAGCAGGCGGCGGTGCTGGAGGCCGAAGGCCGCAAGGAAGCCGCGTTCCGCGACGCCGAGGCGCGCGAGCGCCTGGCCGAGGCCGAGGCGCGGGCGACGGCGATGGTGTCCAAGGCCATCGCCGAAGGCGACGTGCAGGCGATCAACTACTTCATCGCGCAGAAGTACGTGGAGGCGTTCAAGGAACTGGCCACCGCACCGAACCAGAAGTTCGTGCTGATGCCGATGGAGTCCAGCGGCATCATCGGCTCGATCGCCGGCATCGCCGAACTGGCGCGCGAGGCGCTGAACAAGCAGGGCACGCCGCCGGCGGTGCCGCGCGTGCCGCCGCGCAACGGAGTCTGAGCCATGCGCATTGAGGTAGTGGCCTGGGGTGCCCTGACCTTGTTGCTGTTCGCGGCCGAATCGCTGGCGCCGGGCGCCTTCATGCTGTGGATGGGCTTCGCCGCCGCGGCGGTGTTCCTCGCGGTCCTGGTGTTCCCGGACACCTCCCTGCTGCTGCAGGTCGGCGCGTTCGTGGTGCTGAGCTTCGTCTCGATCCAGGTGTATCGCACCTGGTTCCGCAACCGCGGCCGGACCAGCGACCAGCCGTTGCTCAACCGCCGCGCCGAGCAGTTGATCGGCCGCGTGGTAACCCTGGATCAGCCGATCCACGGCGGCCGCGGCCGCGCCAAGGTCGACGACGCCTTCTGGGTCGTCGGCGGCCCCGACCTGCCGGCCGGCAGCGCGGTGCGCATCGTCGGCGTGGATGGCATGACGCTGCTGGTCCAGGCTGCTTGAAAGCCGGGATTGGGGAGTCGGGATTGGGGATTCGTAGAAGCGGCTTCAGCCGCGCCCTTGGACCGGTGACGGGTCGCGGCTGAAGCCGCTCCTACGGCGCTGCGCGATCGAGCGCCAGCCCTTCCGATCCAGGAGAGTCGCTCTCGCGATTCCCGACTTCCAATCCCCAATCCCCAATCCCGGCCTCCGCTGAAGCCGCTCCTGCGGCACTGCGCGATCGGGCACCAGTCCTTCGGATCCAGGACAGCCGCTCTTACGAATCCCCATTCCCGATTCCCCAATCCCGGCTCACTGCCAGCGATAATGGGGGACTTTTCTCACGGACCCGCGCCATGACCCAGAAGACCATCCTCAACGACAGCCACCGCGCCCTCGGCGCCAAGATGGTTGACTTCGGCGGCTGGGACATGCCGATCCACTACGGGTCGCAGATCGACGAGCACCATCAGGTGCGTCACGACGCCGGCATGTTCGACGTCAGCCACATGACCGTGGTCGATCTGCACGGCGAGCAGGTCCGCGCCTTCCTGCGCCATCTGCTGGCCAATTCGGTGGACAAGCTGAAGGTGCCGGGCAAGGCGCTGTATACCTGCATGCTCAACCCGCAGGGCGGGGTGATCGACGATCTGATCGTCTATTACATGTCCGATGCGTTCTTCCGCCTGGTGGTCAACGCCGCGACCCGCGCCAAGGATCTGGCCTGGATCGGCGAGCAGGCGCAGGCATTCGGCGTGCAGGTGCGCGAGCGCGACGACTTCGCGATGATCGCGGTGCAGGGTCCGAACGCGCGCGCCAAGGCGATCGGCCTGCTGCGCGAGCAGAATCGTGCCGCCGCGCAGAAGCTCGGTCGCTTCGCCGCGATCGAGGCGACCTCGGTCGACGGCGTGCCGCTGTTCGTCGCGCGCACCGGCTACACCGGCGAGGACGGCTTCGAGATCGTGCTGCCGCAGCAGCAGGCGCCGGCGTTCTGGGAGGCGTTGATCGGTGCCGGGGTCAAGCCGGCCGGGCTGGGCGCACGCGATACGCTGCGTCTGGAAGCGGGCATGAACCTGTACGGCCAGGACATGGACGAGACCGTCTCGCCCTACGAGGCCGCGCTGGCCTGGACCGTCACCCTTGACGAGGGCCGCGACTTCATTGGCCGCGCCGTGCTGGAAGCGCAGAAGGCCGGTGGCGCACCGCGGCAGATGATCGGCCTGGTGATGGACGAGAAGGGCGTGCTGCGTCACGGGCAGAAGGTGCTGACCGCCAACGGCGACGGCGAGATCCTGTCCGGCACCTTCTCGCCGACGCTGGGCAAGGCGATCGCCTTCGCGCGGGTGCCGGCCGGCGAGCCGGGCGCGGTGCGCGTCGACATTCGCGGCAAGGACGTGCCGGTGCGCGTGGTCAAGTTCCCGTTCGTGCGCGAAGGCCAGGTCCAGCCCGGCGTGCTCGGCTGAGTCCTATCCGCCGCGCGCGACTTCTTCCTCACGCGCGCGGTTCGCTACACTAGCCTCCCATCCTCGATACCGTCTTCTTCCGGAGCAGCCCCATGAGCGAGATCCCTGGCGACCTCAAATTCCTCAAGTCCCACGAGTGGGCCCGCGTCGAAGGTAATGGTCGCGTGACCATCGGCATCTCCGACCACGCCCAGGGCCTGCTTGGCGACCTGGTCTACGTCGAACTGCCGAACGTCGGCGATCACGTCGAAGCCGGCAACGGCGTGGCCGTGGTCGAGTCGGTCAAGGCCGCCTCGGACGTGTACAGCCCGCTCAGCGGCAAGGTCGTCGAGGTCAACACCGCGCTGAGCGACAAGCCGGAAACGATCAACGAGGACGCCTACGGCGAAGGCTGGATCCTGGTGCTGGAAGCGGACGATGCCGAGCAGTTGAACGAACTGCTGTCGCCGGACGAGTATGCCGAACTGCTCGAGGAAGACGGCCACTGAGCCGACTGCCCGTCGCGACACCCGAACCGGCCGCCCAGTGCGGCCGGTTTCTTTTTGGGCGCGGCTCGGCGCGGTCGCCACCGTTTGCGCGTCGGCAGCGCCATTCTCTGCATGGCTATCCCGGAACTCGCGTCGCCGGCGTCGCTGCGAAGGCCATGTGAGGTCGCCGCCGGGCGCGCCGCGAGCGCATTGTGTTCGTCGCGTCTGGCGGTGACCAATGCATACGACCCGAGCGTCGGTCGGCGCCGGTTTTCCGACGCGGCGCAGATGCAGCGCAGCCTGGCGGCGCGACGCGGGTCGGCGACGCGCGGGCAGTAGCAACGGGGCGTGCGCTTCGCACTTCGCTGATGCGTGACGGCGCGGTGCGTACCGGCACCAGTCGACTCCCTCTGCGAGCTGTGCCGGTCGACGCGACCGTGCAACGGCATCGCGAGGAGGCGTTGGCGACATGGTGGGAGCTGGGCGAGGGCAGTCGCGTGTGGCGCGATGTGTCGGCGACGTGCATGCAGGTCGTATCGCGGTGGCGCGATGCGACGCGTCTCGGCGACGCGCCACGCGATGCATCGCGCGCGTCGTGGCCGCCGCACGACGCAAAAAAGTTTGCGCACTTTTGCGCATTTGCACTTGTGCGATGCCGGAACCGCACGCAGTCGCGAAATTTTTTTTCAGCTAGCGGACAGGCTGGCGCGCGCCGCCGCAGTTGCCGTCGACGCGTCGTCGATGCCTGTCTGCAATGCGATGCCGGCACTACGCTGTTGCAGAAAACACGGAAATTTCCCTGCTTTTTTCGCGTGCGCGGTTTTCCTTGCGATGTCGGCAGCGGCGATCGGCGGCGTCGGCAAGGCGGCCGGCGCGGCATGCGGCGGTCGTGGCGCGCTTGCCGGCGGAAAAAAAATTGCGCGGAAGTGTTGACAGTAAAAAAAACCGTGATTAGGTTTCGCCCAGCAGACGTTGCTGCGCAAGCGAGTGAATCGGATCGACATCAAAACGCGAAGCACAACTTGGACATCCGCCAGGAACCCGAAGATGGTGGAGTTGGAGTCGCTTCCCTCCGAGAAACGCAACGTCTCCCCTGGCATCGCACCCGTATCGACTTCCGGTACGGGTGTTTCTGTATCCGATCCGGCCCGCAGCGCGCGCCGGCGGTTCCCGCAGGCGGAGCATCGCCGCGAGGTTGCTTTAACTGGGCATTTTCAATCCATAGTTCACTGACGAGGAGCCATCCCATGGCGACGAAAAAAGCTGCGAAAAAGCCGGCCGCTAAGAAGGCGGTCAAGAAGACTGCCGCCAAGAAGCCGGCAGCGAAGAAGGTTTCGGTAAAGAAGGCGGTCAAGAAGGTCGCCAAGAAGGTGGCCAAGAAGGTCGCCAAGGTGAAGAAGGCGGTCAAGAAGGCCGTTGCCAAGAAGGCAGTGAAGAAGACGGCAAAGAAGGCCGCCACCAAGAAGACCGCGAAGAAGGCCGTCGCCAAGAAGGCGGTGAAGAAGACCGCGAAGAAGGCTGCGACCAAGAAGACCGCTGCCAAGAAGACGGTGAAGAAGTCGGCTGCCAAGAAGCCGGCCGCGAAGAAGGCAACTGCGAAGAAGGCCACCGCCAAGAAGACCGTGGCGAAGAAGAAGCCGGCCGCTCGCAAGAAGAAGGCCGCTCCGGTCGCGCTGCCGGCCACGCCCGCGCCGCTGATCTGATCCATCCCGATCGCTGTTCCTAGACTCCCTCCCCGGTGCCCAGCGGGGAGGGAGTTTTTTATTGCGGCATCCGGCCGTGCACGATCGCAGCACGTCTTTCTGCCTGACGATGCCGGTGGCGTTCGTCTTCTCCACCCTCGAAGACTGCTCTCTGCGCCCAGCTTGCCAGGTCGCGACGCGCACATCCTGCCGGTGTGTCTCGCACGACTGACTAGTGGCCGCCTACCGCGTCCGCCTGTTTCCGATCCACTTCGCCTGTCCTCTTTGCGCTGATCGCCAGGTCGGTAGCTAGGGATCTGCCCGTGTGTCTCGCAGTGGGACAAGCCTGCATGTCGGGACCGCCGCTTCGCGATCGGGTACCTACGGCGATAACGGCGCAACCATCAGGTCTTCCCGACTGCGCTTGTCGCCATGCCGATCACGCGCGCACCACGCGTGAGCAAGCGGGTTCGGCGAGGGACCTGCGCGAAAGCAACAGGCAAGCCACCCACACGGTGGTGGGCTGCAGTGCCAGGGTTGGGGTATCGGATTGAATGCACCGACCGAACGTGGATCGGCCGGTCGCGGGAGCGGGACCTGCTGCAGCAATCGAGACGCTTCTGGCATCCTCGGATCCAGCCCAGCCGCCGTGCGCCAGGCGCGCAGCATGTCAGTGTGCCTTGCCCGACGATCGACACCGCATCGCTGTTTCCACGCATTGCGTGGACCGCAGGCACCTGCTTGGTCCCACTCGAGCCGAATGCAGCATGCGCCGTAGGAGCGGCTTCAGCCGCGACGGGCAGGCCCGGTAAAGCCCGTCGCGGCTGAATCCGCTCCTACAGGATGTGTCTCGCCCAGCAGGCGGGCCTGCGCGCTACCCAGCGCTCTTGTGCGACAGTGCGTCGAGTTGCCAGCACGCCGGCCCCGGCGTGCGGCGACGTGGAGCGCCATGTTCACCCGCCTTGAGATGGAGGACGGCGGCGAGAGCGCGCACTGCGTGCCTTGCGCGCGATCATGGAAGCAGCGGTGTGCCGTCGTCGCCGCGGCCGCACGCGGGCGCTCCGAGCGGCCGCTGACGTTCGCTGTGGCGTCGGCTCGGCCGTTGCGGTGGTACCTGGGCGAGGCGATCGCGCCGCCGCATTGCCACGTGGTCGCAACTTGGACAGGGCTGCGTCGCAGCGACGGGGCAGCGGGAATGCACACGCAGCCCAGGTAACGCCGCAGACAGCAGAAAGGCGGCTTGCGCCGCCTTCTGCGAGGATGCTGCCCGGAGGCCGCGCTCAGTGCGGCGAGGCCACCGACTTGGACGAGGACGCGCCCTTCTTGTCCTTCGGATCCGGACGTTCGGCCATCAGGTTGTCGCTGCCGAAGTCGGTGTCCACGTCCAGCCAGCGCTGCGCCGGCAGGCCGATCGCGCGATCGAGCACGGTCGGCAGCAGGCCCGAGGGCAGGCCGCTTTCGCCGTTCCACAGGATCGCCACGGCGAAGTCGCGTTCCGGCACCAGCGCGATCAGGCCGCGGTAGCCCTGCACCGCGCCGGCATGGAAGATCACCTGGTGGCCGGAGTAGTCGAACACGCGCCAGCCCAGCGCGTAACTGGCCGAGTTGACCCGGGCGCGGCGCCAGCCCGAGCGCATCTCGCCCGGGGTGAGGATCAGCGGCGCGTGCAGGGTCGCCAGCAACGGCTCCGGCAGCACGTCGGGGCGATGCCCGGTCTGCGCGATCAGCCACTGCGCCATGTCGCTGATGCTGGCGTTGACGCCGGCGGCGGGCGCCAGGCGATAGTAGGTCGGCTTGGGCGTCAGCGAGACCCAGCCGTTGCGGCTGCGCACGTGCGGGCGCGCCCAGCGCGGGCTGGCCTGGATGCCGGCCAGGCCCATGCTGGCGTCGTTCATGCCCAGCGGCTTGAAGATGCGGCGCTCCACCGACTGCTCGTAGAAGCTGCCGGACGCGGCGAACACCACGTCGCCGATCAGGCTGAAGGCGACGTTCTGGTAGGCGTAGCACTCGCCCGGCGCGCACTTCAGCGGCGCATAGGCCAGCTTGTGGCTGAGCGTGTAGTAGTCGAGGTTGGATTCGACGTCGCGGTCGTAGGCGTTGTAGGTGAGACCGACGCGGTGGCTGAGCAGGTCGGCGACGTTCAACTGGCGCGTGGCCACCGGATCGCTGAGCTGGAAGCCCGGCACGTAGTCGACCACCTTGCTGTCCCAGCGCAGGGTGCCGTCGTTGACCAGCAGGCCGGCCATGGTGCCGGCGAACGCCTTGGACAGCGAGGCCAGCCGGAACACGGTGTGCGCATCGACCTGCTCGGGGCGGTTGACGTCGGTGACTCCGTAGCCGCGCGCGCTGAGCACCTGGCCGTTGTGCACGATGGCCATCGCCAGGCCGGGCACGCGCTCGCCATAGGTCAGTTGTTCGGCGGCCGACTCCAGCGCGGCCACGTCGAAGTCCCTGGCCAGCGGCAGCACCTGGCTCTGGGTCAGCGAAGCGCGGTAGGGCAGCGGCTGGGTCGGCGAGGTGTAGCGCGTGGCTTCGGTGTGCAGCGGTGGCGGCAGCGGTTGTGCGGGCGCCGGCGTCTGTGCGGTGGAGGACATCGCAAAGGGCAGCAATGCCCCGAGCAACCCGGTTGCCACCGGTCGAAGGAGCCGGTGCCTGCTGTTCTGTGTCATTGCGCCTGAGGCCTGTGAGGTGCTGCCGGCCACGATTCTAGCGCCGGATTTCTCGAATGCACAAACTGGGAGAAGATGAATAGGCATCGCCTTGATCCTGCTGGGGATTTCCCGCTTCGGACGGGGACGTGCAGGCCTGCCGACGGAGCGGTGGCGGGAACTGCGGCGGATGCCATGGACATGCAATCGCCGTGCCGCGCGCGCCCCGCTTTAGCCCCTCTCCCCCCCGGGAGAGGGGTTGGGGTAAGGGTAGGTCGAGCCGCAGCAGTGGGCAGCCCGGCGAGATAGTCGGGCGCTCGCCGCCACCACGAGGCGCCGTGCGTATCTCCCGCAGCGGCCGCCTCACCCCTCCCGCATGACGGCCCGCCCACGGATCAGGTCGGCGGCGCGTTCGGCGATCATCATCGTCGGGCCGTTGGTGTTGCCGCTGACCAGGCGCGGCATCACCGAGGCGTCGACCACGCGCAGGCCGTCGAGGCCGCGCAGGCGCAGCTGCGGATCGACCACCGCCTGCGCGTCGCTGCCCATCCGGCAGGTGCCGATCGGGTGATAGATGGTTTCGGCCTTGGCGCGGATGAAGGCGATCAGCCCGGCCTCGTCCAGGTCATCGCGCGCCGGCAGCAGCGGCGTGCCGCGCCATGCATCGAACGCCGGTTGCCGCAGGATGTGCCGCGCCAGGCGCGCGCATTCCACCAGCATGCGCAGGTCGAAGCCGTCGGGGTCGCTCAGGTAGTTGGCCTGGATCCGCGCCGGCGTGCGCGGATCGGCGTCGTTGAGCGCGATGCGGCCGCGGCTGCGCGGCTGCAGGTGGCAGGCATGCAGGGTGAAGCCGTCGCCGGGCAGGCGGTTGCGTCCGTGGTCGTCGAGCATGGCCGGCACGAAGTGCATCTGGATGTCGGCGCGCGCGTCCGGCGCCAGCGGCGAGCGGATGAAGGCGCCGGCCTCGGCGATGTTGCTGCTGCCGGCGCCACGATGCCCGCGCAGGAAGTAGTCGAAGGCGATCTTGGCCTGGTTGCGGCGGTCGTAGCTGATGCCCGGGCGGGTGCGATACAGCGTGCACACATCCAGGTGATCCTGCAGGTTGGCGCCGACCTGCGGCTGGTCCAACTGCACCGCGACGCCGTGGCGGCGCAGCGCCTCGGCCGGGCCGATGCCCGAGAGCATCAGCAACTGCGGCGAGTTCACCGCGCCAGCGCTGAGCAGCACCTCGCGCGTCGCGCGCGCCTGCACCTCGCGGCCGTCCTGCGCATAGGCGACGCCGACCACGCGCCTGCCCTCGATCAGCAGGCGCAGCACCAGCGCATCGGTGACCACCTGCAGGTTGTCCCGCATGCGCGCCGGCGCCAGGTAGGCGACTGCGGCCGAGCAACGCGCGCCGTCCTTCTGGGTGACCTGGTACAGGCCGACGCCCTGTTGCTGCGGGCCGTTGAAATCGGGGTTGTGCGGGAAGCCCGCCTCCTGCGCGGCGGCCACGAACACGTCCGAGAGCGGGTTGTGGTAGCGCAGGTCGGAGACGTGCAGCGGGCCATCGCCGCCATGCAGCGCATCGCCGCCCCGACTGTTGCGTTCGCTGCGGCGGAAGTAGGGCAGCACGCCGCGCCAGTCCCAGCCATCGGCGCCGTCGGCCGACCAGTCGTCGTAGTCGGCGGGTACGCCGCGCACGTAGCACATCGCGTTGATCGAACTGGATCCGCCCAATACCTTGCCGCGCGGCCACCACAGCCGGCGGTCGTTCAAGGCCGGCTCTGCCTCGGTGAGGTAGTTCCAGTTGATGCGGCGGTTGTTGGCCAGGCGCGCCAGGCCGGCGGGCATGTGGATGAAGGGATTGCGGTCGCGCGGCCCGGCCTCGATCAGCAGCACCTTGCAGTCGCGGTCCTCGCTCAGGCGGTTGGCGAGCACGCAGCCGGCCGAGCCTGCGCCGATGATGATGTAGTCGTACACCCGCACTGTCCCCTGAATTCCTGGCGCCGACGCTAGTCGCCGAGGATAGAGCATATGCTCGGCGCGGCCCGCCGCCGGACGCGATGCACATGCAGCGTGGCGGGGCGACTGGCGCGCGCGCTGGCGGTGTTGCGGTGCATCAGCTACCGTGCGCGCTTTACGCCCGCGAAGATCGCCGATGTCCCGTTCCTGCGCCAGGGTCTGCCGCCGATGAGCGCCGCTCCGCACGCCCCCGGCGCACTGGCGCGGTTGCGCGGTGCGCTGCGCGATTCGCCGCCGCTGGCGTGGGCGTTCCTGTACTTCTTCTCGCTGCTCAGCGGCTACTACGTGCTGCGGCCGGTGCGCGAGGCGATGGGCGCCTCCGCCGACGTGGCCGCGGTGTTCCCGCCGGCGATGATCGCGTTCTTCGCCGCGCACGGCATGCCGTTGAAGGAGTTCGCGCTGCAGGTGCTGTTCACCTGCACCTTCCTGATCATGCTGTTGCTGCAGCCGGTCTACGGCGCGCTGGTCAGCCGTTATCCGCGACGGGTGTTCCTGCCGGTGGTGTACGGCTTCTTCATCGCCACCCTGCTGCTGTTCTACGTGCTGTTCGACAGCGGCGTGCCCGGGCGCGGCATGGCCTTCTTCCTGTGGATCTCCGTGTTCAACCTGTTCGCGGTGGCGGTGTTCTGGAGCTTCATGGCCGATGTCTTCAGCAACGCCGAAGCGCGCGCCTGCTACGGCTACATCGGCGCCGCCGGCACGCTCGGCGCGTTCCTGGGGCCGGTAATCGCCAGCAGCCTGGTCGAACGCATCGGCATCGCCAACCTGATGCTGGTGTCGGCCGGCTTCCTGGTGGTCAGCGTGGTGTGCCTGCTGCGCCTGCGGCTGTGGGCGGTCGCCCGCGAGCGCGAACGCGGCGTGGTCGGCGGCGAGGCGCCGATGGGCGGCGACGTGCTGGCCGGGCTGAAGCTGATCGCGCGCGAACCGCTGCTGCGCTGGCTCGCCCTGATGTCGGTGTTCGGCGTGGGCGTGGGCACCCTGCTGTACAACGAACAGGCGGCAATCGTGCGCCGCCTGTATACGGATGCTGCGGCCAGTACCGCCTTCTACGCCAGCATCGACCTGGCGGTGAACGCGGTGACCCTGGTGCTGCAGCTGCTGGTCACCCGTGCGCTGCTGTCGCGCTTCGGCATCGGACCGGCGCTGCTCATCCCTGGCTGCGCGATCCTGCTCGGCTACTCGGTACTGGCGGTGTCGCCGCTGCCGATGCTGGTGGCGGTGGTGCAGGTGGTGACCCGCGCCGGCGAGTTCTCCCTGGCCAAACCGGCGCGCGAGACCCTGTACACCCGGGTCGGCCGCGAATGGCGCTACAAGGCCGGCGCCGCGATCGATACGGTGATCTACCGCGGCAGCGACCTCAGCTTCGCGTGGCTGTACAAACTGCTGTCGGGATTCGGCTCGCAGGTGGTGTTCGTCGCCGGTCTGCTGGCCGCCTCCGGCATGACCCTGGGCGCGTGGCGGCTGCTGCGCGAGGCGGCCAAGCTGCCGCCGGAACGCACGCCGCCGACGCGCTGAGCGTGCGCCGCGCGGCGGGGGACTGGCCGCCCATCGGCACCGTGGCTATGCTGGCGTCCTGTCTCCTGTGCCGGATAGCACGATGATCCTGTTGGCTTCGATCCTGGTGGGCGCGGTCGCGCTGCTGCACCTGTACATCCTGGTGCTGGAGATGGTCCTGTGGACGCGTCCGCTGGGCATGAAGGTGTTCCGCAATTCGCCCGCGAAGGCGCAGGCCACGCGCGTGCTGGCGGCCAACCAGGGGCTCTACAACGGCTTCCTCGCTGCCGGCCTGGCCTGGGGCCTGGTCGCGCAGCGGGTCGACGTGATGCTGTTCTTCCTCGGCTGCGTGGTCGTGGCCGGTTTGTACGGCGGCTGGAGCGTCAGCCGCCGCATCGTATTCGTGCAGGCGCTGCCGGCGGCGCTGGCGATCGCGGCGGTGCTGCTGGCGTACTGAGCCGCACACTGCCCACTGACGCGATGGCGATCAGGCCGAGGCCGGCGTCCATGGCGACACCCACATGGCGATGCGCGTGAAGCAAACGACCTGCTCGCGCACGTCGCGGATCCGCACTGACCGGCAGGCCGTCGCCGCGCTCGGCGGCGACGATCGCCACGTCCGGCGTGGCCAGCGCATGCATCGGACCCAGCGCCTTGCTGCGGTATTCGACCCGCATGCCCTTGGGCATTCAGCGCATCGACGGCGGCAGTCTGGTGTCGATCATGACCCCGTCGGCCAATTCCGCGAGCTTGCACAGGGCGATCATGTGCAACGTGCCGATGTGATTGCTGATCCGCCGCCGATGCGCGATACGCACCTCGCACGGCTGGGAGCCTCAAATAGCGACGCCAAGAGCAACGCAGGAGCCGCTTCAGCCGCGACGGGCGTTACCGGGAATGCCCGTCGCGGCTGAAGCCGCTCCTGCAGGTGACGGTGCGGCGGCTGACGTGTGGCCAGAGCGCGTTGTTGGAAGCGCCCGGTAATCGGCTCATGACCGACCCCTCAAAAGCAGACGGCGGACCGAAGTCCGCCGTCGTGGGTGTCGCGTGATCAGAACGATCAGGCCGCTTCGCGCGAATGCCCGTCGTCGGCCGCGGCGGCACGCTGGTAGTAGCTCGCCGAGCGCAGTTCGTCGGTGTCGAAGTCGTCGACGCTGATCGTGTCCATGGTGATCTCGCGCAGTTCCTCCAACTGGCGGCGCTCGTCGGCCGACAGCACGCCTTCGCGCACCGCCTCGTCCAGCTGCGAGGCGAAGTCCAGCGCTTCGATGCCCTTGCTCTTGAGCGCCTTCAGGAACTTGCGCTCCACCGGCTCGGCCAGCACCGCCTTGGTCAGGTAGCTGGCGATGCGGCCGCCGGGGTTGTTCTCGCACGGGGTCAGGAACACGCCCTGGCCCAGACGGTCACGGGCCTCGTTGGGGGTCATCAACAGCGCGGCGACGCGGTGGCCCAGGCGGTCGCCCGGCGCCTCGGCGCGGCGGCCCCACGGGAAGATCAGCGCCCACATCAGCCAGCCGACCGGACGGATCGGGAAGTTGCGCAGCGCCGCCGACAGCGCCAGCTCGATCTTGTGCACGCTGTCGTGGAAGGCCCAGGCCAGCAGCGGCTGGTCGGTGGCCGGCGCGCCGTCGTCGTGGTAGCGCTTGAGCATGGCGCTGGTCATGTAGATGTGGCTCAGCACGTCGCCCAGGCGCCCGGACAGCGACTCCTTGAACTTCAGCTTGCCGCCGAGCATCAGCATCGACACGTCGGCCATCAGCGCCAGGTTCGCCGAGTAGCGGTCCAGCTTGCGGAAGTAGCGGCGGGTGTAGGCGTCGCCCGGGGCGGCGCCGATGCGCGCCGCGGTCAGGCCGAACCACAGCGAACGCACCGCGTTGGAGATGGCGAAGCCGATGTGGCCGAACAGGTTGCGGTCGAACTCGTCGACGCCGGCCTTGTGGTCCGGGTTGCCGGCGGCCTTCATCTCCTTCATCACCCACGGATGGCACAGGATCGCGCCCTGGCCGAAGATCAGCAGGCTGCGGGTCATGATGTTGGCGCCTTCCACGGTGATCGCGATCGGCGCGGCCTGCCAGCTGCGGCCGGCGAAGTTGCGCGGCCCCAGGATGATGCCCTTGCCGCCGACCACGTCCATCACGTCGCTGATGACCTCACGGCTCATCGTGGTGCAGTGGTACTTGGCGATCGCCGACGGCACCGACGGCACGTCGCCGCGGTCCACCGCTGCGGCGGTGGCCTGCGACAGCGCGCTGATCGCATAGGCCTTGCCGCCGATGCGCGCCAGCGCCTCTTCCACGCCTTCGAAGCGGCCGACCGACAGGCCGAACTGCTTGCGGATGCGCGCATACGCGCCGGTGACCACGGCGCCGAACTTGGCACCGCCGCTGGCGGTGGAGGGCAGGGTGATCGAGCGGCCCACGGCCAGGCACTCGTTGAGCATGTTCCAGCCCTTGCCGACCATCTCCACGCCGCCGATCAGCTGGCTCAGCGGGATGAACACCTCGCGGCCGTGGATCGGGCCGTTCTGGAACGGCGAGTTCAGCGGGAAGTGGCGGCGGCCGATCTCGACCCCGGGGGTTTCGCGCGGCAGCAGCGCCAGGGTGATGCCGATGTCCTTGGTGTCGCCGATCAGGCCTTCCGGGTCGTACATGCGGAACGCCAGACCGACCAGGGTCGCCACCGGGGCCAGGGTGATGTAGCGCTTGTCGAAGGTCAGCTTGACGCCGAGCACGTTGGCGCCGTTCCACTCGCCCTTGCAGACGATGCCGTAGTCGGGGATCGAGGTGGCGTCGGAGCCGGCGAACGGACCGGTCAGGCCGAAGCAGGGCACTTCCTGGCCCACCGCCAGACGCGGCAGGTAGTAGTCCTTCTGCTCCTTGGAGCCGTAGTGCAGCAGCAGTTCACCCGGGCCCAGCGAGTTGGGCACGCCGACGGTGGAGCTGACCACGCTGGAGACCGAGGCGATCTTCTGGATCACCTTGTGGTGGGCCAGCGCGGAGAAGCCGAGGCCGCCGTATTCCTTCGGGATGATCATGCCGAAGAACTTGTTCTTCTTGATGAAGCTCCAGAGTTCCGGCGGCAGGTCGGCGTGGACGTGGGTGATTTCCCAGTCGTTGGTCATCCGGCACAGGTCCTCGACCGGGCCATCGAGGAACGCCTGCTCTTCGGCGGTCAGCTGCGGCTTGGGATAGTTCAGCAGCTTCTGCCAGTCCGGGTCGCCGGTGAACAGCTCGCCTTCGAAGCCGACCGAGCCGGTTTCCAGCGCGATGCGCTCGGTCTGCGACAGCGGCGGCAGCACCTTGCGGAACACCTTCAGCATCGGCGCGGTGAGTAGCGGCTTGCGCACGAACGGCAGCAGCAGCGGCACCGCGACCACCACCAGCACCACGGCCGCGACGATGGTGGCGACATGGCTGGCGCCGAGCAGCCAGCACGCGACCAGCAGCGTGGCGCTCAACGCGGCCCAGACGGCGAGCCGCATGCGGTGATAGGCGGCGAATGCGCCGGCCAGCAACAACACGAGGAAGGGGGCGATGATGCTCATGGGCGTGCTCCGGGGAGGTACTCGGTGACGGCGGACGATGCGCCGGCGCAGGCCGGTGGCAGGGCGTCCAGATAGTGCAACACAGTGGCGGTAAATGCGGCGTTGTCGTCGCCGGCCAGCATATGCGTGGCCTCGGGCAGATGCGCGTGTTGCGCATGCGGCACCAGCGACAGGAACTCTTCGATGGTCTGTGGCGTGACCAGGTCGCTGCGGCCGCCGCTGATCAACAGCAGTGGACACTGCACCTGCGCCGCGGCCTGCGCGATCGCGCCCTGGTGCTGGTCGCTGTCGCGCGCCAGCTCTTCGACCAGACGCGGATCCCAGTGCCAGTACCAGCGGCCGTCGTCGTGCTGGCGCAGCACGCTGCGCAACGCTTCGGGCGATTTGCGCGCGCGCTGCGGCAGATACGCGGCGATGGCATCGCCGGCGTCATCCAGGCTGGCAAAGCCCTGCGGGTGCGCGGTCATGAAAGCGAGGATGCGCTCGACCCCGGCCGGCTGCCAGCGCGGGGTGATGTCCACCAGCACCATCGCCCGGAACAGGCCCGGCCAGCGCGATTCGGCGATCAGCCCGAACAGTCCGCCCATCGAGGCGGCGACCAGGACCGGTGGCGGCGACATCTCGCCTGCGACCACGATCAAATCGTCGGTGAACTGCTCGCCGCGATAGGGCAGGTCCGCCGGGTTGCGTGCGGAATCGCCATGGCCGCGCGCGTCGTAGGCGACGCTGCGGTAGCCGTGCGCCTGCAGCGCCGCCGCCGTTGCCGACCAGGCGTGCCGGGTCTGACCGAAACCATGCGCGAACAGCACCGATCCCGCCTCGCCAGGACCGGTGAGGGTCGCGGCCAGCGCCAACTCGCCCGCGCCCGTGAGGGTGGACGAGACGGCATGCGGGACGGTGGTGGAAGCTGAAACCATACGAGATAGTATGGTTGCCCCGCGTAACATGTCAATACGATGCAGTATGGGTGCGAAAAGCCAATGCTGCCGGGCGTTTGCGCCCGCCGCGCGGAGGCCACATACTGCAACCGACGTCCCCGTATGGTTAAATCCACGGATGAATACCGCGCCCGCTCCTTCCTCCGACGACGGCGCCGCTTCCGGCGGTGGCCGCAACAACCGGCTCAGTGCCGAAGACTGGGCGCAGGCCGCCCTGGACCTGATCGCCGAACAGGGCGTGAGCGCGGTGGCGGTGGAACCGCTGGCGCGGCGCCTGGGCGTGACCAAGGGCAGCTTCTACTGGCATTTCCCCTCGCGCGATGCGCTGCTGCAGGCCGCGCTGGAGCGCTGGGAACTGGTCGAGCAGCAACAGGTGTTCGGCAGCCTGGAAGAGGTGCCGGATCCGCGTACGCGGCTGCGCGCGCTGTTCCAGCTGGTCGCGCACGAGGTCAAGCCGCACATCATCTACAGCGAGTTGCTGAAGGCGCTCGATCATCCCGCGGTGCGGCCGGTGATCGACCGGGTTTCGCAGCGGCGCATGGAGTACCTGATCGCCTCGTTCCGCCAGGCCGGGCTCAGCCGCACCGACGCGCAGCATCGCGCACGCCTGGCCTATGCAGCCTACGTCGGCTTCCTGCAGCTGTCGCTGCAACTGCACCAGCCCAAGCAGGCGCGCGAGGACTTCGAGGCCTACGTCGAACACGTCATCGTGACCTTGATTCCCGGCTGATGGCGCAGGTGCCGGCCGCTGCCGACGCGCTGGAGGCCGTGCATCGGCACGTGGCCGAGGGCGACTACCGGGCCGCCGATGCGCTGTGCGAGCGCGCCTTGGACGCTGCGCCCGCCGATCTGGCGCTGCGCCGTGCGCATGCGCTGCTGCTGATGGACAGCGGCGCGTTCGCGCGTGCCGCCCAGGCCTGGGCGTTGGTGGCCGCGGCCGAGCCCAGTGCGGAGGCATGGAGTCGAAGTGCGATCTGCCTGGCCCGGCTCGGTGCGCATGCGCAGGCCGTGCCCGCGTTCGAGCACGCCTTGCAACTGGCCGCCGACGCGTTCCTGGTGCGGTTGTGGTACGCCGAAAGCCTGGATGCGCTGGGGCGGCACGACGATGCCTTGCCGATGTATTTCGCGGCGGTGCGCACGGCGCAGGCAAAGGGGCGCTGGCTCGATCAGAGCAGCACCGCTCCGGAGTTGCAGACGCGCGTGGTCGCCGCGATGCAGCGGATCGATCAGGGGCGGCACGCGCTGTTTGTCGCCGCGATCCAGCCGTTGCTGGATCGTTTCGGCGAGCCAGCGCTGCGCCGGGTGATGGCGGCCTTGCGCATCTATCTCGGGCTGCAGCCACGGCCAGCGGACGATGGCCAGCATCCGACCTTCCTGTACATCCCGGAACTGGATCCGTCGCCCTATCTGGAGGCAGCACGGTTCCCCTGGTACGACCGCCTGCAGGACGCTACCGCCGGCATCGTCGAGGAGGCGCAGCAGGTCCTCGCGTCGCGGCAGTCGGTGCAGCCGTTCCTGGATTTCAGCAACGGTGCGTCGCCGCAGGACTACCTCGTCGGCCAGCGTGGCGACGGCGCCTGGGACGCGTATTTCTTCTACCGACACGGGCAGGCCCATCCGGAGAACCTGCGGCGCTGCCCGCGCACGGCGGCCGCGTTGGCGCAGGTGCCGTTGACGCGGATCGACGGGCATGCGCCGGAGGTGTTGTTCTCGATCCTGGCGCCCGGCACCACGATCAAGCCGCATTACGGCGTGACCAACGCGCGCGTCGTGACCCACCTGCCGTTGATCGTGCCGCCGGACTGCGCACTCGAGGTGGGCGGCATCGTGCATGCCTGGGAGGTCGGGCGCCTGGTCACCTTCAACGACACCTGCCTGCACCAGGCCTGGAACCACAGCGATCGGGTGCGGGTGGTGACGATCCTGGACACCTGGCACCCGGATCTGGACGAGGCCGAGACGCTGGCGCTGCGGCATCTGGTCGAGACGATCGGCGCGTTCAATCTGCGCGCCGGCGTCTGAGCGGCACCCGCCGCGGCGCGTGTGTCGGAGTTCGCAGCGACGCTCAGCGCTTGAACATGAGATAGGTCGACAGGATGTACTTGTCGTTGGACACCGGCGGCTCGCCGACGTGCTGGTACATCCAGTAGGGCGGGAACATCAGCAGCCTGCCGGCGCGGGGAGCGGTTTCCACGTCGAGGTCGCAGAAGCGTGTGGTTCCGCCTTCGTCGACGTCGTTGAGGTACCACAGGAACACCAGATAGCGTTCCGAGACCGCGTCGAGCGCGTCGAAGTGCGGCTGGAAGCGATCGGTGCCGCCCACCTGGTACTTCTTCAGGATCAGTCGGTCGATGGTCGGCCGGTACGGAATGGGCAGGGTCAGGCCCAGTTCCTGGTTGTAACGGGCCAGGTAGCGTTCGATCCGGTCCAGGAAGAAGCCAAGAAAGGCCGGGTCGGCCAGCTTGCCGATATCCAGCTCGGTCCAGTTGCTCTCGCTGAGCGCGGCGTGGAGCGTGCTGCCGTTGCGCAGGTGGTGCGCGCGGGACGCTTCGAACCCGTCGATCAACTGTTGGCAGAACGCGACGGGCAGCGCGTCGTCGTAGCTGCGGATGTAGTCGCTCAGCGCTTTCATGGGGCAGGTGCTTCCAGGTCGTAGCCCCAGTGCGTGGCCACCGGCTGCAGGATCGGCAGCGCGCCGGCCAGCCAGGGCGCGTAGGGATGCCAGCGCCCCACCGCGCGCTGGTTCACCGGTTCCACCACTTGTGCGTAACTGGGGGTGCTGATGTAGCCCTTGCGTGCGGCGTGCTGCGCGAAATCGGCCAGGAACTCGGCCTGGTCGATGCCCAGGAAGTCGCCGATGCGTTGCACTTGCGCAGGAAAATCGGCCACCGTTTCCTCGTACTTGAGGATCAGCAACTGCGGTTGCAGCAGCGCCTGGTGGTGGATCCAGAAGCGCATCGCGTTCACGTAGCTCCTGGCCAGGCGCTCGAGCGTGGAGCACAGCACCATGAAGGCGGGCGAGCGGAAGTTCTGCATGTAGCAGCTCAACAGCACGTCGCAGGGGTGGCGCAGGGCGAGAATGATCTTGGCGTCGGGGAACATGCGCATGATCACCGGCAGGCGCAACATGTTCAGCGGGTTCTTGTCGACCAGTTGCTGGCCTGGGGCCACGCTCGCGACCTTGGCGACTTCCGCCCAGTACACCTGGCGCATCGCCGCGACCTGGTCCTGGTCCAGCGTATCCAGGTCGTAGGGGTAGCGCTTGCCCTGCGCTTCCATCCATTCGATGCAGCGCTGCAGGATCGCGCGCTCGTCCATCGACGCGTAGCGCGGATGCGCATCGAGCATCTGTTCCAGCATCGTGGTGCCCGAGCGGGGAAAGCCGACGATGAACACCGGCGATGCGTCGCTGTCCGGTGCCGTGCCGCGTGTGTCCGCTGCGAATGGCGTCTCCAGCCACAGGCTGGAGATCTGCAGCGGTTCTTCGCCGGAGTGGGCGATGTCCGGCATGGTCTCGGCGGCGAGCTTGAACTGGAGCGCATGTGCCTTCTCCAGCATGGCCATCGCCGCGGCAGGCTCGCCCTGCTTGTCGTCGATGCCGGCCAGCGCAAAATAGGCATTGGCTTCGATCTGCACCTGCGGCCGCAGCGCAAGCAATTCGACAGTGGCGTCGCGCGCGGCGGCGTAGTCCTTGCGGCGCAGCGCCAGCGCCGACTGCAGTTGCAGCAGGTCGATGCGGGTCTGCCTGTCCTCCTGCACGGCCATGGCGCTCGCCTGCTGCCACAGCGCCTCGGCCTGGCCGATGCGGTTGGTGCGTTCGTGCAGTTGCGCCAGGCGGATCAGGTTGGAGAGCGACGGCGCCTGGCCATGCGGCGCTTGCGACAGCAACGCCTCGGCTTCGTCGGTTCTGCCGACCTGGATCAGCGCACCGGCCAGGTCCTCGCGCAGGTCGTCGGGCAAGTGCGGCCACAGTGCGGGCGGCGGGAGCAGGGCGGCGGCGCGTTGCGCATCACCGCATTCGAAGCAGGCGATGGCGGCGTGGATGCGCGCTTCCGGTTGCGCCGGATCCAGGTCGACCGCATCCAGCAGGCGGTGTCGCGCACGCGCGAGGTCGCCCATGTCCAGCAGCAGCAGGCCATGGTCGACGAGATAGTGATAGGTCTGCGGTGCCAGGGCGAGCGCTTGGCGGTAGGCCTGATCGGCGTCGGCATGCTCGCCAAGAGTGCGCAGCGCCATGCCCAGGTTGGCCCAGTGCGCCGACTCCCGCGGCTGCAGGCGGGTCAGGGTGCGGTAGTGCGCGGCAGCGGCGGCCACGTCGCCGCTCTGCTGCAGCGCCATCGCCAGCAGCGTGTGCCAGGCGGGATCGTGCGGCGCTGCGGCCAGCGCCTGCCGGCAGAGGTCGCTTGCCGCGTCGGCCCGGCCTTGTTCGATGAGATCGATCGCGTGTTGCAGGTGTGGAGCGTTCATTCGGGTCTGCCAAAAAAGAGGGCCGCGCGAATGCGTCGCGCGGCCCTCGTCGTTACGTCAGGAGCGGACTGAGCGAACTCAGAAGCTCATGCTGTAGCGAGCCCACAGGTAGCGGCCAACGGTGTCGAAGCTGTTCACGTCCGTGTTGGCGTTCAGCACGTTGTTCTGATACAGCATGGGCGGCTGCTTGTCGAACACGTTGTCCAGGCCCACTTCCACCTTCGAATTGAACCACGGCAGCGCGTAGTTCACGCTGACGCTGTGCAGGAAGTAGGAGCCGTACGGGACCACCACGTACGGGTAGCCGGCATCGGCGCTGCGGTTCTGCGCCGGATCGGCGCTGCCGACGTCGAACGGACCGATGTAGCGCACGCGCCAGCTCGCGCCGAAGTCGCCCTTCTGCCAGTTCACGAACAGGCGGCCGCGGACACGCGAGTACAGGCCGTAGCTCTTGTTGTACGTGCCGGCCACGTGGGTCACCACGCCTGCCGGATCGTCCGGGTTGGTCTTGTTGTCGTAGCGCGCGATGTAGGTGCCGTCCAGGCCGAAGGTGTAGCTACCCCAGGCCGTGTCAGGCAGACGGTAGCGCAGCGCCAGATCCCAGCCCTTGGTATCCAGGCGGCCCAGGTTGACGATCGGCTCGCGGATGAAGTTCACCTGGCCGTCGGAGTAACGGTTGATGAAGCCGCAGAACGGGCTGTTGTTGTCGCTGTAGCAGATGTCGGCCACGGTCTGCGCATCGGCGCGGTTGATCGTGTCGTTCAGGTACAGGCGCCAGTAGTCCAGGCTGGCCGAGAAGCCCGGCAGCCATTCCGGGTCATAGACCACGCCCCAGTCGAACGACTTGCCCTGTTCCGGCTTCAGGGTGAAGCCGGCAGCGACCGAGCCCGACCACACGCCGGTGGTCTGCGACATGCCGCTCGGGGTGATGCCGGTGGCGCCCGGGATGGCGGTCGCACCCGCGCCCGCGCCGCACGCCGCTTCGTGGTTGCGCGCGGTGCCGGTGCGGCCGTAGCCGAGGCAGGGGTCGGCGAAGTTCGGCGCATCGCCGCTGGCGCCGGCGTACAGGTTCTCGATCGTCGGAGCGCGGAACACCTCGGCGACCGTGCCGCGCAGCAGCAGGTTCTGGATCGGACGCCACTCCAGCTGGACCTTGCTGTTGGTGGTGTTGCCGAAGGTGTTGTAGTCCGAATAGCGCGAGCCCAGGGTCAGCGCCAGCAGGTGCGCGAACGGGACCTCGGACAGCAGCGGGACGTACAGTTCGGCGTACAGCTCCTTCACGTTGTACTTGCCGCTCAGCGGAGTGCCGCACGCTTCCTGCGAGATGAAGCAGTTGCCGTTCGCGTTGGCGATGGCGATGTAGTCGACCGCGTTCTTCTGGTACTCCTCGCGCCAGGACACGCCCACTGCCAGCTGCGTGGCGCCGGCCGGCAGCGAGAACAGCTCGCCGTTGGCGTTGGCTTCGAAGCTGCGCATCTGGTAGGTGTTGGAGTAGGTCGGACGCGCCTCGTACTTGCCGAGCGTCGCGATCGTCTGCGGGTCGTTGATGTTGAAGATGTTCAGCGGGGTGCAGCCGGCGATCACCGCGCCTGCGCTGCCGCACTTGACCACGCCATCGGTGTCGCGGAACGACGGGCCCAGCGCGTCGCGCAGGCCGGCGTAGTACACGTAGCCGTAGCTGGTGTTCTCGCGGGTGTAGTGGCCGTAGTTCATGGCCGCGTCCCACTTCCAGGTGCTGTCGCCGACGAAGCCTTCGAGGCCGGCCACGACCTGGTCGGTCACGGTGCTGTAGTAGGAGCGGCGCTGGCCCAGCGAGGTGAAGCGGGTCAGCAGCTGGTTGTACTGGTTGCCGCCGTTGTCCGCGCCGAAGTTGGTGCCGAACGGGTTGTAGAAGTTGTTGGCGGAGATCACCACCTTGTCGCCACGGGCGTCGAACGGCAGCGGCGCGATCGCGAAGTTGGAGCTGGTCTTGTTGTGGTAGACCTGCGCGAAGGCGTTGATGCTGTCGGTGATCTGATAGTTGGCCAGGAAGAACGCATTGGTGCGCTCCTGCGGCGTCATGATCAGGTTGGTGGCCTGGTAGTTGAAGGAGTCGGTCGCGCCGGAATAGCAGCGGTAATCCCCCTGCGAGGCGCCGGACGCGCCGGGCTTCAGGGTGACGGTGGAGCAGCCGCCGTACTGGGCCTGGAGCGCGGCCGGCACGGTGATGCGGCCGCGCGGATTGCGGCTGGAGCCCAGCACGGTGACCGCACCGCTGTACAGGTAGGTCGCGTCCTTGGAGTACTTGCGGTCGGCGGAGGAGATGCCGTCGAACTTGTTGTAGTTCAGGCCGACCATGATGTTGCCGCGATCGCCGACCTGACCGAAGGTCAGCGAGCCGCCGCTGCGCGCGCCATCGCTCAGGTGCGTCGCCTGACCGTAGTCGAGGGTGACCGCCAGGCCTTCGAAGTCCTTGCGCAGGATGAAGTTGACCACGCCGGCCACGGCATCGGAACCGTACACGGCCGAGGCGCCGCTGGTCAGCACTTCGATGCGCTCCACGGCGCTGGCGGGGATCGAGTTGACGTCGTTGTTGACGACGCGACGGCCGTTGACCAGCAGCAGGGTGCGCTCGTCGCCGAGGCCGCGCAGGTCGACCGAGGACTTGCCGTCGCCGCCGCCGTTGTTGACCGCCGGGCTGGCCGGCGCGCCGGACATCGCCGGCAGTTCCTGCACCAGGTCGCCGAGGGTCAGCTTGCCGGTCTGCTCGATCGCGGCGCGATCGATCACGACCACCGGGCTGGCGGTCTCGGTTTCAACGCGGGCAACGCGCGAGCCGGTGACCTGGATGGTGTCCAGGGTCTTGGACGCATCGTTGGAGGAGCTGTCCTGCGCCGCGGCCGCGCCGGTGCTGAGCAGCGCGGTGGTGCCGGCGGCGAGTGCGAACGCGATCGCGTCGCGCAAGCGATGGGTCTTGCAATTCATTGGCTCTCTCTCCGAAAGGTGTATGTCAGCTGAGTTCTCCTGCGGAGGCGCCGAAATGCGATGCCAAAAACCGCGGGGTGAGCCGATGTTAACTTTGTCTTCAGAGAAATTAAAGAGTCGTTAATGAGGGGGCAATTTTAGTGATGTATATCACGTCTGTTCAGGCAATAAAAAAGCCCCCGCGAGGAGGCTTTTCTTTGCGGAACAATACGTTGCTGGCGGTCGCTACAGGTCCTGCTCGTAGCGCACGTAGGGGATGGTCCCCTCTTCGGTGCTGATGTTGTTCGGCGAGAACGGGTTCTTGCCGCGGGTGATGACGTTCTCGGCGCCGACGGTCAGCTGGCCGCTCCACGGGGTGCGCCAGGTCAGGCCCACGCCCAGGCCGGTCCACTTGCCGGGCTGGCCGGGGGCATCGACGACACGGCCGATGACGTTGGCGCTGAACGAGCCGTAGCCGCCGCCGATGCTCAGGCTCTTGCTGTCCCAGCGGTCGAGCATGGCCGGGGAGGCATCGGCGATCGGCACCAGGCGCGCCTTGGCGTAGGTGCCGCCAATCGAAACGAAGCCCTCGCGGCCGATGTTCTGCTGCGCGAAGACGGTCAGGTCGTTCTGCTCCATCCGCATCGACGGCGTCTTGTTGGCGCCGGCCAGCCAGGCGGGGAGGTTCTCGCGGCCGGTGCCGGCCGACAGCGACAGGCGCCCGCCGGGGCGGTTGAAGGTGGTGGTGGCGGCGACATGGTGGCCGGTGGTGCCGTCGTCGTCGCCCAGGCTGGCCAGCATGCAATGGCTGGCCAGTCCGCTGATGCTGCTGCCGCTGGCGCTGTTGCACAGCAGGCCCAGCGAGTCGCCGGAGGACAGGCCGAACGCGGCATCCAGGGAGTTGCGGCCGAAATGCCAGCGCGCGCCCACCGCCTGTTCGCCGGTGGGCTCCAGGTACAGCAACGCCTCGACCTTGCCGCTGCCCTTGTTCCAGACCGGCAGCACCGTGCGGTCCTGGCCATTGGCCGGCTTGCTCTGCGCGTGCACGCCCGTGCTCGCCGCAAGGGCGATCAGCAGGGCGAGCGGTAGGCGCAGGAAGGGTCGCATCAGCAGTCTGAGACTTGGGGCGGGCACGAAAGTTCCCGCCGGACAGGGTGATCGATGCTAGTGGATTTATGTTTCTTTAACAAGTCGGACTCCCCGGTCGCGACGCGCATTTCAGCTAGTGCAAGCGCTCCGAGGAGCTCGGTTCAGCCTGCGTTACGGCAAACAATACTCCGAATTCCGTCAAGGGGAAGTCATAGTGTCGGCCGCAGAATTCGCAGCGGATCTCAACTTGGCCGGTGGCCTCGGCCGCGGCCCGCGCTTCTTCCTCGCCCAGCGAGCGCAGCATCGCCGCGACCCGCTCGCGCGAGCACGAGCAGCCGAAGCGCAGCGGGCGGTCGCCCAGCAGTTCCGGGGTCTCTTCGTGGAACAGCCGGTGCAGCAGGGTCTCGGCCGGCGTGGCCAGCAGTTCCGCCTCGCCGACGGTCTCGAACAGTGCGCCGGCGCGGTTCCAGCCGTCCTCATCGCCCGCATCGCCAGGCAGCTTCTGCAGCAACAGGCCGGCGGCATGGGTGCCGTCGGCGGCCAGGATCAGCCGCGTCGGCAACTGCTCGGACTGGCGGAAGTAGTCCTCGAAGGCTTCGTCCAGCTCGGCCGAGGACATCGCCACCAGGCTCTGGTAGCGCTGCGGCTCGCGCGGATCCAGGCCGGGATTCTCGATGGTGATCGCCAGCAGGGCGTCGTCGCCCAGCGCGCGCAGGTCGCGCGGCGCGTCCTGGCCGTCGCCCAACTGGACGATGCCGCGCAGCGTGCCGGCCGCGGTGCACTCGGCGAACAGGGTGCGCAGGGCGCCCTGGCTGCGCAACTGCACCGACAGGCGCCCGTCGACCTTGGTGTGGCCGGTGAACAGGGCCGCGGCGACGCAGGCCTCGCCGAGCAATTCGGTGGCCGCCGCCGGGTAGCTGGCCGGCGCCAGGATTTCGCGCCAGGTGTCGTGCAGGCGCACGTGCACACCGCGCACGCCGGCGCCGGGCAGCAGGAAGCGGGTCAGACGATCGTCGGAAGAATGCATTGCGGCCTCGCTGCGCATGGGAAGATGGCGACCGCACGAGAGTGGATCGTCACGGTGGACCAGATCGAAGAGAGCATAGGAATGGGGGCGGCGCGCCGCGATGCAAGTGGCGCTGCGCCGGCGCGTCCGCGCAAGCGTTGGCGGCGCTGGTTGCTGCTGGCGCCGCTGATCTTCGTGCTGGCGAGCGTGTCGCAGGTGCTGCTGCTGCGTTTCGTCGATCCGCCGTTCTCGGCGATGATGCTGGAGCGCCAGCTCGGCGCCTGGGCCGGCGGCGACTGGTCGTACCGCATCGCCTACGACTGGCGCGACACCGCGCGGATCGCGCCGAGCCTGCCGATCTCCCTGGTCGCTGCGGAGGACCAGCGATTCCCCAGCCATCACGGCTTCGACCTGGACGCGATCGAGAAGGCGCGCGACCACAATGCGCGTGGCGGGCGCCTGCGCGGGGCCAGCACGATCAGCCAGCAGGTCGCCAAGAACGTGTTCCTGTGGCAGGGCCGCAGTTGGCTGCGCAAAGGATTGGAGGCCTGGTACACGGTGCTGATCGAGGCGCTGTGGTCGAAGCAGCGGATTCTCGAGGTGTACGCCAATGTCGCCGAGTTCGGCGATGGCGTGTATGGCGCGCAGGCGGCGGCGCGCAGCTTCTGGGGCAAGGACGCGGCGCAACTGACCCCAGCGCAGAGCGCGCTGCTGGCGGCGGTGCTGCCGGCGCCACAGCGCTATAACGCCACCCGTCCCGGTCCTTATGTGCAGGGTCGCGCCAACTGGATCCAGCGCCAGACCCGGCAACTGGGTGGGCCGGCCTACCTGCAGGCGCCGTAGGTTTAGCCCTCTCCCCTCGGGAGAGGGGTTGGGGTGAGGGTACGGTCGGCACGTGAGCGTGGCGGGGTTGGCGGCACCCGCACCCTCATCCGCCCCTGCGGGGCACCTTCTCCCGGTGGGAGAAGAAACTTGAAGCCCCTCTCCCGCCGGGAGAGGGGTTGGGGTGAGGGTACGGTCGGCATGTGAGCATGGGGGGATTCGGCGGTCGACGCACCCTCATCCGCCCCTGCGGGGCACCTTCTCCCGGTGGGAGAAGGGAGGGGCTCCCGTTTTTGTTACGTAGTGCCCCGCCGCTGGTGAACGCGCAGGCCGCTCCGTACCATCCGCCGATGGAATCCGAACGTCTCACCGTCGTCGTCACTGCGTTCAACGAGGCGCAGACCCTGCCGCTGTTGCACCCGCGCATCCTCGCTGCGCTCGACGCCGTGCCCGGGCTGGAGGGTCGGGTGCTGTACGTGGACGACGGCAGCCGCGATGCCACCTGGGAGACGATCCAGGCGCTGGCCGCGTCCGACCCACGGGTCGGCGCGTTGCGCCTGTCGCGCAATTTCGGCAAGGAGCTGGCGCTGACCGCGGGGTTGGACTGCGTCGAGTGCGGTGCGGCGATGCTGCTGGACGCCGACGGGCAGGATCCGCCGGAGCTGATCGGGCAGTTCGTGGCGCACTGGCGTGCCGGCTACGACGACATCTACGGCACGCGCCTGGTGCGCGAAGGCGAGGGCTGGCTCAAGCGCGGCACCGCGGCGCTGTTCTACCGGGTGATCGGGCGCCTGTCGAAGACGCCGATCCCCGCCGATACCGGCGATTTCCGCCTGCTGTCGCCGCGCGCGCTGGCCGCGCTGCGGCAGTTGCGCGAGCGCCACCGCTTCATGAAGGGACTGTTCGGCTGGATCGGCTTCCGCCGCCTGGCGGTGCCGTATCGGCGCGCGCCGCGGCTGGCCGGGCGCAGCAAGTTCAGCCTGTGGCGGCTGTGGAACTTCGCTCTGGACGGCATCACCGGCTTCTCCACCGCGCCGTTGCGGGTGGCCACCTACCTCGGCCTGGCGACGGCGGCCGGCGCCTTCCTGTTCGCGCTCTTTGTGGTGGTCAAGGCCGCGCTCTTGGGCGACCCGGTGGCGGGCTGGCCGACGATGATGGCGGTGATCCTGTTCCTGGGCGGCGTGCAGCTGATCGCGCTGGGCCTGATCGGCGAGTACCTGGGCCGGCTGTACGAGGAATCCAAGCAACGTCCGCTGTATCTGGTGGAAACCTGGCGTGCACCGGGCGAAGGAGTATGCTCGGCCGTGCGATCCAGCGAACCGGGAGGCAGCGATGCGGACGGTACGGCAGGTCTTGAGCGAAAAGGGCAATGAAATCCACGCGGTCGCGCCGGACACGGCGGTGATCGAGGCGCTGCGGCTGATGGCCGCCAAGGGCATCGGCGCGGTGCTGGTGCTGCAGGGCGGACAGCTGTCCGGCATCCTGTCCGAGCGCGATTACGCACGCAAGGTGGTCCTGCAGGATCGCTCCTCTGCAACCACGCCAGTGCGCGACATCATGAGCAGCAGGGTGCACACCGTGGACCCGTCGCAGAGCGTCCAGCAGTGCATGGAACTGATGACCGGGCAACGCATCCGCCATCTGCCGGTGGTGGACGCCGGCAGCGTGATCGGCGTGATCTCGATCGGCGACCTGGTCAAGGCGGTGATCGAGGAGCAGCGCCAGGAGCTGGATCAGTTGCAGGAGTACATCAGGAGCTGAGATTGGGGAGTCGGGATTGGGGATTCGCAAGAGCGGCGGCTGCGCGTGCGCCGATGTGTGCCTAGCGAATCATTCATCTGGATTTGGCGGTGATCTGGACGCGTGCATTTGCGAATCCCCAATCCCTAATCGCCAATCCCGCGGCTACTTGCCGCCGCACTGAATATCCTTGCCCGGCCCGGTCTCGATGGTGGCCAGCAGGGCGGCGGGCGGGGCGATGCTGCCCAGGGCGACGGCGATCGCGCCGCGCAGGCCCAGGGCCTTGAAGTCGGGGCGGAAGCTCGGGTCCTTGAAGGTGCCGCCGACGCGCAGCGGCGAGCGCAGGGCGAGGATGCTGTGGTCCTTGGGTTGCGCCTTCAGCAGCAGGTCCAGGCGTTCCTGGCTCAGGTCGATGGTGCCGCTGCCGACCAGCAGGGTATCGGTGCTGTCGAAGGCCAGGCCGCGCGAGGTCATCACCCCGCGCTGCACCGCGAAGTCGCCGAACGCGCAGCGCACCGGGATTTCGCGGTCCTTGGTCACCAGGTACTTCAGCGACTCGGCGATATCCAGGCCGGCCAGTTCCATCACCAGGTTGCTGATGCGGCCTTTGCCCATGCCGACGGCGACGCTGCCGTCGGCGCTGCCGAGCATCTGCGCGATCGAGTTGCCGCTGCCGGCCAGGGCGATCTCGCCGCCGATCGCGCCGGCGGCCTCCTTGGCCAGCTTGCCGTCGGGGAACAACTTGCCCAGTTGTACGCCGCGGATCGACAGCTGTGCGCGCGTGAGCAGGGTGGGCTTGCGCGCATCCATGCGAATGTCCGAGCGGATGTCGCCCCCGGCCACGCCGAAGTTCAGCGGCTGCAGCAACAGCACGCCGTCGTCGAGCTTCAGGTGCGCGTCCATGTCGTCCAGCGGCAGCGACGGTGCGTTGATGCGCTGCGCCTTCCAGCGCACGTCGGCGTCCATCGCGCGCAGCTTGCCGAGGTCGTACGGCGTGGACGGCAGTACCTTGTCGGTGGCGGCGAGCTTGGCCGCCTGCGCCTTCTGCTCGGCATTGGCGGTCTCGCCGGCGCCGGTGCGTGGCGGTGCGCCGATGAAGCCGGCCAGGTCGTCGAAATCCAGCCGTTGCGAGCGCAGGTCGGCGCGCAGGAACGGACGTGCGCCGCCTGTCTCGATCTGCACCGTGCCGGCCAGATCGCTGTCGCCGGCGCGGCCGCGGAAGTCCTGGTAGCGCCAGCGATCGCCGTCGCGCTGCAGACGCCCATCCAGCTGATAGGGCGGGGTGGAAGGAATGGCGATGCCCAGCAGTGGATACAGGTGGGCCATGTCGGTGCCCGCCAGCTGCAGTTGCAGGTCGAACACACGCAACTGAAACGGGTTGGTGAGGGTGCCGCGCATGTGCGCGCGGGTGCTGCCGGCGCTGCCGCGCAGGTCGACGCGGAACGGATGATCGCTCTCGCTCAGTTCCAGCGGCGAGGCGGTATTGCCCTTGAGAGTGAACGGATTGCCGCGCCAGCGGCCGTCGCCGCTGACCGTGATCGGCGGTGCGGCATCGCCACGGCGACGCTGTCCGACCTGGCTGTCGACGGCGATGTCGATCTCGGTGCGTCCGGCGGGGTCCTGGAAGCGCAGATGCCCTTGTTGCACCAACAGGGCGCCAAGGACCACTGGCCTGCCGCTGTCGTCGGACTGGCCGAACGCCCAGTTGCCGGGCTGTCCAACCGGGCCTGTCTCTAGCAGCAGATCGGGCTTGGTCAGGCGGATCTCGGGGATGCGCACGCGGCCGCGCAGCAGCGGCCACAGCGCGATGTCCAGTTCGGCGCGGTCGGCGCTGGCCATCTGCGGCTGCTTCGACCAGTCGGCATTGGCGAAGCTCAGGCGATCGCCACGGACGGTGACGATGCGGCCCAGCTCCACGTCCAGATCGCCGTCGATATGGAAGGCGCGCCCGGTGCGCGCCTGCACCGCGCGTTCCACCGGCGCCTTGAACCAGTTCCAGTCGAAGATCAGGATGATGACGAGCAGGAGCAGCACCAGTGCGCCGAGCACGAACGGCCAGCGCCGCAGACGGCCGTCATTGCGCCGCCAGGGCCAGGAACGGGATGCGGAAGCGGGGTCGCGAGCCATGCAGCCATCCTAGGCAGCGGCCGTGCACGGGGTGCGAAAGCGAGCGGCGCCTCAGAGCACCTGGCCGGTCACCGCCACGAAGTGGCAGACGCTGCCGGCGAGGACGAACAGGTGCCAGATGGCGTGGAAGTAGCGCACGGTGTCGCGCTGGTAGAAGTACGTGCCCAGGGTATAGAAGAGGCCGCCGGCCAGCAGCCAGCCCAGGGTCCAGGCGTCGATGGAGCGCAGCAGCGGTTCGATCGCCACCACGATCAGCCAGCCCATGGCGATGTACAGGATGGTCGACAGCAGGCGGAAACGGCCGGTGAAGAACAGTTTGAAAATGACCCCGGCCACGGCGATGGTCCAGATCGCCGCGAACAGGCCCCAGCCCCACGGGCCGCGCAGGCCGATCAGGGTGAACGGGGTGTAGGTACCGGCGATCAGCAGGTAGATCGCGCAGTGGTCGAAGATCTGCAGGCGCGCCTTGGCGCCGGGATGCGGGATGGCGTGGTAGAGCGTCGAGGCCACGTACAACAGCAGCAAGGTGACGCTGAACACGATGGCGGTGGCGAGTTGCCAGCCGTCGCCATAGATCGCGGCGAGGGTGATCAGCACCGAGCCGCCGGCCAGCGCGGCGATGGCGCCGAGGCCGTGGGTCAGCGCACTGGCCAGTTCGTCGCGCCAATCCGTGGAAGGCGGCGCGTCGGCGTTCGAGTAGGCGGGCGAACGGTCTGCATCCATGGGCCCGCACGGTAGCGCAATTGCGAGCGGTTCGCATCCGCTGCGGCGCAGCACCGCGCCGCCGGTTGGGCGTGCGCTCAGCCGGCGCACGCCCACGGTCACATGGTTGTCATTCCATTGCCACGCTGTGCGCGTGTTCGCGGGTGGCGGCGAAACGCACGTCCGGCGCGCGTTCCTGCGCCAGTTGCAGGTTGACCCGGGTCGGGGCCAGGTAGACCAGTTCGCCGGCGGCGTCGATGCCCAGGTTCATCGCATTCTTCTCGCGGAACTCTTCCAGCTTCTTGGGATTGTCGCAATGCACCCAGCGCGCGGTGACCACGCCCACCGGCTCGAAGCTGGCATCCACGCCGTACTCGTCCTTGAGCCGGTAGGCGACCACGTCGAACTGCAGCGTACCGACCGCGCCGAGGATCAGGTCGTTGCTCATCAGCGGGCGGAAGAACTGGGTGGCGCCTTCCTCGGACAGCTGCGCCAGGCCCTTCTGCAACTGCTTGAGCTTGAGCGGATCGCGCAGGCGCGCACGGCGGAACAGTTCCGGGGCGAAGTTGGGGATGCCGGTGAACGACAGCGACTCGCCCTCGGTGAAGGTGTCGCCGATCGAGATGGTGCCGTGGTTGTGGATGCCGATGACGTCGCCGGGATAGGCCTCGGCGGCGATCTCGCGGTCGCTGGCCATGAAGGTCAGCGCATTGGCCAGCTTGACTTCCTTGCCGGTGCGCACGTGCAGGGTCTTCATGCCGGCGGCGAAGCGGCCCGAGCAGATGCGCATGAAGGCGACGCGGTCGCGATGCTGCGGGTCCATGTTGGCCTGGATCTTGAACACGAAGCCGGTCAGCTTGTCCTCGCCGGCCTGCACCTGACGGCCGGTGGTGGCGCGCGGTTGCGGCGGCGGTGCGTGCTCGGCGAAGAAGTCCAGCAGCGGCTGCACGCCGAAGTTGTTGACGCCGGAGCCGAAGAACACCGGAGTCTGCCTGCCGGCGCGGTAGGCGTCCAGGTCGAAGGCATGGCTGGCGCCCTGCACCAGTTCCAGTTCCTCGCGCAGTTCGGCCAGCATCTGCGCGCCGATCTTCTCGGCCAGGCCGGGTGCGTCCAGCGACGGGAAGATGGTCGAGTCCTGGCGGGTGAAGTTGCGGCCGGGTTCGTACAGGTGCACTTCGCCGGTCACCAGGTGCACCACGCCCTTCAGGCGCTGGCCCATGCCGATCGGCCAGGTCACCGGCGCGCACTCGATGCCGAGCACGGTCTCCACTTCGTCGAGCAGGTCGATCGGGTCCTTGCCTTCGCGGTCGAGCTTGTTGATGAAGGTCATGATCGGCGTGTCGCGCAGTCGGCACACCTCCATCAGCTTGATGGTGCGTTCTTCCACGCCCTTGGCCACGTCGATCACCATCAGCGCCGAGTCCACCGCGGTGAGCACGCGATAGGTGTCCTCGCCGAAGTCGGCGTGGCCGGGGGTGTCGAGCAGGTTGATGATCTTGCCTTCGTACGGGAACTGCATCACCGACGAGGTCACCGAAATGCCGCGCTCCTTTTCCAGCGCCATCCAGTCCGAGGTGGCGTGGCGCGCGGCCTTGCGGCCCTTCACCGAGCCGGCCATCTGGATCGCCCCGCCGAACAGCAGCAGCTTTTCGGTCAGCGTGGTCTTGCCGGCGTCGGGGTGGGAAATGATGGCGAAGGTGCGGCGGCGCGCAGCTTCGGTGGCGACTTCGGACATGGGCGGCACGCCCGCGAAGGGCGTCATCGGCAACGGAGGAAGCCCGCGATTATAGCTGGCTTCCCGCGGCGGCCGTTCAGTTGAGCAGCCAGGGATGCGGGCGCTTGCTGGATTGGCGCGCCACTAGGTTGTAGACGATGACCATGCCGAGCAGCAGCAGGCTCCAGGCCGGCGCCAGCCAATGCGGCGCGACTGCGCCAGGCAGGCCGACCTGGCCGATGCTGATGGCGCCCAGCAGCGTCAGCGTGCAGTGCGCCACGACCAGCGCCAACACGCTGCGCGGCCAGCGCAGGCAGGCCAGCAGGACGGTGCTGGCAAGCAGGGTCCCGGTCAGGGTAATCGACACGGTCAGCGGGTAGTAGGCGGTCGGGGCGTGTCTGAGCAGGCCGAGCAGCCAGGACAGGCCTAGCCACGGAAGCATCGCCGCGATCGCGCATTTCAGCACCACTTGGTTGAACAGCGTGCCGATCTGCCCGGGTGTGCCCAGGCCGGGCAGCAGGGCGCTTTCCATCAGGCCGAGGTTGCCGTGCTTGCGCCACAGCCACAGCCGTTGCAGGAACTTCGCGCTGGACAGGTTGGCCATGACGTTGGCCAGGATCAGCGGCAGCGTCGGCGATTGCGTGCCCACCAGCAGCGTCCACAGCAACACCAGCGACGGCATGACGAGGACGGCCAGCACGGTGCCGGCCGCGCTGCCGGGAGCGAAACCTGGACCGAGTGCGAAGCGCATGGCGCGTTCCGGTGCGCCGTGCAGGCCCGAGGGAACGCTGGGGCGCGCAATGCCCTGCATCCACCCACGGCTCCCGGTTTGCGATGCGACCACCTGCCTGATCGCGCCGTCGCCGGGCAGGCGCGGCTGCAGGTTCATCCACAGCGGACGCAGCCAGGGCGCGAGCGCGACGGGCCGAGGCGTGCTGGCGCGGCGGTACGCCCACGTCGCGCCCGCGACGCACGCTGCAGCGATGGCCAGCATGGTGCTGCGCGGGTACGCGTCCAACGGCACGCCGACCCAGTGGTGCAGCATGAAGCCGAGGGGCGGCAGGCACAGCAGTGCGGTACTGGACCACGCTGGCGCTGTCGCCAGCAGCAGCCCGCCGGACGCGCACAGCAGCAGCGTCGGCGTCGCCAGGCTGGGATCGCTGCCGCGCGGCACGTACAGCAGGACCGGCACCAGTACGGTGCCGGCCACCGCCAGAGTGAACAGGTGCGCGAAGCGCCTGTGCAGCCCGGGAAGGCGCAGGCGATGCGCCTGCTCGAGCAGGCTCAGCAAGCGTGCGCCGAGTCGTGCCCAGAGCAGCAGCACGATGGGACAGGTCAGCACCAGCGGCGATGGCGGATTGTCGACCCATGTCAGGGCCAATGCCGCGGCGATCACCCAGGGGTAGACCCATCGGGTCCTGCCCGATGCCGTGTACAGCAGGCGCAGATCGGCGAGCAGACGCTTCATCCCGCCACCTCGATGAACAGGTCCTCCAGGCCGAGCCGGTCGATGCGCAGACCGGGCACGCCGAGCAGGGCGGAAGGCGGTTCGCTGGCGTGCAGCAGCACGGCGGTGCCGCCGTCGGGGCTGCGGCGCCGTGCGAGTTCGCCGCGCAGCACGGCGTCGCCGAGCAGCGCGGCGGCGGCCGGCGGCAGCGTGAGTCGCAACACGCTGTCCTTGAGGTCGTCCAGCGGCTGGTCGAGCAGCAGCCGGCCCTGGTTGAGGAAGGCCACGCGCGAAGCCACGCGTTCCAGGTCGCTGACGATGTGGCTGGAGAACAGCACGGTGGTGCCGGCGTCGCAGGTTTCGGTGACGATCTCGCGCATCAGGTCGCGACGCGCGACCGGGTCCAGCGCCGAGGCCGGTTCGTCCAGCACCAGCAACGCCGGCCGTGCGGCCAGTGCGCGCACCAGGGCCAGGCGCTGGGCCTGGCCGGGCGAGAGTTTGCCGATGCTCTGGCGGCGGTCCAGTTCCCAGCGGCGCAGCAGCGTCTCCGCGCGCTGCGCGTCCCAGTGCGGATAGAGCTGCGCGGCGAAGGCGAGCAGTTCCTCCACGCGCATCCAGCCGAACGCCTGCGGCTGCTGCGGCACGAAGCCCAACTGCGCCTTGCGCGCATCGTCCAGGCGCAGCGCCGGGCCGCCGAACACCCGCGCCTGACCACGTTGCGGCTGCAGCAGGCCGAGCAGGCAGGCCAGCAGGGTGCTCTTGCCGGCGCCGTTGCGGCCGATCAGCCCGACCACCTCGCCGCGCGCCACCTGCAGGTCCACGCCCTGCAGAATCTCGCTGGTGCCGAAGGCCAGGTGCAGGTCATGCGCCGCCAGCGGCAGGTCCATGTCCAGGTCGGTCTGGATTGCGCTCTGCATCACCACGCTACTCATCGCCAGGTTCTCCAAACAACTGTTCAAGACGTTCGATCACGGGAGGCGACGGCAGGCCCAGTTCCCGGCAATGCCGGACCAGTTCCTGCAGGCGCGGTTCGATCAGCTCCAGGCGCTGCCGTTGCCGCTGCGGTGCGGCGGCGGTCGCGGCGATGGCCATGCCACGGCCGCGCAGGCGTTCCAGCACGCCTTCGGCCTCGAGCTGGCTGTAGGCGCGCGAGACCGTCATCGGATTCACCGCGTGGGCGGCGGCAACCTCGCGCACCGAGGGCAGGCCGTCGCCCGGGCGCAGTTGCCCGGCGGCGACCAGGCGGCGGATCTGCTCGACGATCTGCCGGTAGATCGGCTCGGGGGCGCTGGGTTGGACGTGGAGGTCGGTTGCATCCATGTGTATTAATACATCAATACACTTGGCGCCTGTCAAGGCGTTTGCCGACGAACGGTAGGCGGCACGCTCAGGGTGGGGTGGGGTGGGCGAAGCGCAGTTCGCCCAGCGGGCCGGCCATCCGGAACGGCACCGATTCCAGGCGCAGGCCGCGGTTGAGCTGGACGGCGAAATGCAGGTGCGGGCCGCTGCTCAGGCCGGTGTTGCCGGACAGGCCGAGACGCTCGCCGCGCCGGACCGCCTGGCCGACCCGCACCTGCACGCCGCCGGCGACCAGGTGTGCGTAGATCGCCATGCTGCCGTCGGCGTGCAGCACCCGCACCAGGTTGGCGGCCTGGCCCAGGCGCCGGTCGGTGCCGGATTCGCGGAAGTCGTCGCGCACCTCCATCACCACGCCCTCGCGCGCGGCCAGCACCGGCGTGCCTTCGGGCAGGGCGAAATCCAGCGCATAGGCGTTGGCCGGATCGTGATGGCTGAACGCACCGCCGAAGCCCTGGTCGATGCGCACCGGGCGATCGGCGAAGGGCAGGGCGTACAGCACCGCGTCGGCATGCGCGCGCGGCGAACCGGGGACTGCCTCGATGCGCAATCGGGCCCCATCGCCGCTGGCCTCGGCCAGGTCGCCGGGCGGATACAGGCGCGCGACCACGCGGCGTTCGCTGGCGGCCAGCTCCACCATCAGCGGCAGCGCGGGCACGGCGGTGAAGCCGGCGCTGTCGCCCAGCAGGCGGATCTGTACCGGGCCACCGAGCGGATTGCCCAGCGTGACCTCGCGCAGGCCGCTGTCGCGGGTCTGCACCTCCAGCCATGCCGGGGGCGGTTGCGGCCCCGGCCGCGGGGCATTCCAGCGCAGCAGCGGTTGCGCGGACGCAACGGTGGCCGCGGCCAGCGATAGAACCACGGCAAGCCAGCGGCGGGGACGGCGTCGGCGCACGGACGGAAGCTTCGATGGGGGAGGCGGAGTATGGCCGAGGCCAGGGATCGAAAAATCATATCGCTTCATCCGAATAAAGAGATTGACATTGCCGAAAATCGCTGGCATCGTGGCTCCACCATCGAGACCGGCGGAGGGACAGGCCCTTTGATGCCGGGGCAGCCAGCGGACGCGCAAGCGCCCGTGTAGGTGCCAAATCCTGCGGGGACCACCGCGTCCGCCGAAAGATGGTTCGATCCATGCCCTCTGCATGGCGAACGCGAGCTCCGCGAAGCTCGATGGCCGTTCCTCCCTGGATACCGCCATGCGCCTCGTGAACTCGCCTGATCGCCCCACCTCCGCCACTCCGTCCCACGACCGCGTTGCCGCGCCGGCCGACGGCGTGCACGCGATGCGCGGCGAGATCGCGGTCGCGTTGCCGTTGCGCCACGCCGGCGTGCAGTTGCTGCGCCTGCGCTACGAACTGAGCGGCCCGGCCGCCGCGCCGGTGGTGTTCGTTGCCGGTGGCATCTCCGCGCACCGCCACCTTGCCGCCAACGCCAGCTTTTCCGAGAAGGGCTGGGCCGAAGGCCTGGTCGGACCGGGACGGGCGCTGGACCCGACCCAGCGGCGGCTGCTGGCGTTCGACTTCGTCGGCGCCGACGGCAGCCTGGACGCGCCGATCGACAGCGCCGACCAGGCCGATGCCATCGCCGCGCTGCTGGACGCGCTGGACATCGCGCAACTGCACGGCTTCGTCGGCTACTCCTACGGCGCGCTGGTCGGCCTGCAGCTGGCGGTGCGGCATCCGCAGCGCCTGCAGAAGCTGATCGCGGTCAGCGGGGCGCATCGCGCGCATCCGTATGCGGCGGCCTGGCGCGCGCTGCAGCGCCGCGCCGTGGCGTTGGGCCAACTGCAGTGCGCCGAGAGCCACGGGCTGTCGCTGGCGCGGCAGTTCGCGATGCTCAGCTACCGCACCCCAGAGGAGTTCGGCGAGCGCTTCGACGCGGCGCCGGAAGTGATCAACGGCCGCGTCCGCGTCGCCGCCGAAGACTATCTGGACGCCGCCGGCGCGCAGTACGTGGCGCGCACCCAGGTCAACGCCTACCTGCGCCTGTCCGAATCCATCGACCTGCACCGCATCGATCCGGCCGCCGTCGCCGTGCCCACGGTGGTGGTGGCGGTCGAAGGCGACCGCCTGGTGCCGCTGTCGGACCTGGTGACCCTCGTCGAAGGCCTGGGCCCGCGCGGCAGCCTGCGCGTGCTGCGTTCGCCCTACGGCCACGACGCCTTCCTGAAAGAAACCGATCGCATCGACGCGATTCTCGCCACCGCCCTTCGCCCCACCGGAGTTGCCGCATGAGCACTGCCCACGACACCGATCTGCCCTGTAGTGCCGCCACCGCCGCGGTTCGCGCCGGCATCGACCGCGATACCGCCTACGGCGCGGTGACTCCGCCGATCGTGCTGTCGTCGAACTTCAGCTTCGACGGCTTCGGCAACAAGCGCCAGTACGACTACACCCGCAGCGGCAACCCGACCCGCGACCTGCTCGGCGAAGCGCTGGCGGAACTGGAAGGCGGCGCCGGCGGCGTGATCACCGCCACCGGCATGGGCGCGATCAACCTGGTGCTCAACGCGTTGCTGCAGCCCGGCGACAAGCTGGTGGTGCCGCACGACGCGTACGGCGGCAGCTGGCGGCTGTTCAACGCGCTGGCCAAGAAGGGCCACTTCGAGCTGATCACCGCCGACCTGACCGATCCGCGTTCGCTGGCCGATGCGCTGGCGCAGGCGCCGAAGCTGGTGCTGATCGAGACCCCGTCCAACCCGCTGCTGCGCATCACCGACCTGCGCTTCGTCATCGATGCCGCGCACAAGGCCGGCGCGCTGGCGGTGGTCGACAACACCTTCCTGTCGCCGGCGCTGCAGACCCCGATCGCCTTCGGCGCCGACCTGGTGATCCACTCCACCACCAAGTACGTCAATGGCCACAGCGACGTCGTCGGCGGTGCGGTGATCGCCGCCGATGCCGAGCTGCACCAGCAACTGGTGTGGTGGGCCAATGCGCTGGGCCTGACCGGCTCGCCGTTCGATGCGTTCCTGACCCTGCGCGGCCTGCGCACGCTGGATGCGCGCCTGCGTGCGCACCAGGAAAACGCGCAGGCGGTGGTGGAGTTGCTGACCACGCACGCGGCGGTGCGCCAGGTGTACTACCCCGGCCTGGCCTCGCATCCGGGCCATGCGGTGGCGGCGCGGCAGCAGCGCGGCTTCGGCGCGATGATCAGTTTCGAACTGGCCGGCGGCGAGGCCGAGGTGCGCGCCTTCGTCGACGGTCTGCGCTACTTCACCCTGGCCGAATCGCTGGGCGGCGTGGAGAGTCTGATCGCGCACCCGGCGACCATGACCCATGCGGCGATGACCGCCGAGGCGCGCGCCAAGGCCGGGATTTCCGATGGTCTGCTGCGCCTGTCGGTGGGCATCGAGTCCAGCGCGGACCTGGTCGCCGATCTGCAGGCCGGCCTGCAGCGCGCGCAGCGCGCCGGCGAGGCGCTGGCGCGTAAACGGGTGGACGCGTGAGCAGCGGCCTGGCCGATGCACCGTCGGCGTCGCTGCGTGCGGCGCCCGCCGTGGCGACCCCACGGCTGGGCCTGCTCGGCACCGGCACCGTGGGCCGCGCCTTCGTCGCGCGCTACCAGGCGCTGCAGCAGCGCCGCCCGGGCCTGCCGGCCTTCGCCTGGCTGGCCAATTCGCGCACCGTCGCCGACTGCGCGCTGACGCCGGCGCAGGCGCTGGCCGCGGCCAATGCCGCCGCGCGCGGAACGCAGGCGGTGACGCTGCCGGACGACCTGGGCCAGGGCGACATCGTGGTCGATGCCACCGCCAGCGAGGCGGTCGCGCAGCGCCATGCCGAGTGGCTGCGCCGAGGCGTGCACGTGGTCACCGCCAACAAGCTCGGCCAGGGCGCCGCGCTGGCGCGGGCCGAACAGATCCATGCCGCGCGGCATGCCGCCAGCACCCATTACGGCGACAGCGCCACGGTCGGCGCGGGATTGCCGTTGCTGAGCAGCCTGCGCGCGCTGGTCGCCGGTGGCGACCATATCCACGCGGTGGAAGGCGTGCTGTCCGGCTCCTTGGCCTGGTTGCTGCATCGTTACGACGGCCGCCGCGCCTTCTCCGAGTGCGTGCGCGAGGCCGCGGCCGCCGGCTACACCGAACCCGATCCGCGCGAGGACCTGTCCGGCGAGGACGTGCGCCGCAAGCTGCTGATCCTGGCCCGCGCCGCCGGCCTGCCCTTGCGCGCCGAGCAGGTGCAGGTGGCGTCGCTGGTGCCGGCCGCGCTGGCCGCCGTGCCGCTGGCGCAGTTGGATGCCGCGTTGGAACAACTGGACGCGCCGCTGGCGGCGCGCCTGGCGCAGGCGCAGGCCGACGGTGCCTGCCTGCGTTTCGTCGGCCGCTTCGATGCGCACGGCGCCTCGGTGGGCCTGCGCGCGCTGCCGCTGACGCATCCGCTGGCCAGCGGTGCCGGCACCGACAACCGCGTCGCCATCCACAGCGATCGCTATCTGCAGCAGCCGCTGCTGATCCAGGGGCCGGGCGCGGGTGCCGACGTCACCGCGGCGGCCTTGCTCGACGACGTGCTGCGGATCGCGGTGCGTTGAGCGATGCACGCGACGCCCGCATCCGTTGCGGGCGTCGCGATTGGGCTTGGCGGATGCCGACGGCCAGCGCTTCAGCTCATTGCAGCCCCTGGCCCATGGTCTTCAGCAACTCGCCCTGGTAGTCGCCACTGAATTCCCAGAAGAACGCGCCGCCCAGGCCCTGAGCTTTGACGTAGTTCATCTTCTCGGTGACCAGCGCCGGGTTGTCGTAGCTCCAGAAGCTGCTGCCGTCGTACTTCCAGTGCGCGTGCGCCTGCGCGTCGACATAGTCGGTACCGGCGCGGCCGCGCAGCACCTTGTAGTCCTCGATGCCGGCTTCGTAGGTGCCCGCTGCGGCGCTGCCGCTCTGGTACAGGCCGTGGTTGACGTTGGGCACGTTGGTCCAGCCGCGCCCGTAGAAGCCGATGCCGAGATTGAGCTTGGCGGCCGGCACGCCACGGTCGAGGAAGGCCTGGATGGCGTCGTTGCTGTTGTAGTAGCGCTGGTCGCCGCTGGACGGATCGGCCGGCGACTCGAACAGCGCGGAGTGATGGTTGGTCTGCGGGTCCCAGGCGCCGTGGAAGTCGTAGGTCATCACGTTGAGGTAGTCCAGGTAGGGCGCGTACAGGTTCGGGTCGGTGACACGGATCTTGTCGATGCCGGCGCCGACCGCCACGGTCAGCAGCAGTCCCGGCTGTACCTGGTCGAGCTGGCGGCGGAACTCGGCCAGCAGCGCGGTGAAGTTCTGCCGGTCCTCGGCGCTGCCGCAGGCGATGCCACAGGCAACCGGATACTCCCAGTCGATGTCGATGCCGTCGAACACGCCGGCCGCCGCCGCGCTGCCGCCGGCGCCATCGGTGATCGGCAGGTTGCCGCGAATGTAGGCGTCGATGCAGGAGGCGACGAAGGCCTGGCGGTTCTCGGCGCGCGCGGCGCTGGAGAAGCCGCGCGACCAGGTCCAGCCGCCTAGCGAGATCAGCACCTTCAGGCCCGGGTGCGCAGCCTTGAGCTTCTTCAACTGGTTCCAGTTGCCGCGCAGCGGCTGGTCCCAGGTGTCGCCCACGCCGTCCACGCTCTGCGCGGCGGAGAACGCCTTGGTGTAGTCGGCGAAGGCGTCGCCGCCGGCGCCGGTGCTGCTGTCGGACGGCTGGGTCACGCCGACCTCGCAGCGGTTGTTGCGGACGTTGCCGAAGGCGTAGTTGATGTGGGTCAGGTAGCCGGCCGCGCCGCTGGCCTGGATGTCGCGCACCTGGTAGTTGCGTCCGTAGATGCCCCACTGGGTGAAGTAGCCGATCACGCGCTTGCCGCCGCCGGCGCTGGCGGGCAGGGTGCGCACGCTCAGCGTGGCGCTGCTGGCCGAGACGTTGCCGGCGTTGTCGCGGGCGCGGACCGCGTAGGCGTACGCGGTGTCGGCGGTCAGTGCCGAATCGGTATGGCCGGTGGTGCTGGAGGTGCCCACGCGATTGCCGTTGCGGAGGATGTCGTAGCCGGCCAGACCGCTGCCGCCGGCGTTGTCGGAGGCGGCGTTCCAGGTCAGGGTGATGGCGTTGCTGGCGCGCGTGGCGGCGGTCAAGCCGGTGGGCACGCTCGGTGCCGTGGTGTCGGTCGACGGCGCCGCGACGCTGATCGCGACCGCGGCCGAGGTGGTGCGGGTGCCGGTGTTGTCGGTGGCCGCGGCGGTGAGGCTGTAGTTCCCGGCTGCCGCGCCGTTCCAGGCCAGCGTGTAGGGCGCGCCGCTCACGCTGCCCAGCGAGGTGCCGCCTCGGAAGAATTCGACGCGCACCACGCTGCCGTCCGGATCGCTGGCCGAGGCCTGCAGGGTGATGGTGTTGCCGACCACGAAGCGGGTGCCGGCGGTGGGTGCAGTCAGCGCCACGCTCGGTGGCTGGTTGGTCGAACTGCCATCGCAGCTGCCCAGATCCTGATACCAACCGCAGCTGGTGCAGTAGGTCGGCGCGGTGTTCCAGATCGGACCGTTGGCGCGGTACAGGTGGCCGGCGTAGGTCAGGGTGTCGCCGGCGGCGTAGATGGTGGCCGGATTCCAGGCGGCGACGCCGCTGCACGCGGCGGCCCAGGTCTGGCCGGGCACGAGGCTGGCCAGGACGAGACAACAGAACAGTAACCACGATCCAGCGGATTTCGTGTGCATGGTGACGCCTCCGATGCGATAGGTGACGCGACTGAGGAGCGGCGGTCGGTGCCGCTGTCTGGTTCTCCTTGGATCCGATCACCCGGGGCGTGGGAATGCGTGGCGCCGACATCGCTTGGCGCTGTGCACAGGCCGGGCAGGCGCAGGGTTCGCGTCAGGAGACAACGTTGTCAACCGACAATTCCGTCGAATGCGAGACAGATCCAGGATTGCGGCGATGACAACGTTTTCATGAAAGCGCCCGATGCTGCGGCGCAATGGTCGCGAATCAGTGCGCAGGAGCGCGGGTGGCCTGACACGCTGCGCTGCCGAGCACGTTACGTAGCGCGCGCTGCCTGCTGTCGCCGCCGGAGCGTCGCGGCGATCGGTCACGTCGCGGCTGAGCCGCCCCTACGGTGGGGCGGCGTACTGATAAGCGGTGCCTTGTCGGCGCTCAGGGCGCGGTGGCCAGCGCCTCGAGCAAGGCCGCGTTGAAACGTTGTGGCGCTTCCACCTGCGGCGAATGGCCCAGATCGTCGAAGGCGACCAGGCGTGCGCCGGGAATCGCCGCGGCCGCGCGCTTGCCCAGGGCCGGGTAGTCGCCCAGCGTGGCCGCCAGCGTTGGCGGCGCCAAGTCCTTGCCGATCGCGGTACGGTCGCGCTGGCCGATGAACAGCGTGGTCGGCACGCGCAGTTGCGGGAAGCGCTGCACCACCGGCTGGTTGAACACCATGTCCGAGGTCAGCGCCTGGTTCCAGGCCACGCGGTCCCCGCCGGGGCCGGCATACAGGCCGGCCTGCATACTCACCCAGCGGTCGTACTCGGGCTTCCACTGTCCGCCGTAGTAGACGCTCTGCTGGTACTGCTTGATCGAGGCCGCGTCGGTCTTGCGCTCCTTGGCGTACCAGGCATCGACGCTGCGCCAGGGCACGCCCGCGGCTTTCCAGTCCTCCAGCCCGATCGGATTCACCAGCAGCAACTGGCTCACGTCCTGCGGGTATTGCAGCGCGTAGTGCGCGGCGAGCATGCCGCCCATCGAATGGCCGACGATGGCAGCGCGGGTCACCCCGGCCTGCTGCAGCAATGCGTGGGTATTGGCCGCCAGTTGCGCGAAGCTGAACTGGTAGGCCTGCGGCTTGCTCGACTTGCAGAAGCCGATCTGGTCCGGCGCCAGCACGCGGTAGCCTTGCGCCACCAGCGCGGCGATCGTCGATTCCCAGGTCGCCGCACAGAAGTTCTTGCCGTGCAGCAGCACCACGGTGCGGCCGTTCGGCGTGCCGGTCGGGGCCACGTCCATGTACGCCATCTGCAGCGGCTGGCGCTGCGAATCGAAGCGGTACCAGTGCACCGGGTAGGGATAGGCGAAGCCTTCCAGTTGCGCGCCGTAGCGCGGCGGTGCATCGGTGCCCGCGGCGGATGCGAGCGGCGACAGGGCGAGGGCGGCGAGCAGCAGGCAGTGGCGCATGGCAACGGGATGGCAGGCGTGATGGACCACGACCTTAGCCCGGGCTGCGCTTGCGAGGCGTCAACGCATCACGTCGGCGGCAGGCTGCCGCCGTTGTGCACCAGGGTCAGGCAGGCGTGGCGCTGCATCTGCGCGAGCGGTTCCTGCAGCGCCGCCAACACCTGTTCGGCCTGTGCGCCCAGCACCGGCCGGTACGCGGCCCAGCCGTTGCGGCCCTTGGCCTTGGCCTGGTACAGCGCGCGGTCGGCCAGCACCAGCAGTTGTTCCCAGCCAAGCAGGTTGTCGGGATCGTGCACGAACGGGAATTCGGCCAGGCCGATCGAGCAGGTGACCCGGCCCTGGCGGCCGTGGTCGAACACGAACGGGTGGGCGGCGACCGAGCGGCACAGCCGTTCGGCGGCCATGGTGAGGTTCTCGCGCGGCGCCGAGCGCAGCACCAGCAGGAACTCCTCTCCGCCCCAGCGCACCACGTAGTCGCTCTCGCGGGTCAGCCGCACCAGCAACTGCGCCATCTGCTGCAGCACCGCGTCGCCGGTATGGTGCCCGCCGCTGTCGTTGATCGACTTGAAATGGTCGATGTCGATCAGCGCGAACAGCATGCCCGAGGACAGCATGTCCTCGTCGTTGGCGGCCATGCGCCGGTACAGGGCGATGTCGCTGGGAATGTGCAGCGACAGGTAGCGGCGGTTGCGCAACTGGGTCAGCTCGTCGGTGAAGCTGGCCTCCTGCAGGCGCTGGTTGGCCGCCTGCAGCGCCTGGGTGCGTTCGCGCACCTGGCGTTCCAGGATGTCGCGCTGGCGCCGGTTGTGCAGCCGCGCCAGGCCGACGGCGCACAGCAGCAGGGCGAATGCGCCCAGTGCCAGCAGCAGCCGGTAGTACGGCGTTTCCTGGAAGCGCAGCTGGATCCGCAGCGGCAGCCGCGCCGGCGCTGCCGCCCAGACGCCGGCGTTGTTGCTGCCGGTGACCTCGAACACGTAGTCGCCGCCAGGCAGGTTGGTGTAGCTGACCGCGCGCTGGCGGATGTCGTCGAGGGTGCGCCAGTTGCGGTCGTAGCCGAGCAGCCGGTAGCGCAGTTCGACGTTCTGCGGCGCCTGGAACGAGGCGGCGGTGAACTCGAAATCGAGATCGCGCGCGGCCTGCGGCAGCGGCGCGTGCAACGCCTGCGGTGTCAGCCACTGGCCCAGCGCGCGGACCCGCTCCACCACCGGCTGCGGCGCCACGGGGTTCTTGACGATGCCGGCGGTGTCCAGTGCGACCACGCCGTCGCGGCTGGGCAGCCACAGCGCACCGTGCTCGATGAAGCCCTTGCCGTTGCCGGCGCCGTTGCAGCACATGCCTTGCACGCCGCCATGGCGCTGCGCGCGCTCGGTGAGCATCAGTTCGGCGTTCAGCGGCGCCTGCGGCGACGCCGCGTGGCGCTGCAGGTCGGTCAGGCGCACACGATAGACCCCGCGCAGGCCGGCCACCCAGATCGCGCCGCGGCCGTCGTCGGCGATGAAGAAGGCCGCGTTCACCGGCAACCCGTCCTGCTCGCCGAACGCAGACCAGCGCGTGCCGTCGAACAACCACAACTGCTCGTTGAGGGTGCCGACCAGCCATTGCCCGCCGGGCAGTTCGTGGATCGCGGTGACGTCGGCGCTGGCCAGCGCCGAGCCCGGCGGGGCCAGCGCGACCAGGCGCTCGCCGCGCAGTGCGTACAGCCCCGACTGCGTGCCGACCAGCAGGCGCCCGTCGCGGGTCTCGTGGACCAGGCGCACGCGCGGATCGCGCAGGCCTTCTGCCGTACCGTAGCGCTGCAGCCCAGTGCCGTCGCTGCGGAACAGGCCGTCGTCGCTGGCGAACCACAGCCGCTGCGCGCGATCGCGGGCGATGCCGCTGATCTGCAGGTCGCGCAGCGGTGCCAGCCAGGCCGGCTGACTGAGCCGGCCGTCGCGGTACAGGGCGGCGCCATGACGGGTGCCGATCCACAGCTGCCCGGGTTCGGCCAGCAAGGTATAGGGCGCTTCGTTATGCAGCTGCGCCAGACTCAGGCGCTGCTGGTAGCGGCCATCGCGCAACTGCGACAGGCCGCTGTCGGTGCCGACCCACAGCGATCCATCCGGGTCGCGCGCCAGCGTCCACACCAGCGCGTCGTCCAGCCCTTCGTGGGTGCTGTAGCGGCGCGTCCAGCCGTTCCACAGCCGGGTCGCGCCGTTCCAGCTGCTGCCCAGCCACAGGTTGCGCTCGCGGTCCTCGAAGATCGCGTTGACGCCGATGTTCGGCTTGCTTTCCGGATTGCGTTCGACGATGGCGCCATCGCGCACGCGCAGCAGCGCACCGGGCAGTCCCACCCACAGGTTGCGGTCGCTGTCCTCGAACAAGGCCAGCACCGCGCGCCGGCTCAGGCCGGCGGCATCGGGCAGCCATTGCCAGCGTCCGTCGCGACGCGACAGCAGGCCGTCGCGGGTGCCGGCCCAGAGCGTGCCCTGCCCTTCCAGCAGGTGCTGCACCGGCGCCGCGCCGGCCTCCTGCGGCAGTGCCAGCGCCACCGGCGCGTCCTGGCCCGCAACGAAACGCAGCACCGCGCCGCGTGTGCCCACCCACAGCGCATCGGCGTTCGGCAACAGCGCTGAGGCACCGCCGGCGATGCGGTGGCGCAGGTGCAGGCGATCGCCCTGTACCGCGTACACGCCATCCTGCGCTGCGACCAGCACGGTGCCGCGCGCGTCGGTGGCGATCGCCTCGATGTTGAGCAGAGGCGCCTGTGGATCCTGCGGCAGCAGCGTGGCGAAGCGTCCGTCGCGGTAGCGCGACAGGCCGCGGTAGGTGCCGATCCACAGCGTGCCGGCGGCATCCACGTGCAGCGCCTTGATCAGGTTGCCGGGCAGGTGCGCCGGCGCGCCCTCGTTGAACGAGGTCATGCGCACGCCGTCGAAGCGGGTCAGCCCGCCCATCGTGCCGATCCACAGGTAGCCTTGATGGTCCTGCGCGAACGCCTGCACGCTCAGCTGCGGCAGGCCCTGGTCCAGGCCCCAGCCTTCGCGCTCGTAGTGATTGAACTGCTTGTCCGGCTGCAATGCCCGCGCCTGCGGCACACACGCGCTCCACGCTGTCGAGAGCATGGCCAGCTGTAGCGCCAGCAGGCGCCAGGAGGCGTGTGGAAAACGCAAGAGCATGCCAATGCCGGATCGGCCGACGTCTCTGTCGTTAGCGGCACCGCCGCGCCGATCTTTATCCGCGCAGCGGCGGGGACGCTGGCGAGCGCGTGGGCCAGCGTCCATGGTGGCGGCTCAGCACTCGATCACGTTCACCGCCAGCCCGCCGCGACTGGTTTCCTTGTACTTGTCCTGCATGTCGCGGCCGGTGTCGCGCATGGTACGAATCACCTTGTCCAGCGACACCTTGTGCTTGCCGTCGCCGCGCATGGCCATGCGGCTGGCGTTGATCGCCTTGACCGCACCCATCGCGTTGCGCTCGATGCAGGGGATCTGCACCAGGCCGCCGATCGGGTCGCAGGTCAGGCCGAGGTTATGCTCCATGCCGATCTCGGCGGCGTTCTCGATCTGTCCCGGCTTGCCGCCGAGCGCGGCGACCAGGCCGCCGGCGGCCATCGAGCAGGCCACGCCGACCTCGCCCTGGCAGCCGACCTCGGCGCCGGAGATCGAGGCGTTCTCCTTGTAGAGGATGCCGATCGCCGCGGCGGTGAGCAGGAAGTCGAATACGCGCTGTTCGTCGGCGCCGGGGCAGAACCGGTCGAAGTAGTGCAGCACCGCCGGAATGATCCCGGCCGCGCCGTTGGTGGGCGCGGTGACCACACGCCCGCCGGCGGCGTTCTCTTCGTTGACCGCCAGCGCGTACAGGTTGACCCAGTCCAGCGTGGTCAGCGGATCGCGCATCGCCGCTTCCGGTTTGGACGACAGCTCGCGGTACAGCGTCGGCGCGCGCCGCGACACGTGCAGGCCGCCGGGCAGAGTGCCTTCCTCGCGGATGCCGCGCGTCACGCAGGCCTGCATCGCGCCCCAGATCTCGCGCAGGCCGGCACGGATCTCGTCCTCTCTGCGCCAGCACTTCTCGTTCTCGAACATCAGTGCGGCGATGCTCAGGCCGCTGCGCGCGGCCTGCGCCAGCAGTTCGTCGCCGCTCTTGAACGGGTAGGGCAGCGGCGTCTCGTCGGCGACGATGCGATCGTCCGCGGCATCGTCCTGGTTGACCACGAAGCCGCCGCCGACCGAGTAGTAGTCGCGCGTGGCGATGACTTCGTCGTTGGCGGCGTAGGCGGTGAAGCGCATGCCGTTGGTGTGGTACGGCAGCTTCTGCCGCTTGTTCATCGCCAGGTCGCGTTTCTCGTCGAAGGCGATCTCGTGCTGGCCGAGCAGGTTGATGCGCTTGCTGCCGCGGATGCGCTCCAGCGCGCCGGGGATGATGTCCGGATCGATCAGGTTCGGGCGCTGGCCTTCCAGGCCCAGCAGCACCGCCTTGTCGGTGCCATGGCCGCGCCCGGTCAGGGCCAGCGAGCCGAACACTTCGGCCCGCACCCGCACCACGTCCTGCAGACGGCCCTGGTCGAACAGCCAGCGGTGCACGAAGCGCTCGGCGGCGCGCATCGGCCCCACGGTGTGCGAGGAACTCGGCCCGATGCCGATCTTGAACAGGTCGAAGGTGCTGACAGCCATGCGCGTGCCGAGGGGGTGGGCGAAAGACCGTCTATTCTATGCTTCCGGCGCGCGGCACAGGTCCGCAGCGCAGCATTGGACGCGAGCATGTCCCTGACCCTGTTCCAGCGCGACGACTGCCATCTGTGCGACCAGGCCCTGCAGGTGCTGGCGCAGGCGCGCGTGGGCGAGCCGGAGAGCGTGTTCATCGACGACGACGCGGCGCTGGAGGCGCGCTACGGCGTGCGCGTGCCGGTGCTGCGTGACGCCGATGGGCGCGAGCTGGACTGGCCGTTCGATGCCGCCGGCGTGCGCGCCTGGTTGGCGATCTGCCCGGCCCCGGGTGGGAGGCGATGACCGGCTTGCGCTGCGTGGCCATCGTCACCATGCTGCGTCGACCCCAGGTCGCCCTGCTTTTTGAGCCTTGCGCATGCTGACCGTCCTCGGTAACCGTACGTCCATCAACGTCCGCAAGGTCCACTGGGCGTGCAGCGAACTCGCGTTGCCGTTCCGTCAGCAGGACGTCGGCACGCCGTCCGTGATGTCGGCGCCAGTGAGATCCGGCTCGGCGAGCGCCGCACTCAATCCCAATGGCATGGTGCCGGTGTTGCTGGACGACGATTTCGTCCTGTGGGAATCCAACAGCATTCTGCGTTACCTCGCCAATCGTTACGGCGACGGCACGTTGTATCCGGTCGAGGCCAAGGCGCGGGCGCGGGTCGATCAATGGCTGGACTGGCAGGCGTCGGATCTCAATGGCGCCTGGCGCTACGCCTTCCTGGCGCTGGTGCGCGGTGCGCCGCACCCCGCCGAACCTGCGCAGGTCCAGGCCTCGCTCGCGGCCTGGGCGAAATTCATGGCGGTGCTGGAGCAGCGCCTGGCCGACACCGGCGCCTACGTGGCCGGCGATCACTTCAGTCTGGCCGATATCGCCATCGGCCTGTCGGTGCACCGCTGGTACCGCACGCCGTTCGAGCATCCGCCGCTGCAGGCGGTGGACGCTTACTACCGGCGCCTGAGCGACCGCGCGGCTTTCCTGGTGCAGTGCGCCGACGTCGCCTGAGCCGCGCATAAAAAAAGCGGCGGACCCGACGAGGAAATCCGCCGCTCAGCGGCCGCACGCCGCGGCCTGTGGCGAATCACTTCGCCTTGAACACCACCTTGGTGCTGATTGCGGTTTCGTTGGGGATGGTCTTGGTATCGGCCCAGTCGCCGCCGCCCACGCCGAAGTCCAGGCGCTTGACCGTGGCCTTGCCGGCCAGCACCGGCTGCGCACCCGGGGTCCAGGTGAAGGTCAGGGTCACCGGCTTGGACACACCGCGCAGTTCCAGGGTGCCGTCGGCGGCGAACTGGTTGTTGCCCAGCGCGCGGAACTTGTCGGCGCGGTAGTGCGCGGTGGCGAACTTGGCCACGTCGAAGAAGTCCGCACCCTGCAGGGTGGAGTCGCGGTCGGTGTTGCCGCTCTTGGCGCCGGCCAGCGGGATGGTCACGTCGAGCTTGGCGCCGGCCAGGTTGGCCGGGTCGAAGCTGAGCTTGGTGTCGAAGCCGGGGAACTGGCCGGTGAACACTTCGCCGTCGTACTTGCTGGCGAACACCAGGGTCGAGCCGGGGGCCTGCACATAGTCGGCGGCCTGCGCCGCGGGGGCGGCGGCGAGCAGGGCCACCAGGCTGGCGGCGACGGCGGCGGGGGACGCAAAACGGATGGACATCGAAACGGCTCCTCAGGACTTGGGGGTGAGCCAGCCGCGCGGCAGCATCCGCGCCAGGGTGGCATCGCGTTGGAACAGGTGGTGGTAGAAGGCCGCGCCGGCATGCGCCAGGACCACCGCGATCAGCAGCCAGAAGCCCCATTCGTGCACCGCGTGCGACAGGTCGCGCAGGTGCTCGTCCGGGGCGCTGAGCTTGGGCACCGCGACCAGGCCGAACCAGCGGAACGGACGCAGGCCGCTGGCCGAGTCGTACAGCCAGCCGGACAGCGGGATGGCGAAGATCATCACGTACAGCAGCACGTGAGTGGCACCGGCGATGCGCTCCTGCCAGCCGGGCGTGCCCGGCACCGGCTTGGGCGCGCCGGCGTACAGGCGCCAGCCCAGCCGCACGATCACCAGCGCCAGCACGGTCAGACCCAGCGACTTGTGCGCAGTGTAGACCCAGAAATACTTGGGCGTCTTCGGCAGCTCGCCCATGGTCAGGCCGACCACGCCGAGCAGCAGGATCAGCGCGGCGATCAGCCAGTGCAGGGTCTGGCTGACGCTGCCCCAGCGGTCGGCGGTATTGCGTGCGCTCATGGCGTGCCGTCCTGCGCCGTCGGCGCGGTGGGGGTGTCGGTGGGCGCGGCAGGCGGAGTGCCCGGTGCCGGATCCGGCTCGGCCTTGGCGCCGCCTTCGCGGGTGGCCTCGGCCTCGATGCGCAGCTCCACCGTGCCGCCGATCACCGACGGCCAGGCGCTGATGCCGAAGTCGGCGCGCTGCAGCGTGGTGGTGGCGGAGAAGCCGGCGGTGCGGCGGAACGGCGGCAGGGGATGGCGCTTGACCGCGTTCAGCGTCACGTCCAGGGTCACCTCGCGGGTGACGCCGTGCAGGGTCAACTGCCCGATCACCTTGGCGTGCTGCGCGTCGATTGGCTCGACGCGGGTGGAGACGAACTGCGCTTCAGGGTAGTGCTCACCGTCGAGCAGGTTGTGCGCCAGCGCGGCGCGGTTCCACTTCTCGTCGCCCAGGTCCAGCCGTTGCAACGGCAACCGCGCCTGCAGCCGCGCGCTGCGCCAGTCGTCCGGGTCGAACACCAGGGTGCCGGTGCTGCCGGACACGGTGCCCAGCGCCTTGGAGAACCCGGCGTGTTCGATCGCGAACAGCACCCGCGTGTGCACCGGGTCCAGCGCGTACTGCGCCGGCGCGGCGAAGGCGGCGCCGGGCAGGCCCAGCAGGAGGGCCACGAGAGAGGGTCTGAGCATGAAGCGGGCCGCGCTGGGAGGTCGCCGGATTCTAGTCACAGTCCGGGCCGGCTGCGTACCTGCGCCGCGTAACGGTTCGTTGCACGCGGTGGCAGGTGTGATTTTTGCGGCGCCGCGGGGTATAAGAGCGCTGCCGCGGCGAGCGGCACACGGAGCGGCCGCCCTGCGCGTCCGGCCCCGGCAGTGCGCCGGTGTTCATCCGCCGACGTCCTTTGCCGGAGCCGATGTCCATGCCCCCCATCCCGCGTTCCCCACGCCCGTGGCGCCGCTGGGGGCTGCTGTGCCTGTTGGCGCTGGCCGGCCTGTGCGCCGAGGCCTGGGCCAGCGTGCCGGAACTGCCGCGCTTCCGGGTGTTCTCCAGCGAGCAAGGGCTGCCGTCCAGCGACATCTCCGCGCTGCAACTGGACGGCGACGGCTATCTGTGGATCGCCAGCGGCGATGGCCTGGCCCGCTATGACGGGCGCGAGTTCCGGGTCTGGCGCCACGATCCGGCCGATCCGGCCTCGCTGCGCTGCAACTACGTGCAGGACCTGCACATCGACGCGCGCGACCGCATCTGGGTGGCCTGCGAGGGCGGCGGCCTGAGCATGTTGGGCGCGGACCGGCGCGGGTTCCGCCACTTCAACATGGCCACGCAGCCGGCGATGCGCAGCGACGAGGTGTTCGCCATCGCCAGTCGCGGCGACGCGGTGTTCTTCGGCACCTACCGCGGCGGCCTGTACCGGCTGGGCGGCGACGGCCGGGTGCAGCGCATCCGCGCCGGCGACCCGACGGTGGACGCGCTGCTCGACAGTGCCGTGCTGACCCTGGCCTTCGACGAGGCCGGGGTATTGTGGGTGGGCACCTTCAAGGGCCTGCTGCGCTACGACGGCCAGCGCATCAGCGCCTATCGCATCGACGACGGCATGCCGGACAAGGCGCAGGTGATCACAGCGATCACCCCGCTCGGCGACGGTCTGTGGTTCAGCGGCAACACCGGCTTGTTCCGACGCGACCGCGCCGGGCGCTGGCTGCGCGCGGACTGGGTCGACGGCCTGCATCGCGCGGTCAGCGCGATCGCCGAGGATGGTGCCGGCGGTTACTGGCTCGGCAACGGCGAGGGACTGTGGCACAAGCCGGCCGACGGGCCGGCGCGGCGGGTGGACACCGGCGGTGCGGCGGTATCCGGCGCCAGCGTGGTGGAGGCGGTGTTGCGCGACCGCGAAGGCGGCCTGTGGGTACCGCTGCCGACGCGCGGCCTGGGCTACCTGCGTCCGGACTGGCGTCGCCTGGCGGTGCTGGGCACCGCACAGGGCCTGCCCGCCGATCAGTACGTCGGCCTGGCGCCGGCCCGTGCCGGCGGCGTGTGGCTGCTCGGTTCCGGCGCCAGCGTGTTCCGCCTCGACACCACCAACGGTGCGTTGAGCGCGCCGCACTGGGCCAATGGCGCGCCCAGCGGACGCATGCTGTCGGTGCTGGACGACCCGCGCGGCGCGTTGTGGATCGGTGGTAGCGGCACGCTGCTGCGCGGCCCGCTGGACGGCGGCCCCCTGCAGCGCTGGACCCGCGAAGCCGGCGAGGCCGATGCGATTCCGGACGGCACGCTCGCCTGGCTGCAACTTGATGCGCGCCAGCGGCTGTGGATCGCCGCGCCGGGCTATGGCGTGCAGGTGCGCGATGGCGATGGTCACGTGCTGCAGAACATTCCCGGCGGCCAGCACGGCCTGGCCGGCACCGACATCGCCGCGTTCGCGATGGCACCGGACGGGCTGCCGTGGGTGGCCGACGAACAGTTCCAGCACTGGGACGAGGCGGCCGGCCAGTTCCGCACGCCGCCGGAACTGGCCGGCGAGAAGGTGCAGTCGTTCGCCTTCGCCGACGCGCGTACGCTGTGGGTGCATCGCCTGTCCGGCCTGGAACTGTGGCGGCGCACCGGCACGCACTGGCAGCGCAGCCAGCGCTACGCAGTGGCCGACGGGCTGCCGGCCACCGAGTCCAGTGCGCTGGTCGCCGATCCGCAGGGGCGTGCCTGGCTGGGCATGCGCCGCGGCCTGTTCCGGGTCGATCCGCGGCGCACCCCGGCGGTGCGCGCGTTCGGCACCCGCGACGGGCTCGGCAGCCAGGAACTGGTGCGGCGCGGCCTGCTGATGACCGCCGACGGCGTGCTGGTGGCCGCCGCCGCCGACGGCAGCGTGGCGCTGCTGGACACGCAGCAGCCGGATCCGGTGCCGGTGCCGCTGGCGCTGAGCATGGAGAGCGTGCAGGTGCGGCGCGGCCCGCGCCTGCTGGCGCTGCCGACGCGCGGCGACTTCGTGCTGCGATCGGACGATCGCGACCTGCGCGTGGCGGTGCGGTTGCTGTCCTACATCGATCCGGAACACATCGTCTACCGATTCCGCCTGCCGGGCTACGACCGCGACTGGGTCAGCACCGGCGCCAGCGGCGAACGCACCCTGCCGCAACTGCCGGATGGCGCGCAGGTGCTGGAGATCCAGGCGCGCACCCGCAACGGCGCCTGGTCGCCGACGCTGCGTCTGCCGTTCCGGGTGCAGCCGCCGTGGTGGCGCAGCGTCTGGGGCATCGTCGGGCTGCTCGCCGCGGCCGGCCTGCTGCTGCTGGTGTCGCTGCGCGCCTACCGGCGCCGCCTGGGCCGCCAGCACGCCTGGGAACTGGCCTTGCACAAGCAGGAACTGGCCGAGCAGGCCTCGCTGGCCAAGACCCGCTTCCTGGCCACGCTCGGCCACGAGGTGCGCACGCCGCTGACCGGAGTGCTGGGCATGAGCGAACTGTTGCTGGCCACGCCGCTGGACCCCAAGCAGCGCGGCTATACCGAGTCGATCCGCCGCGCCGGCACCCACTTGCTGCACCTGGTCAACGATGCGCTGGATCTGGCGCGGATCGAGGCCGGGCGCCTGCGCCTGGAATCGCAGCCGTTCGCGCTGCAGGCGCTGATCGCCGAGGTGGTCAACCTGATGGCGCCGCTGGCGCAGGCGCGCGGGTTGCGCTTCGATCTGCACGACGCGATGCCCGGCCCGACCACGGTGGAAGGCGATGCGCTGCGGGTGCGGCAGATCCTGCTGAACCTGCTCGGCAACGCGATCAAGTTCACCAGCAGCGGCTCGGTGGCGCTGCGGGTGGCGCCGGCGCAGGACGGCCACGGGCTGTGCATCGAGGTGGCCGACACTGGCCCGGGCATCGGCGCCGAGCAGCAGGCGCGGCTGTTCCAGCGCTTCGAACAGGGCGACGGCCCGCGCACAGCGGTGCGCCAGGGCGGCAGTGGCCTGGGCCTGGCGATCAGCCAGGAACTGGCGATGGCGATGGGCGGGCGCATCCAGGTCGAGAGCCGGCTCGGGCACGGCGCGCGCTTCCGCGTGGGCCTGCCGCTGCGCTGGCGCCCGGCGCAGGAACCCGCGGCGGTGCCGGTGGCGGCCCCGCGGGCGCGCACCGCGCTGCGCATCCTGCTGGTCGAGGACGAACCGACCGTGGCCCAGGTGATGGTCGAACTGCTGCGCGGCCGCGGCCACCAGGTGGCCTGGGCCGCGCACGGCCTGGAGGCGCTGACCGAAGCCAGCCAGGGCAGCTTCGACATCGGCCTGCTCGACCTGGACTTGCCGGCGCTGGACGGCCTGGCGTTGGCGCGGCAGTTGCGTGCGCTGGGCTACGGCTTCCCGCTGCTGGCGGTGACCGCGCGTTCCGATGGCGAGGCCGAGGACGCCGCGCGCGCCGCGGGCTTCGCTGGATTCGTGCGCAAGCCGGTCACCGGGCAGATGCTCGAAGCCGCGATCGACGCCGTGCTGGACGGCGCGCCGCCGCCGCTCTGAGTCGATGCAGGGCCGCGGTTGCCAGCGCCGGCGCTTATCGCCGACGATGGCGCGGTGGTGCGGGACGGATGCCCGTCGGGGGAGACAGAGGCGATGCGGTCGAGACGGATCTTGGGATGGCTGCTGCTGGCGTGGACCGCGGTCGCCGGCGCGGCAGTGCCGCCGACGCCGCAGCCGCGGCAACTGACCGTGGCCGACGGCTTGCCGTCCAACAGCATCAATGGCTTCGCCGAGGACAAGCTCGGCTACCTGTGGCTGGCCAGCAGCGACGGCCTGGCGCGCTTCGACGGACGCGGCTACCGCATCTGGCGGATCGAGGACGGCCTGCACCACAACAAGATCTGGTCGGTGCACGTCGATGCGCAGAACCGGGTCTGGTTCGGCACCGACGGCGCCGGCCTGGGCATGCTCTCGGCCGACCGCCGCCAGTTCCGTTACTACGATCGCAGCACCTATCCGCAGATCGGTTCCACCACCGTGTGGGCCATCGCCTCCACGCCAGACGGCAGCGTCTGGTTCGGGACCTCCGCTGGCGGCCTGCATCAACTGCAGCCGGACGGCCGCCTGCGCCGCTTCATGCCGATCCCCGGCGACGCGCGCAGCCTGCCTTCGGCCAGCGTCACCCATCTGGCGACCACGCCCGACGGCACCTTGTGGGTGGGGACGCGCGGCGGCCTGGCACGTTGGACGGGCCGCGATTTCCAGCGGCTCGACGCCGCCGCGCTGCCGCGGCCGGAGGTGCAGGGGCTGACCCCCGAGCGCGACGAGACGCTGTGGGTCTCCACCCTGGGCGGGGTGCGCCTGCTGCGCGCCGACGCCAGCGTGGTGGAGCCGTACTGGCGCAACATGCCCGACGACAGCGTGCTGGGCATGCTGGTCCACGACCGCCACGGCACGCGCTGGTTCGACACCATGGAAGGGCTGGGCCGCGAGAGCGAGTCCGGGGTGATCCGCAACGTGCCGCTGTACAGCAATTCCGCGCATGGGCTGGTCAAGCCGAACTGGTCGCTGGCCTTCGAGGACCGCGAGGGCGGCCTGTGGTTCGCCAGCACCAATGCCGGCCTGTGGCACCTGCCGGCCAATTGGCAGCAGTTCTCGGTGCTGTCCTACCGGGTGGACGACCCGGAGTCGATGGGCAATCCGTACGTGCTCGCCACCGCCGCCTCCCGCGACGGCGGGGTGTGGCTGGCCGGCACGCGCGGGGTGCTGGACAAGCTCGACCCGGCCACCGGCGCCGTGCATCGGCACATGCGGGCGATGTTCGGCCTGGACTGGACGCGGGCGCTCGCCGAGGACCCGCAGGGCCGGCTGTGGGCGGCGGCCGCGGGGGCGGTGCTGCGCTACGATCCGGCCAGCGGCGAGGTCCGGCGCTGGGGAAAGGACGCCGGCGCCGACGCGCCGATGCTGGACCAGGTGGACCGGATCGTCTTCAGCAGCGACCGCCACATCTGGATCTTCAGCGACATCACCGGCGTGCAGGTGCGCGACCTGGATGGCCACGTGCTGCGCAACATGGCCCCGGGAAGCGCCGGCCTGCCTGCGGATCTGACCGTGCAGGAGGCGAGCCTCGGGCCGCAGGGCCAGCCTTGGCTGCTGGGGCAGCACGGCCTGCTCGCCTGGAACCCGCAGCGCGCGCGGTTCGAGCCGGTGCCCGGGGCGCCGCAACGCCCCCTGAGCGCTCTGGCGATCAGCGACGGCAACGTGGTCTGGCTGGCCAGTGTCGGCTGCTTGGAGCGCTATCTGTGGGATGGCCGCCGGCTGAGCCTGCTCGACCGCATCGACGCCGAACAGGAGTTTCCGGCGCTGGCGCCGAACGGCCTGGTGGTCGATGCCAGCGGCGTGGCCTGGCTGAGCAGCGTACGCGGGCTGATCCGGGTCGATCCGGCGAGCAGGGCGATCCGCTCCTATGGCGTGCACGATGGCCTGCCCAACCAGGAATTCCAGATCCGCACCCTGGTGCAGGCGCGCAGCGGGCAGATCCTCGGCGGCACCCCGGACGGCGTGGTGCTGTTCGAGCCGGCGCAGGTGGTGCCGTCGCGGCGGCAGCCGCCGCTGGTGATCGAGCGCATCGGCGTGCGCCGCGGTGAGCGCGGGATGGACCTGCTGCACGCCGACCGCATCGTGCTGCAGGAAGGCGACCGCGATCTGCACGTGGTCGCGCGGCTGCTGTCGTTCTCCGATACCGACGCCAACACCTACCGCTTCCGCCTCAGCGGCTACGACCCGGACTGGGTCGATGTCGGCGCCAGCGGCGAGCGGCTGTTCTCGCGGCTGCCGTCGGGCCACTACACCCTGGAGATGCAGGCGCGTACCGCCGACAAGGTGTGGTCGAACGTGGTCAGTTTGCACTTCCGCGTCCTGCCGCCGTGGTGGCGCAGCCCGTGGGGTCTGGCCGGGCTGGCGGTGCTGGCGGTGCTGGCACTGTGGCTGCTCGCCTACCTGTACCGGCGCCGCCTGCGCCGGCGCGCGGCCTGGCAGTTGGCGGTGCACAAGCAGGAGGTGGCCGAGCAGGCCTCGCTGGCCAAGACCCGCTTCCTGGCCACGCTCGGCCATGAGGTGCGCACGCCGATGACCGGGGTGCTGGGCATGAGCGAACTGCTGCTGGCCACGCCGCTGGATCCCAAGCAGCGCCGCTACACCGAATCGATCCGCGACGCCGGTTCGCATCTGCTGCGCCTGGTCAACGATGCGCTGGACCTGGCGCGGATCGAGGCCGGGCGGCTGGAACTGGAACAGCAGCCGTTCGACCTGGGCCGGTTGATCGCCGAACTGGAGGCGATGATGGGGCCGATGGCGCGCGGCCGCGGCCTTGCCTTCGCCCTGGACAACGCCATGCCGCCGCAGGTCACCGCGCGCGGCGACGCCACGCGGGTGCGGCAGATCCTGCTGAACCTGCTCAACAACGCCATCAAGTTCACCGAGCACGGCAGCGTGCAGTTGCGGGTGGCGCCGCTGCAGCCGCAGCAAGGCGTGCGCTTCGAGGTCGCCGACACCGGGCCAGGCATCAATGCCGAACAGCAGGCGCGGCTGTTCCAGCGCTTCGAGCAGGCCGACGGGCCGCGCACCGCCGCGCGCTATGGCGGCAGCGGCCTGGGCCTGGCGATCAGCCAGGAACTGGCGGTGGCAATGGGCGGGCGCATCGAACTGCGCAGCCGCCTCGGTGCCGGCACCCGCTTCATGGTTGAGCTGCCGTTGCCGTGGACGCCCGAGCCGTTGCCGCAGGCACCGCGCGACACCCGCGCGCCCGACAGTGCCGCGACGCCGCGGCGGATCCTGCTGGTCGAGGACGACCCGACCGTGGCCGAGGTGGTCGGCGGCCTGCTGCGCGCGCGCGGGCACCACGTCACCCACGCCGTGCATGCATTGGCCGCGTTGACCGAAGCGGCGGCCAGCACGTTCGACATCGCCTTGCTGGACCTGGACCTGCCCGGCCTGGATGGCCTGGCGCTGGCGCGGCAGCTGCGCGCCTTCGGCTACGGCATGCCGCTGATCGCGGTCACCGCCCGCGCCGACGCCGACGCCGAACCGCAGGCCCGCGCCGCTGGCTTCAGCGGCTTCCTGCGCAAGCCGGTGACCGGCGAGATGCTGGCGGAGGCGGTGGAAGGGAAGCCGGGACCGGGGACCCGGGACCCGGGACCCGGAGAGAGCGACGGCAAAGGCGACCGCGCGTAGGCGGTGCGTGGTGCGGTTTCGCTACAGGAACGGCTTCGCGCGTACAGCCGAAAGCGCTTCGTTCTAGGCTTTTGCGGGTCCCGGGTCCCGGGTCCCGGGTCCCGGCTTCACTCCGCCACTTCCTCTACCTGCTTCGGATGCGGCCGGGTATCGGGCAACTGCCAGAAGATCAGCGTCGAGGTCAGGGTGATCGCGCCCACGCACACGAAGGTCGCATGCAGCGCCGCGGTGGCGCCGTGGGTGTCGCCGAGGTGGGTGTTGAACGCCGCCAGCAGGCTGCCGGCGGCCGCGGCGCCGAAGCCGGTGGCCAGCATCATCACCATCGACAGCAGGCTGTTGCCGGCGCTGGCCTGGTCGCGGTCCAGGTCGCGCAGGGTCACCGTGTTCATGACGGTGAACTGCAGCGAGTTGACCGCGCCGAACAGGGCCAGTTGCAGCAGCCGCCAGCCCAGCGGCTGGCCGGCGTCGAACAGCAGGAAGCTGGCCATCGCGGTGCCGACCAGCACGGTGTTGGTCATCAGCACGCGGCGGTAGCCGAAGCGTTCCACCAGTTTCACCGCGGCGCGCTTGGAGGCCATGCCGGCCAGCGCCACCGGGATCATCATCAGCCCGGCGTTCATCGGACTCATGCCCAGGCCGACCTGCAGCAGCAGCGGGATCAGGAACGGCATGCTGCCGCTGCCCACGCGCGAGAACAGGTTGCCGAGGATGCCGATGCGGAAGCTGATGACCTTGAACAGGTGCAGCGGAAACAGCGCCGCCGGCGCATTGGCCGCGTGCAGCCAGTAGCCGATCAGCGCCGCCAGCCCGGCGATGGCCAGCAACATCACGAAGGCGTGGCGCAGGCCCAGCTCGGAGATGCCGTCCAGCGCCAGCGACAGCGCGACCATGCCGAAGGCCAGCATCGCGTAGCCGATCAGGTCGAAGCGGGTGCGTTGCTCGCCGTAGAAGTCCGGCATGATCTTCAGCGCCGCGACGAAGCCGATCGCGCCGATCGGCAGGTTGATCAGGAACACCCAGTGCCAGGACGCCACCTGCACCAGCCAGCCGCCCAGGGTCGGCCCGACCAGCGGCCCGATCAGCGCGGGGATGGCGATGAAGCTCATCGCGCTGAGGAACTGCGCGCGCGACACCGAGCGCATCACCGCCAGCCGGCCGACCGGCAGCAGCATCGCGCCGCCGATGCCCTGCAGCACGCGCGCGGCCACCAGGTAGGGCAGCCGCGGCGCCGCCGCGCACAGCAGCGAGCCGAGGGTGAACAGCACGATCGCGGCCAGGAAGGTGCGGCGGGTGCCGTAGCGGTCGGCGATCCAGCCGGAGGCGGGAATGAACATCGCCACCGCCAGCGCGTAACTGAACACCACCGACTGCATCTGCAGCGGGCTCTCGCCGAGGCTGCGCGCCATCGCCGGCAACGCGGTGTTGACGATGGTGGCATCGAGCATCTGCATGAAGATGGCCAGCGACACCAGCCACAGCAGCGGACGGAAACTGCGCGCGTTGGGAACGGCGATCGGATCGGAGGAGGGCGCGGACATCGGCATGCAGGGCGACGCGGGGGAGCAATAGGATCGCGCAGATCGCGTCGCCGTGCCGTGCAGCCGCGCTCGCGGCGCGTGCGTCATCCAGTCGGCGCTCAGCGATGACGCTGAAGGGTGGGACCCGTGACCCGGGATTCTTCCGCACGTGCAGCGGGGTTGCGACTGCACTGCGGGAGGGACTTCAGTCCCGACGGCCTTACCGGGAAAGCGCGTCGGAACTGAAGTCCCTCCCACAAGAAAATCGCCACGTTCCCATCGGGTCGCGCGATAACGCTTTTGCTCGGAACTCCGGGCTTCCCGCGTCCCGTCAGGACGCGGTGTCGGCGGCGACCGGCGGCCCGTGTAGCGCGACGCAATTGCCTTCGCAATCCTCGATTTCGGCGACCTCGCCGAAGGCGCCGACCAAGGTCGGCGGATACAGCACGCGGCCTCCGGCGGCGATCGCTTTGTCGAGCGTGGCGCGGACGTCCTGTACCGTGAAGTACAGGCGCGCACCGGCCTGGCCGGGCGTGTAGCTGTCGCCTTGGGCCAGCGCGCCGCTGGCGCCTGGGCGGCCCGGCGCGTAGGGGAAGAACGCCATGGCGTTGCCATCCACTTGCGCACGTTCGAACGTGGTATCGAACACGGCGCTGTAGAAGGCGATGGCGCGCTCCAGGTCGGCGGCCGGGATTTCGAAGTAACTGACCGGATTCATGCGCGTGGCCTGGCCGACGGGACCGCAGTGTCGCGCACACGACTCGTCGCCGCCTGCGGTAGCAGGCGGTTCAAGAGGCTGTCTTGTCTGAGCCGAAAGCCGGTCAGGACGGTCAACGCGACAGGAGGCCGGGGCATCGTCATGGCGTGTCGTCAGATTTCCATGAGGTCCTTGCCGACAACGATGTTGCCCTTGAAGTGCCGACGCACGTCCTTGGTCCACATGTCGTCGGTGATGGTCGGGTCGCCGCCCGGCACGAAGTGGTTGAGCACCAGCGTCCCCACGCCTGCTGCCGCGGCAATTCTGCCGACCTGCTCCGTCGTCGTGTGGCTCTTGAGCAGGTGGTCGAGCAGTGTGGGCGCGTTGTCGTTCGTTTTCAGCAGCTTTTCCAGGGCTGGCAGATACATGACTTCGTGCACGAGCACGTCGGCCCCTTTGGCGAAACTGGCGAGACGTTCGTCATATTGGGTGTCGCCTGAGAAGACGATGGTGCGCTCACGCGTTTCGAAGCGGTAGGCAAATGCCGGCTTGATCGTGTAGTGATCGACGAGCGTCGCGCTCACGCGTACCTGATCGTTTTCGAGCACCGTGCGCGGCGCATCGAATTCGTGGACGTTGACGAGCGGCCGGAAAGGCGGACGGCCTTCCTCGCGGGTTCGCACGTCGAGGTCGATGGCATTCATATCGACGAAATCGTCGACCATCTTCCCGATACGCGGCGGCCCATACAGATGCACCGGCGTCTGCAGCCCGCTCGCCCATGCGAGGAACACGAGGTTCAGCAGATCGGCGTTGTGATCGGAGTGGTGGTGCGTGATGAAGATGTCGCGGATAGCCGGCAGCCTGATTCCGGCTTTCGTAAGTTGCTGCGCGACGCCGTTGCCGCAATCCACGACGTATGGCTGTCCATCGACCAGCAGCACATTGGCCGGCGCCGCCCGCAACGCGGAGGGAGTGGGGCCGCCCTTGGTGCCGAGCAGGATCAGTTTCGTGCCGCGTGCGCTGCCGCCGTCGGTGTGGCCTGGGCCGCCGGAAGAAGGCGCCTTGTTGTCGGCGGACGTTCCGGCGCGCGCCTGCGTGAGCCACGGAAGCGACGCGAAACCTGCGGCGGTGACCGCCACGCGCATGAAGTCCCGGCGCGAACGGCTCAAGCGTTGTTCACTCATCCGTAGTCTCTTGGCGTTGTCGTGTTGAAGACGGGGCGCGCAGAGGCGGTGCAAACAGATGAAGCGCGCTAGCGAAGGCGTCACTGTAGCGGCGCCGTGTCTGCGCATCAAACGGCGCAGGTTCCGATACCGGCCGGCAGGGACTGAAGATCAGCAAAGCAAAACGCTGCCGCGGACCGGGTGCCGATATCGCCGCGCGTTATGATGCCAGTCGCAATCGAAGGGTCAGGCGCGGGTCGGCCTGTTCCCTCGTGCTCTTCTCGTACTTTTCCGACGGCGTGCAGATTGTTCGTCAGGTGCGCTGCGGCGTACGCCAGTCCATTTCAAGCACGCGTGACCGGCGCGCTCATGCGCGCCGGCTATGCCGCTGTACCGCCTCCACCAGCGCGCCGACGTGTTCGGGCTGCATGTCCGGCGACAGGCCGTGGCCGAGGTTGAACACATGGCCGTCCAGCGAGCCGCCGTTGCCTTCGGCATAGCTGCGCAGCACGCGCTGCACTTCGCGTTCGATTGCCTCCGGCGCGCCGTACAGCATCGCCGGGTCCAGGTTGCCCTGCAGGGCGACGCGGCCGCCGGTGCGGCGCGCGGCGTCGGCCAAGTCGATGGTCCAGTCCACGCCCACGCCTTCGGCGCCGGAGCCGGCCAGTTCCTCCAGGTAGGGCGCATTGCCCTTGCCGAACAGGATCAGCGGGGTGCGCTCGGCGCCGTCGCCGCGCGCCAGTTCGCGGGCGATGCGCTGCAGGTAGGGCAGGGAGAACTCGCGGTACATCGCCGGGCTCAGCACGCCGCCCCAGGTGTCGAACACCTGCAGCGCCTGCGCGCCGGCCGCGCGCTGTGCCGCCAGGTAGGCGATCACCGCGTCGGTGTTGACCGACAGCAGCTGGTGCAGCGCCGCCGGGTCGTTCAGCGCCAGCGCCTTGATCCGCGCGTAGTTGTCGCTGCCGCCGCCCTCGACCATGTAGCAGGCCAGGGTCCAGGGGCTGCCGGAGAAGCCGATCAGCGGCACGCTGCCGTCCAGTTCGTGACGGATCACCCGCACCGCGTCCATCACATAGCGCAGCTCGGTTTCCATGTCCGGCACGCCGAGCCGGGCGATCGCCGCGGCGTCGCGTACCGGGTGGCGGAACTTGGGGCCTTCGCCTTCGACGAAGTACAGCTCCAGGCCCATCGCATCGGGAATGGTGAGGATGTCCGAGAACAGGATCGCCGCATCCAGCGGGAACCGCGCCAGCGGCTGCAGGGTCACTTCGCAGGCCAGTTCCGGGGTCTTGGCCATGGCCAGGAAGCTGCCGGCGCGGGCGCGGGTGGCGCGGTACTCGGGCAGGTAGCGCCCGGCCTGGCGCATCAGCCACACGGGGGTCTGGTCCACGGGCTCGCGGCGCAGCGCGCGCAGCAGGCGGTCGTTCTTGAGCATGGGGATTCCTTAGCGCGGCGCGTCGGCGCCACGGGTGAACATGACCTGGAAGCCGCGCTTGAGTTGCGCGTCGCGGGCTTTCTCGAAGGCGGCGTGGGCGTCGTCCTGCTGCAGGTACAGCTCGCGCCGCAGCTGCGCGCGGCCGCCGATCTGGCCGCTTTCGCGCAACAGCTCCCAACCGCCGAGCAGGTCCGGCTGCAGGGTCAACTGGAGGTAGCGTGGCGGCTCGTTGCCGTCGGGGCGTTGCTGGAGGAAGACGCGCATGCGCCGATTGTAGCGGTTGCCGGTGGGGGTGACGTGGCGCGACCGGCGGAACGCAGCGGGCTGCCGTCAGCCGGCGCGGAAGCCACGGCGGTAGGCCGAGGGCGGCACGCCCAGGGCGCGTGCGAATTGCTGGCGCAGCGCGCCGGCGCTGCCGAAGCCGCAGGCGGCGGCGATCCGCTCCAGCGCCAGGTCGGTGCTTTCCAGCAACTGCTGGGCGCGGACCAGGCGCTGGTGCGCCAGCCACTGCACCACGGTGGTCCCGGTCACCTGGCGGAACTGCCGGGTGAAGCTGCGCCGGCTCATCCGCGCATGCGCGGCCAGCGCGTCCAGGCGCAGCGGCTGCTCCAGCCGTTGCAGCATCCAGTCCAGGGTCGGGCCGAGCAGGGCGTCGCGGCGGCTGGCCGGCAGCGGTTGTTCGACGTACTGCGCCTGCCCGCCCTGGCGGTGCGGCGCCACCACCAGGCGCCGGGCGATGCGGTTGGCGACCTCGGCGCCGTGGCGGCGTCGCACCAGGTGCAGGCAGCAATCGATGCCGGCCACGGTGCCGGCCGAGGTCAGCACGTCGCCGTCGTCCACGTACAGTACGTCCGGCTGCAGCCGCACCTGCGGGTGGCGCTGCGCGAAGCGCGCCAGCGCCGCCCAGTGGGTGGTGGCGGGACGGCCGTCGAGCAGGCCGGCGTCGGCCAGCACGAAGGTGCCCAGGCACAGACCCACCACCTGCGCGCCGCCGGCGTGGACGCGGCGCAGCGCCTGGCACAGCGCCGCCGGGGCCGGTTCGGCGGCATCGCGCCAGGACGGCACGATCACCGTGTCGGCGCCATCCAGCGCCTCCAGGCCATGCTGCACCTGGATGGCGAAGCCGGCGTCGGTGCGCAGCAGGCCCGGCTCGGCGGCGCACACGCGCAGATCGAAGGCCGGCAGGTCGGTGTCCGGCCGCGCCTCGAACACCTGGCAGGGCACCGCGAGGTGGAAGGGGCTGATGCGGTCGAAGGCGACCACGGCGATGCGATGCGGCGACATGGCCTGATTTTAGCGAAAATGGTGTTTCGGGCCACTCGTCGGCGCGGGTGCGGTTGCCGAAACTGGCTGCCCCTTCGCCGGAGTCACCCATGTCTTCTCCCCGCCGCGCTTTGCTGGTCATCGATGTCCAGAACGAGTACTTCGACGGCGCACTGCCCATCGCGCATCCGCCGGTGGCGCAGTCGCTGCCCAACATCCTGCAGGCGATGGATGCGGCACAGGCGCACGGCGTGCCGGTGCTGGTGGTGCAGCACACCGCGCCGGCGCAGTCACCGGTGTTCGCCGACGGCAGCGCCGGCTGGGCGTTGCACCCGCAGGTCGCCGCTCGGCCGCACACGCGGCTGCTGCGCAAGACCCGGCCCAGCGTGTTCGCCGACACCGACCTGGCCGCCTGGCTGCAGGCGCAGGCGATCGACACCCTCACCGTGGTCGGCTACATGACCCACAACTGCAACGCCTCCACCGTGTACGAGGCTTTCCACCGCGGGCTGGCGGTGGAAGTGCTGGGCGACGCCAGCGGCGCGCTGGCGTACGCCAACGCCGCCGGCCAGGCCAGCGCCGAAGAGATCCACCGCGTGTTCGGGGTGGTGTTCCACAGCAACTTCGCCGCGGTCGCCGACACCGCGCAGTGGATCGCAGCGGTGGAGGCGGGGCTGCCGCTGCCGCGCGCCAACGTGCTGCAGTCCAACCGCCGCGCGCGCGGCCTGGCATGAGCGGTGCGCCGCGGGTGCTGCGTGCGCGGGAGTTCACCAGCAGCCGCGCCTGAGAGACCCAACCCGAAGGGCCGCGGTTGCGCGTGCCCGTCGCTGCGTTATCGCTCGGGCGTGGACGGACGTCCACTTCCTCGCTCTTCCTTGCCACAGGCGCGCGCAACCGCGGCGCGGCATGCTCGGGGAGCGAGGGCACGCCCTACGTCTGGCACGTCAACGACGGGCAGGAGGTGGTCGTGGTGCTGGATGGGCAGGTGCAGATGCGCTGGCGCGTGCATGGCGTCGAACAGGCGGCGTTGCTGCAGGCCGGCGACGTGTTCCATGCGCCGGAAGGCACCGAGCACGTGGCGCATCCGCAGGGGCCGGCGCGGGTGCTGGTGGTGGAGCGCGACAGCAGTCCGTGAACGCTGGGACGCGCGCCTGGCCGGCAGGCGCCGCGCTGCTGCCCAGGACGTGCCGCTGTCGATGACGCGTGCACAGGGCGACGCACACCGCGCGTGACGATGTGCGTTCTATCACGGCCCCATCACTGGCGATCTGGCGTCATTGGAACAGGCTATGCCGCTGCGTGCGCACAGAGATCCTGGTGTCACGGCATGGCCATTCACCACGAGTGCGGACGCGGCCGGCATGCGAAGCCAGAGCGATGGGCGGTTCCCTGGGCAGCACCTCGATGTCGGCGCGGGACGGGATCCCGCGTCGCTTGCTGCCACCTTCAACGATGTCACGCCGTTGCGCGCGCCGCGTCGGCGCGCGAGCGCTTATCAAACGCCACGCAAGGCGCGCGGACTGGGACGGACCACCGTCTCCGCCGGACTGGCCTTGCTGTGCCTGCTGATCCTCGGCGGTTGGTATTGGCGCGCACACCGCCAGCAACCCGCGCCGGCGCCCGAACCCTTGCGCGTGCAGACCATGACGGTCGCACCGCACCGGGTCCCGGACATCATCGAGACCTCCGGCACGCTGCTGTCGCCGCAGACCGTGGAGGTGCGCGCGCAGGCCGACGGAGTGCTGCAGTCGGTGCTGATCCATGACGGCGAGCAGGTCCACGCCGGGCAACTATTGTTCACCATCGACCCGCGGCCGCTGCGGGCGGCATTGGCGCAGGCGCGCGCCACACTGACCCGCGACCAGGCGCTGGCGGCGGATGCGGCCGATACCGAGGCGCGCTACGCCAAGCTGTCCAGGACCGGCGCGGTCGATCCCAAGACCTACACCACCGCGGCCGACACGCTGCGCTCACTGCGCGGCACCGTCGCCGCCGACCAGGCGCAGGTCGAGCAGACCCAACTGTCGCTGGCCTACACCCAGATCCGCGCGCCGATCGACGGCCGCGCCGGCGCCATCGCGGTCAAGCCGGGCAACCTGGTGTCCAGCGGCTCCAGCACGGCGCTGGTGACGCTCAACGTCAGCACGCCGATCGAGGTGCGCTTCGCCCTGGCGCACGTGCAGGTCGACGCGGTGCGGGCGGCGCCGCTGGGGCGCCAGGGCCTGGGCTTGCCGGTGCTGGCGCTGGATGCGGTGAGCGGCAGGCTGCTCGATCGCGGCGAGGTGGCGTTCCTCGACAACGCCTTCGACACCAGCAGCGGCACCCTGGAGCTGCGCGCACGCTTCGCCAACAGCGGCGCCATGCTGTGGCCCGGCCAGTTCGTCACCGTGCGGGTGATTCTGGCCGAGGACCCGCAGGCCTTGTCGGTGCCCGAGAGCGCCCTGCAGCAGGGACAGCAGGGCCCGTACGTGTACTGCGTGGTCGCTGGTCGCGCCGCGGCGCGGCCGCTGACCGTGGCGCGGATGGTCGACGGGCAGGCGGTGATCGCCAAGGGCCTGCGTGCGGGCGACCGCGTCATCCTCACCGTGCCCAACGAACTGCGCGACGGCAGCGCGGTGCAATCCGGCAACCCGCACGCCACGCCGAACGCGGCGGCGACCGGACGGCATGCGTGAACCTGTCGGCGCTGTTCATCCGCCGCGCGGTGATGACCTCGGTGCTGATGATCGGGCTGGTGCTGGCCGGCGGCATGGCCTACTTCGCGCTGCCGGTCAGCGAGCTGCCCGACGTCAGCTTCCCGACCATCACCGTCAACATGTCGCTGCCCGGCGCCAATCCCGAGACCATGGCCGCGGCGGCGGCGACGCCGCTGGAGCGCCAGTTCAGCGGCCTGCCCGGGCTGGACACGATGAGCTCGACCAGCAGCGTCGGCAGCACGCGCATCGTGTTGCAGTTCGCGTTGAGCCGCAATGTCGATGCCGCCGCGCAGGACGTGCAGAACGCGGTCTCGCAGGCGGCCGGCCTGCTGCCGCGCGAGATCAACCCGGCACAGATCCAGAAGGAGGATCCCAGCGCCGCGCCGATCATGCACCTGATCCTGCGCTCCAGGACCATCGCGCTGCCGCTGCTCAACCAGTTCGCCAAGGACCGCGTGGCGCTGCGCCTGGCCTCGGTGCCGGGCGCCGGCCAGATCGATGTCAACGGCGCGCAGAAGTACGCCGTGCGCCTGTTCGTCAATCCGCACCTGCTCGCCGCCCGCCACCTGGGCTTCGACCAGGTGGTCTCGGCGGTGCAGGCGGGCAACAGCAATGCGCCGGCCGGCACGCTGATGGGGCGCGCGCGCTCCTACACCGTGCGTGCCGATGGCCAGCTCAAGCGCGCGGCCGATTTCGATGCCATGGTGCTGAGCTATGCCGACGGCGCGCCAGTGCGCCTGCGCGACGTCGGCCATGCCGAGGACAGCGTCGAGAACCTGCAGACCGCCGCCTCGCTCAACGGCCAGCGCGCGATCGAGATCAACATCCACCGCCAGCCCGGCGCCAACACGCTGTCGGTGACCCAGGGCATCCAGGCGGCGTTGCCGGGGATCCGCGCGCAGTTGCCCGGCGACGCCCAGCTCGACGTGCTCTACGACCGCGGCGACTACATCGGCGCCTCGGTGGAGGACGTGGAGTGGACCCTGCTCGGTTCGCTGGCGCTGGTGATCGTGGTGATCCTGCTGTTCCTGCGCAGTTGGATGGCGACCCTGATCGTGGCGCTGGTGCTGCCGACTTCGCTGATCGGCACCTTCGCGGTGATGCGCCTGCTGCACTTCAGCCTCGACAACATCTCGATGCTGGCGCTGACCCTGTCGGTCGGCTTCGTGGTCGACGATGCCATCGTGGTCATCGAGAACATCGTGCGCCACGCCGAGCAGGGCGCCAGCCGCATGGACGCGGCCATCGCCGCCTCGCGCGAGATCGGCTTCACCGTGCTGTCGATGACGGTGTCGCTGGCGGCGGTGTTCCTGCCGATCGTGTTCATGGGCGGGCTGGTCGGGCGGTTGTTCTCTGAGTTCGGCATGGTGATCGCGATCGCGGTGATCCTGTCCGGCATCGTCTCGCTGACGCTCACGCCGATGCTCGCCAGCCGCTGGCTCGACCCGAAGAAGAGCACGGGCTGGGTGTTCGAGCGCTTCGACCGGCTGGTCGACGCCAGCGAACGCGGCTACGCGCGCTCGCTGGCCTGGGCGACCGAACGCATCGGCCTGATGTGCGTCATCGGCGTGGCCACCCTGGTCGGCACCGCCGGCGTCTACGCCGTGGTCGAGAAGGGCTTCATCCCGCAGGTGGACTCGGGAAAGATCGACGGCGACACCCGCGTGCCGGAGGGCACCGCCTTCGCCGACTTCGTCGCCAAGCAGGCGGCGGTGGTGAAGATCATCCAGCGCAATCCCAACGTGGCCAACGTCGAATCGGTGATCGGCTCGGATAATTCGCTCAGCAACAGCGGGCGCCTGCTGATCGGGCTCAAGCCGCTGTCCGAGCGCAGCGGCAGCGCCGAGGAGGTGATCCAGGACGTGCGCAAGCAGGTCGCCGCGATCCAGGGCATCACCCTCAACATGCGCAATCCGCCGGCGATCGACATGGGGCCGACGGCGTCGAACGGATCGCTGCAGTACGTGCTGCAGTCCACCGACCAGAAGGCGCTGTACGCCCAGTCTGACAGCATCCTGCAACGCATCCGGCAACTGCGCGACGTGCAGGATCCGCAGAGCGACCTGCAGCTCAAGAACCCGGAGATCGAGGTGGTGCTGCACCGCGAGCAGGCCGCCGCGCTGGGCGTCACCGCCGCCGGCCTGCAGGACACCCTGGCGAGCGCGTACGGCGGCCGCAAGATCAGCACCATCTACGGCGACACCGATCAGTACGAAGTGCTGCTGCAGGTCGACCCCGCGGCGCAGGCCGACCTCAACGGCCTGGATGCGCTGTCGTTCAACGGCAATCAGAACCCGGGCATCACCGCGATCGGCACGCAGACCTCCAACAGCAGTTCCGGCACCAGTGCGGTACTGACCGCGGCCGGCGGCCCGATGGTGCCGCTGCGCGCGGTGGCCGACGTGCGCATGGGCGTGGGGCCGGTGGCGATCAACCATTACGCCGGCCTGCCGGCGGTGACGCTGTCGATGAACCTGGCGCCCGGCGTGTCACTGGGCGATGCCGCCGCCGGCATCGGCAACCTGATGGCACAGACCCTGGGAAAGGGCGACGCACGCGCGATCAGCGGCCAGTTCGCCGGCTCGGCGCAGGCCTTCGAGAATTCGATGAAGACGCTGCCGATGCTGCTGCTGATCACCGTGCTGCTGATCTACGGCGTGCTGGCGATCCTGTACGAAAACGCACTGCATCCGGTCACCATCCTGACCTCGCTGCCGCTGGCCGGGTTCGGCGCCATCCTGATGCTGGTGCTGTTCCGCCAGGAGCTCAATCTCTTCAGCTTCGTCGGCCTGATCCTGCTGGTCGGGCTGGTCAAGAAGAACGGCATCATGATGGTGGACTATGCGCTGGACCTGGAGCGTTCGGGCGACGCGCGCTGGAAGCAGCCGCGTGCGGCGATGCTGGAAGCGGCGACGGTGCGCTTCCGCCCGATCATGATGACCACCCTGGCGGCGGTGCTGGGGTCGTTGCCGATCGCGCTGGGCGTGGGCGCCGGCGCCGAAGCGCGCCGCCCGCTCGGCATCGCGGTGGTCGGTGGGCTGCTGTTCTCGCAGGCGCTGACCCTGTACCTGACCCCAGCGTTCCATATCGCGATGGCCGAGTGGCTGGCGCGCCGCCGCACACGCCGCGGCGGTGCGGCGCCGCCATCCGCGCCGACGCTGCCGGAGCCGGCCTGATGCGCGCGCTCGTACTCGCTGCCGCGTGCCTGCTGTCGGCGTGCAGCCTGACGCCGGCCTATGTGCGGCCCACCGCACCGATCCCGCCGTCGTGGCCGGTGGGCGATGCCTACTTGGCGCAACACGAGGCGACGCTGCCATCGCTGAGCTACCGGCAGGTGTTCGGCGACCCGCGCCTGCAGGCGCTGATCGTCCAGGCGCTGGACAACAACCGCGATCTGCGGATCGCGCTCGCCGATATCGCCCAGGCACGGGCGCAGTACCGGATCCAGCGCGCCGCCCTGCTGCCCGAGGTGGGCGCCAGCGCGAACGCCACGCGCTCCTATCGCGGCAAGGGCGCGGCCCCGGGCAACGACGCGACGCAGGGCGGCAACGCAGCGGCCGCGCCGGCCGCGGGCTATGCCAGCAACTACGACCTGGGCGTGGGCGTCACCGCCTTCGAACTGGATCTGTTCGGCCGCATCCACGCGCTGACCGCGGCCGCGCAGCAGCGCTACCTGGAACAGGAAGCGGCGGCACGCGCCACCCGCCTGACCCTGATCGGCGACATCGCCACGGCGTGGCTGACCTACGCCAGCGACCGCAGTCTGCTGACGCTCGCGCAGGACACCGTGCGCAGCGCCGGCGCCAGCGTGGCGCTGACCGCGCAGCGGGTGGACGGCGGCATCGTGCCGCACTCGGCGCTGGACCAGGCCAACCAGGTGCTGCATGCCGCGCAGTCCGACCTGGCCGCGCAGACCACGGCGATGGCGCAGGACGTCAATGCGCTACAGCTGCTGGTCGGCGCTCCGGTGGATCCGGCGCTGTTGCCGGCGTCGATCGACGAGGCCGCGGCGCACATCGGCGATCCGCCGGCCGGCCTGGACACGGCCATCCTGCTGCGCCGGCCCGACGTGGTGCAGGCCGAATACGAACTGCGCGCGGTCAATGCCCAGATCGGCGCTGCCCGCGCCGCGTTGTTTCCGCGCATCAGCCTGAGCGGCCTGCTCGGGCTGACCAGCACCGCGCTGTCGGACCTGTTCACCCACGACGCGTTCAACGGCTCGGTCGGCGCCGGCGCCGCCTACAGCTTGTTCGATGGCGGTGCGGCGCGCGCCAACGTGCGCTACACCGAGGCCCAGCGCGATGCCGCCGTGGCCAGCTATGAAAAGACCGTGCAGACCGCCTTCGGCGAAGTGGCCGATGCGTTGGCCCGGCGCGGCACCATCGATGCGCAGTTGCAGGCGCAGCGCGATCTGCTCGCCGATGCCGCCAACACCTACGACGCCAGCGCGCAGCGCTATCGCGTCGGCGTGGAGAGCGCGCTGTCCAACCTGGATGCGCAGCGCAGCTACTACGCGGCGCAGCGCAGCCTGGTCGCGGTCGAACTGACCGCGGCAACCAATCGGGTGACGCTGTATCGCACGCTGGGCGGGGATGCGTCGCTGGAGCCTGCCCAGCCTTGAATGCGCTGGACGCGGGTGGGCGGCACGCCGCAGCCGGGAGCGCTGCATGGCGTGCCGCCGGTGGTGGGCTTACTTCAGGTGTTCGCGCAGCCCGTCGCCGGCCTGCTGGATCGCGGTCCGCACCGCGGGCACGTCGCGCAGGGCATTGAGCAGGCCGAAGTCGTGGATCAGGCCGTTGTAGCGGGTCACCGTGACCGTCACCCCGGCCTGGTCCAGCTTGCGGCCGAAGGCTTCGCCCTCGTCGCGCAGCACGTCCAGTTCGGCGGTCTGGATCAGTGTCGGAGGCAGGCCGGCCAGCTGCGCCGGGGTGGCGCGCAGCGGCGAGGCGGTGATCTCGGCGCGGGCCTTGGGGTCGGTGGTGTAGTTGTCCCAGAACCACGTCATCATGTTGCGGGTGAGGAAGTAGCCGCTCTGGAACTGCTGGTACGACCCGTCGTCGAAGCGGGCGTCGGTCACCGGCCACAGCATGAGGTCGTAGCGCAGCGCCGGTGTTCCGGCCGCCTTGGCCTGCAGCGCCACGGCCGCGACCATGTTGCCGCCGACGCTGTTGCCGGCCAACGCCAGGCGCTTGCCGTCCACGCCGATCTGCGCGCCATGCTCGGCGACCCAGCGGGTGGCGGCATAGGCCTGGTGGATGGCGACCGGATACTGCGCTTCCGGCGATGGCGTGTAGTCCACATAGACGGCCACCGCGCCGGAGGCATTGACCAGGTCGCGGATCAGGCGTTCGTGGGTCGGGAAATCGCCCAGCACCCAGCCGCCGCCGTGGAAGAACATGAAGGCCGGCAATACCTGGCCGGTGGTGTGCGGCGGCCGCACGATCACCAGGTTCAGCGGCTTGCCGTCGGCCTGGATGGTGGTGCGGCTCACCTCGGCCGGCGGCAACGGCATATTGGCCTGGGCACCGACCAGCACCTGGCGCGCCTGCGCCGGGGTGAGCTGCTCGATCGGCTTGCCGCCGCTGCCGTTGAGCGCATCGAGGAACTTCGCGACCGGGCGCAACGGCGCGGGCTGATCTGCGGGCGTTGCGGCGGTGGCGGTGCCGATCGCGCCGGCCAGCAGCGAGGTGGCGAGCAAGGGAAGCAGGGTCTTCATGGCGGTTCCTGGGGCATGCCGGGCGGGTGCCGGCGACAGGAGTGACTTTGCGCGCCAGGACGGTACGATAGGTGGCGAATCGTCCATAAAACTTTACCTGGAGTCCTGAGTGACCGACCGCCTGGCCGCCTTGTTGACCCACTTCTCGGTCAGCGCCGAGGTCTTCCACGCCGGCACGCTGTGCGGCCTGCACCGGCTCGACGATGGCGACCGCGGCCAGCTGCACCTGCTGCGCGAGGGGAGCGTGGTCGTCCACAACGGCGACGGAGGCGTGCTGCGGATCGATCGGCCCAGCCTGCTGCTATACCCGCAGGCCATGCCGCATCGCTTCGAGATCGATGCGCAACGCGGTGCGGATTTCGCCTGCGCGCACCTGCGCTTCAGCGGCGGCGCGGCCAATCCGCTGGTGCGCGCCTTGCCGGCCTGCATCTGCCTGCCGCTGGACGCACTGCGTCAGGGCGAGGCGCTGCTGCAGCTCCTGTTCGAGGAAGCGTTCGCGCAGCATTGCGGGCGCCAGGCGGTGTTGAACCGGCTGTTCGAGGTGGTGCTGGTGCACGTGATCCGCGAGTTGATGGAACAGGGACTCGCCGACGGCGGCATGCTCGCCGGCATGGCCGATGCACGGCTACGGCTGGCGCTGACCGGCATCCACGACGCCCCGGCGCAGCCCTGGACGCTGGAGAGCCTGGCGGCCCGTGCCGGCATGTCGCGCAGCGCGTTCGCGCGCAGCTTCCGCGAGACTCTCGGCTGCACGCCGGGCCAGTACCTGCAGGACTGGCGCATCGCCCTGGTGCAGCGCGGCCTGCGCGAAGGGCGGCCGCTGAAGCAGCTTGCCGACGAAGTGGGCTACGGCAGCGAGGCCGCGGTGTCGCGCGTGTTCAAGGCGCAGGTGGGGCAGACCCCGCGGGCTTGGCGGCAGGCACGCTGAGTGCGCGTGCGACTGGCGGAGCGCACGGCACGTTTCATCACGCGTCTTGCCATCGGCGCAGCCAGACGCGTCATTGCGTTGCAGGAGCGACTTCAGGGCACCGCTTATCACTCGCTTTGCCGCGGCTCAAGCGGACACGTCGTGACCCCCTCCGTAGGAGCGGCTTCAGCCGCGACGGGCTTTCCCGGGAATGCCCTTCGCGGCTGAAGCCGCTCCTGCGAGGGGTGCGATGTCTCCGGCCGAGGCGCGACAACGCAAGTGATGAGCGGTGTCCTTCAGTCGCGGCAGGCGTTCCCGACAAGCACCCGTCGCGGCTCATCCCGCAAAAGGGAACAAGCGCCGCTGCTGCAAGCGCGCTTCCCGCCGGGATCAGCGTGCCCTGCAGACGCCGCGCACGGGATCGCGCGCTGGCGCGGCCGTGCCTGCGCTCAGCCGGCCGTCAGCACCGCCAGTACCTCGGCCTCGTCGACGTCGGGCACGATCTCGGCGTGGCCGATGCCGCGCCACAGCACCAGCCGCAGGCGTCCGGCCAGGTTCTTCTTGTCCAGGCGCATGCGCGCCAGCAGCGCTTCCGGCGCCAAGCCGGCCGGCAGTGCGGTCGGTAGGTCGAAGTCGTGCAGCAACGCGCGCAGTTGCGCCGTGTCCTGCGCGCTGGCCATGCCCAGCCGCGCCGACAGTTCGGCGGCCAGCACCATGCCCACCGCCACCGCTTCGCCGTGGTTGAGGTTGGCGTTGTCCGGGGCGCCGTAGCCCTGTTCGGTCTCGATGGCGTGGCCGAAGGTGTGGCCGAGGTTGAGCAGGGCGCGCTCGCCCTTCTCCAGCGGATCGCGGGCGACGATCTCGGCCTTGTGTTCGCAACTGCGCGCGATCGCCTGCGCCAGCGCCGCCGGGTCGCCGGCCAGCAGCGCGCGGCGTTCGGCATGCAGCCATTCGAAGAACAGCGGGTCGCGGATGGCGCCGTACTTGATCACCTCGGCCAGCCCGGCGCGCAGTTCGCGCGGCGGCAGGCTGCGCAGCGTGGCGGTGTCGGCCAGCACCGCGCGCGGCGGATGGAAGGCGCCGACCAGGTTCTTACCTTGCGGAATGTCCACCGCGGTCTTGCCGCCGACCGAGGAGTCGACCATCGCCAGCAGCGTGGTCGGCAGTTGCACGCAGTCCACGCCGCGCATCCAGCAGGCGGCGGCGAAGCCGGCCAGGTCGCCGACCACGCCGCCGCCCAGCGCCAGCACGCAGGCGTCGCGGGTGGCCCCCAGTGCGGCCAGTGCGGCGATCGCCGCGGCGAAGTGGTCCAGGGTCTTGGAGGCTTCGCCGGCGGGGATCACGAAGTCGCCGATCTGCAGCTCCGGGCGCGTTGCCAACAGCGCGCTGCGGACCTGCGCGGCATACAGCGGCGCCACCTGGCTGTCGCTGAGCAGCAGCACGTGGCGGCCGCGCACGTGCGCGGCGAGCGCGGCGCCGTCGTCGAGCAGGCCAGGGCCGATGCGGATGGTGTAGGCCGGGTCGCCAGCGACCTGGACCGTGCGCGATGCTGCCGTCATGCAGTGGGTTCCGGAAGTTTCCACGACGCGGCCAGGCGCACGACCAGCTGCGCGGTGGCCTCGGCCGGGGTGAAGTGGTCGGTGTCCAGGATCAGGTCGGCGACCTCGCGGTACAGCGGTTCGCGCACCGCGTGCAGGTCGCGCAGCACCTGCTCGCGGTCGCCACGCTGCAGCAGCGGGCGGCTGCGGTCGCGGTGCAGGCGCTGCAGTTGCGCGGCCACGCCGACCCGCAGGTACACCACGAAACCGTGCTCGCGCATCTCGCGGCGGCTGTCGGCATTGAGCACGGCGCCGCCGCCGGTGGAGATCAGGTGGCCGGGCGTGCTCAGGATGCTTTCCAGCACCGCGCGCTCGTGTTCGCGGAAGCCGGCTTCGCCGGCGTGCTCGAACAGCGAGGCGATGCTGGCGCCGGTGCGTTCGACGATGGTCTGGTCGCTGTCGACGAAGACCAGGCCGAAGCGCTCGGCCAGGCGGCGGCCGATGACGCTCTTGCCGGCACCCATCGGGCCGACCAGCACCAGGTTGGGGGCGGGATTCATCCGCCGATGCTAGCAGAGACCGGCGCCGCCTCGCGCGCTGCGCAGGCCCCGCACGCGCCATCGTGCGGTGAGGCGTGCGTCGCGCGGTGCATGGCGCGACAATGGCGCATCGTCCGCCGAGTGCCTGTCGCCATGCCCGATCTCTACGCCGAAGCCCTGTCCACGTTCGCCGACCTGTTCGCCGAGGCGCGCACCAGCGACGAGGCCGAATACAACGCCATGGTCGTGTCCTCGGCCACGCTGGAGGCGCGCCCGTCGTCGCGGGTGGTGCTGCTCAAGGCCTACGACGCGCGCGGCTTCGTGTTCTACACCCACCTGGACAGCCAGAAGGGCCGCGAGCTGCAGGCCAATCCGCAGGCCTCGCTGCTGTTTCTGTGGCGGCGCATGCGCGAGGACGGGGTGCAGGTGCGCATCGACGGCGAGGTGCAACTGGTCGCCGCGGCCGAGGCCGATGCCTATTTCGCCTCGCGCCCGCGCATGAGCCAGATCGGCGCCTGGGCCTCGGCGCAGTCGCGCACCTTGGAGTCGCGCGAGGAGTTCGAAGAGCGCGTGGCCAAGGCCGAGGCCACCTTCGAGGGCCGCGAGGTGCCGCGTCCGGACGGCTGGGGCGGGTTCCGCGTGGTGCCGCGCAGCTTCGAGTTCTGGTACGGCGCCAAGTACCGCCTGCACGAGCGCTGGCGCTACGAGGCCGATGCCGCGGGCCATTGGAGCAAGCGGATGCTGTTCCCGTGAGCGGCGCCGGCCCGGCCCGCCGCGGCGCCGCCGCCGCAGCGCGCGCGTGTTCGGGCGAGGCGCGCTGAGGATGGGCCCGCAGCGCATCGTCTGCCTGACCGAGGAGCCGACCGAGACCCTGTACGCGCTCGGCGAACAGCAGCGCATCGTCGGCATCAGCGGCTTCACCGTGCGCCCGCCGCAGGCGCGCCGCGACAAGCCCAAGGTCAGCGCCTTCACCAGCGCCAAGATCGGCGAGATCCTCAAGCTGCAGCCCGACCTGGCGATCGGCTTCTCCGACATCCAGGCCGACATCGCCGCCGAACTGGTGCGGCATGGCGTGGAGGTGTGGATCGCCAACCACCGCAGCGTCGACGGCATCCTCGACTACATCCGCCGCCTCGGCGCCCTGGTCGGCGCTGGCAAGCGCGCCATGGACTACGCCGACGATCTGCAGCGCGGCCTCGACGCCATCGCCGCGCAGGCCGCCACGCTGCCGCGGCGGCCGCGGGTGTACCTGGAGGAATGGGACGAGCCGATCATCACCGGCATCCGCTGGGTTGCCGAACTGGTGGGCATCGCCGGCGGCGACGACGTGTTCCCGGAACTGTCGGTGCAGCCGCTGGCCAAGGCGCGGATCCTCGCCAACGGCGACGAGGTGGTGCGGCGTGCGCCGGACATCATCCTCGGCTCCTGGTGCGGCAAGCGCTTCCGTCCCGAGCGCGTCGCCGCGCGACCGGGCTGGGCAGCGATTCCGGCGGTGCGCGACGGACAACTGTTCGAGATCAAGTCGCCGCTGATCCTGCAGCCGGGGCCGGCCGCGCTCACCGACGGCGTGCGCGCCATCGCCGACATCATCCAGGCCTGGGCCAGGCGCGAGGACGCGACGTAGCGCTTTTCCCGATCCGCGAGCACGCCGCGTCGTCTGGCAGATGCGCCGGAAGCGTTGCGTGGCGCAGGGCCTGGATGGCGGTCAGCGCAAGCCGCGCGGCGTCGGCGGCACACCGGTCGGAGCCCACCAGAAGTGCTGCAATCCCCGCATCCATGGCCGCGTCATCGTTCGGAGGCGGGCAAAGGATCGCTGCCTCGCTCGTCTCTGCCGCACGTGTGCGTCACCACGGCGCGCCATGCGCGAAAACGGATGAGATGGACTAGCCAGGCGCCGGCTGGGTGCGTCCGGCGATGCAAAGGCCGAGCAGGGCCATGAATGCGGCGACGGCGAAGGTCGACAGATACGCCGCAGCGGCCGAGTACGCAAGCAGCGCGGCGAACAGCGAGCCGCCGACCGCCAGCGTGGTCGCCACCGCGATCGCCTCGCTCAACTGCAGCGCCGAGCTGTTGCGGCCCTGCCGCGCCGGTGGCGACAGGGTCAGGGTCAGCACCGCCAGGGTCGGATAGATCAGCCCCATGCCGAGGCCAGTGGCGGTCCAGCCGCCGATCGCCAGTGCCGCCGGCACCGCAGGCAGCAGCGCCAGCGTCGTGGTCGCGATGCCCAGCGCCATCAGCGTGCAGCCCAGGCGCAGCCGCCGCAGGCGGGTGGCGTCGCGGCCGTAGTGGCCCTGGTACCAGGAGCCGGCGAACCAGCCCAGCGCACCGGCGCTCAACGCCACGCCGGCCCACACCGGCGACAGCCCGCGTTCGCGCGACAGCAGCAGCGGCAGGAACGCCTCGCAGCCGAAGAATGCCGACCCGGCGACGCCACGCAGCGCGATCACGCTGGGCAGGCCGCGCGCGGCGCGCAGGGTGCCGGCCGGCAGCAATCGCCAGGCGCACAGCACCAGCAGCGCCAACGCCGACGGCAGCAGCAGCGCCGCCCACAGCCCGCGCTGCTGGCCGCCGAGGTACAGCAGACAGACCCCGGCCGCGGCGCCCAGCGACCATAGCCGCGATGCGCCGCTGGCGCCGTCCGTGGTTGCGGCGGGCGGCAGCCGTCGCAATGCTGGCCACAGCAGCGCCGCCGCCGGCAGCGCCAGCAGCGGCACTGCCAGGAACACCCAGCGCCAGCCGACGTGCTCGACGATCAGTCCGCTGATGCTGGGGCCGATCAGCGACGGCACCACCCAGCCGGCGGAGAACGCGGCGAACATGCGCGGGCGGATCGCCTGCGGATACAGCCGCGCGACCAGCACATACAACACCACCGAGATCGCACCGGCGCCGAGGCCCTGCACCAGTCGACCGGCCAGCAGCATCCCCATCGATGGAGCGAAGCCGGCCAGCAGCAGGCCGCAGACGAAGCAGGCCAGGCCGGCCCATAACGGCGCCGCCGGCCCGTGCAGGTCGCTCCAGCGCCCGGCCACGGTCATGCCGATCACGCTGGTGGCCAGGGTGCCGCCGAAGGCCAGCGCGTACAGCCGCAGGCCCTCCAGTTCGCGGGCCACGGTCGGCATCGCCGCGGCCACCGCCAGCGCCTCGAAGGCGATCAGCGACACCAGCGCGACCATGCCGATGGTGGTGGCGCGGTGGGCCGGCGCCAGCACGGAGCCGGCAGCGGCCGGAGCGGGTGGGGCATCGGTGGCAGTGGCGTGGTCTTGCATCGGAATCCCTGGGAAAGCGGTTGGACGTGTGCAGGCGGCGGCTTGCGTGGGTGCCTGCAGGCCGTGCAGCATGCAACCTCAACCGGACTCGAGGTCAAGCGATGCAGGAGGAACTGAGCGTGGGGCAGGTGGCCGCGCGCAGCGGCGTGGCCGTGTCGGCGCTGCACTTCTACGAGAGCAAGGGCCTGATCCGCAGCATGCGCACCGCCGGCAACCAGCGCCGCTACACGCGCGACGTGCTGCGCCGGCTGGCGGTGATCCGCGTGGCGCAACGCGTCGGCGTGCCGCTGGACAGCGTCAAGGCCGCCTTCGCGCAGTTGCCCGACGCGCGCACCCCGACCCGCGCCGAATGGGCACGGATGTCGGCGGTGTGGCGCGAGGAGCTGGACGCACGCATTCTGCAGCTGACCCGCCTGCGCCACCAGCTCACCGACTGCATCGGCTGCGGCTGCCTGTCGCTGCGCCGCTGCCGCCTGAGCAACCCGGCCGACACCCTGGCCGCGCACGGCGATGGGCCGCAGCGCTGGGCGGAGGATTGAGCGGCGCGTCTGTGCGTGGCGAATACGTGTGATGTCGCTGCGTTTGCCGCTGCTACGGCATACGACGGTGGGCCATGTGGGATCAAGGCAGTGTGGGAGGGACTTCAGTCCCGACGCGATGCCGGTGGCCATCGCGGTTGCCGAGCTTGTCGAGCATGGTGGAGACGTGGCGCTTCACCGCGCCCGTCAGCGCGAAGAGCGAAGAGGACAGGTGCCTGACGCTGCATGCAGTCGGGACTGAAGTCCCTCCCACAACGGGCGTCTGTGATCGTCCTGGTGTGCAAGTCGGTCTGTCCGTAGGAACGGCTTCAGCTGCGAACGGCCTTTCCCGGTAAAGCCCGGTCGCGACTGAAGCCGCCCCCCGGCAAGCAACGGCGCTGCGATATGGGATCGAGACGGTGTGGGAGGGACTTCAGTCCCGACGCGATGCCGGTGGAAGTCGCGGCATTGCGGCGTGTGTGTGCTCGGATGACGCGAAGGCTGATTGCTATGAGTGCAGCGCGCGCGTGGCCACAGGTGCTCGCTTGTCGAGGATGATGGAGACGTCGTTTTCATCGTGCCCTTGAGTCGCGACGAGCGAAGCGGAAAGGCGTCTGACGCTGCATGCAGTCGGGACTGAAGTCCCTCCCACAACGCACGTCCGTACTTACCCAGCTCTGTGAGCTTAGGTCGGTCTGTCGATCTTTCCGTAGGAGCGGCTTCAGCCGCGACCTGGCGTTACCGGGAAAGCCCCGTCGCGGCTGAAGCCGCTCCTGCGACGGTTTGTGTTGCCCGCGCAGCGTGGACGCGCGCTAGAAATTGCGGGTGAAGCGCACCGTGCCGGCGCCGTCGGCAGTGCGGACCTGCACGACGAAGCGCAACTGGTCGTGGGCGCTGCTGCGTACCGTGCCCACGTAGTCGGTGTAGGCGTCGGTACGGACCGCGCGCAGCGCCACCGGCTGGCGCTGGCCGCTGAGGTCGGTCGCCACCGCCTCCACCGTACCGACTGCAGGCGCTTCCTCGCTGCCGTGCAGGGTGCGCAGCGCAATCATCACCAGCGCGGTGTCGGCTTCGCGGGCGATGCCGTAGCGACGTGCCACGTCCTCGCTCATCGCCAGCGTGGGCAAGGCGTTGTAGTGCACGCGCAGCGTGCCGAAATCGGCCTGCGCCGGGGTGGCGGCGAGCAGCGTCGCCGGGCGTGGGGTGTCCTGGTCCGCGCAGGCGGCCAGGGCCAGGCACAACAGCGCAGTGGGCAGGACACGCATCGGCGTTCTCCGGCTTGGAGTGGCTGACAAAACATCGCAAGCAGTCGCCAGGCGGGCGGACGGCGCGCAGGACCGCAGTGTACAAGCGCTACATGCCGATGCCGAGCGCCGTGCGCGCCCACCTGGCGGCCGTGCAGCAGTTTGCTGGCCGCGCTCAGTCGTCGTTGGCGGCGGACAGGGCACGGCCGCGTTCGGCCGCGGCGGCGATCGCGGCCGCGGTCAGCGCCTCGAAGCCACCGTGCTGGAAGGTCTCGATCGCGGCCTGGGTGGTGCCGTTGGGCGAGGTCACCCGGCGACGCAGTTCGCTGGGCGCTTCGCCGGACTCGGTGAGCATGCGCGCCGCGCCGAGCACGGTCTGCAGGGTCAGGGTGCGCGCGGTGTCGGCGGACAGGCCCTGGGCGATGCCCGCCGCCTCCATCGCCTCGGCGAGCAGGAAGACGTAGGCCGGTCCGCTGCCGGACACCGCGGTGACCGCATCGATCAGCGCTTCGTCCTCGACCCACACGGTGACGCCGGCGGCGGCCAGCACGTGCTCGGCGCGGGTGCGCTGTGCGGCGTCGACGCCGGCGTTGGCGAACAGGCCGGTGACGCCGGCGCCGAGCAGGGCGGGGGTGTTGGGCATCGCCCGCACCAATGCGTGGCCGCCGCCGAGCCAGCGGTCCAGTTGCGCGATGGTGATGCCGGCGGCGATGGACACCAGCAGCGGCCGCTGGGCTTGTGCCAGCGCGGCCAGTTCGCTGCAGACCCCACGCAGCATCTGCGGCTTGACCGCGAACATCCACAGCGCCGCACCGTCCACGGCCTCGGCTGCGCTGGCGAACACCTGCACTGCGTACTCGGCCGCCAATGCTTCGCGCAGCGCCGCCACCGGTTCGGCCACGCGGATGCGGCGTGGATCGGCGCCCTGGCGAACCAGCCCGGCGATCAGGCTGCGCGCCATGTTGCCGCCGCCGATGAAGGCGATGTCGGCGGCGTGGGAATCGTGGGAAGCGGGAGCCATGGCGCAACACCGTCGCGAAGAGGGAGCGCCATGGTAGCGGTTGCGCCGCGCCGCAGTGCTGCGTTGCGGCGCAACCGGATCGTGTCAGGCGAGAACGCGCCAGCCGCGGTGTGCGGTCTGGCGCGGTGGCCTCAGTTGGACTCGGTGAAGGAGATCGACGGGGTGCTGCCGCCGGCCGTCGAGCAGCTGCCCAGGTTGAGGTTGTTGGTCTCGCCGGTGCTGCCGGCATTGGCCGCGCAGGTCGGGGCGGCGGTGGAGCCGTTGGTGGCCGCCACCTTCACCGTGATCGACGAGCCAGAGTTGAAATTGGCGCTGGAACCGCCGGCGTTGCCGACCACGTTGAACTCGGCGTCCTTCCACACCGTGGCCAGCTTGACCACGCTGTCCTTGGCGCTGACGCTGTAGGCGGTGCCGTTGTTGGTGAAGGTGATGGTGTCGTTGCCGTTGGCGGTGGCCGAGCCGGTCAGCTTGAGGTTGGCCAGTTGCGTGGCCGGCACGTCCGGCGCGCTGACCGCGTTGCTGTTGCGGTAGCAGTCCGAGCCGCCGCCGCTCATCCAGCCGCTCGGGCAGCTGCTGCCGTAGCCGATCAGCCAGTACTGCATGAACACCGCGGCCTGGCCCTGGGTCTCGTAGTCGGTGGCGTAGACGAACTGCTGCCACACGGTGCAGCCGGAGCGGCCGCCGCACACGCTGGTGGTGGCGTTGTAGTTGGAGTTGATCTGCAGCGAGTACTCGTTCGGGCCGAGGATGCCGCCGCCGCCGAAGGACGCCACGCCGACGCCCTGTTCCGAGGTCACGCCGGTGACCTGCGGGAAGCTGCCTACGACCTTGCTGATCAGGCTGCTGGAACGCAGCGCGTAGTCGTAGCCGTTGCCGGTGGTTTCGGTGGCGCCGAACAGGATCTTGTGCGGGATCGGATGCACGCGGCGGGTCAGGGTCTTGCAGGTGTCCGCTTGCCACTGCGTATCGGGGAAGTTGGCATGGAAGCAGCCTTCCGCCGGCGTCGGTTGATGCGCCATGGTTTCGCGCCAGGCGGTGCGGGCCTGGACTTGTGCGGGCGACATCATCGCTTCTTCGTTGGTCCAGGCCGGCGTCGCCGTCGGCGCGGCCATGGCCGCGGGGACGTGCAGCAGACCAATGACGCAGGAGGCGAACAGCAATCGGGTGGATGCTTGCATCTGTGACCTCGTTCGAGCCGAGCGCATTCGGCAATGGACTGCGGAGTACCCGCGGTCGGCCGCCATGGAAGCCGAAGCGTGCACGTCTGAAACGTGACTGAATTAACGGTTCGCAACCGTGTCGCATGGTTCAGCAAGCGCTGTCGGAGCGAACCTTTCATTCATCCCGAAACTCTATGGTTTTCAACAGGATCGGCTACGACAGAATTCCGATGTTGGTGAATCGTCTTTGAAGCGCCCGTAGACAAATCATCACAGTGTCACGGGAAGTGCGGTAATGCGGCGCCCGCAGCAGCGGGATCAGCCAGCAACGCGTGGACCGCGCGCGCCGAACAGCGCAGTGCCGACCCGCACCATGGTGGCGCCCGCAGCGATCGCGTCGGCGAAGTCGCCGCTCATGCCCATCGACAAGGTGTCGACCTGCGGATGGGCCGCGCGCAGCCGCGCGAACAGGGCGTGCATGCGCGCGAACGCGTCGATGCGGCGCTCGGCCTCGGGCCAGGGCGCGGGAATGGCCATCAGCCCGCGCAGGGCCAGCGTCGGCTGCGCAGCGATGGCCGCGGCCAGGGCGTCCACGGCGTCGGGCTGGCAGCCATGCTTGCTGGCCTCGTCGTCGATGTTGACCTGGATCAGCACGTTCAGCGGCGCGGACGCGGCGGTGCGGCCCTTGGCCAGGGCGGCGACCAGCTTGGGCCGGTCCACGGTCTGCACCCAGTGGAACAGCGTCGCCGCCAGTTCGGCCTTGTTCGACTGCAGGTGGCCGATCAGGTGCCACTCCAGTCCGGCCTCGGCCAGCGCGGCGATCTTGGCCGCCGCTTCCTGCACGTAGTTCTCGCCGAAGGCGCGCTGCCCCTGTGCGGCCAGCGCCGCCACGGCCTCGGCCGGCTGGGTCTTGGACACCGCCAGCAACTGCGCGTGCGGGCGACCTGCGGCGTCGGCGGCGCGGTCCATGTCCAGGCGGATCTGTTGCAGCGGAGAGAGGGGCACGGGCGGCGTTCCGGCAAAGGGAAGGGCGCTATACTGCCGGCCGGGGAATCATCCTTCCAGTCGCAGCCCAAGGGGAAAAGCAGCGTATGGATATCGCTGAACTATTGGCGTTCTCGGTCAAGAACAAGGCGTCCGACCTGCACCTGTCCGCGGGCCTGCCGCCGATGATCCGGGTCGATGGCGACGTCCGCCGCATCAACATTCCGGCGCTGGACCACAAGCAGGTGCATGCGCTTGTCTACGACATCATGTCGGACAAGCAGCGCCGCGACTACGAGGAATTCCTCGAGGTCGACTTCTCCTTCGAGATCCCCAGCCTGGCGCGCTTCCGCGTCAACGCGTTCAACCAGAACCGCGGCGCCGGCGCGGTGTTCCGCACCATTCCCTCCGAAGTGCTGACCCTGGAGGACTTGGGCTGCCCGCCGATCTTCCGCCAGCTGATCGACCAGCCGCAGGGCCTGATCCTGGTCACCGGGCCGACCGGTTCGGGCAAGTCGACCACGCTCGCCGGCATGATCGACTACATCAACAAGAACGAATACGGCCACATCCTCACCGTCGAGGATCCGATCGAATTCGTGCACACCTCGCAGAAGTGCCTGATCAACCAGCGCGAGGTGCACCGCGACACCCACGGCTTCAACGAGGCGCTGCGTTCGGCGCTGCGCGAAGACCCGGACATCATCCTGGTCGGCGAATTGCGCGACCTGGAAACCATCCGCCTGGCGCTGACCGCGGCCGAGACCGGCCACCTGGTGTTCGGCACCCTGCACACCAGCTCGGCGGCCAAGACCATCGACCGCATCATCGACGTGTTCCCCGCCGGCGAGAAGCCGATGGTGCGCTCGATGCTGTCCGAATCGCTGCGCGCGGTGATCTCGCAGGCGCTGCTGAAGAAGGTCGGCGGCGGCCGCACCGCGGCGTGGGAGATCATGGTCGGCACCCCCGCCATCCGCAACCTGATCCGCGAGGACAAGGTGGCGCAGATGTACTCGGCGATCCAGACCGGCCAGCAGAACGGCATGCAGACCCTGGACCAGCACCTGCAGGACCTGGTCAAGCGCAGCCTGATCACCCGCAACCAGGCCCGCGAGTACGCCAAGGACAAGCGGTTGTTCGAGTAGCGGGGATTGGGATTCGGGATTGGGGATTCGCAAACGCGGGTCTCTCCGATCCTAGGATGCCCGCTGTTACCAATCCCCAATCCCGACTCCCCAATCTCCGCTCCGAAGGAGCACGCCATGAGCACCATCGACTTCACCTCCTTCCTGAAACTGATGGCGCACCAGAAGGCGTCGGATCTGTTCATCACCTCGGGCATGCCGCCGGCGATCAAGGTGCACGGCAAGATCACCCCGATCACGCAGACGCCGCTGACTCCGCAGCAGAGCCGCGACCTGGTGCTGAACGTGATGACGCCGGCGCAGCGCGAGGAGTTCGAGAAGACCCACGAGTGCAACTTCGCCATCGGCGTGGCCGGGGTCGGACGCTTCCGCGTCAGCTGCTTCTACCAGCGCAACCAGGTTGGCATGGTGCTGCGCCGGATCGAGACGCGCATTCCCAGCGTGGACGAGCTGAACCTGCCGCCGGTGATCAAGACCCTGGCGATGACCAAGCGCGGCATCATCATCTTCGTCGGCGCCACCGGCACCGGCAAGTCGACCTCGCTGGCGGCGATGATCGGCTACCGCAACCAGAACTCCACCGGCCACATCATCACCATCGAGGACCCGATCGAGTTCGTGCACAAGCACGAGGGCTGCATCATCACCCAGCGCGAGGTCGGCATCGATACCGACAGCTGGGAGAACGCACTGAAAAACACCCTGCGCCAGGCGCCGGACGTGATCATGATCGGCGAGGTGCGTACCCGCGAGGGCATGGACCACGCCATCTCCTTCGCCGAGACCGGCCACCTGGTGCTGTGCACCCTGCACGCCAACAACGCCAACCAGGCGATGGACCGCGTCATCAACTTCTTCCCCGAAGACCGCCGCAGCCAGCTGCTGATGGATCTGTCGCTGAACCTGCGCGGGGTGGTCGCGCAGCAGCTGATCCCGACCCCGGACGGCAAGGGCCGCCGCGTGGCGATGGAGATCATGCTCGGCACGCCGCTGGTGCAGGACTACATCCGCGAAGGCGAGATCCACAAGCTCAAGGACGTGATGAAGGAGTCCACCAACCTGGGCATGAAGACCTTCGACCAGAGCCTGTTCGAGCTGTACCAGGCCGGCGAGATCAGCTACGAGGACGCATTGCGCCACGCCGACTCGCAGAACGAGGTGCGCCTGCGCATCAAGCTGGCCCAGGGCGGCGACGCGCGCACCCTGGCGCAGGGCCTGGACGGGGTCGAGATCGCCGAGGTGCGCTGAGCCGGTCCGGCGCGCGAGCGCGAGGCCAGGCGCCCGTGCGATGACGGGCAACCCATGGCATCGCGGCCGTCTCCGGTGCGTTCACGGGTGTCGTGTTTCAGTCAGCCGTCCGCCGTAAGTCCATCGCGGACGCTTCAGCCGAAGGGAGGGAAGCCGCCATGAACGACGTGCCTGAATTGCTCTGGTCGACACAGCCGCATGCCGGCTACTACATCAACTCGGTGGCGCTGTCCGACGATGGCGATGTCATCGTCGCCGGCACCTTTTTCCACCAGTACGGCGGCCTGTCGCAGATTCCCGGGCTGGAAGCGGTGCCGCTCGAGCAACGCAAGATCTTCGAACGCATCGCACCCGCGGCCACGCGCAGCGACGTGCGCGACGACCAGCAGGGGTGCTTCGGCACCTATGCCTGGGATCGGGCGGGCAACCTTCTGCTGAAGAAGGAGTTCGAGGGCTGGCAGGGCGTGTACTGGGTCGACGTGGCGGCGGACGGCGGCACCGTGGCCAGTTGCGGCTGGCAGAGCCAGGCGCCGTATGCGGGCTTCATCAGTGCCTGGGCGGTTCCCGGCGGAAAGGAACTGCTGTCGTATCCGCTCCCTGGCCGCGGCAACATGGTGGCGCTGGATGCGCGTGGGCAAACGTTGCTGGCCGGTGCCGAGCAGGGCTATCTGTTCTGCCGCGACGGCGACGGGCCCTTCGCCGCCGCGCCCGTGTGCATCGCGCTGAGCGCTGGTGGCGACAGCGACAGCGCCGACAGCGTGATCGCCACCGGCCTCGCCGCCGACGGTACGATCGGACTGGTGGCCAGCGCACAGGGCGAGATCATCCTGTTCTCGATCGCGTCCGGACAACCGGCGGCGCTGACGCGCTGGCAGTTGCCCAGGCAGGCCCGTGTGCATGCCGCGGCGCTGTCCGGCGATGGGCGCCGGGCCTATGCCGGTGCCAGCGACGGCACGCTGTACGCCTTCGACGTGGCGGCGTTCCAGAAAACGCCTGCGCCGGCCTGGACCGAGACGGTGCCCGAGGGGGCGACGACCATCTATGGGGTGGCCTGCGACCGCGCCGGCGACAAGGTCGCGATCGCCGGCAACCTCAAGGGTGGCGGCGTCGTCGCCGTGTACGCCGATACCGGCCCCGCGGCGACGCTGCAGTGGACCGCGCACAGCGCGCACTCGCCCAACTGCCTGGCGTTCGACCCTAGCGGTCAGTGGCTGGGGCTGGCCGATGGCCATCCCGACGGCACGCCTGGCGCGTTCAGCGTCTGGAACGCGGGCGACGGCACGCTGCAATGGTCCTATGGCACGGACAACATGAGCTGGCCGATCCGCCTGTGCAGCGGAGCGACGGTGGTGGTGGGCGGCAGCGACGACAGCACGGTCACCGCTTTTGTCGGCCCCGGTTCGGCCATCGGCCGTGGCCGGCCGGAGGCGGATGGATGACAGGCTGGGACGCCGAGGCGCCGTTTCGCACGCGCGCCGCGGCGCCGCGCCGTCGCGGCGCGCTGCTGGTGCTGTCGGTGGTGCTGGTGGCGGCGTGGCTGGCGGTCTTCGAGTTGGCGCGGGTCCTGGACTATCAGCTGCATGCCAGCCTGTGGTTCCCGCCGGTGGCGGTGACGCTGGCCACATTCATGGTGCTAGGCTGGCGCGGCGCGCCGGCGATCGCCATCGCCTGCGTGCTGGCCACGCTGCTGAGCTTCTATCGCACGAGTGGCCACCCGGTCGTTCCGGGTCGGGCAGTCCTGTGGTATGCGCTGCTGTTCACCGCGCAACAGTTCTGCATCTGGGGCGGGCTGGCCTGGCTGCTGCGCCGCGTCGGCCGCGGGGTGTCCTCGATCAGCCTGCCGCGTGTGGTCACCTGCTTCATCCTGGGCGGCGGGGTGGCCTCGCTGCTGTCTGCCTGCCTGGGTGGCGCCGGGCTGGCCGTCACCGGAGCGATCGATCTGCCGAGCATGCTGGCGCAGTTGATCCCGTGGGCGATCGGCGACTACGCCGGCCTGCTGGCGCTCGGCCCGCTGGCGATCGTGGCGGTGCTGCATCTGGCCGAGCGCCTGCAGATCGCGCCGCAGCCGGGGATCCCGCGCTTGTCGGGGATGATCGCGCCGTCCGGAAGTGTCTCCGGTTATCTGGTCAAGCTCGCGCTGCTGCTGGGCGTCACCCTGGCGGTGATGGCGCTGGCGGCGGCGTTGCCGCGGCAGCCGGCGGTGGTCTTCGCGCTGTTCGTGGTGGTGGTGATCCAGTTGTGGATCGTGCATACCCACGGAATGCTGCAGGCGCTGGTGGCGATCGCCGCCTTCAGCCTGTTGATCGCCCTGGCCACGCCGTTGCTGCGGCTCGAGGCGCAGGCGCTGGCGCTGCAATTCGCCATGATCAGCCTGGCGGCGAACAGCTACTTCGGCCTGGCCGTGCCCGGGCTCTATGCCGACAACACGCGGCTGCGCCATGCGCTGGTACGCGATCCGGTGACCGGGGCGCTGTCGCGGACCGGATTCCTGGAGCAGGTGCTCAACGATCTGCAACTGGCCGCGCACGACCCGCGTCCGCTGGCGGTGATCGTCGCCGACATGGACAACCTCAAGGCGATCAACGACCAGTTCGGACACGCGGCTGGCGACGCGGCCTTGCGTGCCTTCGTCAAGCGTTGCCGGCACTGTCTGCGGCCGGGCCAGTTGCTGGGGCGCCGAGGGGGCGACGAGTTCGCGCTGTACTTGCCGTTGACCACGCCGGAGCGGGCGCACGCGCTGATCGACACACTGCGCGCGGCGCTTGCCAAGCCCGGCGAGGACGATGGGTTCGCGACCGGGTTGTCGGCCAGCTTCGGCCTGGCCCTGTGCCACCGCCGCGATCTGGACGCGGAGGCGCTGGAGGAACTGCTCGATCAGGCCGATGCGGCGATGTATGCGGACAAGCGGCGGCATCGCGCCGTGGCCGTTCGCTGATTGTGTCCCTTCTCCCACCGGGACCATGGCCCCCTTCTCGGGGGAAGGTGCCCCGAAGGGGCGGATGAGGGTGCGGTCAGCCAGGAATGCCACGCATACCAGTAGATAACCCGTACGCCGCTCCCACCGCCGCGCTGCCCGACGCCGTGCCCGCTGCGGTGCCCACCGATCTCCTGTCGGCGTTGCTCGCACCGTCGGCAACCAAGTTGGCGTTGCTGTGCGCGACCAGCTTCGGCTGGTATGCGCTGTACTGGTTCTACCGCAACTGGCGCGCGCTGCGCCTGCTGTCCGGGCGCCGGCGCATCTCGCCGGTGTGGCGCTCGGTGTTCTCGCTGATCTGGGTGTTCGCCTACTTTCGTGCGCTGGAACGCACCATCGGCGCACAGCGCAGCGCGCTGGTCGGCTGGCTGGGGCCTGGGCTTGCTTACGGCTGCCTGAGCCTGATCGGACTGTGGCCTTCGGTGCTGTCGCTGCTGACCCTGCTGGCCTGGACACCGGTGCTGCTAGTCAACCAGCGCCTGGCCCGGTTCAAGCAGGTACGCGGCTTGCCGCGCGGCGCGGCGGAGCGGTTCAGCCCATGGACCTGGGCATGGCTGGCGATCGCCGCGCCGGTGGCGCTGCTGGTGCTGGTCGGGATGGTGATTGCGGTCGTGGCCGGGTCGCATGAAATCCAGGTCGACCTGCCCAACTGAGAGATCGCACTGCGCGAGTGGCGCGGGGAAGGCGAGGCGCCCGTGCCCGCGGATCGAGGCACGAGGGGAGCCATCCGCGGGTTGAATTGAAAGTTTCATGTGCAACCACAGCCGCGCTGGTGTCTAATACCGCCCCCCACGCCGTGCCCCTCCCGTGAGCCTTCCCGATTCCGATCTGCGTCCGGACCTGGACCCGTTGCCCGACGACGGCACCGTCGTCACCGCCGGACCGCTGACTCCGCCGCCGGATTCGGCCGGCACCATGCAGGATGCGCGCGCGCTGCGCCACAGCGTGGCCGAGGACGTGCAGGGCATGCTGCTGGCGACCCTGGTGGCCTCGCTGGGGCTGGCGGTGTTCGCCCATGGTGGGCTGATGATCGGTGGCATGGCCGGCGTGGCCTTCCTGCTGCACTACGCGCTGGGCTGGAACTTCGGCCTCATGTTCGTGCTGGTCAATCTGCCGTTCTATTGGCTGGCGGTGCGGCGCATGGGCTGGGAGTTCACCCTCAAGACCTTCGTCGCAGTCGCCGCCTGCGGCCTGCTGACCGACCTGCTGCCGCGCTGGGCGCAGTGGGCGACGATGACGCCGCTGTTCTCGGCGCTGGTCGGTGGCGCGCTGGTCGGCCTGGGCATCCTGTTCTTCATCCGTCACCGCGCCAGCCTCGGCGGCGTCGGCATCCTCGCGGTCTACCTGCAGCGCAGCCGCGGCTGGAGCGCGGGCAAAGTGCAGATGAGCTTCGACGCGGCGCTGATGGCGGTGGCGTTCTGGCTGCTGGCGCCGCAGCAGGTGCTGTACTCGGCGATCGGCGCGGTGGTGCTGAGCCTGGTGCTGATGTTCAACCACCGCGCCGGCCGCTACATGGGCGTGTGAGTCCACGGCCGGTCGCAGCGCGGTCGGCGACATGCGCATCGCCGCATGCGAGTCTCCGTTGCGGATGCGAGAAGAGTCGTGAGACATCGCACGCGCTGCACGCGCTGCGCCTGGTCATGCATCGCATGCATGCAATGCCTGCAGGCCAGCGCTTCGCTTTTGCGCCGTGCGGCATCGTCGGCGCAGCACGGCAACTGTCTACGGAATCTCCGTGGTGTCTACGAAACGGTCTTGCCGCCCGAGTGTGACGCAGCGCATGCTGCTGTCGAAGAAAGGGTGAGTGCGCGACGACGGCGCACGCGATCGCGGGGAGCGCGATCCACCTGCATGACATGACCACGATGTTCGACGCCGCGCCTGCGCGGCGGCGCGGTGCTGCCTGTCCGGCGCACTGCGGCGGATGCCGGCGCTGACAGCTTTTCCACGGAACGAGGGGCAGTGCGATGAAACGTGCGATGGGATTCGCGGCAGTGGTCTGTGTGGTGGTCGCGGCATGTTCTGCCGTGAATCCCGGGGCGGGGCCGAAGCCCGACAGCGTCGGCGCTGCGGTCGCGCCGACACCCGGACCGGGGCCGGCGCCGAGCGCGGCGACCTGCACGCCACCGGCGCCGCCATCGCCGTCGTGGTTTCCGCATGCGCAGACGCCGGCGCCGGATTCGGCGGGCTTCCAGTCCAGCAGCAATTGCGCCTTCCATCAGTGGTCGTGGAACGCCTTCCTGTGGCTGACCCAGGACGTGGGCGGACAGCCGCGCTTCCTGAGCATGAGCAGCGATGGCATCGGCGGCGTTGCCGACGGCGTGCTCGATCCGTTGATCGGCCGCTCGCAGCAGGCCCGCACCGTGGAACTGATCGATCAGGCCGGCCCGGACGGCGTGCTGGTGGATCGGCATGGACGTGCGGTCTATTACTCGATCCATTCCAACGACGTGTTCGGCCAGTTCATGGCCAGCAATCACCTGCAGGATCCGAAGGCGTTGCGCGCCTTCGATCCTAAAGAAGCCTTTCCGGTCGGCAGCATGACCCTGAAGGCGGCGTGGAAGGTGGTGCAGCCGGGCGAGGACGTGTCCACGTTCTATACCCGCCAGGCGCAGATCGCCAAGCTGGGCATGCGCAAGGGCAAGATCGTCGCCACCGGCGACACCGAAATCCAGACCGTGGCGCTGGTCGGCTTCCACATCGGCGGCACCGTCGCCGGCCATCCGGAAATGATCTGGGCCACGTTCGAGCACCGCGACAATGCGCCGGACGTGGACGCGCCGCTCAATCCGGGCCAGCCCGTCTCCGACAAGGACTGGACCTTCTACCAAGCCGGTACCCCGATCGAACAATGCAACGTCAACGCCGCCGGTGCCGGTGCGCTGACCTTGAACGCGCAGACGCAGACGCTGAGCCCGGTCACCCAGGTGTGCCGCATGGTGCCGTACGGCGGGCAGAAGCCGTGCCCGAGCGGCCAGGACTGCAACATCGCCAACATCCAGTCGATCAACGCGTCGGTGCAGGGCCAGTTGAACGACGTGTGGAAGAACTATTTCGAGGTCGGCGCCATCTGGTTCGTCGCCGAGAACGCATTGGCGCCCAATTGCACGTTCCAGCCCGGGTCGGCGCTGGAGTGCATTCCCTCGCCGACGCCCGCCGGGGCGCCGCCGCTGCTCACCGGCTCGATCAAGCTGTCCAATTCCACCATCGAGACCTTCACCCAGGTGCAGAGCACGCAGAACAACTGCTTCGCCTGCCACAACACCACCCAGGTGATCTCGCCCGATCCGCGCGCGCAGTCGTTGCCGGGGCTGAACGTCAACATCAGCCATGTGGTGATCAACGACTACTTCCAGGCGCAGTTGCCGCAGAAGGCACCGCCGGCGGCGCGGCCGGCCACGTCGCGTTGAGGCGCGCCCCTCTCATCCGGATCAGGAGCAAGTCACCATGACCAGCAATGTGTTTCGCGTGCATCCGGCGATCGGTATCGGCCGCGTCGGCGACAGCCAGGAATTCTATCTCGCACCGGTGACCGCGGCCGGCACCCGCGGTGCCGACGGGCTGATGGGCGGGCTGCCGGTGCAGCCCGGCACCGAGTCCACGCCGATCACCGCCGCGCAGTTCCGCGATGCCGCCGGCAACGTCAAGCGCCAGGCCGCGCGCTTCCACATCTACGCCTACCCCAGCGGCAGTTCCGGCAGCTATCCCAACGGCGGCGGCGTGCGCGTGGACGTGGGCAGCACGATCGACGGCAAGACGGTCAAGGACATCGTCTGGACCGTGCATCTGGCCAACAAGAAGCTCAACAACTATTCGACGGTGAGCCAGGGCGGCCAGTTTCGCGGCATCGGCGCCTACGAGTCGCCTGACTTGCTGGAGTTGCGCAATCCGAAGTATCCCGATGCCGCCAATCCGGCCGATCCCAACGATCCGACGCGCCTGCGGCAGTTGGTGATCGATGCGGGTCCGCGTGCGCTCAGCGCCGCGGCCGCGGGCAGCGATGTCGTCGCGTTCGACATGACCACCACCGCCAGTTACGCCGATGCCAGCGGTGTGATCCACCCGCAGCCGGCGTATCCGGTCAGCTTTCCCTCGATGTTCCATGCGCTGCACGAACCGCTCGGCACGCTCGATTCGTTGGGCGACATGCGGGTGGAGGCCAACGGCGCGCTGATCGTGGCCGGCGGCTTCGCCCGGACCTCGGCGGTGATCGGCACCGACGGCACCTATCCGCCGTTGCAGGATGCGACCGAGAACGGCCTGTGGTACGACGATGCCGCCGATGGCCCGGTCAATGCCGTGCTGCTCTTCGACGACGGCAGCACCGCCAGCGTGCAGGGCGCCTGGTACGTCACCGGCGATCCGGGCTATGCGCCGCAGACCCGCAACGTGGTCTCCACCTGGGACGACGTGTACGACGTGTGGGTGCGCGCACTGGGCCTGGTGCCGTCGCTGTACGCCAACAACGCGTTCGTCGCGACCTACCAGCCGTCCTTCAGCGACGACATCCAGCCGATCTTCCATGCGGCGATGCTGCAGCGCTGGAACACCAACCTGCCGTCGGGGGCGATCAAGGGCCACGACATGATCGGGCAGATCCAGCCCACCGACGATCCGGGCGCGAAGATTCCCAACCTGAAGACGCTGATCCGCGATCCGGCCTCCGCCGCGGACACCGAGACCGGCTCGCCGATGATGCCGCTGTCGCTGGGCGATGCGCAAAAGAGCTTCCTCAGCGTCAGTTCCACCCAGTACTTCCTGTTGAGCCAGTGGCACGGCAAGAACTACATGCAGGTGGGCGCGCCGACGCTGGGTCCTGGCGAAGCGCTGGATCGGGTCACCTTGCAGAACTGCCTGGGCGGGCGCTACAGCCCGGGCATCGAGGTGTCGTTTCCGATCCGCGACGTGAACCTCTACGTGCAGGACTGGAAGGCCCAGGACTGCGGTCCGTTCCGCATCAACCAGGCGCCGCTGGACTACGGCAAGGCGACCAAGGACAGCGCGTTCCTGAGCTTCGGCTATGTGCCGCTGCAAACGCATCCGGTGGAACCGGGCGATCTGTCCAAGTTCATGTCCGTGCCCTGGCATACCGACTACAACTCCTGCGCCACCCATCTGCCCGATCCCAATCCGGGGCAGCAAACGGTCAATCCGAACAACACCTTGTTCTGGTCGTGGCCGGCTGAGCGGCCGTTCGCGGTCTACCCGGCGGCGCTATGCCAGGTCGACCCGGACGACGACACCTGGTATCTGGGGCAACAGGTCTACTCGGTACGCGGCGCTGGCACCGACAGCCCGTATCCGACCAGGGCTGGACGCTTCCAGGCATACGCGGACTTCGTCGCCAACTGGTCCAAGGTCGGCTTCGTCATCAGTGGCGCGCAGATCGCGCAAGTCCCCGGCAAGCCGCCGTATCCGCCCGAACTGTTCCTCGAAGTGGCGAGCCAGTTCGATCCGGGCCAGGAGTTCGTGGCGCCCTGGCCGATGGCGAATGTTCCCGTCGATCCATCGGTGTGACACCGGACGAGCCGCACGCGATGACGTTGTCCGAGCCTGCAAGCGCAACGACCGCCGACGCGCGCCATGCCGTGGCGATCGTCGGCGGCGGCGCAGCCGGTTGCGCCACGGCGCTGGCACTGGCGGCACGCGGCGTCGAGGACGTGGTCGTGGTCGATATGGGTCGCGCCGCGGGCTGGCGGCTGGGCGAAGCGCTGGCGCCGACCGCCAGCGCGGCGCTGCAGCGGCTGGGCGTGTGGGAGGCGTTCCTGGCGCAGCGGCCGCTGGCCTCGGCCGGCAGTTGCGCCAGCTGGGGCAGGGCGGAGCTGGGCTACAACGATTTCATCGTCGCCGGCCAGGGCAAGGGCTGGCACGTGGATCGCGCCACTTTCGACGCGATGCTGGCGGCGGCAGTGCCGGTACAAGGCGGTACGCTGCTGCGCGGCCTGCGCCTGGGCGCGGTCGGCCGCGCCGCCGATGGCGACCATGTGCTGGAACTGCGTGGTGAGGACGGCGGCGTGCGCCGGCTGCGTGCCGGCTTCCTGGTGGATGCCAGTGGCATCGCCGCCGCGGCGGTACGGCGGCTGGGGGTGGCGCGCAACGAGATGGACTGCCTGGCCTTCGTGGCCGGTGTGTTCGCGCTGGAGCAGGCCGAGGCGATTCCCTCGCAGGCCTTGCTGGAGGCCTGCGCCGACGGCTGGTGGTACGCGGCGAAGCTGCCGGACGCGCGCTTGATGCTGGCCCTGGCGCTGGAGCCGCGCCGGCAACGGCAGTACCTGGACCGCGAGGTGTGGCTGGCGGCGGCGCGACAGACCCGGCACGTCGCGCAGTGGTTGGCGCAGAGTGAGGCACGCGCGCCCGAGGCCGATGGCCTGATCGCCGCGCTGGGGCCGTCGGCGATCCTCAGTCGGGTGGTGGGCGAGGACTGGCTGGCGGTGGGCGATGCGGCCAGCGCCTACGATCCGCTGACCGCGCACGGCATCGTCAAGGCCTTGCAGGACGGCGAGGCCGCCGCGCACGCGCTGGCGGCGCATCTGCAAGGTGCTGGCCCGGCACCGCTGGCGGCGTACCAGGACGGCGTGTTCGCGCGCTTCCGCGCCTACCTGCGCGAACGCGGGGCCTTGTACGCGCGCGAGCGGCGCTGGGCGCAGGCGCCGTTCTGGCAGGCGCGGCTGGCGGGGTGATGCAGCAGCACTGGAGCGCGTCGCCTAGCCGCCCAGTGCGTCGGAAGCGCGTCTTCGAGCACGACGGCAGACGCAGGCACGCGTAGGCGTGACGTCGGCGATCCTTTCATCACGACGACAGGCAATGCGCAGGAGCGGCTTCATCCGCGAACGGCATGGCCGGTAACGCTGCGTCGCGGCGGAAGCCGTTCCTACGGGACAGTTTCATGGTGCGATGTTCAGCCCCGGCACGTCACATGCGGCCAGGTGCCGCTCAGCCCCCGCTGTCGTTGTCGCCGCGTGCCGGGCAGGGCGTCGGCACGCCGAGCCGTTGCGCCAGGCGCCGCGCGTCGAACGGCGCATGCACCTTCATGTCGTTGTCGAAGTAGCAGTACACGTCGCGCCGTGCGCGGGACGGGGCGCGTGGGCCGACGCGCTGCGCGTCGGCCGGTTCGCCGCCGCGATGCCAGGCATCGATGCGCTGCGCCCAAGTGTCGAGGGCCTTGTCGTCGTAGCCGCTGGCGTAGAGCTGCGCATCGCCGTGCAGGCGCAGGTACAGGAAGTCGGCGGTCACGTCTTCCAGGTACGGCCACTTGCCGGCGGTGTCGGCCTGCACCAGCGCCACCCGGTGCTTGCGCAGCAAGGCCACCGCTTCCGGGGTGGCGAAGCTGGGATGGCGCACTTCCAGCGCATGGCGCAGGCGCCGGTTGCGGTCGATCCGCAGCAGGCTGCGATCGCGCATGCGCGCGCTGTCGCGCTTGCGCGCCAGGGTCAGGGCGGCCTCGCTGGTACGCGGCAGCAGCGTCAGGAAGGCGTCCAGCAGGTCGTGATCGAAGGCCAGCGACGGTGGCAGTTGCCACAGCAGCGGGCCGAGTTTCGGACCCAGCGCGAGCAGCCCGGAGGCGAAGAAGTTGGCCAGTGGCTGCTCGCAGTCGCGCAGCCGCTTCAGGTGGGTGACGAAGCGCGGGCCCTTGACCGCGAACATGAAGCCGCGCGGCGTGGCGTCGTGCCAGGCGGCATAGCTTTTCGGGGTCTGCAGCGAATAGAACGAGCCGTTAAGTTCCACCGAGCGGAAGCACCGCGCGGCGTATTCCAGCTCCCGCCGCTGGGTCAACCCGGACGGGTAGAAGACGCCACGCCAGCGCGGGTAGCGCCAGCCAGAAATGCCGATGCGCAAGGCCATGCGCCGACCATGCCGGCAGCCTCGTGCAGCGCTCGTGCAGGCCGCGCCAAGGCGCCGTCGTTACGGTCCTCGCGCACCAGCAACGTCAGCCGGCGCGCATCCACGGCGGATCCAGCTGCGCGATGCGCGCGAACGCCGGGCAGTCTTCGCGGTGCGCGCCGGGCAGGTAGCCCAGGCTCATCAGGAATTCGCCGGTGATCTCGCCACCGGTGAAGCGGAAGGTGCGCTTGAACAGCTTGATCCACTCGGCCTTGCTGCGCGGATGCTGCGCGTCCAGCCAGGCGGCGAAGCTGCCGTGGCTGGCGCGCAGGCCCTGGATCACCTGCGCGTTGTGGATCGCCGCCTGCACCTTGAGCCGATTGCGGATGATGCCGGCATCGCCGAGCAGGCGCAGCACGTCGGCCTCGCCGAAGGCCGCCACCGTGTCCACGTCGAACCCGGCGTAGGCGGCGCGGAAGCCGGCGCGCTTCTTCAGCATCAGCTCCCAGCTCAGCCCGGCCTGGTTGATCTCCAGCACCAGCCGCTCGAACAGGTCGGCTTCGGCGCGTTGCGGCACGCCGTACTCGTGGTCGTGATAGTGGCCGTGCACCGGGTGCCCGGGGGCGATATCGCAGTAGCTGCTCATGCGGCGGGTATCCGTCAGTCGGTCTGGTCGTTGGGGTCGGCGGGGTACACCTCGGTCCGCCGCGCACCCGGCAATTGCAGGTCGGGCCAGCGCCGCGGCAGCAACTGCAGCTTGCCGTCGCGCAGCGCCTGGTACAGCGCCTCGGCGTTGTCGCCGCGGCGCGGGAACAGGTGGGTTCGCGCCACGTCCTTCCAGCCGCTGCCCAGGTCGGTGTGGATGCGGCATTCGACGCCGTAGCCGACGCCGGCATTGCACAGCAGGACGTCGTCGTGGCCATCGCCGTCCAGATCGCGGCGCAGCGCCACGCACTGCGCGCCTTCGCGCCGGCAGTTGCCATCGTCGATCTGCCCGGCCAGCAGCGCCTGCCACCAAGCGGCGCCGGGATCGGCGCTGCCGGCGGCCAGCACGATGCGCTGGCGCACCTGCAGCGGATCGTTGCTGCGCGGCGCATCCTCGTTGTCGCCGCCCCAGCGCTGCTGGCGCTGCAGCATGCGCTGCAGGCGTTCGCGCTGTACCGGGTCCTCGGCGAAGGCGGGCACCTCGCGCAGCGCCTGCACCGCGCGGTAGCCGCGGCGGCCGCTGTCGAAGCGCAGGTAGGCCAGGTCCAGTTGCGCCGCGCTGGTGCGGCCGTCGGCCAGGCGCTGCAGCTGGTCGCCGACGACGAGGCGGTAGGGGTCCAGCAGGGGCGAGTTGGCCGCCAGCGCCAGGCCGATCACCACCCACGACAGCACCCGGTTCACCGGCGCCAGCGGCTGCAGCCAGCGTGCGCCCGGCCGCAGCACCGCCCAGGCATAGCCGCATGCGTAACCGCAGGCGACCACCGCGACCAACACGCCGGCAAAGCGTTCGGTACTCCAGCCGTATTGCGCGATGCGCAGCCACAGCGCGTACAGCGCCAACCCGGCATACAGCGGCAGGCTGAGCAGTCCGGCGTCGATCACCCGTTGCAGCCAGGCCGGGTAGGGCGCGTCGGCGGCGCCGTCCTGGTACACCGCGTTGACGAAGACCACCACCGTCGCTACCACCGCGATCAGGATGCTGGCCGCGGCGCGGGTCTCCCACAGCGGCTGCAGACCGGTGAACGGCAGGCTCAGCGCGAACAGCACCGCCACGAACGCCAGCAGCGGCAGCAGCCCGGTGCAGATCGCGAACAGGATCTGCCGCATCACCTGCACCGCACGCTGCTGGGTGCGGCCGATCAGGATGCCCAGGCCGAACATGGTGCCGGTGGCCAGATAGACGAAGGCGGTCTGCCGGAACAGGTCGCGGAACAGGGTCAGCTTGACCAGCGCGAACAGGGCGCCCCACAGCCATAGCACCAACCAGCAGATGCCGACGAACAGCAGTGCCAGCGCCAGGGTCAGCGCGTTCTGCCACGCATGCTCGAACAGGTCGCGGTACGGCGCCTGCCAGCGCCCGTGCTGCAGCCGGCACTGCAGCCATGGCAGCAGCACGAACATCGCCAGCGCCACGGTGGCGCCGAACGGGCCCAGCACCTCGCGCGCGCGCAGGCCGGGCGCGCCGGTGGCGTTCCAGACGGCCCAGGCCGACAGCGCCGCCACCAGCACCGCCACCGCGATGGTGTGCTGCCACAGGCGCAGCGCGCCCAGGTGCCGCACCGACAGCAGGGTCATGGTCGGCACGGTCAGCACCAGGGTGTACCAGCACACCTGTCCGCCCAGCGAGCCGAACGGCCACAGGCCGCTCTCGGCGCCGCGCTGCGCCAGGTACAGCAATGCGCCCTGCAGCAGGGCCACCAGCACGATGAAGGCGCGGGTCTGGCGCGGCAGGTCGGGGGGCGTGTCCATGCGTGCGTGCTCCTGGGCGACCGGTCGGGGCCGCGATCGGGCGGATTATGGCAGCCCGCCGCAGCCCGGCGCAGCGCACACGCGGGAGGGACGATAGAATGGGGCCATGTCCGCTTTGCCCACGCCTCTGGCCAACCAACTGCTGATCGCGCTGCCGGCGCTGTCCGATCCCAACTTCGCCCGCAGCGTGGCGCTGATCTGCCAGCACGACGAGAACGGCGCGATGGGCGTGGTGGTCAACCGCGCCTCCGAATACACCCTGGGCGAAGTGCTGGAGCAGATGGGCATCGAGACCATCGACGCGGCGTTGCGCGAACAGGTGGTGCTCAGCGGCGGCCCGGTGCATCCGGAGCGCGGCTTCGTCATCCACGATGGCGCGCACGGCTGGGATTCCAGCCTGGCCTTCGCCGAGGGCCTGTTCCTGACCACCTCGCGCGACGTGCTCGAGGCGATGGCGCGCGGCGAAGGCCCGCGCAACGCGGTGGTCGCGCTGGGCTGCGCCGGCTGGGGTGCCGGCCAACTGGAATACGAACTGGGTGAGAACAGCTGGCTGACCGCGCCGGCCGATGCCGAGCTGCTGTTCGAGCTGCCGCTGGAGCGGCGCTGGCAGACCGCGGCCGGGCGCATCGGCGTGGACCTGTTCCGCCTCACCGACTACAGCGGGCATGCCTGAGTCCGGCCTGCCTGAGGCTGGGGCTCCCGCGCCAGCCAGCGCCACGCCCGCGACGATCCGTCGCGACGGCACCGTGCTCGGTTTCGACGTCGGCCACCGCCGCATCGGCGTGGCGGTCGGCAGCCCGTTCGGCAACGGCGCGCGTGCGCTGGCGGTGATCGACGTGCATGCGCAGGGGCCGGACTGGGCGGCGCTGGATCGCCTGCAGGCCGAATGGCGGCCGCACGGTCTGGTGGTCGGCGATCCGCTCACCCTCGACGGCGCCGACCAGCCCAACCGCAAGCGCGCGCATGCCTTCGCCCGCGAACTCGGCGCGCGCTACCGCCTGCCGGTGGTGCTGGTCGACGAGCGCTCCAGTTCGGTCGAGGCCGCGCAACGCTTCGCGGTGGACCGTGCCGCCGGCCGCAAGCGCCGCCGCGATGCCGCCGCGCTGGACGCGGTGGCCGCCGCGGTGATCGTGGAGCGCTGGCTGGCCGCGCCCGACGACGCCATTCCTCCTCCCTGATCCACAGCCCGGACCTGCCATGACTGATCCGCAACTCGATTCGAACGGGCGCCTGCGCCACCTGCTGACCCTGGAAGGGCTGCCGCGCGCGACCTTGCTGCAACTGCTGGACCGCGCCGGGCAGATCCGCGACGCGGCGGTGGGCCGGGTCGGCAAGCGCAGCGTGCTGGCCGGCACCGCGGTGTGCACGCTGTTCTTCGAACCGTCCACGCGCACCCGCAGTTCGTTCCAGCTGGCCGCGCAGCGGCTCGGCGCCGACGTGCTGAACTTCGACGCCTCCACCTCGTCCACGCGCAAGGGCGAAACCGCGCGCGACACGCTGAAGAATCTGGAAGCGATGGGCGTGCGCGGCTTCGTCGTGCGCCATCCCGAGGACGGCGCGGTCGAGCGCCTGGCCGAAGCGGCGGGCGAGGGCACCGCACTGATCAACGCCGGCGACGGCCGCAGCGCGCATCCCACCCAGGGCCTGCTCGACATGCTGACCCTGCGCCACGCCAAGGGCGGCGACTTCTCCAAGCTCAAGCTGGTCATCGTCGGCGACGTCAAGCACTCGCGGGTGGCGCGCTCGGACCTGCATGCGCTGCGCACCCTCGGTGCCGGCGAAGTGCGCGTGTGCGGACCGCGCTCGCTGCTGCCCGACGACGACACCCTGGACGGCTGCGTGGTCGGCGAGGATTTCGACGCCATGCTCGACGGCGTGGACGCGGTGATGATGCTGCGGCTGCAGCGCGAGCGCATGGAGGAAGGCCTGGTGTCCTCGCTGGAGGACTATCACGGCCAGTACGGCCTCACCGCCGAGCGCCTGCGCCGCGCGTCCAAGGACGCGGTGGTGCTGCACCCGGGCCCGATCAACCGCGGCGTGGAAATCACCGACGAGGTCGCCGACGGCGCGCAGTCGTGCATCCTGCGCCAGGTCGCCAACGGCGTGGCGGTGCGCATGGCGGTGCTGGAGACCTTGCTGGGCTGAGCGCAAGCGCGTCGCGCTCCTGTAGCTCGCGTAGGAGCGGCTTCAGCCGCGACGGGGCATTCCCGGCCCCTGTCGCGGCTGAAGCCGCTCCTACGGCACATATTCCGTCGTGACGAGACGTGCCCTGAGGCACCTCCAAGACGGCATCACACCCGAAGGTGGCGATCGGCACATCCGCGCCACCCTGAATCGGCCTACCATCGGCGGCGATCCTCCCCCACGGACGTCACCATGCTCCCTGTTCTGCGTCGCGCTGCGTTCGCCGCGGCCTGCCTCCCGCTTGTCGCCGCCGCCCAGGCCGGCACCGCTACTGTTGCCGCCGCCACGGACAGCGCCGGTAGCTACGATCCGCAGGCGCTGTTCGCACCGCTGCAGTTGCCGCAGCCGGCCAATGCCTACCGCAGCGGCGGTGGCGTGCCCGGCCCGCAGTACTGGCAGAACCGCGCCGACTACGACCTGCACGCCACCATCGATCCGGCCACGCACACGCTGCGCGGCCAGGAGACCATCACCTACAGCAACCGCAGCCCGGACACGCTGGACGTGCTGTGGCTGCAGTTGGACCAGAACCTGTACCGCGCCGATGCCCGCGCGAGGACCTTGCGCGCGGCGCGTGCCGACCGGCCCGCGCCGCAGAGCACCGAGGGTTACCGCATCGCCAAGGTGGAACTGGAGCAGGGCGGCAAGCGCGTGCCGGCGACCTTCCTGATCGACGACACGCGCATGCGCGTGGACCTGCCGCAGCCGCTGGCCAGCGGCAAGGCGCTCAAGCTGCATATCGACTACGCCTACACCGTGCCCGGCACCTGGGGCGGCCGCACTGCGGTCACGCCCACGCCTGATGGCGACATCTACGAGATCGCGCAGTGGTATCCGCGCATGGCGGTGTACGACGACCTGCGCGGCTGGGACACGCAGCCCTACCTGGGCGCGGAGTTCTACCTTGAGTACGGCGATTTCGACTACGCGGTGACGCTGCCGTGGAACTATCTGGTGGCCGGTTCCGGCGAACTGGTGAATCCGGCGCAGGTGCTCACCGCCACTCAGCGCCAGCGCCTGGCGCAAGCCGCCGCCAGCGACGCGACGGTGACCATCCGCGGCGCCGATGAAGTGGGCAACCCGGCCAGCCGACCCGGCACCAGCGGCACCCAGACCTGGCACTTCCACATGGACCACACCCGCGACGTGGCCTTCGCCGCGTCGCCGGCGTTCGTCTGGGATGCGGCGCGGATCGACCTGCCCCAGGGCAAGCATGCACTGGCGATGTCGGTGTATCCGCGCAGCGCGGTCGGCAGCGACAAGTGGGGCCGCTCCACCGAGTTCGTCAAAGCCTCGATCGAGCACTTCTCGCAGTGGTATCCATACCCGTGGCCGGCGGCGGTGAACCTGGGTGGCCATGGCGCCGGCATGGAGTATCCGGGCATCGTCTTCGACGACATGGAGGACGGCGGCAAGCAATTGTTCTGGATCACCGCGCACGAACTGGGCCACGGCTGGTTCCCGATGATCGTCGGCTCCAACGAGCGCCGCCATGCGTTCATGGACGAGGGCTTCAACACTTTCATCGACGTGTACGCCTCCGATGCGATCAACCACGGCGAATTCGCGCCCAAGCGCGATGGCGAGTACGCGCCCGGCGGCGGCAACCCGGTGGACGAGATCCTGCCGCTGCTGGCCGACGCGCAGGCGCCGACCCTGCTCGATCGCGCCGACGCCACCAGCGAGAAATACCGGCATCCGCTGACCTACTTCAAGGGCGCGCTGGGCCTGGTGTTGCTGCGCGAACAGATCCTCGGCCCGGCGCGCTTCGACCCGGCGTTCCGCAAGTACATCGCCACCTGGGCCTACAAGCACCCCACGCCGTCGGATTTCTTCCGGCTGATGGAGAGCGAGGCCGGCGAGGACCTGAGCTGGTGGTGGCGCGGCTGGTACCTCAACAACTGGCAGCTGGACATGGGCGTGCGCGCGGCCGCCTATATCGACCACGACCCGGCCAAGGGCCTGCTGGTGACCTTGAACAGCCGCCAGAAGCTGGTGATGCCGGCGACCTTGCGCATCGACTTCGCCGACGGCAGTCACCTGGACCAGCGCGTGCCGGTGGAGACCTGGATGCAGCAGACCCAGCCGCAGATCCGCGTGCCGAGCACGCAGAAGGTGCTGCACGTGACCCTGGATCCGGACCACGTGCTGCCCGATGCCGACCGCAGCGACAACCGGCTCGACACGGTGAGCTGAGCGCGCGCGGCCATCCGCGCCGCGTCGGCGTCGGCTGGCCTGCGCAAATGTGCTGCGGCCGCAACATTTGCGGTCGCACGTCAGCGGTGGGCGCCTGTCCCGGGGGAGTGCCCTGGCGTCGCTGGCGATGTGTGCGATGCGCGTGCGTTCGCCGTCATTGCCGGCCACCGCTGCGCAACGCGGCGCGTGTGTAGACGGCCTGTCCCTGGCTGTCGCTGTCTGTCTCCTGCGGACCGTGCGTGTCCGCTTGTCCTGTCCCGCGCGGCGAATGGAGTGTGGGGTTCCAGTTCGGCGTCGTGGCGATTGCGTAGGCCGCGGCGCGCATTCCAAGAATGCGCCGGCCCCCACGCCCCCGTGCCGGCGCATGCGCACACTGCCATGCGCTTTGCACTCATCGCGACAGATGGGAGAGACATCATGCAGCAGCAGTTCCGCAGGGGCGCACTGGCGCTCGCGCTGACCATGGGCGCCAGCCCGGCCTTCGCCGGCCCGGTGGGCTATGGGGCCAATACCACCGGGGGCGGCAGCGCCATCCCGCTCAACGTGGCCACGATGGAGGCGATGCAGACGGCGATCGACAACTACGCCGGTTCCGGCGGCCTGGTGCTCACCTACACCGGCAGCTTCAACTACGCCAGTATCACCGACGTGTGCGCGCAATGGAAACTGCCGGCCAAGACCGTGCAGATCAAGAACAAGCGCGACATCACCATCAAAGGCGCCAACGGCTCCTCGGCCAACTTCGGCGTGCGCGTGGTCGGCAACGCGCACAACGTCATCATCCGCAACATGACCATCGGCCTGCTGCCGGGCGGCGAGGATGCCGATTCGATCTCGCTGGAAGGCAATTCCAGCGGCCAGCCGTCCAACATCTGGGTGGACCACAACACCATCTTCGCCTCGCTGACCAAGTGCCCCGGCGCCGGCGACGCGTCCTTCGACGGCGGCATCGACATGAAGAAGGGCGTCAACCACGTCACCGTCTCGTACAACTACATCCACGACTACCAGAAGGTCGCGCTCAACGGCTACAGCGACAGCGACACCCAGAACGCCGCCGCGCGCACCACCTACCACCACAACCGCTTCGAGAACGTGGAATCGCGCCTGCCGCTGCAGCGGCGCGGCTTGAGCCACATCTACAACAACTACTTCAACAACGTCTTCACCTCCGGCATCAACGTGCGCATGGGCGGCGTGGCGCTGATCGAGGCCAACTACTTCGAGAACATCAAGAACCCGGTCACCTCGCGCGACAGCAGCGAGATCGGCTATTGGGACCTGATCAACAACTACGTCGGCAGCGGCATCAGCTGGACCGCACCGGAGAGCACCAGCAAGCCCTACGCCAACGCCACCACCTGGATCTCGTCCAAGACCTATCCGGAGCCGCTGGGCTATCTGTACACGGCGATCCCCGCCGCGCAGGTCAAGGCCAAGGTCATCGCCACCGCCGGTGCCGGCACCAACCTGGCCGAGTGAGACGCGCTGCCTCCGCGTGCCATGGCGCGGAGGCCGTCGTTGTCCTGTTATATATCCGTCACAAAATGTGTGCCGTTTGCGGCATTTGTAGGGCGCAGCGCGAAAACCCCAAAATGGTGCGTTCGTTGCTGCGTTCTTAGCCTGGGAATGGTACGGGCGCCATTGTTTCACGTGGATTTGACGCCATTGGGCGTCTTTTGCGGCTTGCCGGTGCCGCCGTACACGCTGCGGTCACGATGCTGAGGGGCTTCAAAAAGTGTGCTCAGTTACGCATCAAGAATCGCGCGCGGCCGCCGCTACATAAAGCGAGTCCCCGCACGTGACATCCCCGATGCGGTCGGTGCTGGAAGTGTCTTCGTCTTCTTCTCCGTCGCATCGCGTCCGGGCTTTTCGCCTGGCAGTGTCGTGCGCGATCCCAGGTCGTGACGGGGGCTCCCCCCCTTTCTCACTTGGTACCCCCCATGATCGGTTTCCTGCAACGCTACAACGTCGGGACGCGGCTTGCCTGCGCCTTCGGTGTCCTCATCCTGTTGTCCTGCACCCTCGTCGGCGCTGGCCTGCTGACGTTGAAACAGTCACGCGACATGATGGATACCATCGTCAATCGGCGCATGCAGATCCTCGACTACACCGGCGAAATGCGCAACGCGAGCTCGCTGATCGCGATCAACCTGCGCAACATCGTGCTGCCGACCACCCGGGAAGAGAACGAGGGCTTCGCCAAGGTCGTCGACGAGCAGCGCCGCTATTACGGCGAGATCCACGACAAGCTCTACGCGATTCCCAATACCAGCCCGGTCGGCGTGCAGATGCGCAAGGCGATCGACGATGCGTATGCGCGTACGCGTGTCGCCAACCAGGAGGTGCTGGATCTGGGCATGCAGGACAAGGACGCGGAGGCACTGAAGGTGCTGATGGCCCAGGCCGCGCCGTCCACCCAACAATGGCAGGAGGCGCTCAGCGTCTATGCCAACCGGCAGCGCGAGCAGGGCGCCAAGGCGTATGCGAACGCCGAGGCAGCCATGGATCGCGGCCGTGCCTTGTTGATCGCAGGCGGCGCCATCGTGGTGATCGTCAGCGGCCTGCTGGCCTGGCTGATCACCCGAAGCCTCACCGTGCCGCTGACGCGCGCCACCCGCGTCGCCGAGGCGATCGCCAACGGCAAGCTCGACAACGACGTGCGCACCGACGCCAGGGACGAGACCGGGCGGCTGCTGGTCGCGATGCAGGGCATGCAGCAGCAGGTCGGCAACCTGATCGGCGCGCAGTTGGAGATGGCCAAGCGCCACGATGCCGGCGAGGTCAGCCACCGCATCGAAGCGCAGGCCTTCCCCGGCGACTACGGACGCATGGCGGCCGAGACCAACGCGCTGGTGGCCTCGCACCTGGCGGTGAAGACGCGCCTGGCGCAGATCATGGGCCGCTACGCGATCGGCGACCTGTCGCAGGACATGGACCGTCTCCCCGGCGAAGAAGCGGTGTTGAGCCAGACCATGGACGAGGTCAAGGCCAATCTGTCGGCAATGAACGGGCAGATCAAGCAACTGGCCACCTCGGCCGCCGACGGCGATTTCAGCGCGCGCGGCGACGCCGAGCGCTTCCAGTACGACTTCCGGCTGATGGTGGAGAGCCTGAACCAGCTGATGGCCACCGCCGACGGCAACCTGCAGGCGCTGTCGACGCTGCTGCAGGCGATCGCCGCGGGCGATCTGACCGCACGCATGCACGGCGATTTCCGCGGCGTGTTCGCGCAGATGCGCGACGACGCCAACGCCACTGCCGAACAGCTGGCCGGCATCGTCGGCCGCATCAAGCACTCGGCGGTATCGATCAATGCCGCGGCCACCGAGATCGCCGCCGGCAACGACGACCTGTCGCGCCGCACCGAGCAGCAGGCCGCCAGCCTGGAAGAGACCGCCGCCTCGATGGAGGAACTGACCTCCACCGTTCGCCAGAACGCCGAGCACGCGCGCCAGGCCAATCAGCTGGCCGCCGGCGCGGCCTCGGTCGCCGCGCAGGGCGGCAGCGTGGTCGGCCAGGTGGTGACCACCATGAGCGGCATCGAAGCCTCCTCGAAGAAGATCGGCGACATCATCTCGGTGATCGACGGCATCGCCTTCCAGACCAACATCCTCGCGCTCAACGCGGCGGTGGAGGCGGCGCGTGCCGGCGACCAGGGCCGCGGTTTCGCCGTGGTCGCCAGCGAGGTGCGCACCTTGGCGCAGCGCTCCGCTGCCGCCGCCAAGGAGATCAAGAGCCTGATCGACGATTCGGTGAGCCGTGTGGCCGAAGGCTCGGCCCTGGTCGACCAGGCCGGCAAGACCATGACCGAGATCGTGACCTCGGTGCAGCGCGTCACCGACATCATGGGCGAGATCTCGGCTGCGTCGCAGGAGCAGTCGGCCGGCATCGAACAGGTCAACCAGACCGTGACGCAGATGGACGAGAGCACGCAGCAGAACGCGGCGCTGGTGGAAGAGGCCAGTGCGGCGGCGCGCTCGATGGAGCAGCAGGCGGTGGAACTGAGCCAGGCGGTGGCACTGTTCAAGCTGGATGCCTCGGCGGCCGCGCCGGTGGTGCAGGCACCGCGTCATCCCACCAACGCGGCACCCGCAGGCAAGCGCAGCGTCCGTGCGGTGGCGGCCGGGCCCACGCCGATGCGGCGTGCGGCGCAGCCCGCTGCGGCGCTGGCGCTGGACAAGGATTGGCAGGAGTTCTGAGCCGCGCCGCGTGCGGTATCGGGCGGGCGGTGCGATGCGCGCTGCCCGCTCCGCGCAGGCCGGTCGCCTTGCTGCCGGCGCCACGTGACGCCGATCCGGCGCCTGCCGGTGCAGTCGATATGCCGTGCCTGCGAGGGTACGGCACTCTTGTTTCTAACGGACCAGCCACGCTGTCCCGCGCACCGTGGCGGCCCTCGACACTGCTGCCCTGGCGCGCACGTGTCTCCGCGTGGGCGTGTTGCCTGCCTGATTCATCCATTGGCTGCAGCGCGCGAGCGCAGCGTGCGTCAGGGGTGACGTGCGCGCTTTGCACGACTGTGCCGCGCGCCCTTCGCATGCCCCATCTCCCTGCCGATGCTGCGACGTGACTGCGATCGCATTCCGTGCCTGCGTCGCGCGCTTGGGCATGGGCGCGCCAGGGCCAATCAGAAAATTTCTTCCATCTCTCGCGCTTTCACCGCAAGCAAGTGCTATGCCGGCAATTGCAATACAACGTGCACGCGCTTTTCACGCAAAACCGCCGGTCCGACCGACCCGCGCATGCGCCCTCGACACCCCTGTCATCTGCCTGAGGGTGTTCAATAAATTCCCTGCAATCGCCTCTCAAGTCCCTCTCCGTGGCGCCGTTACATCGCCCGCACATTGAGCGGGACGCGTCATCAAGCGTTTGATTCTAAACGCTTTTTCACGGTTTGTTCATCCTGTTCCATGCGGGCGCGCAACGGCTGGTCGGCGTGCGTGGTCCGGGGCATTCCATTGCCTCTCTCATTCCCCCAAACAGGCATTTCCATGATTGCATTCCTCCAGCGCTACAACGTCGGTGCCCGGCTCGCCACCGCGTTCGGCATCCTCATCCTGCTGTCCTCGGCGCTGGTCGTCGCCGGGCTGCTGACCCTGTTCCAGGCGCGCGAACGGCTGGACGGCATCGTCAACCGCAACATCGCCGCGATCCGCGCCTCCAGCGAGATGCTCAACGCCAGTTCGGTCGTGGCCATCAATGTCCGTAACATCGTGTTGCCCACCTCGCAGGAAGACAACATCCGCTTCGCCAAGGTCGTCGCCGAGCAGCGCGCACGCTACCAGGAGGCACGCAAGCGGGCGGGCGCCATTCCCAGCGGTGCGCAGAGCCAGGCCGTGCTGGAGGAGGTCGATCGCGCCCGGCAGATGACCGTAGACGTCAACAACCGGGTGATGGATCTGGGCATGCACGACAAGTCGGACCAGGCGCTGGCCCTGCTGCTGGCGCAGTCCGCGCCGCTGACCCAGAAGTGGCAGGACGCCATCGCGCGCTATGCCGACCTGCAGGCGACGCGCAGCAGCGAAGCCTACGCGGCCGCGACGACCGCGATGGCGCGTGGCCGCACCATGCTCATCGCCGGTGGCCTGGCGGTGGTGCTGGTCAGCAGCGTGCTGGCCTGGATGATCACCCGCAGCCTCACGCTGCCGCTGGCCCGCGCTACCCGCGCCGCCGAAGCCATCGCTGACGGCCGCCTGGACAACGACGTGACCACCGAGGCGCGCGACGAGCCCGGCCGCCTGTTGCTGGCGATGGGACGCATGCAGCACCAGTTGCAACGCTTCTCCCGCGAAACCACGCTGATGATCGAGCTGCATGCCGACAAGGACATCAGTCACCGCATGCCGCAGGATTTCCCCGGCATCTATGGCGAGCTGAGCAAGGGCATCAACACCATGATGTTCGAGCACCTGGACGCCATCGTCGAGGCGGTGGAGATCCTCAACGAGTACGCCAACGGCGACCTGCGCCGCGACGCGCGCCGCCTGCCCGGCAGCCGCGCGGTGCTGCACGAATCGATGGATGCGGCCAAGACGAGCTTGCTGGCGATCAACACCGAGATCAAGCGCCTGGCCGCTGCGGCCGCCGCCGGCGACTTCAGCGTCCGTGGTGACGCGGCGCACTTCCAGCACGATTTCCGGCTGATGGTGCAGGACCTCAACGCGATGATGGAGGTCAGCGACCGCAACCTGGGCAAGCTCTCGGCCTTGCTGCAGGCCATCGCTGCCGGCGACCTCACCGCGCGCATGCATGGCGACTTCCATGGCGTGTTCGCGCGGATGCGTGACGACGCCAACGCCACTGCCGACCAGCTGACCGGCATCGTCGGCCGCATCCAGAGCGCCGCCATCAGCATCAATGCCGCCGCCAGCGAGATCGCCACCGGTAACGACGACTTGTCGCGCCGCACCGAGCAGCAGGCGGCAAGCCTTGAGGAAACCGCGGCCTCGATGGAAGAGCTGACCTCCACCGTGAAGCAGAACGCCGAACACGCGCGCCAGGCCAACCAGCTCGCCAGCGGCGCGGCGGCGGTCGCCTCGCAGGGCGGGGCGGTGGTGGGTCAGGTGGTCGAGACCATGAGCGGCATCGAAGCGTCGTCGAGGAAGATCGCCGACATCATCGGCGTCATCGACGGTATCGCCTTCCAGACCAACATCCTGGCGCTCAACGCTGCAGTGGAAGCGGCACGTGCGGGCGAGCAGGGCCGCGGCTTTGCCGTGGTCGCCAGTGAGGTGCGCACCTTGGCGCAGCGCTCGGCCAACGCGGCCAAGGAGATCAAGACGCTGATCGACGATTCGGTGACGCGCGTCGCCGAAGGCTCGGCGCTGGTCGATCGGGCCGGCAACACCATGCAGGAGATCGTCGCCTCGGTGCAGCGCGTCACCGACATCATGGGCGAGATCTCGGCAGCGTCGCAGGAGCAGTCGGCCGGCATCGAACAGGTCAACCAGACCGTCACCCAGATGGACGAAAGCACGCAGCAGAACGCGGCGCTGGTGGAAGAAGCCACGGCGGCCGCACGTTCGATGGAGCAGCAATCGGTGGAGCTGACCCAGGCGGTGGCGCTGTTCAAACTGGAGGGCGCGCCTGCTGCCGCGCCGTCGCCAGCACCGTTGCCGTCGCGTGCCAGGAATGTCGCGCCGATGGCCACGCGCAGCCCGCGCCCGCTGGCTACGGCCGCGGCTGCCCCGGCACGCCGCGCGCCGTCGTTCGCGGCGGCGGTGGCGCTGGACAAGGATTGGCAGGAGTTCTAAGTCGCAACGGTCCGGGACCGGGACTGTTGTTGCGCTTGTGCGGCCGCCTTCTTTGTAAGGCGGCCGCCCACGTTGGGCGATCGGGTGATCGGCGACGTGGCCCGATTCGGGTGCCAGCGGCCGCCGGCCATTGGCCACGTCGCGGCCGCAGGCTGCGGCCGCGACGCACAGCTGGCGCTTACTGCGGCGGCTTGGTCTGCGGGCTCTTGATCACGTACGAGGTGATGTACTCGCCGTTGGAGCCGTAGACCACCACGATGGTGGTGTTGGCATCGCGGTAGACCACGGTCGCGTTGCACGGGCAACTCGCCGCGGCGGTGACCATGCCCAGCGGCTGGTTCTTCGCGTCGTTGACCGCGATCATCTGCTCCTCGGCAGCGGTGCCGATCGGCAGCCGTGCCTCGGTGCCCGGCGTGGCGGTGAGCACGGTGATGACCTCGTCCTTCAACGAGTTGATCTGCACGAAGCGCAGGCCGGCCTTCTCGAACGTGTAGACCTTGAACAGCGGCGACAGGCTGACGTTCTTCTTGCCGATGGGCAGGCGTTCGCCCATGCCTTGAATGGCATCGGCGGCGTTGAGCGGTGCGCGCTCGGCGGCCTGCAGGCAGGGCGCGGCCAGCGCGGCCGCCAGCACCGTCAGGGTCAGCAGCGGTTTGATCATGGTGTCTCTCCTTGTCTGGATGTACGGACCTGTACGCCATGGGACGAGCGGCAGCCGTGGTCCTTTCCGGCCGGAGCGCTCGCAACGGGCCGTCTCCCGGTCCGTCGCCGCCCGCCTTTTCCGGGCTCCGCGTGCACGCCCTCATCGGCAGGTACGGGGATAGGAGATTCGGTGGACGTCGAGTTCAGTATTTCTGACGTTAGTATCGCTGTCAATATGCAGAATCAACGGGATGCAGGAAAGTCGCCGCTTGGTTGCATGTAAGGTGATTCCGTACTTTGCACCACCCGGATGGTGCCGCCGCGTTGCCGGGCGAGCGGCGATGCCACGACAGTGTTCACCGGCAGGGAGTGGGCGGTGCCCGCCACGAGCGCGTGCGCGGATCCGCGCTGCGTTGCAGCAGCCACGCGGCGACGGCGGGCCGATCTGCGGTTGCAGGCGGCCAAACACGCGCGCGGCCGCACGCCACCGCCCTCAGCCTGTATCGTGTCGCGTTTTCCGCACCCGACCGAGCCGATGCCGCATCCGTCCGCGCCTGTCCCGCCTGCCGCCGCACCCGTCCTGCGCCACGCGCTGAAACCGCGGCAATTGATCATGATGGGATTGGGCAGCGCGATCGGCGCCGGCCTGTTCCTGGGTTCCGGCGTCGGCGTGCACGCGGCGGGTCCGGCGGTGCTGATTTCCTACCTGGTCGCTGGCGCGCTGGTGATCATCGTGATGAACGCGCTGGGCGAGATGGCGGCGGCCAAGCCGGCCAGCGGCGCGTTCTCGGTCTATGCCGCCGACGCGATGGGGCCGACCGCCGGTGCCACCGTGGGCTGGCTGTGGTGGTTGCAACTGGTGATCGTGATCGCCGCCGAGGCGGTCGGCGCGGCCGGTCTGCTGGCGACGGTGTGGCCGGGCTTGCCGGTGCCGTTGGCCGCGATCGCGTTCATGGCCGCGTTCACCGCGATCAACCTGCTGGGCGTGCGCAACTTCGGCGAGTTCGAATTCTGGTTCGCCATCCTCAAGGTCGCGGCGATCGTCGGTTTCATCCTGGTCGGCATTGCCTTGCTGGCCGGTTGGTTGCCCGGGGTGGCCTCGCCGGGCCTGTTCAACGTCACCGGCAACGGCGGCTTCGCGCCGAAGGGCATGGCCGGCATCGGCGCCGCGTTGCTGGTGGTGGTGTTCGCCTTCGGCGGCACCGAAATCGTGGCGGTGGCCGCGGCCGAGACCGCCGACCCGGAGCGCAGCATCGCCCGTGCCATCCGCACCGTCGCCTGGCGCATCCTGGTGTTCTACATCGGCTCGCTGAGCGTGATCATCGCGGTGGTGCCGTGGCAGAGCGAGGCGCTGAGTTCGCCGTTCGCCGCGGTGTTGCAGGTGGCCCGGATTCCTGGCGCCGCCACCGGCATCACCCTGATCGCGGTGATCGCGCTGCTGTCGGCGCTCAACGCCAATCTGTACGGCGCCTCGCGGATGATCTTCTCGCTGGCCCAGCGCGGCGAAGCGCCGCGTGCGCTGGCCGCGTCCAGCCGCCAGCAGGTGCCGTGGCTGGCGGTGCTGGCCAGCGTGCTGTTCGGCTTCGTCGCCGCGGTGCTGGAACTGCTGTATCCCAACCGGGTGCTGCCGGTGTTGCTGAACATCGTCGGCGCCACCTGCCTGCTGGTGTGGACGATCTCGCTGCTGTCGCAGTTGATCCTGCGCGCGCGCGCCGACCGCGCCGGCACCCGCCTGCCGTTCCGCATGCGCGGCTATCCGGTGCTCACCGTCCTGGCGCTGGCGATCCTGGCGCTGATCTTCGGCCTGCTGGTGGCATCGCCGGACACCCGCACGCAGTTCCTGTCGATGGCGGCGCTGACCGCGGTGATCGCGTTGATCAGCGGCGTGGCGCGCCGGCTGCGCGCGGGGTAGGGGGCGCGCTCCAACGGTGGCGGCATGCCGTTGTGGGAGGGACTTCAGTCACGACGCGTGAGGGTGTCGGACGGCGTTGGGCTTCGCTCGTCGCGACTGAAGTCGCTCCCACAGGGGGGGCTTGGCGCGCGTCAAGTGTGCTGCCGTAGCGGCAGCGCTTGTTGCTTTTCATGGATCGACCGCGGCCGATGTCCGCGGTAAGGCCTGTCGCGGCTGAAGCCGCTCCTACAGGGGAATCCTGCGAGCTGTCGGTGCCGTCGTAGGAGCGGCTTCAGCCGCGACGCGTTGCGATGGAAGGCGCTGTGGCCGACCCGCGGTCGCTGCATGCCAGGCCTAGCGCCCGTCCCGGGCGCCTGGCCATGTGCAATCACCCAATGCACCCGCGCTACTCAGCCCAGCAGCAGGCGCGCGCCCAACGCGCACAGCAGCGCCGGCGGCATCACCAGCGCGCCGACCTTGAGGAAGCGCCAGAAGCCCACGTCCTCGCCTTCGCGGCGGATCGCGGTCAGCCACAGGATGGTCGCCAGCGAGCCGGTGATCGACAGGTTCGGGCCCAGGTCCACGCCGATCAGCAGCGCGTCCACCACCAGCTGCGGCGGCTGCGCCTGGGCGACGGTGGTGCTGGCGATCAGGCCGGCCGGCAGGTTGTTCATCAGGTTGGAGCCGAACGCCAGCAGGGTGCCGGCGATGCCGGCGGTGGCCTGCGGCGAGTGCGCGGCGGCGTCGGCCAGGGTGCGTGCGAGCAGGCCAATGACGCCGGTGCGCGACAACGCCTCCACCAGCACGAACAAACCGGCCACCAGTGGCAGCACCGACCACGACACCGCCCTGGCCATCGGCAGCGGCGACTGCCGGCCGCCCAGGCAGACCACGCCGAGGGTGGCCAGGCCGGCCAGGCAGGTCGGCAGGCCCAGGTCCAGGCCCAGCGCGGAGACGCCGACCAGCAACACGGCGGTGGCGAGGATGCCGACCAGGGCGAAGGTGCCGCCGCGGGTCAGCGGCACCGTGTCCACGCGCGCGGCGCAGCGGCCGGTCAGGTCCTTGCGCTCGGCCCAGCGCAGCATCACGAAGGTCACCCCGATCGCCAGTAGCGACGGCAGCGCGAACGCGGCCATCCACGCGCCCAGCGTCGGCATCTGCCCGCCGTACAGCACCAGGTTGGCGGGGTTGGAGATCGGCAGCACGAAGCTGGCGGCGTTGGCGATCAGCGCGCAGGCGAACAGCAGCGGCAGAGGCTTGGCCCCGGCCTTGCGCGCGGCCGCGTACACCGCCGGGGTCAGCACCACCGCGGTGGCGTCGTTGGACAGGAATGCAGTGACCACGATGCCGACGCCGAACACCAGCGCGAACAGGCGCTGGGTCGAGCCCTTGGCCAGATTCACCGCATGCATCGCCACCCAGTCGAACAGGCCTTCGGCGCGGGCGGTTTCCGACAGCAGCATCATGCCGATCAGGAACAGATAGACGTCCAGGCCCTTCAGCACCGCCTGCCAGGCCTCGCCGCCGGGCATCAGCCCCAGCACCATCAGCAGCAACGCCCCGCCCACCGCCCAGCACGCCTCGGGCAGCTTGAACGGCCGCGCGATCACCCCGGCGGTGGCCAGTGCGCAGATGCCCCAGGTGGCGAAATTGGCCGTATGCGCGCCGGGCATGCTCATGCCGCCGCCGCCGTGCGGGCACCGTGGCGCGCGCGCGAGGGGGCCGCAGGGGCAGGGCAGGGGAGGGCGATGGGGGAGGGCGCGGGCATGGGGCGTCGGGCAGCGGAGTCCGAGGGGCGTGCAGGATAGCAGCGGGGAAGGCGCAACCCAGGCCTACACGCGCGACCTGGCGCTCGCGGTTTAGCTTGCGTAGACGCGCACGGCGTGGCGTGTTTGCACGTTGGCCTCGCGACGCTATGTGACGCGACGCGACGCGACGCGATGCAGTGCGGTCGGCGCGCCGCGCATGCCGCGGAACGGACGGCCGCTTCCTCGGCACGCGCGCCAGCGCGCGTCGCATGCCAGTAGGCGAGTGGCTGGCATCGTCCTTTGCCAGCCGCGATCGTGGCTGATTCCGAATGGCGCGGTGCGAGACCTCCTTGACGCTCGTCCGCTTCATCGTGAGTGTGCCGCCGTGCAACGCCTGGCACGCGCTGCGCCGCGGGGCCGTCATCCCAGATGGCGCGCAATCCATCCTTGCACGAATGCCACCGGCCCGATCCGTGGCGGCGGCGTCAGCCCGGCGCTGCGCACGAAGCCGGTGGCGGCTTGGGCCAGTGCCTGATTGGCGCGGCGCAGGGCCTGCTGCGCGGCCGCCTGCTGCTGGCGCAACTGCACCAGATGCAGCGAGGGCCGCCCGGGCGGCGCGAACTTCTGGTCGCGGCGCAGCGCGTCGGCGGACAGGCCGGTGGCCTGGGTGGCGTGGTCCACGGCATCCAGCGCATCCAGCACCTGCAACAGCCAGCGTCCGCTGTCGCTGAGCTGCAGTGCCGCGGGGGCGTCGCGTGCCGGCACCAGCAGCGGTGGAATCGCCGCGCCGGCGATCGTCGCGGCGCTCGGGTCCAGGCCGCGCAGGCGGGCGTGGAAAATGGACTGCGATGAGGGAAGGGCGGTGGCCATGCCTAACCTGTGCACGAAAGCGCGGACTGTACGCGGTTTGGTGGGGTGCTGTGGCCCGGCTTGCACAGCCTGGCGTGGCCGTGCGCCGCGTCGCATGCCGAGCGCGGTGGGCTTTTTTTTGTGGGAGGGATTTCAGTCCCGACGCGGTTGGGGTCAGGCGTCGGGACTGAAGTTCTCCCACAAGGATGTGGCGTAGGACTGAGGGCGAAACGCCGCAAGCGCACGCTTGCTATCCGATCGCGCAGCCTTTCCTGGAAACGGCTTACTTGTCGGCAGTTGTCTCGTTGCCGGTGTCGCTGCGCTTCTGCGCGAACAGCCACTGCCACATCTTCGGATCGCGGTAGGTGGCGTCCCAGGCGTTGTGGTTGCCCTGCGGATATTCGGTGTAGCGTACGTCGGCGTCGAGGTTCTTGAACGCACGCACGATCTTGCGGTCGTCGTGCGGCAGCACCACGTCGTCCTGGGCGCCGTGGAAGATCCACACCGGCACGTGCCGCAGGCGCTGCGCCAGCGCGCTGTAGGGATCGGCCAGATAGGCCACCGGCGTCACCACCAGGTATTCGCGGTCCTCGTGCGGGGACAGGATCGCACCGCAGATCGGCACCAGCGCGGCGAAGCGCTGCGGCTGCTTCAGGGCGATCTCCCAGGTGCCGTAACCGCCCATCGACATGCCAGTCAGGTAGGTGCGTTGCGGGTCGCCGTTGAACTCGGCGCTGCTGTCGTCCAGTGCCTGCAGCGCCATGGTCGCGTTGGTGCCGTTCCACTCCTCGCCGTCGGGCGCCTGTGGCATCACCACCAGGGCCGGGAAATCGGCCAGGTGGCGACGCAGGTACGGACCCAACCCGGACGTGGTCTGGTCGCGGCCATCGTCGCCGCGCTCGCCGGAGCCGTGCAGGAACAGCACCACCGGCACCGGGCCCTGGCGATGCGCCGGCGCCGGCACGAACACCTGGTAGCGATAGACACGCCCGTCGAGGGTGAGCTGGCGGCTGACGAAGTGGCCGGTCGCCGGGTTGCTGGGCAAGCTGCTGCATCCGACCATCGACAGGCACAGCAGAAGCAGCAACGAACGCATCGACATGGCCGGCCCTCGGATGGGAAGGCCGCAGTATCGTGGGCTGGGCCACTCCACGACAACCCGGGCAGGGGCGGCGGACATGCGCCAGTCAGCCGCCGGCCACAGTGCGTCCTGGCGCGGCGGGCCTGCCGTGCAGGGGGCGGAGGGCGGTGTCGGATGCGCGCCGGTCGCAGTTGCCGCTGCGTGCGGTGGACCGGCGAGAACCGCCCCGCCGCACGAAACGCCCTACAGCAGGACCAGGGTGGCCAGGCCGAGGAAGCTGAGGAAGCCCATCACGTCGGTCAGCGTGGTCAGGATCACCCCGCCGGCCAGCGCCGGATCGAAGCCCAGGCGCTTGAGCGTCAAGGGCACCAGCACGCCGCCCAGCGCGGCGGTGAGCAGGTTGATGGTCAACGCCGAGCCGATCACCAACGACAGCAGGGGCTGCTTGAACCACAGCAGCACGATCAGGCCCAGGCCCACGCCCAACGCCAGGCCGTTGATCAGCGCCACCGCCAGTTCCTTGCGCAGCAGCACGATGACGTTGGAGGCGCCGATCTGCCCCAGCGCCAGGCCGCGCACCATCAGCGCCAGCACCTGGGTGCCGGCGTTGCCGCCCATGCCGGCCACGATCGGCATCAGCGCGGCCAGCGCCACCAGCTTGGCGATGGTGCCTTCGAACTGGCCGACCACGCTGGAGGCGATGAAGGCGGTGCCGAGATTGATCGTCAGCCACAGCAGGCGGCGCCGGAATGCGCGCCGCACCGGGCTGAACAGGTCCTCGTCCTCGTCCAGGCCGGCGGCGCTCATCGCCTGGTGCTCGGCCTGGTCGCGGATGATGTCGACCACGTCGTCGATGGTGATGCGGCCGAGCAGGATGTTGTTGTCGTCCACCACCGGCGCGGAGATCCAGTCGTGGTCGGAGAACTGCCGCGCGACCTCGTCGGCGCCTTCGCCGACGTCGATGGCCGGCTGCTCGTCGTCGATCAGCCGGTTGATCGGGGTGGAGTCCTCGTGGGTCACCAGCGCCGCCAGCGACACCCGCCCCAGGTACTGGTGGCGGCGGCTGACCACGAACAGGTGGTCGGTGTGGTCCGGCAGCTCGCCGCGCAGGCGCAGATAGCGCAGCACCACGTCGACGTTGACGTCGGCGCGTACGGTGACCACGTCAGGATTCATCAAACGCCCGGCGCTGTCCTCGGGATACGACAGCACCTGCTCGAGCCGCTCGCGATTCTCGCGGTCCATCGACTTGAGCACTTCGTCGATGACCGTGTCCGGCAGGTCCTCGACCAGGTTGGCGAGGTCGTCGATGTCCAGGTCTTCGACCGCGGCGACTATTTCGTCCGGGTCCATGTCCGCGAGCAGGCTCTCGCGCACTTCCTCGCCGACGTGGACCAGTACCTCGCCGTCGTCCTCCGGATCGACCAGCCCCCACACCACCTCGCGCTTGCCCGGCGGCAGCGACTCCAGCAGGTTGCCGATCTCCGCCGGCGCCAGCGTATTGACCAGCCGCCGCACCGGACCCAGGCGCCCGCTGTCCAGCGCATCGGACAGCATGCGCAGCTGCCGCGCGGTCTTGTCGTGGCGGACGGCGTCGGCCATGCGCTGCTCCCTTCGGTAGAGGCCGCGCTCCGGAGAAACGCGGTCGGTCAGATGTTCATCCCAACATTATCGCCTGCATGTTGCGGGAAGCACAGTGTTGGTGGAGCCGGGAGTGGGGAATCGGGAATCGGGAATCGCAAGTGCAGAGCGAAGAAGGCTCAGTGCGTGGGGAGAAAAGCCAGGGAGCAGGAAGCGAGCAGCTGCTCTTGGGGAGGTGGGCGAGAGGCAAAGGGCAGGGTGCAGGACCAGGGGAGCAGGGGAATAGGCAGCACGGAGGAGGAAAGCAGAGAGCAGAAGCAGGAAACAGAAAGCAGAAAGCCAGGGAGAGGGATGCTGATGGGAATGACGCATCTACGCAGGCACGTGGACGACGGCTTTTTTGTGGGAGGGACTTCAGTCCCGACGCGATAGAGGATCAGGCGTCGGGACTGAAGTCCCTCCCACAAGGATGCGACATGGGTGAAGGGGTGTGGAGGCGAGGATTGGTCCTGGCCTGCGCGCGGCGGCCCGGTCTTCTGTAGGAGCGGCTTCAGCCGCGACAGGCGGTGCCGACCAATCTTGTCATGCTTGAACTTGTCGCGGCTGAAGCCGCTCCTACGCGATGCAACGTCGCAACACGCGCGGAACTACCCGATCGCGCAGCCCAGCCAACGCTCGATGCCCTTGCGGTCGCGGGCCTGCAGCAGTTTGGTGCCGCGCTGGCGCAGCGCCTGCAGGTCGGTGTCGCGGATCACCTGGCGCACTTCCAGCATCGTCGCCGGGTGCAGGCTGAACTCGCGCAGCCCCAGGGCCAGCAGCATCGGCGTCAGGGACGGGTCGCCGGCGATCTCGCCGCACACCGCCACCGGCTTGCCGTGGGCCTGGCCGGTGGCGATCACCTGCGCGATCAATCGCAGCACCGCCGGATGCAGCGGCGAATACAGTTCGGCCACGGCCTCGTTGTTGCGGTCGGCGGCGAGCAGGTACTGCACCAGGTCGTTGGTGCCGATCGACAGGAAGTCGATGGCGTCGATGAAGGTGTCCAGCGCCAGCGCCGCCGCCGGCACCTCGATCATCGCGCCGAGTTGCACCTGCTCGGCGATGGCGTGGCCGTCGCGGCGCAACTGCGCGCCGATGCGCTTGAGATGCCGGCGCATCGCCAGCAGCTCCTCGCGCGCGCTGACCATCGGCACCAGCACCCGCACCGGGCCGTAGGCGGAGGCGCGCAGCAGCGCGCGCAACTGCGTGTCGGAAACCTTGGGCCGGGCCAGCGACAGGCGCACGCCGCGCAATCCCAGCGCCGGGTTTTCTTCATTGCTCATGGTCAGGCCGGTACGGTCGGCCTTGTCCGCGCCCAGGTCCAGGGTGCGGATGGTCACCGGCCGCCCGCTCATGCCCAGCACCGCGTCGCGGTAGGTATGGAACTGTTCTTCCTCGTCGGGCAGCGCGTCGCGCTGCAGGAACAGGAACTCGGTGCGGTACAGGCCCAGGCCGTCGGCACCGAGTGCGTGCGCGCGGGTGACGTCGTCGCGCGACTCGGCGTTGGCCAGCAAGGTGATGTCCACGCCATCGCGGGTGCGGCTGGGCTTGGAGCGCAGCTTGCCCAGGCTGCGCTGCAGCTTGGCCTGCTCGCGCACGCGGCTGCGATAGTCGCGCAGGTCGTCCGGGGTCGGGTCGACCAGCACCGCGCCCTGGGTGCCGTCGATGATCAGCACGTCGCCATCGTTGATCTTCTGCAGCGCGTCGGCGACGCCGACCACCAGCGGCAGGTGCAGGCTGCGCGCCAGGATCGCGCTGTGCGACAGGCTGCTGCCGGCGCTGGTGACGATGCCGACCACGCCCTGCGCCTGCAACTGCGCCAGTTCCGACGGCGCCACGTTCTCGCACACCAGGATCTCGCCGGCCAGGCCCTCGCTGTCAGGCTGGCGCTTCTGCAGGAACGCATGGATCCGCCCGATCACATGGTCCAGATCGTCCATGCGGCTCTTGAGGTAGGCGTCTTCCATGTCGTCGAACACGGTTGCCAGGCGGTCGCGCTGCAGGCGCAGCGCGTAGTCGGCGCTGTAGCGGCCGGTGCGGATCAGTTCGTCCAGGCCGTGCAGCAGTTCCGGGTCGTCGAGCAGCAGCGCATGCAGGTCGAGGAATTCGCCGACCTCCTTGGCCAGGGCGCCGTGCAGGCGCTGGCGCAGGCCGTGCATCTCCTCGCGCGCGGCGTCCACCGCACGGTGCAGGCGATCGAGTTCCTCGGGGATCTGCGCAGCGGCGATGCGTTGCTCGGCCACCTCCAGCGCATGCGGCAGGCGTACCCGCGCCCGGCCCAGGGCATTGCCGCGCGAGGCGCCATGGCCGGCGATGCGCACGCTCACCGCGCGTGCCCCGTGCGGCGGCACCGCGTCCCTGCCTGCGGCCGCCGGCGGCGCATGCTCAGCTGTCCTCGTCGAAGCGCCGCTCGAACAGGTCGACCACGGCCTTGAGTGCCTCGGCTTCGTCGGCGCCGTCCACCCGCACCGTCACCGGCGTGCCCTGCGCGGCGGCCAGCAACATCACGCCCATGATGCTCTTGGCGTTGACCTCGCGGCCCTTGGCCGCCAGCGTGGCGTTGCAACGGAACGAGGACAGCGTCTGCACCAGCTTGGCGGTGGCGCGGGCGTGCAGGCCGAGGCGATTGGAGACCAGCAGTTCGCGTTCAAGCATCGTCGATCACCACGCCGTTGCGCGAGCCGGCTGCCGCGGTCGCAGGCAGCTGCTCCAGTCCTTGTTCGGGATAATTCATGATCCGCAGCAGCATCGGCAGGCTCAGCGCCGAGACGCGTCGCACCGGCGTGCCCAGGCGCGCCAGCCGTGCGGCGAGATTGCTCGGGCTGGCGCCGTACAGATCCGTCACCACCAGTACGCCATCGCCGTCGTCCACCCGCCGCAAAGCCGCCGACGCCTGCGGCAGCAATGCGTCGAGGTCCGCGTCGAACGGCACCTCGAAGGCTTCGGTTTTCAGCGGCAACTGCCGCAACAGCCGGGTCGCCACGCTCAGCAGCGCAGCGCCGATTCCAGGGTGGGTGATGAGGAGAATGCCACAGGCCATGGGAGAACGTTAACAGGTCAGGCAGGGCGCAGGGAATGGGTAGAGCCTCTGCCAGCAAGCGATGGCGGCCACGGCCCGGCGAGAAACGCATTCGCTTGGCATGGGATTGCGCCGCCTGTGTTCCAGACGCGGCCGCTCCCGGTCGTTGGGCATTCGGTCAACCGTCCAGAATGCCGGTCAGCGCGTTGATCGCGGATGTCAGCGATTTGCTGTTCTTGTCTTCGGATAGCTGCGTAAAGCGTTCTTGGAGGGGCGACATCGACCACCATAGCCAGGAGCCGTCACTAAGACCGTCTACAGGTTTCCATTGGTACTTCTTGTCCTTGCTCCTGAGCTCAATTTCGTAGAGGCCATTTTGATGCCTTAAGCGGCAGCAACGCAGGAAACGAGATGGAGAGTGGATGTTCTGCGGGTTCTCGGCGCTGGCGTTGACGGAGACAAGGACGATTTCGCCAAAGATCCTTACCTGCTCCGCCACGCTATCGAACAACGACTTGTCCCATACGCTTCGATACTTGACTTCGACCAGAAACTTTTCCGTCTGCTCCCGATTCATTACTGTGAAATCGGGCAGGTGGCTCAGTGCATCGGGATAGCCCAAGCGCAAATAGTCCAGCGTCGTCATGCAAGACAGTTCCCGGATGACTTTCTCGATGCCTGAATCGATAACCCGATAGCCTGCATCTTCCAGCAGTGCCCTGATCATGCCCTCGGTCATTTCCTTTTTGATCCGATTGCCGAATTCCATGCGATTGTTCGATTCCATATCGGGCCTGCGTTCTGGTTGGCGGGTGCGCCTCAATCCTGCTCGCGATGGAACGTCGCCACTTCCGGCCAGCCCTGTTCGCGGGCGTGGCGGGCCAGGCGTTCGGCCAGGTACACCGAGCGGTGCTTGCCGCCGGTGCAACCGAAGGCGATGGTCACGTAGCTGCGGGTGTCGTTGCGCAACCGCGGCAGCCAGGTATCGAGGAAGTCGATCAGTTGCGCGGTGTAGCGCTGCACATCCGGTTGCGCGTCCAGGTACTCGCGCACGCCGCTGTCGCGGCCGGTCATCGGCCGAAGCTCCGGGTCCCAGTGCGGATTCGGCAGCACCCGCGCATCGAACACGAAATCCGCCTCGGCCGGGACGCCGCGCTTGTAGGCGAAGGACTCGAACAGCAGCGACAGCGTGTTCTCGGCGGACAGCGCGAACTCGGTGGTGACCCGCCGGCGCAGCTGGTGCACGTTGAGCGCGCTGGTGTCGATCACCGCATCGGCCGCCTCGCGTAGCGGCTCGGTCAGCGCGCGCTCGCGCTCGATCGCTTCCGGCAGCGACAGGCCCTGGCGCGACAGCGGATGGCGCCGGCGGGTGTCGGCGTAGCGCTTGATCAGCGCCTCGTCGTTGGCGTCGAAAAACAACAGCCGTGCATCCAGGCCGAACTGCGCCACCGCCTCGCGCCAGCGCGAGAGCTGGGTCAGGTCGCTGTGGCGGCTGCGCACGTCGATGCCCACCGCCAGCTTGCTGGGGCCGGCATCCTCGCGCACCAGGCTCTTGACGAAGGCCGGCAGCAGTTCCACCGGCAGGTTGTCGACGCAGTAGTAGTCCAGGTCCTCGAAGGTCTTCAGCGCCACCGACTTGCCGGAGCCGGACAGCCCGCTGACGATGACCAGGGTGGAGGTGTTGGCGCCGGCGGTCATGGGGTGCGCCGCTCCAGCAGATTGCTGTGGCGGGCGATGAACATCGCCGCCGGGTCGATGCCCTTGGTGCGCAGGATGTGCAGGCGCGTGGCGGCTTCGGTCAGCACCGCCAGGTTGCGGCCGGGCATCACCGGCAGGGTGATCAGCGGCACGTCCAGGTCCAGCACGTGGCGGGTACCGGAATCGCCGGTGAGGCGCTCGTAGCCGTGGGGCGTGGGCTCGGTCATGGGCCGGGTCAGGTGCACGATGAGCCGAAGGTACTTGTTCTTCTTTACAGCCGTGTCGCCGAACATCTCGCGTACGTTCAGCACGCCCAGCCCGCGCACCTCCAGCAGGTCCTGCAGCAGTTCCGGACAGGTGCCGTCGAGCACGTCGGGGGCGATCTGGGTGAACTCCGGCGCGTCGTCGGCGACCAGGCGGTGGCCGCGGCTGAGCAATTCCAGCGCCAGCTCGCTCTTGCCCGAGCCGGCCTCGCCGGTGATCAGCACGCCGATCGAGTAGATCTCCATGAACACGCCATGCAGGATCACCCGCGGCGCCAGCGTGCGCGCCAGGTGGTAGGAGAGGTGATTGAGCAGTTCGTGGCCGCGCTTGGGCGAGACCCACAGCGGCGTGTCGGATTCGTCGGCGGCCGCGCGCAGGTCTTCCGGGCACGACTGGTTCTTGGTGACCACCAGCGCCAGCGGCCGCACCTGCACGATCTTCTCGATGGTCTCCCAGCGCTGGCGCGCGTCCAGCGAGTCCAGCCAGGCCAGTTCCTCGGTGCCGAGGATCTGCACCTTGTTGGGGTAGATAGTGTTGAGATAGCCGGCCAGCGACGGGCGCCGTGAGACCGCGTTGCCTGCCTCCAGCACCCGGTGTTCGCCTTTGTGCCCGGCAATCCAGCGCAGGCCCAGGCGGTCGCGCTGCTGGTCGAACAGTTCGCGTGCGTCGATGCTGGTGTTCATGCGGCGGCCCGTGGCGCGCCGCCGAGCAGCGCATACAGCGCAGCGGCATCCGGCGCGTTGCGCAGGGCGTCGCGGAACTCTTCGATGGAGAACTGCTCGGCCAGTTCGGACAGCAGCATCAGGTGTTGGTGCGTGTAGTGCGCCGGGACGGCCATGGCGAAGATCAGGTCGACCTGGGTGCCCTGGCCGTCGAAATCGATCGGCTGCAGCAGGCGTAGGAGCGCGCCGCGTGGGGCGTCCAGGTCCGGCGCGCGGCCGTGCGGGATGGCGATGCCGTGGCCGATGGCGGTGCTGCCGAGCTGTTCGCGCTCGCGCAGGCTGGCGAAGAGTTCATCGGCGCCGGCCTGCTGGCAGGCCAGCAGACCGGCGGCGGTGTGCAGCAGGGTGTCGCGATCGGCGGCCGGAAGCACCTGGGTGCTGACGGCCGCCATCAGATCGGTCAAGGGCATGGCGGCGCAACGTGGGGAGGATCACGCGAGATTGTCGCGCACCTCGGCCGCATGGTGGTCGTGCTTCTTTTCCTTGTGCTTGATGATCAGCCGGTCCAGCTTGTCGGCGAGCAGGTCGATCGCCGCGTACATGGTCTGTGCGGTGGCGTCGGCGTGCAGGGTGCGGCCGGGAACGTTGACCGTGGCCTCGACATGATGGTCGGGCTTGCGCAGCGCCAGCTGGGCGCGGACCTCGATGGTTTCCTCGTAGTGTCGCTTCAGCCGTTGCAGCTTGGTCTCCACATACTCGCGCAGGGCGGGGGTGACTTCGATCTGCTGGCCGTAGGTCTCGATACGCATCGGATACTCCTTGGTTCGGGTTTCACCTATGAACCATCGCCGCCGCCGCTAGCCGATCCGGACGCGTTCGTGGGAGGCGGAAATGTTCATGGCCTCACGATACTTCGCCACGGTGCGGCGCGCTACAGGGACGCCGGCACTTTTCAGCAGGTCGGCCAGCTTGGCGTCAGAAAGCGGCTTGCGCGGATTCTCCGCGTCGATCAGCCGCCGGATCATCGCCTGGATCGCGGTGCTGGACGCCTCGCCGCCGCTGTCGGTGTCGATGCCGGAGGCGAAGAAGGCGCGCAGCGGGATGGTGCCGCGCGGGGTGCGCACGTACTTGCGGGCGATGGCGCGCGAGATGGTGCTTTCGTGCAGGCCCAGTTCGCCGGCGATCTCGCGCAGGGTCAGCGGTCGCAGCGCCTGTTCGCCGAACTCCAGGAAGCCGGCCTGCTGCTTGAGCAGGCAGCGGGTGACCTTGAGCAGGGTCTCGCCACGCGCTTCCAGGCTCTTCAGCAGCCAGCGCGCTTCCTGCAACTGGCCGCGCAGATAGCCGGCGTCGCTTTCGCCGCACTGGCGGATCAGCCGCTCGTAGCCGCGGTGGATGGTGACCTTGGGCTGGGCGTGCGCGGACAGCGCCGCATGCCACACCCCGCGCTGGCGCCAGACCACGCAGTCGGGCACCACGTAGGTGTCGCTACCCAGTTCGCCGATCTGCTTGCCCGGGCGCGGGTCCAGCGAGCGCAGCAGCGCGACGGCGGTGTCGACCTCCGCGGTCGGTCGCTTGAGTTCGTGGGCCAGCCCGGCCACGCCGCTGCGCGGCAAGCGCTCCAGCGGGCCGTTGGCGATGGTGCGCGCCAGGGCCAGGCCCGGCGTGTCGGCAGGCAGGGTATCCAACTGCAGGGTCAGGCATTCGCCCAGGCTGCGTGCGGCGATGCCGGCCGGGTCGAAGCGTTGGATCTGGTGCAGCACGGTGAGGATCTCGTCCTCCTCGGCGGCGATGTCCGGGCGCAGGGTCTCGGCGATCGCGGCCAGCGGCTCGCGCAGGTAGCCGTCGTCGTCGAGCGCGTCGATCAGCGCCGCGCCGATGCTGCGGTCGCGCGCGGACAGCGGCGACAGGTGCAACTGCCACAGCAGGTGGTCGATCAGGGTGTCCGGCTCGGCCACGCGCTCGGCCGCGCTGCCCAGATCGTCGTCGTCGAACGACCCGCCGCTGCCGCCGCCCCAAGCCGGCTCGGCGTCCGCCCAATCGGCGCCGTCGCTGGCCGGTGCGGCTTCGCCGCGGTCGCCATCGCCGTCGCTGCGTGCCTCGCCTGCCGCATGGTCGTGGTCATGGCCATGGTCGGCGCCATCGCCGCGTTCGAACGCCGGTGCGGCGTCCTCGGACCATTCCAGCAGCGGATTGCTCTCCACCGCCTCGGCGATCTCCACTTCGAGCTCGGCGCTGGACATCTGCAACAGCTTGATCGCCTGCCGCAACTGCGGCGTCATGACCAGGTGCTGTCCCAGCGATGTCTGCAGCCGTGCTTTCATCCGTAGTGTGTACTCAGCAATGAAGCGGTTCTGAATCTTAGCGTTGTCTTGGAAGCATTACTTGAGGCGTTCTAATGGCTCCGGGTGGATGCCATTCGTGAAAAATCCCTTGACGGTAAATTCACGCTTGTGATAAGAATCACGCGCGCTAATCTCGACGGCTGGCGCAACTGACTACGGCTAAAACACAAAAAGGAGTTTGTATTATGGCTTTTCTTTCGAGCGTGAAGAAGCGTGCGGTACTTTACTCTGCTTTCCTGCTGTTAGGTGTGAGTGATATTGCTTCAGCGAGCAGCTCGGTTACGATTGGGGGAGTGACAACCACTTGCGATAATAGCTGTGTTGTTACCAATCTCGGCGGTGGAAACTATTCGATTTCTGATTGCTGTGGTGGTCAGATTCACACGCGATATAGAACTCCGGGAACTCCGGAGCAAAATTGATTTTATATTAGTTTTATTTTCGCACAGCCGGGGTTGCAATGAGAAAAATTTATTTTTCGGGTTGTATTTTAGTTATTGCGACCCTGGCTGTGGCGATTTGGGTTTTTGGTTGGAATACTTCTGGTTCGGAAGTATTTAATAGTACTGGCGTTTTAACAAAAAAGCATCAGGGCTATAACGCTCAGAATCCATCTGCAGTTAGCTCTGATCTGTCCTCTCCCATCCCGTCCGATAATTCGTCTGGTGGTATAAAAACAACCCGCTTAGAAGTCGGGCAGGCCGATTCTAAAAAATTCGGTGGTGAGGTGGCTTTATTGGCTGGAAACTCAATTTCCCTAGGCAAAGCTAAGGTCATTCTTGACCGAAAAAATTTCCCTGCTTTTTTGAAAGAGATTGCATCAAAATCTGTTTCTGACCCAGAGGCCCAAGAGTTGAGAAAGATATACTCTTCAACAATAGATAAGGCTGCTGGAGAGAGGCAGGGTATTAGTCGTATAGAGTTTGAATGTGGCGTTACGCTATGTGTTGGGTCTTTCGATGTTTCAGAAAGATATAATTCGCCAGACTTGGTGTCCGACGTGTTAGGGCGCTCAAATCCTGTCTATGGATTGCTCGAGACATCTGATGCTGCGGACGATGTCGTGGAAAAAAGATTTGTTTTTTCTGTTGACCCGAAGGTCAAGTCAATTTCATCAAATTGGCTTGAGGGTAATTAAAGTTTAAAGGAGTCTCCGAGATAAACTCGGCGAACCTCAGCGTTGGTCAGCAGAACATCTGGCGCCCCCTGCGCCAACACGCTGCCCTCGTTGAGGATATACGCCCGGTCGCAGATTCCCAAGGTTTCGCGCACGTTGTGGTCGGTGATGAGCACGCCGATGCCGCGCTGCTTGAGGTGGGTGACGATGCGCTGGATTTCGCCGACCGAGATCGGGTCGACGCCGGCGAAGGGTTCGTCGAGCAGCATCAGCCGCGGCTTGGCCGCCAGCGCGCGTGCGATCTCGCAGCGGCGGCGCTCGCCGCCGGAGAGGCTGGCGCCGAGCTGGTCGGCGACGTGGCTGATCTGCAGTTCGTCCAGCAGTGCCACCAGTTCGCGTTCCTGTCCGGCGTTGTCCAGATCCTCGCGCAGTTCCAGCACCAGGCGGATGTTGTCGGCGACGCTGAGCTTGCGGAACACCGACGGTTCCTGCGGCAGGTAGCCGACGCCGAGCTTGGCGCGCTTGTACATCGGCAGCGCGGTGATGTCGTTGCCGTCGAGCACGATGCGCCCGGCATCGGCGTCGACCAGGCCGACGATCATGTAGAAGCAAGTGGTCTTGCCGGCACCGTTGGGGCCGAGCAGGCCGACCACTTCGCCGGCCTCCAGGGTCAGCGCAAAGTCGCGCACCACTTCGCGCTGCTTGTAGCGCTTGCGCAGGCCTTCGGCGAGCAGCATTACTGGCCTCCTTGCTTGGTCGGCTTGGCAGGCGCCGCGGCGGGCTTGGCGCCGGCTGCCGGCGCGCCGGCCGGCGTTGCCGGGGCGGCGTTCTTCGGCTGGATCACCGTGTGCACGCGGGTACCATCGCCGCCGCCCTGCATGTTGCCGGTCTTTGTGTTGTAGACCATGCGCTGACCGGCATTGGTGCCCTTGGGTGAGGTCATTTTGTAGTTGCCCGTCAGGATTACCGTATCGTTGCCGACGGTGTAATCGATCGTGTCGGCAGTGCCATTCACGGTGGAGCCGTCGTCCATGTCCTGCTTCAGCGTGGCTTGCTTGCCATTGAGCAGGATCCTGTCGACATCGCCATTCTTGCGGAACAGGTCGGCCGTATCGGCATGCACTTCAAGCGTGCCCTGCACGATGATGACGTTACCAGCGAAGCGGCACTTGCCGTCGTCACCGCTCAAGTTGTCGCAATTGTTGGTGTCGGACTTGATATCCATCGGCTGGTTGCGGTCGGTCGACTTGGCCAGCGCCAGGGTCGGCAGCAGCAGGGCGAGCAGGGCGAGCTTAGCGGGCAGCATTCGGTTCATAACGGGTCTTGACCTGTGAAAGGAGCTTGTACTGCCGGGATTTCAGATCGACTTCGAAGCCGACGCCGGTCTGCATCATACCGGGCCTGGTCATGGTGACCGGGTCGGCGGTGCGCGCGCTGTTGGTCTGCGGGAAGACGTCCAGGCTCTGGGTACGGAAGGTGGTGGGCGGGATGCTGGGCACCTTGGGGCTGTCGCCGGCGACGTCCTCGCGCAGGCGCAGTTCGTCGCCGTTGGCGCTGACCCAGCCGGTCTTGCTGCGCATTTCCCAGTGCTGGCCGTTGGCGTCGGGCAGCAGGAACAGCGGGGTCACGATCGACATCGTCTGGTCGGCGCGGCTGCGTTCCATCTGCGGCGCGCGCAGGGTCATCGCTTCCTTGCCCTGCTTGTCCAGGCTGACGATCTCGAAGTCGCGGGCGATGTAGTCCACGCTGGCTTCGTCGGACGGATTGCGTGTCGGCTTGCTGCGCTGGTTCCAGGCCGACCAGCCGCTGATCAGCGCCCCGACCAGCAACAGCGTGCCAAGGGTGGTGCGCCAGTTCATGCGCCATGCTCCTGCAGCAGGGACGGGACGTGGCCTTGCGCGGCCAGCAGCACGTCGCACAGTTCGCGCGCCGCGCCTTCGCCGCCGCGGGCACGGGTGGTCCAGTGCACGTGTTCGGCGGTCCAGGGGTGGGCGTTGGCCGGGGCCACCGCCAGGCCGACCACGCGCAGCGGCGCCAGGTCGGGCAGGTCGTCGCCCATGAAGCAGACCTGCTCCAGGCCGATGCCGCGCTCGTCGCACAGCGCCTGCACCCCGGCGCGCTTGTCCTTGACCCCGATCTGCACCAGCAGGCCCAGCTCCTGGCCGCGCTTCTCCGCGGCCAGGCTGGGGCGGGCGGTGATCAGCGCCACGTCGATGCCGTGCCGGCGCAACTGCACCAGGCCCTGGCCGTCGAGCACGTTGAAGGCCTTGCTCTCGTTGCCGTCGCGGTCGTAGTACAGGCGGCCGTCGGTCAGTGTGCCGTCCACGTCGAAGCACGCCAGGCGGATCCGGGCGGCGCGGTCGATCAGGTCGGCGGGGAGGTCGGCCAGCGGGGAATAGGGCATGTTCGGGATATCGGGGCGGGGAGGCCGGCTTTCCAGCGGCCGGGGCCAGCGGCGTGGAGGCGCCGGCGGGCAGTGAACGGGTTCAGCCTGTTAAACCACTCTGGCGCGCAACAGGTCGTGAATGTTGAGCGCGCCAACTGCGCGGCCGGCCGCGTCGACCACGATCAGGCCGTTGATCTGGTGGGTCTCCATCAGCCGTGCGGCCTCGGCGGCGAGCTGGTCGGCGCCGATGGTCCGCGGTTGCCGGGTCATCACCTCGGCGATGCGGGTCTGGCGCACGTCCAGCGCGCTGTCCAGGGCGCGGCGCAGGTCGCCGTCGGTGAACAGCCCGAGCAGGCGGTCGTCGGCGTCCACCACCGCGGTCATGCCCAGGCGCTTGCGGCTCATCTCCACCAGCGCCTCGCTGAGGCTGGCGTCCTCGCGCACCTTGGGCAGTTCGTCGCCACGGTGCATGACGTCGGTGATGTGCAGCAGCAGGCGGCGGCCGAGGCTGCCGGCCGGGTGCGAACGGGCGAAGTCGTCGGCGGTGAAGCCGCGCGCGTCCAGCAGCGCCACCGCCAGCGCATCGCCCAGCGCCAGCGAGGCGGTGGTGCTGGAGGTCGGAGCCAGGTCCAGCGGGCAGGCCTCGGCCGGCACGCTGACGTCCAGGTGCAGGTCGGCCTCGCGCGCCAGCGTGGACTGCGCGCGCCCGGTCATCGCGATCACCGCGTTGCCCTGGCGCTTGAGCACCGGCAGCAGCATCAGGATCTCGTCGGACTCGCCGGAATAGGACAGCGCCAGGACCACGTCGGCGTCGGTGATCATGCCCAGGTCGCCATGCCCGGCCTCGCCCGGGTGCACGAAGAACGCCGGGGTGCCGGTGGAGGCGAGGGTGGCGGCGATCTTGCGCGCCACGTGGCCGGACTTGCCCATGCCGGTGGCGACCACGCGCCCGCGCGAACCCAGGATCAGCCGGCAGGCGGCGGCGAACTCGGTGCCGATGCGGGCGCCGACCGCCGCCAGCGCGGCCTGTTCGATCTCGACCACGCGACGGCCGCTGGCGACCAGGCCGGCGTCGTCGGGCGTCGCGGGAGACAGGGGCGATACATCCATGCGGGTGCCGGTCGGAGGGTAGAATGGCCGATCATTTTAGGAGGAAAGCCCGGTGGACGCCGAAACCATCCGTAAACTCATCGAGGCCGGCCTGCCGGACGCGCAGGTACAGGTGCAGGGCGACGACGGCGTGCACTTCGAGGCCACCGTGGTCAGCGCCGCCTTCGCCGGCAAGCTGCCGCTGGCGCGTCACCGCATGGTCTACGCCACCCTGGGCGAGCTGATGGGCGGCGCGATCCACGCGCTGGCCCTGACCACCCTGACTCCCGAGCAGGCCGGGCGCGCCGCCGGCTGAGCCGCTGCGCGTCCGTTTTTCCCTTTCTCTTCCCCCACGAGACCCATGGCCAAAATCGTAGTGACCGGCGGCAACGCGCTGCACGGTGAAGTGAACATTTCCGGCGCCAAGAACGCCGTGCTGCCGATCCTCTGCGCGACCCTGCTGGCCGATGCGCCGGTGGAGATCACCAACGTGCCGCAACTGCACGACGTGATTACCACGGTGAAGCTGCTCGGCGAACTGGGCGCGGAAGTCACCATCGACGAAGGCACGCTGGCGCGCGGCAGCGCCATCACCGTCGACCCGCGCAAGGTCGATCAGCACGTCGCCCCGTACGAGCTGGTGCGCACCATGCGCGCCTCGATCCTGGTGCTGGGTCCGTTGCTGGCCAAGTTCGGCGCGGCCGAAGTGTCGCTGCCGGGCGGCTGCGCGATCGGCTCGCGGCCGGTCGACCAGCACATCAAGGGCCTGCAGGCGCTGGGTGCGGAGATCAGCGTCGAGAACGGCTACATCAAGGCCAGCAGCAACGGCCGGCTGAAGGGCGGCCGCTACGTGTTCGACATGGTCAGCGTCACCGGCACCGAAAACGTGCTGATGGCCGCGGCCCTGGCCGACGGCACCACCGTGCTGGAGAACGCGGCGATGGAGCCGGAGGTCAGCGACCTGGCCGACTGCCTGATCGCGCTGGGCGCGAAGATCGAAGGCGCGGGCACCTCGCGCATCGTCGTGCACGGCGTGGAGCGCCTGTCCGGCGGCCGCCACGCGGTGCTGCCGGACCGCATCGAGACCGGCACCTTCCTGGTGGCCGCGGCGATGACTGGCGGCAGCGTCACCGTGCGCCGCGCGCGCGCCGACACCCTCGACGCGGTGCTGGACAAGCTCACCGAGGCCGGCGCCAGCATCGAGACCGGCGAGGACTGGATCCGCCTGGACATGCACGGCAAGCGCCCGCGCGCGGTCAGCCTGACCACCGCGCCGTATCCGGCGTTCCCCACCGACATGCAGGCGCAGTTCATGGCGCTCAACTGCGTGGCCGACGGTGTCGGCGTGATCAACGAAACGATCTTCGAGAACCGTTTCATGCACGTCAACGAACTGCTGCGCCTGGGCGCGGACATCCAGATCGAAGGGCACACCGCGATCGTGCGCGGCAGCGAGCGGCTCAGCGGCGCGCCGGTGATGGCCACCGATCTGCGCGCCTCGGCTTCGCTGATCCTGGCCGGCCTGGTCGCCGACGGCGACACCACCATCGACCGCATCTACCACCTGGACCGGGGGTACGAGAACATCGAGGAGAAGCTGGGGGCGCTGGGCGCGTCCATCCGGCGCGTCGCATGATCCTCAGCGGCCGCTTCAGCCGCCGGCGCAAGGTGCTGCTGGCGATCGTCGTGGTGCTGCTGGCCTGGGTCGGCTATGCCTGGTACACCGGCATCGCCATCACCCAGGGCATCGAGGAGCGCGACATGGACTGGAACGGCGACGGCCAGGTCACCCGCGACGAGATCTGGCAGTCGTTCTACGCGGTCGGCGTGAGCCGCACCCAGAACGGCCCGCGCGAGTGCAGCACGTTCTACTGGCGCAGGACCGGCGCGCAGATCCGCGTGGATTGCCGCACCACTTTCAAGGCCGCGCCGGCGGAGAAGAAGTAAGTGCGTGGGGCAGGGCGCTGCATGGGCGGCGCCCGCGTCAGCAAGGCACGTCGGTCGCCGTGCTCCGATGTTTCATGGAGAGGGCTCGACGCGCGCCTTGGGGGTTTGCTGCAAATCGCCGGCCGGTTTCCGCAGGACGATGCGCATCCTCGCGTCGGGGCTGAAGCCCCTCCCACATGGGGACACTGTGCGCTAGGGGACTGCTGTTGCGGTTCCCCAATCCCGGCTCACCGGGTCGCGGCTGAAGCCGCTCCCACATGGGAACCGCCACGCGCGGGGAGCCGCTTTTGCGATTCCCCAATCCCAATTCCCCATTCCCACGGCGGAACCGCCGTCGCGATTCCCCAATCCCGGCCCCTCAGCGCAACGACTTGATGGTCAGGTCCAGCGCGTCCTGGCCGTTCTCGCGCTGCAGGATGCGCACCGGCACCGGCATGTCCGGCACGATCCAGGCAATGATTTCCTTGGAGCCGTCGGTGCGGCTGACCTTGGTCGCCTGCTCGGTCTTGCCGTTGACGGTGACCGCTTCCTTGCCGGCGACGCGGTAGGTCATCGGCTTGGCGCGGCCCTCGTCGACCATGCGGTAGCTCGGGGTCTTGCCGGCGTTGACGTCGCGCGCGATCGCCAGGTTGATCAGCAGCGCGTCCATGTCGCCCGGCTGCAGCTTCACCGGGCCGCGGCGGTCGGGCTTGAGGTCGCCGCCCCAGGTCGCCTGGCCGGTGCTCCAGTCGTAGTTGGCGGTCACCGCCTTCTTCTTGATCAGGAACACCGAGCGGTCGTCGCTGCTGAGCGGACGCAGTTGCCCGCCCTTTTCCTCGAACACGGTGCTCTGGCTGAGGTCGGCGACCTGGTTCTTGATCGCCAGGCTGTAGCGCCAGCGGTCGCTGCCTTGCTTGGCCAGGGTCATCACGCCGTTGGCCTGCATGCCCATGTAGCTGGCCTGGTAGTCCGCGGTGAACGGCTCCAGGGCCAGAGCGGGCAGGCTGGCCGTGGCCAGCAGGGCGGCGGCGAGGGCGGTCAGCGGGCGGGCGATGCGGGTCATGGTCAGGCTCCTTGGTATTCGGTCAGGCGCAGGTCGATGCGGTCTTCGCCGTCTTCGCGCTGCAGGATGCGCACCGGCGTCGGCACGCCGTTGGCGATCCACAGGATGGTCTCATTGCGGCCGCCGTTGGTGCGCGACACCCGCAATGCGTCGTAGCTGATATCGCCGACCTGCACGGTCTCGGTCTGGTCGGCGGCGCGGTAGACATGTTCGCGGACCCGGCCGACGTCGACGAAGCGGTAGGTCATGGTCTTGCCCGGCTGCGCGTCGCGCATCAGCGAGAGGTTGAGCAGCAACGCGCTCTGGTCGCCGGCCTGCAGCGGGATCGGCGCCTGCCGGTCCTTCTTCAGGTCGCCATCCCAGCGCGCCACGCCCTGTTTCCAGTCGTACACGCCGGTGACCTTCTTGCCGAAGAACACGGCCTTCTTGACCGTGCTCTGGCTCTGTGGGACATAGCGGCCGTCCTGCACGGTGAACACCGTGCTCTGCTCGATGTTCAGGCCGAGGATGCTGGCGAAGCCGCTGCGGCCGTGCACGCCGAGGTCGACCCGCCACTGGTCGCCGCCGGTATGCACCACGTCCATGCGCGCGTCGCCGGCCGGCTTGCCCTTGTACAGGGCGTCGTAGGTGGCCACGAACGGCTGCAGTGGTGGCGGCGTCCAAGCTTCTGCCGGCAGCGCCGGCGACGCTGCGGCGGCCGGCGCAGGTGTAGGCGCAGGTGTATTGGTGGCGGGCGTGATCGGAACGGGAGCGGTCTGCGGCGCCGGTTGCGCGGCGGGCGCCGGCGCGACCTGCGCAGCGACGATGGGCGCCAGCAGGCCGAGGCCGGACGCGACGAGGAGGGCGAACGGACGCGGAGCGAGCTTCATGGGTCGGCTGGCGTGGGCGGAGGGGAGAGGGGAGGAGCCGCGGAAGGTGCGGCAGCGCATTCAGGGAAGCAGCACGTCGTCGCAATCTAGGCGCAGCGGACTAAACCGGCACTGACCGTCCAGCCAGACCTTGCCGTCCCGTTCAGCCAGGCGACCCGCGGCGGCCAGCTGCAGCACCGCGCACAGCAGCCGGTGTTCGCGCGGCAGCAGGCGCTGCGCCAGGTCGTCGGGAGCGTCGCCGGCCTGCACCGGCACCCGCACCTGCGCGATCACCGCGCCGGCGTCCAGTTCCGGCACCACGAAATGCACGCTGGCGCCGTGCTCGGCGTCGCCGGCCGCCAAGGCCTGGGCATGCGTGTGCAGGCCGCGGTACTTGGGCAGCAGCGAGGGGTGGATGTTGAGCAGGCGCCCGCCGAAGCGCTGCACGATGCCGGCGCCGAGAATGCGCATGTAGCCGGCGCAGACCACCCAGTCCGGATGTGCCGCGGCGACGGCGTCGCCCAGCGCCTGGTCGAAGGCGGCGCGGTCGGGGAAGGTCTTGGGCCGCGCCGACCAGCGCCGCTCCGGCGCCACCATCGCAAGCGCAGGCGCCTCGGGGCGATCGCTGAACACGCCGACCACCTCGGCATCCAGGGTGCCGGTGGCGATCGCGGCGAGGATGGCCTGCAGGTTGGAACCGCGGCCGGAGGCGAGCACAGCGAGGCGAAGCGTCATCGGGCAGGGTCCCGGAACAATGCGGCGACGGCGCGGCGTTGCAGCGTCAGCAAGGTAGCGATGCCCAGCGCAGTGCCCAGTGGGAAGCCGAAGCAGGTGATCACGGCGCCGGCATAGCACAGCCCCAGCCGGCGACGCTGGCGCAAGGCGCGCGCAAGCAGCACCTTGAGCACCAGCGAGAGCAGGCCGAAGCCAAGCAGGATCGACAGCATCACGATCGCGATGACGCCGCTCTGGGCCTGGTCCGGGCTCTGACCGACGGCGTTGAGCCGCGCTTCCTCGCGCATGCCGTAGGCCAGGACGGCGCCCACCAGCAGCGCCACGAAGAACTGCAGCCCGGCCATCACCGCGTACAGCCGCGCCAGGTTGTCCAGGTCGGTGGTGGCGCGCGCCACGTCGGCGGCATGGCCGCCGGAGACGGGGAGGGGCGGTGGCAGCGACATCGTCGGTCTCAGCGCGGCGTGGAAGAAGGCGCGGGCGTCGTGCGCCGCCACGGCCAGGCGCTGGCGCAGCCCAGGGTGGCCAGCAGCATGTCCATGTGCGCATCCCAGGGATCGCCCTGCTGGCCGTTGTAGGACTCGGCCTGCTGCGGCGACAGCAGCAGTGCGATCAGCCATTCCAGCCATTCGTAGACCAGGCTGGCGCACATGATCGCCATCGTCGCCAAAACGAAGGCCTGCCGCGCCGACAACGCCGGCCAGCGCTGGCGCGCGTGGTCGCGCAACGCCGGCGCGAAGCACACTCCGAACAGCAGGTGGATCAGCCGGTCGGTGTGGTTGCGCTGCCAGCCGAAGGCCGCGCTCGGCGACCAGCCGCCGGTCAGCGTGCGCAGCCAGTGATCGTAGGGCACATTGGAATACAGCCAGTGCGCGGCGACGTTGTGCACGCTGATGAAGACGCAGATGGCGGCGAAGTGGCCGGTGCGCAGCGGCCAGCGCCGGTCGTGCCAGACCAGCCAGGCCAGGCCCAGCACCGCCAGGGAGCTGTGCATGGCCTGTTCCGCCGGCCATAGCGGCCGCACCCAGCTGGCGGCGAACACCACCAGCGCCAGCGTCAGCCAGGCGCGCTTGGCCGCCGCCATGCGGCTCAGCCGATGTGTACGCGTTCGCCGGCGTCCGCGGCGGCCACCACCGCGCCGATCTGCCAGTGCGCCAGGCCGAGGCTGTCCAGGCTGCGCTCCAGCGCGGCCACCTGCTCCGGCGCGGCGACCAGCACGAAGCCGATGCCGCAGTTGAAGGTGCGCCACATCTCGCTGTCGGCCACCGCGCCTTCGCGCTGCAGCCACTCGAACACCGGCGGCAGGGTCCAGGCGCTGGCGCGGATGTCCAGGCCCAGGCCATCCGGGATGACCCGGATGATGTTCTCGGTCAGGCCGCCGCCGGTGATGTGGGCCATGGCGTGGATGCCCTCGCCCTGCTCGCGCAGCAGCGACAGGATCGGCTTGACGTACAGTGCGGTCGGCGCCATCAGCGCGTCGGCCAGGGCCACGCCGCCGACCTGCAGCGCGTCCGGGCGCCCGGCGCGGTCGTAGATGCGGCGGATCAGCGAGTAGCCGTTGGAGTGCGGGCCGGAAGAGGCGATGCCGATCAGCACGTCGCCCTGGCGCACCCGGGCGCCGTCGAGCAACTGCGACTTCTCCACCGCGCCGACGGTGAAGCCGGCCAGGTCGTATTCGCCCGGCGGGTACATGTCGGGCATTTCCGCGGTCTCGCCGCCGATCAGCGCACAGCCGGCCAGTTCGCAGCCGCGGGCGATGCCGCCGACCACCGCCACGGTGGTCTCCACGTCGAGCTTGCCGGTGGCGAAGTAGTCCAGGAAGAACAGCGGCTCGGCGCCCTGCACCAGCACGTCGTTGACGCACATGCCGACCAGGTCGATGCCGATGGTATCGTGGCGGCCGAGCTGCTGCGCCAGCTTCAGCTTGGTGCCGACGCCGTCGGTGCCGGACACCAGCACCGGCTCGCGGTACTTGCCGGACAGGTCGAACAGCGCGCCGAAGCCGCCCAGCCCGCCCATCACCTCGGGGCGGAAACTGCGCTTGACCAGGGGCTTGATGCGTTCGACGACGGCATTGCCGGCATCGATGTCGACGCCGGCGTCGCGGTAGGTCAACGGGGCGGCGGCGGGGGGCTGGGAAGTGGTCACGGGCGGCGGGGTCGGCGGAAAGGCGGCGATTTTAACAGGCCGCATTGGCGCTAGGCCCGCATTCGGGCAACAATTCGCCCCGGATACGCCGAGTACTGGACCCTTCATGCGCCGCAGCCTTGCCTTCCTCCTGTCTTTCGCACTGTGCCTGCCCGCCGCGAGCGCCCTGGCCCAGGCCGAGTTGCGCACCGAGGGCGACGTGGCCGGCGCCACCGGCCCCTACGACGCCGAAGTGCCGGTCAACAGCCAGAGCGAGGCCGACCGCAACGGTGCCCTGTCCCGCGCGCTCGGCGTGGTGCTGGGCAAGATCTCCGGCGACAAGGGCGTGATGTCGCGGCCCGGGGTGACCCAGGCGCTGCGCAACGCCAAGAACCTGGTCGATACCTTCGACTACCGCCAGGACCAGGGAACCTCGCCGAGCGGCGCGCCGACCTTCCGCACCATCCTGGTGGCGCGTTTCCGCCCGCAGGACGTGGACGGCCTGGCCGCGGCGCTGGGCCTGCCGGTGTGGCCGCAGCCGCGGCCCAAGCCGGTGGTGTGGCTGGCCATCGACGACGGCAGCGGCCCGCGCCTGGTCGGCGTGCAGCAGTCCAACGCCGCACGCAGCCTGCTCGACCGCGCGATCGAACGCGGTTTCCGCCTCGGCCTGCCCACCGGCAGCGCCGCAGAGCAGGCCCTGGCCGGCGCGATCTGGCGCCAGGACACCGCCGCGGTGGCCAGCGCCTCGTCGCGCTACAGCCCGCCGATGCAGCTGATCGGCAAGCTCTACCGCGGCAAGGCCGGCGGCTGGACCGCGGACTGGACCTTCGTGGACGGCGGCAAGGTGCTGTCGACCTGGTCCTCCAGCGACGCCGATGCGCGCCGCGCCATGGCCAGCGGCGCCGACGGTGCCGCCGACGCCCTGGTCAAGCGCTATGCCAAGGCGGTCAGCGCCGGCCCGGCCGGGATCTACCGGGTGGTGATCACCGGCATTCGCAGCGCCGACGATTATCTACGCGCCTCCGCCGCGTTGCAGAACGCCTCGGTGGTGCGGCGCATCGTGCCGATCCGCGCCGATGGCGATCGCCTGGAACTGGATCTTGACCTGCTCAGCGGCGTGTCCGGGCTCAACCGCATGCTCGGCCCCGACGGCGCGCTGCAGCCGGTGGTCGCGCCAGTCGAGGGTCCGGTGATCCTCAACAGCGAGCCGACGGAGTACCGCCTGAAATGACGCTGTCGCCCGAAGCCGAGATCGCGCTGTTCCTGCGCCGCCTGAAATGGGCGGCGGTGATCGTCGGCGTGCTGTGGGTGGTGTGGCTGCTGGCGCCGATCCTGACCCCGTTCGTGCTGGCGCTGCTGCTCGGCTGGCTCGGCGACCCGCTGGTGGACCGCCTGGAGCGTGCCGGGCGGTCGCGCAACATGGCGGTGACCCTGGTGTTCGTGCTGATGGTGCTGCTGCTGGTGCTGGCGCTGGTGATCCTGGTGCCGATGCTGGAGCGGCAGATCGTCACCTTTATCGACGTGTTGCCGCAGGCGCGCGACTGGTTCATCGGCACCGCGATCCCGTGGGCCGAGCAGAAGACCGGGCTGGAACTGATGACCTGGCTGGACCCGGAGCGGCTGATCGACTGGATCCGCGGACACTGGCAGCAGGCCGGCGGCGTCGCCGCGACCTTCTTCGGCTACCTGTCGCGCTCGGGCTTCGCGATGGTGACCTGGGTGGTCAACCTGGTGCTGCTGCCGATCCTGACCTTCTACTTCCTGCGCGACTGGGACCTGCTGGTCGCACGCGTGGCCGCCACCATCCCGCGCAACCACGTCGGCACGATCACCCGCCTGGCGCAGCAGTCCAACGAGGTGCTGGGTGCGTTCATCCGCGGCCAGTTCCTGGTGATGCTGGCGCTGGGCGTGATCTACGCCGGCGGCCTGACCCTGGTTGGCCTCAAGCTCGGCCTGCTGATCGGTATCGTCGCCGGCCTGATCAGCTTCATTCCGTACCTGGGCGCGACCACAGGCATCCTGCTGGCGGTGCTGGCCGCGCTGGTGCAGGCCAAGGGCTTCGACCTGCAGTTGCTGATCCTGGTCGGCGTGGTGTTCACCGTCGGCCAGTTGCTGGAGAGCTACGTGCTGACCCCGCGCATCGTCGGCGACAAGATCGGCCTGCATCCGGTGGCGGTGATCTTCGCGGTGATGGCCGGCGGCCAGTTGTTCGGCTTCCTCGGCATGCTGCTGGCGCTGCCGGTGGCGGCGGTGGCCAACGTGCTGCTGCACTACCTGCACGAGCAGTACCGGCAGAGCGACCTGTACGCGGGCGAGAAGTCGGCGATCCTGCTGGACACCGTCACCGAGCGCACCACCATCATCGAACTGCCGCCGCGCAGCCCCGATCAACCGTGAGCGTGCCGCAACTGCCGCTGGCCTTGCGCTATCCGCCGGAGCAGCGCCTGGATCGCTATCTGGGCGCGCCGGACGGGCTGCTGGCGCAACTGCAGGCGGTCGCCGACGGCGCCGCCGACGACTGGGTCTATCTGTCCGGTCCCGCCGGCACCGGCAAGACCCATCTGGCCCTGGCGCTGTGCGCGGCGGCCGAACAGGCCGGGCGCAGCGCCGCCTACCTGCCGCTGCAGGCCGCCGCCGGCCGCCTGCGCGATGCGCTGGAGGCGCTGGAGGGCCGCGATCTGGTCGCGCTGGACGGCCTGGAAGCGATCGCCGGGCAGCGCGAGGACGAGGTGGCACTGTTCGATTTCCACAACCGTGCGCGCAGCGCCGGGGGGACCCTGCTGTACACCGCGCAGGCCATGCCCGACGGCCTGGCGCTCAGCCTGCCGGACCTGCGTTCACGGCTGTCGCAGTGCACCCGCATCGCGCTGGCGCCGCTGGACGACACCGGCCGTGCCGCGGTGCTGCGCGAACGCGCCCAGCGCCGCGGCCTGGCGCTGGAAGACGCGGCGATCGATTGGTTGCTGACCCATACCGGACGCGACCTGGCCGGCCTGATCGGCCTGCTGGAGCGCCTGGACCGCGAATCGCTGGCGGCGCAGCGGCGGGTGACGGTGCCGTTCTTGCGTAGGGTGTTGGGAGAGCCAGGACCCGGGACCCGGGACCCGGGACCCGGGAAAAGCTAAGAAGCCGGGACCGGGACCCGGGACCCGGGGCCCGGAAAAGCGGACATCTCAGCTCGCGCAGAACATGCTCGCAACAGGAATACTGCGGAGGCCCGGAACTCAGCTCTTCCCGGGTCCCGGGTCCCGGGTCCCGAGTCCCGGCTCTCCCTGCAATTCAGCCAGCCGCTGCGGCGTGCCGACGTCGGTCCAGCGGCCGTCGTGCCGCAGACCGTGGATGTGGCCCTGTTCTGCCTGCGCGCGCAGCAGCGGCACCACCGAGAAGCGGGGCGGCGCGCCGGGCGCGGTGGGTGCTGGCGCCGCGATGGTCTGCCAGTCGCGCAGCAGGGCCGGGCGGTACATGCCGATGCCGGCGTAGGTCAGCAGCGGGTCGCCGGCGTTGTGCACGCGGCCGTCGTCCTGCAGGGCGAAATCGCCGTGCGTGGCGTAGGCCGGTGGGTCCACCAGCACCAGTTGCGCCAGGCCCGGCGGTTCGGGCGCCAGCCGGGCGAAATCGAAATCGGTCCAGATGTCGCCGTTGACCAGCAGGAACGGCGCCTCGCCGAGCAGCGGCAGCGCGTGCAGCATGCCGCCGCCGGTTTCCAGCGGCGTGGCGCCTTCGTAGGAATAGGCGATGCGCAGCCCGAACGCGCTGCCGTCGCCAAGCGTCTGCGGGAACTGTTCGGCCAGCCACGAGGTGTTGATCACCACCTCGCGCACGCCCAGTGCGGCGAGCTTGCGCAGGTGCCAGACGATCAGCGGGGTGCCGCCCACCGCCAGCAGCGGCTTGGGCGTGTGCGCGGTCAGCGGACGCATGCGCTCGCCGAGGCCGGCGGCGAAGATCAGTGCCTTCATGCGCCGGCCGCCGCGCGCTGCGCCAGGGCCGGCTTGATCCGCGTCTGCAGCAGCTGCGCCAGCGGCTGCAGGCTGGGGTGCCGCGGCAGCGCCTCGTCGAGGTAGGCGATGAAGCGCGGCACGTTGTCCAGGTACCAGGCCTTGCCGTCGCGGTAGTTGAGCCGCGCGAAGATCCCCAGGTTCTTCAGGTGGCGCTGCACGCCCATCCACTCAGCGTCGCGCAGGAACTGCGCCAGCGGCGGCACCGGGACCCCCGCCTGCAGCGCCCGCGCGTGGTAGCCGGCGAGCCAGGCGTCCACCCGAGCCAGCGGCCAGCTCACCGTGGTGTCCTTGAACAGGCTGACCGGGTCGTAGGCCACCGGGCCGACCACGCAGTCCTGGAAATCCAGCACCGCCGGACCGTCGGTTGCCGGCATCAGGTTGCGCGGCATGAAATCGCGATGCACCAGCACCTGCGGCTGGGCCAGCGCGTTGTCCATGAGCTGGCGCTGCACCCCGTGCAGGGCGGCGCGCTCGTCGTCATCCAGGGCGATCCCCAGGTGGCGCTGCAGGAACCAGTCCTCGAACAGTCCGGCATCGCGCTGCAGCAGCGCCTCGCCGAACACGCCCATGCCCGGCAGCGGCGCAATCGCCTGCAGGCGCAGCAACTGGCCGAGCGCGGCGTCGAAGTGCGCGTCCGCCGTGCTCGCGTCCAGGCGCTGCGCCAGGGTCGGTTGCCCGAGGTCTTCCAGCAGCAGGAAGCCGGCCTCCGCGTCCTGCGCCAGGATCGCCGGCACGCGCACGCCGCCGTCGTGCAGCAGGGCGTGCATGCGCAGCCACGGCCGCACGTCTTCCAGGTCCGGCGGCGAATCCATCACGATGCGGCTGATGTCGCGACCATGGCTGCGCCAGTAGCTGCGCTGGCCGGCATCCACCGAAGCACGCTCCAGCGTCGCCTGGGCATCGCCCAGGGCCGCGCGCGCCCAGGCCAGGCGGTGCGCGGCGCGTGCCGCAAGGACATCGGGAACGGTCGGGCTGGCGTTCATCGGCAGGCTGCGGCGGAAACGAGCCGCACAGCGTAAACGGGCGCCGCCGCCGTGGCGAGCGGCGCCACGCGCCTCAACGCTTGCTGGAGAACAGCCGCAACAGCGCGAGCAGGGCGATGGCGCCGAGCAGCGCGCCGAGGAAGCCGGCCGGCTCGCCGCGGCTGTACCAGCCCATGTAGTGGCCGAACCAGCCGGCCAGCAGCGCGCCGGCGATGCCCAGCAACACGGTGAACAGGCAGCCGGAACGCCCGCTGCTGGGGCCGAGGAAGCGCGCCAGCAGGCCGACCACGAAGCCCACCAGGATGATGTAGAGCCAGCTGTCGCTGCCGAACAGAGTGTGCATGGAAAGCGTTCCGAGCGCGGAGGGAGAGATCAGCGCCGGATCGTGCCAGATCGACTGTGATGGCGTCGATGCTTGGGTGCGCGGCGCAAGCGGCAGTCCATGGGGCTGGCCGCTCGCGCTGCCCAGCGGTCACGCCACGGAGAGGCATCGCATCTGAAGCGACGCCTCTCCAGCAGTAAACCCGGGTAGTCAGGTACTCAGGAAGCCGGCTTCGCCAATCCCCAATCCCGATTCCCCACTCCCGGCCTCAGCAGCACCCATGCCCGCCATGCTGCTCGCCGCCGGCCACCGCCGCGCTGCCGGTGGTCTCGCCGCGCAGGCTGGCGGCATGGTGGGCGGCGATCACCCGCGACACGCAGGCGGTGACCCGCTTGCCCATCGGGATGTGCAGGAACTCGTTGGGGCCATGCGCGTTGGAATGCGGGCCGAGCACGCCGGTGATCATGAACTGCGCGCCGGGGAACTTCTCGCCGAGCATGCCCATGAACGGGATCGAGCCGCCTTCGCCCATGTACATCGCCGGCTTGCCGAACGCCGCCTGCGAGGCCGCTTCGATCGCGTCGTTCAGCCACGGCGACTGCGCCGGCGCGTTCCAGCCGGAGGAGGACTTCTCCAGCGCCAGCGACACTTCGGCGCCATACGGCGGGTCGCGCAGCAGCACCTCTTTCAGCAGTTCGCCGGCGCGCTTGCCGTCCAGCGTCGGCGGCAGGCGCAGCGACAGCTTCACCGCGGTCTCCGGGCGCAGCACGTTGCCGGCCGAGGCCAGCGGCGGCAGGCCGTCGGCACCGGTCACCGACAGTGCCGGGCGCCAGGTGCGGTTGAGCACCAGCTCGGACAGATCCTCGTGCATCGGTCGCATGCCGGGCAGGAACGGGAACTTGCTGTAGACCTCGTCGCCCAGCACCTCGGCGACCTTGCGCGCCTGCGCCAGCCGCTCCTCGGGGACGTCGGCATACAGGCCCTCGACCTTGATCTTGCCGGTGGCCTCGTCCTCCAGCCGCGACAGCAGGTCGCGCAGCACGCGGAAGCTCGACGGCACCACGCCGGAGGCGTCGCCCGAATGCACGCCCTCGCTGAGCACCTTGACGCTGAAGTTGCCGCCGGCCAGGCCGCGCAGCGAGGTCGTGCACCACAGTTGCTCGTAGTTGCCGCAGCCCGAATCCAGGCACACCACCAGCGACGGCTTGCCGATCCGCGCCGCCAGGTGGTCGACGTAGGCGGGCAGGTCGTAGCTGCCCGATTCCTCGCATGCCTCGATCAGCACCACGCAGCGCGCGTGCGGGATGCCCTGGTCCTGCAGCGCCTGGATCGCCGCCAGCGAACCGAACAGCGCATAGCCGTCGTCGGCGCCGCCGCGGCCGTACAGGCGGTCGCCCTTGAGCACCGGCGTCCACGGGCCCAGGTCAGGGTCCCAGCCGGTCATTTCCGGCTGCTTGTCCAGGTGCCCGTACAGCAGCACCGCGTCCTCGCCGGTCGCCTCGCTGCTCGCCGGCACCTCCAGGTAGATCAACGGGGTGCGCCCTTCCAGTTGCACCACCTCCACCTGCAGGGCGGGGATCGCCTGGGCCCGCGCCCAGCGCTCCATCAGCGCCACCGCATCGGCCATATAGCCATGTGCGACCCAATCGGCGTCGAACATCGGCGATTTGTTGGGGATGCGGATGTAATCGACCAGTTGCGGGACGATGTCGTCATCCCACTTCTCGCTCAGGAAACGGTCGATCTTGGCACTGTCCATGAAAAAACTCCGGGGTGATTGCACACGTGTGCAGCCATTCTACGCCCCGGTGCCCGTGTAGGGTTTTTCCTACACGGAGACGCGCCGTTTACCTGCTGTTTGTGACGCGCTCCGACGATAGGCTGTACCCATGTGGCGAGCGATGCTGACCACGCCGGCAGGAAAGGCCGGCGAAGTCCCCATCCAAGTCACAAGGAGCGTTGCCATGCAGTCTTTTATCGTGGTCCTGAAGTCGCTGGTCGTTGCCCTGATGCTGACCGGTTCCGCGTTCGCCGCGGACAAGGTCAACATCAACTCCGCTGGAGCGGAGGAGATCGATCAGGTGTTGGTGAACGTGGGAGCCTCCAAGGCTCAGGCGATCGTCGACTACCGGCAGGCGCACGGACCTTTCAAGAGCGCCGAGGAACTGGCACTGGTGAAAGGCATCGGACTCAAGACGGTCGAGCGGAATCGCGACCGGATCGACGTGGGCGCCACGAAGGCACCCGCGCCGACAGCCGCCAAGCAGGCAGCTGCCAAGCCGGTGGAAAGGCGTTAAAGGGATTTGCAACGAAAGGATAGGGCCGGCGCTGGACGCGCGGCCACAGCCTCACTGAGCAGGATGCGAAGGGGGAAGGCAGGAAGCCGACAGGGAGGTACATCGTCGCCCGGCGTTGCACAGTGACGTGCAGCCGGGCGATGTTTTTTTGGGGCCCGTGGCGCGTCTAGCGCGGCTCCCGGCGGCGGGTCCGTGACAGGCGCGCCGATGCCGCGATCGTGCAGAATGCGCGGATGGACTGGTGCACGCTGCCCGCACGGGTGATTCCCGCCAACGCGTATCGCCGCGAACGCTGGCGCAACGGCCTGGGCTGGACCCGGGAAATCCTGCGTCTGCCTGCCGCCGGCGAGGACTGGCTGCTGCGCCTGTCCATCGCCGAGATCGAGCAGGACGCCGCGTTCTCCGCCTTCCCCGGGATCGACCGCGAACTGGTCCTGCTGCGCGGCAATGGCGTACGCCTGCGGTTCGAAGATGGCGAGGAGCAGGTGCTGGAGGACCCGTATGCGCGTCTGCGCTTCGCCGGCGAGCGGCCGCTGCGTGGCGAGCTGCTGGACGGGCCGACCCACGATTTCAACCTCATGTGGCGCCGCGACCGGCTGCGCACGCAACTGCTGCACCGGCCCCTGGTCGGGCCGATGTTGTTCTTCGCCGAACCCGGTGTCGCCTGGGCCGTTCATCTTCTGGCAGGGCAAGCGCAGTTCGATGCAGCCAGCGGACTGCCGCCATTGGCGGCCGGCGACAGTGCCTGGCTGGCCGCCGATGCCAGGCGCCGCTTCGCTTTGAGCGGGGGCGGAGAGTTGCTGGCGATGCGCATCGAGGCCGCGCCGACGTCCACGGACTGAGTCTGCGCGACCCCGCGCGCGGGTCTTGCGGCGTCGGCGCCGACCGCGTCCAATGCGCGGACGCGGCCATCCGGGTCGCACAGCGGAAGCCGACAGGTGGTCTCGGACAACAGGTGGTTGGCGAAAATTCTGGTGGCGGACGCGGACGCGGCCTTGCGCGACCGGATTCGCGATTACCTGGCCTGTTTCAACCTGCAGACGCACGACGCCGACAGCGCGCCGCAACTGCAGGCGCAACTGGCGGCCGGGCATTACGACGCGGTGGTGCTCGATGCGCGCCTGGACGGCGCCGAGGGCCTGCGCCTGTGCCGGCAGCTGCGCGACCGCGGCGACATCGCCATCGTGATGATGGCCGACCGCGCCGAGCCGGTGGACCGGGTGATCGGCCTGGATCTCGGGGCGGACGATTTCCTGGTGCGGCCGCCGGACCTGCGCGAACTGGTGGCGCGGCTCAACGCGGTGCTGCGCCGGGTGCGCGCGACGCAGCCGCCGCCAGCCGCGCACGGCGGCTGGCAGGTCGATGCCGCGCGTCATCAAGCGGTGGCGCCGGACGGGCGGACGATCCCGCTGTCGCCCGGCGAACTGCGGCTGATGGCGGTGTTCCTCGAACAGCCCGGCGAAGTGCTCAGCCGCGAGGTGCTGCGGACGGCGCTGGGCGACAGCGAGGCCAGCGTTCCGCCGAGCAGCCGTGGCATCGATCTGCAGGTCTCGCGGTTGCGTCAGAAGCTCGGCGACGATCCGCTGGTGCCGCAATGGATCCGCACCGTACGCGGCAAGGGCTATGTGTTCGAGCTGCAGCGCATGGGGATGCCGGCCGCGCGCTGAGGGCGCGACGTCGCAGCGCTCCTGCATGTCCTTCGGCTGCAGAGAACGTCTGAACCACGCAAGCCTCGCTGTAGGAGCGGCTTCAGCCGCGACGGGCTTTCCCAGGAACGCCCGTCGCGGCTGAAGCCGCTCTCACGAAAGCGTCACGATGTGTTCGGTTGAGCCGCGGCAACGCGAGTCATTAGAGGTACCCTGAAGCCGCTCTTGCACACACATGACGGCGTGCCGGATGTAAGGCGCCGTGCCGGCCTTCTGGCGAACGCCTCGGTGCGTGCCGGTAGCGCGTTTCCCAGATCGGAGCGTGGACGAGGCAGTCCCGATGAAGCGCCGCCTGAGGTCGCGCCGGTTCCGTTCGCGCTTCCCCACGCACGACTGCATCGCCACGGCAACGCCCACGCGCAAGCGCGTGGGGGAGCGGATCGCACACGGCAGCGTTGGGGAAGACATCCTGGCAGCGGTCGCGCTTGCGTGTGCACGCGCCTGGTAAGCGCCGAGTCCAGCCTCTGCGGCTCTTGCCCGTGCCGCCGCGATTGGGGGGAGGGGTAGCGGCGGCACGTTCGCCGCGTCGTCCCAGCAGCCAGCGCGCCGAGTCGGCCGGTGCCGTGGTGCTCTCCGTGACCGCGGCTCCTGGGACAGCGCTCTGCGCTCAGGCCTGCATCAGCGCAGCGAAGGCGCGGCTGACGCGTTCGTGTACAGCGCCTTCTTGGCGCACCAGGAAGCGCACCGCCAGCCCATCGCGCTCGGCACAGGCCAGGCCGGCGTCCACCCCCAGCACGCTGAGCGCGGTGGCCCAGGCATCGGCACGCATGGCATCGGCGGCTACCACGGTGACCGCGGCCAGCGTCGCCGCGATCGGCCGCCCGCTGCGCGGATCCAGCAGGTGTCCATAGCGCTGGCCGTCCTGCTCGAAGTGCTGCCAGCGGTCGCCGGAGGTGGCCACCGCCCGACCGTCGACCGCGAGCGTGCGCGGCGGTGCATCGCCACGCAGGTCGTCCTCCGGGGCTGCCTCGAGCAGCACCCGCCACGCCTGCCCGTCCGGCTTGCGACCGTAGCCGTAGAGATCGCCACCGACCTCGACCAGTGCGCTTTCCACGCCTTGCGCGCGCAGTGCCGCCGCCGCCAGGTCGACACCGTAGCCCTTGGCGATCGCCGACAGATCCAGATGCAGCCCGCCGGGCTGGTGCCAGCGGCCTTGCTCATCGACGCTCAGCCGGCGCCAGTCGCCCGCGGCGCGGGCCTGCTCCACTGCCTTGGTGTCGGGCACGCGCCGATCTCCGGCAGTGGCGCCGAAACCCCAAAGGCCGAGCACGGCGCCGAGGGTGGGATCGAAGGCGCCACCGCTGCGCTGCGCGACCTCCACCGCGCAGCGCAGCACCGTGTCGAGTGCGGCGGGCAAGGCATGCCAAGTGCCGGCGTCGGCGCGGTTGTAGCGGCTGAGGTCCGATTGCGCGTCCCAGGTGCTCATTTGTGCGACGACCAGATCGAGCTGCGCCTGGATCGCGTCGCGCAGCGCGTGCGGGTCGCTGCCGCGGGGCGGCAGCAGCCTGGCGCTCCAGCGCGTGCCCATGCTGCTGCCGTGCAGCGTGGCGACGCCGGTACTGGAACGGACTGCGGTCAGTGAAGCTGGGCGGATCACGCGTCGACGAAGCGCAGCGGGGCTGCGCCAGGGTGCAGGCGCCCGGCATCGCGCGACCGAGTGCCGACGCTGCGTTCGATGTTCCGGTCGCCGCGCGCGCTCATGTCTCCGACCAGTCGCGCAGCAGGTTGTGGTAGACGTTGGTCAGGCGCAGCAGTGCCGCCGCATCCGCGCCGCTGGCGGTCAGCGCCTGAATCGCGGTGTCCAGGTCGAGCAGCGTCTGCCGCCGGCCGGCGTCGCGCACCAGGCTCTGCACCCAGAAGAACGAGGCCAGCCGCGCGCCGCGGCTCACCGGCGCCACCCGATGCAGGCTGCTGGACGGATACAGGATCAGGTCGCCCGCGGGCAGCTTGACCTCGTGCTCGCCGTAGGTGTCGTGGATCAGCAGTTCGCCGCCGTCGTAGTCCTCCGGCGCACTCAGGAACAGGGTGCAGGACAGATCGCTGCGCACGGTCAGCGCCGGCTGTGCGGCGCTGGCGGCTTGGGTCATCACCGCGCCGTCGACGTGCAGGCCATAGCTGCCTCCGCCGGTATAGCGGTTGAAGCGCGGCGGGATGGTGCGCAGCGGCAGCGCCGCAGCGAAGTACAGGGGGCTGCGCGCCAGCGCGCTCAGCACCGCCTGGCCGAGTTCCTGCTTCAGTGGCGATGCGTCGGCCAGTTGCAGGTTGCGCTTGACCTGCGCGCCCTGCGCGCCGACGGTCTCGCGGCCGTCCACCCAGTCGGCGGACTCCAGTGCCTGGCGGAAGCGCGCGACCTCATCGGCGGTGAGGATGTCGGGGATATGCAGCAGCATGGGGCGCTCCGGCGGTGGACGCCCAGGATAGGACGTCCACCGCGCGTTGGCAGGTGCGGTCGCTCAGAACCGCAACTCCGCGGTCAGCAGCACCGAGCGCGGCGCGCCGGGCGTGTAGCGGAAGCCGCTCTTGTTGATCGCCGCGACGTAGTCCTTGTCGAACAGGTTGTAGGCGTTCAGGCGCAGCGCCAGGTGATCGTTGACCGGGTAGCTCAGCACCGCATCCCACACCGTGTAAGACTTCACGAACGCCGGCGTGCCGATCGCGCTGTCGCGGCCGCGCTGCATCTGGCCCGAATAGCGCACGCCGCCGCCGATGGTCAGTCCGAACGGCAGGGTGTAGGTGCTCCAGGCGGTGAACGCGCTGTCCGGCGTGTAGGCCAGGTCCTGGCTGCCGTCCTGCGAGACCGTCGTGCCCTGGCGCACCCGCGCATCCAGCTTGGTGTAGCCGCTGGACACAGACCAGCGCTCGCTCAGCTTGCCGACCGCCGACAGTTCGATGCCCTGCACGCGCTTGGCGCCGCTCTGGTAGTACAGCCCGTCGCTGCCCTGCACGATCTCGTTGTTCACGTCGGTGCGGAACAGCGCCAGCGTCGCGAACAGCGCATCGTCGAGGAAGTTCCACTTCGTGCCCACCTCGGCGGTCTTGGCCTTCTGCGGATCGAAGCGCGGGTTGTTGGCGTTGTTGGCCGAGGCGCTCAGTTCCAGCGTGCTGCCGCCGGGCGGCTGCTGCGAGGTGGCGAAGTTGGCGTACACGCTCACGTCCTCGTTGGCCTTGTAGACCGCGCCGAGTTTCCAGCTGAACAGCGTGTCGGCGATGTCGGTGTCCAGGCCGACCACGGTGGTGCAGGGCGCGGCGGTGGAGGTGGCGGAGTTGCACACCAGGCTATCGAAGGCGGTCTTGTAGCGGTCCGCGCGCACCCCGGCGGTGACCAGGAAGCTGTCGCCGAACTTCAGCGTGTCGAAGGCATAGGCCGAGTAGGTGGTGGTGGTGCCATGGCTGCGCGCGCCGTTGCGCGCGGTGCGCAGCGGCGTGGTGTTCCAATCCGGCGCATACAGGTTGGCCGGATTGGCCGCCAGCCAGGCGGCACGGTCGACGATGTTGTGGCCCCAGCTGCGCAGTTCCTCGCGCGAGGTTTCCACGCCGGTGCTGAGGTTGTGCTGCACCGCGCCGGTGGCGAAGTCCACGCGCAGGTTCAATTGGTCGGCGAGGGTGGTGTACTCCTGGTCCTTGAAGGTCGGCAGGCTGCGCAGCACCGTCCAGGTCGACGGATCGGTCGGATTCGGCGTGCGCAGGTTGGCGGCATTGGGCATGAACGCGAACAGCAGGTAGTCCTGGTCGTTGCGGCCCCAGCGCGCGGTATTGGTCAGTTTGATCGTGTCGGACACGTCGTGCTCGATGCGAAAGGTCGCCATCTTCGCGGTCACGTCGTCGTGGTCGTCGCGGGTGCCGTAGAAGTTGCTGCTGTCCACGCGCGCGGCGCCGCCGAGCCACGGCCGTGCGGGATCGGGCGAGCTGTAGCCGGGCAGGCCGATGGTCGGCACGCCGCCGTCGGGCACGTTGTCCTGCTTCACGTACAGCAGGTCGAACAGGTAGCGGGTGTCGGTGCCCAGGCCGAACGCCAGCGACGAGGCCAGGCCCCAGCGCTTGTTGGCGACATGGTCGCGGCCGATGGCGTCGCTGTCCTGGCCCATCACGTTCAAGCGCAGCGCGCTGCTGGCGCCCAGGGCCTGGTTCCAGTCCGCGGTCGCGCGGCGCTGGCCATGGTCGCCGCCGGACAGCGTGGCGCTGCTGGCGTTGTCCAGGTGCGCCTGCTTGCTCACCAGGTTGATCGCGCCGGTCGGCGCGCTGCGACCGTTGTCGGTGCCGGCCGGGCCCTTCTCGACTTCGATCTGCTCGATGTTGAAAACGTCGCGCGAGATCGAGCCGAGGTCGCGCAACCCGTCGACGAAGATGCTGCTGGAGCTGTCGAACCCCCGCATGTAAACCGCATCGCCGGTGGTGGTGTTGCCGTTCTCGCCGACATAGAACGTGCCCACGCCCGGGCTGTTGCGCAGCGCTTCGGTGAGGGTGGTGGCGCCCTGTTCGTTGAACAGGTCCTTGCCGATGATGTTGAGGGTCTGCGGGGTGTCGATCAGCGGCTGGGTGAACTTCGGCGAATCCGGCACCTCCACCAGGTAGCGCTTGGCGCGCTGGGCCTGCACGTCGACCTTGTCCAGGGTGGTGGGCTGGTCGGCGGTCTCTGCATGCGCGGGGGAGAGCAGGCTCAGCCCGCCGAGCAGGACGGCGGTGGTGAGGGTCGGTGCCGCGGCCTGACGGGTCACGGTGTGTTTGCGGCGTTTGATCGGAGAGGTCATGGGCGGTTCGGTTTGCAGGAATGGGCGGCGACCGACGGCGGACGCCGGCCGTCCCCCAGTGGGACTGGACGCGGCACCAGGTCGGGCGGCTGCGAAAAGGTGTCTGCCGCTGATGCGCTGCGGGCAGTACGTCCATTTTCCATGCAAATGCGAATTGTTTGCAATATCTTTGTCGTTTTTCGTGTCTGCGACGTCGCTGCCGCATAGCGTTCGGTGCTTGAAAAGCTGCCCGCGCCCGGTCGGTTCGATTGGTGCTGGGTTGGGTTAGTGCGGTGGAAGGACGCGCGGCACGCTAGGGGCTAGGCCAGGCACTGTGTCCACGGCCACGTGCGGTCTACGCTCGACGGCGGAGGCGGGGCCAGGCACCAACGCCGCAGGATGGTGCTTCGTCGCGGGGACGGACGGCGACACCGCCGGCGTCATAGCACGCAGGCGTGTCGGAATAAAACTTGCGCTGGCGACGCGGGTTTGCCGGAGGATGCAGGCATAACGCGGTCTTGGGATGCGACATCGGGTCGCTCACGGCGACCCAAGTGTGGTCTCAACAAGCGAGTGCTAATCGAGTTTCCCCTCCGACCAGCAGATCTCCCAGGTGTTCGGATCGCCGGATCCACTGCACCCATAGCGAATTGAAATCGTGGGTAGGATCCCGTCCAAGCTGCCGTAAATATTGGTCAGAAAGCCAGGCTCGACTTCCACCGGTTTTATGTGCGCGCTGTCCAAAACCTTGGTCCAGGTGCCGGTGAACGCATCCTCTCCTTCCGCGCGATAAACGCAGACGCCCTTCGCCGTACCCCACTCGGGATAGGCAGGGCCATAGCTGGAATCCAGGTGGGCCTCGCAGACGCTTGCCATGTAATAAAAATAGTGTCCGTTGTAGGTTCCTGGCGCAAAACCGATCGCGGGCTTGGCATGCGATATGCCGCTTTGCCCGTTCAAGGTGAGGCCGTTCTGGCTGAGCTTTCGCTTTTCGCCGAAATTGATTGCATCCGGCGACTCTCGGTAGAAATAGCTGATGTCGCCGTTGCCATCTACATAGGTGTAGACGGTTCTGATGCCGGATGCGCCGTCCGCGCTCCAGGCGACGGATTGTCCTGTGCCATAGGTGCCGGGGTCGCCGTCATGGATCACGGGCGCGTCGTGCTTTTTCCAATTGATTCCATCGTTCGAAAAAGCGACGGCGATGCGATTGTCGATGCCGTTACTGCCAGGTCGCTCGGTGGTGTAGTACATCACGTAGCCATAGTCTTGGCCCTGGTAATTCCAGTGTCCTCGGGTCACCGTGGGGTCGCAGGTGTGGACGCCCTCCCAGGTGAGCGGGCGTGCGCCGCGCAGGAACTGATTCGCTTGAAGGACAATTACTGGAGCGCTCCAACTGCCCGTTGCCGTACGCTCGCGGTATTTGACGACGTCGTGACCATTCAGGTGGCCGCACCACCAGACTTTTTCTTTTCCATCCAGATCGATGAGCGAGCTTGGGGAGTAGTCCCATCCAGGCTGGTCGAACAACAGTTCGCCGTCGGAGAAAGTAGCGGCATACGCCACCGGATGAGCGGCCGCAGATAACAGGCCCATGGATAGCAGGAGAAGAATGCGCATTCGCTGGACCATTGCTGAATTCGAATCAGTATAGGTGATTCGGCGTAGGCGAAGGCTGGCTAACGATCCGATTCGATTCGCGAATGTCTTGCGATTGTCGTGGCTGGCGAAAGCAGCAAACGAGCGCATGGCGATCGCGCATGCGCTCGTGGTCGGGGACGAGCGAATCGCCCGTCCCCATGGTGTCGCGATGCTTGCAGCGTTGAGCCGACTCAGGCCGCCGCAGCCTGGGCCAGGCGCGGGCCTTCGCGCAGGGCGCGGCCGATCAGTCCGACCAGTAGGTCCAGTTCGTCGCTGTCCATCGCGAAGTGCGGGGTGAAGCGCAGCGAGTTCTCGCCGCCGTGGATCACGTTGACGCCGTGCTGGCGCAGCCACTCTTCGGTGGAACCGGCGCCATAGCACTTGTATTGCGGGGCCAGTGCGCAGGAGAACAGCAGGCCGGTGCCCTGCACCTGGGTGATGGCGCCGCCAAGCTCGGCCTTGAGCTTTTCCAGCTTCTGCACCGCCTCGACGCCGCGTTCGCGGATGTTGGCGCGCACCTGCGGGGTCAGCTGCGCCAGGGTCGCGGTGGCCACGTCCAGCGCGCGCGGGTTGCTGGTCATGGTGTTGCCGTAGGTGCCCTTGCGATACACCTGCGCCGCATGCTCGGTCACCGCCAGCACCGACAGCGGGTACTGCGCGGCGTTGAGCGCCTTCGAATAGGTTTCCAGGTCCGGCGGGTCGAGCTGCTCGAAGCCGGGATAGTCCACCACCGACAGCACGCCGTGCGCGCGCAGGCCGGCCTGGATCGAGTCGACCAGCAGCAGGCTGCCGTGGCTGCGGGTCAGTTCGCGCGCGGCGGCGTAGAACGCCGGCGGAAGCGCGCGGCCGGGGTCGCCTTCGCCCATCACCGGCTCCAGGAACACCGCCTCGATGAAGCAGCCGTGCTGCTCGGCCTCGGCGAAGGCGCGGCGCAGCGCCTCCACGTCGTAGGGCGCGATCGCGATCAGCGTATCGTCGCCGCGGTAGCTGGCCAGGTGCTGCAGATAGGTCTTGCGGCTGGAGTCGGAATACATGCCCGGCCGGTCGGTGCGGCCGTGGAAGCTGCCCTTGACCACCAGGCGCTTGATCTTGGCGCCGGCGTGGCGCGCGCCCGGATCGGTCTGCAGCTTGGCGTTGATGTCGACGATGCGCGCGGCCAGGCCCACCGATTCGGAACCGGAGTTGAGGCACATGAAGCGCGCGTACGGGAAGCCGCCGCGGCAGTGGCCGATCTCCGCGCGCAGCGCGCGCTCGAAGCGCAGCTGCGACAGGTTGGGCGTCATCACGTTAGCCATCACCTGCGGCCGCGCCATCGCCTCCAACACCGCTTCCGGGGTGTGGCCGAAGCCGAGCATGCCGTAGCCGCCGGCGTCGTACAGCACGGCGCCCTTCAGGGTCACCACCCACGGGCCGCGCGCGCTCAGCGCCACGTACGGGGTCACCGCGTCGTCGGCGTAGAAATTGACGAAGCCGGCTTGCAGGCGGCGGATCTGCTCGGCTTCATCGAGGTCGAGCAGGTCGCCGAACTCCGCGGCGATGCGCGCATGGTCCGTACCCGCCGCCTCGATCGCCGCCTGCAGTTGAGGGTGCGACGTCGCCAGGCGCTCGATGCTGGTGTCGTCCAGGCCGTGAGTCAGGCGGTCGCCGGCATGGGCACGGAGCGGGGCGAGGGGGCCGAGTACGGTCATGGAGATCTCCTGAAGGCGGGCTGTCTGGTGACGATCCTGTCTATTATCGGGACAGGATCGTCGAATGGCAGCGTGAATCCGTGCAGGAATTGACGCAATTTCGTCGATTCGACGAAAATCCATGGTCATGAAGATCACCGCATCCGACGATGCCCTGCTGTCGCTGCTGCGCGAGGACGCGCGCGCCTCCACCGCCCAGATCGCCCGTCGCCTGGGCCTGTCGCGCACCACCGTGCAGAGCCGGATCGAGCGGCTGGAGCGCGAGGGCGTGATCTGCGGCTACACCGTGCGCACCCGCGACGACTACGAGCAGGGGCACATCCGCGCCCATATCCTGATCACCGTGCTGCCGAAGAAGATGACCTCGGTGGTCAAGGCGCTACGCGAGATCGACGCGGTGCGCGTGCTGCATTCGGTCAGCGGCTCCTTCGACCTGATCGCGCTCGGCGTGGTGCCGGGCGTCAACGACATGGACGAACTGACCGACCGCATCGGCGCGCTGGACGGGGTGGAGCGCACGACCTCGTCGATCATTCTGTCCACCAAGTTTGAGCGCTGACGCGCCGGGATTGGGGATTCGGGATTGGGGATTCGCAAAAGCAGGAGCGGGTTCCCCCGCGCTTTGCCAATCCCCACTCCCGAATCCCCAATCCCGGCGCCGCTACAATGGCCGGCCCCATTCCCGATCTCCCCCGGCGCCTTGAAAAAGTCCGATTTCCACTACGACCTGCCCGAAGACCTGATCGCGCAGGAACCGCTGGCCGAGCGCTCGGCCAGCCGGCTGCTGCTGGTGCCGCCGGCACCGACGCCCTTCGCCGATCGGCACGTGCGCGACCTGCCGGAATTGCTGCGTGCCGGCGATCTGTTGATCTTCAACGACACGCGGGTGATCCCGGCGCGGCTGTTCGGGCAGAAGAGCACCGGCGGGCGGGTCGAGATCCTGATCGAGCGGCTGCTCGGCGGCCAGCGCGCGCGGGCGCAACTGGGCGTGAGCAAGTCGCCCAAGGCCGGCGCACGCATCGCCCTGGATGCCGGCGGCGAGGCCGAGGTGCTGGGCCGCGACGGCGAGTTCTACCAGTTGCAGTTCCATGTGGACGGTGCGCTGGAGCACTGGCTGCAACAGGCAGGACGCTTGCCGTTGCCGCCGTACATCCGCCGCGAGCCGGGCCTGGACGACCGCGAGCGCTACCAGACCGTGTTTGCGCGCGAGGCCGGTGCGGTCGCCGCGCCGACCGCCGGGCTGCATTTCGACGCACCGCTGCTGCAGGCGCTGCAGGCACGTGGCGTCGAGGTCGGGCACGTGACCCTGCATGTGGGCGCCGGCACCTTCCAGCCGGTGCGGGTGGACGCGCTGGAGCAGCACCAGATGCACCGCGAGTGGCTCAACGTCGGTGCCAGCCTGGTCGAGCAGGTGCGGCGCACGCGCGCGGCCGGCGGCCGCGTGATTGCCGTGGGGACCACGGTGGTGCGCGCGCTGGAGAGCGCGTCCAAGGACGGCGAACTGCATCCGTTCGCCGGCGAGACGCAGATCTTCATCCTGCCGGGCTACCGCATCCGCAGCGTCGATGCGATGGTGACCAACTTCCATCTGCCGGAAAGCACGTTGCTGATGATGGTCTCGGCCTTCGCCGGCCGCGAGCGCATCTTCGCCGCCTATCGCCACGCCATCGCCCAGCGCTACCGCTTCTTCAGCTATGGCGATGCGATGCTGCTGTGGAGCAGCGAGACGCCGGCAGATCACGTCGCGTGATGCGCAGGATTGCCGCACCCGCATACGAGCGGGTGCGGCGCCTCGCGCCGTGGGTCTGGCCACGCCCTGCATCCTGCATGGGGACACGATCGCGTCGTTGCATCGCGACATCGATGCCCACGCCATATCGGCTTGCCGACGCTGCCGCAGCGATCTGACGAACGCGCGGACTGTGATGCGCAGCGTGCAGCGTCTGCCTGAGTAGACGATGCCGCACACGCGGTAGGGGAGGCGCACGCTCGCCTCGTCCTTGATGGTTGGAACCGCTGTTCCGGTGTCCCGATGAGCGGGACATCCCCCCGTCAAAGGATGAGTCCATGAAGAAGACATCGACCGAACTGCTGCTGGCCGCGCTGCTGGCGAGCCTGGCCGTCGCTTCCGCACACGCGCAGCCGCAACTGGCCGGTGGCGGCAAGTTCCCGGCCAAGCGCATGCTGCAGGAAGCGACCATGCCGCGCACCGATACGCAGGGGCGGCGCCTGTACGCGATCGACCTCAATCCGTTCGTGCTGCAGGAGACCACGCGCCTGTATGCCAAGTCCCGTCCCTCGGATTACCGCACCCTCGATCCGGCGATTCGCGCGCACGAGAACAGCACCGGCATGGTCCACTATGCCGACCAGATCGCGCAGCTGCCGGGGGTGAAGATCGAGCGGGTGCTGTCCACGGTCTCCAGCACCGTCTATGCCTGGATGCCGGCGCGCACCGCGGCGCAACTGCTCAAGGCCGACTGGGTGGTCTCGGTGCGCGGAGTCGAGGCGGCGCATGCCACCTTCTCCGCCGCGGGCGACATCGTCAACGGCGGAGAGATCACGTCCTGGGCGTTGCCGTACACGCAGACCAACGATGGGGTGACCACGTCCAATCCCGCCTATCTGCTCGATGCGGTGCTGGACAATCCGCCGCAGTCCGACCTCAACGTGGTGTATCGCCAGGATTTCTCGACGTTTTCGCCCAATCCCCTGCACAGCACCGCGACGGCCGGCCTGATCGGCGCCAGGCAGAACGGCCAGCTGGTGCGTGGCGTCAATCCTGGGCAGCCGATCAAGGCGTTCGGCTTGGCCGATCTTAACGAGAGCACGGTAGCCACCGCGCTGGACGCAGCCGTGCGCTATGCCGAAGCGTCGGGCGAATTCGCCGTGCTGAACATGTCGTTCAACCAGAGTCCGGGCGGGACCTACAACCCGTTCAACGCCAGCAATCGCTGGGGCCGCCGCATGCGTGCCGCGAGCAATCGCTTCTTCATCACCCAGTCCGCGGGCAATGCCTACACCGTCGGACTCTCGCCGCAAGAGCAGGATGCGTGCAAGGTGGCGTTCGGCTACATCGATCCGCTGACCCAGCAGGGATCCGCACGCGACATGGACGGCATCGTGGTGGTTGGCGGGTTGCAGCGCGACGGCTCGCGCTTCGGCGGCGCGCAGAACAGCGATCGTTGGGGCGGCTACGCCAAGGGATCGACTGTCGGGCCGTGCATCGAGGCCTGGGCTCCGGCGCACGAGATCACCAACCTGATTTACGACGGCACCACCGAAGCGGTCTCCGGCACCTCGTTCGCTGCGCCGATCGTCGCCGCGATCGCCTCGCGCTACGGCAACACCCAGACCCGGCCGATCGAGCGCGAGGCCTACATCAAGGCCGGCCTGAGCAACACCGGCTTCAGCGAGGCCGGCTTGCCGCTGCGCAAGGTGCAGTACGTGGCGCCGTCGTCGCTCAACCTGATCAAGCGCCTGCCGATCGTCGGCGCGACCTCGCCGACCAATTCGGACAACCTGGCCTCGCTGTACGACGGCCGTTTCTTCAGCGACACCGAGTACTGGAACGCCCGCACCAACTGGGGCAGCGTCACCGTGAACCTGGGGCAGATGCGTAAGGTCACCGGCGTGCGCATCACCGTGCGCACCGCCGCCAGCGAAACCGCGGGCGCGCCGCAGCCGATCGACTTCGCCGTCTCCGCTGGACGTCACGGCGCGGTGTTCGGTGGGAGCTCCAGCCCGGGACCGGTGTACTTCGACAATCCGCAGTACTACGCCGAGCCCGACCAGTCGGACGTGGCGCCGGTGTACATCGCCCTGAACGGCAGCGCCGCCCAATACCTGAAGATCGAGGCGAACAACCCGTACTCGTGGTTGGCCTATTCGGAAATCGAGGTCTACGGCGAGTGAGTCGTGGAGGCGCCGCCGCTGACGGCAGCGCCTGGCAAAGTGCCTTCGCGCTGCCCGTTACGCGTCGGGGTCACGCGGTCGCGGTGCATCGCAGCGCGATGGCCGCTGCGCGCCCCGCACGACAGTTGCAGCCACACACTCCCGGCTTCGCCGCGTTTCGCCGGCTTCGGCAGCCCCCTCATCCGAGGGGGCTCTTCTCCAGGTGCCTCGGCGACCGGGACGTTACCAATCCCAAATACCGACTCCCCAATCCCGACTACTTGATCGGCTCGTCCAGCATCAGCTCGCGCACGAACCGTACCGGCGGGGCGCCGTAGGACAGCACCTGGTCGTGGTAGGCCTTGAGGTTGAACTTGTCGCCCAGCTTGTCCTGCATCGCCTTGCGCAGGTCCAGGTGTTCCTGCACGCCGACGAAGTAGGTCGGCAGTTGCGCCGAGGTCAGCTGCGCGCGCACCCACTTGCCCTCGGCCTCGCTCTGCTGCTGGAAGGTGTCGTGGACCATCAGGTGCAGCGCCTGTTCCTTGCTCCAGCCGTCCACGTGCACGCCCTGGTCGAGCAGCGCGTTGGCGATGCTGCGCAGGTAGAACTTCAGCTGCACCAGGTGGAACAGCGGATCGTTGTCCAGGTAGCCCTGCTCCTGCATCATCCGCTCGGTGTACACCGCCCAGCCCTCGGCGAACACGCCCGAGCGCAGCACGCCGCGCAGCGTCGACGGGAACTTGGCCGAGTGCCAGCCTTCCACGTAATGCCCGGGCACGCCCTCGTGGATGCTCAGCAGGTGGATCATGCGGCTGTTGTATTCGCGCAGGAACGAGTCGGCCTGTTGCGCGTTCCAGTCGTCGGGAATCGGCGACACCGCGTAGAAAGTCTTCAGGTTCTTGTCGAGCGGACCGGGCGAATCGCAATATGCCACCGCCACGCCGCGCTGGAACTCGGGCATCAGGATGATGTCCACCGGCGCGTCGGGCAAAGTCACCAGATCCTTCTTGCGCACGAAGTCGGTGGCATCGGCCAGCGACGCCTTGGCGTCCTCGACCACCTTGTCGCGCGCCGGGTGCTGCGCATAGGCCAGCTCCAGCGCCGCCTCGATCGCCTGTTGCTGCTGCGCGTCGCTGGGCGCGTCGACCAGCGCCGGTGCGCCGGGTTTGTCCTTGAGCACGGTGCGGGCGATGCCGTACATGTCCTGGCGCACGCGGGTGAGCTCGGCCTCGGCGCGCTGCTTGATGTCGGCGCGCGACAGCGAGGAGTTGAGCGCGAACTTCAGCTTCTGGTCGTACTTCTCCGCGCCCAGGCGGAAATCGCCCTTGGCGTTGGGCACCAGGGTCTGGTCCAGCCAGGTCTGCTGTTCGGCCACGGCCTTCTTCAGGCCCTCGATCGCCGCCTGCAGGCGCTGCGCGTCGGCCTGCGGCAGTTCCTGGACGTGCGGGACGATGAAGCTGTCGACGATGCTAAGGATGCCGCGGTTCTGTTTGGCCACGGTCTTGGCGCTGATCTCCGACACGCGGGCCGGGTCGAGGTTGGCGCGCGCCTGCGCGAACAGCGCCGGGATCTTCTCCATGCGCGCGGTGGCCGACTTCAGCCGTTCCGGCAGCGGTGCGAACTCGCGCGCCATCAGCCCGTAGATCGCGCCGCCGGCCAGGCCGTTGTAGACCTGCGGATCGGTCGCCCAGCCCTGCGCCACTTCATTGTTCCAGATGTCCGACTGCAGCTGGTTGCGCAGGATCGCCGCGTCCACCTGGTTCTCGCGCGAGAGCTTGGCCACGTCGAGCTTGTCCAGCTCGGCCAGCAACTGCTTGCTCGCGTCCAGGCTCTTCTGCCGGCCGGCGGCGCTGAGGTCGTCCAGTTCGCTGTCGTAGCGGTGATCGCCGGTCTGGGTGGCGCCGACCGGGGACAGCTGCATCCAGGTGTCGACGGCGCGCTTGGACAGCGCGGCGAAGCTGGCGTCGGCGGCCGCATCGGGCGCGGTCGTGGCCTGGCCGGGGGCGGCGTTGCTGGCGGCGGGCGCGTCGGCGGGTTTCTGGCAGCCGGCGAGGGCGGCGAGCAGGGCGGCGGCGAGCAGGTGCTTGCGCATCGGGGTTCCTGGAGTGGGTCGATCCACCAGGGTAGCCCCGCCACGGCTGCCGGCGCCCCTGCCATTGGATTACCCTGGCGCTTTCGCCACCCAGGAGCACTGCAATGCAGGACAAGGGACGTCGCCATCGCGGCCGTGTCGTTTGCGATTCCGCGGTCGCCACGGTCGATGCTGCACTGCCTGCCGCAGCCGGCGCAGGGCGTGCCGAGACTGCGGGCGTCCGACGCGGCTCGCTGCCTGTGAGCCGGCGCTGGCGCCGCTGGGGTGCTTGCCTGGCGCTGATGCTGGTCGCTGCCTGCAGCCGCGGCGGCGAGAGCGCTGCGCCGCCGCCCTATGCCGCCGATGCGGCCAGCAGTGCTGCCGAAGCCGCGGCGCAGGCGGCAGATGCGTCCTTCGCCGCGGGCGCGCCTGGCGAAGAGCATCGCGCCATGGCGACGCTGGCCTATGAGCACGAGGTCGATGTGGCATTGCCAGCGGCGCAGATTCCCGCGCGACTCAGGCAGCTCCAGGAGGGCTGCCTGCAGGCGCGCTTCGGGGCCTGCACGGTGTTGCAGGTCGAACAGCACGGCGGCGAGCAGCCGCGCGGCGAACTCAGCGTGCGGATCGCGCCCGCCGGGGTGGAACCGTTGATCGCGCAGGCGGGCCAGGATGGCCAGATCGAAAGCCGCACCACCCATGCCGAGGATCTGGCGCAGGCGGTGCAGGACAACGACGCGCAGCGCCAGCGTCTGCAGGCCGAGCAGCGGCGCCTGCAGGAGTTCCAGCAACGCCGCGATCTCAGCGTGGCCGACATGATCGCGCTGTCGGAGAAACTGGCCGCCGTGGAGACGCAGTTGCTCGCCACCAGCCAGGAAGCCGCGCAGCAGCGCCGGCGCCTGGATACGCAGCGGGTGACGCTGACGTTCTCCGCGCCCACCGCCGAACGTAGCCGCAGCGACATCGGCGATGCGCTGCGCGACAGTGGCGAAATCTTCGCCGGATCGATCGCCTGGGCGATTCGCGCGGTGGTCGGCCTGGCGCCGTTCGTGTTGCTCGGCTACGCGCTGTGGCGGCTGATCGCCTGGCGGCGGCGTCGGCGCCGCGCAGACTAGGAGAAATGCGCTGTTCCCGTCCGAGGTGGGCGGGAACCCTGTGCAAGTGATGCGCGGACGAGGTGCTGCATCGCGGCGCTTGCCACACGCATGCCACCGCGGTGGTGGCGTGGCATCGAACCGGTGTGGCCGGTCGTTGTCCCGGGTTGCGGCTGAAGCCGCTCCTACAAGTAGATCGACAGTATGCGTGCGAGCGGTGGGGAAGATGCTTCAATCCCGGCGCATGGCCGCAATGCGCCGAACCATCGGGCGCGGTGACGATCCTTCTGCGCAAGGAGCCCAAGCCGTTCGCCGGGACGCTGCGCCATGTGGCGCAACGTCCCATCGGCGGGCCTCAGCCTTCGTCCTGTTCGAACTCCACGATCACGTCCAACTCGAACGCCAGCGCCTCCACCGCCTCGCGCACCTTCTGTGCGGTGGCGGCGTTGCCGGCGTCCACTTCCACTTCGTGGGTGCCGGGGCCCTGGTCGTCGGGCAGCCCGGCGGAACTGGAATCGTCGTCGTCCATGTGCGGCATCAGATCGTCGATTTCCTCGACGTGTTCGATGCCATCCAGGCTCGACAGCAGGTTGATGATGGCGCGAGCGTCGTCCTCGCTGCCAGTGATGCGGATGCGGAGCTGGGGCATGGGCCTTCCTCTCAGGGGGAAGGCGCAGGCTAGGCAGGCGTCGGCTAAGGCGGGGTGATGACGCGCTCAGTGAATTGGCACGACCACGTCCGGCCCGGCATGTTCGGCCACCGGCAGCAGCAGCGCCTCGGCGGCCGCGCGCAGCAGCGTCGGGGCGATGTAGCGGCGATGCGCGGCGGCGATCAGGGCCATGTACAGGTGCCCGAAACGGTTGCGGCAGGCCACCCGCGTCTCCAGGCTCAGCTCGGCGCTGCCGTCGTCGCGCAGCGTCACGCCCACGCAACTGCGGAACACCAGGTGGCGGTCGTCGGCACCGAGCAGCACCTGCACGCGCCGCGCCTGCGCCGTGGAGGCCTGCGCCAGCACCGGAAAGCGGCCGGCGAACAACTGATCGCGCTGTGGCGACAGCAGCGAGGACACCGGGCAGCCCAGCGGCGAGGTGCGCAGCCGCAGCGGCGCGACCAGCACGTTGCGCAGGTGCATCAGCCAGGTCACGGCACGCGGCGGGTGCTGCAGGAAGCCGTCCAGCAAGGCCGCCATCAATGCGTGCGCGCCCAGCGGGCGCAACGCCTGCGCCGGTAGGGTCAGCCGCACGCTGTCCTGGTGATGATGCGCGGGTAGCTGTCGTTCGAGCAGCGAGCCGGGCATCAACTGTCGCGTCACCCGCGCGCGTGGCAAGCGTGGCGCCAGCGCCGCGAAACCGGCCGGATGCCGCCAAGTCCCCAGCCGTTGTCGCAGCCGTCCGCTGAGGGCGCGCAGGCCGGCGCACCAGGCCAGGCGCCGGCTGCCCGGCGAGGCGGCCAGCGACAGCTGTACCGTCGGCACGGACAGCGCCTGCCCCTGCGGCGACGCCAGCAGCGCGGCGACAGAGGCCGGCAGCAGTTCGGTCAACGTGGCGATGTCGGCAGTGCCGGCCAGGACCTGCGCGCGCACGTCTTCGGCCAGTGCGCCGCCGGCTTCGTCGCTGTGGCAGGACAGCGCGAAGAACGCCGGGTGCCCGGACTGCGCGCGCAGCGGCGCGAACTGGTGCCAGGTGCCGCCGCCGAAGCGCACGCTGAACAGGCAGTCGGCGGGCAGTTCGATATGGCGCAGCGCGGCGAGGAAATGCTGCGGATCTTCCGCCAGTTGCGCTGGCGAGGCGGTGCTGAAACGCAGCAGCGCACCGCCGCTGCCGGTGATCGCGGTGAACATGCGATGCCCGGCATGGCAATGGAACGGATGGCCGCCGCTGCCGACCGCGAACGAATACAGCGCAGTGGACTCGCCATTGCCGAAATCGGTGCCGGCCAGGCGCGCCGAGGGTTCGTCCAGCGCATCGCGGAACTGCGGATGCGCACGCTGGCGCAGGCAGGCCTGGGCGATCAGCGGATCGCCGGCACCCACGCCGAGCTGGGCGATCAGGATGACCTCCACCGGCAAGCCGCCGCTGTAGGAGGGCAGGCGCACCGAGGGGAATCCGGTTTGTGCGGCGGCGTGTTCGCTGAGCGGTGCGGCGGTCATCGGCGACTCCTGTTGCCGTGGCGGAAGGATCAGGCGATGCGCTTGGCCTGCCTGCGCGACTCGCGTTTGAGCGGGCCGGCGCTGGGGCAGATCTCGAAGGCGAAACCGCTGAGGGTATTGACCAGGTTGTCGGGGGTGAGACGGTAGACCACGTACTGGCCGCGGCGCTCGCTCGCCACCAGCCCGGCCGCTTCCAGCACCGACAGGTGCCGCGAGATCGCCGGCGCGCTCATCGCGAAACGCTGCCCGATCTCCCCAGCGGTAAGTTCCTGGGCCGACAGGTAGGCCAGGATCTCGCGGCGTGGGCGCGAGGCGAGGGCTTCGAAGACGCGGTCGATGGACATCGGGGCTTAGCTAATTAACGAATTAGTTAATTAATGACGTGTCGCCTGGTCCATGTCAAGTGCCGAATCGACGCGGTGACGTGGTTTCCCCCATGACGTTCTCCATCCATGAGGAGAGTCGCTGTCGCAAAAGACGTGACTGGCGAGTTGCCCGCGTTTCGTCAATTTTCCTTGCGTGTCGTCACCAGGCGCAGGAAGGCTTCATGCTGGTAGCGGCTCATGCGCAGTTGCTGCCCCGTCTCCATCGTGACCACGTGGTGGCCGTTGAACCAAGGATGGATCGCCCTGACCCGACGCAGGTTGACGATCGCCGATCGATGCACGCGGGCGAAGTGACGCGGGTCCAGCCGCGCGGACAACGTGGCCATGGTCTCGCGCAGTTCATGGGTGCGGTCGGCCAGGTGGATCAGCACCGTATTGCGACTGGCCTTGATCCAGACGATGTCCTCGACCGCGACCAGCACCACTGCTTCGTCGACGCGCACCGGAATCCGTTGCAGATAATCGTCGCGCTGGCGCAGCGCATCCAGGGTCTGCAGAATGCGCGCCTCGGCGAAGGATCCGATGCCGTTGCCGGCGGACAGGCGCCGCTTCGCGCGCTGCAGTGTCTCGGCGAAGCGTTCGCGGCTGAAGGGCTTGACCAGGTAGTCCACTGCATTGGCCTCGAATGCACGCACCGCGTACTGCTCGTAGGCGGTGACGAAGATCGTTGCCGGCATCTTGGCCGCACCGATCGTGGCGACGACGTCCATGCCGGTCAGTGCCGGCATCTGGATGTCCAGGAACACCAGGTCCGGCGACTGGCTGCGGATCGCGATCACCGCGGAGGCGCCATCGCCGCATTCGCCCAGCAGTTCGATGTCCTGATCGGTGCGCAACAGCCGCACGATGGCGTGGCGCGCGATCGGCTCGTCGTCGATGACCAGCGTCGTGATACTCATACGGCGACGTGCTCCGGGGCTTCCTCGGCGTCCAGTTCGCGGAAGGGCAGCCGGATGCGGCAGGAAACGCCTTGCGGATAGAGCATGTCGAGCCGGATGTCGGCCTTGTCGCCGTAGAGTTCCTTCAGTCGCAGGCGGGTATTGGAGAAGCCGATGCCGTGTCCGCCCGCACTGCCGTTGTCCTCCAGCGTGCTGTTGCCGTTGCGCACTTCGATGGACAGCGTTTCGCCTTCGCGCCGGCTCTCGATCTCGATGCGGTCGCTGCCGACACGCTGGCCGATGCCATGGCGGATCGCATTCTCCACCAGCGGTTGCAGCAGCAGGCTGGGCACTGCGCAGTGCAGGGTGCCGGGCGCGACATAGAGTTTCGTGCTCAGACGGTCGCCATAGCGCTTGCGTTGGATGCCGAGATACAGGTCGAGCAGGGCCAGTTCGCGTTCCAGGGTGATTTCCTGGCCGTCGTAGTCTTCCAGGAACGCGCGCAGCAGCTCGCTCAACCGCAGCAGCATGTCCTCGGCGGCGAGGGTGTCTTCGTCCAGCAGGGTGACGATGGCATGCAGCGTGTTGAACAGGAAATGCGGTTGCAGCTGGCTCTTCAGCGCTTGCAGACGCGACTGCGCGAGCTCGGCGGCCAGGCGGCTGGCTTCCACTTCGCGCCGTGCCTTCTCGGCATGGAAGTGCAACGCTTGCTGGATCGCGAACAAGGTCCAGTAGGTCAGCAGCCCGATCGCGAAGTGCTGCTCCAGGAAATACCCCAGTTGTTCGGCGAAACCGCTGGGTTCGAACAGGGTGGAGACCAGTGCGCCGATGACCATCGCGGCAAACGTCACGCACAGGCTGGCGACCGCCTGCGCGCCGAGTCCATGGAAGCGCTGGGCGCCGCGGACAGGGAAGCGCTCGGCGAGCCGGAAGACGGTGGGCGCCAGCAGGGCCCAGCTGTACCACTGGATCAGCGACCACCGGATGAGCACCTCCAGAGGCCACCTGCCGGCAGACGCACCGTTGTTGATGATGTTCTGGAGCATGAACACCATGGCCACCAGCGTCCACAGCGCGATATAGCGCCCCAGGCGGATTTCGGTAGTGCCGAGTCGGACGTTCATCCAGAGGCGGTCGATGGGGGGACGGGCGCATCCTAGGCGCAGCGACACGCCGTGGAAAGCGCTGGTGCGTGCGCACTACGATTGGGAGCGCGAGAGCGACGATTCGTCCCGAATCGATTTGCAGCCGCGCGATCACGCGGCCTGATGGGACGCCGGTACAGGGGAATCTACCCCGTGTGGCTGGCGAATCCTTCCCATCGGAGATCCCGTCATGCCCTCGATCCGTCTCTTTGCCTTCACCGTTTCCCTGTCCGTCGCGATCGCACCGGCGGCCGCCGCCGAACCGGTCCGCTATCTGGAACTCAGCAACCGTGCCTATGACGCGCTGACGTCGCTGGCGGTCGCTGCGCCGGGCAGTGGAGCGTTCCGTGAGGTCGCACTCCACGCGCCGTTGCTGGGCGGTGGCGACGCAGCGACCTTCCCGCTCGCAGGCGCTGCCTGCCGCTACGATCTTCGCTTCACCTTTCGCAATGGACGTTCGATGCTGTATCCAGATGTGGACGTCTGTGCGCACCGCGTGCGCATCCGGCCGCTGCCGCATGCGCAGTCGGGCGGGCATGCGCTGCAGGTCGCTGAGACGGCTGGAACGTCACCTTGATCTCCCGCTCCCGATCGGAGAGGGGCTAGGCGTTCCTTTCTCTGCTGCGTTTGGCTTCGCGGTGGTGGCACGCCGATCCCTCTCCGCCTGGTTGCTTCCGCTCTCTGTGGGAGGGACTTCAGTCCCGACGCGACCCGCCATGAGACTCAAGGTTTCTGTCGCGCCACCACCTCACTGCGCACTCGCTGCGCACGCACGGCATCGGTCGTGGTCGATGCCGCGCCTGCGAACGCGCGCGGCCAAGCGAGCTAACCCGCTTTCGGCGGCAACCCGAGCAGCTCGGCCGGCAGCGCCGGCATCGGCGTGCGCTCGTCCAGCGCCTCGCGCTTGAGCCAGTCGACGAAGTGGCTGGCGGCCGGGCTGAGCAGGCGGTGGGTCGGATGCACGATGTAGTAGGAATAGCGCGCGGTCAGCGCCGGGCCGGGCAGGCGCACCAGCTCGTAGCGCTGCAGGTAGGGCTGGGCGATGTGCTTGCGTGCCAGCACCGCGCCGACGCCGTACACCGCCGCGCGCATCGCATCGGTGCTGTCGTTGAAGGTGTGCATCGGCGGCAGTGACACGCCGCGCACGCCAGCGGCGCGGAACCAGTCGCGCCAGCCCTGCGGCGACATGTCGGTGAGCAGCGGCAGCTGCGCGATCTGCTCGGGCCGGCGCAGCGTCGCCAGTTGCGGCAAGGCCGGCGAGGCCACCGGGAACAGTTCGTCGTCCATCAGGTGGTGCGAGGTCAGTCCCGGCCAGTCGCCCTGGCCGTAGCGGATGCCGAGCTCCGGGCCGCCCTCTTCGAAGCGCGAGAACGCGGAGTCGGTCTGGATCTCCAGGCGCACGTGCGGATAGGCCTGGCAGAAGCGCGGCAGGCGCGGCAGCAGCCAGCAGTACGAGAGCGAGCGCAGCGTGGTGAGGCGCAGCGGTGCCGTGTCGGCCTGCGGATGCAGGTTGCCGGCGACCGCGGCGATGTCGGCCAGTGCCGCGCTGGCGGCATCGGCCAGCTGCCGGCCTTCGGCGGTCAGCTTGACCCCGCGCGCGTGGCGCTGGAACAGGGTGGCGCCGAGCAGGGCTTCCAGGCGCCGCACATGGTGGCTGACCGCACTGGCGGTGAGATGCAGTTCCTCCGCGGCATGGGCGAAGTTCTGGTGGCGGGCCGCGGCGGCGAACACGCCGAGCGCGGGCAGCAGGGAGGGGCGCAGTTGCATGAGCAGACACGCGGCAGATTTGTGGCTCGCGACGATACTACGCGCTTGTCGGCCCTGGGGCGCAGGACGATGCTGGCGCCGAACACGACATGCGCGGCGGGCAGCGCGGTGCGGAGTCGGCGCGGACGCGCCGTCCGGCATCCGCAGCCGGCAGCGGATGCGTGGCGTCGCGCGATCGGTGCGGCGCGTTTCCGGTCGACCGCGAGCCTCCTCCATGCCCACCTCCGATACCTCCCTGCAGCCGGCCATCGTCTCCGCCGCTCCTGCGCCCGCATCCGACGGCGCTGCCACGCGCGACTGGCGCACGCCGCTGGAACTGGGCTTCCTTGGCGTCGTCTGGGGCTGCTCGTTCCTGTTCATGCGCGTGGCCGCGCCGCAGTTTGGCGCCTATGCGCTGGTGGAACTGCGCCTGGCGCTGGGCGCGGCGGTGCTGCTGCCGTTCCTGTGGCTGGCGCGGGCGCGTTTCCCGCTGCGGCGCTGGCCAACCCTGGCGGGGATCGGCTTGCTCAACTCCGCGCTGCCGTTTCTGCTCTTCGCCTGGGGCGCGCAACATGCGCCGGCGGCGATCGGCGCGATCTGCAACGCAATGACCGTGCTGTTCACCGCATTGATCGCGTTCCTGTTCTTCGGCGAGAAGATCGGCGCGCGCCGCGCGTTTGCGCTGTTGATCGGCTTCGCCGGCATTGTGGTGTTGGCCACCGGCAAGTCGGCCGGCATCAGCGTGGGCCCCGCCGCGCTCGCCGGCACCACCGCCTCGTTGCTGTACGGCATCGGCTACAGCCTGGTGAAGCGGCACATGAGCGACCTGCCGCCGGCCGCCGCCGCCGCCTCCACCCTGGGTTGCAGCGCGGTGCTGCTGGCGCCGCTGGCCTGGACGCATTGGCCGGCCACGCCGGTGCCGGCCGTCGCCTGGGCCTGTGCCGGCGGTCTGGGTGTGCTGTGCACCGGGCTGGCGTTCCTGTTGTACTACCGGTTGATCCAGCGCATCGGCCCGGCGCGCGCGTCGACGGTGACCTATCTGGTGCCGGTGTTCGGCGCGCTGCTGGCTTGGGCGCTCCTCGGCGAACCGCTGACCTGGACCATGCTGCTGGCCGGGGCGCTGATCCTGGGCAGCGTCGCGTTCAGCCAGCGCACGCGGTAGCAGCGCCGCTGGCAGCGTGCGCGAAGATGCCCGATGCTGGCGCGCACCTTTGGCCTGGAGAACGACGCAATGACCGATTCCCTGCTCGCATCGCAGTTCGCCTTCAAGGCCTGGGCCAACGCCGAACTGCTGCAGGCGCTGGCGCAGATCGACGCGGACGCGTATCCGGCGCAGCGGCAGCGTGCGATCCGGCTGTTGAACCACACCTACGTGGTGGACCGGATCTTCGCCGCGCACCTGCAGGGCGGCACGCATGCGTTCACCGCCAGCAATACGCCGCAGACGCCGCAACTGGAGGCGCTGGACACGGCGGTGACCGAATCGGACCGATGGTATGCCGATTACGTCGCCCAGCTCGACGCGGCGGCCCTGCAGCAGACGCTCGCGTTCCGTTTCACCGATGGCGATGCCGGCCGCATGAGCCGCCAGGAGATGCTGTTCCACGTCCTCGCGCACGGCGCCTTCCACCGCGGCAACATCGCCATGCTGCTGACCGAGTGCGGCGTGGAGCAGCCGCGCGAACTGTTCACCAGTTTCCTGCACGCGCAGCAGCCGCAGCGGCGGACTGCCGGCGGCGCCTGAGCGCGCGGGGATCGCGCCTCGTGACTACTTCGGCGGCGTGCGCACCGGCAGCGGCACGTTGCACAGGTCGATGTGCCCGGCCGGACGCTTGTAGAAATCGTCGCGGCGGTTGCGTCGTGCCTCGACCACCTCGCGGAAGGTCCGGGTATCCGTACGCAGCAATTGCAGCGGCGTGCGCTCGGTCTCCGGCACGTCGCTGGCCAGGCGGATCGCGCGGATCGGCGTGCGTTGTTCGGGTTTTTCGTAGAAGCCCATCGGGTCCGGCCCGCGCGGGATCACGCTGAGCAGTTCCATGCCCTTGACCACGCGGCCGACCACGGTGATGTTGCGGTCCAGCTGCCGCGGCGACTGTCCGGTGACCACGTACAGTTCGGCGCCGATGCTGCTGTCCTCGTCGTTGTTGCGGCCGGCGCCGAGCGTGCCGTAGCAGTGCGCCAGCCAGGCGGTGCCGGCCTTGGGATCGCGCGCCACCGGCAAGCCGTCGACGAAGCCCACTTGCGGCGCCCAGCCATCAGCGTCGGGCAGCGGCTGGAACGCCAGGCCGGCGGCCGGGCGCTGGAATTCGGCCGGCAAGTGGGTCTTGGCGCTGCCCAGCGACTTGGCCTTGCCCGGCTCCTCGCCATCGGGGTCGCCGAACTGCACCACGAAATTGTCCTGCGCGCGGTAGATGCTCAGGCCGTCCCAGAAATGTTCGTGAGCGAGGGTGCGGATGTTGCCCACGTGCTGCGGCGCGAACGCCGGCGCCAGTTCGATGATCACCCGGCCGGTGCCCAGTTCCAGGTACAGCGTGTTCGCTGGATCCAGCGTGCGCCAGTCGCTGGGCTTGGACGCGTCGAGGATCTGTTGCGGGCTGCGGTACGGCACGGCCGGCGGCGGTGCCCCGGCCGACGCGGCGAAGGTGGACAGCGACAACGCGAGGGCGAGCAGGGAAGTGCGCAGCGGCATGAGGGCGGCCCGGTCGGTGAGCGCCCGATTCTCACCGAAGCGGCGGCGCCTGCCAATCTGTCAGCGGCATGGTGCGACCGCCGTGCCGCCGGCAGTACCGCCTACGACAGCGCGCGCCGTTGCGGTTCCTGCGCGTCCTGCACCGGCGCCTGGTTCTGCGCCGGCGGCAGCGCGGCCAGTTGCCTGGCGCTTTCCGCTGCCGGGATGGTGGCGGCCTGCGCCGCGTCCACGTAGGCCACGCGCTTGTCGCCGGCGCTGGGGTCGCCCTGCACCGCGAACACGCGCCCTTGCTCGTTGCGCAGGACGTGATCGACCTGGGTCAGGCCGTCGCGCCTGGCCGCCAGCAGCAGTCCGCTCGCGACGTTGGCATCGTAGGGCGTGAGCTTGCGCTCGATCGCCTGCTGCATCGCCTGCTGCTGCGGATCGGCGGCGACACGCGCATCGGGCGCAGTGCCCGTGCTCGGCGCGGAGCGCGTGGGCGCCGACGGTGATGGCTGGTCGGCGCGGTCGACCTGCGCGTCGATGCGGACCAGGTCGCCGCCCGGCGTGCCGCCGGCGCTGCTGGCCACGCGGAACAGGCGCTCGCTCAGGCCGTACTGGGAATTGCCCAGGTGTCGCGCCAGACCGATCGCGAAGTCCTGCGGACTCTGCTTTTCGTACTGGGCGGCCTCGCGCGCGGTCATCGGACTGGCCTGGGCGGCACGCTGGTACTGCTGGCGCAGCGCGTCCATCTGCTGTTCGGAGAAGCGCAAGGTGGCGTTCTGGCCGGCCGCGATCGGCGTATCGGCCGAGGCGGTGTCCTTGCCGGTAAGCGCGGCGTTGAGCAACTGCGCCTGGTTGTGGTCGACCTTGTCGAAGGCGAACTGATAGCTGCGTTGGTCCACCCGCTCCTTGCCCGCCGGGTCGAACTGGCGGGTCAGGGTCAGCGGCACGTTGCCGGCGTACTGCACCTTGCCGACCACGCTGGAACTGCCATCGGCGTAGGTGGTGCGCACGTTCTCGCCGCTGTTGCGCTGGCCGCCCAGTTCGGCCTTGAACGGGCCCAGGCCGAGCTGGGCGCGGGTCTCCGAGCTCATGGTCAGGCTTTCGACCTTTTGCACGTCGCTGACGCCTGGCGCATCGGTGGCGAGTCGGCCGCTGGCCAGGAAGTCGCGATAGGCGGCCTGCGCCTGCGGTTCGCGCAGATCGAAGGTGGCCGTGCGCATGGTGGCCTGGCCCAGCGCATCCTGCCGGCCGAGCATGGCCTGGGCGACGTCGGTCTTCAGGCCCACGGCCTCCAGCCGCTCCACCGCCTGGGTTGGGCCGATTGCCATGCGCACACTGTTGGCATCCACGCGCTGCACGGCGTAGCTCATGCCGGCCGCGTCGGTGCGCTCGCTGGACGTGGCGAAGCCGCGGAAGGCGGCTTCCATCGAGGTCTTGGCGAACACCTGGCCATCGAGCTTGACGCTGCCGCCTTCCGGGATCGTCGTGGGGTCGAAGGGATTCACCCGCGCAGCGGCGTCGGCCGTGGCCACGCCGGGCAGCCTGACTTCGTAGCGGCCGCGCTCGCCGGTGGCCTGGGTCAGGCTGCCGTCGGCGGCCAGGCGCCCGGCCTTGAAGTCGCCCTGGATGCGATGGCCCTGGGTGAACTCCACCTCGACGTTGAACGCGGTCTTGCCGTCCTCCTCCTTGCGGCCGGCACCGACCTTGCCGGTGTGCACCACCGCGTACTCCAGCGGGCCGTACTTGGCCTGTGCGGCCGTGCGGCTGTACTCCACCGAGCCCGAGCCGGCCTCCGGGTCGCGCTTGACCGGGCCGGTCGAGAACTGGTTGCCGGAGCTGGCGAAGCTGGCGTCGGTGGCCTGCCCGGGCTGTGGGGTGGCGGGCGTCGAACTCATGCGTGACCTCCTGGATGGCATGCAAGAAGGAAGGTCACCCAGTCTAGTCAGCGCGGTGTTGCCGAAACGTTTGTCGGCGGCGCGGCACGCATGACCAACGGCACAGTGACTATGTCGAACTCGGTACTAGTATCTAGCTCAACCTAGCGAGGGCGCCATGGTCGAGCCGGATGCGCAACTGAAGAAATTCCAGAAGGAGCTGAGCGCCGGCACGGTGTCGCTGGCCCTGCTGGCAGTGCTGGCCGCGGCCGAGGCGCCGCTGTACGGCTACCTGATCGCCAAGCGCCTGGAGCAGGTGGGCGAGGGCGTGCTCAGCGGCAAGCAGAGCGCGCTGTACCCGGTGCTGCGCAACCTGGAGGCGGCCGGCCTGCTGTCCAGCCATGTCGAGCCGTCGGTGGCTGGGCCGCCGCGGCGTTACTACCGCATCACCGCGGCGGGCCTGGCCACGCTGCGGCAATGGGCCGCGGCGTGGCGCGCCACCCGCGATTCCGTCGATTCCGTGCTGAAGGGGATTTCAGAATGAGCAGCGCACACACCGCACCGCGGCCCTTGCCGACCACCATTCCCGACTACCTGGCGCAACTGCGCGCGGCGCTGGCCGGTGCCGACCCGGCGCTGGTCCAGGACGCGCTGTACGACGCGGAGGAATATCTGCGTTCGGAGCTGGCCGAGCAGCCGGGCAAGAGCGAAGCCGAGGTCATCGCCGGCGTGGCCGGCAGCTACGGTGCGCCGGACGAGGTGGCCGAGATCTACCGCGAAACCGAAGTGACCGTGAACCGCGCACTGAAGCCGCCGGCGCCGCCCAAGCGCAAGTCGTTGCTCGGTCGCTTCTTCGGCGTGGTCGCCGATCCGCGCGCCTACGGCAGCCTGTTCTACATGCTGCTGTCGCTGGTCACCGGCATCTTCTATTTCACCTGGCTGGTCACCGGCGTCAGCGTCTCGGCGGGCATGCTGATCCTGATCGTCGGGGTGCCGCTGCTGGTGCTGTTCTTCGGGTCGGTGCGGCTGCTGTCGCTGGTGGAAGGGCGCGTGGTGGAAGTGCTGCTGGGCGAGCGCATGCCGCGGCGGCCGCTCTACAGCGCGCCCGAACAGCCGTGGTTGCAGCGCATCGGGCGGATGTTCACCGATGCGCGCACCTGGACCACGATGCTGTACTTCCTGCTGATGCTGCCGCTGGGCATCGTCTACTTCACGGTGTTCGCGGCCTTGCTGAGCACGTCCTTCGCCCTGCTGTTCTCGCCGGCGGCCTTGCTGGACCCGGACATCGTGCACTTCACGATCAGTATGGGGAACACGCAATGGAGCGGCGGCGAGACCTGGCTGCCGTTGTTGCTGATGAGCGTGCTCGGCGGCCTGCTGTTCTTCGTCACCCTGCACCTGTCGCGCGGCGTCGGCAAGGCGCATGGCCTGCTGGCCAAGCACCTGCTGGTGCGCAGCGTGGCGCCTTGACGTCCTGATGCGTGATCGCCCGCGGCGGGGTGCCGCGGGCGATACGCCGCTCAGCCCGCCTTGCGGCTGCCGCGGCGCTTGAGCGGGGTGACGTTGCCGGCCGCCGGCGCGCGGCTGGCGCCGGCATTGGCGGCGATGAAGCTGCGCACCTGCGGATACACGATGTCGCGCCAGCGGCGGCCGCTGAAGATGCCGTAATGGCCGGCGCCTTGCACTTCCAGGTGCTGGCAGCGTGCGGCGGGAATGCCGGTGCACAGGTCCTGCGCGGCGGCGGTCTGGCCCAGGCCGGAGATGTCGTCCAGTTCGCCTTCGATGCTGAGCAGCGCGGTGTCGCGGATCGCGGCCGGGTCGACGCGTTCTCCGTCGATCACCCATTGCCCGCGCGGCAGCAGGAACTCCTGGAACACCACGCGGATGGTGTCCAGGTAGTAGGTGGCCGGCATGTCCAGCACCGCGTTGTACTCGTCGTAGAAGCGGCGATGCGCCTCGGCGTCCTGCAGGTCGCCCTTGACCAGGTTGGCGTAGAAATCCCAGTGCGACATGAAGTGCCGGCTCGGGTTCATCGCCAGGAAGCCGATGTGCTGCAGGAAGCCCGGGTAGACCTCGCGACCGTGGCCGGGATAGGCCGGCGGCACGGTGTGGATGACGTTGTGCTCGAACCAGGACAGCGGATTGCGCGTGGCCAGGTCGTTGACCTCGGTGGGGCTGCGTCGCGCGTCGATCGGCCCGCCCATCATCACCAGCGAGCGCGGCGTGGTCTCGCCGCGTCCGGCCATCAGCGACACCGCGGCCAGCACCGGTACGGTCGGCTGGCACACGCTCATCACGTGCAGCGACTCGGCGCCGATGTGGCGGATGAAGTCCTGCACGTAGCGCACGTAGTCGTCCAGGCCGAAGTCGCCCTCGGCCTGCGGCACCATGCGCGCGTCGATCCAGTCGGTGACGTAGACCTTGTGGTCGCGCAGCAGGGTGCGCACGGTGTCGCGCAGCAGCGTGGCGTGGTGACCGGACAACGGCGCCACCACCAGCACGGCCGGCTGCTTCTTGAGACCGTCCACGACCTTGGCGTCGTCGCTGAAGCGCTTGAAGCGCAGCAGGCGGCAGAACGGCTTGCGCAGCACTTCCTGTTCGACGATCGGCAGCGCGTGGCCGTCGACCTCGACATGGTCCAGCGCCCAGGCCGGCTTCTCGTAGTCCTTGCCCAGGCGGTGCATCAGCTCGTTGCTGGCGGCCAGGCGCTCGGCGCCGGGCAGCGTGGACCACAGGCTGTTGGGGTCGGAGAAGATCTTGGCGTTGGCTTCGGCCTGGTGCACCCAGGGGGCGAGCAGGTTACGGGTCAGTTCGTGCCACTGGTAGAGCATGCCGGTGTTTCCATCCTGAGCGTATGCTGCCGTGCAGCATAACGCATCCGTGATGTTTGCACCTTAATGGGGCACCAGACCAATCGTCTCCAGGGCTGCCGCATCCCCCGCCAGCGCTGGCGCCAGCCAGCAATGACTGCCGACCGCGCGCAGCCCGAGCGCACCGAACTGGCGCCGGTACCAACGCGCCGCGCGTGGCTGGAAGCCGGCGTGGTCGCCGTCGAAGTCGTCTTCGGCGGCGAAGGTCTCCAGGAACGCCACGCCGCCGCACAGCTCCACCAGGCCGGGCAGGCCCTGGCGCAACTCGCGGCTGGGCACGTAGTGCAGCACGTCCGAGCACACCAGCAGGTCCACCGGCGCGCACGGCCGCAGCCAGGCGAAATCGCCGAAGCGCGCCGGGTGCAGATTGCGGTGGCGGCCATAGCGGGCGACGGCGTAGTCGCTGCTGTCGAAGCCGAGATAGCGCAGCTTCGGCCGCAACTTCAGCAGCGGCGCGCGCCAGGCACCTTCGCCGCAGCCGATGTCGAGCACGCTGCGGATCGGCCGTTCCAGGTAGTACTCGGCCTGGGCCACGGCGAGCGCGACCTTGCGCGCCAAGCGCGCGGCATCGCCGATGCCGTCGCGGCGATACCAGCGTTGGAAGTAGTCGGCGTCGTACTGTTTGCTCATGAGCGCGTGTGGTCCGTGCGGGCGCCGGACGAATCGGCGAAAATGGCCGCACATCCTACGCCAGCGACCCGGAGCCAGCGCATGCAACTCTATCTGTGGATCAAGTCCCTGCATCTGCTGTTCGTGATCGCATGGATGGCGGCGGTGTTCTACCTGCCGCGGATCCTGGTCAACATCGCCGAGAGCGCGGGCCAGCCACAGGTACAGGAGCGCCTGGCGCTGATGGGGCGGCGCCTGTACCGCTTCGGTCACAGCATGTTCGGCCTGGCGCTGCTGCTGGGGCTGACCCTGTGGCTGGGCTACAAGGTGCTGCCGGACTTCCCGACCATGGTCGCGCCCGGCCACAGCGGCTGGCTGCACGCCAAGCTCGGCCTGGTGGCGCTGATGCTGGCCTACTACGTGTTCACCGGCCGCTGGCTCAAGCGCGTGGGTCAGGCGCAGCCCTTGCCGTCCTCGCGCGCGTTGCGCCTGTTCAACGAACTGCCGGTGCTCGGACTGCTGGTGGTGATCTGGCTGGTGTTGGCCAAGCCGTTTTGAGCGGGGATTGGGGATTCGGGATTGGGGATTCGTAACAGCCAGTCCCTGGCGCCGAATTGTTATAGGTTGCCGCGATCAACACTGGAGCGGAAGAACCCGCTTTTACGAATCCCCAATCCCGAATCCCCAATCCCGAGGCGCCGCGCGCGGCGCCTCACGCCGTCTCGTACGCGCCGTAGCTGCGCAGGCGCTCGTAGCGCTTCTGCAGCAGTTGCTCGATCGGCAGCTGTTCCAGCGCGTCCAGTTCGTTGAGCAGGACCGCCTTCAGGCGCTTGGCCATCTGCGTGGGGTTGCGGTGCGCGCCGCCGATGGGTTCGCGGATCACCTTGTCGACCAGGCCCAGTGCGGACAGGCGCTTGGCGGTCAGGCCGAGCTGCTCGGCGGCGTCCTTGGCCTTGGCCGCGTCCTTCCACAGGATCGAGGCGCAGCCTTCCGGCGAGATCACCGAGTAGGTGCCGTACTCCAGCATCAGGGTGCGGTCGCCCACGCCGATCGCCAGGGCGCCGCCGGAGCCGCCTTCGCCGATCACGGTGCAGATCACCGGCACCTTCAGCTCGGCCATTTCCAGCAGGTTGCGCGCGATCGCCTCGCTCTGGCCGCGCTCCTCGGCGCCGATACCGGGGTAGGCGCCGGGCGTATCGATGAAGGTCAGCAGCGGCAGCTTGAAGCGCTCGGCCAGCTTCATCAGGCGCAGCGCCTTGCGGTAGCCCTCCGGGCGCGGCATGCCGAAATTGCGCGCGATCTTGCTCTTGGTGTCGCGGCCCTTCTGGTGGCCGATGATCACCACCGCACGGCCGTCGATGCGGCCGAGGCCGCCGACGATGGCCTTGTCGTCGGCGAACGCACGGTCGCCGGCCAATTCCTGGAACTCGTCGCAGAACACGTTGATGTAGTCCAGCGTGTACGGGCGCTGCGGATGCCGCGCCAGCTGCGAGATCTGCCACGAGGACAGGTCGCGGAAGATCTGCGCGGTGCGTACCCGCAGCTTGTCCTCCAGCGCCCCCACCTCGGCGTCGACGTTGACCGCCGGGCCGGTGCTGGCGTTGCGCAGTTCCTGGATCTTGGCTTCCAGATCGGCGATGGGTTGCTCGAAGTCGAGGTAGTTCGGGTTCATTGGAAGCCGTGGAGAACGTGAAGCGGGGGAGTTTAGCCGAATGCGGGTGTCTGGCCCGTACGGGGGGGAACGGGGGAAGCCGGGACTCGGGACCGGGGACCGGGGACCCGGGAAAGCAAGGCAAATGCCAGAATTCGGTCGCTCATGGTTTTTGCTTGTGCTTTTCCGGGTCCCCGGTCCCGGGCCCCGGGTCCCGGCTTTACGCCCATGGCGGGCTGTACTTGACCTTCACCGCGCGCACCGCCGGGTCGCCGCGCAGGGCGTCCAGCAACTGTGGGTCCACGCGCACCGAATGGCTGCCGTTGAGGTCGAGCATGCCGGCGATGCCGCCCTGCGCCGACTGCAGCAGCAGGTCCAGGCGCAGCGGGGTCTTGCCCGGGCGGTGGCGGGCGAGCAGGCCGTCGATGCGCGGCCAGGCGCTGCGCTGGCGCAGGTCCAGGCGCAGCGACAGGCGCTGCGCGTGGTGCGTGCAGATCTGTTCGTAGTCCCAGCACTGGCGGATGCGCATGGCGTAGCCGCCGTTGAATTCGTCCTCGCGCACGCCGCCCTTGACGATGAGGATGCGGTCGCGAGTCAGCAGGTGGCCGAACTCGGCGATGGCATCGGAGAACGCGCTGCATTCGATGCGGCCGCGGCCGTCCTCCAGTTGCACGAACACCTGGCTGTCGCCCTTGCGGCGCACGCCGACCACCTGGCCGGCGAGGATCGCGCTGACCTCCGGGCGCCAGGCACGCTTCTCGCCATCGCCGCCGCCACCACGGCCGCCGCCGGATTGCGCGCAGATCTTCTCCAGCGCGCTCAGGTCGCAGCCGACTAGTTCGCGCACTTCGTCGCGGTACGGATCGAACGGATGGCCGCTGAGGTAGAAGCCCAGCGTCTCGCGCTCGCCCGCGAGCAACTGGCCCAGCGGCCATTCCTTGCTCTCCGGCAGGTCCAGGCGCAGCGCCGGCGCACTGGTATCGGCGCCGCCGAACAGCGAGTTCTGCCCGGAGGCGCGCTCGCGCGCCATCTGCTCTGTGGCCTTCATCACCTCCGGCAACTGCAGCATCAGCGTGGCGCGGTTGCTGCCCAGCCCATCCATCGCGCCGGCGTTGATCATCGCCTCGAGGGTGCGCTTGTTGAGCTTGGCCGATTCCACGCGGGTGCAGAAATCCAGCAGCGAGGCGTACTCGCCGCCGCGTTCGCGCTCGGCCACGATCGCTTCGCAGGCGCCGCGGCCGACGCCCTTGATCGCGCCCAGGCCGTACTGGATGGTGTCCGGGGTGGCCGCCTCGAACATGTAGGCCGAGGCGTTGATGCGCGGCGGCAGCACGGTCAGGCCGAGGTTGCGCACCTCGTCGAGGAAGCCGACCACCTTGTCGGTGTTGTCCATGTCCGAGGACAGCGTGGCCGCCATGAACTCGGCCGGGTAGTGGCGTTTCAGCCACGCGGTCTGGTAGCTGACCAGCGCGTAGGCGGCGGCGTGCGACTTGTTGAAGCCGTAGCCGGCGAACTTCTCCATCAGGTCGAAGATTTCGTCGGCCTTGGCCTCGCCGACGCCGCCCTTGGCCGCGCCCTCGCGGAAGATCTCGCGGTGCTTGGCCATTTCCGCCGGCACCTTCTTGCCCATCGCGCGGCGCAGTAGGTCGGCGCCGCCCAGCGAGTAACCGCCGACGATCTGCGCCATCTGCATCACCTGCTCCTGGTACACCATGATGCCGTAGGTGTCCTGCAGGATCGCTTCGGTGCGCGGATCGGGATAGATGATCTCCTGTTGCCCGTGTTTGCGCGCGTTGAAGTCGGGGATCAGGTCCATCGGGCCGGGGCGGTACAGCGACACCAGCGCGATGAGATCTTCGAAGCGGTCGGGGCGGGCGTCCTTCAGCAGCCGGCGCATGCCCGAGGATTCGAACTGGAACACCGCGCCGGTGTTGCCCGAGGCGAAGATGCCCTTGTAGGTCGGCGCGTCGTCGAGCGGGATCGCGGCGATCTCCACCGGCGGGATGCCGGCGCGCGCGTGGCGCACGTTGATCGCCTTCACCGCCCAGTCGATGATGGTCAGGGTGCGCAGGCCGAGGAAGTCGAACTTGACCAGGCCGACCTGCTCGACGTCGTCCTTGTCGAACTGGGTGACCGGGTTCTTGCCGAAGTTGTCGACGTCGTGTTCGGCGAACAGCGGGCAGAAGTCGGACAGCGGCGTCGGCGCGATCACCACGCCGCCGGCGTGCTTGCCGGCGTTGCGGGTCAGGTCCTCGAGCTGCCGCGCCAGGTCCATCAGGTCGCGGACGTCGTCCTCGGCCTGGTAGCGCTGGATCAGCTCCGGCGAGGCCATCTCGCTGTCCTTGCCTTCGCCCATCGCATCCTTCAGCGTGATGCCGAGGATGTTGGGGATCAGCTTGGCGACGCCGTCGACCAGGCCGTACGGGAAGCCGAGCACGCGGCCGCAGTCGCGCACCACCGCCTTGGCCGCCATGGTGCCGTAGGTGATGATCTGGCTGACCCGGTCGCGGCCGTACTTGCGCGCCACGTAGTCGATCACCTCGTCGCGGCGATCCATGCAGAAGTCGATGTCGAAGTCGGGCATCGACACGCGTTCCGGGTTGAGGAAGCGCTCGAACAGCAGGTTGTACGGCAACGGATCCAGGTCGGTGATTTGCAGCGCCCACGCCACCAGCGAGCCGGCGCCGGAGCCGCGGCCCGGGCCGATCGGAATGCCCTGGTTCTTGCCCCACTGGATGAAGTCGGCCACGATCAGGAAGTAGCCGGGGAAGCCCATCTTGATGATGGTGTCCAGCTCGAACTCGAGCCGGTCCACGTAGTCCTGGCGGGTCTTGCCGGGCGCCAGCGGATTCTTTTCCAGACGCGCGGCCAGGCCGTCGCGCGACTGGCTGCGGATCCAGCTGTCCAGCGTCTCGTCGTCGGGCACCGGGTAGGCGGGCAGGAAGTAGGTGCCCAGCTGCATCTCGATGTTGCAGCGTTGCGCCAGCGCCAGGGTGTTGTCGATCGCGTCGGGGATGTCGGCGAACAGCGCGGCCATCTCTTCGGCCGACTTCAGGTATTGCTGGTCGCTGTAGTCGCGCGGCCGCTTGGGGTCGTCGAGCACGCGGCCGGAAGAGATGCACACGCGCGCCTCGTGCGCGGCGAAGTCGCTGGCGTACAGGAAGCGCACGTCGTTGCTGGCGATCACCGGCAGGCCGCGGGTGCCGGCGGCGTGCAGGGCGAACTGGTTGAACGCCTCCTCGCCGTCGCGGCCGGTGCGGGTCAGTTCCAGGTGCAGGCCGTCGCCGAAGATGCGCTGCCAGTCGGCCAGTTGCTGCTCGGCCAGGTCGTGGCGGCCCTCGCTGGCCAGGCGCCCGGCCAGGCTCTCGCGGCCGGCCAGGGCGAACAGGTTGTCGCTGCCGGTCTGCAGCCATTCCGGGCGCAGCGCCACGCCGCCTTCGTTGCGATGGCCTTCCAGCCAGGCGCGGGTCAGCAGCCGCGACAGGCTGAGGTAGCCGTCGCGGTTGCGGCACAGCACGGTCAGCCGCCACGGCGCCTGGGTGCCGTCGGCGATCAGAAGGTCGGCGCCGGCGATCGGCTTGATGCCCACGCCTTCGGCGGCCTTGTAGAACTTGACCAGCGCGAACAGGTTGTTGAGATCGGTGACCGCCAGCGCGGGCAGGTCCAGCTCCACCGCGCGGCTGAGCAGGTTGGCCTGCTTGGCTTTCTTCGGGTCGGCCTGATCCGGTTTCTCGGGCACACGGATGGTCGAATCCGCCAGCGAGAACTCGGTGTGGATGTGCAGATGGGCGAAGCGGGAAGTGGACATGCGGAACCAGAGCGATGCCCGGGCAGGGTAGCGGTGGGGGGCGAACCGGGCAAGGCTTGACAGCGAGGGGCGGGGATCGGGGAGTGGGGATTGGGGATTGGGGATTCGTTGCGGTCTCAGTGGGCGCTGAGTGCGCGTGGTCGCCCGCCTATCCCTGCCGAACGTTCTACGCGAGTTGCAGCGATTCCAGCGAATCCCCAATCCCGACTCCCGAATCCCGGCCCGTCAGGGCCATCCTGACGGGCGCGAAGCTGCGCCGATGGTGGATGCAAGGACCGTGTGCGGCCAGCGCGGCCAGGTGCGCCGGGGTGGCGTAGCCCTTGTGCAGGTCGAAGCCGTAGTGCGGGTGTTCGTCGTGCAGGCGTTGCATGATCCGGTCGCGGGTGACCTTGGCGACGATCGAGGCGGCCATGATCGCGCGGTCCAGGCCGTCGCCGCCGACCAGCGCCTCGGCGGCGCAGGGCAGGCCCTTGGGCACCCGATTGCCGTCGATGCGGGCGAAGCCGGCCACGTGCGCCACGCCCTCGACCGCGCGGCGCATGCCCAGCATGGTCGCCTGGTAGATGTTCAGGCGGTCGATCTCCTCGGCCTCGATCAGCACCACCTGCCAGGCCAGCGCCCGCTCGACGATGCGCGCATACAGCGTCTCGCGGCGCGCCGCAGTCAGCTGCTTGGAGTCGTCCAGCCCGTTGATGCGGGTGCGCGCCGGATCGAACACCACCGCCGCCACCGCCACCGGCCCCGCGAGAGGGCCGCGGCCGGCTTCGTCGACGCCGGCGTAAAGCCGGGAGTGGGGATTCGGGATTGGGGATTCGCAGAGCAGCTCCTGCTGCAGCGATGTGGAGCCTGGGCGCTTCATGCCTTTGTTTCTCTCGAATCCCGAATCCCCATCCCCGAATCCCCGCCTGCCAGCAACTCGAGCACCGCATCGGCCGCGCGCGCCGAGGCGTCCTGGCGCAGCAGCAGGTGCAGGCGTTCGTATTCCGGCTGCAGCGCCGCCACCGCCTGCGGGTTGCGCAGCCAGTGCAGCAACGCGGCGGCCAGGGCGTCGGGGGTGCAGGCGTCCTGCATCAGTTCCGGCGCCAGGTCGTGGCCGGCGAGGATGTTGGGCAGGGCGTAGCGGTCCACCTTCAGCAGGCCCAGCGCCTTGACGATGCGGTAGGTGAGCGGGGCGACCTTGTAGCCGACCACCATCGGTCGCTTCACCAGCATGGCTTCCAGGGTCGCGGTGCCGGACGCCAGCAGCACCGCATCGGCGGCGAGCAGCGCGGTGCGCGCGTCGCCGTCCAGCACCTGGGTGGCCGCCGCCGGCAGGGCCGAACGCGCGAGTTGCTCGGCGATCAGCGCCTTGCACGCGGCATTGGCGGCGGGCACCAGCACGCGCGCATCCGGAAGCTGCTGCAGCACCTGCGCGGCGGCGGCGAAGAAGGTGTCGCCGAGCTTGCCGATCTCGCCCAGGCGGCTGCCCGGCAGCACCGCCAGCACCGGCACGTCGGCGGCCACGCCGAGGGCGGCGCGCGCCGCGCCACGATCGGCGTGCAACGCGATCGCATCGGCCATCGGGTGGCCGACGAAGCGCGCGTCCACGCCGTGTTTGGCGTAGATCGGCGGCTCCATCGGGAACAGGCACAGCACCCGGTCGGCGCTGGCACCGATCTTGGCCGCGCGCTGCTCGCGCCAGGCCCACACCGACGGACTGACGTAATGCACGGTGCGCAGCCCGCGCTGCTTCAGCCAGCGCTCCACGCCCAGGTTGAAGTCGGGCGCGTCGATGCCGACAAACACGTCCGGGCGCCAGGCCAGCAGCCGCTCGCGCAGCGCGCGGCGCAGCTTCAGCAGGCGCGGCAGATGCCGCAGCACTTCCAACAGGCCCATCACCGCCAGCTCGCTGGCGTCGAACCAGGTCTGGCACCCGGCCTGGCGCATCGCCTCGCCGCCGACCCCGGCGAACTCGGCGTCGGGATAGCGCGCGCGCAGCGCCTCGATCAGCCCCGCGCCCAACAAGTCGCCGGAGGCTTCGCCGGCGACCAGGGCGATGCGCAGCGGTGCTGCGCCGGGAATGGGGAATGGGGATTGGGGATTCGCAACAGCGGAAGCGGGGCGATCGGCGCCGGCAGTGCCGCCGTTGCCAATCCCGAATCCCGAATCCCGAATCCCGGCATTCATCGCAACAACGGCCGCTCGCTGGACTCGATGAATTCCAGCATCGCGCGCACGTCCTCGCTGCCTTCGGCCAGCACCGCCAACTGGTGCTTGGCCTCGGCCAGCGGCAGGCCGGCCACGTACAGCGCGCGGTAGGCGCGCTTGATCGCGGCCACGCGCTCGGGATCGAAGCCGCGGCGCTTCAGCCCTTCGCTGTTGATGCCGCGCGGGCGCCCCAGCGAATTGCCGCCGACCATGGTGAACGGCGGCACGTCGCCGTTGATCAGCGCGCCCATGCCGAGGAAGGCGTGATCGCCGATGCGGCAGAACTGGTGCGCGCCGGCGAAGCCGCTGATGATCACGTGGTCGCCCACTTCCACGTGCCCGGCCAGGGTGGTGTTGTTGGAGAACACGCAGTGGTTGCCGACGATGCAGTCGTGGGCGACGTGGGTGTAGGCCAGGAACCAGTTGTCGCTGCCGACCCGGGTGATGCCGCCGCCGCTGCCGGTGCCGCGGCTGATGGTGACGAACTCGCGGATGACGTTGCGGTCGCCGATCACCAGTTCGGTGCGCTCGCCGGCGAACTTCTTGTCCTGCGGGTCGCCGCCGAGCGCGACGTGGCCGACCAGGCGGTTGTCGCGGCCGAGCCGGGTCGGGCCGACGATGCTGCAATGCGAGCCGATCTCGCAGCCTTCGCCGATCTCCACTTCCGCGCCGATCACGGTGAAGGCGCCGACGCGCACGTCGGCGGCCAGCGTCGCCGCCGGGTCGATGACGGCGGACGGGTGGATCAGGGGGGCATTGGCACTCATCGCAGGTCTCCTGCCAGGGTCATTCGCGGGTGCCGGCGCACAACACTTCGGCGCAGGCCACGACCTTGCCGTCGACCTTGGCTTCGCCGTAGTACACCGCCATGTTGCGGATCACCCGCTTGATCTCCACGTGCAGCTCCAGCACATCGCCGGGCACCACCTGGGCACTGAAGCGGGCGTTGTCGACCTTGACCATGTAGAACAGCTTGGACTGCGCGTCGCGTCCCATCGCCAGTTGGGTCAGGATGCCGCCGGCCTGCGCCAGCGCTTCGATGATCAGCACGCCCGGCATGATCGGCTGCCCCGGGAAATGCCCCTGGAAGAACGGCTCGTTCACGCTCACGTTCTTGTGCGCGACGATCCGGCGGTTCTCGAAATCCAGCGAGACCACCTTGTCCACCAGCAGGAACGGGTAGCGGTGCGGGAGCAGTGCGCGGATCTGGGCGATGTCCGGCAGGGGCTGATCGTGGCTCATTCCTTCTCCTTGCTGACAGACAGGATGCGACGGGCCAGGGCATCGAGCTGTTTGAAGCGCGCGGCGTTCTTGCGCCACGTGCGGTTGTCGGTCAATGGGGTGCCGGACGAGTACTCGCCCGGCGCGTGGATGGAGTTGCGCACGACCGACTTGCCGGTGACCACGACCTTGTCGCAGATCTCCAGGTGGCCGACCACGCCGACCGCGCCGCCGAGCATCACGTAGCGGCCGATCTTGGCGCTGCCGGCGATGCCGGTGCAGCCGGCGATGGCGCTGTGCGCGCCGATGTGCACGTTGTGCGCGACCTGCACCAGGTTGTCCAGGCGCACGTCTTCTTCGAGGGTGGTGTCTTCCAGCGCGCCGCGGTCCACGCAGGTGTTGGCGCCGATCTCGCAATCGTCGCCGATGCTGACGCCGCCCAGCTGCGGCACCTTGATCCAGCGGCCGGCGTCCATCGCCAGGCCGAACCCGTCGGCGCCGAGCACCGCGCCGGGATGCACGCGCACGCGCTGGCCCAGGCGCACCCGGGTGACCAGGGTGACGCGGGCGATCAGTTCGCTGCCGGCACCGACCTGGCAGTCCTCGCCGATCACGCAGCCGGGGCCGATCACGCAGCCTTCGCCGACCACGCTGCGCGCGCCGATGCTGACGAAGGCGCCGACGTACGCACTCGCCGCGACCTGCGCGCTGGGATCGATGCTGGCGCTGGGATGGATGCCGGGCGGCCGCGCCGGTGCCGCATCGAACAGCGCGGCGATCTTGGCGAAGGCGACATACGGGTCGCGCGCGATCAGCGCGGTCCCGGGCGCCGCCTCGGCGTCGTCGGCGCGCAGCACCACGATCGCCGCGGTGCTGTCGGCCAGTTGCGCGCGATAGCGGGGATTGGCCAGGAAGCTGAGCTGTCCCGGGCCGGCCTGCGCCAGCGTGGCCACGCCGCGCACCGCGACGCTGCCGTCGCCATGCACCTGCAGGCCGAAACGCTCGGCGATCTCGTCAGCGGTATAGGTCGAAGTATTCACCGGGCGATTCTACCGTGTGCCACCAACCTGGTCATACGTACGGCCGCGTAGGGCGTGCGACCCGCTCGCGCGACACCGCCCGAACAGCCACGATCAACCGACAGATGAGGATCAGCCTACTGGAGTAAAGCCCCCCTTTGGTAAAGGGGGCGCGCCGAAGGCGCGGGGATTCGGAAAGTAATGAGCCGGGCCCGCGATTCGCAACGCGAATCGTGGGGCGTCAGCGCGAATGCGATGGCGCGCGCCCCCTTTTGTTAAAGGGGGCGCGCCGAAGGCGCGGGGATTAGGCAGGCCAAGCCCCGGCCAGATGTTCGCGCAGCGAAAACCTGGGCTGCCAGAGTTTCACCCTGGCAGCGGGTGGGCAGTTCGTCAGAACTGACCGCCGAACGTGAACTGCAGGCGCTCGATCTCGTCGTTGTCTTCCTTCTTCAGCGGAACCGCATAGCTGATCGAGATCGGGCCGACCGGCGCGCGCCACAGCAAGGCGATACCCGTCGAGGCGCGCAGCTGGTTGGACTTGAAGTTGTCCACGCCATTGAACACGTTGCCGACGTCCACGAAGGCCGAGATGCGCGCCGACGGGCTGTCGAACAGCTTCGGGAAGTACATTTCCGCCGAGCCCACGGTCTTGAACGAGCCACCCAGCGGCTGGCCGCGGCTGTACGAGGCGGTGGCCTCCGAGCGCGGGCCGAGGGTATTGTCCTCGAAGCCGCGGACCGAGTTGGTGCCGCCGGCGTAGAAGTTCTCGTAGAACGGCAGGCCCGAGGCAGTGACGCGGCGGATCAGGTTGGAACCGTCGCAGGCCTGCGGGTTGTAGACCGTGGTGCCTTGCGCATCGTTCGTGTAGCTGCCGCAGATGTCGCGCGACACGTCGCTGCCGTAGCTGTCGCCGTAGCCGAACTCCGCGCGGGTGTTGAGCACCAGCGCCGGCGAGATCGGCCAGTACTTGGAGATCTGGTAGTTGAGCTTCCAGTACTCCACGGTCGAGCCGGGCAGGGTGGCTTCCAGGCCCACGCGCTGGTACATGCCGCGGGTGGGCATGAAGTAGTCGTTGCGGGTGTCGCGCGCCCAGCCCAGTTCGCTGCGCCAGGCGTGGAAGGTCTTGGTCCCCATCGCGTCGATGTAGTTGATGATCGCCTGCGGGGTGAAGCCGGGGTAGGTGGTGATCTGGTTGCTGTCGATGCCGAACATCAGCGAGACGCTGTCGGTTTCGGTGATCGGCACGCCGAAGATCACCTGCGCCGCACCGTTGGTGCTGTTGTACTGCGCGGTGCCGAAGTCGGAATAATCCAGCTTGCGCCACGACAGGTTGTAGCCCAGCGACACGCCGTCGTCGGTGAAGAACGGGTTGGTGTAGGAGAACGCGTAGCGCTCCTGGTAGCTGCTGCGCGAGGCGTCCACCGCGACGCGGTTGCCGCCGCCGAGGAAGTTGTTCTGCGACAGCTGCACCGAGGTGGTGACGCCGTAGGTCTGCGAATAGCCCAGGCCGAAGGTGAAGCTGCCCGAGGTGGTCTCCTTGACGTTGTAGACCACGTCGACCTTGTCGTTGCTGCCCGGCACCGGCGGGGTTTCCACGTTCACCGACTCGAAGTAACCCAAGCGCTGCAGGCGGATCTTGGAGCGGTCGATCGCCGCCTGCGAGTACCAGGTGTCCTCAAACTGGCGCATTTCGCGGCGCAGCACTTCGTCGGAGGTGCGGGTGTTGCCGCGGAACACGATGCGCCGCACCGACACGCGCGGGCCCGGCGTCACCTGCAGGTTCACCGCCACCGTGCGCTTCTCGCGGTCGGTGGTCGGGATCGGGGTGACCTTGGCGAAGGCGTAGCCGATGTTGCTCAGGGTATTGGTGATCGCGTCGGAGCTGTATTCCAGCAGCGCGCGCGAGAAGGTGTCGCCGGCCTTGGGGATCACCAGTTTCTCGATCTCTTCCTGCGGCAGGATGGTGTCGCCGGTGACCTTGATGTCGGAGATCTTGTACTGCTCGCCTTCGGTGATGCCGGCGGTCAGGTACATGTCGCGCTTGTCGGGGCTGATCGCGACCTGGGTGGAGTCGACGCTGAAGTCGACATAGCCGCGGTCCAGGTACCAGGAGTTGAGCTTCTCCAGGTCGCCGGACAGCTTTTCCTTGGAGTACTGGTCGTCGCGGCGGTACCAGGACAGCCAGTTGTGCTCGCGCGACTCCCAGTTCTCCAGGATGTCCTGGTTGAGGAATTTCTCGGTGCCGATCAGGTTGACGTGGCGGATCTTGGCCGCCTTGCCTTCCTTGATCGCGATGGCCACATCGACGCGGTTGCGGTCCAGCGGGCTGACCGTCGGGGTGATCTCGACGTTGTACTTGCCGCGGTTGTTGTACTGGCGGGTCAACTCCTGGGTCACCCGGTCCAGGCTCAGCCGGTCGAAGGTGCCGCCTTCGCTGAGGCCGATGTCGGACAGGCCCTTGAGCAGCTCCTCGCTCTTGATGTCCTTGTTGCCGGTGACGGTCAGCTTGTTGATCGCCGGACGTTCCTTGACCGTGACCACCAGGATGTTGCCCTGGCGATCGACGCGCACGTCCTCGAAGAAGCCGGTGCGGTACAGCGCACGGATCGCCTCGGCGACCTTGGCCTCGTCCACGCTGTCGCCGCGTTCCACCGGCAGGTAGGTGAACACGGTGCCGGACGAAATGCGTTGCAGCCCGTCGACGCGGATGTCGCTGGCGGTGAAGGGCTCCGCTACCTGGGCCAGGGCCGGCAGGCTGAGGCTGGCGGCGAGGGCGAGGGCAAGCAGGCGGCGAGTGGGAAATCTCGTCATGTCACGTCCGGTAGAGGTCGATATCGTTGTTGCATGGGCGCCGGCGCAAGACGACAGCGGGTCGAGTGGATCGGCACGGGTCATCGCAGCGCCTGGCCAAAGAGGTCGTTGTAGAACGCCAACCCCATCAGTCCAGCCAGCAACGTCAGGCCCACGAATTGCCCTGCCGCCATGGCACGCTCGCTCAGCGGGCTGCCCTTGACCAACTCGATAAGGTAATACAGCAAGTGCCCGCCGTCCAAGATCGGGATCGGCAGCAGGTTCATGATCGCCAGGCTCAGCGACAGCAGGGCCAGGAAATTCAGGAACCAGTCCGGGCCCTGCTTGGCCGAGACGTTGGCGACCTTGGCGATGGTGATCGGGCCGGAGACGTTCTTCAGCGAGGCCTCGCCGGTCAGCATGCGGCGCAGGATGCCGAGGGTGTCGCCGGCCAGCCGGCCGGTCTCGCGGAAGGCGACCGGGATCGCCGCCAGCGGGCCGTAGCGCAGGGTGGCGTCGTAGGCCGGGCGGCGCTGTTCGCCGATGCCGACGCCCAGCTTCCAGGTCGGCGCGCCGGGACCGGCGGCCTGCTTGAGATGCACCTCCAGGGCCAGCCGTTCGCCGTTGCGCTCGACCTCGATCAGGCCGTTGCCGCCGTCGCGGCCCAGGGCCTGCACCCGCGGCGCGACCTGGTCGGCGCTGGTGATCGAGGTGCCGTCCACTGCCAGCACGCGGTCGCCGGGGCGCAGCACGCCGTCGGCGGCCGAGCCGGGGGTGACGTTGGCGATCACCGCTGGCTGCAGGGTGAAGCGCCAGGTCAGGCCGGCCAGGGCCGGCACCTGCTGCTCATCGAAACCGATCGGCAACTGCGACAGACGCAGGGTGCGCGTATGGCTGGCGCCGTCCTGCGCGTCCTCGGTCTGCACCGGCACGTCTTCGCGGTCCATGGCGGCCACCGTCAGCTGCATGGCGGCCTCGCTCCAGGTCGCGACGTCGCGGTCGCCGACGCGGACGATGCGCTCGCCGGGCTGGAACCCGGCCTGCTGCGCCAGGCCCTCGGCGCGGCCGACGATGGGCGCGTAGTCCTGCTTGCCGATCACGAACATGGCCCACAGCAGCGCCACGCACAGGATCAGGTTGGCGATGGGGCCGGCGGCCACGATGGCGATGCGCTGCCACACGCTCTTGTTGTTGAAGGCCTGTGCGCGCTCGGCCGGGGCCACCTCGCCCTCGCGTTCGTCGAGCATCTTCACGTAGCCGCCGAGCGGGATGGCGGCGATCGCGAACTCGGTGCCGTGGCGGTCGTAGCGCGACCACAGCGGCTTGCCGAAGCCCACCGAGAAGCGCAGCACCTTGACCCCGCAGCGGCGGGCGACCCAGAAATGGCCGAACTCGTGGAAGGTCACCAAGATGCCCAGGCTGACCAGCATCCACCAAATGGAGCCGACGAAATTACCCATGCGCGTGGCTCATGGCGGCGTGGGCATCAAGCATGGGCGAAGTGGCGGGCAATGGCGAGTTCGGTGATCTTGCGCGAGTGCGCATCCGCCGCCAGCAACGCGTCCAGGGAATCGGCCGCGACCACAGGCAGCTCGGTCAGGGCGTTCTCGACCAGCGCAGGAATCGATAGGAAACCGATCCGGCCCTGAAGAAAGGCTGAAACAGCCACTTCGTTGGCCGCGTTCAGGATCGCCGGGGCGCTGCCGCCCGCCTGCATCGCGCGCCAGGCCAGGCCCAGGCAGGGGAAGGCGTCCAGGTCCGGCGCCTCGAAATCGAGCCGGCCCTGCGCCAGCAGGTCCAGCCCGGCGACCCCGGAGGCGATGCGCTCCGGCCAGCCCAGACCCACCGCCAGGGTGGTGCGCATGTCCGGCAGGCCCATCTGCGCCAGGGTCGAACCGTCGATGAACTCGACCAGCGAATGCACCAGGCTCTGCGGGTGCACCAGCACCTCGATGCGCTCGGGCGCCAGCGCGAACAGGTGGTGAGCCTCGATCACTTCCAGGCCCTTATTCATCAACGTCGCCGAATCGACCGAGATCTTCGGCCCCATCGACCACTTCGGGTGCGCCACGGCCTGCGCCGGGGTCACCGTCTGCAGGCGCGTGCGGTCCCAGCCGCGGAACGGGCCGCCGGAGGCGGTCAGCAGCACCCGCCGCACCTCGGCGCCGGTCTGGCGCGAGCGCAGGCACTGGAAGATGGCGTTGTGCTCGCTGTCGATCGGGATGATCTCGGCACCGGCCGCCGCGGCCGCGGCGGTGACCAGTTCGCCGGCCAGCACCAGCGCTTCCTTGTTGGCCAGCAGCAGGCGCTTGCCGGCGCGGGCCGCAGCCAGGGTCGAGGCCAGGCCGGCGGCACCCACGATCGCGGCGACCACGCTGTCGCAGGCGTCGCTGGCCACCAGCTGGTCCAGCGCGGCGTCGCCGGCATGTGCCTGGGTCGACAGCCCGGCCGCGCGCAGGCCGTCGCGCAGCGCCGGGTACAGGGCCGGATCGGCGATCACCGCATGTGCGGGGCGGTGCGTGGCGCACAGCGCCAGCAGCGCGTCGACGTTGCGACCGGCCGCCAGCACGCCGGCACGCAGGCGCTGCGGATGGCGTGCGATCACGTCCAGCGCCGAGGCGCCGATCGAGCCGGTGGCGCCGAGCACGGCGATGGTGCGAACCGTGGCGGCCTTGCTGGGTTGCGTGTTCACCGGCCTCAGAACCCGAAGATGTCCTTGCCCAGCGCGAAGATCGGCAGCGCCGCCAGCACGCCGTCGATCCGGTCCAGCACGCCGCCATGGCCAGGAATCACGTTGCCCGAGTCCTTGGCGCCGACGTGGCGCTTGAGCAGGCTCTCGAACAGGTCGCCGACCACCGAAGCCAGCACGCTGACCGCGGCCACGATCAGCAGCCCGGGCAGGTGCGGCAGGGTCACCCCGGCCAGCCAGCCGAAGCCGGCGGCCACGATCAGGCCGGCCAGCAGGCCGCCGACCAGGCCTTCCACGGTTTTGTTGGGGCTGATCCGCGGCGCCAGCTTGTGCTTGCCGAACTGGCGGCCGGCGAAATAGGCGCCGGAATCGGCGGCCCACACCGTGGCCAGCGCGGTCAGCAGCCAGCGGTGGCCGTTCGGCTCGCTGGCATGGATCAGGCCCAGCGCGGCCCAGGCCGGCACGATCGCCAGGGTGCCGGCGGCGAGCTTGAACACCCGCGCATAGGTGGCGTGGTCGGAGCCGAAGCGGTAGAAGCCCAGCCACAGCAGCGCCACGCACCACCAGCCGGCACCGATCAGCGTGGTCAGCTGGAACAGCACCAGCGAGCCGGCCGAGGCCCACACCAGCAGCACCATCAGCAGCAGGTTGAGCAGCAGCAGGATGGTGCGCGGCAGGGTGTCGTCGACTTCCGCCAGCTTCAGCCACTCCCACAGGCCGATCAGGAAGATCAACGCGGCCAGCGCGACCAGCCACTGGGTCGGCAGCAGCAGGATGGCGCAGATGGCCAGCGGGGCCATGATCAGCGCGGCGATGACGCGGGTACGGGTCATGCGGAAACGTTCTCCGTCGCCGCTTCGGCGACCTGCGCGCTGGTGAGGCCGAAACGCCGCTCGCGGCGGGCGTAGTCGTCCAGGGCTTGTTGCAGCACCTCTGGTCCGAACTCGGGCCAGAGGGTCTCGGTGAACCACAGTTCGGTATAGGCCAGCTGCCACAGCAGGAAGTTGCTGATGCGCAGGTCGCCGCCGGTGCGGATGAACAGGTCCGGCGGCGGCAGGTCGGCCAGCGCCATGCGCGCCGACAGCGCGTCCTCGTCGATCTGCTCCGGGCGCAGGCGCCCGGCGGCAACGTCCTCGGCCAGCGCGCGCGCGGCCAGGGCGATGTCCTGGCGGCCGCCGTAGCTGGCGGCGATCGACAGGTGCAGGGCCTGATTGTCGCGGGTGCGCGCCTCGGCCTGGGCCATGCGCTCGCACAGCGACGGCGCGAAGCGCGAACGGTCGCCGATGAAGCGCACGCGCACGCCGCGCCGCTGCAGCTCCTCGACCTCGCGGTCGAGTGCGTGCAGGAACAGCTTCATCAGCGCGTCCACTTCCTCCTGCGGGCGCCCCCAGTTCTCGCTGGAAAAGGCGAACAGGGTCAGTGCGGCGATGCCGCGCTCCAGGCAGAAGTCGATGGTGCGGTTGACCGCGCGGGCGCCGGCACGGTGGCCGATCACGCGCGGCCGGCGGCGACGCTGCGCCCAGCGGCCGTTGCCATCCATGATGATGGCCAGGTGGCGGGGCAAGGACATGGGGACGGGGTCGGAAGGCATGGCCGGCAGGCGCAGGCTCAGACCGCCATCAGTTCCTGTTCCTTGCCCTTGACTACGTCGTCCACGTCCTTGATCGCCTTGTCGGTCAGCTTCTGGATGTCGTCCTCGCTGGCGCGGGCCTCGTCCTCGGTGACCTTCTTGTCCTTCAGCAGGTCCTTGACCTGCTGGTTGGCGTCGCGGCGGATGTTGCGGATCGCGACCTTGGTGTCCTCGCCTTCGCCGTGCACGACCTTGGACAGCTCGCGGCGGCGCTCCTCGGTGAGCGCGGGCAGGTTGAGGCGGATGGTGGTGCCGGCGGTGTTCGGGGTCAGGCCCAGGTCCGAGGCCAGGATCGCCTTCTCGACCGCGCCGACCATCTGCTTTTCCCAGGGGGTGATGGTCAGCGAACGCGCATCGGCGACGGCGACGCTGGCGACCTGGCTCAGCGGCATGTCCGAGCCGTAGTAGTTGACCTTCAGGTGCTCGACCAAGGCGGTCGACGCGCGGCCGGTGCGCACCTTGATGAGTGTATGACGCAGCGCGTCGATGCTCTTGGCCATGCGGGTCTGTGCGTCTTGCTTGATTTCGTTGAGCATCGCCGGTGTCCGTGCTGAATCTGAATCGGACGATTATAGCCGGGAAAGGCGTGGGGCCGGGATTGGGGATTCGGGATTGGGAATTCGCAAAAGCCGCGCTTCAGGCGCTATGCACCGCGATGGCGTTCCCGCAGGTGCGATGCTGCAGCGCGCAACGCTCTTGCGAATCCCCAATCCCCAATCCCCAATCCCCAATCCCCAATCCCGGGTCGGGGCATCAGCCCCGACCCTTCACCAACGTGCCGATCTCGGCGCCGCGCAGGATCTTCAGCAGTTCGCCGGGCTGGCCCATGTTGAAGATGCGCAGCGGCAGGTCGCTGTCGCGGGCCAGGGCGAAGGCGGCGGTGTCCATCACCTCGAGGTTGCGGGCGATGACTTCGTCGTAGGTCAGGCTGTCGAAGCGCACCGCGTCGGCGTGCTTCTTCGGGTCCTTGTCGTACACGCCGTCGACCTTGGTCGCCTTCAGCAGCAGGTCGGCGCCGATCTCGATCGCGCGCAGCGCCGCGCCGGAGTCGGTGGTGAAGAAGGGATTGCCGGTGCCGGCGGCGAAGATCGCGATGCGGCCCTTCTCAAGGTGGCGGATCGCGCGGCGACGGATGAAGTCCTCGCACACGTCGTTGATCTTGATCGCGCTCATCACCCGCACCTTGGCGCCGAGCTTCTCCAGCGCGTCCTGCATCGCCAGTGCGTTGATGACGGTGGCGAGCATGCCCATGTGGTCGCCGGTGACCCGGTCCATGCCGTTGGCGGCCAGGCCGGCGCCGCGGAAGATGTTGCCGCCGCCGATCACCAGCGCCACTTCGGCGCCGGCCTGCTGCGCCTCGATCACCTCATGGGCGAGGCGATTGATGATCTTGGGGTCGATGCCGTAGTCCCCGTCTCCCATCAGCGCTTCGCCGGAAAGTTTCAACAGGATACGGCGATAGGCGAGCTGGGACATGGCGACCTCGTTGGGGGATGACGGGCAAACCACACGATTTTAGCCGATGCGCGCCAGCGCGTCTGTGCCGTCGGCGATGCTTCAGCGTTGCGCCTCGCCGGACGAGCGCGCGGTGACGCGGTTGCGACCGCCGTGCTTGGCGCTGTACAGCATGTCGTCGGCTGCCTGCAGCAGTTCCTGCGCGCTGTTGAAGCGCTCGCGGCCGCCCTGGGTGGCCACGCCCGCGGAGAAGCTGATGTGCAGCGGCCCCTGCTTGGTTTCGGTCATGGGCCGCTGCGCGATCTCGGCGAGGATGCGCCGCATCACCCCGAGCGCGGCTTCCTCGCCGGTGTTGGGCAGCAGCACCAGGAACTCCTCGCCGCCGAAGCGCGCCACGGTGTCGCTGCTGCGCAGCAGCGGCTGCAGGGTCTGCGCGAACGCGCGCAGCACCTGGTCGCCGACCAGGTGGCCGTGCGCGTCGTTGATCTTCTTGAAATCGTCCAGGTCGATGAAGGCCACCGATAGCGGCCAGTCGTGGCGGTTGGCCAGCTCGAACTGCTGCTTGAGCAGGGTGTCCAGCTGGTGCCGATTGAATACGCCAGTGAGGGCGTCGCGGCTGGCCTGTTCGGCCAGGCGTCGCGCGTGCTGCTCGTACTCGTCGGCACGCTGGCGCACGCGGTTGGCTTCCTGCACTTCGCGCAGGTTGCGCAGCACCATCAGCTCGCGCGCGTGGCTGATGATCGCATCGACCCGTTCCGGCTGTGCGATGCGCACATCGAAGATCGGGCTGACTGCCGGCAACGCCTCGGCGATGTGGCCGACCACCTCGTCGAAGCGGCGGCTGTCCAGCTGCAGCTCGTGGTAGGCGCGTTGCATGGCGTGGGTGCGCGCGGCTTCGGGGTCGTTGCTGAGCCAGATATCGGCGATCGGGCCGGACAGCCGCACGCAGATGTCGAAGGGGTCGGTCGCGGCCGTGGTGTCGCCGCCGCTGCCGATGCTGCGCTGCAGGTAGCCGGGCAGCTTCCATTTCTGCGCCAGCCAGGCGCCGACTTCGGCACGGTCGGCGCCCAGATGTTCGCGCTCCAGCGCGCTCAGCCGCTGCGGATCGCCGGCGGCCTCGCGCAGCAGCGCGGCGTACTGGTCGTGGCAGACGTGCAGCAGGGCCAGCGCGCCCATGTCCTGCAGCAGCCCGGCCAGCATCAGCTCCTCGTGCTTGCGCAGCCCCGCGACCTGGCCGAGCAGGCGGCTGGCCAGCGCCGCCAGCACGCTGCGCCGCCACAGCCGTTCCTGCGGCTCGCCGCTGCCGCCACGCAGGCTCTGCACCATCGAAAAGCCCAGCGCCAGGCTCAGCGCGGCGTTCAGGCCGAGCATGGTCAGGGCCTGGCCGAGGTTGTCGACGCGGCGCCGGCTGGCGTACAGCGGGGAGTTGGCGATGCGCAGCATGCGCGCGCTCAGCGCCATGTCCATGGCGATGGCGTCGGCGGTGGCGGCGAGATCCACGTCCGCATCCTGCGCCAGTTCGATGATGCGCAGGGCAACGCCGGGCGGCGAGGGCAGGTCGCGGGAGTGGCTCAGGATCGCTTCGAGTTCAGGGTGCATGCACTTCCGATACGGCATGGAATGAGAGGTGGGGCAGCGGCCTGTCCCGGCCCGCGCAGCGTACACCCGCAAAAAAAAAGCCGCGACAGTGCGCGGCTCTTTTCTTCCCGGGCGCGGGATCAGGCCAGGCCGGCCTGCTTCATCACTTCTGCGGCGTAGTCTTCCACCACCTTCTCGATGCCTTCGCCCACCGCCAGGCGCTGGAAGCCGACCACGTCGGCGCCGGCGGCCTTCACCGCCTGCTCCACGGTCTGGTCGGTGTTCAGCACGTAGGGCTGGCCGTACAGGGTGACTTCGTTGACGATCTTGGCGATCTTGCCGCTGATGATCTTCTCCAGGATGTCGGCCGGCTTGGCCTTGTCCTTCTCCGACATCTTGGCCAGCTCGATTTCCTTTTCCTTGGCCACGAACTCGGCCGGCACGTCGGACGCCTTGACGTGCGGCGGGTTCATCGCCGCGATGTGCATGGCGATGCCGCGGGCCAGGTCGGCGTCGCCGCCCTTGACCTCGACCAGCACGCCGATGCGGCCGCCGTGCACGTAGGCGGCGACGTTGTTGGCGCTGTCGATGCGCACCAGGCGGCGCACCTGCACGTTCTCGCCGACCTTGGCGATGACCGCGGCGCGGGCTTCCTCGACGGTCTCGCCGCCGGGCAGCTTGGCGCTCTTCAACGCTTCGACGTCGGCGGCGCCGGAGGTCAGCGCAGCCTGGACCACGGCGTCGGTGAAGGCCAGGAAGTTGTTGTCCTTGGCGACGAAGTCGGTCTCGGAGTTGATTTCGACCAGGACCGCCTTGCCGCCGTCCTGGGCCATCGCGATGCGGCCTTCGGCGGCGACGCGGTCGGCCTTCTTGTCGGCCTTGGCCAGGCCCGACTTGCGCAGCCACTCGGCAGCGTTGTCGATGTTGCCGGCGTTCTCGGTGAGCGCCTTCTTGCACTCCATCATGCCGGCGCCAGTGCGCTCGCGCAGTTCCTTGACCAGGGAAGCAGTGATTTCCACGGGATGTCCTCACGAAAGGTGGGAAAAGGCCGGCTTGCGGCCGGCCGGAAGATCTTGGGAGCGGGCGCCGCAGGCGGCGCTCGCGAAGCCGGGCGCGCCGAACGCGCCGGGCGGCGGCTGCGCATGATCGCGCAGCCGCATGGCGCGCCGGTTACTCGGCGGCGGGAGCGGTCTCTTCGGCCTTCTTGCCGTTCTTGCGCGGGCCGCGGCCCTTGTCGTCGCCGCCCTCGGCGAACTCTTCCTCGCGCACGCTGGCGGCGTTCGGCGCAGCGGCCTTGCCTTCCAGCACGGCGTCGGCGGCGGCACGGGCGTACAGCTGCACGGCGCGGATGGCGTCGTCGTTGCCCGGGATGGCGTAGTCCACCAGGTCCGGGTTGTAGTTGGTGTCGACCACCGCGATCACCGGGATGCCGAGCTTCTTGGCTTCCTTGATGGCGATGTCTTCATGGCCGATGTCGATGACGAACAGGGCGTCGGGCAGGCGGTTCATTTCCTTGATGCCGCCCAGCGAGGCTTCCAGCTTGTCGCGCTCGCGGCGCAGGGTCAGCACTTCGTGCTTGACCAGCTTGTCGAAGGTGCCGTCGGTCTCGGCCGCTTCCAGCTCCTTCAGACGCGCCACCGACTGCTTGACGGTGCGGAAGTTGGTCAGCGTGCCGCCCAGCCAGCGCTGGGTCATGAACGGCTGGCCGCAACGCTCGGCTTCTTCCTTCACCGCGTCGCGGGCGCTGCGCTTGGTGCCCAGGAACAGGATGGTGCCGCGCTTCTGCGCGACGCTGGAGATGAAGTTCATCGCGTCGTTGAACAGCGGAACCGTCTTCTCGAGGTTGATGATGTGGATCTTGCCGCGCGCGCCGAAGATGTACGGCGCCATCTTGGGGTTCCAGTAGCGGGTCTGGTGGCCGAAGTGGACGCCGGCTTCCAGCATCTGACGCATGGTGACCTGGGGCATTGCAGTGACTCCTGATGGGGAACCGGCCGTGCGCGGGCAGGAAAGGGTGAAGCGCGCGCATGACGGCGGCCTTTGTGGGTCCGCACGACGATTCCGGGGTTGGGCCTCCCTGCTGTCTCCGTGGCCGAACTCCTTGCGGAGCACCCCGGCACGGGCGATGGCAGCAAGTGTGAATTCGCCGGTGCGTCCGGCGTGGACGGTCCATCGGCCGATGACAGGCACGACGAAGCCGCGCACTATACCTGGCGGAAGGCGGTGGCGCAATGCGCCGCGCGGCTCATTCGGCCGGCAGCGGCTGCAGCGGTGCCTGGTCGTCGAGCCGTGCCGCGAAGCGGCCGCCGGGGGCGGCCGCGGCGGCCGGCAACGGCCAGCGCTTGTAGTCGCCGGCCAGGACGTAGCCGGCGAGGCTGGGGAACAGGGTCAGGGGATGGCCGTCGGCGCCGATGAAGCTCAGGTCGCTGAGCCTGGCATGGGCGCTGCCGTGATTGTGCACCACCAGCTCCGGCCCATGCGCGCCGGCGATCAGGTGGGCGCTGAGGCGCGATGCGGCTGCCGGATCCGGCGCACTCAGGAACACCGGTGTGGAATAGCGCAGCAGCAGCGGCGCGCCCGGCGTGGCGGGCGCGGCGGCGTCGGGCGGCGTGGCGCGTTCCTCCAGCACCAGGCGGTAGGCGGCTTCGTCGGCGCTGGCGGGGCCGGTACGCACCAGCCGCAGCAGTTGCCGTCCCTGCGCCGGGATATCGATCGATTGGGGGCTCGCGCGGACCTCGTCGGTGCTCTCCAGGTCGTCCATCCCGTCGGTCTGCCGCCACCGGTACACCTGGACCTGCGCCTGCCAGGGGCGGTCCTGGGTGTTGCTCAGCCAGATCTCGGTGCTGGTCTCGCCGGGGGTCAGTTGCACCAGGGTCGGGCTGATCCGCACCCCGGTCGCGTCGGCGCTGCCGGCCAGCGCCAGCAGCAGCGTTAGCAGCGGGCGCGTGCGCGCTCGGCGGGCGCCGCCCACTAGAACGCGACCGTGGCGTAGCGCGCCGGGCCGCGCGGCGCGGCGCCTGCCGCGGACAGCCTCAACGCCAGCGCGGTTCCGACACTGGGCGCGGGCGCGCCGTCGATGTTGACCTGATAGGCCAGCGGACGGTTGCAGGCGACGCTCGGCAGCGCCCCGGGCTGCGCGCGGGCCAGGGCACCGATCTCGCAACTGCGCTCGATGCGGATGCCGATCCGCAACAGGGCGCCGCCGGTGCCGACAGCGGGCTGCGCCGCCGCATCGGTGCCGGCCACGCACAGGCTCGCCAGCAGCAGCGGTCGCAGGAACGGCACGGTCATCAAGTCGGACTCCGGGGCGGACACAGCCTATAACGGCCCGGGTCGCGGTAACTTGACCGGCGCGACGGCGCCGTTCAGGCCTCAGTAGGTGACGGTGACCTTGACCACGTCGCTGTAACTGCCAGGGGCGGGGGTCTGCCGGGCCGGGACCTGCCCGTACAGGGTCAGCGACTGCGCGCTGCCGGTCCCGGTGCCGGTCTGGGTATCGCTGTTCAGGGTGCTGCCCCAGCGCTGGGTGCGTGCGGCGTCGCGGTACAGCTCGTAGGTCAGGTACTGGCCGCTGGCGCTGCGCATGCGGCGCACGTTGCCGCTGGCGTTCTGGCCGTTGTCCAGGCTCACCTGCCAGGCGGTGCGGGCGCGGCAGTTCATGCTGAGCGCGGTGGTGTAGTTCAGCGGGTTGTCGATCAGGCCCGACTGATTGCCGAAATCCAGGTCGGCGATGCTGGCGATCGTACAGGTCGGCGCGGCGGTGGCGGTGGTCACGAACGGGAACTGCACCGAGGTGCCGCCGCCCTTGCCGCCGGTGGTGCAGGAGGCGGGTATCACCGCGGGGTTGCCGATCAGCGGTTCGTCGTAGCGGTACTGCAGGTTGGTGTACACCCCGCTGAAGCTGTTCTGGTACAGCCCGGTGGCGATGCCGCTCTGCAGCGGCACCCGCGCGTAGATGGTGTAGGTGGCGTTGCCGGTGCCGCCAGTCGCCAGCGACGAATAGGTAAGGTCCACCTGCAGTGGGGTGGAGCCGCTGAGGGCGCTGCCCCAGATCAGGCTGCGCGCGCTGTCGCGGTAGAGCTGGAAGCCGAGGCTGTCGTTGAGCGGGTTGAGCATGCGCCGCGGGGTGATGCCAAGGCCTGCGCCTTGTGCGCCCTCGCCGATGTTCAGGCACATGCGCACGTAGATGGTGCCCAGGATGCTCAGTGCGCCGGTCTGGCAGGTCACCAGGATCTGCGCGGTGGCGTCGGTGGCGGCGCTGTCGGAGAGGGTGCCGAAGCTGAGCGCAGTGGCCTGTGCCGTACAGGTGGTGGTGGCCGCGGCGCGCGACGGCAGCAGCGCCGTGGCCACCAGCAGCAGCGCCGGCAGCAGCATCCGCCAGGCGCGCGCGCTCATGGCGTGGTCTCCGGCAGGCAGCGCAGTGGACCCAACCGCGTGGGCGGCGCCTGCGTCGTGCGTTCGATCCGCAACCGGCAACGGCTGCCGTGCATGTCCACCTCCAGGTCGTTGCGGCCGGGTCTGAGCCCTTCCACATAGGCTTGGCCATCGTAGCCGACCACCGTGTCGATGCCCGGCCCACGCAGGCGGCTGCCCACCGGCAATGGCGCGTCGGCGGCATCGTGCAACTGCACCAGCACCCCGTCGCTGTGGCGGATCGGAAACGCCACCACCACCGCGGTGCGGTCGCGCGGCACCACGATCTGGTCGACCTGCTCCGGCCGCAGTTCCGGCGACAGCCGCATCGGATCGATGGACAGGCGGTTGTGCTGCCAGGCCAGCAGCGGCGTGACCAGCAGGAAGCCGCGCGCATCGGTGCGGCCGATCGGCCGGTTCTCCAGCAACACCGGGACGTTGGCGACGCCGCCGGTGGAGACCAGGGCGAAGGCCTGGTCGAGATCGCGGCCACGGAACCAACCGCCACCGATCCAGGCCAGGCCGCCGGCCGCCTCGGCATAGCCGTAGCTCTGGCCACCGGCGCTGGCGATACCGCCGGCATAGCGGGCGCTGGCGCTGCGCCAGCTCGCTTCCGCCAAGCCGCCGCCGCCATCCTGCCCGCCGCGCGCCTGCAGCCGCCAGCCGCTGCCGCCGTCGGCCGCGGCCGCCTGGCTGAGGTCGGCCGTCGCACTGGTGCGCGCGCCGATGCGTTGCACGGCGACGCCGGCCTGGCGGCGGCCATCCAGCGCGATCGACCAGCCCAGGTACACGCTGCGGTCGCTGGCCTGGTCCAGATTCTGGTTGATGCTCAGGTTCAGCGACGATTGCCGTGCCAGGGCACGGGTCCAGAACAGGCTGGCATAGCGCTGGTCGCCGCTGTCGGGGTAGGCCAGGCGCACATAGCTCAGGGCGATGTTGCCGACGCCGTCCCAGGTGCTGCCGAACAGGGCGCGCTCGCTGACCCGCGGCGGCGCGGCGCTGTAGCGCGCGGCCACGTCGCGATAGCCGGATTGCGCACGCTGGGTGTCCATCGCCAGGTTGAAGCGGCCGTTGTTCCAGCGATAGCTGAGCGCGTACTGCAGGCCTTGCTGGCCGGCCGCGCCGCCGTGTGCCAGCGAGGCCCCGAACACACCCGCGCGCGGCAGCAGCCACAGGCCGCCGACGCCGGCGTTGCGCACACCGGCCCCGGCCTCGGCATGCGCCTCGGCGGTGAAGCGCGGGCCGACGCCGCGCCGCCAACTGGCGCTGCCGACCGTGTCCCCGGCATAGGCGAAGTCGGCGACGCCGTAGTCCTCGCGCACCCGGCCAAGCGCCAGCGACCAGTCGGTCAGGCCGCTGGCCAGCAGATCCTGGGTCGCATAGAACGGAAAGGCCAGCGAGCGGGTGCGACCGTAGGCGTCGGTGATCACCACCTGGGCGTTGCCGGCGCCGTCCACGCCGGGCGCGGCGGACAGCTGGAACGGCCCGGCCGGCAACTGCGCGCCGTACTGGCGGATGCCGTTGACGTACAGATCCACGCTGGACGGCACCGCCACTTCGCCGAGGAATTCCGGCAACGGGGTGATCGCGCGGTACGGCTGCAGGCCGAAGTCGCTGCCCACGCGTACCCCGCCCAGGCGCAGGGTGCGGCTCCAACTGGTGCTGCTGCTGAAGGTGTCGCCCAGCACTACGCTGGTCATGCGATCGGGCAACGACCATTGCCACTGCGTGTCCAGGCGGATCGCCTGGGCGCGCCAGTCGCGCTGCGGCTCGCGATACAGTCGGCCGATGAAGGATTGCCGCAGCAGGCCATCGCCCAGGCCGAACACGCGCAGTTCGCCGCTGGCGGTGAGATTGCTGGCGCCGCCCTGGCGGCTGGCATAGAGGTCGTAGTCGAGCAGGGCGCCGGGCGAACTGGTTGCTGGCAGCGACGGTACGCCGCCGCGCGCGTCGATCCGGGTGGTGGCGACGTCGAGCAGCGCCACCGGCGCGTCGATGGCCAACTGCTGCAGGCCGGCGTCGTAGCGGAAGCGCACGCCGTCCAGCTCGCCCAAGGCGATCGCCGTGCTGGCGTCGCCGCCGTCCACGCGCAGGCCGAGCTGGCGCAGGGTCGCGGCAGTGGCGTGCAGTTGCTCGCCGTCGCGCTGGAACTGGAACAGGCCGGGCTGGCGGGTCTGGTTCAGGGTGACCTCCAGGTACAGGGTCTCCTGTGCCGGTGCAGCGGCCTGGGGCGGGGTGGGAGGTTGAGGCTGGGCGACGGCGAGCGCGGCGGTGCCGGCCCACAGGGCCAGCAGCAGCTCAGGGCGCCGCGGCGTCCACGACCAGCGACTGCGCGCGCGGTTCGCCATTGATCCTTGCCTCGAACGCTCCCTGTGTCTGCGCCAGCGTTGCCGGCAGCGGCCAGCGCTTGCGCTGGCCCGGCAGCACGTAGCCGGCCAGGCCATCGGCGATGGCGCTGCGCCGGCCATCGCCGGCGACGAACTGCAGGTCCACCAGCTGCGCGTGGCCGTTGCCCTGGTTGAGCACTTCCAGCGCCGCACCCGCGCCGTCGCGGACCAGTCGCGCGTGCAGTACCGGCGCGGTAGCCACGGCCGGCTTGAGGAACACCGGCACCGAATAGCGCAGCACGAACTGCAGCCCGGCGTTGGTGTTGCCGCTGGCGTCCTGGCTGGGCAATTCGTCGACCAGGATGCGGTAGGCGTCCTCGCCGGTAGCGGGCGCGGGATCCAGGCGGATCACGCGGACCAGCTGCCGCGCGTGCGGCGCCAGTTCCAGCATCGGTGGGCTGAGCGCGATGCGGTCGCTGGGGTCGAGCACATCCTCGCCGTCGCGCTGCTGCCAGCGGAACACGCGCACCTGCGCGCGCAGCGGCACATCGCCGCTGTTGCTCAGCCAGACGCCCTGCGCGGTCTCCTCGGCACGCAGGGACACCGATGTCGGCGCCACCTGCAGGCTCGCGGCGACGGCCGCGCCAGCCGCCAGCCACAGCGCGGCGAGCGCCGGCAGGCGCAGGAAGGAATGCAGTCGCAAACGCATGCAGGCGGCTCCGGTTACCAGGTGACGGTGGCGGTGACGACGTCGCTGTATGAACCCGCAGGGTAGTTGGTGCTGGCGACCTGGCCGTAGACGGTGATCGGTTGCACTGCACCATTGCCGGTGCCGGCCTGGGTGTCGGTGCCGATGGTCGAGCCCCAGTTCTGGGTGCGCGCGGCATTGCGGTACAGCGCATAGGGCACGCGCGCGGTGTTGCTGACGTCGGCGCTGCCCATGGTGCGGGTGGTGACCGTGGCGCCGGAGCCGGAACCGGCGTTGAGCGCGATGTTGTACGGCGTGCCGGAGGTGCAGCGCACGTTCAAGGTGCCGGTGCTGTTGATCGCCGTCTGGGTGGAATTGACGCTGCCGAAATCGACGTCGGTGGGCGCGGTCTGGATGTCGCAGACGCTGGTGATCTGGATCTTGACGTTGAAGGTGCGCGAGTCGGACTGGGCCCAGGCCAGGCCGGTCCCGGCGGCGAACAGCACGAGGAAGGCGAGAACGCGATGGAAGAGGTACATGGCAGGGTTCTTCAGTGATGGCGGACAACCGCCGGTGTCGCTCCCATTGCAAACTGCGGGCCAGTTCACGTTTTATTGGATCGTCATCCAGATTTCACATGAGATGACAACCACAGGACCGCGTGTTCAGTCCGGTGAAGGCAACGAAGGCCTCGTCGCCGCGCCGGAAAACCGCCGAATCGCCCGGCGCGTTCAGCCAGCGCCGGGATGAGCGATAATGACGACCATGACCGTCAATCTGAAAACTCCGCAGGACATCGAGAAGATGCGCGTGGCCGGCCGCCTGGCCGCCGAGGTACTGGACCTGATCGGCCCGTACGTGAAGCCCGGCGTCACCACCGCCGAGCTGGACCGCATCTGCCACGACCATATCGTCAAGGTGCAGCAGGCGGTGCCGGCCAACGTCGGCTATCGCGGCTTTCCGAAGACCGTGTGCACGTCGGTGAACAACGTGATCTGCCACGGCATCCCCAGTGAGAGCAAGGTCCTCAAGGACGGCGACATCGTCAACATCGACGTCACCGTGATCAAGGACGGCTGGCATGGCGACACCAGCCGCATGTACTGCGCGGGCACCCCCTCGGTGATGGCGCGGCGCCTGATCGAGGCCACCTACGAGGCGATGTGGCGCGGCATCCGCGCGGTGAAGCCGGGCGCCACGCTCGGCGACATCGGCCACGCCATCCAGCAGTACGCCGAGAGCGAGCGCTTCAGCGTGGTGCGCGAGTACTGCGGCCACGGCATCGGCAAGGTCTACCACGACGAGCCGCAGGTGCTGCACTACGGCCGGCCGGGCGATGGTCTGGTGCTGAAGCCGGGCATGACCTTCACCATCGAGCCGATGATCAACGAAGGCACGCGCTACACCCGCGTGCTGCCGGACGGCTGGACCGTGGTGACCAAGGACCGCAAGCTCTCGGCGCAATGGGAGCACATGGTCGCCGTCACCGAGGATGGGGTGGAGGTGCTGACCCTGTCGCCGGGCGGCCTCGGCGAACCGTGAGCCTGCTGCCGGCCGGCGCCGATGCCGGCATGCCCGACGCCGGTGTCGACGACGCCGGCTGGGCCGCCGCGGTCCGGCAACTGCTGGCGCAGACCGATGCGCGGCTGAGCAAGCGCTTCGACCAGGGCGACGACATCGACCGCCTGCTGGCGTTGCGCGCGCGCGCGCTGGATCAACTGATCCGCCACGCCTGGAGCCGCTGCGTGCCGCGCGAGGCCGGGCTGGCCCTGTTCGCGGTCGGCGGCTATGGCCGCGGCGAACTGTTCCCGCGTTCGGACATCGACCTGTTGGTGTTCGGCGAGCTCGACTCCGCGTACGAGCCGGCGCTGGCGCGGCTGTTCCCGCTGTTGTGGGATGCCGGCGTGCCGGTCAGCCATGCGGTGCGCTCGGCCGCGCAGTGCACCGCGGCCTGCGCTGACCAGACCGTGCTGACCGCGTTGATCGAGGCGCGTCCGCTGCAGGCCGATGCCGCCGCCAAGGCGGCGCTGGCGGCGGCCATCGCGCCGCAGCGGGTGTGGCCGCCGCGCGAGTTCTTCATGGCCAAGCGCGAGGAACTGCAGGCCCGCCACCAGCGCTTCGGCGACACCGCCGACAACCTGGAGCCGGACATCAAGGACGGCCCTGGTGGCCTGCGCGACCTGCACACCCTGGGCTGGATGGCGCTGCGCGCGTTCGGCGTGCGCGACCTGGAGCCGTTGATCGGGCTGGGCCACGTCGGCGGCGACGAGGCCGCCGCGCTGCGCCGCGAGCGCCGCGAACTGGCGCGGTTGCGCTACGGGCTGCACCTGGTCGCCAACCGCCCGGAAGAGCGCTTGCGCTTCGATTACCAGAAGACCCTGGCGCAGCGCCTGGGGTTCTCCGACGACGTCGAGAGCCTGGGCGTCGAAAAGATGATGCAGCGCTTCTACCGCAGCGCGGCGATCGTGCGCCGGCTCAGCGACCGGCTGCTGCAGCGCTTCGAGGAACAGTTCGACGGCGAGGCGCAGCCGCAGCCGCTGGACGGCGGTTTCTCGTTGCGCCGCGGCTACCTGGCCGCCGACGACGAGCGTTGGCCGCAGGCCGATCCGGTGCAGGTGTTCGCGTTGTTCGCCACCTGGGCCGCGCACGGCGAGATCCGCGGCCTGCATTCGCTGACCGCGCGCGCGCTGGCCGAGGCGCTGCCGCATCTGCCGGCCTACGCCAGCGCCAGCCCGACCGCGCGCGAGCGCTTCCTGGCCCTGTTGCGCGGCCCGCGCGCGGTGCAGACGCTGACCCGGATGGCGCGGCTGGGCGTGCTCGGGCAGTGGATCCCGGCGTTCGCGCAGGTGTCCGGACGCATGCAGTTCGACCTGTTCCATGTGTACACGGTCGACCAGCACACGCTGATGGTGCTGAAGAACATGGCGGTGTTCGCCAACGCGCGCGCCGACGAACGCTTCTCGATCGCGCATGAAGTCTGGCCGCGGCTGCGCAAGCCGGAACTGCTGCTGCTGGCCGGTCTGTTCCACGACATCGCCAAGGGCCGCGGCGGCGACCACTCGGAGCTGGGCGCGGTGGATGCGCGCGCGTTCTGCGCCGCGCATGCGCTCAGCGCCGCCGACACCGACCTGGTGGCCTGGCTGGTCGAACAGCACCTGCGCATGTCGGTGACCGCGCAGAAGCAGGACATCGCCGATCCGGAGGTGATCCATCGCTTCGCCAGCCTGGTCGGCGACCGCGAGCGGCTGGATCATCTGTACCTGCTGACCTGCGCCGACATCGCCGGCACCAGCCCCAAGCTGTGGAACGCCTGGAAGGACCGGCTGCTGGCAGACCTGTACTTCGCCGCGCGCCGCGCGCTGCGCGAGGGCCTGGAGCACCCGCTGCCGGTGGCCGAGCGCCTGCAGGAGGCGCGCGAGGCCACGCGTGCGCTGATGCATCTGCAGGGCCACGACGACGCCATCATCGATCGCCAGTTCGCCGGCATGCCGGACGAAAGCTTCCTGCGCTTCCGCCCCGAGCAACTGGCCTGGCAGGCGACCTCGCTGATGGAGGTGGAACTCGGCGAGACGCTGGTCAAGGTGCGCCCCGTCACCCCCGACGACGCGGCGCTGGAAGTGTTCGTGTACTCGCCGGACCGCGACGGCCTGTTCGCCGCGATCGTGATGACCCTGGACCGGCTCGGCTACGGCATCCATCGCGCGCGCGTGCTCGACGCCCCGCACGACGCGATCTTCGACACCTTCGAGGTGATGCCCGCCGACGCCTTCGCCAGCGGCGACATCGCGCAGTTGCAGGCGGGTCTGCGCGAGGCGCTGGCCGGCGACCTGGCGCGGCTGCGCCCGGCGCGGCGGGTGGTGCCGCGCCAGCTGCGGCATTTCCGTTTCGCCCCGCGCATCGAGTTCCGCGAGAGCCTCGACGGCCGCCTGACCCGGCTCAGCCTGGTCGCACCGGATCGCCCCGGGCTGCTGTCGGACGTGGCCCAGGTGCTGCGCCGGCAGCACCTGCGCGTGCACGACGCGCGCATCGCCACCTTCGGCGAGCGTGCCGAGGATCTGTTCCACATCACCGACGAGCACAACCTGCCGTTGCCCGACGCCGCCCGCCAGGCGTTGCAGGCCGCGCTGCAGGCCTGCCTGGACCCCGATACCCCGCCTGGAGACCCCCGCTGATGGCCACCAAGAAGCCTGCCGCCAAGAAGTCCGCTGCCAAGACGCCGGCCCCCAAGAAGACGGCCCCAAAGAAGCCGGCTGCCGCGACGCCTGCGGCGCCGACCGCGGCGGCCAAGCCCGCCAAGCCCGCACCGAAGCCGCTGCGCGCCAAGCCGCTCGCCGTGCCCAGCGCCGACGAGCTGAAGTTCACCATCGACAGCGCCTTCGAGCGCCGCGCCGCGCTGACCCTGGACGAGATCGAAGGATCGACCCGGCCGGTGGTCAATCGCGTCATCGACGGCCTGGAAAGCGGCGAGTTCCGCGTCGCCGAGCCGGACGGGCACGGCGGCTGGAAGGTCAACGAGTGGCTGAAGAAGGCGGTGCTGCTGTACTTCCGGGTCAACGAGATGGCCGTGGTGGAAGCGCAGCCGGCGCCGTTCTGGGACAAGGTCGAAGCGCGCTTCGCCGGCTATCACGAAGCCGAGTTCCGCAAGGCTGGCGTGCGTGTGGTGCCGGGCGCGGTGGCGCGCCGCGGCAGCTACTTCGGCAAGGATGTGGTGCTGATGCCGAGCTTCACCAACATCGGCGCGCACGTGGGCGAGGGCACCATGGTCGACACCTGGGCCACGGTCGGTTCCTGCGCGCAGATCGGCAAGCACTGCCACCTGTCCGGCGGCGCCGGCATCGGCGGCGTGCTCGAGCCGCTGCAGGCCAGCCCCACCATCATCGAGGACCACTGCTTCATCGGCGCGCGCTCGGAGGTGGTGGAGGGTGTGGTGGTCGGCCACCACAGCGTGATCGGCATGGGCGTGTTCCTGGGCCAGAGCACGCGCATCTACAACCGCGCCACCGGCGAGATCTCCTACGGCTACGTGCCGCCGTACAGCGTGGTGGTGTCCGGACAATTGCCCTCCAAGGACGGCTCGCACTCGCTGTACTGCGCGGTGATCGTCAAGCAGGTCGACGCCAAGACCCGCAGCAAGACCAGTGTCAACGATCTGCTGCGCGGGCTGGCCGACTGAGGTGTCGGTGGTGGCGCCGGACCTGGCCGAGGCCGCGGTCTACCGGCACCCGTCCGCTGCCTGGCACGGGCGCGCGCTGCCGCGCCTGCTGCACGCACCGGCCTGGACCCGGCTGTGGCGTGCACTGACGCGGCGCTGGCCGCTGCCGGCGCTGCGCAGCGACGTACGCGAGGTGGTCTATGCGAGTTGGTGGGTCGCGTTGCGGCACGCTCCGCCACCGCCGCCCGGCTACGCCTACGTCGTGCACCAGGGGCGCACGCCGTACACCATCCTCAGCTATTGCCACGGCCATTTCGGTCCGGCTTTTGCCGGACCGCTGCGCAAGCTGCTGCCATCGCCGCTGCAGAGCAACTGGCGGTGGTACCTGCGTCGCGTGGACGCCGCGGGCGCCGGGCCGGTGGTGCTGTTCGACCGCAACGTGATGGAGGGATTGGCCTACGTCGCCGGTGCGCGTGCGGCCAGCGACGCCATGCAGCCGCATCTGGCCGCGCGCTTCGTGCATGCGCTGCAGTCCGATGGCAGCGGTTGCACGCAGATCGCACCAGGACAGGGCAGTGCGCCCGCACTGCAACTGCACTGGCAGCCTGCCGAGGCCTGGCACGATGCGGACTGGACGCCGGCGTTCCGCACGCGCCAGGCCCTGCTGCGGTTTCTCACCTGCCAGGACGAAGCCATCGCCCGCACCTGCGACGGCCGCTGGGCCAGCACCCGCATCGCGTTGCCAGTGGACCCGGCCACGCTGCAACCGCTGCGGCTGACGGGGGCGCTGGCCTGCCCGCGGCTGCAGGCCATGGGCGTCACGCTGGAGGACGGGCTGGCCTTTCGCCTGCCGCGCGTCGCATTCGAGGTGGTGTCCGAACGGCTGCTCTGAGCGCGTGCTGCGTCGGTAGCGCCGTGGGCGTGCTGCACGCTCGGCCACGTCCGTCGCGGCGCGCCAGGCGAGGACGTCGTACTGCGTCGTCTGCATCGTGCGCTGCGGCGACGAGCCCCTCGGTGCCCGAGCCAGGGGACGTCGAGGGAGAGGGACTGGCGGCGGCCGATCCGGCCAGGCGATGCAGCGGCCGGGCCTGAGGTGTCGCGCATACCCGGCGTACATGGGGCGCGCGATAGCCTGTCGCACGCGCTCGCGCCGTTGCCTTGGCGGCAGGGGGTGGAACGCGCGGTCAGGCGCGCCACGCCGCCGGGCGTCGTTGCCGAACGAGGCGAACGAACAGGAGAAACCGATGCGTACGATCATGTGGACTTGCTGGATGATGGCAGCGTTCGCGCTGTCCGGGTGCGGCCGTGAGGGCGCGCCGGCGCCGGCGACGCCCAAGGATGGAGATACGCCAGCGGCGGCCGCTGCGCCAAATCCCGCTTCGGCCGCGACACCTGCGCCTGCGCAACCGCCTGCGACGACTGCGGAGAGCATCAGCGCCGCAGGCGAGCCGCTGTCCTGCGCCGACCAGATCGGCGCCGACGCCGCGGCGGCGCGTGTGGCCACCTGCCGCGCGGTGTCGCCGGCCACGCACCCGCCCTGCAATGCCGCCAACAGCTGCGCCATGATCGACGACGAGATCGCGCGCAGCTGTGCGCTGCTCGGCCGCGACGCGGCGACCACCGCTGGCTGCGGGCCGGCCGCCGACAGCGCGCAGGCCGCGGCCGACGTGGTGCGGCGCTACTACGCGGCGATCGATGCGCGCGACTACGCCACGGCCTGGCAGCAGTGGGGCGAGGACGGGCGTCCGGGGCAATCCTACGCTGCGTTCAAGGCCGGCTTCGCGCAGACGCGTGCGGTGAAGGCGACGATCGGCACGCTGGGCGTCAGCGACGGTGCCGCCGGCTCGGTGTATCAGCCGGTGCCGGTCACCGTGGAGGCGACGCTGACCGATGGCACGCGGCAACGCTTTCAGGGTGATTACGTCTTGCGCCGCGTCAACGGCGTGGACGGCGCCTCGGCGGCGCAGCTGCGCTGGCGGATCGATTCGGCCAAGCTCCAGGAAGTGCCGGCGCAATGAGGCGCGGTGTGGCCGAGTGCGTTTTCTCGCTGCGCGGGAGAACCGACGGCGCGTGCGCCGGGTAAGATCAAGCGCGATATCTGCGCGTGCCAGGTCACCACGGCGCGCCAACCCTCACCCCAACCCCTCTCCCGGTGGGAGAGGGGCTTCATTCGCTTGATGGGACATGTCGATGACCACGTTGTACGGATTGAAGAACTGCGACACCTGCAAGAAGGCGACCAAGTGGCTGGACCGCTTCCGCGTGGCCTACACCTTCGTCGATTACCGCGAGCACAAGCCGACCCCGGACACCCTGCTGGAGTGGGCCGGCCAGGCCGGTGGCTTCGATGCACTGGTCAACAAGTCCTCCACCACCTGGCGGCAGTTGCCCGACAACAAGAAAGCCCCGGGCTCGGATGCCGAGTGGAAGCTGCTGCTGCGCGAGTATCCGCAGCTGATCCGGCGGCCGGTGGTGGTGACCGACGACGGCCAGCTCAGCCAGGGCTTCTCCGACAACGGCTTCAAGCAGCGATTCGGGATCGCGTGACCATCCGCCCGTACCGGGTCGAGGACTGGGCGCGCCTGTGCGCCATCCACGATGCCGCGCGCCTGGAGGAACTGCAGGCGGCGGGGCTAGCCGATGCGTTCCTGCCGCTGCCGGTTGCGGCCGAGCGCGAAGGGCTGTTCGACTACCGCGTGCAGGTCGCCGAGTGCGATGGCCAGGTGCTCGGCTTCGTCGCCGACGATGGCCAGGAACTGGCCTGGCTGTACGTGGACACGGCCGCGCGCCGGCGCGGCGTCGGCCAGGCGCTGGTGGCGGCCGTGCAGGCCGCCAGCCCGGCTGGCCTGACGCTGGAATTGCTGGAAGGCAATGCTGCGGCGCTGGCCTTCTACCGCGCTTGCGGCTTCGTCGAGACCGGAACGCACGGCGGGCGCATGCCCGGCAACGAAGCGTTCGCGGTGCGCGTGCAGTGCATGCGCTGGCCTGGGGTCGCGTCGTAGCGAAGGCTGCGACCGGCACCCGCCAGGCGATCCTGGCCAATGCTTCGAATCCGCCAGTCCCGCTCGTACACTGCGCTTTCTGCGCTGCCCGCACGCGACGACCCTCATCGCCTCTCTTCTCGTGTCTTCCAACGGTGTCCCTGCATGTCCGATGTCCTTGAACTCGCCTGCGACCTGATCGCCCGTCCGTCAGTCACTCCTGACGATGCCGGGTGCCAGGACCTGATCGCGCAGCGGCTGGAACGCGCCGGTTTCGCCATCGAGCGGTTGCGCTGCGGCCAGGTCGACAACCTGTGGGCCACCCACCGTGGCGGCGACGGTCCGGTGCTGGCGCTGCTCGGCCATACCGACGTGGTGCCGCCGGGGCCACGCGAGGCCTGGGCCAGCGATCCGTTCGCGCCGCAGCTCCGCGACGGCGTGCTGTACGGGCGTGGTGCCGCCGACATGAAGGGCAGCGTGGCCGCCTTCGTGGTTGCCGCCGAGCGGTTCGTGGCCGCGCAGCCGCAGCACCCGGGGACGCTGGCGGTGCTGCTGACCAGCGACGAGGAAGGCGATGCGATCGACGGCGTGCGCCACGTGGCGCGCGTGTTCGCCGAGCGCGGCGAACGCATCGACTGGTGCATCACCGGCGAACCCTCGTCCACCGAACGGCTTGGCGATCTGCTGCGGGTCGGTCGCCGTGGCAGCCTTTCCGGCACGCTCGTCGTGCGCGGTGTGCAGGGCCACGTGGCCTATCCGCACAAGGCGCGCAACCCGATCCACCTGGCCACGCCGGCGCTGGCCGACCTGGTCGCGCGGCACTGGGACGACGGCTACGAAAGCTTCCCGCCGACCAGTCTGCAACTCTCCAACATCCATGCCGGTACCGGCGCCAACAATGTGATCCCCGGCGAACTGCAGGTCGCCTTCAACCTGCGCTACACCCCGCACTGGGATGCACCGCGACTGGAAGCGGAGATTGCCGCGCTGTTCGATCGTCATGGCCTGGATTACAGCCTGCGCTGGCACCGCAGCGGCGAGCCGTTCTACACCCCCGAAGGCACGCTGCGCCGGGTGGCGCGCGAGGTGCTGGGCGAGGTCGCCGGCGCGCCGCCGGAGGAGAGCACCGGCGGCGGCACCTCCGATGCGCGCTTCATCGCCCCGCTGGGCGCGCAGTGCATCGAAGTCGGCCCGGTCAACGCCAGCATCCACCAGGTCGACGAACACGTGCGCGTCGCCGACCTGGAGGCGCTGCCGGAGTTGTACCTGCGCCTGATCGAACGGTTGCTGCGGTAACAGTTGCGCCGGCCCGCGCGCCGGGTTACGGTCGCTGTATGACCTCGCTGTCCGTCCTCCGCTCGATCAACGCCAACGGCCGCACTAATGCGCTGGCGAATAATCGTGCGCGGCCGATGCGGGTCTGCGACTAGGCGCTACCAGAAACACCACGCCCAGCCACCAGAAACCCGCATCGGCCGATGCGGGTTTTTTTGTGCCTGGTGCGTCCCCCCTCGCGCACCACCACCCCACGATCAGGAGCTTTCCCATGTGTTCGATCTTCGGCATCTTCGGCCTGCAACCGGGCGACGACCTGCAGGCATTGCGGCGGCAGGCGCTGGACTGCTCGCAGCGGCAGCGTCACCGCGGCCCGGACTGGAGCGGCGTGTATGTCGACGACGGCGCGATCCTGGTCCACGAGCGCCTGGCCATCGTCGACCCGGCCGGCGGTTCGCAGCCGCTGCTGTCGGACGACGGACAACTGGCGCTGGCGGTCAACGGCGAGATCTACAACCACCGCGAGCTGAAGAAGCAACTCGCCCAGCCCTATGCCTTCCAGACCGGTTCGGACTGCGAGGTAATCAACGCGCTGTACCGCGAAACCACGCCGGACGCGCTGCTGAACCGCCTCAACGGCATCTTCGCGTTCGCACTGTGGGACAAGGCCGCCGGCCGCGTGTTGATCGCGCGCGATCCGATGGGCGTGTGTCCGCTGTACTGGGGCCATGACGCGCAGGGTCGGCTGCGGGTGGCCTCGGAGATGAAGTCGCTGGCCGACAGCTGCGCCGACGTCGCCCAGTTCCCGCCGGGCCACTACTACGACAGCGCCAGCGGCGAACTGGTGCAGTACTACCGCAAGCCCTGGCGCGACTACGCGGCGGTGCAGGGCGTGGAGGTCGGCAAGCAGGAACTGCGCGAGGCCTTCGAGCGCGCCGTGCACCGCCAGCTGATGACCGACGTGCCGTACGGCGTGCTGCTCTCCGGCGGCCTGGATTCCTCGCTGGTGGCGGCGGTGGCGGCGCGCTTCGCGCGCAAGCGCATCGAGGAGAACGACGAGGCAGAGGCCTGGTGGCCGCGCCTGCACTCGTTCGCGATCGGCCTGAAGGGCTCGCCGGACCTGGCCGCCGCGGCGATCGCCGCCGAGGCGCTGGGCACCGTGCACCACGGCTTCGAATACACCTTCGAAGAAGGCCTGGACGCGCTGCCGGAAGTGATCCGCCACATCGAGACCTATGACGTCACCACCATTCGCGCCTCCACGCCGATGTTCCTGCTGGCGCGGCGGATCAAGGCGATGGGGGTGAAGATGGTGCTGTCCGGCGAAGGCAGCGACGAGATCTTCGGCGGCTACCTGTACTTCCACAAGGCGCCGAACGCGCGCGAATTCCACGAGGAACTGATCCGCAAGCTCGATGCGCTGTACAACTACGACTGCCTGCGCGCCAACAAGTCGATGATGGCCTGGGGCGTGGAGCCGCGCGTGCCGTTCCTGGACGTGGAGTTCCTGGACGTGGCCATGCGCATGGATGCCCAGTACAAGATGATCGACAAGGCTAGTGGCGGCGCGGCGCGCATGGAAAAAGGTGTGCTGCGCGACGCCTTCGAAGGCTATCTGCCCGAGTCGATCCTGTGGCGGCAGAAAGAGCAGTTCAGCGACGGCGTCGGCTATGGCTGGATCGACGGGCTGAAGGCGCACGCCGAGGCGCAGGTCAGCGACCGCGAACTGGCTGCGGCCGACAAGCGCTTTCCGGTCAACCCGCCGCAGACCAAGGAAGCGTATTACTACCGTAGCCTGTTCGAACGCGTGTTCCCGACCCCGGCCGCGGCCGAGACCGTGCCCGGCGGCAAGTCGATCGCCTGCTCCTCGCCGGCGGCGATCGCCTGGGATGCCAGCTTCGCGGCGATGGCCGATCCCTCCGGTCGTGCGGTGACGGGTGTGCACGCGCAGGCGTTGGGAGCCTGAACTCGCACGTCCCGCCGGCGATGCGCCGGCGGGACGTGCGCGACTCGGGATCCGAAGAACTGCTTCGGATCGCCCGCACTACGCTTTTCCGGGTCCCGAGTCCCGAGTCCCGGCTTCACTCGAAGCGCACGCAGTGGCCGTAGCGTTCGGGCTGGATGTCGATGCCCGAGGCATCGGCCTGGTTGCTCTTGCGCCACAGGTTGGGGCGGAACTCCGGGCCGGTGCAGTTGGCCGCGCTGTCCACGCCGATGGTGTAGGTGTAGGGATTGCCGCGGAAGGTGTTGTTCTCGAACGTGTTGTCCTGGCTCATGCTGTTGTCCCAGCACAGGATCTGCGGCGTGCGCTGGCGGATCGAGCAGGTCAGGTAAAGCCCGGCGCCCTTGTTGTCGATGAACTGGTTGCCCGAAAACAGGTTGCGCCGCGCGTCGGCCAGGTACACGCCCTGGCTGCCGTTGCGCTCCAGGCGGTTGTCGCGGATCTCGCTGTCTTCCAGGTGCTCGGTGGTGATGCCGGCGGCGACGTTGTCGTGGATCACGTTGTCGATCAGCTTGACCTTGGCGGTGCGGTTGAACGACACCCCATCCCAGGTCGCGCCGGAGACGTCGTTGTGCGCGATCAGCAGGTCGCGGCTGTCGAACTCGCTCAGCAGGCAGGCGCTGCGGCACTTGCTCACCCGCAGGTGGGTCAGCTGGATGTTCTGGCCGTTGCGCACCACCACCAGGCTGTTGCTCAGGTACGGCCGCTCGGGCATGAACTCCTTGTCGATGGTGCCGCCGACGATCTGCAACTGCTCCACGCGCACGTCGCGGATCGGCCGCATGGGGCGCTCGTTCTGGTAGTCGCCGATGACGATGGTGGGTTGCTGCACGTGGTCGCGCATGCGCAGCACGGTGGCGTCGCCCTGGCCGCGCAGGCGCAGGCCGTCGCGCTGGATCGAGATCAGCTTGCCGATGTGGAACTCGCCCGCGCTCAGGCACACGGTGGCGGGCTTGCCGTCGTTGGGGACCCGGTCGATCGCGGCCTGCAGGTCGTCGCCGGGTTCGGCGCGCACGCTGCAGTCGGCGGCGGCAGGGGGGGCGTCGGCGGCCGGCGTGGCACAGGCGGGGAACGACATGGCCGCGGCGAGCGGCAGCAACAGGGCGAGCAGGGGAGGGCGCTTCATCGGTAGGCAGACTCGGCAGTGGGGGGAGGGAGGCGGCAGACCGGCGCATGCGACACGCGCCTGCGCGGAACCGACATCGATTCATTGTGGAGCGGACGGGCTTAATCTCAGCGTGTGCAGGGTCGGGCCGGGCAGGAACTTTGTGGCACGGCCCTGTACCCAGTCGGCGTGGCCGGCGCCCCAGAATGGCGACAGCGGGTGGCCGCTCTGGCCGCCGGGCATGTGCACGATGCCGTCGGCCTCGTGGCCCGGCGCCACCACCATGCGTTCGGAAGCGCCGAAGGCCGGGCGCTGCACCCGCGGCATGTCGTCGTCGCCGGGTAGCGGCGTGTCGGGCATGCACAGCCAGCCGCTCAATGTTGCCGGCAGGCCTTGCGCCAGCGGATGGCAGATCGCCGCACGGTTCTCCTGGCCCCAGCGGCGCGTGTCCAGCGGGCCAGCGGCCTGCAGCTGCGTGCGCACCTCGGCGGCGGCGTCCTCCAGCAGCGCCTGCCAGCTGCCGTAGCGGCGCGGCAACAGGTGCAGCGGCTGTTGCTGCAGCAGCGGCCAGGCCACGCCTTCCAGTTGCGGCAGCGGTGGTGGCGCGGCATCGGCGTCCGACCCCGTACGGGCCGGCGCGATCAGGCCGTCGCGGATCCGGGTCAGCACCGCCAGGCGCCACGCGCGCACCAGGGTATAGCTCACCGAGCCGGTGCTGGCGCGGCCTTCCCAGTGTGCGGCGGCCTGCGAGACGGCGTGCAGCGCCGGCGTCGCCGCGCCCGCGTCGCGTTGCTGCAGCAGCGCCCACCAGCGCTGCAGGAACAGGGCGCGGTCGTCGAGCTGGATCGCCAGCAACTGCTGTTCGTCGAGGTGCGGATGCAGGCGCAGGTCGTCGCGGATCTGCTGCGCGCGTGCGCCCAGCGCATAGCCGCCGTCGCCGATCGGCGCCAGGTCGGCACCGCCGACCACGCGGGCGTTGGCGGTCCACAATTGCCCGTCGGCGGGATCGATGCGCTGCGGCGACTGGGAGGTGGACAGCGGCCATGGCGCGCAGCGGGCATCCGCCGGCACCGTCGCGCGCACGTCGTGCATCACCGCATCGGCCGTACAGTGCGGGCCGCGCAACGGCAACGGGCCGAGCACGCGCCAGCCGATGTGGCCGTCGCGGTCGGCCAGCACCAGGTTCTGCGCCGGCGTGGCGATGTGCTGCGCACGGGCGAAGGCATCGGGCAGGGTGTCGGCGCGGGCGAAGTCGGCAAGCCCCAGGTTCAGTGCACCCGGCAACTGCGCGGCCCAGCGCAGCGCCAGCGCGCTGCCGTCGGGTTCGTGTTGCAGGATCGGGCCATAGGCGGTGTCTTCGACTTGCAGTTCGGTGTCGGGGGTGCCAGAGACCTTGATGCGTTCGCGGTGCACGGTGACCGGCGTGCAGCCGGGCTGCGCCACTGCGGCGCAGGGCGTGAGCCGGTACCAGTCGGCGGTATCGGCATAGCTGTTGGTGAAGCCCCAGGCGATGTGGCCGTTGCTGCCGACGATCACCGCCGGCAGGCCGGGCAGCGAGAACCCGGACACGTCCACGCGGCCGCCCGGCGCCTGCGCATCGGCATAGCGCAGGCGCACGCGGAACCACAGGCTGGGCGCGCGCAGGCCCAGATGCATGTCGTTGGCGACGATGGCGCGGCCGTCGGCGGTGCGGCTGCCGGCGATGGCCCAGTTGTTGCTGCCGGGCGCGCTGGTGGCCACCGCGTCCGCCGCGGCGGGCACGGATGCGTCCGCCAGGCGGCGCAGATCGATCTGATCGGCGGCGGGCAGCTGCGCGTCGCCGCGCACGCTGCCGTCCAGCGTCGTGTCCCAACTGCTGCCTTCGTGGCGCAGCAGGGCATACAGCGGCGCCGGCAAGCGCTGCTGCAGGCGGTACAGGGCCAGCTTGCGATCGAGTTGCTTGCCCTGCAGGTCGAAGTACATCGCCTGGCCGGCCAGCGCCGAATCCACCGGCTGCCAGTCGCGCGGCGTGGCGAACAGCATCAGGTAAGGCCACGGCCGTACCCGCAACGCGTGCAGGCCCTGGTTGACGCCGGCGCTGTAGGCCTGCAAGGCCACCGCGTGCGTGCCGGCGAACGCGGCCAGTTGCGCGCTGCTGCGCGTACGCAGGCGATGCGCCCGCCGTGCCTTGTCCACGTCCAGCGCGTGCGGACCGACCAGCTCGGACAGTTCGCCGGCGGCGGCGCGGCGCAGCAGATCCATTTCGAAGAAGCGCTCCTGCGCGTGCACGTAGCCGAGCGCGCGCATCGCGTCGGCTTCGTCGGCGGCATCGATGGTGACCACGCCCAGCGCGTCGCGCTGGATGCTTGCCGGCGCCCGCAGGCCTTGCAGCGGCGCGTTGCCGTCGAGCGTGGCCAGGCTGCCGCGCAGCAGCAGCCAGATGCCCAGCACCACGGCCGCCGTCAGCAGCAGCGTCCCCAGCAGCAGGCGTTTCCATCGAACGCGCATCGTCTCTCTCCGGTGGCAAGCCTCCGATTCTAGACACGCGTGCGTGTCGTTCCCGCGTAGGCGCGGCGCGCTGTGTGCGGGGTCACGCATCGCGGACGTTGCGACTCGGGATGTGAATGATTCCGATTGGAACGTGGCGCGGCGGCATCGGGCACTATGGCGCCCTCAGTCGACCCCACGGAGCCCGCCCCATGAAGGGACACCCCGACGTTGTGCAATGCCTCAAGGAGCTGCTGCGCGGCGAACTGGCCGCGCGCGACCAGTATTTCATCCACTCGCGGCGTTACGAGGATCAGGGCCTGCTGGCGCTGTACGCACGCATCAACCACGAGATGGAGGAGGAGACCGAACACGCCGATGCGCTGCTGCGGCGCATCCTGTTCCTGGAGGGCGACCCGGACATGCGCCCGCATGCGTTCGAGCCAGGGCGCACGGTCGAGGAAATGCTGGAGAAGGACCTGAAGGTCGAGTACGAAGTGCGCGCCAATCTGGCGGCGGGCATGAAGCTGTGCGAGCAGCACGGCGACTACGTCAGCCGCGACGTGTTGCTGGCGCAGTTGCGCGACACCGAGGAAGACCATGCGTGGTGGCTGGAGCAGCAGCTCGGCCTGATCAAGCGCATCGGCATGGCGCTGTACCAGACCTCGAAGATCGACGGGCACGTGTCCGGCAAGGACGCCTGATCCAAGCGCGCGCCTCCCGCCTGCGGGAGGCGCCGATGCGTTGAACGGGGGCTTCCCCCATCGCGGCCGCGTCATCGCCGGCCGCTTCGGCCGGCCGATCCTGCCGGTCCTACATCTCTCTCGTTGGCCCGCATCGGCACTGCCGCCCTTGCGGGCGGCGGTGCTTGTCATCGATGTCGTCGCGTCGCTGCAGCCAGGCTGCAGCGAACGCCGACCAATCTCGCGTCCTTGATCGTCTCGTGCCATTGCCGACCGCGTTCGACTGCGCGCCTGTGGCTGCGTCATTGGAGGGCGCGCGATCGAGGTATTCCCTCGACGCGAGACGTTGGGGATGGCCGCAGGGCGAGCCGATCCGCGTCTTGGTCCTCGCCGCCGGCTGTTGCAATGCCGCAAAAACCGGCCGGCGCACGCGTGCCGCTACGCGCGGAATCCCTTGAAATCCAGGCGTTTGTGCGCTCCGCCGCGTCCGCGACGAACACCGTGCGTGCAATGCTTGCAAAACGATAGTGATCGCTATACGGTAGTTTTCACTACTTAATTGCGCGATGGCGAGGGGGCGTTCGATGCAGGCGAGTTCGGGAATGAAGCGGTACGGCGTGGTCGGCGCACTCGTCGCCGGATGGTTGCTGGCGCCGGTCGCAGCGGGCGCCGCACCGGCCTCGGCGCAGGGGCTGTGGCTGACTGCGGCCAAGGACGCGGTGGTGGAGTTCGCGCCCTGCGCGGATGCGGCCACCGCCTTGTGCGGGCGCATCGTCTGGGACAAGGACGCCGGCACCGCCACCGATACCTGCGGCGTGCAGATCGCGCGCCTGGGGCGCGAGGACGGCGACACCTGGCGCGATGGCTGGGCCTTCGATCCACGCAGCGGCAAGCGCTACAAGGCCACGCTGCGCGCCAGCGGCACATCGCTGGATCTGCGCGCCTTCGTCGGCGTGGAAGTGCTCGGCGAGACCGAACGCTTCACCCGCGTGCAGGCGCTGCCCAGCACGCCGGTCTGCGCCAGGTAATCCACCCGCCGCGCGCGCAAGGCGCCGGTGCCATCGACGTGCGGGGCCGCCGCCGGCTGCCGCACGTCCCACCTTCCTCAGCGAACCAGGGGAGATTGAGATGACTGCAGTCCGCTTCATGGCGACCCTCGCGGGCGCACTGGCCCTGCACGGCGCGTGCTGTGCCCAGGCCCACGCCCAGCAGGCCGACACCGATGGCATGGTCAACTACGAGTTCCAGAACCAGATCAAGCTGATGAGCGAGCAGCGCACGCGCGGCGTGTCCGACTCGCTGATGCGCCCATCGCTGAAGTGGACCACCCAGTTCGTGCACGCCAGCGGTTTCGTTGCGCTGCTGGAGGTGGCCAAGGTCAGCAAGAAACAGTTCCTCGACGGCGACGGCCTGGGCATCACCGCCGCGGCCGGCTACCGCTTCGGCAATCCCGATGCCTGGCATGCCGGTGTGGGCCTGGCGACCGAGCGCTTCCCCGGCGCCAGTTTCCTGGCTCCGCATCGGATCGACCTGGAGACCGGCACGCCGGAGGACATCCGCCGCACCAACTACAACAGCAACTTCGGTGTGCTCGAACTCGGCTACGGCGCGATCGACGGCCGTGTGCTGTACGTGTTCTCCAAGACCTACCGCGGCGCCGACACCGGCGGGGTGTGCGCGCAGATCCTGCAGTTCGCCGCCGATCCGACGACGGCGCTGCGCTGCTTCGCGCGTGGCGACCACGATTCGCGCGGCACCCTGCTCGGCGATCTCAACTACCAGACCCCGCTGCTGCCGTCGGTGTTGCCGTCGACCACGTTGCGCCTGCATGCCGGCTACCAGAAGCTGCGCAACTTCAGCGAGGGCAGCTTCGCCGATTACCAGATCGGCGTCACCCACAAGCGCTGGGGGCTGGACTGGAACCTGGACTGGGTCAGCACCCGGGTCAACGCGCACGAACTGTACTGGGTGCAGGACGGCGCGCGCATCCGCAAGACCGACGGCGACACCCTGGTGGCTTCGATCGGCTACACGTTCTGACCCATGCGCAGCGAACTGCTCGATGCCGACCGGGGCGGCGACCAACCGTTGGTGCTGGCGGTGGACCTGGGAACCTCCGGCTGCAAGTGCGCGCTGGTCACGCTGGACGGCCAGGTGATCGCCTGGGCATTCGAGCCGGTGCCGCTGCACGTGCACGGGGTCTGCGCCGAGCAGGATCCGCGCGACTGGTGGAACGCGCTGCTGGTCACCGCCGCGGCGGTGCTGCAAGGGGGCGAGGCGCTGCGCCGGCGGGTGACCGCGGTGTGCTGTTCGACCCAGGGCGAATGCACCGTGTGCGTGGATCGCGACGGCCGCGCGCTGGGCAACGCCATGTTGTGGCTGGACATGCGCGGGCAGGCGGCGATTGCGCGGCGCCTGCGCGGCCGTTGGCTCAACGTACGCGGCTATGCGCCGCTGAAGCTGCTGCGCTGGCTGCGCCTGAGCGGCGGCGCGCCGGCCGGCAGCGGCAAGGACTGCGCCGGCCACATCGCCTACCTGCGCGACCACGAACCGCAGCGCTACCAGCGCACGCACAAGTTCCTCAATGCGCTGGACTATCTCAACCTGCGCCTGACCGGACGCTTCTGCGCCACCGCCGACTCGGTGCTCACCACGTGGGTGACCGACAACCGCGACCCGATGCGCATCCGCTACGACGACGGCTTGCTGCGCCTGCTCGGCATCGAGCGCGACAAGCTGCCGGACCTAGTGGCCTCCACCGAGGTGCTGGGGCCGCTGCTGCCGCAGGTGGCGGCGCAATTGGGGCTGTCGCCGCAGACCCGGGTGATCGCCGGCGCCATCGACAACTCGGCGGTGGCGGTGGCCGCGGCGGTCGAGGACTACGCCGCGCATCTGTACCTGGGCACCTCGTCGTGGCTGGGTGCGCACGTGCCGCGGATGAAGACCGATGTGTTCAGCAACATCGCCGCGGTGCCGTGCGCGGTGAGCGGGCGTTACCTGGCCACCGCGCTGCAGTCCACCGCCGGCGCCAACCTGTCGTTCCTGCGCGACCGCATCCTGTTCCATCCCGATGAACTGCTGCGCGACGAAGAACGTCCGGACGTGTACGAGGTGCTCAACGTCATCGCCGCGCGCGTGCCCCCCGGGGCCAATGGCCTGGTGTACATGCCGTGGCTGTTCGGCGAGCGCACCCCGGTCGAGGACCACAGCCTGCGCGCCGGGCTGGTCAACCTGTCGCTGATGCACACCCGCGAGGACATCATCCGCGCCTTCATGGAAGGGGTGGCGTTGAACACGCGCTGGATGATGGAGCCGTTCGCGCGCCTGCTCGGCCGCGATCCCGGCGTGATCGCCGCGGTCGGCGGCGGCGCGCAGTCGGACCTGTGGTGCCAGATCATCGCCGACGTCAGCGGCCAGCCGATCCGGCAACTGCACAACCCGATCCAGGCCAATGCGATCGGCGCCACCTTCATCGCCGGCGTGGGCCTGGGCCGGCTGCGCTTCGCCGACCTGCCGGCGCTGCAACGCGCACGCCGGGTGTACGAACCCGCTGCAGCCACGCGCGCGCTGTACGACGATCGCTATGCGACGTTCCGCGAATTGCAGCGCACCCTGGCGCCGATCTACCGGCGCATGAATCCCGCTCCCGAGAGCGTGCAGGAGGTTCCCCAGCATGTTTGCCCATGAACAACGCGCGCGCGTGGTCGCGCTGTGCGTGGAGTTGTCGCGGCGCGGCTACCTGGCCGGCACCGGCGGCAACGTCGCGCTGCGCCTGGACGCCGAACGCTTCGCGGTGACGCCGTCGGCCATCGATTACTTGGCGATGCGCGCCGAGGACATCTGCGTGGTGCGCCTGGCCGACCTGCGGCAACTGGACGGTGCCGCCACGCCGTCGGTGGAGACCGGGCTGCATGCGCAGGTGCTGCGCCGCCGGCCCGACGTGGCCTGCAGCATCCACACCCACCAGCCGGTGGCCAGCGCCTGCGCGCTGCTCGGCGCGGCGCTGCCGGTGGAGGAACCGGCGTTGCAGGCGACGATCGGCGCCCGCGTGCCGATGGTCGGTTATTTCCCGTCCGGCACCGGGCTGCTGGCCTGGCTGCTGGCGCGGCAACTGCACCCGTCGCGCAACGCCTACCTGATGCGCAACCACGGCGTGCTGTGCTGCGGCCGCAGCCTGGAACAGGCGGTGGCCGCGGTCGATGCGCTGGAGCAGGTGGCGCGCGATCACCTGGCGCGCCGCATCGAACGCCGCGCCTTGCACGACGCCGGCCTGGCCGCGCCGTTGCGCGCCGTCCTCACCGCACTGGAGGCCTGAACCCATGCACGCCCTTTCCGTTTCCGTTCCCCCGAACCCGGCACCGACCATGAGCCAGACCCCCGCCATTTCGCAGTGGCCCGATGTGGACCAGCTGTACGCGCGCTTCCATGCATTGGTGAACCAGCCGATGCGGCCGATCGGCGCGGCCGGCATGGCCAAGGTGATGCGCTACTTCGACGAGCGCTGCCAGGGCTCCAAGCGCCTCGGCGAGGCGGCCAAGCAGGTGATCCCCGGCGGTGTGCAGCACAACCTGGCGTTCAATCATCCGTTCCCGCTGGCGATGCACAGCGCCGAGGGCGCGTACCTGACCGACGTCGACGGCAACCGCTACATCGACTTCCTGCAGGCCGGTGGTCCGACCCTGCTCGGGTCCAACCCGCCGGAACTGCGCGAGCATGTGCAGGCGGTGCTGGACCAGTGCGGCCCGGTGACCGGCCTGCTGCACGAATACGAGGTCAAGCTGGCCGAACTGGTCTGCGCCAGCATGCCGGCGGTGGAGATGCTGCGCCTGCTCGGCTCCGGCACCGAGGCGGTGATGGGCGCGGTGCGCCTGGCCCGCACCCACACCCGCAAGAAATGGATCATCAAGATCGGCGGCGCCTACCACGGCTGGAGCGACCAGTTGGTGTACGGCATGCGCCTGCCGGGCACCGGGCGCATGGAGGCGATCGGCATCCCGCGCGGCGCCACCGCCTACACCCAGGAATGCCATCCCAACGATCTGGAGGCATTGCGCCGCAAGCTGCAGTTCAATCGCCTGCGCGGCGGCACCGCAGCGGTGCTGCTGGAACCGCTGGGACCGGAGAGCGGCACGCGGCCGGTGCACCACGACTACAACCGGCAGGTGCGCAAGCTCTGCGACGAATTCGGCGCGCTGCTGATCTTCGACGAGGTGGTCACCGGCTTCCGGCTCGGCCCGGGCGGTGCGCAGGGTTACTTCGGGGTGCTGCCGGACATCACCGTGCTCGGCAAGTGTCTCGCCGGCGGCTATCCGATGGCCGGCGCGATCGGTGGCCGCCGCGAGGTGATGATGAGCCTGGTCGGCGGCATCGGCACCACGGCGCGGCGGGCCTTCGTCGGCGGCACGCTGTCGGCCAATCCGCTGTCCTGCGTGGCCGGCTACCACGCCTTGCTGGAGGCGCAGCGCAGCGACGCCGCCGGCCAGGCCGGCCGCGCCGGCGATCGCCTGCGGCAGGGCCTGGAGGCGATCATCCGCCGTCTCGGCCTGCCGTACGTGGTCTACAACATGGGCTCGATCGTGCACTTGCAGACCTCCGGCGTGTTGCTGCTGGACACCGGCAACCTGTACAAGCTGTGGCGCGTGCGCAACGAGGCCAAGGAGCGCAAGCACATGATGGAGGAGATGGGCGCGGCGTATTCCGCGCACGGGCTGATCACCCTGGCCGGCAGCCGCATCTACACCAGCCGCGCCGATACCGATGCGGTGGTCGACGAGGCGCTGAACCGCTTCGACGACGTGTTCAAGCTGGTGTAGCGCATGCCCACCGTCCCGCACATCGAAGCGCTGTGGCTGCAGACCCGCGAGCGGCTCGTGGCCAAGCGCCTGCTCGGCGACGATGCGGCAGCGCTGGCGCTGCGCTGTCCGGGCACCACGGCGATGTGTTGCGGCGCGCTCGACGCGGAGCGGCCGCAGTGGCTGGACTGGCGCGACCCGGCGCTGCCGGCGTCGGCGCGGGTGCACGCGCAGGTCTACCTGCGGCGTCCCGATGTCGGTGCCAGCGCCTGGTCGGCCGGCGCGTTCGGCAACCTTCTGGCCAATGTCGGGGGCGTGCTGCCGCAGGTGTTCGACGAGCAGGCCCGGCACATCGGGCCGATGCCGGCGCCGCTGGCGGCCGCGGACGCCTTGGCCGGTGCGCCGCTGCAGATCGGCAACGCCCTGCTGCTGGGCGGGCGCCCGCTGTGCCTGGGCACCAGTGCGCAGCGGCTGGCGTTGAACGTGGAACTGTTCGAAAAATGCGCCAAGGCCTATGTGCTTGCCGCGGCCACCGGCGGGCAGGTGCGGGAACTGCCATGGTGGGTGCGGCGTATCGCCAACGGGCGCTTGCGCAAGGACCAGACGCGTGCCGCCGCGGCCTTTGCCGCAGGCGAACTGCCGGCCGAAACGACCGGGTATTGAGGAATCAGTGCGATGACTGTCATGCCCTCCGCATCGTCCATCCCGCCATCGGCTGTGCAGGCGGCGCGTCCGCTCGCTGCGGCCTTGTCGATCGGCGCCATCGCCCTGCTGATCCTCGGCGTGCAGCCGATCGTGCTCGGCGCGCTGGTCGATCAACGCCTGATCACCCTGCCCGGGGTGGGCGTGGTGGCGATGGGCGAGATCATCGCGCTGGGCATCGGCGTGGCGCTGGGCGATGCGCTGCTGCCGGTGTCCTGGCAGCGCCCCACGGCGATCGTGGCGGCGCTGCTGGCCGCGCTGCTGAACCTGGCCACGGTGCAGGCACAGGGCGATGCGGCCTTCGTCGCACTGCGCGCCGTCGCCGGCCTGGCCGAGGGCCTGCTGGTCTGGGTGGCCACGGTCAGTATCGTGCGCGCGGCCACGCCGGACCGGATCACCGCGGTGTTCATGGTGCTGCAGGCGCTGGCGCAGATCGCGCTGGCGGCGGCGCTGGCGCTGTGGGTCTTGCCGGCGGCGGGCTGGAAGGGCGGCTTCGTCGCCATGGCCGCGACCTGCCTGCTGGTGCTGCCGCTGGCGGCGGCACTGCCGGCGCCGGCGCGCCTGGCTCCCGCTGCCACTGCTGCCCACTGCGCGGCGACCGCCACCGCCAGGCTGCGCTGGTCGCCGGCGACGCTGGCGCCATTGCTGGTCGCCTTCCTGCAGATGTCGGCGATCGGCGCGCTGTGGGCCTACCTGGAGCCGCTGGCGCTGCGCGCGGGGCTGGACGCGCATGCGGCGCAACTGCAAGCCTCCTGGGTGCTGGGCATGCAGATCGTCGGCGGGCTGGCGGCGATCTACTGGGTGCGCCGGTTGTCGGTGACGGCGACCCTGACCCTGGGCAGCGTGGCGCTGTGCCTGGTGGCCGCGGCGATGTATCGGGTTCCCGGCCATGCGGCGCTGGGCTTCGCGGTGGTGTGCGTGGCGTTCGGCTTCGCCTGGATGTTCCTGATGCCGTTCCATGTGGGTCTGGCGCTGCGCGCCGACGCGCAGGGGCGGGTGGCGGTGCTGGTGCCGGCCGCGCAGTTGATCGGATCGGCCTGCGGGCCGTTGTTGGCCTCGCTGCTGCTGCACGCAGACGATCCGGCGCCGGTGCCGCTGGTCGGACTTGGTTTTGCGCTGACCGCGGCGCTGCTGGCGCTGTGGATCGGCCGGCGGCAACGCCGTCCGGCGGTCGTGGAGGCTGGCTCGCATGCGCGCTGATGGTGGCCGTGTGAGCGTGCTGGTCGCCATCGCGATGCGCGTCGGCAGGCCGCGTGTGGTGCAGGGCAGGAGGCTGCCACGCACAGGGCGATGGCCGATGTCCGACAAGCAGGAGCGTGGCGATGCCGTCTGAGCCCGTACAGGACACCGCACCAGAGACGATCGCGGCACTGTTCGCCGCGCAGCGGGCTACCGCGCTGGCCTGGCGCGGCTCCTCGGCGAACGCGCGGCGCGCGCATCTGCGTGCGCTGCGCGATGCGCTGCTGGCGCGGCGGCAGGCGCTGATGGCCGCCTTCGCCGCCGATTTCGCCAAGCCCGCACTGGAAGTGGAGTTGACCGAAGTGCTGCCGGTGGTCGACGAGATCGCCACCGCCATCGCGCAGCTGCCGCGCTGGATGCGTCCGCGCAAGGTCGCGCCGACCCTGCTGGCCCTGGGCACGCGTGCGCGCATCGCGTTCCAGCCCAAGGGCCGCTGCCTGATCATCGGGCCGTGGAACTACCCGGTAGCCACCGTGCTGGGGCCGCTGGTGTCGGCGCTGGCCGCCGGCAACACGGCGCTGATCAAGCCCTCCGAATGCACCCCGCAGGTCAACGCGGTGCTGCAGGCGGTGCTGGAGGAGGCGTTCGCGCCGGAGGAGGTGGCCCTGGTGCAGGGCGGCGCGGCGACCGCGCAGGCCTTGTTGGCGTGTCCGTTCGACCATGTGTTCTTCACCGGCTCGGCATCGGTGGGCCGGCAGGTGATGACCGCGGCGGCGCGGCAGTTGACCTCGGTGACGCTGGAGCTGGGCGGCAAGTCGCCGGTGATCGTCGACCGCAGCGCCGACCTGCGCCTTGCCGCCGAGGTGATCGTCTGGGCCAAGCTGGTCAACGCCGGGCAGACCTGCATCGCGCCGGATACCTTGTTCGTTCATCGCGACGTCAGCGCGCGCCTGCTCGACCACTGCCGCGCCCTGCTGGCGCAGCGCTACGGTGCCGACGCGCAGGCGGTCGCCGCCAGTCCGCACCTGGCACGCATGATCCACCCGGCGCATGCCGCGCGCGTGGCCGCGCTGATCGACGAGGCGCGCGCCGGCGGCGCGCAGTTGCTGGCCGGTGGCGAACACGACGCGGCGCAACGTTATGTGGCGCCGACCCTGCTGGGGCAGGTGCCGGCGCAGGCGCGGATCGCGCAGGAAGAGATCTTCGGTCCGGTCCTGCCGGTGGTCGAGTTCGCCCACCTCGACGAGGTGCTCGACCGGCTCGACGCCGCGCCCAAGCCGCTGGCGCTGTACCTGTGGAGCCGCGACCGCGCCGGCATCGCCCACGTGCTGGCGCGCACCAGTTCCGGCAGCGCGGTGGTCAACCACTGCCTGCAGCAGTTCGTGCATAGTGGCCTGCCGTTCGGCGGCGTGGGCGCCTCGGGGTTCGGCAGCGCACACGGCGTGCACGGCTTCCGCACCTTCTCGCACGAACGCGCGTTGCTGCGTGGCGGGCGCCTGCCGATCGTCAAGGCCTTCTTTCCTCCATACACCACGTTGCAGCAGCGCTTGGCGGCCGGCCTCAGCGCTTGGATGGCGCGGCGCTGAGCGCCGCTGCCGATGTGCCAGCGGCGGGCGCGGTAAGATGCGATGTCGGCGCGTGCAGCGACGTCGCGCCGCAATCCGCGCCGCCCTTGCCGTGGCGATGCGTGCCGTGCGGCTGGCGCAGTGCCGCCACCGCGGCGCCCGCCGCTTCATCACCATCGAGATCTCATGCCCGCCGACACGCCGCGTCCCTCCGCACCGCACCGCCCACGCCTGACCGGGAACAAGGTGCCGGCCCAGCATCGCGCCACCGAGACCTACGAGCAGATCCTTTCGGTCACCGCGCAACTGCTCGGCGACGTCGGCGTGGAGCGGCTGTCCACCAACCTGGTGTGCGCGCGTGCCGGGCTGACGCCGCCGGCGCTGTACCGCTATTTCCCCAACAAGTACGCGCTGCTGTCGGAACTGGGACGGCGGCTGATGGAGCGGCAGAACCAGCTCGTCCCCAAGTGGATCACCCTGCCGGCGATGAGCGGCACGCGCGAGGAACTGCAGCGCGCGCTGTCAGGCTTGGTGCTGGATACCTACCGCGTCACCAAGGCTACCGAGGGTGGCGTGTGGGTCTTGCGCGCGCTGCGCGCGGTGCCGGCATTGCAGCAGGTGCGCCTGGATTCGCATGCGCAGGTCACCAAGGGCCAGGTGCGCTTTCTCAGCGAGGCCTTCCCCGACGCCGATCCGCGCCAGCTGCGGCTGGTCAGCCGCATCGTGGTCGACCTGATCTATGCGACCGTGGAACTGCTGTTCGACACCCGCCTGAGCGCACGCGCGGTGGCCGACACCGTGGCGGCGATGATCGCCAGCCACATCGAGCAACTGCGCGATGGAGCGTCGGCCGGGTGAGGCGGGGCTGCGGCTTCGGATGTGGGGCTCCTGCGTGGCGCACGCATGCCGGCAACGGAGCCGCACGCCGCGGCGGCCGATGACGGGGCGAACGAGGCCTCGCGGCATCGCCGCTTGAGAACAGAGCAAGCGCGGCGTCCGCAGAGACGGCGCGATGCCCGCAATGCGATGTAGGTGCAGCCCAAACCAGATCAGGGCTAGGCCGCGAACCTGCCCTCGTCGAGATCCGCGATCAGTGTCGGGCCGGTCGGCGTCCAGCCGAGCCGCGCCTGGGTCAGCGCGCTCGAGGCCGGCATGTCGAGTTGCACGAACATCGCCATCCAGCCGAAATGCGCGGCCGCCTCGTCGGGGGCGATGGACACCACCGGCAGCTTCAGCCCGCGCCCGAGCGCCTCGGCGATCTCGCGGCTGCGCACGCCCTCCTCGCCGACCGCGTGATAGCGCGCCCCCGGCTGTGCCTTCTCGATCGCGAGACGATAGAGCCGCACCGCGTCGGATAGATGGCCGGCCGCCCAGCGGTTGCTGCCGTCGCCGACGTAGGCGACCACGCCCTTGTCGCGCGCGATCGCCGCCAGCGGCGTGATCAGCCCTTGCCGATATGGGGTATGCACCTGCGGCAGCCGCATCACCGAGACATTGACGCCGGCTTCGAGCAAGGCGTTGCCGGCCTGCTCGGAGGCGATGCGCGGATTCGGGTGCGTGGCGTTGAACACGTCCTCGCTGGCCGGCGCACCGTGTTCGCTGCTGCCCACGCCCGTGCCAGAGGTGATCAACAGGGGGCGATCGGAACCCTGCAGCGCCGCGCCGAGCGCCGCGATCGCGCGTCTGTCCTTCTCGCAGTTGGCGGCGAAGTTGCTGAAATCATGGTCGAACGCCGCGTGGATCACGGCATCGACCTGGGCGGCGCCACGCTGCAGGCTGTCCGGCTCCTCGAGCGTGCCGTGGTGGACCTCGACGCCGGCCGCGCGCAGCGCCTGCGCGCCGGCCTCCGATCGGGTCATGCCGAGCACGCGATGGCCGGCCTGGAGCAGTTCGGGAATCAGGGCCGAGCCGATGAAACCGGTCGCGCCCGTCAGAAAGATACGCATCGTGCACTCCCTTGGGTCAGTGCGGGCGACTCTCCGGTATCGGTGTATCCCGTTAAAGTAGTGACGTCATCGTAGTAAAGCGACTAACAGGCTTGCCATGCATTCCGATCCAGCCAATTCCCTGGGCGACTTCCTGCGCAGCCGGCGGACCCGGCTCGACCCCACAAGCTTCGGCTTCTCCGGGCGCCGGCGCACGCCGGGGCTGCGTCGCGAAGAAGTCGCGCAGCGCGCCAACATCAGCCCGACCTGGTACACCTGGCTCGAACAGGGCCGCGGGGGCGCGCCGTCGGCGCAGGTGCTGGAGCGCCTCGCCGGCGCGTTGCTGCTGACCGACGCCGAACGCGATCACTTGTTCATGGTCGCGCTCGGACGACAGCCCGAGGTGCGCTACCGCGGGGTGGCGGGCGTCGACCCGCGGCTGCAGCGTGTCCTGGATGCGCTGGAAACGAGCCCGGCCATCGTCAAGACGCCGACCTGGGACGTGGTGGCCTGGAATCGTGCGGCGGCGGTGGTGCTGACCGACTACGGCCAGTTGCCCGTCGGCGAGCGCAACATCCTGCGTTTCCTGTTCGGCAATCCCGCCGCGCGTGCCAAACAGCACGATTGGGAGCGGGTGGCCCGCTTCGTGGTGGGCGCGTTTCGTGCCGACGTGGTGCGTGCGGGCATCGCATCGGACGCGGCGGCCCTGGTGACCGAGCTGTGCGCGCTCAGCGCCGAGTTCGAGATGTTGTGGCACGACCACGAGGTGTTGAGCCATGGCGAGGGCGATGGCGAAAAACGGCTCAGGCATCCGCTGCTCGGCGAGATCGCGCTGGAGTACTCGGCCTTTGCCGTGGAGGGCCGGCCGGATCTGGGCATGATCGTCTACACGCCGGTCGAGGCCGGCGTGGCCGCGCGGATTCGCGCGCTCGCGGCCGCGCGGACCGACGCGGCGCCGGCATCCGTGTGACGTAGCGAAACGACTTGGGAGAAGCGGCGCGCACGCTGTCGCGCCGTCCTCTGGACCCTTGCCGGCGAGGCGCGCTTATTCCACCGCCAGATCGTCGACCTTCTGCCAACCGCGCGGCAGCAGCCCACCGCGGCTGGCGCGGGCGCCGAGGTAGGCGTCCAGGTCCTTGAACGACAGCGACATGGTGCGCTGGCCGCTTTTCACCAGCAGCGTGTTGCCCGGCGCCACCGCGGCGATCGCCACCACCCGTTCGGTGCTGAGCTTGGCCTTGGGGATGTCGATGATCTTGTTGCCCTTGCCCTTGTCCAGCTCGGGCAGGTCGGCGACCGGGAACGCCAGCAGGTGGCCGGCGCTGGTGACCGCGACGATGCGGTCGCTGCCAGTGCCGCTCACCGCTGCCGGCGGCAGCACCTTGGCGTTCGGGGTCAGGTTGAGCATGGCCTTGCCGGCCTTGTTGCGGCTGGTCAGGTTCTCGAAGCGGGTGACGAATCCGTAGCCGTGCGAGGACGCCAGCACCAGGCGGCTGTCGTTCTCGCCGCTGGCGATGGCCTGGAACGACGCGCCGGCCGCAGGCGCGAAGCGTCCGGTCAGCGGTTCGCCGTTGCCGCGCGCCGAGGGCAGGGTGTGGACCAGGGTCGAGTAGGCGCGGCCTTCCGAATCCAGGAACGCCACCTGTTGCGTGCTGCGCCCGCGCACCGCCGCCAGCAGGCCGTCGCCGTCGCGGTAGGAGAGCGCCGCCGGGTCCACGTCGTGGCCCTTGGCCGCGCGGATCCAGCCCTTCTCCGACATCACCACGGTCATCGGCTCGCTCGGCACCAGCTCGGTCTCGTCGATGGCCTGGGCCGCGCCGCGCTGCACCAGCGGCGAACGCCGTGCATCGCCGAACTTCTTGGCGTCGGCCATCAGTTCGTCCTTGATCAGCTTCTTCAGCTTGGTCTTGCTGGCCAGCACCGCCTGCAACTGCTCGCGTTCCTTGGCCAGCGCGTCCTGCTCGCCGCGGATCTTCATCTCTTCCAGCCGCGCCAACTGGCGCAGGCGCGTTTCCAGGATGTAGTCGGCCTGTTCCTCGCTGAGCGCGAAGCGCGCGATCAGCGCCGGCTTCGGCTCGTCCTCGGTGCGGATGATGCGGATCACTTCGTCCAGGTTGAGGAACGCGGTCAGCAGGCCTTCCAACAGGTGCAGGCGGCGCTCGACCTTGTCCAGCCGGTGGTTGAGGCGGCGCACCACGGTGTCGCTGCGGAAGCGCAGCCATTCCTCCAGCAGGGTCTTGAGGTTCTTGACCTGCGGGCGGCCGTCCAGGCCGATCACGTTGAGGTTGACCCGGTAGCTGCGCTCCAGGTCGGTGGTGGCGAACAGGTGGCCCATCAGCTGCTCGGCGTCGACCCGATTGGAGCGCGGCACCAGCACCACCCGCACCGGGTTGGCGTGGTCGGACTCGTCGCGGATGTCTTCCAGCCACGGCAGCTTCTTGGCGCGCATCTGCTGCGCGATCTGCTCGATCACCTTGGACGGCGACACCTGATACGGCAGCGCCGTGACCACGATGTTGGCGTTTTCCTTCTGGTAGGTGGCGCGGGCGCGCACGCTGCCATGGCCGGTCTCGTAGATCGCGCGCAGGTCGGCGGCCGGGGTGATGATCTCGGCGGTGGTCGGGTAGTCCGGGCCGCGCACGTGCTCGCACAGGTCGGCGACGCTGGCGTCGGGGTCGTCGAGCAGGCGGATCAGCGCGCTGACGATCTCGTTGAGGTTGTGCGGCGGCACGTCGGTGGCCATGCCCACGGCGATGCCGGTAGTGCCGTTGAGCAGCAGGTGCGGCAGCCGCGCCGGCATCCAGGTCGGCTCGTCCAGGGTGCCGTCGAAGTTCGGCGACCAGTCCACCGTGCCCTGGCCGAGTTCGCCCAGCAGCACTTCGGCGATCGGGGTCAGCTTGGACTCGGTGTAGCGCATGGCCGCGAACGACTTCGGGTCGTCGGTGGAGCCGAAGTTGCCCTGGCCCTCGATCAGCGGGTAGCGGTAGGAGAACGGCTGCGCCATCAGCACCAGCGCTTCGTAGCAGGCGCTGTCGCCGTGCGGGTGGTACTTGCCGATCACGTCGCCGACGGTGCGTGCGGATTTCTTCGGCTTGGCCGTCGCGTTCAGGCCCAGCTCGCTCATCGCATAGATGATGCGCCGCTGCACCGGCTTGAGCCCGTCGCCGAGGAAGGGCAGGGCGCGGTCCAGCACCACGTACATGGAGTAGTCGAGGTAGGCGCGTTCGGCGTATTCGCGCAGCGGCAGCTGTTCGAAACCATGGAAGGCGGGGCGGGCGAGATCGGTCATGCGCAGGAAATACCTATAGGGGGACGCGGCGCCAGGCGCCGCAGGTCAGCCGGTCGATTATCCGGATGCGGCCGGCGATGCCAAGCCGCGCGTGCCGCCGGCGCTGGCCAGGTAACGCGCCGGAGGATGGCCGAAACGGCCGCGAAAGGCGGTGACGAAGGCACTGGGGCTGCTGTAGCCGAGCCGGTAGGCGGTGTCGGCGACGCTGGCGCCGTCGCTGAGCCGGCGCAGCGCCTCGGCCAGCCGTGCCTGCTGGCGCCAGCCGGCGAAGCCGAACCCGGTCTCGTCGCGGAAGTGCCGGCTCAGGCTGCGCGGCGACAGCCCGGCCCAGTGCGCCCATTGCGCCAGCGAGCGGTCGTCGGCGGGGGTTTCCAGCAACTGGGTGGCGATGCGCAGCAGGCGCCGGTCGCGCGGCATCGGCAGGTGCAGATGCTCGACCGGGGCGTTGCGCACCTCGTCGAGCAGCACCGCGTACAGGCGCTGCTGCTCGGCCTCCAGCGCCGTAGGCACGCCCCATTGGCACATCCGCCGCAGCACCTCCCGGAACAGGTCGTTCATGCCGATCACGCAGGTCCGCGGCGGCAGGTCGGCGCAGACGTCGGGGCGGATCAGCACCAGGTAGCTGCGTACTCGCCCGGAGACCTGGACCGTGTGCAGCTCCTGCGGCGGCATCCAGCCGGCGCAGCCGGGCGGCAACGACCACTGGCCGTGCGCGGTGCGGGTGCCCAGCACGCCGTCCTCCACGTAGATCAGCTGGCCGCGCACGTGGCGATGCCAGTCCACCTCGCGCCGCAGCGACACCGGCGAATGCGCGATGAAGGCCAGCGCGGGCGGGCCATCGGCGCGCTCGAACCACTCCATGGCGCGCGGGTCCAGCGCGCTGTCGGAGCCGGCGGTGGCCGGAACGTCGGCCGAACGGGTTGGCGCGATTTCGATATCCATTGTCCGAATTGTAATACCGAGCCACCGCCGCCCGCCGCTACAGTGCGTTCGCCGTCAGCGTTCTCCTGCCGCAACGCAGCATCTACTTTCCTTGGGGATATTTTCTTGACATATATTTCTAAATGAAAATAATAGGCGCCCATGACCTGCGCTCCCTCCTTTCCTGGCCAGCCCTCGTTCGGCCTGCTGCTGCGCCAAGTGCGTGACGGCCTGATGCGCCGCCTCGACCAGGCCATGGCCGGGCTGGAACCGGACCTGGGCTTCAGCCACTACATCGGCATGAAGGCCCTGGCCCACATGGCGCCGTGCACCGCCAACGAACTGGCCCAGGCCATCGACCAGAACCCCAGCGCGGTGACACGCCTGCTGGACAAGCTGGAAGACCTGGGTTGGGTGCGCCGCGAGGCGCACGCGCAGGACCGTCGCGCGCTGCGCCTGGTGCTCACCGACGAAGGCCAGGCGCTGTGGCAGCAGCTCAAGCGCCGCGGCGACGACGCCATCGCCGACGCGTTGCGCGATCTGTCCGCCGAAGAGCGCGAGCACTTGTTTTCGTTGTTGGCCCGCGTCCGCGATTCCCTCAATTCGCCCTGAATCCGCCCACATGACTCTGTCTCCTTCTCTCTCCCGCCTGCGCCCGTTCGCGGTCGCGGCCCTCACCCTGGCACTGGCGGCCTGCGCCAGCAGCCGCGGCCTGGAACCGCAGGGGCGCCGGCTCGATGCCGACCGCCAACTGCACATCGGCAAGACCCTGGCCGCCGACGCGCTGGCGCCGGCGCCGTGGCCGCAGCAGGACTGGTGGAAGGCGCTGGGCGATCCGCAGCTCGACGCGCTGATCGCCGAGGCCCTGCAGGGCACGCCCAGCCTGGACGCGGCCGACGCGCGGCTGCGCCTGGCGCAGGCGCAGGCCGGTGCCGCCGATGCCGACCGCGGCGCCAAGCTGTCGCTGTCGGCCGGCTACACCGGCCTGCAACTGCCCAAGGGCCTGGCCGGCGACGAGATCGGCGGCAAGTACATCCACAACGAACAGGCGCTGCTGGACTTCAGCTACGGTTTCGACCTGTGGGGCGGCAAGCGCGCTTCCTGGGAAGCGGCGGTGGACCAGGCGCATGCGGCCGAGGTCGACGCGCAGGCCGCACGCCTGGACCTGTCGGCCGGCGTCGCCCGCGCCTACGCGCAACTGGGCTACGCCTGGCATCTGTACGACCTGGCCGGCGCCGAACTGGCGCGCTCGGAGAACAGCCTGAAGCTGGTGCGGCAGCGCCGCGATGCCGGCATCGACAACAACCTGCAGCTGCGCCAGGCCGAGGCGCGGGTGCCGGCGGCGCGCCAGCAGCAGGCGGCGGCGCAGCAGCAGATCGACGAAGCGCGCACCGCGCTGGCGGCCTTGCTCGGCCGCGGCCCGGACCGCGGGCTGCAGATCGAGCGGCCGCGCCTGCTCGACCCGCAGGCTGCGCGGGTGCCGTCGGTGCTGCCCAGCGACCTGCTCGGCCGCCGCCCCGACGTGGTCGCCGCGCGCTGGCGGGTGGAAGCCGCCTCGCAGGGCATCCATGCGGCCAAGGCGCAGTTCTATCCCAGCATCAACCTGACCCTGCTCGGTGGTGTCGCCGCCACCAACCCGGGCGACCTGTTCAAGAGTTCGTCGGTGCTGGGCCTGCTCAGCCCGGGCGTGAGCCTGCCGCTGTTCGACAGCGGGCGGCTGCGCAGCCAACTGGCCGAGCGCGATGCGCAGTACGACCTGGCCGTGGCCAACTACAACCAGACCCTGGTGGCGGCGTTGCGCGAGGTGGCCGACCAGGTCAACGCCGCGCGTTCGCTGGCCGAGCAGGCGCAGCAGCAGGCGCAGGCGATGGAGACCGCGCAGGCCGCCTTCGACCTGTCGCAGCAGCGCTACCGCGCCGGCATCGGTAACTACCTGGACGTGCTCAGCGCGCAGCAGCAGCTGCTGGACGCGCAGCAGCGCCTGGCCTCGCTGCAATCCAACCAGATCCTGGTCTCGGTACGCCTGAATCAGGCGCTGGGCGGCGGCTACGACGCCACCTCCGCCGCCGACGCGCCGAGTTCTTCTTCTTCCGCACCTTCGCATTCCTGAGATCGCTGCAATGAATCAGACAACGACCCCCGCTTCCCCCGCTCCCGCCACCAGCCGGCGTGGCAAGCTGCTGCGCGGCCTGGCCGTGGTAGTGGTGCTGGTGCTGATCGCGCTGGCGATCTGGTACTTCCTGGTCGGCCGCTGGCACGAGGACACCGACGACGCCTACGTGCAGGGCAACCTGGTGCAGATCACCCCGATGGTGGCCGGCACCGTGGTGCGCATCGACGCCGACGACGGCATGCGCGTGGAGCGCGGCCAGCCGCTGGTCAAGCTCGACCCGGCCGACACCGAGGTCGCGCTGCAGCAGGCAGAGGCCAATCTTGCGCGCACCGTGCGCCAGGTGCGCGGTCTGTACCGCTCGGTCGAAGGCGCCCAGGCCGAACTGTCCGCGCAGCAGGTGACCCTGCAGCGCGCCCGCGCCGACGTCGCCCGCCGCGCCAGCCTGGTCGCCACCGGCGCGATCTCCGCCGAAGAGCTGGCGCATGCCCGCGACCAGCTGGCCGCCGCCGAGGCCGCGGTCAGCGGCTCGCGCGAGACCCTGGCGCGCAACCGCGCGCTGATCGACGAGAACGGCGTGGCCGACCAGCCCGACGTGCAGGGCGCCGCCGCGCAGGTGCGCCAGGCCTTCCTCAACAACGCCCGCAGCGCCATTGTCGCGCCGGTGTCCGGCTATGTGGCGCGGCGCTCGGTGCAGGTCGGCCAGCGCGTGCAGCCCGGTACCGCGCTGATGGCGGTGGTGCCGCTGAACCAGGTGTGGGTGGATGCCAACTTCAAGGAAACCCAGCTCAAGCACATGCGCCTGGGCCAGCCGGTGGAACTGGAATCGGATCTGTACGGCGGCGCCGTGACCTACCGCGGCACCGTGCAGAGCCTGGGCATCGGCACCGGCAGCGCGTTCTCGCTGCTGCCGGCGCAGAACGCCAGCGGCAACTGGATCAAGATCGTGCAGCGCGTGCCGGTGCGCATCGCCATCGACGCCAAGCAGTTGGAGCAGCACCCGCTGCGCATCGGCCTGTCGATGAAGGTCGACGTCAACCTGCACGACCAGAATGGCTCGGTACTGCCGAGCAAGCCGGCCAGCGGCACGCTGCTGGATACCGACGTCTACGCGCAGCAGCTGCAGCAGGCCGACGCGGCCGTGAAGCAGATCATCCACGCCAACCTGCCTGACGCCGCCAAGGCGAACTGAGCCCGGTCATGTCCAACCAAGCTGTCGCTCCCGCCGCGCCCGGGGGGCCGGGTGCACCGGTCGCCGCGTTCCGCCCGGCCAGTGTGGCGTTGTGCACGGTGGGCCTGGCGATGGCCTCGTTCATGCAGGTGCTCGACACCACCATCGCCAACGTCTCGCTGCCCACCATCGCCGGCAACCTCGGCGCCAGTTCGCAGCAGGCGACCTGGGTCATCACCTCGTTCGCGGTCAGCAACGCCATCGCGCTGCCGCTGACCGGCTTCCTCAGCCGCCGCTTCGGCGAGACCAAGCTGTTCGTGTGGGCCACGCTGGCCTTCACCGCGGCCTCGCTGCTGTGCGGCCTGGCCCAGAGCATGGGCATGCTGGTGGTGTCGCGCGCGTTGCAGGGCTTCGTCTGCGGCCCGATGTACCCGATCACCCAGAGCCTGCTGGTGTCGATCTACCCGCGCGAGAAACGCGGCCAGGCGCTGGCGCTGCTGGCGATGATCACCGTGGTCGCGCCCATCGCCGGGCCGATCCTCGGTGGCTGGATCACCGACAACTACAGCTGGGAATGGATCTTCCTGATCAACGTGCCGCTGGGCATCATCGCCGCGACCGTGGTCGGCTCGCAGCTGCGCGACCGACCCGAGCCGATCGAGCGCCCGCGCATGGACTACGTCGGCCTGATCACCCTGATCATCGGCGTCGGCTGCCTGCAGGTGGTGCTGGACCTGGGCAACGACGAGGACTGGTTCAGTTCGACCAAGATCGTCGTGCTGGCCGCGATCTCGGCGGTGGCGCTGGCGGTGTTCCTGATCTGGGAGCTGACCGACAAGGATCCGATCGTCGACCTGCGCCTGTTCCGCCACCGCAACTTCCGCGCCGGCACCATGGCGCTGATTGTGGCCTACGCCGCGTTCTTCAGCGTGTCGCTGCTGATCCCGCAGTGGCTGCAGCGCGACATGGGCTACACGGCGATCTGGGCGGGTCTGGCCACCGCGCCGATCGGCATCCTGCCGGTGATCATGACCCCGTTCGTCGGCAAGTACGCCTCGCGCTTCGATCTGCGGATGCTGGCCAGCATCGCCTTCATCTTCATGGCCGCCACCAGCTTCATGCGCTCGGACTTCAACCTGCAGGTGGATTTCCCGCACGTGGCCGGGGTGCAGTTGCTGATGGGCGTGGGCGTGGCGCTGTTCTTCATGCCGGTGCTGCAGATCCTGCTGTCGGACCTGGACGGGCGCGAGATCGCCGCCGGCTCCGGCCTGGCCACGTTCCTGCGCACGCTGGGCGGCAGCTTCGCCGCCTCGCTGACCACCTACCTGTGGGCCAAGCGCACGCAGTTGCATCATGCGCACCTGACCGAGCACATCTCCACCTACACGCCGGGCATGCAGGAACAGGTGCAGATGATGGGCAACGGCAGCCTGCAGAACGGCGCGGCCTTTCTCAACAACACCATCAACCACCAGGCCTCGCAGATGGGCTTCAACGACATCTTCTACCTGCTGGGCTGGACCTTCCTCGGGATCATCTTCTTCCTGTGGCTGGCCAAGCCGCCGTTCGGCGGCGGTGGTGGCGCCGCGGCTGCCGGGGGCCACTGAGTCCTGCGATCGGGCGTCGGCGTGCCGGCGTCCGGCCGGGGCGCGGGCGGCAGACAGTCCGTGCCGGTGCGCGACAGCGGCGCGGGCGTTCCATTGCGCGGCGGTGGCCCGGCATGGCGTGCCACCGTTACCGGTGCGGCAGGCGTGCCCCGCGTCGCGCTCCGGCGACTGGACGCTTGCCGATGCCGCGGCCTGCGCACCAGAATGCGGCTCTTCGCAGGCTTCGGCAGCCCCGCACATGCAGCGCTTTCTCCGCGCCTTCGGCGCCCGCTTCGCCGCATCGCTCCCGCGCGCGGCCGTCCTCGCATTGCTGTGCCTCGCTGCGCATCCGGGCCACGCCCGGTCCGCGCCAGCGCCTGTGGCCTCGCCGGTTCCGGTGACCCCGGCCGATCGCCTGCATGAAGCCTGGTGGGCCGAGCGCCACCAGCAGGTAGTGGCGCAGGTGCGCGCGCAGCCGGATGCGCCGCTGCTGCTGATCGGCGATTCGATCACCCAGAACTACGAGAAGGCGCAGGCGCCGGACCAGGACTTCCAGTCGACCTGGCGGACCTTCTACGGCAGCCGTGGCGCGCTCAACCTCGGCTTCAGCGGGGATGCCACCGAACACGTGCTGTGGCGCCTGCAGCATGGCGAAGTCGACGGCCTGCGGCCCAAGGTGGCGGTCCTGTTGATCGGCACCAACAACACCGGCCGCGACGGCGACAGTGCGGCGGATACGGTGCGCGGCATCGATGCGGTGGTGGCCACGCTGGAGCAGCGCCTGCCGCGCGCGCGCATCCTGTTGCTCGGCCTGCTGCCCAGTGGGCTGTCGGCGCAGAAGAGTGCGCGCGATGCCGAGATCAATCGTGCGCTGGCGGTGCGCTATGGCGACAATCCGCGCGTGGCCTACCTGGACATCGGCACGGTGTTCCAGCGCGCCGACGGCACCTTGGATCCGAGCCTGTTCTACGATCCACGCCAGCGTCCCGGCAGCGGCGCGCTGCACCCGGACACGCGCGGGCAGCGGCGCATGGCCGAGGCGATCGAGCCGACCCTGGCGCGGCTGCTCGACGACGCGCCACGGGTGCCGCTGGACGCGATGACCGACGTCGACACGGCGCGCATCCCGGTGCCCTGGCTGGAACAGGATTCCTACGATTGGTATGGCCGCCACCATGCCGCGCTGGACGCTGCGCGGCAGATGCAGCCGCAGGTGGTGATGCTCGGCGATTCGATCACCCATTTCTGGGCGGGGACGCCGCAGGCGATCCGGGTGAACGGCGCGCAGGCCTGGCAGCGCACCTTCGGCGCCGCGCGCGTGCTGAACCTGGGCTTCGGCTGGGACCGCACCCAGAACGTGCTGTGGCGGCTGCGCCAGGGCGAAGTCGACGGCCTGGCGCCGCGCTGGGTGGTGATCAACCTCGGTACCAACAATCTCGCCGGCACCGAGCATGCGCGCACCAATACGCCGCAGGAGACCGCCGATGGCGTGGCGGCGGTGGTCGCCGAGATCCGGCGGCGCCTGCCGCACAGCCGGATCGTGCTGATGGGCATCTTTCCGCGCGGCTTCGCCGCCGATGCGCCGCAGCGCGAACCGATCCTGCAGACCAATCGCCTGCTGGCCGCGCGCTTCGGCCGCGACCCGCAGGTGCGCTGGCTCGACATCGGCGCGCGGTTCCTGCAGCCGGACGGCACACTGCCGGCGGCGCTGATGCCCGATGGCACCCATCCCAGCGAAGCGGGCTACGCGATCTGGGGCGAGGCACTGCGCAAGCTCGGCGTCGGCCGCTGAAGGGAGTCTCCAGCATCACGCTTGCCGCGGCTCAGCGGGACGTGGCGTTGTCCCCGCAGGAGCGGCTTCAGCCGCGACGAGGCGTTACCGATAACGCCCTGTCGCGGCTGAAGCCGCTCCTACGAATGGCATTCTTTCGTTACTGGCGATACCCGAAAGCCACATCCGCCACCAGTGCGACTCAGCCGCTGCTCGGCTTGAGCAGTTCCAGCACGGCGTCGCGGTGGCCCGGCGGTGCGTTGCGATAGCGCGCCAGCAACGCGCGCTCCTGCGCATCCTGCGCCAGCAGCGGATAGTCGGAGGGCAGGTCCTGCACGCGCTTGCCCGGGCCCACGCCGCACACCAGTTCGTCGAGCGAGCGGTTCAGTACATTGCGCAGCGTTGGCAGGAGACGGAAGCTCGGGGTTTCGCGGTCGTTCTCCCAGGCGGACACCGACGACTTGGTCACGTCCAGCGCGAAGCCCAACTGTTCCTGGGTAAGCCCGGCGGCTTTCCTGGCTTCGCGCAAACGGTCGCCGAAGCTATTCATTGCGGTGGGCCCTGGGGGACGACGGGCCTACCAAGATATGGAGCATCCGCCGGCTTGTCGTACAGCCTCGCTTGACTCCGATTGTTCGGAAATTCAATACTCGTGCGGTGCGGAATGCACGGACGCGCGAGGATGCGCATGCAGGACATGGACGTTGGAGACACCAGAGTGTCGGCGCCGCGCTGCGCCGTCGCCATGCGCTGGCCGATCGCGGCGCGACGCGGCGCATGCCCGTGCGTGGGGGAGGGCGCATGGCCACCTACGAAGTGAGACTCCGGCGCATCGCGCAACTGGAGCCGTCCTTGCAGGTGCTGGTGCATGCCGCCAATGCCTATCTGGCCGCGCGTGCGGCCGAACGCCATAATCCGGGCTACCGTGCCTACAAGGTGGCGGTGTGGGTGAAGGGCGTGCGCGTGGACATCGGTCCGTTGCGTCCGCCGCAGCGCTGAGCGTCGCGGCCTGCACGCAGCCAACAAAAAACCCGCCGAAGCGGGTTTTGAGATCTTTCTCGACCTGTCGGTCGTGGTGCCCAGGAGAGGACTCGAACCTCCACGGTTTTACCCGCTAGTACCTGAAACTAGTGCGTCTACCAATTCCGCCACCTGGGCAACTCAGAACGAGAATTCTGCGCGTGGACTGGAGGCTTGTCAAGCGATTTGCAGCCGCGTACGTCAGCTCGGTTCGCGGAGGGGCCGGGGAGGGAACCGCTCGCGCCGGGACGCAGCGCGGTCGTCCGCTGCGAGCGCTGCGCGCGTGCTGGTCCGCGCAAGGCGGCCAGCGATGCCTCAATAGCGCAGTACCGCAGTCAGGATCTTCATTACCCGCTCGCCCGGCAGGTCGGCAGTGCGCTCGGCAATGGAGTCGAGCAGCGCGCGCTTGCGTAGCTCGCCTAACGGCGTATACCTCCCGCTTCGGTCGATCCACTCATCGATCGCCGTCAGCCACCAGTGACGGTCCGCTTCGGCGACGCGTAGCGCCAATAGCTGCGTCAGGCCATCCCATAGGCCGCGAATGCCCATGAACTTGTGCAGACGCGCGCGGCAAGCGGCGTCGGTTGCCTCATCGCCGAGCACGTGCTGGATCAGCGCAGCGTCGAACGTCACCGCGCTGTCCCGAATGGCGTCGGTCAACGTGTCCATGACCCTGCCGCCGCCAAGTTGCAGGAGGCGCCGGGTAGCATCCGAGGGGATCGGTTGCCGCAGGCGCAACAGGCCCTTCAGGGCTTGCTGACGCACGCTTGCGCGGGTGGCGAACAGGCGCGTGCGCAAGCGCGCCGCGTCTTCGGGTTCGGCTTCCTCGGCAAGCGATGCGAGGGCGCCGATCCGGCCGTCCGGGCTGTCCTGATCCAGTGCCGCGCGCCATGCGATGCGTGGGTCGGCGCCTTGTTGCCGCGTGAGGTAGGCCGCGAGGCGGCGGACGCCGGATGCGCGATCGAGCAGGGCGTGCGGCAGCGCAATGGCGGCCTTCGCCGGGTCCGCCGACGCCAGTGCGTGCAGGCATTCCCGGCGTACGGCGGGGTGCGGCGCCTGCATTCCGGCGGCGGCGATCGCCACCATGGATGCCGCATCGCGCATCGCGCGTCGCCTGGGCATGGCGTAGCGCATGCAGGCCGATGCGCGGGTCCTGCTGCATGAGCGCCTGCCCATGCAACTGCGTGTTTCCGCGTTCGATGGAGATCCGGTAGGCCCAGGCGCGAAGCGCCGGATCGTGGGATGCACGCGCGCTCTGCAGCAGTGCATCGTTGCACGGATCCAGCATCCAGCCTTCCACGTTGGCTTCGAGCCATCCATCGGATGCGCGCTCCCATTGCTGCAGCCGCAGAACCAGCGGCCACGCTGCCAGGACCGCATCGGCATTGCAGTTGCCAAGCAGGCGCTGGACCGCCTCGCGTGCGGCGAAACGCACCTGCGGCACCCAGTCGGCAGATCGCAACAGCGCAGCGACCAGGCTCAGGTAGCAGGGGAACTGGCCGAGATTCCATACCGCCTTCTGCCGTTCCCGGCCGTCCGGGTGAGCGCACGCCACGAACAGCAACGACTGCTGCGCGTCCTCGCGCATCGGACATGTCAGGATGCACCGCAATGTGTCGGCTGACCATGTCGCGTAGGCCGTGCTGGTCCAGGCACGCAGTCGTTGGTCGATGAGCGCCAGGGCGTTCGCGCCGGTGGTGGGCAGAAACGTTTCCGTGACCTCGGGACGACGGTTGCCCATCAGCGGCGCCAGCGCCTGTAGCAGGAGCCGCGGTAGTTCCGCGCAGGCGGCAGGCGCCGGTGGCTGTGTGGAGTCGCGGAACAGGGCGGCCACCGTGGACGGGAGCGAGGCAGGAAGTCTCGCACCGGCGGATATGGCTGCCAAGTTCATGGGCTGCTTCTGCGGCCGGCTTCCCCATACCTGCGGTGGGCGTCGTTACGGCGCCCGCTTCAGGACGTTCTTGGTCTGCCGGATCAGTAGCCGACGTTGAAGCGCAGGCCCTGGTTGATCGCGCAGCGGTAGCCGAGGGTGCTGCCGGTCTGCTGGTAGCTGGGCAGGGCGAACACGAACATGCTGAAGTCGATGCTGTTGTCCGGGTGCACCTGGTAGCGCAGGAACTGCTGGATCGGCTTGCCGTCGCGACCGACGGTGACATGTTCGTCGGCGAAGGACAGGGTGCCGTCGGCGGTGACGCGGTAGGCGCCGATGCGCAGGCCGCCACGGGTCTGGCTGGGCGTGGCGCCGCCGGAGGTCGGCGTGCACTGGCTCAGGTCGATCGCCACGGCGACCGAGGCGCCGCTGTCCAGGGCGCGCTGGATCTCGGTGAGGGAGTTGAGCGTGGCGTCGTCGGCGCCGGCCGTGGCGGCGGAGGCGCTGGTGGCGCTGGCGAACAGGGTGACGGCGAGCAGGGAAGCGGACAGGGGATGCATGGTGGAGGCTCCGGAGCGTGGGGGAGGGCGACGGATTGCCGGATGCAAACTAGCGGGGCGCCGATCCGGGTCAACCGACAAAATCGCGAACTTCCGGCGCCGTCACGGCGGATCTTCGAAGCAGGTCCGCTTGCGCGGGCGCTGTGTCGGAATCGGCATCGCACATGCGGTTTTTTGCCGAATCCGCATGCCGCCGAAGCGTGCGCGCGTGCACAGCCGCGCGGCGGTCGGCGCGTGCGGGGCACGCTGTCTGCCGCGGTCGAATCGCGTCATCGACGTGATCGATCGCGACCGGACGCGAAATAGGCGTTGACAAGGTCGCGGCGGCACCGCAGAATTCGCGGCCTTCAGCGCCCAGGTGGCGGAATTGGTAGACGCACTAGTTTCAGGTACTAGCGGGTAAAACCGTGGAGGTTCGAGTCCTCTCCTGGGCACCACAGGCAACATCGCGAGAGCGCTGAACTCTCGCACCGACCGGCCCGCTGACGCGGGCTTCGTCGTTTCTGGGAGCGCGTTCGCGGCGGCTGCACCGCCCGGTTCGGGTGGGGGCCACCTGCATGGGAGTACCATGCACGGATGACAACTCGCAAAAGCAAGTCCGGCAAGCCCGGCAAATCCGCGTCCAGCGACGCGCACTCCCCCGATACGCCGAAGAAATCGCGTCTGCCCGTCTGGATGCCCAGCTTCCTGCGCCGTGGCCCCAAGCCGCCGCTGCAACCGCTGCACCCGCCGACGCCGCCGCCGGCGGCCGCGCCCGACACCGCCGCGCCGATCCAGGATCCCTATGCCGCACGCGAGGCCGAGCGCTATGCGCAGCCCATCGCCAGCCGCGAGGCGATCCTGCAATTGCTCGAGCGCTGCGACGGCCCGCAGACCCTGGACGAACTGGCCGAACAGCTCGGCCTGACCGAGCCCACGCGCAAGGAAGCGCTGAGCAAGCGCCTGGGCGCGATGTTGCGCGAGGCGCAGTTGGTGCAGAACCGCCGCGGTGGCTACGCGCCGCTGCAGCAGACCAATCTGATCCCCGGCGTGGTGATTGCCAACCCGGACGGCTTCGGCTTCCTGCGTCCGGACGAGGGTGGCGACGACCTGTTCCTGCCGCCGTACGAAATGCGCAAGGTGCTGCATGGCGACCGCGCCCTGGCCAACGTCACCGGCATCGACCGCCGCGGTCGTCGCGAAGGCAGCATCGCGCGTGTGCTCGAGCGCGGCCTGACGCGGATGATCGGACGTTTCAGCCTGGAAGCCGGCATCGCCTTCGTGGTGCCGGACGACAAGCGCATCCAGCGCAACGTGCAGATCCCCGCCGACGCCGTCGGCGAGGCGCGCGACGGGCAACTGGTGGTGTGCGAACTGACCTCCGCGCCGGACGCGCGGCGCCCGCCGATCGGCAAGATCATCGCGGTGCTCGGCGACAAGCTGACCCCGTCGCTGCTGGTGGAAGCGGCGATCCACGGCCACGAGCTGCCCTATGAGTTCCCGCAAGAAGTGCTGGACGAAGCCGCGGCGGTCCCGCTGACGGTGGAGCCGGCCGCGATCAAGGGCCGCGTGGACCTGCGGCAGACGCCGCTGGTGACCATCGACGGTGCCGACGCCAAGGACTTCGACGACGCGGTGTTCTGCGAGCCCAACGCCGACGGTTTCCGCCTGGTGGTGGCGATCGCTGACGTGTCGCATTACGTGCGTCCGGGCACGCCGCTGGATACCGAGGCGGTCAAGCGCGCGACCTCGGTGTACTTCCCCGGTTTCGTGGTGCCGATGCTGCCGGAGACGCTGTCCAACGGCATCTGCTCGCTCAACCCCAAGGTCGACCGCATGTGCTTCGTCTGCGACATGCAGATCGACCGCCAGGGCGAGGTGGCCGGCGCGCGCTTCTACGAGGCGGTGATGAACTCGCACGCGCGGCTCACCTATGAGCAGGTGTGGCAGGCGGTGGGCGAAAAAGACGAGCAGGTGCGCAAGGACGTGGCGGCGGTGCTGCCGCAACTGGAGCGGCTGCATCAGCTGTACCAGATCCTGGCCAAGGCGCGTGCGCGCCGCGGCGCGATCGAGTTCGAGACCGCGGAAGTGCGCTTCGTGCTCGACAACACCGGCGAGGTGACCCAGGCCGGCATGCTGGTGCGCAACGACGCGCACAAGCTGATCGAGGAATGCATGATCGCGGCCAACGTGGCCGCGGCGCGCTACCTGCTGGAGACGCATATCCCGGCGCCGTTCCGCGTGCACGAGCGGCCGCCGGAATCCAAGTACGCCGACCTGCTGGAGTTCCTCAAGGAGTTCAAGCTGAGCCTGCCGGCGTGGAGCAAGGTGGTACCGGGCGACTACACCAAGCTGCTGAAGAAGGTGCGCGAGCGCCCGGACGCGGCGCTGCTGGAATCGGTGCTGCTGCGCAGCCAGAGCATGGCGGTGTATTCGCCCGACAACGCCGGCCACTTCGGCCTGGCGCTGGAGGCCTACGCGCACTTCACCTCGCCGATCCGCCGCTATCCGGATCTGCTGGTGCACCGCGCGATCAAGTACGCGCTGACCCGCGGCGCGCCGGACAAGTACCTTTACGCGCCGCGCGCGATGGCGGCGCTGGCGCTGCAGTGTTCCGAGCGCGAGCGCCGCGCCGACGAGGCCGAGCGCGAGGTTGACGAGCGCTACCGCGCGGCGTGGATGGAGAAGCACGTCGGCGGGCAGTTCGACGGCGTGGTCAGCGGCGTGACCAGCTTCGGCCTGTTCGTCGAGCTGGACCAGTCCAAGGTCAACGGCCTGATCCACGTGACCCAGTTGCCGCAGGACTATTACCACTTCGACGCCACCCGCAAGACCCTGACCGGCGAGCGCCGCGGCCGCGAGTTCCGCCTGGGCGACCGCGTGCGCATCGTGGTGCTGAAGGCGAGCATGGAGGAGCGCAAGATCGACTTCCGGCTGGTCGAGGAAGGTGCGTCGGCACACGACGAGTTGCCGCCGCCGCCACCGCGTGGGCAGCCGGCCAAGCGCAAGAAAAAGAAGTACTGACGGCGCAGCGTCGCGGCCGGCCGCGTGGCGGCTGCCGCGATCGCGCATCCCTTGCGTCGTGCGGGGGCGACCCCTGCGCGATGCGGTCCGCAGCGGAGAGCAGACATGCAGGAGTACAGCGGCGGTTGCCAATGCGGTGCGGTGCGCTTCCGGGTACGCGGGCGCCTGCACGATGCCTCGATCTGCCATTGCCGGATGTGCCAGAAGGCGTTCGGCGCCTACTACGCGCCGCTGGTCTCCACCCGCGGCGCGGAACTGACCTGGACCCGCGGTGCGCCCAAGCGTTTCGCCTCGTCCAACCTGGTGCAGCGCGGCTTCTGCGCCGACTGCGGCACGCCGCTGACCTACGAAGCGCCGGACGGCATCGCGGTGGCGGCCGGCGCCTTCGATCGTCCTCAGGACCTGCCGCCCACCATCCAGTACGGCATCGAAGCGAAGCTGCCGTTCGTGGATGCGCTGCATCGCCTGCCAGCGACCCACACCGAGGGCGATCTGGCCGCCGCGCCGTTCCTGGCCGATGTCGTCTCGCGCCAGCATCCGGACCACGACACCGAGCGCTGGCCGGGCTGAGTTGCCGGGGCGGTACCAATGGGCGCGTCGCGTCGCTGGCGATCCTGCTGTCACTCTGGCCTTCGAACGCGACAGGTGAGGGCAGGCAAGGAGTTCAGGCTGCCTGCAGTCGGGACTGAAGTCCCTCCCACAACGGCGTGCTGCGCACGGCTTGGCTATTTGAGAGAGGCGTTCGTAGTCATGCAGCCGCAACGCGTGTATCTCAGGGCAGCAGGCAAGCAGGACATCGCAGGCATGCCGCTTCTGCCAATCCCGAATCTCCAATCTCCAATCCCGGCCCCCAGGCATGACGCCAGCGGCCACAACCCCTACCATGCCCGCTTTCCTATCGCGTAGTCCCGCCTCATGAGCAAGCAGAACCAGTGGATCGTCGGCGTCAACGCCGTGGCGTCGTCGATCGAGAACGACGCCGACAACGTGCGCGAGGTGCTGGTGGAGGCGGGCAGCAAGAATCCGCGCCTGCAGGAGATCGAGGAGAACGCGCGGCGCAAGGGCATCGACGTGCGGCGGGTGAACACGCAGGCGCTGGACGGCGTCGGCGGCTCGGTGCGGCACCAGGGCGTGGCCGCGCGCTACGCCGCGGCGCGGACCTGGGCCGAAAGCGAACTGGAAGGCCTGGTCGGCGCCGCCGAGGGCCGCGCCCTGCTGCTGGTGCTGGACGGCGTACAGGATCCGCACAACCTCGGCGCCTGCCTGCGCAGTGCCGCCGCGGCCGGCGTGACGGCGGTGGTGATTCCCAAGGACAAGTCGGCGCCGGTCAACGCCACCGTGCGCAAGACCTCGGCCGGTGCCGCCGACCGCCTGCCGATCGTGGCGGTGACCAACCTGGCGCGGTGCCTACGCGAATTGCAGAAGCAGGGCGTGTGGATCTACGGCCTGGCCGGCGAGGCCGAGACCTCGCTGTATGCGCAGGATCTGCGCGGCAACGTGGCGCTGGTGCTGGGCGGCGAGTCCGACGGCCTGCGCCGGCTGACCCGCGAGCATTGCGACGGCCTGGTGCGCATCCCGATGCCGGGCGAGATCGAGAGCCTCAACGTCTCGGTCGCCGCGGGCGTGACCCTGTTCGAGGCGGTGCGCCAGCGCATGGGCTAAGCGCCCGGCGCCGCGTCTGTGACGCCGGCAGCGCCCCTCAGCGCTGGGAGCAACCCAAGCCCCTCTCCCCGCGGGAGAGGGGTTGGGGTGAGGGTACGGGGGCGAAGCCCTTCGCGGGCATCGATGGCAACACCAAGCTTCACCCAGACCTTCCCGAAGCCATTGCAGTCGACTTCTCCCCAGGCTTCGCCCGGACCCTCATCCGCCCCTTCGGGGCACCTTCTCCCGATGGGAGAAGGGGAGCGTCTGACACCTGGAAGCCCCTCTCCCCGCGGGAGAGGGGCTGGGGTGAGGGTACGGGGGCGAAGCCCTTCGCGGGCATCGATGGCAACACCAGGCTTCACCGAGACCTTTCCGAAGCCGCTGTAGTCGACTTCTCCCCAGGCTTCGCCCGGACCCTCATCCGCCCCTTCGGGGCACCTTCTCCCGATGGGAGAAGGGAGCGTCTGACGCATGGAAGCCCCTCTCCCCGCGGGAGAGGGGCTGTGGTGAGGGTACGGGGGGCGAAGCCCCTCAAGGGCATCGCTGGCAACACCAAGCTTTACCGAGACCTTCCCGAAGCCACTGCAGTCGACTTCTCCCCAGGATTCACCCGGACCCTCATCCGTCCCTTCGGGCCACCTTCTCCCGATGGAAGAAGGGCATCACTGCGATCCAGCGTTGTCGGCACTGTCCTCTGCGCAAGCCGCCCCGGCTTAACAGTCGCGCAATCTTCACGCGTCCTTTTCCACTGCCCTGCTACCGCCTACACCCGCAGCGCCTGTTTTTTGCCTACCATGGGCGCTCGTCCCGTGTTCCGCTCCGGTAATGAGTCTGCGTCGCCCCCGTCCCCTCGACTCTGGCACCCCGCGCCAGGGTCCTGTCGCGCCCCGCCTGCGTCGGATCGGGTCGAGACAGTGAACGTCGCCAGGGGGAGGGGGGAAGCGGTGCTCGCACGCGGCCGCGGGCGCGCGTGGCCGTTCGCATGGCCGCTGCTGCTGGTCCTGCTGCTGGCGCTTGGCGTGGCCTGGCGCGCTGTCGCCGCCGACGGCGCTGCAGACGGTGTGCCGCCGCTGCGCGACTACGCGATCGATTCCTGGACCTCGCGCAACGGCCTGCCGCACAACTCCCTGCGCGATCTGGCGCAGACCCCGGACGGCCGCCTCTGGTTCGCCACCTGGGAAGGGCTGGTGCGCTACAACGGCCTAGACTTCACCGTCATCGACCGCAGCACCCGCCCGGGCCTGCCGGACAACGGTGTCGGCTCGCTGTACGTGGACCGCGCCGGCGCGTTGTGGCTCAGCGATTCGCGCGGCAATCTCGGCCGCCACGATGCGGCCGGCCAGTGGCGTTTCTGGCGGCAGCCGCCGGGCTGGCCGCATGCGCTGATCCACGCCATGACCCAGGACCGCGACGGCCGCATGTGGCTGCTGTTCGAGGGCAATGGCCTGGGCTGCCTGTGGCCGGATGGCCGCTTCGACTACCAGCCGGCGCCGCGCGATCTGCCCTTGGCGGCGAGCTTTCCGCACCTGGCCGCCGACGACCAGGGACGGCTCTGGATCGGCAGCCTCGACGGCCTGCTGTACCGCGACCCGCAGGGCGTGCTGCGGCGCGCGCCGGCCGCCTTCGGCCTGCCGCCGGGGCTGGCCTGGCCGTACCGGGCACCGGACGGCTCGCTGTGGCTGGTCGCCGGGGAGAACCTGTATCGCTTGCAGGGCGAGCGCGCAGTACTGGTGGAGCATCTGCCGGGCTACGGCCATTTCACCTCGATGCTGCGCGACCGCGACGGCGCGATCTGGCTGGGCACCGAGAACCAGGGATTGTTGCGGATCAGCGCGCACGGCATCGAGCGCATGTTGCCGGGCGACGTGCTGCCCAACGGGCGCATCGTCAGCCTGCTGCAGGATGCCGAGGGCAGCATCTGGATCGGCGCCAATGGCGGCCTGTTCCGCCTGCGCGAGACGCTGTTCGCCGGCTATACCCGCCGCGACGGACTCAGCGGCGACTACGTGCGCGCGCTGCTGGAGACCCCGGATGGCGCGCTGTGGATCGGCAGCGCCGCCGGCCTGGACCGGATGGCGCCGGACGGGCGCATTGCCCCGGTCGCGCTGCGCGACGCGCCATCGGTGCTGAGCCTGGCGCGCGGCCGCGACGGCGACCTGTGGATGGGCACCTATGCCGACGGCGTGTTCCGCCTGCGCGACGGCCGCGTCGTGCGCCACTACGGAACCGACGAGGGCTTGCCCAGCGGCCAGGTGCGTGCGCTCAGCGTCGATATCGCTGGCACGGTGTGGATCGGCACGCGCAGCGGGGTGATGCGCATCGACGGCGAGCGGCTGTCGGTCCCGGACGTGCCCGGCCTGCCGCACGGCCTGATCACCGCCCTGGCCAGCGTCGACGGCGCGCTGTGGATCGGCTCGGTTGAAGGCGTGTCCGTGCTGCGCGACGGCAGGGTGCGGCAGTTGGCGCTGGAGCCACTGGGTGGCGCGCGCACCGTGTTCGGATTCCAGGCGCTGGGCCGCGACATGTGGATCTCCACCGACCGCGGCCTGCACCGCGATCGCGATGGCCGGCTGGCGCGGGTCGGGCTGGAGCAGGGCATGCCGGTGGATGCGGTGTTCCAACTGGTCCGCGACCGCCTCGGCAATGTCTGGATCAGCAGCAACCGCGGCGTGCTGCGCACCACCGCGGCGGCGCTGGATGCGGTTGCCGACGGCCGCCAGGCGCGGTTGCAGGTGAGCCGCTACGACGAGATCGACGGCATGTCCAATGCCCAGGGCAACGGCAGCTCCGGGCCGTCGATGATCCTGCGTCACGACGGCACGGTGTGGCTGGTCACCGCCGGCGGTGTCAGCACGGTCGATCCGCGGCGCCTGGCGCGCTTCCGCGATCGCCTGCCACCGCCGGCGGCGATCGAGAGCGTGCTGCTGGATGGGCAGCCCTTCCCCTGGCAGCGCAAGACGGAACTCCCTGGTGCCAAGCGCATCAGCGTGTCCTATGTCGGCCTGAGCTATCTGCTGCCCGAGCGCATCCGCTACCGCACCCGGCTCGATGGCCTGGACAGCGGTTGGATCGACCGCGGCAACCAGCGCAGCGTGGAATTCATCGGCCTGCCGCCGGGCGACTACACCCTGCACGTGGCCGCGGCGCATCCGGACGGCGCCTGGAGCACCCGCGAGGCCGTGTGGCATTTCAGCGTCGCGCCGCTGTGGTGGCAGCGGCACAGCGTGCACGCGGCGGCCGTGGCGGTGCTGGTGTTGGCGCTGGTGCTGCTGTACCGCTACCTGATCGCGCGCTACAAGCGGCGTGCCCTGCGCCTGGAACGGTTGGTGGAGCGGCGCACCAGTGCGCTGCGGCTGCAGACCGAACGCCTGCTGCAGGCCGATGCCGAGAAGAGCCAGTTGCTGGCGGAACTGCAGCGCCAGGCCACCGCCTTCGAGCGCCTGGCGCACGAAGACGCGCTGACCGCGTTGCCGAATCGGCGTCACTTCGACGAAGTGCTGGTGCACAGCGTGCAGCGCGCGCAGCGCAGCGGCGCGCCGCTATGCCTGCTGGTGATGGACATCGACCGCTTCAAGCAGATCAACGACGGCTATTCGCATGCCACCGGCGATGCGGTGCTGCGCGAGGTCGGGCAGCTGCTGCTGAGTGCCTGCCGCGCCGCCGACCTGCCGGCGCGCCTGGGCGGCGAAGAGTTCGCGGTGCTGCTGGGCGACACGCCGCTGGCCGATGCCGAGCGCTTCGCCACGCGCCTGCGCGACCTGTTCCATGCGCGCCTGCAGTGGGCGCCCGAGGCGCCGGCGTTGCGCGTCACCTTCAGCGGCGGCCTGGTCGCGCTGCGCGCGGACGAGACGCCGAGCCAGTGGCTGGAACGCGCCGACGGCGCCCTGTACCGGGCCAAGGGCATGGGGCGCGATCGGGTGTGCGCGGGCTGAGGGCATGCGTCCGGGGATGCGGATCGGTGCTGTCGTTGCCTTGTAGCGTGAATCGCAGACGCGCGCGTTTCAGCGTGTGGCGTGGTGGTCCAGCATCTCCAGCGCCATCTGCGCTGCCTCGCGGGTGTCTGGATGTTCCGACCGCAACGACAGGGCCAGCCCCTCGCGCAAGGCCGGATCCGCAAAGGCGGCGGCCAACTGCGTGACCCAATAGCGGCTACCGTCAGGTAGCGCGGGATCGTCCAGCGCCTCCCGGATCGCGGCACTGGCGTCGCCGCGGTCGCAGGCATGGAACACGTCCTCGACCAGCGGATAGATGCCCCAGCCGTCGCCGTTGCCGAAGGAGCGCAGGAACAGGGGCAGCACGTCGCGATCGGGATCGGCGAGGAACAGCCGTCTCGCCGCGTCGTAGGCGTCGACCAGGTCCTGGGTGAGCTGGTCGTCGTCTGGCAGAGGTTGCTGCGCGCGCAGGAAGGTCAGGGCATCGGTCGTGTTCGCTGGGCGGGTCGTTCGTGGGGCACGTCCGCCATGATGCGCGTTGTCTTGTGGAAGCACAGGGTCTTTGTACGCGCGCGCATCGCGGATGCCGATGCGGACGCGCTGGATGCCGGCGGGCGCAGGATCAGCGTGCAGGCAGGTGGCGCGATACCTTCGCGGTCAGCAGCTGCACCAGCGCCGGATCCATGTAGGCGAAGTCGTCGGGGATGTCGAGGCAGACGATGCGAGCGCGGCCGAGGTGGCGCTTGAAGCGGCGCGACAGCTTGGCGCGATGCATCGTTTCCATGACGAAGATGAGGTCCGCCCACTCCAGCAACTCCGGCGTGACCGGGGTGTCCGCAGCGTGGTCGACGCCGGCCGAGGCGGTCTCCACGCCGGGCCAGGTGGCGAACACCTGTTCCGCGGTGGGGCTGCGCAGCCGATTGCGGCTGCACACGAACAGCACGTTGCGGGTCATGCGGCGCGCTGCCGGCGTGCGTGCGGCGCTATCACCCGCCGCTCGGTCGCAGTGCCGCCGGGCCAACACGACGGCGTCGCGCGTGGCCATGCAAGGCGCGCCGCGGACTCAAGGCGCCGCGGCGATCGGTGGGGCCGGCCAGGCGTTGGCGATCTTGCAGAACAGGCGCGCGGTCTGCTCGGTGTCGTAGACCGCGCTGTGCGCGTCGGCGGCGTTCCAGTCGAAGCCGGCGGCCTGCACCGCGCGCGCCAGCACGGTCTGGCCGTAGGCGATGCCGGCGAGGGTGACGGTGTCGAACACGCTGAAGGGATGGAACGGATTGCGCTTGTGGCCGCAGCGGGCGACCGTGGCATTGAGGAAGTTGAGGTCGAAATGGGCGTTGTGGCCGACCAGGATGGCGCGCTGGCAACCGTACTTCTTCACCGCCGCGCGCACCGGCGCGAACACGTGGTCCAGCGCCTCGCGTTCGGGCTTGGCGAAGCGGAACGGGTGATCCAGGACAATGCCGGTGACCTCCAGTGACTTCGGATCGATCAGGGTGCCCGGCGCCGGCACCACGTGCGCGCTGGCGGTGACGCCGGGATACAGCTGGCCGAAATCGTCCATCTCGATCGGCACCACTGCGATCTCCAGCAGCGCATGCTTGTTCCAGTCGAACCCGCCGGTTTCCACGTCAACCACCACCGGCAGATAGCCGCGGAAACGCCGCGACATCGGAGTGATGACCAGGGGTTGCGAGGGGCTGTCGACCGAATCGTTCATCCGCCAAGGTTAGCAGAGCGCGGCCGCCGGCCGCCGCGGCGTTACCCAGGCACGTGCGTGCCGAGTACGCTGCCCTGCGCGCGCAGCCGCTCCAGCAGGGCCGTGCCCTCGTGCAGCAGGGCGGCCGGCGCAAGGCCGTGCGCGGCAGCCAGGTCCAGCAGCAGCGCCCGCCCGCTGCGCGTACCAGGCTGTAGCGCCGCCAGCACGTCATGGGCCAGCGGCGCCAGTTCGGCGAAGCGCACCTGGCCGTCGGCCTCGCGCCGCGCCAGCAGGCAGGTCGGCTGCGCCGGCGCCGTGTCCGGCTGCCAGGCCGGGCCGATGCGCTGCACCGGCCAGCGGTAGCGCAGCAGCCGCAGCCAGGGCGACAGCAGCGGGATGCCGTCGAGCAGGTCGCCATGCGGATCATGCGGTGGCAGCGCGGCATCGTCGATCTGCACCTGCAGTTCCACGGTTTCGTAGTGCGCCAGCTCGGCCAGCCAGGGACGCTGCGGATCGGGTGCGCGCTGCGCCAGGAACGCCACCAGTTCCTCGCCCAGGCGCGGGAACAGCGGCGTGCGGGCGCGGTGGTCGGCGCAGAACGCGCGCAGCAGCGCCGTCCAGTCGGCGTCGCCGAGGGTGGCGCGCAGCACCGGGAACTGGCCGCCGAGCAACTGCGCCAGGTTGTCGAAGAACAGGGCGCGGTACACGGCCAGGCGCTGCGGCGGGATATCCGCTGGCGGCGGGTACCGCTGCGGATCGCGCAGGTGCCGGGTCAGCGCGAACTGTTGCGCGCGCAGGGTGTCGCTCATGCGTCGAGCGATTGCGCCTGCACGGCGCGGATGCGCTGCACTTCGTCGAGCAGTTCGTGCAGCGGCGGGAACTGGCCGTCGCGCTCCAGCACGGTGGGACGCACGCCGTGCAGGCGGTAGGCGGTGGCGAGCAGGTCCCACACCGGGTCGACCACCGGCGCGGCATGGGTGTCGATCTTCAGCCCGCTGGCGGCGTCGTCGCGATGGCCGGCGACGTGGTACGAGGCGATGCGCGCGCTGGGCATGGCGGCGAGGAAGGCCAGGGCATCGTCGCCGTGGTTGCAGGCGTTGACGTGCACGTTGTTGACGTCCAGCAGCAGGTCGCAGTCGGCCTCGTCCAGCACCGCGGCCACGAAGGCGGCTTCGCTCATCGCCCGGCCGGGGGCGGCGTAGTAGGAGACGTTCTCCACCGCGATGCGCCGGCCCAGCGCGTCCTGTACTTGGGCGATGCGCGCGCCGACGTGGCGCACCGCTTCGTCGGTGAACGGCAGCGGCAGCAGTTCGTAGAGGTGGCCGTCGTCGGCGCTGTAGCTGAGGTGTTCGCTGTACAGCGCGACCCGGTGCCGGTCGAGGAACTGACGGGTCTGCTGCAGCAGGGTGGTGTCCAGCGCGGCCATGCCGCCCAGCGACAACGACAGGCCGTGGCAACTGAGCGGATGGCGGGCGCTCAGCGTTTGCAGCAATTCCCCCGGACGGCCGCCGACGCCGATCCAGTTGTCCGGCGCGCATTCGAGGAAATCGAACGCGTCCGCCGGCGCCTGCAGCAAGTCCTGGAGCAAGCCGCGACGCAGCCCGAGGCCGGCGCTGGCCGCTGCCAGGGGCCGCGGCGGCGCTTCAGTGGCTGCCACCGCATTTGCCCTCGCCGCACTTGCCTTCGGCCATGGCCTTGTCGTCGTGCTTGGCCTGCGGCGTGGCGGCGGCGCCGGCCGTCTCGGGCTTGGCCGGCGTCGCCGCCGGGGCGTGCGCGCCGCAACCGCCGTCGCCGGCCTTGGCGCCGCAACCGCCTTCGCTGGCCTTGGCCGGATCGGCGGCAGGCTTGGCCTGTGCCGCAGGAGCGGGCGTCGGCGCGGTCTGGGCGGTGGCCTCGGCGTGCTGCGGCGGCGTGACGGCGGCGGCGGCGCCCAGCGCATAGCCCTGGGCGAGATCGGTCATGGCCAGCGCGGAGGCGGACAGGCCGATCCCGCCGAGCAGGACCGCACCGGCGAGGGCAGGGGACGGACGGGGCGATCTGGACATGCGCGAGCTCCTGGCAATGGGATGGCACCGGCCGTGGCCGGTGGTGGGCCAAGCCTACCCGCTGCGGCTCGCCTGCGGCAAAGCGCCCTGCATGCGCGGTCGCTGCGCCGCGGCACGCCATCCGTGCGGCCTCCCCCCGACGCAGGCGCGCTTCAACGTGCTACAGTCGCTGCGGGCGGCACGGGTGGCGCGGGTTGCCAGCCGCCTCCCAGTGCCCTGAACGCCGCCACGGCGGCATGCGCCGCGTCGGCCTGGGCCTGGGCTCTCGCGTCCGATGCCTGCAGCAGCGTCGCGTCGGCCTGCAACACGTCGATCAGGCTCGCCGTTCCGTGCTGATACGCCGCGAACGAGGATTGCCTGGCACGGGAGAGCGCGGCTTCGCCTTGGGTCAACCTCGCGCTCTGTTGGCCACGGTTGAGCACGGCCGACAACGCGTTCTCGACGTCCTCGGTCGCGCGCAAAACGGCTTGGCGGTAGGCCGCCAGCGCTTCCGCGTCCTGCCCCTTCGCCAGTGCGATCTGCGCATTGATGCGGCCGAAGTCGAACAGCCGCCAGCGCAGCCCCAGCACGGCCGACGCTTGCTTCGCGCCGCTGCCGAACAGCGTGCCGCCGGGGATCGCCGTGGCGCTTCCCAGCAGGCCGCTGAGCGAGAACGTGGGGTAGTAGGCGGCGATCGCTGCGCCGATGCGGGCGTTGGCGGCCGCCAGCCGGCGTTCGGCCACGATCAGGTCCGGGCGCCGCTGCAGCAGGTCGGCAGGCGATCCCATGTCGGCGATCCGTGGCGCCGAGGGAATCGGTGCCACCGCCTCCAGCTCGCCGCGATGCGTCCCCGGTGCGACACCCAGCATCACGTCCAAGGCGTTCATCGTCGCATCCAGGCCCGTCTGCAGCGCGGGAACGCTCGCTTGCACGGTCGCCAGCGCGCCTTCTGCCTGCCGGACCTGGTAATCGGCGGCCAGTCCCTTGTCGTACAGCCGTTGCACTTTCGCCAGCAGATCCCGCTGGGTCCGCACCTGTCGCTCGGCGATCGCCAGGCGGGTCTGCATGCCACGGATGGCGATGTAGAGGTCCGCCGTCTGCGCCGCCACCGCCAGCCGCGTTGCCGCGGCGCCGGCCTGCGAGGCCTGGTAATCGGCCTGCGCTGCTTCCCGGCCGCGTCGCAGGCCGCCGAACAGATCGATTTCCCAGCTTGCGCCGAGGTCGGCCTCCTCGGCATTGCCCCAACGATCATGGCCGGGCGTCGCCGCGAGTACTTGACCGAGTGGCGTCTCGATCGATTGATAGGCGCGCGCAGCCGAACCGCTGATCTGCGCGGACGGCAGCAGCGCCGCCGTGGCGGCGCCGACGGCGGCGCGCGCCTGTGCAACGCGGGCGGTCGCCTGGGCGATGTCCAGGTTCTGTTCCAGGGCCGTTGCGACGAAGTGGGTCAGCAGCGGGTCGTCGAACCCCTGCCACCACGTCGCCAGGTCGGCGGCAGGCGCGCCATCGCCTCGATCCGTCGCCGTCCTTCCCAGGTAGTGGGTGGGCACGGGAACATCGGGGCGGCGATAGTCCGGGCCTGCGACGCACCCCGCCAGCAGGCCGGCACAGAGCGACAGAACGAGGGAGCGACGGGGCGGCATGTGGAAGCCTTTGGGGTAATGCGGTTGTGACCATATTATAATTTGGTCACTCGTTGTCAAGCCGCAGCGCCCCACGTAAGCTGCCGAAATGAGCAAAACACACACGCCTGCGCCCCAACTCCGCGGGCCTTCGGACCATGACGTCCGCGATCAGATCGTCGAGGCGGCGACCGACTATTTCGGCCGCTATGGCTATGGCAAGACCACCGTGTCCGAACTGGCCAAGGCGATCGGGTTTTCCAAGGCCTACATCTACAAGTTCTTCGATTCCAAGCAGGCGATCGGCGAGGTCATCTGCTCCAATCGCCTGAGCGCCATCATGGCGGCGGTCGACGCCGCCGTGGCCGACGTGCCCGCGGCGGCGGAGCGGCTGCGCCGGATGTTCAAGGCCTTGGCCGAAGCGGGCAGCCATCTGTTCTTCCAGGAGCGCAAGCTCTACGACCTCGCCGCCACCTCCGCCAGCGAGTCCTGGCCGGCGGTCGGCGCCTACGAGGCCCATCTGAAGGCGCTGGTGCTGCAGATCGTGCGCGATGGCCGCGAAGCGGGGGAGTTCGAACGCAAGACCCCGCTGGACGAGGCGGTCAATGCCATCTATCTGGTCATGCGCCCATACGTCAATCCGCTGTTGCTGCAGCACAACCTGGACAACGCCGCAGACGCGACGGCGCAGTTGTCCAGCCTGATCCTGCGGAGCCTGGCGCCTTAGTCGACATGTTGTGACTATTGACTAATTTGGTCACAAGTAAAAGAATGGGGGCGCCAGTTCTTCCTCAGAAGGGTTCCCATGCGTCGGCGCCGGTTTGCTTCGCCTCTCATTTGCCTGTTGTCGCTTGCCCTCGCGGCCTGCGGTAGCGATCACGCCTCCGATCCACGCACCGAGGCACCGCGGGTCAGGGTCGGGGTGGTGCGAGCGGCCATCGCGTCCTCGCCGTCGTTCTCTGGCGTGGTCGCGGCGCGGATCCAGAGCGACCTGGGGTTCCGCGTGTCCGGCAAGGTGCTGGAGCGCCTGGTCGACACCGGGCAGACGGTCAAGCGCGGGCAGCCGCTGATGCGCATGGATCCGGTCGATCTCGGGCTGCAGGCGCGCGCGCAACAGCAAGCCGTGGCGGCGGCGAAAGCGCGCGCCAGGCAGACCGCCGAGGATGAGGTGCGCTATCGCGACCTGGTCGCCGAGGGCGCTGTTTCCGCCTCCGCATACGCGCAGATCAGGGCCGCCGCCGACGCGGCGCAGGCGCAGCTGAAGGCGGCCGAGGCGCAGGCCGACGTGGCCACGAACGCCTCCGGCTACGCGCTGCTGCGCGCTGATGCGGATGGCGTGGTCGTGGCAACGCTCGCCGAGCCTGGCCAAGTGGTGAGTGCCGGGCAACCGGTGGTGCGCCTGGCGCGGGCAGGCCAGCGCGAAGCCGTCGTCCAGTTGCCCGAGACGCTGCGGCCCGCACTCGGATCGAGCGCGCAGGCCACGTTGTATGGCAACCGACAGGCAACGGTGCCGGCCACGCTGCGGCAGCTGTCGGATGCATCGGATCCAGCGACGCGGACGTACGAAGCCCGCTACGTGCTCGGCGGAGCGCTCGCCCAGGCGCCGCTCGGGGCCACCGTCAGCGTCCAGCTGTCTGGCCATGCCGACGCGCCGTCTGCCCTGCAGGTCCCGATCGGCGCCTTGTTCGACGCCGGCAAGGGGCCGGGTGTCTGGGCGGTCGAGGGGACGCCGGCGAGGGCGGTCTGGCGACCCGTGCGGGTGCTGGGCGTGGCGGACGACGTCCTGCAGGTGACGGGCAAGCTCCAGACCGGCGATCGGGTGGTGGCGCTGGGCGCGCATCTGCTGCGCGACGGCGAGATCGTCAGGCCGATCGACCCGGCCAGGGCGGGCGCGGTCGGAGCGCGTCCATGAGCGCGGGACGTTTCAACCTGTCCGCGCTCGCGGTCCGCGAGCGCTCGATCACGCTGTTCCTGATCGTCCTGATTTCCGTTGCGGGGATCGTCGCGTTCCTCCAGCTCGGGCGCGCGGAAGACCCGCCGTTCACGATCAAGCAGATGACGGTCGTCACCGCCTGGCCGGGCGCGACCGCGCAGGAGATGCAGGATCAGGTCGCCGAGCCGCTGGAAAAGCGCCTGCAGGAGCTGCGCTGGTACGACCGGGCGGAAACCTATACGCGTCCGGGACTGGCCGTGACGATGCTGTCGCTGCTCGACAGAACGCCGCCGTCGCAAGTCCAGGAGCAGTTCTACCAGGCGCGCAAGAAGCTCGGGGACGAGGCCGGGAAGCTGCCGGCCGGCGTCATCGGCCCGATGCTCAACGACGAGTATGCGGACGTGACGTTCGCGCTGTTTGCGCTCAAGGCCAAGGGCGAACCGCAGCGCCTGCTGGTGCGCGATGCCGAGTCGCTGCGCCAGCGGCTGCTGCATGTGCCCGGGGTGAAGAAGGTCAACATCATCGGTGAGCAGCCCGAGCGCATCTTCGTCTCGTTCTCGCACGACCGCCTGGCGACGCTGGGCGTCGCCCCGCAGGAGATCTTCGCTGCGCTGAACGGCCAGAACGCGCTGACGCCTGCCGGGTCCATCGAGACCAGGGGGCCGCAAGTGGTGGTGCGCATCGAGGGCGCGCTCGACACGTTGGACAAGATCCGCCAGACCCCCATCGTGGCGCAGGGCCGCACCCTGAAGCTGTCCGATGTCGCGACCGTCGAACGCGGTTACGAAGATCCTGCCACCTTCCTGGTGCGCAACAACGGCGAGCCGGCGCTGTTGCTGGGCGTGGTGATGCGCGACGACTGGAACGGGCTCGACCTGGGCAAGGCGCTGGAGGCGGAAGTCGGCAGCATCAATGCCGCTCTGCCGCTGGGCATGACCCTCGACAAGGTGACCGATCAGGCGGTGAACATCCGCGCGGCGGTCGACGAGTTCATGGTCAAGTTCTTCGTCGCGCTGCTGGTGGTGATGGTGGTTTGCTTCCTCAGCATGGGCTGGCGTGTCGGCGTCGTGGTCGCGGCGGCGGTGCCGCTGACGCTGGCGGCGGTGTTCGTCATCATGGCGGCCACCGGCAAGAACTTCGACCGCATCACGCTCGGCTCGTTGATCCTGGCGCTGGGCCTGTTGGTCGACGACGCCATCATCGCCATCGAAATGATGGTGGTGAAGATGGAGGAGGGCTACAGCCGCATCAAGGCCTCCGCCTATGCCTGGAGCCACACGGCCGCGCCCATGCTGTCCGGCACGCTGGTCACCGCCATCGGCTTCATGCCCAACGGGTTCGCGCGCTCCACCGCGGGCGAGTACACCGGCAACATGTTCTGGATCGTCGGCATCGCGCTGATCGCGTCGTGGGTGGTGGCGGTGGCGTTCACTCCCTACCTGGGCGTGAAGCTGCTGCCGGACATCCAGAAGGTCGAGGGCGGGCACGCCGCCATCTACGACACGCGCCACTACAACCGCTTCCGCCGGGTGCTGGGGCGCGTCATCGCCCGCAAGTGGCTGGTGGCCGGCGCGGTGCTGGGAGCGTTCGCGCTGGCGGTGGTCGGCATGGGCTTGGTCAAGAAGCAGTTCTTTCCCACCTCCGACCGGCCGGAAGTCCTGGTCGAAGTGCAGATGCCGTACGGCACATCCATCGCGCAGACCAGCGCGGCGACGGCGAAAGTGGAAGCGTGGCTGGCGCGGCAGCGGGAAGCCAGGATCGTGACGGCGTACATCGGCCAGGGCGCGCCGCGCTTCTTCCTGGCCATGGCGCCCGAATTGCCCGATCCTTCGTTCGCCAAGATCGTCGCGCTCGCCGGCGACGACAAGCAACGGGAAGCCCTCAAGTTCCGGTTGCGCCAGGCCGTGGCCGACGGGCTGGTGCCCGAGGCGCAGGTGCGCGTCACCCAGATCGTGTTCGGTCCTCCGTCGCCCTACCCGGTGGCCTACCGCGTGATGGGGCCCGACCCGGACACGTTGCGTGCGATCGCGCATCGCGTCGCGGGCGTGATGCACGCCAACCCGATGCTGCGCACCGTCAACAGCGATTGGGGAAACCGCGTCCCCACCTTGCACTTCACCCTCGATCAGGAGCGCCTGCAGGCGATCGGCCTGACCTCCAGTTCGGTGGCGCAGCAATTGCAGTTTCTGCTGAGCGGGGTGCCGTTGACGGAGGTACGCGAGGACATCCGGTCGGTGCAGGTGGTCGGCCGCGCGGCGGGCGCCATCCGCCTCGATCCGGCGAAGATCGCCGGCCTGACGCTGGTCGGCTCCGCAGGGCAACGCATTCCGTTGGCGCAGGTGGGCAGTGTCGAAGTGCGCATGGAGGATCCGATCCTGCGCCGCCGCGACCGCACGCCGACCATCACGGTGCGCGGCGACATCGCCGACGGGCTGCAACCCCCGGACGTGTCCACCGCGGTCCTGAAACAGTTGCAGCCGATCGTCGCGGCGCTTCCGTCCGGGTATCGGATCGAACAGGCCGGCTCCATCGAGGAATCCGCCAAGGCCACGACGGCGATGCTGCCGCTGTTCCCGATCATGATCGCGCTCACCCTGCTCATCATCATCCTGCAGGTGCGCTCGATCGCGGCCATGGTCATGGTGTTCGCCACCAGTCCGCTCGGCCTGATCGGCGTGGTGCCGACCCTGCTTCTGTTCCAGCAGCCGTTCGGCATCAATGCGCTGGTCGGGCTGATCGCGCTGTCGGGCATCCTGATGCGCAACACCTTGATCCTGATCGGGCAGATCCATCACAACGAACGCGACGGATCGAGTCCGTTCGATGCCGTGGTCGAGGCCACCGTACAGCGCGCACGGCCGGTGATCCTGACGGCGCTGGCGGCGGTACTGGCCTTCATTCCGCTGACCCATTCGGTGTTCTGGGGAACGCTGGCGTACACCCTGATCGGCGGCACCCTGGCCGGCACGGTGCTGACGCTGGTGTTCCTGCCGGCCATGTACGCCATCTGGTTCAGGATCACGCCCGCGCCTGCGCAACAGCGTTGACCATCGTCCTCCATCGCCACAGGAAAGGAACTGCCATGTCGAATTCCACGGTCGTTGTCGTGACCGGCGTTTCATCGGGCATCGGGCGCGCCGCCGCCCTGGCCTTTGCCGAGCGGGGGTGCCGGGTGTTCGGAACCGTACGCGATGTCGAAAAAGCGGAGGCGTTGCCGGGCATTGCGCTCGTGGAAATGGATGTGCGCGACGACGCCTCCGTGCAGCGGGTGGTCCGTGGCGTCATGGCGCAAGCCGGCGCGATCGACGTACTGATCAACAGCGCCGGGGTGACCTTGCTCGGCGCGCTGGAGGAGACCTCGGTCGCCGAAGCGCAGGCGGTGTTCGATACCAACCTCTTCGGCCTGTTGCGCACGATCCAGGCAGTGCTGCCGCACATGCGCGAGCGACGCGCTGGCCGGATCGTCAACATCAGTTCGGTGCTGGGTTTCCTGCCCGCGCCCTACATGGCGGTCTACTCGGCATCCAAGCATGCGGTGGAGGGATTGTCCGAAACCCTCGATCACGAGGTCCGCCAATTCGGCATCCGGGTGTCGCTGGTCGAACCGTCCTTCACCAGGACCAACCTGGATCGCAACGCGCCCCGGGCCGTCGCCAGCATCCCCGCCTATGGCCAGGCGCTTGCCGTCGTGTCCAAGGCCATCCAGCAGCGGGTGCAGAACGCGCCGGCGCCCGACGGCGTCGTCGACGCGATCCTCGCGGCCGCCTTGGGGACATGGAAGATGCGCCGCACGCCTAGGGGCGAGGCCGCGCGTCTGGCCGCGTTGCGCCGCTTCCTGCCTGCAGGTCCGGTCGAGAAAGGCCTCCGACGGACCTTCGGGTTGACGTGACCCCCATCGGGCAGGCATCGCGCGGTGCGGCCCGCGTCAATCGGCAGGCAACGCGGTTGGCGCTGCCGTCGCGCACTGCCGGGTTCAAGGCTTCCGTCTCGCGCTCCACGATCGCGGGTGGAGAACCGCGCTGCCATGGCATTGCCTGGCGTCGATGCAGGCTGCAACAAAAAGGCTCCGCGACATGCACGGAGCCTTCGGAAAGGCGCAGCGGCGACCGGCGCAGGGCCGGTCCGCCCGCGACGCTTCAGATGCCGCTGGTGGAGCTGGTCTCGTCGCGCTTGTCGCGCGGCGGCAGCGGCTCGTCGCCGTGCACCAGGAACCACACGTTCTCGGCGATGTTGGTGGCGTGGTCGCCGATCCGCTCCAGGTTCTTGGCCATGAACAGCAGGTGCGTGCACGGGGTGATGTTGCGTGGATCTTCCATCATGTAGGTCAGCAGCTCGCGGAACAGCGCGGTGTATTGCGCATCGAGCTGCGCGTCGCCCTGGCGCACCAGCAGCGCGGCGTCGGCGTCGTTGTTCTGGTAGGCGGCCAGCGCCGCGCGCACCTGTTCGGCGGCGAGCTTGCCGAGCTGGCGCAGGCCCAGGGTCTGCGGCATCGGCGGCGACATGTTCAGTGCGATCGAGCGCTTGGCCACGTTGGCGGCGTAGTCGCCGATGCGTTCGACGTCGGCGGGAATGCGCAGGCCGGCGAGGATCTCGCGCAGGTCGCGCGCCATCGGCCCGCGCAGCGCCAGGCGCATCACGTCATGGCTGATGGAATGCTCGAGCGCGTCGATCGCCTCGTCGTTGACGACGATGCGCAGTGCCGCGTTGTCGTCGCGGCGTTCGACCACGTCCAGCGCCGCTTCCAACTGCGCCACCGCGGTTTCGCCCATGCGCACGATCTCGGCGGCGAGGCGATGCTGTTCTTCGTCGTAGCTCTTCACGATGTGCTCGTTGGGCTGAGTGTTCATGTCGTAGGTCCAATAGGTGCGTTGGTGTCGCCGCGGCCATGCCTGGCGGTGCGGTGCTGGCGTCGCCGGGCGCCCGCCCGGAGGGCGGCGGGCGCGGCCGCTGCGACGAGGCAGCGGCGGCCGCAGCGGCTCAGCCGAAACGGCCGGTGATGTAGTCTTCGGTCTGCTGCTTGTTCGGCTGCGAGAAGATGATTTCGGTGCGGTCGTGCTCGATCAGGTCGCCCAGGTACATGAAGGCGGTGTAGTCCGACACGCGCGCGGCCTGCTGCATGTTGTGGGTGACGATGACGATGGTGTAGTCGTTCTTCAGCTCTTCCACCAGTTGCTCGATGCGGCTGGTCGAGATCGGATCCAGTGCAGAGGTCGGCTCGTCGAGCAGCAGCACGTCCGGGCGCAGCGCCACCGCACGGGCGATGCACAGGCGCTGCTGCTGGCCGCCGGACAGGCCCAGCGCGCTCTGCCCGAGCTTGTCCTTGACCTCGTCCCACAGCGCGCCCTGGCGCAGCGCGTGTTCGACGCGGTCGGCCATGTCCGCCTTGGACAATTTCTCGTGGTGGCGGATGCCGTAGGCGACGTTCTCGAAGATGGTCATCGGGAACGGCACCGGCTTCTGGAACACCATGCCGACCTTGCTGCGCAGGCGGTTCATCGGGTACTTCGGCGAAAGGATGTTCTCGCCGTCCAGCAGCACCTCGCCGCGCGCCTCCAGCTTCGGATACAGCGCGTAGATGCGGTTGAAGATGCGCAGCAGGGTGGACTTGCCGCAGCCGGACGGGCCGATCAGCGCGGTGACGCGCTTCTCCGGCACTTCCAGGTTGATGCCCTTCAGCGCGTGGTACTTGTCGTAGTAGAAGTCCAGGCCGCGCGCGGCGATCTTGACCGGCGACGGCGCCAGCGCGGTGTGCCCGTTGGGCATGGCGATGCGGTGCATCGGTGCGGCGTTGTGGTGATCGTTCATGGCCGGGTCCATAGGGGTATCAATCGTTGGAGATCTTGTTGCGCACCAGCAGGGCGCGCGCGCCGAGGCTGACCAGCAGGACGAACACGGTGAGCACCAGCGCACCGGACCAGGCCAGCAACTGCCAGCTCGGGTAGGGGCTGCCGGCGAAGGAGTTCATCACCACCGGCACGCTGGCCATCGGCTGGAGGATGTTGTTGTTCCAGTACTGGTTGCCGAAGGCGGTGAACAACAGCGGTGCGGTCTCGCCGCTGATGCGTGCCAGCGCCAGCATCACGCCGGTGACGATGCCGGCCGAGGCGCTGCGGTACAGCACCTGCATGGTCACCTTCCACTGCGGGATGCCCAGCGACAGGGCCGCCTCGCGCATCTGCGCCGGCACCAGCCGCAGCATCTCGTCGGTGGTGCGCACCACCACCGGCAGCACGATGAAGGCCAGCGACAGCGCGCCGGCCAGCGCCGAGAAGCGGCCGCCGGTCTGCATCACGTACAGGGTGTAGACGAACAGGCCGAGCACGATCGACGGCGCCGACAGCAGGATGTCGTTGACGAAGCGCACCACCTGGCCGGTCTTGCGTGCGTTGCCGTACTCGGCCAGCCAGGTGCCGGCGGCCACGCCCAGCGGGGTGCCGATCAGCAGCGCCAGGCCGCACATCACCGCGCTGCCGAAGAACGCGTTGGCCAGCCCGCCTTCCTCGCCCGGCGGCGGGGTCATGCGGGTGAACAGGTCCACGTTGATGCCGGAGATGCCCTTGGCCACCAGGGTCCACAGGATCCAGGCCAGGAACACCAGCCCGAACAGCGCGGTCAGGCAGGACAGGGTGAGCGCGACGACATTGATCACGCGGCGGCGGTTGTACAGGCGGTGGGCGACGTCGGCGGCCATCTCAGTTGCCCTCCTTGCGCGACAGTTGCGCCAGCATCAGGCGGGCGATCGCCAGCACGATGAAGGTCACGATGAACAGCACGAAGCCGAGCAGCAGCAGTGCCGACCGGTAGGTCTCGGTGGCTTCGCCGAAGTCGTTGGCGATCAGCGCGGCGATGGTGGTACCCGGTTCCAGCAGCGAGGGCGACAGGCGCACCGTGTTGCCGACCACGAAGGCCACCGCCATGGTCTCGCCGAGCGCGCGGCCCAGGCCCAGGAAGATGCCGCCGATCACCGCCGAGCGGGTGTAGGGCAGCACGATGTCCCAACTCACCTCCCAGCGCGTGGAACCCAGCGCGTAGGCCGACTCCTTGAGCCGGGTCGGCACGGTCAGGAACACCTCGCGCATCACCGAGGAGATGAAGGGGATCACCATGATCGCCAGCACGAAGCCGGCGGTGAGCAGGCCGATGCCCAGCGGTGGGCCCTGGAAGATCGGGCCGATCAGCGGCAGCGTGCCGAGGTGGTCGTTGAGCCAGGGGGTGACGTACTCGGTCATCATCGGCACCAGCACGAACAGGCCCCACATGCCGTAGATGATCGAGGGGATGCCGGCCAGCAGTTCGATCGCGGTGCCGACCGGGCCGCGCAGCCAGCGCGGCGCCACTTCGGTCAGGAAGAAGGCGATGCCGAAGCTCACCGGCACCGCGATCAGCATCGCGATCAGCGCGGTCACCAGGGTGCCGTAGATCGGCGCCAGCGCGCCGTACTTGTTCTCGACCGGGTTCCACTCGCTGGAGTAGAAGAAACTCAGGCCCTGCAGCTGCAGGGCGTGGCGGCCGCCCCACAGCATCGACAGCGCCGCGCTGCCCAGGGCGACGAGCACGAACACGACGGTGGCGGTGAGGATCCAGCGGAACACTCGGTCGGCACGCGCGTCACGCAGGTCGCGTCCGCGTGGCGCCGACATCGCTTCGGGAAGGACAGTGCTGTTCATGGGCTCGGTCGTCGCCGGAGCACGCGCCTGCGCGCTCCGATCGTGGCCGCGGCGGGGGTGGCCGCGCGCGGTGGGTGGTTGCATCGCTCCCGCACAGGCGGGAACCCGAAAGTCCGGATCACAAGATGCCGAGACGGCGACCGGCGGCGCCTGGAGCGCACCGCCGGTCGCCGCTTGCCGCGGCAGTGCGCGCAGCGCGCACCGCCCTGGCGCTTACTTGAATTCCTTGCTCCAGTACGCCTCGATCTGCTGCACCAGCTCCGGCGGCAGCGGCACGTAGTGCAGGGCGTCGGCCTGCGGCTGGCCCTTCTCGAAGGCCCACTTGAAGAACTCCAGGGTCGCCTTGCTGCGCGCCGGGTCCTTGGCCTGCTTGTGCATCAGCATGAAGTTGGTGGCGGTGATCGGCCACGCCTGCGCGCCCGCGGCGTTGGTGATGACCAGGTTGAAGTCCTTGGCGTTGGCCCAGTCGGCCGACGCGGCAGCCGCGGCGAAGCTTTCGGCATTGGGCTGCACCCAGTTGCCGGCGGCGTTCTGCATCGACGCGTACGGCATCTTGTTCTGCAGCGCGTAGGCCAGTTCGACGTAGCCGATCGAGCCCTTGATCTGCTGCACGTACGAGGCCACGCCTTCGTTGCCCTTGCCGCCGACGCCGCCCGGCCACTGCACCGAGGTGCCTTCGCCGACCTTGCCCTTCCACTCCGGGCTGACCTTGGACAGGTAGTTGGTGAAGTTGAAGCTGGTGCCCGAGCCGTCGGAGCGGTGCACCAGGTTGATCTTGGCGTCGGGCAGGGTCACGCCCGGGTTCAGCGCGGTCAGCGCCGGGTCGTTCCACTTGCTGATCTTGCCCAGGAAGATGTCGGCCAGCACCGGGCCGGTCAGCCGCAGCTTGCCCGCGTCCATGCCGTCCAGGTTGACCACCGGCACCACCCCCCCAATCGCCGAGGGGAACTGGCCGAGACCGGCGGCGGCCAGTTCGGCGCTGTCCAGCGGCTTGTCGGAGGAGCCGAAATCGACCGTGCCGGCCTTGATCTGGGCGATGCCGCCGCCGGAGCCGATCGACTGGTAGTTGATCTTGTTGCCGGTGGCCGCGTTGTAGTCGGCCGACCACTTGGAGATCAGCGGGTAGATGAAGGAGGCACCGGCACCGGAAATCTCCGCGGCGGTCTTGGCGCCGGCGGCCGGCGCGGCAGCGGGCGTCCCGCCCGCCGCATCGGCGGCGCCCTGCTTGTCGCCGTTGCCGGGCTGGCAGGCGGTGACGGCGAAGGCCAGGGCGAGGGACAGAACGGCAATGCGCGCCGGCTGCAGTTTCATGGGGGTCACTCCGTAGCGAAGAGCGCCGGGACATCCGGCGGATGCTCGCTATGAAATGATATTTTTGTTACAGCCAGATGACTTGCGGATTGGTTGGCGGATGCCATCCCAGGATGCAGTCGGCGCATGGTCCCGCAGAGCCGCGGCAGGGCGGGGGACGCGTGCCGATGACTGGCCGACGCGAACTCGATACTCCGGGACAAAAAAGACGCGGACCCTGCGGTCCGCGCCTTCGGGGTATCGCCGTGCCGGCGCGCGCCGGCACGGGCGAGATACCGGCTTACTTCATGTTCTGCGCCCAGTAGGCTTCGATCTGCTTGACCAGCGGCTCCGGCAGCGGCACGTAGTCCAGCGCCTTGGCCTGCGGCTGTCCCTGCTCGAACGACCACTTGAAGAAGTCCAGCGCGGCCTTCGACGACGCCGGCTTCTTGGCCTTCTTGTACATGATGGCCCAGGTGGTGGCGGTGATCGGCCACGCGTCCTGGCCCGGCGCGTTGGTCATGATCAGGTTGAAGTCCTTGGCCGACTTCCAGTCCGCGGTGGCGGCGGCAGCGGAGAAGGCCTTGTCGTCCGGCATCACGAAACGGCCGGCGGCGTTCTTCATGCCGGCGTAGCTGAGCTTGTTCTGCAGCGCGTAGGCGTACTCGACGTAGCCGATGCCGCCGCGGATCTGCTTGACGTAGGCGGCCACGCCTTCGTTGCCCTTGCCGCCGATGCCGGCCGGCCACTGCACGGCGGTGCCTTCACCGACCTTGCTCTTCCACTCCGGGCTGACCTTGGACAGGTAGTTGGTGAAGTTGAAGCTGGTGCCCGAACCGTCGGAGCGGTGCACGATGGTGATCTTCAGGTCGGGCAGGGCCAGGCCCGGGTTCAGCGCGGCGATCGCCGGGTCGTTCCACTTGCTGATCTTGCCCAGGAAGATGTTGGCCAGCACGGTGCCGTCGAGCTTCATCGCGCCCGGGGCCACGCCCGCCACGTTGAACACCGGCACGATGCCGCCGATCACGACCGGGAACTGGCCCAGGCCGAACTTCTCCAGTTCCGCGCCGCTCAGCGGCTTGTCGGAGGCGCCGAAATCGACCGTGGCCGCCTGGATCTGCGCGATGCCGCCGCCGGAACCGATCGACTGGTAGTTGACGCGGTTGCCGCTTTTCTCGGCATAGGCAGCCGACCACTTCGACAGCACCGGATAGACGAAGCTGGAGCCTGCGCCGGTGACATCGGTGGCTTGCGCCGCGAGCGAAAACGTAGCGACCGCGGCGGCTGCCAGCAGTCGGAGCTTGAGGGAACGCATCGGGAGAACTCCTGAAATAGGTGGTATGCCGGCACCCCTGCCGGCATCGGCTGCATTCCAAGACTTTTTCATGAACGTCTGAAGAAAATCAGATGTCAGTCCGGTGACAGCCCTGCCCGGACGGCATGCCTTCGTTCCGACACGAAGCTGACTCAAAACCGTCATGTCTTTGACGGAATCTTTACAAATGGTCGGGCCATCGCACTGGGGCCGCACCGCACCCATACCACCCTGCCACCACCCATCGGAGACATCCTAATGCGTTCCCATCTTCTCGCCACGGCGATCCTCGCCAGCCTCGGCCTCGCGTCGGCGCCGCAGGCGTTCGCGGCGAAGGCCAAGGCCAGCAGCAACCCGCCCGCCGTCAGCGCTGCCCAGCTGCAGCAGTTGCAGGCCCAGATCGAAGCGCTGCAGACCCAGGTCCAGCAGTTGCAGGCGCAGTCGGAAGCCCTGCAGGCGCAGTCCGACGCGCAGTCGGAAGTGAATGTCGTGCAGGCCCAGGCGACCGAAACGGCGCAGGCCAGCGCCGCCAAGGTCGACAAGCTCGCCAAGCTGGTCAACGACAACAAGATCGGCGGCCGCATGTTCTTCGACCTGACCAACATCGACCGCACCAGCGGTGGCGCCAAGACCGCCGCCAGCGGCACCGGTCTGGACGTCAAGCGCTTCTACCTGACCGTCGACCACAGCTTCAACGAGATCTGGTCGGCCAACCTGACCACCGACTTCCAGTACAGCTCGGCGCTGTCCAACACCCAGCTGTTCGTCAAGAAGGCCTACGTGCAGGGCAAGTTCGACGACGCCTTCGCGCTGCGCATCGGTGCCGCCGACATGCCGTGGGTGCCGTTCGTCGAGAAGTTCTACGGCTACCGCTACGTCGAGAACACCCTGACCGACCGCCTGAAGTACGCCAACTCCTCCGACTGGGGTCTGCACGCCTTCGGCGACCTGGGCTCGCAGGTCAACTACGCGATGTCGGTGGTCAACGGTGCGGGCTACAAGAACCCGACCCGCGGCAAGGGCATGGACGTGGAAGGCCGCGTCGCCTACATGCCGATGCAGAACCTGGCCATTGCCGTCGGCGCTTACTCGGGCAAGCTGGGCAAGGAAACCGACATCCTCGACGCGCAGCACGACTACACCCGCGCCGATGCGATGGTCGCCTACGCCGATTCCAACTTCCGCCTGGGCGGCGAGTACTTCCAGGCCAAGAACCTCAACAACGTGCTGACCCCGGCCACCGACAAGTCCAGCGGCTGGTCGGTGTGGGGCAGCGTGGCGCTGACCGACGGCGGCATCAACGCCTTCGCCCGCTACGACAAGACCGACCTGAGCAAGACCATCGACCCGACCCTGGCCGACAAGTACTGGAACGTCGGCGTCGAGTTCCCGGTGCTGAAGAACCTCAAGCTGGCCACCGTGTACAAGTACACGCACCAGGACAACGCCTCCAAGAAGACCGACGTGGAAACCAAGGAATTCGGCGTCTGGGGCGACCTGTCGTTCTGATTCGCGCAGTTCCACTGGCTGTACGGAGGGCGGCGCATTGCGCCGCCTTTCTTTTTTTCATGCCTGCGGCGGAGTAGCGGCGTACGCGCTGCGCATGTCGCGCGGTGCGGCGCTCAGGCGCTCGCCGGCGTCTTGTCCTTGTACCGGCACAGGTCGCGGATCGCGCACTGCGGGCAGTCGGGCTTGCGCGCCTTGCACACGTAGCGGCCGTGCAGGATCAGCCAGTGGTGCGCGTCGTGCAGGAACTGCGCCGGCACGCGCTTGAGCAGGGAATCCTCGACCGCGCGCACGTCCTTGCCCGGGGCGAGTCCGGTGCGGTTGGCGACGCGGAAGATGTGCGTGTCCACCGCCATGGTCGGCTCGCCGAAGGCGGTGTTGAGCACCACGTTGGCGGTCTTGCGGCCGACCCCGGGCAGGGCTTCCAGTGCGGCGCGCGAACGCGGCACCTCGCCGCCGTGCTGCTCGACCAGGAGCTTGCAGGTGGCGATGACGTTCTTGGCCTTGGCGTTGAACAGGCCGATGGTGGAGATGTAGCGCTTCAGTCCGTCCTCGCCCAGCGCCAGGATCGCGGCCGGCGTGTTCGCCACCGGATACAGGCGCCGCGTGGCCTTGTTGACGCCGACGTCGGTGGCCTGCGCGGAGAGGATCACCGCGATCAGCAGTTCGAACGGGCTGTCGTATTCCAGCTCGGTGGTCGGGGTGGGGTTGAGTTCGGACAGGCGCGAGAACAGCTCGTGGATCTCGTCCTTGCTCAGCAGGCGCCCGCGCCGTGCTGGCGTGCTTGCGCCCGTGCTCGCGGTCGCGCTCATCGGCCGCCTCGCTGCGCGGCCTTGGCCTTGGCGCGGGCCAGGATCGCCGCGGCCACCGCGGGTAGCGCCGGCGCGCTCGCTGCGGGCGCGATCGTGGTCATGGCCGCCGGTATCGCTGGCGCACGCCGCGCCTGGCGTGCCGCGGCGCGGCGTTCCAGCCGCGCGGTGCGCGCCCGGTAGCGCGCGCGCGCGTCCCACGCATCGCGCAAGCGCTGCTGCGCGGCGAGCAACTGCGCGCGTAGCTGCGGATGCGCCGGGTCCAGGCGATCGTCGCCGCGATCGGTGCCGCGGTAGTCCATCAGGCCGCCGTCGATCGCGGCATCCAGATCGTCGTCCAGGATCCAGCGCAACAACTGCAGCGGCGTGGCGGAGGTGGGGGCGTGCGACATCGTGCGCGGGCTCAGCGGTTGCGGAACTGCGGCGGACGCCGCTCCAGGAAGGCGCGGGTGCCTTCGCGCATGTCCTCGCTGGAGAACAGCAGGCCGAACTGCGCGGTCTCGTACTCCAGTCCCTGTTCGATCGCGCTTTCGCCGCCGATCTGGATCGCATCGAGGATGCCGCGCAAGGCCAGCGGTGCGGCCTCGGCCAGTTGCTGCGCCAACTGCAGCGTGGTCGCGCGCAGGTCGTCGGCGGCCACCACGCAGTTGACCAATCCCAATTGCAGTGCGCGCGCCGCATCGATCGGCGCGCCGAGCAGGCACAGTTCCAGCGCCGCGGCGCGGCCGACCAGCCGCAGCAGGCGCTGGGTACCGCCGAAGCCGGGAATCAGCCCGAGATTGATCTCCGGCTGGCCCAGGCGGGCGCCCTCGGCGGCCACGCGCAGGTGGCAGGCCATCGCCAGTTCCAGCCCGCCGCCGAGGGCGAAACCGTTGACCATCGCCAGCACCGGCTTGGGCATGCGTTCGATCCGGCGCATCAGGCGCTGGCCCAGTTGCGAGAAGTCGCGGCCCTGCACCGGTGTCAGTTCGTTCATTTCGGCGATGTCGGCGCCGGCCACGAAAGCCTTCTCGCCGGCGCCGGTCAGCACCACCACGCGGATCTGCGGGTCGTCCGCGGCCGCGGCGAAGGCCGTCTCCAGCGCCTGCAAAACCTGGCGATTCAAGGCGTTGAGCTTGTCGGCTCGATTCACGGTGAGGATGCGGATCGCACCCTGGGTATCGGCGAGGACCGGCGTGCCGGACATGTGCATTCCTGGTTGTTAAAAAAAGGTAATGGGAACTCTGGACGGGCCGCGGCAGTCAGAGCAGCGTCGTCGGTAGCGGTTACGCGCCGCGGCGGCTATCCTAACGCGTCATCTCAGGCGGCACGGGCCGCCCTGTGCCACCACCCTGGAGAATTGTTTGATGAAGTTGCGTTCTATTGCGGTCGCTGTCGCGGCCCTCGCCCTGAGCGGCAATGCGTTCGCCCAGGACACCTCGTCCGAGAAGGGCAAGCTGAGCTATTACTTCGGCTACGACTACGGCAACAACCTTGCCGAACTCACCGGTCGCGGCGAGCAGCTCGATATCAATGCGGTGGTGAAGGGCTTGCAGGACGCCTACGCCAAGAAGCAGCCGGCGGTCAGCGCCGACCAGCTGAAGCCGGCGGTGGAAGCGTTCCAGAAGCGCGAGCAGGCCCGCGCCCAGCAGGCCAAGGCCGACTACGAGAAGGCCGCCGCCGAGAACAAGACCAAGAGCGACCAGTTCATGGCCCAGAACAAGGCCAAGGCTGGCGTGCAGACCCTGCCCAGCGGTGTGCAGTACCGCGTGATCGAGGCCGGCACCGGCGCCAAGCCGACCCAGGCCAGCACCGTGCAGCTGGAAGTGGCCGGTCCGTATCCGTTCGGCCAGCGCCCGGCTCAGGCGCGTCCGGCGCAGCAGATCCCGGCGATCAAGGTCAGCGAAGTCGAGATGCAGGCCATGCGCGACACACTGCTGCAGATGCCGGCCGGCTCCAAGTGGGAAGTGACCCTGCCGCCGGACAAGGCCTACGGTGCCGACCCGCGTACGCCGTTCCCGCCGAACGTGGCGGTGCAGTTCGAGATCAAGCTGGTCAGCGTCAAGTAAGCACGCTGTTTCAGTGCACGACGATTGCGCCGGCAGCGATGCCGGCGCAATTTTTTTGGGCAGGCAACGACGGCGACGACGAATCGCGCTAGGCTGGCAAGGTGTCGAATCCGATGGATCCCGTTGCGCATGCCCCGCTCACGCCCTGCATCGGTCTCTGCCGTCTCGATGCGCAGGGCTATTGCGCCGGCTGCCTGCGCAGCGGCGACGAGATCGCAGGCTGGCGCGGCATGAGCGACGCCGAACGCCGCCGCTACATGGACGAGGTGCTGCCGGGCCGCGGCTGGTCGCCGTCGCCGTCGCAGCGCCTGGCCGAACGCGCGCATCTGCTGCGCGCGCTGCACCCGCTGCAGCGGCCGCCGGCGGGGCCGGGCTGGAACCATCACGAACTGCAGGATCTGCTGCCGGACGGCGCGCCGGTGGAAGCCGCGGTCCTGGCCGGCCTAGTGCCGCGCGCCGATGGCACCTACGTGCTGTTGACCCGGCGCACCGACAGCCTGCGCCACCACGGTGGCCAGGTCAGTTTTCCCGGCGGCCGCATCGAGGCCAGCGACGCCGATGCGGTGGCCGCGGCGCTGCGCGAGAGCGAAGAGGAGATCGCGCTGGCGGCGACGCAGGCCGAGCCGCTGGGCTACCTGGATCCGTTCGTCACCATCAGCGGCTTCCGGGTGATGCCGGTGGTCGCGGCGATCGATCCGCGCTTCGTGCCGCAGCCGCATCCGGGCGAGGTGGCGGAGGTGTTCGAGGTGCCGCTGGCCTATCTGATGGCGCCGGACAACCTGCGCAGCATCGAGACCGATTACCGCGGACGCCCACGCGTCGTGCTGGAGTACGGCTGGCCCGGCCAGCGGATCTGGGGCGCGACCGCGGCGATCCTGCTCAACCTGCGCCGCCGACTGGAGCAAGCCGCATGACCGCAACGTCCCCCGCATGGCACACCCTGGTCGAGGCGCCGGCATTGGCCGCCGCGCTCGGCGATCCCGCGCTGCGCCTGGTCGATGCGCGGTTCGCGCCGGCGGCGCTGCTCGACCCCGCCGCGGCCGCGGCCGCGCGCGAGGCCTATGTGCAATCGCACCTGCCCGGGGCGGTCTACGCCGATCTGAACGCGGATCTGTCCGATCTCGGCCGTCCCGGCCTGGGCCGGCACCCATTGCCGGACGACGCGGCTTTCGCGCGCACCCTGGGGCAATGGGGCATCGGCCCGCAGCACCAGGTGGTGGTCTACGACGCCGGCGATGGCAGCATGGCCGCGGCGCGGTTGTGGTGGATGCTGGGCCTGCTCGGCCATCGCCGTGTCGCCGTGCTCGACGGCGGCCTGGCCGAATGGCGCCGGCTGGGCCTGCCGGAAACCGGCGCGGCCACCGCGCCATCGCCGCTGCCGCCGTATCCGCAATCCTTCGATGCGGCACGCATCGTTTCCGCCGACGAGGTCGCCGCGCGCCTGCACGAAGCGCCAGGCTGGTTGTTCGATGCGCGCCCCGGCGAACGCTTTCGCGGCGAGGTGGAGCCGATCGACCCGCTGCCCGGGCACGTGCCCGGCGCGCTCAACCGGCCGCTGGCGCAGAACCTGCGCGACGGCCGCCTGCGCCCGGCGCAGGAACTGCGCGCGGAGTTGGAGCCGCTGCTGCAGGGGCGCGATCCGCGCGAGGTGGTGCTGATGTGCGGCTCGGGCGTCACCGCCTGCCATCTGCTGCTGGCGCTGGAGCACGCCGGCCTGCACGGTGCGCGCGTGTATGCCGGCTCCTGGAGTGGCTGGATCGCCGATCCGGCGCGGCCGCGCGCCCTCGGCTAGGGCCGGCGCCGGCACACACGGGAACGCATGCACGATGGCACGCGACAGGGGCGGCACCATGCGCTGGCGTGAGGCGTGCGGGCTGGCGATGCTGCTGGGCCTGGTCGCCTGCGGCGACCGGCGCGCGGCGGCCGATGGCGCCGATGCCTCGCCGCGCGCGCAATCGGCCACGCACTATCGCGAGGCGGTGCAGCGTGCCCGTGCGCAGCGCCTGGCGACGCTGCGCGCGCCGTCTGGCTGGCTGAGTTACACCGGCTCCGGCCGCCTGCACAGCGGCGCGCACAGCGTCGGCAGCGCTGCCGACAACGACGTGCAGTTGCCGGCCGGTCCGGCGCATCTGGGCGTGCTGCAGGTGGAACCGCAGGAGGGTGTGCATTTCCAGGCCGCGGCGGACGCGACGGTGCAGGTGAACGGCCAGCCGTTCGCCGACGGGCGCCTGGAGACCGACGCGGCGCATGGCACCGAAACCCGCTTGATGCTGGGTGCGCAGGAATTCTACGTGGTGCGCACCGGCAACCTGTTCGGCTGGCGCTTCCGCGATCCGCAGGCACCGGCGCGCGCGCGATTCCGTGGCATCGACTATTTTCCGATCGATCCGCAGTGGCGGGTGGTGGCCGATTGGCATCCCGTGCCGGCGCCGCAGGCGATGGTGCTGCTCACATCGATCGGCACGCCGCAGCCGCTGGCCCTGGTCGGCAGTGCCGACTTCGTGCTGCAGGGGCGGCGCTACCGCCTGCAGGTGCTGCGCGATGGCGCCGGCCAGCGTCTGTTCCTGCCGTTCTCCGATCGCACCAGCGGCCGTGAGAGTTATGGCGGTGCCCGCTATCTGTTCGTGCCGGCGCCGCAGGGCGACCGCATCGTGCTGGACTTCAATCTGGCGCAGAACCCGCCGTGCGCGTTCACCCCGCACGTGGTGTGCCCGCTGGCGCCGGTGGGCAATCGCCTGGACGTGGCAGTGACCGCCGGCGAGAAGAATTACGTCGGCGCGCACTGAGCGCGCAGGAATCTTGTAGGAACGGCTTCAGCCGCGACGGGGCCGTTCCCGGTGAGGCCCGTCGCGGCTGAAGCCGCTCCTACGAGCGTGCGGATACGACGCTGTCTGGTACTCCATCGCGGCCCGCATCAGCCGTTCCATCCACCGCCTCCGAGGTGGTCACGGCGACGGCGCATACGGCGCCAGCGCCACCGCCTCCAGCACCTGCGGCCACGGGAAGTGCGGTCCCGGATCCAGCTTGCGCTGCACCTGCCGCGTCGGATCGTCGCTGGCCGGTTCCAGGCTGCGGTCCAGCGCGTCGTGTCCGGCGATGTGGCGCAGCTGCGGCAGTTCCGCATGCAGTTGCTGCAGCAGTCGGATCAGCGCCTGCACTTGCGCCGGCGGGTAGGGCTCGGTCATCGCTTGGTGGCGCGAATCCAGCCACAGCGGATAGCGCCCGCGGTTGACCAGTTCGATGCCCAGCGACTGCCGGTTGTAGCCGCGCACGTGATGCGCGATGCGTTGCAACGGCACGTAGCGGTGCACACTGCCGTCGCGGTCGATGTAGAAATGGCCGCTGTTGCCGGTGCCCGACGGATACAGCACACGCTCGCCGTACAGGCGCGCGCTGGCCAGGTCCGGCAACTCTGTGCAGTGGATCACCGCCAGCGTGATGCTGTCAGGCGCGCGCTCTTCCAGCCGCCCGACGTAAGGCAGGGGCATATCGTGGATCGGCAACGGCAAGGTGGGCGGCATGCGCGGATGCTAGCATTCGCCGATGACCCTGAATTCCGAAAGCCCGCTGGCGACCCTGCTGGCCACACTGCCGCGTGCCGGACGCGTGGATTGGATCGGCCTGCGCCAGGCACGCGATGTGCCGATGCTCGAAGTCGAGGCCGCCGTGGCGCATGCCGAGGGCGGCCTGTTCGGCGATCGCTATGCCGGCAGCAACGGCAAGCGCGGCGTGACCCTGATCCAGGCCGAACACCTGCCGGCGATCGCCGCGCTGGCCGGCCATGCGGCGGTGGCGCCGGCGACGCTGCGGCGCAACGTGGTGGTCTCGGGCATTCCGCTGATCGCACTGAAGGGGCGCCGCTTCCGCATCGGCGAGGTCGAGCTGGAAGGCATCGCGCCGTGCGATCCGTGCTCGCGCATGGAGCAGGCGCTGGGGCCGGGCGGCTACAACGCCATGCGCGGCCACGGCGGCCTGTGCGCGCGCATCGTGCAGGGCGGTACGCTGCGGCTGGGCGATGCGGTGGTGGCGCTGTGAGCCGCGGCCATTGCATCCTCTCGCACGGCTTCGAGAGCGGGCCGGACGCGATCAAGGTGACCGCGCTGGCCGAGGTCGCGCAGCGCCTGGGCTGGAGCCACTCGCGCCCGGACTACACCGACTTGGACGCGCGCCGCGACATCAGCCCGCTCGGCGACGTGCCGACGCGCCTGCAGCGTCTGCTCGACCTGGCGCAGGCGGCGGCGCAACGCGGGCCGCTGGTACTGGCCGGGTCCAGCCTCGGCGCCTACATCGCCGCGCAGGTGTCGCTGCACGTGCCGGTGCGCGGCCTGTTCCTGATGGTGCCGCCGACGCGGATGGGCCACATGCCGGCGCTGGATGCGGCAGCGGTGCCGATCTCGGTGGTGCACGCCTGGCGCGATGAACTGATTCCCGCGAGCGAGGTGATCGCCTGGGCGCAGGCGCGCGCCGCGCGGCTGCTGCTGGTCGACGACACCCATCGCCTGGGCGAGCACGTGGCGACCTCGGCGCAGGCCTTCGCCGAACTGCTGGAGCGCCTGTGAGCGCTTCCGGCGACGACATGCTGCTGCGCGCCGAGCGGCCAGCCGACGCGGCGGCGATCGAGGCGCTGACCCTGGTCGCCTTCTTCCGCGTCGCAGACAGCCGCCACGATGAGCAGGCCATCATCGAACGGCTGCGCGCGGACGGCGCGCTGACCCTGTCGCTGGTGATCGAGCACGACGGTTACGTCGTCGGCCACGTCGCGGTGTCGCCAGTGAGCCTGTCCGACGGCAGTCGCGGCTGGTACGGCCTGGGGCCGCTGTCGGTGGGGCCGGGCCACCAACGCCAGGGCCTGGGCACGCGGCTGGTGCGCGAGGCGCTGGCGCGGTTGCAGGCGCTGGGCGCGGCCGGCTGCGTGGTGCTGGGCGACCCGGCGTACTACGCGCGTTTCGGGTTTCGCCCAGAACCCGGACTGACCCTGCCGGGCGTGCCGGCGGAATACTTCCAGGCGCTGGCCTTTGGCGAGCGCCTGCCGCCGATGGCCGAGGTGGAATACCACGCGGCGTTCCTGTCCGCGGCCTGAGCCAGCACGGCGCACCGTGGCCCGTCGCGGCCAGGGTGCGCTAGCATCGTCCCGCGTCCCACCCATCGAGGAACTCCGCCGATGCGCCATTGATGCCGCCGTCTTCGCGACGGCCTTCGTCCTTCCTGCCGATCTCTCGGCGGGCACGACCGGCATCCATGGAGGTTCCCATGACGCATCCGCTGCTTGCGCTGGACAGCGCGACCCATGTTCTGCCTGACGGCAGGATCCTGTTTTCCGATCTGCACTTCGCGCTCGATGCGCGGCGCACCGGCCTGGTCGGCCGCAACGGCGTCGGCAAGAGCGTGTTCGCGCGCCTGCTCGCCGGCGAACTGACGCCCAGCGCCGGACGCTGCGTGCGCCACGGCCGCCTGCATTACGTGCCGCAGCAGATCGCGCCGGCGCCGCACGCCACGGTCGCCGACCTGGCCGGCGTGGGCGCGGCGTTGCGGGCGTTGGCACGGATCGAGGCCGGTAGTGCCGACGTGGCGGATTTCGATGCGCTCGGCGAGCGTTGGGACATCGCCCAGCGCCTGCAGGCGCAGTTGCACGCGCACGGCCTGGGCGCGCTGGAGCCGCAACGCTTGGCCAGCACGCTCAGTGGCGGCGAAGCGATGCGTGTGGCGTTGATCGGCGCCTGGCTGGCCGATGCCGACGTGTTGATCCTGGACGAGCCGACCCTGCACCTGGACGCGGCGCAGCGGCAGCGCCTGCGCGAGGCGCTGCAGCGCTGGCCGGGCGGCCTGCTGGTGATCAGCCACGATGCGCTGCTGCTGCAGGACATGCAGCGCACGCTGGAACTGTCGCCTGGCGGGCTGCGCGACTACGGCGGCGACTACGCGTTCTACCTGCAGTGCCGGGCACGCGAGCGCGACGCCGCGCAGGCCGAACTGGCGCAGCACAAGCTCCAGCACGCGCGCGACGGCGCCGCCTGGCAGGCGCAGCACGATCGACAGCAGCGCCGCAGCGCGCGCGGCCGACAGCAGGCCAGCACGGCCAACCAGGCACCGATCCTGCTCGGCCGGCAGAAGCAGCGCAGCCAGGACAGCGCCGGCAAGCGCCTGCGCGACCACCAGGCCACGCAGGCGCGCAGCCTGGCGCGGATCGCCGAGGCCGCGCGCCAGGTGCAGCCCGAGGCGCCGGTGGCGCTGTTCGCGCCGCCGCCGACCGATGCGGCCAGCCGCCGCCTGGTCGAGCTGCAGGCGCTGCGACTGCCGTTCGCGCCGGCGACGCGGCAGCCGCTGGATCTGGTGGTGCAGGGCGGCGCAAGGATCGGCGTGGTCGGGGCCAACGGCAGCGGCAAGTCGACCCTGCTGCGCGCGCTGGCCGGGCAGGTGCCGGCGCTGTCCGGCACCTGCCGGGTGCACGCCGCCAGCGCCTACCTGGATCAGTCGTTGACGTCGCTGGACCCGGCCGCCACCGCGCTGGCGCAGGTGCAGGCGGCAGCACCGGGCATCGCGCTCGCCGAGCTGCGCATGCGGCTGGCCTTGCTCGGCCTGGACGCGCCGCGTATCGGCGTGGCCTGCGGCCAGCTCAGTGGTGGCGAACGGCTGAAGACCGCGCTGGCCTGCGCCTTCTACCGCACACCGCCGGCCGAACTGCTGTTGCTGGACGAGCCGGACAATCACCTGGACCGCGAGGCCCGCGACGCGTTGCGCGCGGTGCTGCTGCAGTATCCCGGCGCGCTGCTGGTGGTCTCGCACGATGCGGACTTCCTGGACACGCTGCGCCTGCAGCAGCGTTTGCAGGCCGATGCCGAAGCGTGGCGGCTGACGCCGTGGTGAGTGGCATGCGCTGCCGTCGACGTGTCGGCCGCCGGGCACGGTGCGGCGAGCGGCGAGCGGGGGAGGGCAGCGACAGCAACAGCCCCTCGGCGCGGTGATTTGCGCAGCCTGCCGCCTGCATCGATGCCGTGCTGTTGCCGACGTTGCACGTCGCAGAGCCGGCGCGGCGACTGCCGCTCAGGCATCGGTGGAACGGCTCACCGCCTCCCATGCGGCGATGTCCGCCTTCAGGCAGTCGAGCTTGTCACCCACCAGGGCCAGCGCGTCGCTGCCCAGCAGCAGGTGCGCTGGCGGCGCGGGCGCATCGATCAACGCCAGCATGGCCTGGGCGGCCTTGTCCGGGTCGCCGAGCTGGTGGCCACTCTTGGCCCGGCGGGCGTCGCGGATCGGATCGAACAGCGCGTCGTAGTCGGCGATGCTGCGCGGCGTCCTGACCATCGAACGGCCCGCCCAATCGGTGCGGAACGACCCGGGCGCCACCGCCGTCACGTGGATGCCCAGCGCGGCGACCTCCTGTCCCAGCGCCTCGGAAATGCCCTCCAGTGCGAATTTGCTGCCGCAGTAGTAGGCGATGCCGGGTAGGGTGATGAAGCCGCCCATCGAGGTGATGTTGACGATGTGGCCGCGGCGTCGCTGCCGCATATAGGGCAGGACGGCCTTCATCATCGCCACCGCGCCGACCACGTTGACCTCGAGTTGGCGACGCAGGGCCTCCAGCGGCGATTCCTCCAGGATCCCCTCGTGGCCGTAGCCGGCATTGTTGACCAGCACGTCCAGCGGCCCGACCGTGGCTTCGATCTCGGCGACGATGCCGGGAATGGCGTCGACGTCGGTGACGTCCAGCACGCGGCCGGCCGCCCCGGCGCCCAGCGCCTCGACCTCCTGCCGCGCCTGCGCGCTGCGCACGGTGCCGACGACCCGATGTCCGGCCGCCAGTGCCGCCTGGGCCAGCGCGCGGCCGAAGCCGCTGCTGACGCCGGTAATGAGCAAGGTCTTCTGCTGTGCCATGGCACGCTCCTGATGGGGATGAGCGGCGAATGATGCGATGATCGATGCGCTGCGCCGATGCCGCGATCTCTGCAATCCTTGCCTGTTTCTATGACTGCTGCCGCCAGTTCCGTGGACCTGCTGCGCGCCCTGGCGCCGCAGGAGGGCTACAACCTGACCGCGTTGCCGGATGTGCGGGTGCTGCGTTCGGACCGGCCGCTGACCGAGACGCCAGTGCTGTACGACCCGGGCATCGTCATCGTCTGCCAGGGCGCCAAGCGTGGCCATTTCGGTGAGTCGGTGTTCGTCTACGACGAGCAGCACTATCTGTCCGTCGCCGTCCCGGTGCCCTTCACCATGCAGTCCGACGGCAGCGCGGAGCGGCCGTTGCTGGCGCTGTACCTGCATCTGGACTTCCAGCTCGCGGCGGGGCTGCTGGTCGAGCTCGACCAGGCCGGCCCGGTGCCGCTGGCGCAGGCGCCGGCGAGCATGCTGTCCAGCCCGATGGACGACACCATGCGACAGATCGTGCAGCGCCTGCTGCAGGCGCTGAGCCGCCCGCTGGACGCGGCGATCCTCGGCCGCGCGCTCGTGCGCGAGCTGTACTTCCGCGTGCTGACCGGGCCGCAAGGCCACGGGCTGCGCGCGGCCTTGGCCCAGCAAGGCCACTTCGGCCGCATCGGTCGCGCCCTGCAACGCATCCATCGCGATCATGCCCGGCGGCTCGACGTCGCGCAGCTGGCGCGCGAGGCGGGGATGAGCACTGCGTCGTTCCATGCGCATTTCAAGGCGGTCACTCAGGTCGCGCCGATGCAGTATCTGAAGTCGATCCGCCTGCACCAGGCACGCCTGCTGATGGCACGCGAGGGCATGACCGCCGCGGCCGCCGGTCACGCGGTGGGGTATGAGAGCCCATCGCAGTTCACCCGCGAGTTCAAACGTCTGTTCGGCCGGCCACCGATGGCAGAGGCACGGCGCCTGCGCGCCGATTTCGCGGTGCCGCCGGCCATGCCTGGCGCGGCCTTTGTCGCCTCGCATTGAGGGCGTGTCGCCGGTCCGCGCCATTGGCGGTAGCGCCTGGCGCTGGCCGCGCTGCGCGCAACCGGGCAGGATTCCAGCATCGCCTGATCGACCGATAATCTGGACACCCATGTCACCGCATTTGGACGCGCTGAGGCGCGATATCGAGGCCGCGCTGGCGCTGTGCGACGCGACCCGTTTCTCGCTGCCTGCCGATTTTTTCGAGACGGCTTTCGCGCAGCGCTATCCGCTGCCGAAGGAGGTCGACCGGGATGCCTCGTTCCTGCAGCCGCTGACCGCCACGTTGTGGACGCCGGCGAGTGGGCATTTTCCGTTCCACCTGCCGCTGTGCGAAAGGCTGGTGGCGTTGCCGACCACGTTCAAGCAGATCTTGCAGTGGTTGCATGGCTTCAGCGTGCACGCCGAACGCTTGCTGCAAGCCGCCGACGGCACCACCGCGCCGCTGCAGGCCTTTCCGTTCCTGCAACTGCTGCGGCAATGGCAGGGGTTCCTGCTGCTCAACGGCAGCGTGCTCAAGCAGCACGGCGCGCGTTACGTGCTGGACGATGCGCTGGACGGAGCGGAGCAGGGACTGCCGCAGGACGGGGCGATCGACAGCGCATTCGTGCGTGCGCACTGGCCGCTGACGCCCGCCGGGGCCGAGGGCGACCCGGCCCTGGTGCTGCGCAGCTTGCCGGTCCGCACGCCGTGGGTGTTCGTGTTGCCGCGGCCCTCACGGCTGATGCAGCAGAGCCTGGCCAGCTATGACGCGTTCATGCAGCACCTGGCGCAGCCGTCGCGGCTGCAGCGCCTCGCGCGTGCGAACCATCTGCAGCAATGTTGGGTCGGCCGCGACGGAACGGTCCTGAAGGCACGGGGCAGCGCGGCGACGGATTGAATGCGGACCTTGCGCTGCAGCGGCGCCGGGATGGGGCGGGGCGGTCGCGGCGCTGTGCTATTCTGCGCGGCGTTTCGACGGCGTGCGTTTGCCTTCCGTCGCGCATTCCGCGGCAACCGGCACCGGCGCCGCCGCAGGCGCTGCGCACCGCCCGCAGTCTGCCGTGCGCCATGATGGCCCATGTGGCCGCAGCGCCGTCGCGCCCTTCTCCCGTCCGTTGTGGTCCGAATCCCGTGAAATTCTTCGTCTCCTGCGCCAAGGGCCTGGAATACCTGCTCGTCGATGAACTGCTCGCGCTCGGCGTGGCGCAGGCCACCGCCACTGTCGCCGGGGTCAATGCCGAGGGCACCCTGCAGGACGCGCAGCGCGCGGTGCTGTGGTCGCGCCTGGCCAGCCGCGTGCTGTGGCCGCTGCAGTCCTTCGACTGCGCCGACGAGGCGGCGCTGTACGCAGGCGTCGCGGCGCTGCCATGGCGCAGCCATCTGGCGCCGCAGCACACCCTGGCGGTGGACGCGCATGTGTCCGGCACCGGCATCACCCACGCGCGCTTCGCCGCGCAGCGGGTCAAGGATGCAGTGGTGGACACCCTGCGCGGCGAGGGCCTGGAACGGCCCTCGGTGGATGTGGAGCACCCGGACCTGCGCCTCAATCTGTCACTGCGCAAGGGCCGCGCGACGCTGTCGGTGGATCTGGGCGGCGGCTCGCTGCACCGGCGCGGCTGGCGCCAGGCGCAGAACGAGGCGCCGCTGAAGGAGAACCTGGCCGCGGCGGTGCTGCTGCGTGGGCAGTGGCCGGCGCTGTATGCGCAAGGCGGCGGGCTGCTGGATCCGATGTGCGGCAGCGGCACGCTGCTGATCGAAGGCGCGCTGATGGCCGCCGATGTCGCGCCGGGCCTGCTGCGCGGCGAACTGGCGGCGCAGCAGCGCGGCGACGCCGATGCCGACGCCGCGCCGAGCCGCTGGCTGGGGTTCGACCTGGCGGCCTGGCGCACGCTGCTGGCCGAGGCGCGGCAGCGTGCCCAGACCGGTCGCGCCGCATTGCGGCCGGTGCTGTACGGCAGCGACATCGACCCGCATGCGCTACGCGCGGCGCGCGAGAACGCGCTAGCGGCCGGCGTGGTCGAGGCCATCGCCTTCGCCGTGCACGACGTCGCCGCGTTGCCTGCGCCGGCGCAGGCGTTGGGCACCGTGGTGTGCAACCCGCCCTACGACGAGCGCCTGGTCGCCGACGCGGCGCTGTACCGGCGCCTGGGCGATGCGCTCAAGCGCGCGGTGCCGCAATGGCGCGCCAGCCTGCTGTGCGGCAGCGACGAACTGGCCTATGCCACCGGCCTGCGCGCAGCCAAGAAGTACCAGATGTTCAACGGCGCGCTGGAGTGCCCGTTGATCGTCTGCGACCCGATCGCGGTTGCGCCGCGTGCCGGTGCCATGGAGGAACCGCGGGCACTCAGCGATGGCGCACAGATGGTCGCCAACCGCCTGCGCAAGAACCTGCGCAAGTTCAAGACCTGGCGCACGCGCGAGCGGATCGGCTGCTACCGCGCCTACGATGCCGACCTGCCCGAGTACGCGGCGGCGATCGACGTGTACCAGGAGGACGGCGGCCAGGCGCGTACCTTCCTGCACGTGCAGGAGTATGCGGCGCCGGACAGCATCCCCGACGCGGACGTGCGCCGCCGCCGCAACGAACTGCTGGCCGCCGCGCGCGAGGTGTTCGCGGTGCCGGCCGAACAGGTGGCGCTGAAGACCCGCGAGCGTGGCAAGGGCGGCAGCAAGTACGGTCGTTTCGAGCAGCGCGGCGAGTTCCTGGTGGTGCGCGAGCACGACGCGCTGCTGCGGGTGAACCTGTTCGACTACCTGGATACCGGGCTGTTCCTCGATCACCGCCCGCTGCGCGGCGTGATGGCGCAGCAGGCACGCGGCAAGCGTTTCCTCAATCTGTTCTGCTACACCGGCGTGGCCAGCGTGCAGGCAGCGGTGGCCGGCGCCGATTCCACCACCAGCGTGGACCTGTCCGGCACCTATCTGCAGTGGTGCGCCGACAACCTGGCGTTCAACGGCAAGGGCGGCGCCCAGCACCGGCTGGTGCAGGCCGACGCGCTGAGCTGGCTGGAGGCGGAGAAGAACCGCTATGACGTGATCTTCTGCGACCCGCCGACCTTCTCCAACTCCGCGCGCGCCGAGGATTTCGACATCCAGCGCGAGCACGTGCGGCTGTTGCGCGCGTCGGTGGCGCGGCTGATGCCCGAGGGCGTGCTGTACTTCTCCAACAATTTCCGCCGCTTCAAGCTGGACGAGAACGCGCTGGCCGAGTTCGCGGTGTGCGAGGAGATCAGCGCGCAGACCATCGACGCCGATTTCGAGCGCAACCCGCGCATCCACCGCGCCTGGCGGTTGCAGCGGCGCTGAGCGCGCGGCGCCTCGCCTGTTTTTGTGGGAGCGGCTTCAGCCGCGATGGGCGTTACCGGTAACGCCCGTCGCGGAGCGTAGTGCGCTGTTCCTTCTCCATCCGGGAGAAGGTGCCCCGAAGGGGCGGATGAGGAGACGGGCGAAGCCTCGTGTCCTCAATCTCTGCGAGTCGCTTCGCGCCGTACCCTCACCCCAACCCCTCTCCCGGGGGGGAGAGGGGCTTGTATCAGCTGCCGTGATGCCGCAGCGCGGCCTGCGCCTGGCCGCGTGGCGGCCGGTCGTCCTCGCCCTCGCGTTCGTTCCAATACGCCTGGATCTGCAGGATCTGCGGCAGGATCGCCTCGAACAACTGCACCAGGCGCGGCTCGAACTGGCTGCCGGCCTTGTCGCGGAACAGCGCCATCGCCTGTTCCAGCGGCCACGCGTCCTTGTACGGGCGCGGCGAGGTCAGTGCATCGAACACGTCGGCCAGCGCCACGATGCGCGCCGATTCGGGAATCTGCGTGCCGGAGACGCCGGCCGGGTAGCCGCCGCCGTCCCAGTGCTCGTGGTGGTACAGGGAGACCTCGGCGGCCAGGCGGAACAGCGGGGCGCTGCTGCGGCTGAGGATGTCGTAGCCGATCCGCGGATGCCGCTTCATCACCTGCCACTCGGTGGCATCCAGCGGCCCGGGCTTCTTCAGTACCGCATCGGGGATGCCGATCTTGCCGGTGTCGTGCATCGGCGCGGCCTGCTCCAGCAGGTCGGCGTCCTCGCGCGACCAGCCGGCGGCCAGCGCCAGCGCGCGGGCGTAGGCGGCCATGCGCCAGATGTGGGTGCCGGTATCCGAGTCGCTGTAGTGGCCGGCCATGCCCAGCATCTCGATCGCGTCGCGGTGGCTGTCGGCGAGGCTGGTGGCGCTGACCAGCGACAGGTGGGTGCGCACGCGTGCGCGCAGGATGCTCGGCGAGTACGGCTTGGTGATGTAGTCGACGCCGCCGGCGTCGAACCCGATGCTCTCGTCGGTGTCCTTGTCCTTGCCGGTGACGAAGATGATCGGGATCGTCGCGCTGCGCGGATCTTCCTTGAGGGTGCGGGCGAGGGTGTAGCCGTCGATGTCGGGCAGGTCCACGTCCAGCAGGATCAGCGCCGGGCGGTGCTTGGCCACCCCGCGCAAGGCTTCGGCGCCGTTCTTGGCGAACACCAGCGCGTAGTCCTCGCGCAGCAGCTGCCGGATCAGCGCCAGGTTGCTGGGTTCGTCGTCGACACAGAGAATGCACGGCAGGGTCATGGTGATCTCTCGTTACGCGCGCTCAATCGTGTGCATCGGCCAGCCATCGCCTGACGTTGGCCTCGGCCTCGCGGAAGGAAAAGTTCTCCAGCAACTGCTGCAGCTCGGCCGTTTGCGCCGGCGGCAGGACAGGCGCGAGTTGCCGCAGCGTCTGCTCGATGCGGTCCGGGTCGTCGCTGTCCAGCACCTGCAGCACCTGATACCAGGACGCCTGCAGCGTCGCCGGGTCCACCGCCGTGCCGCTTGTTGCCGCGGGTGTCGTCGGGACCTGCGTGGCGTCGGCGAAGCGCAGCACTTCGGCGGCGGTATCGGCCATCGCCGCGGCCATCGCGGCGATCTCGGCTTGTGCCTGCGTCGGCGCCGTGCTCAACCGTTCTTCGAGGGCGGCGCTGGCGACGCTCAACGCCGGCAATGCCAGCGATCCGGCCGAACCGCGCAACTTGTGCGCCAGGGAGATGGCCTCGGCCAGCCGCTGCGTCTCCAGCAGGGTACGGACGCTCGCCGCTGGATCGGGATACTCCTGCAGCAGCTTCAGCAGATAGCGTCGATACGGATCGCGCTCGCCCCATAGCCGCTGCGCCTGGACGGTATCGAGCAACGCCGGGTCGCTGATCGGCCAGTCGTCTGCCGGCAGCGCGGACGGTGGCGGGGCAAGTGGCAGCAGTGGCAGCGCGGCCAGGTTCGGCGGCAGGAACCGGCGGATGACCGCGATCAGTTCCTCGACCTGGAACGGTTTGGCGATGAAGTCGTTCATGCCGCTGGACAGCGCCAGTTCCTGCTGCTGGCGATAGGCGCCGGCGGTGAGGGCGATCACCGGCACGGCGGCCAGGTCCGGATCGGCGCGCAGTTGCCGGGTGGCTTCGTAGCCGTCCATGGTCGGCATCTGCACGTCCATCAGCACCACGTGGAAGCGGCCGGGATCGCGGCGCAGCCGCTGCAGTGCCTGCGCGCCGTCCTGCGCCAGGTCGACCAGCGCGCCTTCGCCTTCGAGGATGCGCTGCGCGACCTCGCGGTTGATGTCGCTGTCGTCGACCACCAGCAAGCGTGCGCCGGCCAGGCGCGCGACGCCGTCTCCGGGCTGCGGCGCGGGCATCTCGCCGTTGCGGCGCGCCAGCAGCATGCCGATGGTGCGCTGCAGGGCCGAGGCGGTGACCGGCTTGGTCATCACCGCATCCACGTCGGCGACGCCAGGCTGCTGCTCCTGGATCATCCGCCGCTCGTAGGCGGTGACCATGACGATGATCGGCTGCCGGTCCGGTGCCGATTGCGCGCGGATGCGCTGGGCCACGCTCAGCCCGTCCAGGTCCGGCATGCGCCAGTCCAGCAAAATCACGTCGAACTCGGCACGTTCCGGCGCGGCCGCGGCCAGTGCGGCGGTGCCGGTGGACACCGCTTCCACCTGCCAGCCGAAGCCATTGGCGATGTCGGTCAGGCTGCGTCGCACCAGGTCGTGGTCGTCGGCGATCAGCACCCGCCGCGCCTGCGCCGGTTCGGCCTCGGCGGCTGGTGCCGGCGCCACCGCGAACGGAATGACGAAGTAGAAATCGCTGCCCTGGCCGGGTGCGCTCTGCACTTCCAGTTGCCCGCCCATCAGCTCCACCAGGCGACGGCTGATGGTCAGGCCCAGGCCGCTGCCGCCGTAGCGGCGGCTGGTGGAGGTGTCGGCCTGCAGGAACGGCGAGAAGATCAGGCTCTGCTTCTCGCGCGGGATGCCGATGCCGGTGTCGCGCACCGAGAACAGCAGCTTGAGCTTGCCGGGTTCGGCGCCGGGGAAGGCGCGGACCGACAGCGCCACCTCGCCCTGTTCGGTGAACTTGATGGCGTTGCCCACCAGGTTGATCAGCACCTGGTTCAGGCGCAGCGCATCGCCACGCAGCCAGCGGCAGCCCGGCGGCAACGGCTCGACGATCATCTCCACCGGCTTGGCGCTGGTCGCCGAGGTCATCAGCGCGGCGATGTTCTCCAGCAACTCGTTGAGATCGAACGGCGCCGATTCCAGGTCGATGCGCCCGGACTCGATCTTGGAGAAGTCGAGGATGTCGTTGATGATCTCCAGCAGGTTGCGCGCGGACAGCTCGATCTTCTGGATCATGTCCTGCGCCGCCTGCGAAAGGGCGCTGTGCCGCAACAGGTACAGCATGCCCAGGATCGCGTTCATCGGCGTGCGGATCTCGTGGCTCATGTTGGCCAGGAAATCGCTCTTGGACTGGTTGGCGCTCTCGGCCGCGTCGATGGCCAGGCGCAGCTCGCGCTCGCGGCGTTTCTGCTCGGTGAGATCGACGGCGATGCCGAGGTAGCCGATCACCCGGTCGTCGTCGTCGCGCAGCGTGCTCAGGGTGAGCAGCACCGGGAAGGCATGGCCGTCCTTGCTCAGGTAGGTCCACTCGCGGGTGTCGCTGCGCCCCAGCGTGGACAGCGCCGCCACCGACTCGAAGGAGGGCTGCACCGGCATGCCCGATTGCGCGGCCATGCGCTCGGCGCGTGCGCTCAGTTGCTGCGGATCCAGGAACAGGCCGGTGGCCTTGCGTCCGATCAGTTCGTGCGCGGCATAGCCGAGCAGCAGTTCGGCGGCCGGATTGAACAGGGTGATGACGCCGTCCGGGTCGGTGGCGACGATCGCGTAGCCGGCATTGGCCAGGATCGCGCGCTGCAGCGCCGAGTAGGTGACCAGTTCGCTGGTGCGCTCGGCCACCTGTTGCTCCAGCGTGGCGTTGAGTTCCAGCACCCGCGCCTGCGCGCGCACCTGCTCGGTGACGTCGTGCAGCAGGTGCGAATGGCCGATGGTGCCGCCGCCGGTGCCGACGATCGGCGAGACGCTGGCCAGCACGCTGACCGGGTGGCCGTCGCGGTGGCGCAGTTCGCGCACGCCATCGCCGCTGTCGACCGGAGCGCGGATCTGTGCGCCCAGCAGTTGTTGCAGCGGCTGGCCGATCGCCTGCTCCGGGGTGTAGCCGAAGATGCGCATGGCCGCCGGGTTCCAGTGAGTCACCCGGCCTTGCAGGTCCTCGGCGACGATCGCCTCGCTGGTGCCGGCGACCAGCGCGGCCAGTTGGCCCTGCTCGCGCAGGATCAGGTCGCGGCGGCGCAGGCTGGTCAGGAAGACGTAGAGCAGGGCGGAGAGCAACAGGGCGATGCCGGCAGCCAGCGCACCGGCGAACAGCGGTGAGGTCTGGTCGAGCGATCGGACGAAGCCCGGCGTGGCCTGCGCGCTGAGCCGCCATTGGCGGCCATAGACCGACAGGGTGCGCTCGGCGGCGGGGCCGCCGGCCAGCATCGGCGTGGCGTCGTCGCGGTAGAACGGCTGCGTCGGGGTCCGGCTGTCGGCCAGGCTCAGGCGCAGGTCGTTGCTGTGGTCGTCGGAGGAGGCCAGCACCTCGGCGATGTTCAGTGGCGCGTAGGCCCACCCGCTGGTGGCCTGCCAGCGCTGTTCCGCGGTCTGCAGCGGCAGGCCTTCGCGGTAGACCGGCAACAGCAGCAGGAAGCCGCCGTTGCCCAGCCCCGGTGCCTGGACCAGGCGGATCGGCGCGGTAATGATGGGCGCGCCCGAGCGCGCCGCGGCCATCGCCGCCGTCCGCCGCGCCGGCTCGGAGGCGATGTCGAAGCCCTCGGCGGGATTGTTGGAGCGTATCGGCTGGATGTAGACGATGACGAAGCGGTCGCCGGGGTGCGGGGCCACTTCGCCGATCTGCAACGACGGCGCGCCATCGGCGCGCACCTGCTGCAGGAACGCGGCCTCCTCGACGCGTGGCACCCGCTGGATGTAGCCGAAGCCGCGCACCCCGGGGAATTCGCGCGGGTAGTCGCGCGAGGCGCTGTAGCGGGCGAAGCGCGCGCGGGAGATGCGGTCGCCACCGGCCGCGATCACCGCGCCGCGCGCGCCGCGCAGGCCGTGCTCGTACGTGTCCAGGCGTTGCCGCAGATCGCTGGCCACGTGCGAGGCCAGTTGCTGGAAGCGCGCCTGCGCCTGTGCGCGGTTGCGTTCCCGCACGCCGTGCGCGATCAGCAGGGCGGCGAGCAACCCGACGGCCAGCACGGCCAGGGCGGCGAGCCGCGCCAGTCGCGCAGGGCCGGCGACAGGTGTCCGGCGTGTTTTCGACATGCTCCCCCTTCCTTTGGCGAACGCGCGTTCGGCACGCGCATCGGCACTCCCCCGGCCGGTTGCGGAATGGCGTTCACAGTGACGGCGAACGTCCCGCGGGCCGTGCCCCAACGCTAGCGCGGGTGGTGCGGTCGCGCCAGCCCTGCCGGCGAAAGAGCCGAGGCGTGTCTACACCTTGCTGCGTGGATGGCACGGTGTGTCGTAGGCAAGCGGTCCGCGACACGGTGTGTCTGCATCGCATCGCATCGTGCGCCGGCGCCTGGCCGACCGCGCGAGCGGGGCATTGCATCCTCCACAGCCACGCTCAGCCAAGCAGCGTGACGGCAGCGTGCAGCGCCAGCCCGATCAGCCCGCCGACCAGCGTGCCGTTGAAGCGGATGTACTGCAGGTCGCGGCCCACGCTCAGTTCCAGTTGCTCGACCAGATGGCGTTCGTCCCAGCCTTTCACGGTCTGCGCGATGTGCTCGGTGACGCCGCTGCGCAGGCGCTGGGTCAGCCGCTCGGCGCCGCCGAGCAGGTGCTGGTTGAGCGCCTCGCGCAGGGCAGGATCCTGCGCCAGCGACTGGCCGAGCGCGCCGAGGGCGCGCTGCAGGTGCTGCACCAGCGCGCCGTCCTGGCGCGACAGATCCTCGCGCAGCGCGGTATGGATCTGGTCCCACAGGCCCTGCACGTACTCCTGCACGCCGGGGTGGTCGATCAGCCGCTGCTTCAGCGCCTGCACTTTCTCGGCGGTGGCCGGGTCGGCGCGCAGCCGCTGCACGTAGCCGCCGAGCCAGCGCTCGTAGTCCTGGCGCAGCGGGTGCTGCGGCTGCGACAGCACGTCCTGCAGTTCCTCCAGCAGCGCATGCGCCAGGCGCTCGGCGAGGGTGTCGGCGATGCCCTCGACCGGCTTCACCCACTCCACGGTGCCGACCAGCTTGGGCCACTCGCGGCGGGCGTACTTGACGATCATCGCCGAGACCCGCTGCTTGACCGCGGCATCGTCCAGGTGGCGGCCGAGCCGGGTCAGCGCCTCGTCGAGCAGCGCCTGGTGGCGGCCGTCGGCGGTGAGCAGGCCGAGGAGCTCGCCGGCAGTGGCGGCGGCGTCCCAGTCGCGCAGCCGCGCCACCACGAAGCCGTGGATGCGGCGCCGCACCGCGGCTTCGTCCAACAGGTCCAGTGCCTGCAACGCCCAGCCGCGGGCGAGGTCGGCCAGCCGTGCGGACTGCGCCGGTTCGGCCAGCCACTGGCCCAGCCGTGCCGCGGGATCGAAGGCGCTGAGCTTGGCCAGCAGCGCGCCCGGCTCCAGGAACTGATCGCGCACGAACACCGCCAGGCTGTCGGCGATGCGCGCCTTGCCGTGCGGGATGATCGCGGTGTGCGGAATCGGCAGGCCCAACGGATGCCGGAACAGCGCCACGACCGCGAACCAGTCGGCCAGTGCGCCGACCGTGGCCGCTTCGCAGAAGGCACCGACCCAGGCCCACACGCCGTGCAGGCCCATGGCATGGCTGAGCAGGAAACCGCACAGCATGGCCAGCAGCAACAGCACCGCCAGCAGCTTCATGCGCCGCAGTTGCGCGCGGCGCGGATCGGGGGGCAGGGTGAGGTTGGGAGACGCGCTCATGCGGCGAGTCTACGCAGTGCACGGTGAGTGCGGCTGCATGCGGCGGCCCCGGTATCCGGCCGGCGCAGGGCTTGCCTGTGTGCGTGGATCAGTCCGGCAACTGCGCGCGCAGCGCCGCCACTTCCTCGCGCAGCGCCTGGTTCTCGGCTTCGAGGGCGGCCACGCGCTGGCGCAGCGCTGCCGTCGCGTCGCCAGCGGCGTCCGCTGTCGGAGCCGCGTCCTCGGCCTCGGCCGGCGGCGTCTGCTTCGGCTTGCGCTTGGACTCGCGGGCGCGCTTGGCGGCCTGCTTCAGTTCGTCCTTGCCGGCCATGGCCGCGGCACGCTGTTCCTCCTCGGGCAGGCTGGCTACCGCGGCGGCGGCATTGATCGAAATCGTGCCGGACTTGACCGCTTCCACGACCTCGGCGGCGGCCTGCTTCTGGATCTTCTCGATCTGCACCACCTGGCTGTTGCTGAGCCGCGCCACGCGCGCCAGCTCGGCGCGGCTCAGCGGCGCCGGCGCATCGGCCCAGGGCGGCGTATCGGCGTCGCTCGCGGCCTCGGCGGCAGCGACATCCGGGTCGGCGGCGTCGGCCACGGGCGCGTCCGCGGCGGCCGCGCTGGCGCGCCGCTCGGCGAGGATCTCGCGCTTGCGCAGCGCCAGCACGCCGCGCTGGAAATCGGAGACGCTGCGCCGGCCCAGGTGCTGGTCGATCATCCACAGGTGCACGTCCTGCAGCGACTGGAAGCGGGTGTTCTGCACGGTCTGGAACGGCAACCCGTGCTTCTGGCAGATGCCGTAGCGGTTGTGCCCGTCGACCAGGATGTCGCCCCACAGCACCAGCGCATCGCGGCAGCCCTCGGCCAGCAGGCTGCGTTCCAGGGCGGCGTACTCGTCGGCGGTCAGCGGATCGATGTAGGCCTTGAGGTCTTCTTTGACAACGATGTTCATCAACGGGTCGGCACGGTGTGGCGAGTGGGGCGGCATTGTAGAGGGCTGGGATTGGGGATTGGCGGATTCGGGATTCGTAAGAGCGCCAAGCTGCCTGTCCGACACTGCCGCGCGCTGTCCGAATCCCTACTCCCGAATCTCCAATCCCGGCTCGCGTAGCGAGCCTTACCCGACAACCACCTCACTGATCTGCATCACCGGCGTCAGGTCGGTGTAGTTCTTGATGTCGCCGAGGATTTCGTCGGCATGCGGGCCGAAGCCGGCCTGGAAGGCCTCCACCGAGTCGCTGAAGATGTGGCACATGCCGACGTAGGTCGGATCGCTGCCGGGGGTGCCGCCGGACAGGCCCTTGTCCACGGTGTAGCGCAGGCAGGCGGCGCCCATGCGCGCCTGTACCAGCGGCATGTGCGTATCGCGGTAGTAGGCATGGTCGAAACGGGCGCCTGGCGTGTACGGGTACATCACGCTGACCTTGATCATGGAGCGGCTCCTGTGGCGGCGGTGGCCCACGGCCGGACGCCGGGGTGGGGCAAGGCTACACCCGGGCACGACTGCCATTCGAGAATGGGGAATCGGGAATGGAGAATCGAAAAGCGCCGTCTCGTGCACATCAGGCGACGATGCAGCCGCAGCCGATGCTGTTGCCATTCCCCATTCCCCATTCCCCATTCCCCATTCCCCATTCCCACCCCTCTATCGCATCGTCGGCATCGCGAACTCGGCGCCGCCCGCGGCCTCGGGCCAGCGCGCGGTGACGGTCTTGAGCCGGGTGTAGAAGCGCACGCCGTCCGGGCCGTGCACGTGCAGCGGCCCGAACAGCGAGCGCTTCCAGCCGCCGAAGCTGTGGAAGGCCATCGGCACCGGGATCGGCACGTTGATGCCGACCATGCCGGCCTGCACCTGCCGCGCGAAGGCGCGCGCGGCGCCGCCATCGCGGGTGAACACCGCCGCGCCGTTGCCGTAGTCGTGCTCGGCGATCAGGCGCAGTGCGGCGGCGGCGTCGGCCACCCGCACCACGCACAGCACCGGGCCGAAGATCTCCTCGCGGTAGATGCGCATGTCGCTGCGTACGTGATCGAACAGGCTGCCGCCGAGGAAGAAGCCGCCCGGGTGGTCGGACGCCCGTGCCGGGCGGCCGTCGACCACCAGGCGCGCGCCCTCGGCCACGCCGCTGTGGATGTAGCCGAGCACGCGCTCGCGGTGCGCGGCGCTGACCAGCGGGCCCATGTCCGGCTCGTCGCGGCCGGCGTCGGCCTGGCCGGGACCCAGGCGCAGCGCGGCCACGCGCGGCGCCAGTCTGGCCACCAGCGCATCGGCCAGCGCATCGCCCACGCACACCGCCACCGAGATCGCCATGCAGCGTTCCCCGGCCGAGCCGTAGCCGGCGCCGAGCAGGGCGTCGGCGACATCGTCCAGGTCGGCGTCGGGCAGCACCACCAGGTGATTCTTGGCCCCGCCCAGCGCCTGCACGCGCTTGCCCAACGCACTTCCGCGCGCGTACAGGTCGGCGGCCACCGCGGTGGAGCCGACGAAGCTCAGCGCCTGCACCTGCGGGTGCGCCAGCAGCGCGTCCACCGCCGGCTTGGCGCCGTGCACCACGTTGCACACGCCGGCCGGCAGCCCGGCCTCGTGCAGCCATTCGGCCAGCAGCAGCGACGCCGAGGGCGCGTGTTCGGAGGGCTTGAGCACGAAGCTGTTGCCGCAGGCCAGCGCCACCGGCAGCATCCACAGCGGCACCATCGCCGGGAAATTGAACGGGGTGACGCCGGCCACCACGCCCAGCGGCGCGTATTCGCTCCAGGCGTCCACACCGCGGCCGACGTCGTGCGAATGCTCGCCCTTGAGCAGGTGCGGGATGCCGCAGGCGAACTCCACCACCTCCATGCCGCGGACCACTTCGCCGCGCGCATCGGTCACGGTCTTGCCGTGCTCGGCGCTGATGCAGCGGGCCAAGTCGTCGGCATGGCGTTCCAGCAGCTCGCGGAAGCGGAACAGCACCCGCGCGCGCTGCAGCGGCGGCGTTGCCGCCCAGCCGGGGAAGGCGCGGGCGGCCGCCTGCACGGCCAGGTCGACCGTGCCGGCATCGCCCAGTGGCACCTGCCGCGCGGCGTGGCCGCTGGCCGGGTCGAACACGTCGGCGGCGGGGCCGTCGGCCGCGCTGACGCGGCCGTCGATGAAGTGGGGCAGGCGGTCGTGCATGCGCGGCGCTCCTGGCGGTTTGGACCGGTGGAAAGGGCTCAGCCCAGCGCGTCCAGCGGCCGCACGAAGTCCTGGCCCAGCGCCTGCGCCACCGCGCGGTGGGTGAGCTTGCCGGCGTGCACGTTGAGGCCGTTGCGCAGGTCCTGGTCGTCGCGCAGCGCCTGCAGCCCGTGTTCGGCCAGCAGCAGCACGAACGGCAGGGTGGCGTTGGTGAGGGCGAAGGTGGAGGTGCGGGCCACGCCGCCGGGCATGTTGGCCACGCAGTAGTGGACGATGCCGTCGACCTCGTAGGTCGGCTGCTGGTGCGTGGTCGGGTGGCTGGTCTCGAAGCAGCCGCCCTGGTCGATCGCCACGTCCACCAGCACCGAACCGGGCCGCAGCAGCGCCAGTTGCTCGCGCGACACCAGCTTGGGCGCGGCGGCGCCGGGGATCAGCACCGCACCGATCACCAGGTCGGTGTGCGGCAGGCACTGCTCGATCGCATCGCGGGTGGAGTACAGCGTGGTCAGTTGCTGGCCGTAGAGTTCGTCCAGGTACTTGAGCCGCTCCAGCGAGCGGTCCAGCACGGTCACCCGCGCGTGCAGGCCCATCGCCATGCGCGCGGCGTTGATGCCGACCACGCCGCCGCCGATCACCAGCACCTGCGCCGGCTTGACCCCGGGCACGCCGCCGAGCAGCACACCCGAGCCGCCCTGCGCCTTCTCCAGCGCATGCGCGCCGGCTTGGATCGCCATGCGCCCGGCGACCTCGCTCATCGGCGCCAGCAGCGGCAGGCCGCCGTGGCCGTCGGTGACGGTCTCGTAGGCGATGGCGGTGCAGCCGGAGCGCTGCAGCGCCGCGGCCTGCTGCGGATCCGGCGCCAAGTGCAGATAGGTGAACAGCAATTGCCCGGGGCGCAGCAGTGCGCATTCCTCCGGCTGCGGTTCCTTGACCTTGACGATCATCTCGGCCTGCGCGAACACGCTGGCCGCATCCTCGGCGATGCGCGCGCCGGCGCGCTCGTACTCGGCATCGGTCAGGCCGATGGCCTGGCCGCCGCCGCGCTGCACCAGCACCTGGTGGCCATGCAACACCAGTTCGCGGACCCCGGACGGGGTCAGCCCGATCCGGTACTCGTGGTTCTTGATCTCTTTCGGAACGCCGACCAGCATGAGCGGTTCTCCAGGCAGACGCAGCGCGTGGGGAGCGCGGGCGGTGGGTTGGGTGATGAGGGAGGGATCAGGGCGTGCTGCGGATCATGTCCGCCAGCACCGCGAACATGCGCTCGATGTGCGTGGGCTCCACGATCAGCGGCGGCGACAGCGCGATGGTGTCGCCGGTGACGCGGATCAGCAGGTCGCCTTCGTGGAAGCAGCGCTCGAAGATCTCGTAGGCGCGTGCACCGGGCGCGCCCTTGCGCGGCGCCAGTTCGATCGCGCCGATCAGGCCGAAGTTGCGGATGTCGATGACGTGCGGCAGATCGCGCAGCGCGTGGATCGCTTCTTCCCACACCGGGCCCAGCTCGATCGCCTTGTCGAACAACTGTTCCTCGGCATAGGTGTCCAGCGTCGCCAGCGCCGCGGCGCAGGCCAGCGGATGGCCGGAGTAGGTGTAGCCGTGGAACAGGTCGATGGCGTTGGCCGGGCCGTGCGCGAACGCCTCGTGGATGGCGTGGGACACGAACACCGCGCCCATCGGCACACAGCCGTTGGTCAGCCCCTTGGCGGTGGTGATCATGTCCGGGGTCACCCCGAAGCGCTGCGCGGCGAAGGCGTGGCCGACGCGGCCGTAGCCGGTGATGACCTCGTCGAAGATCAGCAGGATGCCGTGCTTGTCGCACAATTCGCGGATGCGCTGCAGGTAACCGTGCGGCGGCAGCACCACCCCGGCCGAGCCGGAGATCGGTTCGATGATCACCGCGGCGATGGTGGACGCATCGTGCAGCGTCACCAGCCGTTCCAGGTCCTCGGCCAGTTCCGCGCCATGCGTCGGCAGGCCACGCGAGAACGCGTTGCGTTCCAGATCGAGCGTGTGCCGCAGGTGGTCCACGCCCGGCAGCAGCGGGCCGAACGCCTTGCGGTTGTTCGGCAGGCCGCCCACCGAGATGCCGCCGAAGCCGACCCCGTGGTAGCCCTTCTCGCGGCCGATGAAGCGGGTGCGCTGGCCCTCGCCGCGGGCGCGGTGGTAGGCCAGTGCGATCTTCAGCGCGGTGTCCACCGACTCGGAACCGGAGTTGGTGTAGAACACGTGGTCCAGTCCCGGCGGCGACAGTTCCACCAGGCGTTCGGCGAGCACGAACGGCAGCGGCGAACCCATCTGGAAGGTCGGCGCGAAATCCAGCGTGGCGACCTGCCGCGCCACCGCCTCGACGATGCGCGGTCGCGCGTGGCCGGCGTTGCAGCACCACAGGCCGGCGGTGCCATCGAGGATCTGGCGCCCGTCCACGCTGCGGTAGTGCATGCCCTCGGCCGAGGCCAGCAGCCGCGGTCGCGCCTTGAACTGGCGGTTGGCGGTGAATGGCATCCAGAACGCATCCAGCGTGTCCGGCTCGCGGGTGGCCTGCGCGGCGTAGTGGTCGGACAGCGCCTGGGACGAGAGGGGCGGCTGAGGGCGCATCGCAGGCTCCACGCGAGGGATGTTGAAAAAACTTTACACCAAGCCGATGCGCCGGGTGTGACTCGGCGTGGCGCAGTTCGCATGAGTGTTACGGGCATTTCCTGGTTGCGCCGCAACACGGGCGCCAGGCGCGAAATTGACCGCCTGGGGCGGGTGTGTAAAGTATCCCGCAACACCGCCACCGGCGTTTCCCACCGCGATGGATATCGGCGCCCGCCTGCACCGGGTTCGCACCGCCCATGGCCTGAGCCAGCGCGAGTTGGCAAAGCGGGTGGGCGTGACCAACAGCACCATCTCGCTGATCGAGCAGAACAAGGTCAGCCCATCGGTGAGTTCGCTGAAGAAAGTGCTGGACGGCATCCCGATCTCGCTGGCCGAGTTCTTCACCCAGGACCTGGACCCGGGCGAGGCCGATGCGCCGTTCTACCGCGCCGACGAACTGCCCGACGTCGGCAGCGACGGCATCCATTACTACCTGGTCGGCCGGCATCGCCCGCAGCGGCAGATGTGCATCCTGCGCGAGGTGATGCCGCCCGGCAGCGACACCGGCAGCGCGATGCTGGTGCACGACGGCGAAGAGGGCGGGGTGGTGGTGGCCGGCGAGGTGGAGATCACTGTCGGCAGCCAGGTGCGGGTGCTGCGCGCGGGCGAGGGCTACTATTTCGAAAGCCGGGTGCCGCACCGGTTCCGCAACATCGGCCGCGAGACCGTGGTGCTGGTCAGCGCCAATACGCCGGCCACGTTCTGAGCCGCATGCGCATGGCGCCGCCGCTGGTTGCCGCGCCGTTCCGATCCTTCCGCCGCAGCAGGAGTTCCCGATGACCGCACCCCGCACCCGCGACGCCTGGCAGGCGATGGCCGACACGCTGCGTCCGCGGACCCAGGCCTTCATCGACGGCCGCTACGTCGACGCCGCCAGCGGCAAGACCTTCGACTGCATCAGCCCGATCGACGGCCGCCTGCTCGGCCGCGTGGCCGAGGGCGAGAGCGAGGACATCGACCGCGCGGTGGCCGCGGCGCGGCGCAGCTTCGAGGCCGGGCACTGGTCGCAGGCCAAGCCGGCGCAGCGCAAGAAGAGCCTGCTGGCGCTGGCCCACCTGGTTGAACGCCATGCCGACGAACTGGCCTTGCTGGAGTCGCTGGACATGGGCAAGCCGGTGCGCGATGCGCGCCGGGTCGATGTGGCGGCGACGGTGCGCTGCCTGTCCTGGACTGCCGAGGCGGTGGACAAGCTGTACGGCGAAGTGGCGCCGACCGGGCAGGACGAACTGGGCCTGATCACCCGCGAGCCGCTGGGCGTGGTCGGCGCGATCGTGCCGTGGAATTTCCCGTTGCTGATGGCGGCGTGGAAGATCGCCCCGGCGTTGGCCGCGGGCAATTCGGTGGTGCTCAAACCCTCGGAAAAATCGCCGCTGAGCGCGCTGCGCCTGGCCGAGCTGGTCACCGAGTCGGGCCTTCCCGACGGCGTGTTCAACGTGGTGCCGGGCTATGGCAAGGGCGCGGGCGAACCGCTGGCGCTGCACATGGACGTGGACGGGCTGGTGTTCACCGGGTCCACCGCGGTCGGTCGGCGCCTGCTGCAGTGCGCCGGGCTGTCGAACATGAAACGCGCGTATATGGAGTGCGGTGGCAAGAGTCCGAACCTGGTGTTCGCCGATGCGCCGGACCTGGAGCAGGCGGCGCAGGCGGCGGCCGCGGCGATCTTCTACAACCAGGGCGAGGTCTGCACTGCGGCCTCGCGTCTGCTGGTGGAGCGCTCGATCAAGGACAACTTTGTCGACCGCGTGGTCGCCGCCGGCCGCGCGCTGCAGCCGCGGCATCCGTTCGACGACGACGCGGCGATGGGCGCGCTGGTCGACGAGACCCAGACCCACCGCGTGCTCGACTATATCGCCCGCGGCAACGCCGAAGGCGCGCGCCTGCTGCTCGGCGGCAAGCGCGTGGAGGTGGTGCCCGGCGGCTGCTACGTGGAGCCCACCATCTTCGACGAGGTCGGCCACGAGCACACCATCGCCCGCGAGGAGATCTTCGGCCCGGTGCTGTCGGTGATCGCCTTCGACGACGAGGCGCACGCCCTGCGCATGGCCAACGACAGCGACTACGGCCTGGCGGCGGGCGTGTGGACCCGCGACATCGGCCGCGCGCACCGCGTGGCGCGCAAGCTGCGCGCCGGCAGCGTGTGGGTGAACTACTGGGACGGCGGCGACATGACCGCCCCGTTCGGCGGCTACAAGCAATCGGGCAACGGCCGTGACAAGTCGCTGCACGCCTTCGACAAGTACACGGAGATGAAGGCGACCTGGATCAATCTGGGTGAGTAGCGGGGATTGGGGAGTCGGGATTGGGGATTGGTGAAGCGCTTGGCCGCGCCTGGCATGCCGTAGGAGCGGCTTCAGCCGCGACAGGCTTTCCCGGGAAGGCCCGTCGCGGCTGAAGCCGCTCCTACGACGGCAACGGCGGTGTTCCAGATCGCGGTGCAGCCAATCATCCCCAATCCCGACTCCCCAATCCCGGCTTCACCCCACTCCCGGCTCCCTCTCCACCCGGCACGCAAAACAGCCCTGCCGCGCATGATGCAGATGCAGATAACGCACCTGCGGGTCGGCGAAGGCGCAGGCGATCGCGGTGGCGATGCGCTCGCCCGGCTGCACGTCGGCGGTGATCAGCATGTCGCCGGCGTCGTAGCCGCGCAGCGAGATCAGGCGGCGCACGATGGCATCGGGCACCTCGCCCGGTGCCGGTGCGGCGGTGGCGACGTGGCGGCGCACGTAGATCGGTCCGGCGGCGCGGTAGGGCGTCTGCGCGGGCTGGTGCAGGTAGTGCAGCAACAGCAGTTCCTCGCCGGGCTGCGCGTCCTCCAGGCTGATCCGGCACGGATAGCCGAGCGCGCTGTCGGCGCGCAGACGCCGCGCGTGACGCGCCTGCAACTGCGCGTCGTCGAGATCGAACAACGGCACGAATGGCGCGGCCGGCAGGCCGACACAACGGAAGCTGGACATGGGCGCTCCGGGAACGGATGGAGCGTGCAGGGTGCCGGTCGCTGCGATCCGGCGCTGGCCGCATTCGGACGTGGCATTGGCTGGGCACCGCGACTGGCGCGTTGCACAGCACCGGGGCAGGTCGCGTGCATCGGTGACCATGCCGCGTCGCCCTGGCGGTGCGTGCCGCTTCGGTGCTTGGGCAAGCGGCGCGCTCTCGCTTCAGCGCCGGGGAGGCTGCGTCCATCGCTACCGACGGCGCGGCACGCCGGTAGCGCCTTGCCGCCTCAGCGCGGGGCGTAGTCGGCGAAGGCCACCGGATGCTTCGGATCGGCCGACTGCACCCGGTCGCCATCCTTGACCAGCGCTTCGGCGTCGGGCGATGGATTCGGGTTGAGTTCCCAGCGTTGCTGGATGCGCTTGTGGAACAACCACTGCTTGCGCTGCGGGTCGTAGCGGAAGGTGATGAAGTCGGTCCAGTGCTGGCCGCAGGAGACCCCGTTCTGCACGGTGAAGTAGCGGCCCTTGGCGGCGAATGGATCCTCGCCATCGGTGAACGGGTCGCACTGGCCGCCCTCGTCGCGCTTGAGGATCACCCGGTCGTTACGCGCCACCAGCCGGTAATGGCCGTCGCCCTGCTGCACGAAGATCAGCAGTGGCCGCGCCGGCGCCGGATCGCGCTGTGCCTCGCCACGCTGCTGCAGCGCGACCAGGTAGTCGGCACGGCCGTCGCCATCGAGATCGGCCTGCAGCTGCGCCAGCGGCTGGTAGCCGGCCGGCACCTGCTGCAGCACGTCGGTGGGCAGCGCGGCGGCATGGGCGAGGTGGCTGCCGAGCAAAAGACTGGCGGCGAAGCCGAAGCGGTAGGGGACAGGCATGGGACCATTTCGCAGGCGAGGGGGGCGCAAGCCTAACCGACCAGCAGGCAGCGGCGGAATCGCGCCTGGGCCGGCGCGGCGTGCACGGGCGGATCGGTCGCGCCGCGTCTGGCCATCGTGCACTGCACAAGGACTGGCGTGCCGCACACTTCCGGCCGATGGCGCGGCGCCACTGTGCGTTTTGTACTACGCTCGGCGCGTGCGGTCGCGCGTCGGCGGGCCGTTCGCAGGCGGCATCGTGCAGAGGCCGCCGGCACGTCATCCGCACCCAGGGCGCCGACGCATCCGAGGGGATACCAGATGAACGACTTGCACCGCGTTGCCGGTTCCGCGCCGACCGATCGTGCCGGCCTGCTCTCGAAGGAACGCATCGTTGCCGGGCCGGGCTTCAACCGCTGGCTGGTGCCGCCGGCGGCATTGGCGATCCACCTGTGCATCGGCATGGCCTATGGCTTCAGCGTGTTCTGGCTGCCGCTGTCCAAGGCGCTGGGCATCACCGAGGCGGTGGCCTGCCCGGCCGACATGGGCGTCCTGGCGCGCATCGTCTCGGCCAGTTGCGACTGGAAGATCAGTGAACTGCAGTGGATGTACACGCTGTTCTTCGTGTTGCTGGGCTGCTCGGCGGCGCTGTGGGGCGGCTGGCTGGAACGTGCCGGCCCGCGCAAGGCCGGCGTGGTCGCGGCGCTGTGCTGGTGCGGCGGCTTGGTGATCTCGGCGCTGGGCATCCACCTGCACCAGATCTGGCTGCTGTGGCTGGGCTCGGGCGTGATCGGCGGCATCGGCCTGGGGCTGGGCTACATCTCGCCGGTGTCGACACTGATCAAGTGGTTCCCGGACCGCCGCGGCATGGCCACTGGCATGGCGATCATGGGCTTCGGCGGCGGCGCGATGATCGGCAGCCCGCTGGCCGACGCGCTGATGCGGCATTTCGCCGGCCCCGACTCGGTGGGCGTGAAGGAAACCTTCCTGGTGATGGCCGGGCTGTATTTCGTGTTCATGATGGCCGGTGCGTTCGGTTACCGCGTGCCGCCGAGCGGCTGGACCCCGGCCGGCTGGAGCGCGCCGACCGCCAGCGCCAACGCCATGATCACCGCCCATCACGTGCACGTGCGCAAGGTCTGGGGCATCCCGCAGTTCTGGCTGTTGTGGGGCGTGCTGTGCCTGAACGTGTCCGCCGGTATCGGCGTGATCGGCATGGCCTCGCCGATGCTGCAGGAGGTGTTCGGCGGCCGCCTGATCGGCGTGAACGCCGGCTTCGCCAGCCTGGACACCACGCAACTGGCCGCCATCGCCGCCATCGCCGCCGGCTTCACCGGCCTGCTCAGCCTGTTCAACATCGGCGGGCGCTTCTTCTGGGCCAGCATGTCCGACAAGCTCGGCCGCAAGCACACCTACTCGCTGTTCTTCGTGCTCGGCATCGCGCTGTACGCGGCCGCGCCGTGGGCCGGCAAGGTCGGCGGCAGCGCGCTGTTCGTCGGTATCTTCTGCGTGATCGTGTCGATGTACGGCGGCGGCTTCGCCACCATTCCGGCGTACCTGGCCGACCTGTTCGGCACGCAGATGGTCGGCGCCATCCACGGCCGCCTGCTGACCGCCTGGGCCACCGCCGGCATCCTCGGCCCGGTGGTGGTCGGCTACATGCGCGAGTACCAGCTGGGCATGGGCGTGCCGCCGTCACAGGTGTACAACACCACCATGTACATCCTGGCCGGGATGCTGGTGCTGGGCCTGATCTGCAACCTGCTGGTACGGCCGGTGGCCGCCAGGCACTTCATGACCCCGCAGGAGCTGGCCGCGGAGAAGCAACTGGCCCACGAGCGGGTCGGCAGCAGCGGCCAGGCGGCGCCCGACGCGACGCAGCTGGCGCTGGTCGGCCGCGGCGGCAATCCGCTGCTGCTGGCGCTGGCCTGGCTGGCGGTCGGGATGCCGATGCTGTGGGGCATCTGGGTCACCCTGCAGAAAGCGTTCGTGCTGTTCCACTGAGTCGGAGGGTCGTCATGCACGCGGGTGCGTCATCCAGGCCAGGCGCGGTCGCCCGCGGCGTGCGCCGCCATCGCGACGGGCGCACGGCCATCGCCCAGGACCTGGTGGCTGCCGAGGTGCCGGTGGCGTTTGCGTACAACGACACCCCGTTCGTGGTGATGATGGCCACGCCGGAAGATCTGGAGGATTTCGCGCTGGGCTTCTCGCTCAGCGAGGGCATCGTCGAGACGCCGGCGCAGTTGCGCATCGAGGCCGTGGAAACCTACTTGGAAGGCGTGTCGTTGCGCCTGCGGATTCCGTCGGCACAGGCTGCGGCGTTGCAGGCGCGGCGCCGCAATCTCGACGGGCGCAGCGGCTGCGGGGTGTGCGGCAGCGAGTCGCTGGAGGCGGTGCTGCGCACGCCGCGGCCGGTGTCGGCCGGCGTGCCGATCGCGGCCGCGGCGCTGGCCCATGCCTTGCGTGCCTTGCGCGCGCAACAGACCCTCAACGCACTGACCGGCGCCACCCATGCCGCAGCCTGGGCCGATGCGCAGGGCGAGTTGCAGTTGATCCGCGAGGATGTCGGCCGCCACAACGCGCTGGACAAGCTGATCGGGGCATTGGCCGGCGCCGGTTTCGAACCGAGCGCCGGCTTCGCCGTGGTCACCAGTCGTGCCAGCTACGAGATGGCGATGAAGGCCACCCAGGCCGGCATCCCGCTGCTGGCCGCCATTTCCGCACCCACTGCGCTGGCCATCGCGCTCGCCGACAGCGCGGGCCTGACCCTGATCGGCTTCGCCCGCGATCACGATTACGTCGTCTACAGCCATCCGCAGCGCCTAGCGCAGACAGAACCCGCCGGAGAGCCCGCATGAGCAAGAAGACCATCCAGCCGTACACGCAACCGGCCGGCGGTTGGGGCGCGCTGCGCGCCGTGGCCAAGCACCTGATGGAGCAGGATGTGGCGGTGCAGGGCGCCAAGACCCTGCTGCACGCCAATCAGCCCGACGGCTTCGACTGCCCTGGTTGCGCCTGGCCCGACCGCGACCACACCTCGACCTTCGAATTCTGCGAGAACGGCGCCAAGGCGGTGGCCGCCGAATCCACCGCACGCCGCGCCACCCCGGAGCTGTTCGCCCAGCACAGCGTCGCGCAACTGGCGCGCTACAGCGACTACTGGCTGGAAGGGCAGGGCCGGCTGACCCAGCCGCTGCGCTACGACGCCGACACCGATCACTACGTGCCGATCGACTGGGACGCGGCGTTCGCGTTGATCGCCGAGCATCTCAACGGCCTGGCCTCGCCGGACGAGGCGATCTTCTACACCTCCGGCCGCACCAGCAACGAAGCGGCGTTCCTGTACCAGCTGTTCGTGCGCGAGTTCGGCACCAACAACTTCCCGGACTGCTCCAACATGTGTCACGAGCCGTCCGGCACCGCGCTCAAGGCGCAGATCGGGGTGGGCAAGGGCACCGTCTCGCTGCAGGATTTCGAGCTGGCCGATGCGATCTTCATCTTCGGCCAGAACCCCGGCACCAACCATCCGCGCATGCTCGGCGAACTGCGCCAGGCGGCCAAGCGCGGCGCGGCCATCGTTTCGTTCAACCCGCTGCGCGAACGCGGCCTGGAGAAGTTCGCCGATCCACAGGACAAGCTGCAGATGCTGCACAACGGCTCCACGCGCATCTCGTCGGACTACTTCCAGCTCAAGATCGGCGGCGACCTGGCCGCGGTGAAGGGCATCATCAAGCACGTGCTGGAGCGCGACGCCGAAGCAGCCAGCGGCGGGCAGCCGCGGCTGCTGGATATGGCGTTCATCGCCGACCATACCGTCGGTTTCGAGGCCTTTGCCGCCGAGGTCGCGGCCGAACCGTGGGACACCATCGCCGAGGAATCGGGGCTGAGCGAGGCCGAACTGCGCAAGGCCGGCGAGATCTACCTCAAGGCCGAGCGGCTGATCGCCTGCTGGGGCATGGGCATCACCCAGCACAAGCATTCGGTGGCGACCATCCAGATGATCGCCAACCTGCTGCTGCTGCGCGGCCATCTCGGCCGTCCCGGCGCCGGCGCCTGCCCGGTGCGCGGGCACAGCAACGTGCAGGGCGACCGCACCATGATGATCTACGAGAAGCCGCCAGAGGCGTTCCTGGACCGGCTGCAGACGGTGTTCGGCTTTGCCCCGCCGCGCGCGCCCGGCTACGACACCGTCGGCGCGATCGAGGCGATGGCCGACGGCCGCGCCAAGGTGTTCTTCGCAATGGGCGGCAATTTCGCCACCGCCACGCCCGATACCGAGGCCACCCACCGCGCGCTGCGCCGCTGCGAGCTGACCGTGCACGTCACCACCAAGCTCAACCGCAGCCACCTGGTACACGGCCGCGACGCACTGATCCTGCCGTGCCTGGGCCGCACCGAGATCGACATCCAGGAGGGCGGGCCACAGCACGTCAGCGTGGAGGATTCGATGAGCATGGTGCATCTGTCCGGCGGCATCAATCCGCCGGCTTCGCCGCAGCTGCTGTCCGAGCCGGCGATCGTGGCGGGCCTCGCCGAGGCCACGCTCGGCGCGCGCAGCGCAATACGCTGGCGCTGGCTGGTGGCCGACTACGACCGCATCCGCGACCTGATCGCGCAGATGTTCGACGACTTCGCCGACTTCAACGCGCGGGTACGGGTCCCGGGCGGCTTCCGCCTGTCCAATGGCGCGCGCGACCGCGTGTGGGACACACCCGAAGGCCGCGCCGTATTCAAGGTGCATGCGGTGCCCACCGACAACCCGATCCACCGCGCGCGCCGGCAGCATCCGGGCGAACTGGTGTTCACCCTGGCCACCACGCGCTCGCACGACCAGTACAACACCACCATCTATGGCCTGGACGACCGCTACCGCGGCGTGTTCGGCGAGCGCCGGGTGCTGTTCATCCACGCGGCCGACATCGCCGACCTGGGCATGCGCGCCGGCGACTGGGTGGACCTGCACAGCCTGTGCGAGGACGGTGTGCCGCGCCAGGCCAAGCGCTTCATGCTGGTCGAGTACAACATCCCGCGCGGCTGCCTGGCGGCCTATTATCCGGAGACCAATGCGCTGGTGCCCTTGTCCAGCTTCGCCGACGAGGCGCGCACGCCCACCTCCAAGTCGATTCCGGTGGTGGTCACCGCGCATCTGGCCGAGGCCGGTGCGACGGCTCCACGCGACATCGGTGTGGCGCTTGTCCGCTGATCCGCTGCTGACCACGCGTCTGCTGCAACTGCTGGCCGAGGCGCCGGAGGGGATGGCACTGGCGCGCGTGTGCAAACGCCTGGACGTGCGCATGAGCGTGCTGTTGCGCACCCTGGCCTGGCTCGGCGATGCCGAACTCGCCGGGCAGGCGGGGCCGGGCTGGGTGCGGGTGGAGCGGGCAGGCGAGCGCGAGGTGGCGGTGCTGACCGCTGCCGGTCGCGCGCAACTGCTGTCCTGAGTCGGATCGTGCGGCGCACCGGCGCGAGACAAGCCGCGGCGGGACTGCGAGAATCGGCCGATTGCCTGTCGATGTCGCCTCCATGACCGCTGCCGCGTCTTCCGTTCCGCCCGTCAACTCGCCGCGTCGTGTGCTGCTGGCCAGCCTGGTCGGCACCACCATCGAGTTCTTCGATTTCTATATCTACGCCACCGCCGCGGTGTTGGTGTTCCCCACGCTGTTCTTCCCCAAGGGCGACGCCGATGCGGCGCAGCTGCAGTCGCTGGCGACCTTCGCCGTGGCCTTCATCGCGCGGCCGCTGGGGTCGGCGCTGTTCGGCCACTTCGGCGACCGTGTCGGGCGCAAGGCGACCCTGGTGGCAGCGCTGCTGACCATGGGCCTGTCCACCGTGCTGATCGGCCTGCTGCCCGGCTACGACCGGATCGGCCTGTGGGCGCCGGCGCTGCTGGTGCTGTGCCGCTTCGGCCAGGGCCTGGGCCTGGGCGGGGAATGGGGCGGGGCGGTGCTGCTGGCCACCGAGAACGCGCCGCCGGGCAAGCGCGCCTGGTACGGCATGTTCCCGCAGCTGGGCGCACCGCTGGGCTTCCTGCTGTGTTCGGGCATCTTCCTGCTGCTGGGCGCGGTGCTGGACGAGGTGCAGTTCCTGCGCTGGGGCTGGCGCATCCCGTTCGTCGCCAGTGCCCTGTTGGTGATCACCGGGCTGTGGGTGCGCCTGCGCATCCACGAGACCCCGGATTTCCAGCGCGCGCTGGACCGCAACGAGCGCGTACGCCTGCCGATGCAGACGGTGCTCTCGCAGCACGTCGGCGCGACGGTGCTGGGTACGTTCGCGGTGCTGGCCACCTTCGTGCTGTTCTACCTGATGACGGTGTTCGCACTCGGCTACGGCACCACCACGCTGCACTACAGCCGCGAGCAGTTCCTGCTGCTGCAGATGGTCGGCATCCTGTTCTTCGCCGCCGGCATCCCGTTGTCGGCCTGGTACGGCGATCGCCGCGGCACGCGCCCGGCGATGCTCGTGGCCAGCGTGGCCATCGTCGCGTTCGGGCTGCTGTTCGCGCCGCTGTTCCAGGCCGGGCAGCCCTGGCAGGTGCTGGGCTTCCTGGCGCTGGGGTTCTTCTTCATGGGCCTGACCTACGGCCCCTGCGGCACGCTGCTGGCCGAACTGTTTCCGGTGCCGGTGCGCTACACCGGCGCCTCGCTGGCGTTCAACCTGGCCGGCATCGTCGGCGCGGCGCCGGCACCGTACGTGGCGGTGTGGCTGGCCACGCACTACGGCCTGTCGTGGGTGGGCTACTACCTCAGCGCGGCGGCGCTGCTGACGGTGTTGGCGCTGCTGGCGATCAGGCGGCCGCGTCGCTGAGCGCCGGCTCCGCCGGCGGCGCGTGTTCGACCCGGTTACGGCCGCCGGCCTTGGCCAGGTACAGGTACTTGTCGGCCTCGGTCAGCAGCGGATGCAGGATCTGCCGTTGTGCGCCGCTGCTGCTGACACCGATGCTGATGGTCAGCCGCAGGATCTGTGCACCCAGCGGGATCTTGAGGTCGGCGATGCGCGCGCGCAGGGTTTCGAAGTAGTCGGCCGCCGCGGCGGCGTCCAGGCCCGGCACCAGCATGCAGAATTCCTCGCCGCCGAAGCGCGCCACCATGTCCTGCGGGCGCGCGTGCGCGGCCAGGGTCGCGGCCACCGCGCGCAGCGCTTCGTCGCCGGCCTCGTGGCCGAACGTATCGTTGATGTGCTTGAAATGGTCGATGTCGAGCATCGCCACGGCGACCGGCTCCTGCCGCGCCAGCCATTTCGCCAGCACGCGCTGGCTCTGTTCGAGGAAGTGCCGACGGTTGGGCAGGCTGGTGAGGAAGTCCCGCGTCGCCAGGTCCTGCAAGGTGCCGATCAGTTCCAGCTGATCCACGTTCTGCGAGACCCGGCAGAAGAATTCCTCGCGCGAAAAGGGTTTGCGCAGGAAGTCGTTGGCGCCGTTCTTGAGGAAGCGCGGCACCAGCGACGGGTCGTTGTTGCCGGACAGGCCGATCACCGCCAGCATGTCGCGTGCGCGCAACGCGCGCAGGCGGCGGGTGAACTCCACGCCTTCCATGCCCGGCATCTCCTGGTCCACCACCGCCAGGCGGATGGAGGGATTGGCTTCGATCGCGCGCAGTCCGGCGGCGCCGTCGGCGGCCTCGACCACGCGGTAGCCGTACATCGACAGCAACGAGGCGGCATAGGCGCGCGCCGACGGCGAGTCGTCCACCACCAGTGCGGTGATGGAGCGGTTGCGCGCCAGCCGCTGCACCAGCCAGGCCAGGTAATCGATGCTATCCGGCGCGTTCTTCAGCACGAAGTCGATGATCTGCTGGGTCAGGATGCGCTTGCGCAGGCTTTCGTCGTAGACCCCGCTGACCACCACCGTCGGCAGCCCGCGTGCGACGAAGAAGTCCACCACCGTGTCGCGGTCGCCGTCGGCCAGCACCAGCCCGGTCAGCGCCAGGAACCAGGGGCCGCCGTCATCCAGGGCGGCGGCGGCCTCGGCCAGGGTGGAGACCACCACGACCGGCAATTCGACCCGTTGCTCGATCGCCGCGCGCAGCAGGTCGGTGAAGGTGCGCGAGTTTTCCACCAGCAGGATGCGCTGCTGTGCAGGGCTGCCGTCGGGGGCGATCGGGTAGATCGGCAGCGGGTGCGACATGCATGCCTCGCGGGCGGCAATCCTGGGATGGAACCCGGTTATCGGCCGCGCGCACGCGAACTTGAGGGCGGCGTAGGCGCGCCGGCGGCTACCACAGCGCGTCGCGCAACTTGTACCAGGACATGGCCGCCACCAGCAGCGGCGTACGCAGCAGGCGGCCGCCGGGGAACGGTGCATGCGGGATCCGCGCGAACACGTCCAGCCGCTGCGCCTGGCCGCCGATCGCCGCGGCGATGACCGCCCCGGCTAGGCCGGTGGCGGCCACGCCGTGGCCGGAGAAGCCCTGCGCGAAGTACACGTTCGGGGTCAGCCGCCCCCAGTGCGGAGCGCGGTTGCGGGTGATGTCGACGTAGCCGCCCCACACCGAGTCCATCTCGACCTGGCGCAGTTGCGGGAACACCCGGCGCATGCGCCGGGTCATCACCCCGCGCAGGCCGGGCGGCGGCAGCGACGAGTAGCTGGCGCGGCCGCCGAACAGCAGCCGGTGGTCGCGGCTGAGACGGAAGTAGTCCAGCGCCCAGTTGACGTCGGCCACCGCCATGTCGTTGCCGATCAACTCGCGCGCCAGCGCCTCGCCCAACGGCGCGCTGGCGCCGATGTAGGTGCCGACCGGCATGATCCGCGATTCCAGTTCCGGGGCGACGCCGCGCAGCCAGGCGTTGCCGGCGAGGATGGCGAACTCGCCTTCGGCCTCGCCGTGCGCGCTGCGCAGGATCGGCCGCGCGCCGCGCACCAACCGCGTGACCGGGGTTTGCTCGTAGATGCGCACGCCCGCGGCCAGCGCCGCCCGCGCCAGGCCGCGCGCGTACTCCAGCGGATGCAGGTGGCCGCTGGCCGCGTCGTACATCGCCCCCAGGTAGCGCGGGCTGCGCAACTGCGACTGCAATTGCGCGCGATCCCACCATTGCAGCGGATAGTCGTAGCGCTGCGCCATCTCGATGATGCCGGCGCGCAGCGCGCGCTCCTGGCGCGGCTTGATCGCCACGTGCGCGTGGCCGTCGCGCCAGTCGCAGGCGATGCCATGGCGGGCGATGCGGGTGCGCAGCAACTGCATGCCGTCGCGCGAGAAATCGAACAGTAGCCGCGCATCGTCCTGGCCGAGCAGGGCTTCCAGGGTGTGCTGCTCGCAGCCGTAGCCGACGATGGCCTGCCCGCCGTTGCGCCCGGACGCGCCCCAGCCGACCCGCTGCGCCTCCAGCACCACCACCCGATACCCGGCCTCGGCCAACGCCAGCGCCGCGCTCAGCCCGGTGTAGCCGGCACCGAGGATGCACACGTCGGCGCGTACCTGGCCTCGTAATGGTTCCTGTTCCGGGAGCGGTGCGGCGCTGTCGAGATACCAGGAAGAGCCGGGACCCGGGGCCCGGGACCCGGGGCCCGGGGAGGAGCGGGTCATGATCGCGAATTGTCGATGGGGTGGGACATGTATCCGGCTCCATGTACTTGCTTTTGTTTTTCCGGGTCCCGGTCCTCGGGTCCCCGGTCCCGGCTCCTCACACCGTCCGCAGATACCAGCGATAATCCACATCGCTGACCTGCGCCTGGAAATCCAGCAGCTCGCGGCGCTTCTGCTGGCCGTAGACATGCCGGAAATGCGTGCCGAAGTGAGCGGCGGCGAAGTCGCTGTCCAGGAAGCGGGCGATCGCGCCGCGCCAGTCCGGTTCGCGTGCGGCGTGTTGCGCGTAGGCGTTGCCCTGCGTCGGCGGCCCCGGATCGATGCTTTGTGCCAGGCCGTGTTCGATGCCGGCCAGCACTGCCGCGGCGACCAGGTAGGGATTGGCATCGGCGCCGGCGATGCGGTGTTCGATGCGGGTGTTGGCCGGGTCGCTGTGCGGCACCCGCATCGCCACGGTGCGGTTGTTGAAGCCCCAGCTGTCGTTGAGCGGGACGAAGGCATTGGCGACGAAGCGCCGGTAGCTGTTGGCGTGCGGCGCGAACAGCAACAGGCAGTCCTCGGCGCTGCGCTGCAGCCCGCCGATGGAGTGGCGCAAGGCCTCGGCCGGCGCCTGCGGGGTGCAGGCGAACACGTTGTGTCCAGCGCTGCCCAACAGGCTCACGTGCACATGCAGCCCGCTGCCGGACTGCGCCGCGAACGGCTTGGCCATGAAGCTGGCGAGCAGGCCCTGTTGCTGCGCGATCGCCTTGATCGCGCGCTTGAGCAGTATCGCGTCGTCGCAGGCGGCCAGCGCATCGGAACGGTGCTTGAGGTTGATCTCGAACTGGCCGGGCGCGTATTCGGCAACCGCGGTGTCGGCCGGAATGCCCTGCGCACGACAGGCCTGCGCGACCGCGTCGGTGAAGCCGCGCTGGTCGTCCAGTTCCTGCATGTAATACACCTGGGTGCTGTCGTTGCGCAGTCCGCTGTGCGCATGCAGCGGCGGCTGCGGGCGGCCGTGCGCGTCGGCGTGCGGGTCGAACAGGTAGAACTCCAGTTCCACCGCGATTACCGGGGTCAGCCCGCGTGCCTGCAGGCGCGCCAACACCTGCGTCAGCACCTGGCGCGGGGCGAAGTCGAGCGCGCCGCCGGCACCGTCCTGCATCGCCAGCAGCAGTTGCGCCGACGGCACCGGCGCCCACGGCACCGGCCGCAGGCTGCCCGGTACCGGAAAGCACAGCCGGTCCTCGTCGCCGATGTCGTAGCCCAGCCCGGTTTCCTCGACCGTGTTGCCGGTGATGTCGGTGGCGATCAACGACATCGGCAGGCACACGCCGTCGCGGTAGACCTTCTCCAGCACGTCGCGGGCGATGCGCTTGCCGCGCAGCAGGCCGTTGCAGTCCGACAGCAACAGGTCGATGTGCTCGCAGCCGGCGATGCGCTGCAGGGTCTGGGCGTCGTCCGGGGGCAGCAGCGGGGCATCGTGCATGCGGGTCATCGCGGCGGACGGCGGGAGTGCTTCGAGCTTAGCAGAGCGCCATGGCGTCAAGAATACTCAACAGCGCCTGGCGTGGTGCGCTTGCGTTCGATCACGCGGCTGCACGGTTTTGCGACGTCTCAGGCGCAATGCACGTGTCACGCAGGTCCGGTAATCGCTGCGTTCGCTCGCTCTGTGCTGCATTCCGCAGTGTGTCGTGTTGTAAAAATAAAACGCGCGCGGTAAGTTGCCGCGACGCCGCACGAGTTCTTCGCATGGCCGTATCGCCCCTGGTCGGCGTACCGACCGACCGCAAGCTCATCGGCCACCATCCGTTCCTGGCGGCGGGCGAAAAGTATCTGCGCGCCGCCGTCGATGGTGCCGGGGTGACCCCGGTGCTGCTGCCCTCGCTGCAGCCGCCGGTCGATGCGCGCGCCTGGCTGACGCGGCTCGATGGCCTGTTGTTGACCGGCGCGGTCAGCAACATCGAGCCACACCATTACAGCGACGAGCCGAGCTGGCTCGGCAACATTCATGACCCGGCGCGCGACGCCAACACCCTGGACCTGATTCCGCAGGCGATTTCGCTGGGCCTGCCGATCCTGGCGATCTGCCGCGGCTTCCAGGAAGTCAACGTCGCCCTTGGCGGCACCCTGCATCAGAAGGTGCATGCACAACCGGGGCTGTCCGATCACCGCGAGGACCCGCAGGCGCCGCTGGAAGCCCAGTACGCGCCGGCGCACGAGGTGACGCTGAGCCATGGCGGCTGGCTGGAGGAGATCGCCGGCCGCGACCGGGTACGGGTCAATTCGCTGCACGGGCAGGGCGTGGCGCGGCTGGGTGGCGACCTGATCGTCGAGGCACTGGCGCCGGACGGCCTGATCGAGGCCTTCCGCGGCATCGGCCCCGGCTTCCTGCTCGGCGTGCAATGGCATCCAGAGTGGCGGGTGCTCGACGACGCGTTCTATCTCGGCATCTTCCAATCCTTCGGCGACGCCTGTCGCCACTATGCGGCCACCCGCAGGCACTGATTCCCATGGCCAGTCGACCCCGATCGCGCAAGCACACGCCGGAACAGCAGGAAAGTTCGCTGCGGCGCTGGCTCAAGGAACGCCACATCACCGAGGTCGAGTGCCTGGTGCCGGACATCACCGGCAACGCCCGCGGCAAGATCATTCCCGCCGCCAAGTTCTCGCACGACTACGGCACGCGCCTGCCCGAGGGCATCTTCGCCACCACCGTCACCGGCGACTACCCGGACGACTACTACGACCTGACCTCGCCGTCGGATTCGGACATGCAACTGCGTCCGGACCCGGACACGGTGCGCATGGTGCCGTGGGCCGCCGATCCCACCGCGCAGGTGATCCACGATTGCTACACCAAGGAGGGTCAGCCGCACGAACTGGCGCCACGCAACGTGCTGCGCGGGGTACTGGCGGCCTACGCGGCGATCGGCTGCAAGCCGGTGGTGGCGCCGGAGCTGGAGTTCTTCCTGGTGCAGAAGAACACCGATCCGGACTTCCCGCTGCTGCCGCCGGCCGGCCGCTCGGGTCGGCCGGAGACCGCGCGGCAGTCGTACTCGATCGACGCCGTCAACGAGTTCGATCCGATCCTGGACCTGATGTACGACTATTGCGATGCGATGGAACTGGACGTGGACACGCTGATCCACGAATCCGGCGCGGCGCAGCTGGAGGTCAACTTCACCCACGACGACGCGCTGTCGCGCGCCGACCAGGTGTTCCTGTTCAAGCGCACCATGCGCGAGGCGGCGCTGCGCCACGGCGTCTACGCCACCTTTCTGGCCAAGCCCATGGAGAACGAGCCGGGCAGTGCGATGCATATCCACCAGAGCCTGGTGGACAAGCATGGCAAGAACGTCTTCAGCGGCCGCCGTGCCGGCGAGTACAGCCGCACCTTCGCCCATTACCTGGCGGGCCTGCAGAAGTACGTGCCGATGGCGATGGCGTTCTTCGCGCCCAACGTCAATTCCTACCGCCGGCTGATGTTCGGCGAGGTGTCGCCGAGCAACGTGCTGTGGGGCTTCGACAACCGCACCTGCGGCCTGCGCGTGCCGATCGACACGATCGAGAACATGCGCGTGGAGAGCCGCTTCGCCGGTTCCGACGCCAATCCCTATCTCGCGATGGCGGCGACGCTGGCCTGCGGCCTGCTCGGCATCCGCGAGAAGCTCGAGCCGACCGAGCCGACCACCGGCAGCGGCAAAGAGATGGGCTATCAGCTGCCGCGCTCGCTGGGCGAGGCGCTGGACGAGCTGGAGCGGTGCGCGCCGTTGCAGGAGTTGCTGGGGCCGCGGTTCGTGCGGGCGTACATCTCGGTCAAGCGCAAGGAGTACGAGACGTTCTTCCGGGTGATCAGTTCATGGGAGCGGGAGTTTTTGTTGTTGAACGTGTGAGCTGCTGACGGCTGCAGTTGCTCATGTGGTGCACTGCTTGTCATAGCGGTTGCGCATGCTCTTCGCTGCTGCTTTGACCTGCTGTTGCTGTTGCTGTTGCTTCGGCTGTTGCGGTTGTTGTTGCTTTTGACTTGTCGGGTTCCCTTCCGAAGCGGCGGGCATGACGGGGAAAAACCCGAAGGGCGGCGCACATGGATGTGCGCCGTTCGCGGCAGGGGCAGGATGCCCCTTCCGCGAATCCCCGGCATGACCGCGGACCCGGAGCGCGCAGCGCGGAGGGCGCGAAGGCAGGGCGCGCTTTCTTTTGGTTACCTTTTCTTTGCGCGAGCAAAGAAAAGTAACTCGCCCGAAAGGGCGAAAGCCTTTGCCGTTGCTTCACGCTTGAGTGTCAGATGAGAAAGACTGTAGGAGCGGCTTTAGCCGCGACCAACGTAATTAGTCATATCTTTCGCGGCTGAAGCCGCTCCTACAATTCAGCCATGGTGGCAGCATCTTCAAGAGCAAAGCTTTCGCCTTGCGGCGAGTTACTTTTCTTTGCTTGTGCAAAGAAAAGTAACCAAAAGAAAGCACACCCTGCCTCGCGCCCTCCGCGCTAACGCGCTCCGGGTCCGCGTCCACCCCGGGGATTCGCGGAAGGGGCATCCTGCCCCTGCCGCGAACGGCACACATCCATGTGCGCCGCCCCTTCGGGGTTTTTCCCCGGGCTGGCCGCCGCTTCGGAAGGGAACCCGGCAAGTCAAAAGCAACAGCAGCAGCAAGAGCAGCAGCAGCAACAGCAACAGCAACAGCAACAGCAGAGCTTGGTCGCGGCGGCGGCCTTGGCACCGACACTGGAGTGGACATGGACCGGATCGACACGCGCGCCCTGCAGGACCTGGATGCCGCGCACCACCTGCACCCGTTCAACGACAACGCCGCCCTGGCGCAGAAAGGCACCCGCATTCTCACCCGCGGCGACGGCGCCTACGTCTGGGATGCCGACGGCAACCAGTTGCTCGACGCCTTCGCCGGCCTGTGGTGCGTCAACCTCGGCTACGGGCGCAAGGAACTCGGCCAGGCCGCCGCGCGGCAGATGGAACAGCTCGCGTACTACAACAGCTTCTTCCAGTGCACCACCGAACCGACCATCCGCCTGGCCGCCAAGCTCGCCGAACTGGCGCCGGGCGACCTCGACCATGCCTTCTTCACCAATTCCGGCTCCGAGGCCAACGACACCATCCTGCGCCTGCTGCGGCACTTCTGGGCCGTGCAGGACCAGCCGCAGAAGACCATCTTCATCGGCCGCCACGACGGCTACCACGGCACCACCATGGCCGGCGCCAGCCTCGGCGGGATGAAGGGCATGCACCGCCAGGGCGGCCTGCCGATTCCCGACATCCACCACATCGATCCGCCTTACTGGTTCGGCGACGGCGGCGACATGGATCCAGAGGAATACGGCCTGCTGGCCGCGCGGCGGCTGGAAGACAAGATCCTGGAGCTGGGGCCAGAGCGGGTGGCGGCGTTCATCGGCGAGCCGATCATGGGCGCGATCGGCGTGTACATCCCGCCGCGCAGCTATTGGCCGGAGATCGAGCGCATCTGCCGTCGCTACGACGTGCTGCTGGTCGCCGACGAGGTGATCTGCGGCTTCGGTCGCACCGGCGAATGGTTCGGGTCGCAGCATTTCGGCTTCCAACCGGACGTGATGACCATCGCCAAGGGCATCACCTCCGGCTACATCCCGCTCGGTGCGGCGATGTTCGGCACGCGCGTGGCCACGGTGCTGAAGGAGCAGGGCGGGGAACTGGCGCACGGCTGCACCTATTCCGGCCACCCGGTGTGCGCGGCGGTGGCGCTGGAGAACCTGCGCCTGCTGCAGGACGAAGGCATCGTCGAACGCGCGCGCAGCGAGATCGCGCCGTATCTGGCGCAGCGCTGGGCCGAGCTGGGCGAGCATCGGCTGGTCGGCGAGGCGCGCATCGTCGGCATGATCGGCGCGCTGGAGCTGGTGCCCGACAAGCCGCGCCGGCATTACTTCCCCGAGCGCGGCAAGGTCGGCGCGCTGTGCCGCGACAACGCGCTGCGCCGCGGCCTGATCCTGCGCGCCACCAACGACGCGATGCTGTTGTCGCCGCCGCTGATCCTCAGCCGCGCCCAGGTCGACGAACTGTTCGACAAGGCCTGGCTGGCGCTGGAGGACACGGCGCAGGCCCTGGGCAAATAGCCCGGCGCTGGGTAGTCTGGAACGTCCCCCCGGATCCGGCGCGCGCCGCCGATCTCCTCCCTCTTGCCCATGGACCTGCGGAGACCTGCCATGACCTTGCGACTGCTCACTCTTTCCCTGGCCACGGCGCTGCTCGCCGGCTGCGGCGGCTCCGGCAGCGATGCGGACAAGGCGGGGCAGGGTGAGGCGAAGGTACTCAACGTCTACAACTACTCGGACTACATCGCCGAGAACACGATTCCAGACTTCGAGAAGCAGACCGGCATCAAGGTCACCTACGACGTCTTCGACAGCGACGAGATGGTGGAGACCAAGCTGCTGGCCGGCGGCAGCGGCTACGACGTGGTGGTGCCGACGCTGAATTTCTTCGGCCGGCAGATCCAGGCCGGGGTGTTCCTGCCGCTGGACAAGAGCAAGATCCCGAACCTGGCCAATCTGGACCCGCAGATCATGCAGCGCATCGCGCAGCAGGATCCGGGCAACAAGTACGGCGTGCCGTACATGGTCGGCACCACCGGCATCGGCTACAACGTGGACAAGGTCAAGGCCGCGTTCGGCAGCACCGACATCGCCAACAGCTGGGACCTGGTGTTCAAGCCCGAGAACCTGGCCAAGCTCAAGGATTGCGGCGTGACCCTGCTGGACACGCCCTCGGACCTGATCCCGATCGCGCTGCACTACCTGGGCGAGGATCCGCACAGCACCGATCCGGCCAAGATCGAGCAGGCCGCGGCGCTGATCAAACGCATCCGCCCGTACGTGCAGAACTTCCACTCCTCGCAGTACGTGACCTCGCTGGCCAACGGCAGCACCTGCCTGGCGGTGGGCTGGTCCGGCGACATCATCCAGGCGCGCGACCGCGCCGAGGAAGCCAAGAACGGCGTGCACGTGGCCTATTCGATTCCAAAGGAAGGCGCGCCGCAGTGGTTCGACATGCTGGCCATCCCCAAGGACGCCAAGCATCCGGAGAACGCCTACGCGTTCATCAACTACCTGCTGACACCGAAGGTGGCCGCGGCCAATACCGACTTCATCCACTACGCCAACCCGGTGCCGCAGGCGACCCCGCTGGTGGACGCGGCGATCCGCAACGATCCCACCATCTATCCGCCGCCGGAGGTGGCCGCGAAGATGTTCACCTATTCGATCAACCCGCCCGAAGTGGACAAGCTGTATACCCGCCTGTGGACGGAGATCAAGACGGGCCGTTGAGCCGCCGGCGTTGCGGTCCGGTAATGTTTTGCGGTTTGACCCGGATAGCTATCGCGCTGCGCTTGCCCAAGCGACCAGGGTGAGCGTGAGCGGCTGTTGTGGGAGGGACTTCAGTCCCGACGCGATGCTGCACGGGACATCTGGCGTCTTCGCTCGTCGCGGCTGAAGCCGCTCCTACGATGTCTGCTGGTGTAGGCAGGTACCGCGCCGGCTCTCCCGGTTGAGATCGGACAGCGCAAAAAGGTTTTCTCGTAGGAGCGGCTTCAGCCGCGACAGGCCTTCCTGATAGGACACATGGCACCCATCGGGATGAGAGACCGGGACATCGCTCCCTCGATGCAAGCGGCCGGGTCTGGCGCTGCACAGCCTCCGCAATCGCGGAGACGCCGCAGAGCCACCGCCACGCGATGCTCACATACTCTGTACTCGCCGGTACAAATAATGCGCCGTCCGGCGTACGCTACCGTTTGGTGGTGTCGCCGTCCCGACCCGGCGACGTTCTTCCTCTCCCCAGGAATCAGCGACTTGAGCAACCACGACCCAGACTCCTCGCAGGCGCCGCGGCGCGCCGCCGCGCACGATGCCCATGCCGACCAGGGCCAGTCCGGCACGCCCCGGGACGACAAGCGCCGTGACGGCAAGGGCCAGGACGACGACGGCAAGCCCGACACCCCGTCGCCGCTGAAGAACCCCAAGGTCAAATGGACCTTGCTGCTGATCGGCCTGCTGGTGGTGATCGGCCTGGTGGTGTGGCTGATCTACTACCTCACCACCGGCCGCTACCTGCAGGAGACCAACAACGCCTATCTGCAGGCCGACACCGTGGCGGTGGCGCCGCGGGTCAACGGCTACGTGACCGCGGTGTACGTGCGCGACAACCAGACCGTCGCCGCCGGGCAGCCCTTGCTGGAGATCGACCCGCGCACCTACCGCGCCACCCTGGAGCAGGCGCAGGCCGTCATCGCGGTGCGCCAGGCCGACATCGCCGCTGCCGAGGCCGGGTTGCAGGCGCAGCGCGCCAGCGTGCTGCAGGCGCGCACCCAGGTCACCGCGGCGGCTGCCAGCCTGCGCTTCGCCCAGGGCGAGGCCAAGCGTTTCGGGCCGCTGGCCGCGTCCGGCGCCGACACCCACGAACACTACGAAAGCATCCTCCACGACCGCGAACGCGCGCAGGCGCAGTTCGACGCGGCCAAGGCCCAGGTCGCCGCCGCCGAGAGCCAGGTGCAGGGCACCAGCGCCAAGCTCGACCAGGCGCGGGCCGGTCTGGTGCAGGCCCAGGCCGACGCCACGCAGGCGCAGGTGGCGGTGGAGGACACCCGCTTGACCGCGCGCATCGCCGGCCGCATCGGCGACAAGACCGTGCAGGTCGGCCAGTTCGTCGCCGCCGGCACCCGGCTGATGAGCGTGGTGCCGGTAGAGGCGCTGTACCTGAGCGCCAACTTCAAGGAAACCCAGGTCGGGCTGATGCGGCCGGGGCAGCCGGCGCGGATCGAGGTCGATGCGCTGTCGGGCGTGGAACTGGATGGCGTGGTCGAGAGCATCGCCCCGGGCACCGGGTCGCAGTTCGCGCTGCTGCCGCCGGAGAACGCCACCGGCAACTTCACCAAGGTGGTGCAGCGGGTGCCGGTGCGGATCCGCCTCAAGGCCGGCGCCGAGGCGCGCAAGGTGCTGGTGCCGGGCATGTCGGTGACGGTGACCGTCGATACGCGCGGCGCCAAGGACGCCAAGCAGCGCGTGGAGGAAGAAGACGCGCAGGGCCAGGATGCGGTCGCCCCGCGCGGGCGCACCCCGTGAGCGAAGCGGCCGCGGCGGCTGGCGCGCAGGCGCCGCAAAAGGCCGACAGCGGCGCCTGGCTGGCGGTGGCCGCTGGCACCATCGGCTCGTTCATGGCGACGCTGGACATCTCCATCGTCAACGCCGCGCTGCCGACCATCCAGGGCGAGGTGGGCGCCAGCGGTACCGAGGGCACTTGGATCTCGACCTCCTACCTGGTCGCCGAGATCGTGATGATCCCGCTGACCGGCTGGTTCGTGCGCACCCTCGGGCTGCGCAACTTCCTGCTGATCTGCGCGCTGCTGTTCACCTTCTTCTCGGTGGTGTGCGGGCTGTCCAACAGCCTGACCATGATGATTCTCGGCCGCGTCGGTCAGGGCTTCGCCGGCGGCGCGCTGATCCCCACCGCGCTGACCATCGTCGCCACGCGCCTGCCGCCGGCGCAGCAGACCCTGGGCACGGCGCTGTTCGGCATGACCGTAATCCTGGGCCCGGTGATCGGGCCGCTGCTGGGCGGCTGGCTCACCGAGAACGTCAGTTGGCACTACGCGTTCTTTCTCAACGTGCCGGTCTGCGCCGGTCTGGTGGCGCTGCTGCTGCTCGGGCTGCCGCACGAGCGCATGTATCTGCGCGGGCTGCTGGATGCCGACTGGCTCGGCATCTTCGGCCTGACCGCGGGGCTGGGCGCCTTGACCGTGGTGCTGGAGGAGGGCCAGCGCGAGCGCTGGTTCGAATCCACCGAGATCGTGCTGCTGAGCGTGGTCTCGCTGGTCGGCTTCATTGCCCTGGTGGCCTCGCAGTTCTTCAGCCGGCAGCCGGTGATCCGCCTGTCGATCCTGCTGCAGCGCAGTTTCGGCGCGGTGTTCGTGATGGTGATGGCGGTGGGCATGATCCTGTTCGGGGTCATGTACATGATCCCGCAGTTCCTGGCGGTGATCTCCGGCTACAACACCGAGCAGTCTGGCTACGTGGTGCTGCTGTCGGGCATCCCCACCGTGCTGCTGATGCCGATGATGCCCAAGCTGCTGACCACGGTGGACGTGCGCGTGCTGGTGCTCGGCGGGCTGACCTGCTTCGCCACCGCCTGCTTCGTCAACATGCATCTCACCGCCGAATCGGTCGGCATGCACTTCGTCGCCGGGCAGCTGCTGCAGGGCTGCGGGCTGGCGCTGGCCATGATGTCGCTCAACCAGGCGGCGATCTCCTCGGTGCCGCCGGACCTGGCCGGCGATGCCTCGGGCCTGTTCAACGCCGCGCGCAACATGGGCGGTTCGATCGGCCTGGCGCTGATCTCCACCTTCCAGGAGCGGCGCATGGTGTTCCACACGCAGATGCTCGGCAGCGGTACCACTGCCAACTCGCCACTGGCGCAGGATTATCTGCACGGCATCGCCGCGCAGCTGCAGTCGGTCTCCGGCGCCGGCGCGGCGATGCAGTCGCTGGCGCAACTGGCGCGGATGGTGCAGCAGCAGGCGCTGGTGATGACCTACAACGACCTGTTCTGGATCTTCGGGGTGATCGTGGTCTGCACGATCCCACTGGCGTTCCTGCTCAAGCCGCTGCCCAAGGGCGGCGCCCCGCTCGCGATGCATTGAGGATTCCATGGCCCAGCGTTTCTCCCGCGTTCTCGTCGCCGCCGCGCTGCCGTCGCTGCTGACGGCCTGCATGCTCGGCCCGGACTACGTGAAGCCGCCGCCGGTGGCCGAGGCGGCGCTGGCGCAGCCGCGGCTGCATCGCGCCGATGCCACGGCCGCCGCCGGCGTGGTGCCGGCACCGCCGCCGCAGCGCTGGTGGGACACCCTGCAGGACCCGCAGTTGACCATGCTGGTCGAGCAGGCCCTGCAGCACAGCCCGAACCTGCGCGTGGCGCAGGCGCGCCTGCGCGCCTCGCGCGCGCTGGTCGACCAGCGCCATGCCGAGCAGTTGCCCAGCGTCGGCGCCAACGCCGCCTATCTCAACGCGCATGCGCCGGATGCGCTGACCGATCGCCTGGGCAGCATCGCCGCCGGCACCGGCCAGCCGGTGGAGATCGATCCGCGCGCGCAGCTCTACAGCGTCGGTATCGATGCCAGTTGGGAACTGGATTTCTTCGGCCGCCGCCGCCGTGCCAGCGAGGGCGCACTGGCCGATGCCCAGGCCGACGAGGCCGACCTGGCCGACACCCAGGTGCAGATCGCCGCCGAAGTGGGGCAGGCCTACCTGGGCTACCGCAGCACCCGTGCGCGCATGGCCGTGGCCCAGCGCAATCTGGAGGCCGCCCGCCAGACCCTGCAACTGACCCGCCAGCGCCGCGAGCGCGGCGCCGACGCCGACCTGCAGGTGGAGCGCGCACAGGCGCAGCTGCAGCAGCAGGAGGCGGTGCTGCCGGACCTGCAGGCGCAGGCGCAGGTTGCGCTGGACCAACTGGCGCTGATGATCGGCCGCGAGCCGGGCGCGCTCGACGCCGAACTGGCCGCGGACCGGCCGTTGCCGACGCTGCCGGCAACGGTGCCGGTGGACGATGCCGGCGCGCTGATCCGCCGGCGCCCGGACGTGCGCCGCGCCGAGCGCCAGCTGGCGGCCTCGTCGGCGAAGATCGGCGAAGCGCTGACCGCGTATTTCCCGCAGGTCACGCTGCTGGGCAACATCGGCATGGCCGCGACCTCGCCGGGCGATCTCGGCCGCGACGCGGTCAATAGCGTGGTGGCGCCGTTCCTGCGTTGGTCGATCTTCGATTTCGGCGGCACCCGCGCCAAGGTCGAGCAGGCCCGCGCCGGCAACGCCGCACGCCTGGCCGCCTACGAGGGCACGGTGCTGGCCGCGCTGCAGGACGCCAACGGCGCGCTGGCGCGGTTCGGCGGCGCGCGCCAGCAGGCGCTGGCGGCGGACAAGGCCGCGGCCAGCGCGGATCGTTCCGCCGCGCTGCTGCAACAACGCTATGCCGCCGGCGCCTCGTCGCTGATCGATGCGCTGGACGTGCAGCGCCAGCAGGCCTCGGCGCAGGACAGCGCACTGCAGGCGCATACCCAGGTGCTGCTGCGCTACGTAGCCTTGCAGAAGAGCCTGGGCCTGGGCTGGGCGGAAACGCCGGCATCGGCGTCCGCGCCAGTGCCAGCCACGGCGCAGTGAGCGCGCACTGCTGTTACGAATCCCCAATCCCGATTCCCGAATCCCGCCGCCGCCGCGCCTCGGCGTGGCCACTGCGGTATCGCCGACACAACGGCCGCAGCCACACTGAAGGGCCTGGGCTGGGCCTGGGCTGGGCGGCGCCTGAGGCACCAGCGTCCGCGCCAGTGCCAGCCACGGCGCAGTGAGCGCGCGCTGCTGTTACGAATCCCCAATCCCGATTCCCGAATCCCGCGCCGTCACAGCTACACTGAAGCTCACCGCGCCGCGGTCGCCACTGCAGCGGCGCTCCGCACGACGGCGTGCTTTACGGGGAATCAGCGATGGCGTTGAGCGAAGCGAGAACCGACCATCTGCCGGCGCCGCCGCCGGCCAAGGGCACCGGCTATGTGTCCATAGCCGGCCTGCGCAAGGAGTTCGACGGCTTCGTCGCGCTGGACGACATCGACCTGGACATCGGCCAGGGCGAGATCTTCGCGCTGCTCGGTGGCTCCGGCAGCGGCAAGTCGACGCTGCTGCGCTGCCTGGGCGGGTTCGAGCAGCCCAGCCGCGGCCGCATCGTGCTCGACGGCCAGACGCTAGATGGGCTGCCGCCGTACCAGCGCCCGCTCAACATGATGTTCCAGTCCTACGCGCTGTTCCCGCAGATGAGCGTGGAGCAGAACATCGCCTTCGGGCTGAAGCAGGACGGGCTGTCGCGCAGCGCCATCGCCAGCCGCGTCGGCGAGATGCTGGAGCTGGTGCGGCTGGGCACGCTCGGCAAGCGCAAGCCGCACCAGCTCTCCGGCGGACAGCAGCAGCGCGTGGCGCTGGCGCGCTCGCTGGCCAAGCGGCCGAAACTGCTGTTGCTGGACGAGCCGATGGGTGCGCTGGACAAGAAGCTGCGCTCGCAGATGCAACTGGAGCTGGTGTCCATCATCGAGACCTCGGGCGTGACCTGCGTGATGGTCACCCACGACCAGGAGGAGGCCATGACCATGGCCACGCGCATTGCGCTGATGGAGCAGGGGCGCATCCGCCAGGTCGGTACGCCGGGCGACATCTACGAGTCGCCGAACAGCCGTTTCGTCGCCGAGTTCATCGGCTCGGTGAACATGTTCGAGGGCCGCATCGGCGAGGACCACCCCGACCATGTGACCGTGCTGTGCCCGCAGTTCCCGGTGCCGATCTACATCAGCCACGGCATCACCGGCGTGGAAGGGCAGGAGGTGGCGTTCGCGGTGCGTCCGGAAAAGGTCTGGATCACCAAGGGCGAGCCGGAGCAGATCTACAACAAGGCCCTGGGCACCATCGAGGATATCGCCTATTTCGGCAGCCACTCGATCTTCCACGTGCGCCTGCCCAGCGGCATCCGCGTGCAGTCCAACTTCGCCAACCAGAAGCGCTGGGACAGCGAAGGCATGACCTGGGGCGACACGGTGTGGGTGTCGTGGGACGACAACGACGGCGTGGTGCTGACCGCATGAGCGCGCCCGTCGTGCCGGTGCCGCCCGAGCCGACGCCGCGGCTGCGCCTGCAGCAGCGCCTGCGCCTGCGCTCGCTGCCGGCGATGCGCTGGCTGGTCATCGCCGCGCCGTACCTGTGGCTGCTGCTGTTTTTCGCGATCCCGTTCCTGATCGTGCTGCGCATCTCCTTCGCCGAGCAGGCGATCCGCAGCCCGCCGTACAGCGAACTGCTCGAAGTCCGCGACGGCGTGCTGACGCTGAAGCTGACCCTGCAGAACTACCTGGCGCTGCTGCGCGACCACCAGTACATCGAGGCCTACTGGGGCTCGATCAAGATCGCCGGCATCTCCACCGTGTTGACCTTGCTGATCGGCTACCCGATGGCCTACGCGATCGCGCGGCTGTCGCCGTCGGCGCGCAACATCGCGATGATGCTGGTGGTGCTGCCGTCGTGGACCTCGTTCCTGATCCGCGTCTATGCCTGGATCGGCATCCTCGACAGCAACGGCGTGCTCAACCGGGCACTGCTGGCGCTGGGCCTGATCGATGCGCCGCTGCATATTCTCTATACCCCGGTCGCCGCCTACATCGGCATCGTCTACTGCTACCTGCCGTTCATGGTGCTGCCGCTGTACGCGACCCTGGTCAAGCTCGACCAGCGCCTGCTCGAGGCCGCCTACGATCTCGGCGCGCCGCCGTGGAAGGCGTTCCTGACCGTGACCCTGCCGCTGTCGCGGCCGGGCATCGTCGCCGGCTGCATGCTGGTGATGATCCCGGCGGTGGGCGAGTTCGTGATCCCCGAGATGCTCGGTGGCCCGGACACGCTGATGATCGGCCGCGTGCTGTGGGGCGAGTTCTTCAACAACCGCGACTGGCCGACCGCCTCGGCGGTGGCGATCGCGATGCTGGCGCTGCTGATGGTACCGATCCTGATCTTCAACCGCTACCAGCAGCGCCAGCTCGAAGGCGGCCAGGCATGAGCGGCGCGCGCGGCGGCATGGGCACGGTGCTGCGCTGGACGGTGCTGGGCGCTGGCTTCGCCTTCCTGTACCTGCCGATCCTGCTGTTGATGGTGTATTCGTTCAACGCGTCCAAGCTGGCGACGGTGTGGGCCGGCTTCTCCATCAAGTGGTACGGCGAGTTGCTGCGCGACCGGCAGATCCTGCAGGCGGCGTGGATCAGCCTGAAGGTGGCGTTCTGGACCGCCACCGCGTCGATGGTGCTCGGCACGCTGGCGGCGATGGCGATGACCCGCTTCCGCCGCTTCCCCAGCAAGAGCCTGTTCGGCGCGCTGGTGACCGCGCCGCTGGTGATGCCGGAGGTGATCATCGGCCTGTCGATCATGATGATGCTGGTGTCGATGGGCGGCGTGCTCGGCATTCCGCCCAAGGGCGTGATGGCGATCTGGGCCGCGCATGTCACCTTCACCCTGTCCTTCGTCACCGTGGTGGTGTCCTCGCGCCTGCAGGAGCTGGACCGCTCGCTGGAAGAGGCGGCGATGGACCTGGGCGCCAACCGGCTCAAGGTGTTCTTCCTGATCACCGTGCCGATCATCGCGCCGGCGCTGGTGTCGGGCTGGCTGCTGGCGTTCACCCTGTCGCTGGACGACGTGGTGATCGCCAACTTCGTCGCCGGTCCGGATTCGACCACGCTGCCGATGACCGTGTTCTCCTCGGTGCGCATGGGCCTGAAGCCCAAGATCAATGCGCTGGCCACGCTGATGGTGCTGGCGGTGTCGATCGCCGCCGTCGTCGGCTGGTGGCTGATGGCGCGCAGCGAGAAGCGGCGTCAGCGCGATATCCAACTGGCCCAGCAGCAGGTGGGTTAGGGCGCCATCCTGTAGCAGCGGCGGAACCCTTGTCTGCCGCGCACGTGTTGGCGGCAGCGCCGACGACAGCCGCTCCTTGTGGGAGGGACTTCAGTCCCGACGCAGGGAGCCCGGATGCGTCGATGATGTCGCTTATCGCGGCCGAGTCACAGTTGTCTCCTGGGGCCGCGCGGAACACTGTGAGCCATCGCACTCGGCACCATCGCCACGCCGCCGCAACCTTTGCGGCGCTAGGCTGATCGCACTTTTTTCGAGGAGTCCGCGCGATGCCTTACGACACCGTCAATCCGGCCAACGGCCAGGTCGAATACAGTCTCGAGCTGATGGATGCCGCCGCCGTCGAACAGCGCCTGGCCGCCGCGACGCGGGCGTTCCCGGGCTGGGCGGCGACGCCGCTGGAGCAGCGCGGCGCGCTGCTGCGCAAGGTCGGTGCGCAGTTGCGCGAACAGCGCGACGCGATCCAGCGGGTGATGACCGCGGAAATGGGCAAGCTGCGCAAGGAAGCCCTGGCCGAACTCGACAAGTGCGCCGCGGCCTGCGACTACTACGCCGAGCACGCCGCCGAGTACCTTCGCGAGCAGGCGGTGGCCACCGATGCGCAGCGCAGCTACGTGCGCTACGAACCGCTGGGCTGCGTACTGGCGGTGATGCCGTGGAACTTCCCGATCTGGCAGGTGTTCCGCTTCCTGGCGCCGGCGCTGATGGCCGGCAACGTCGCCCTGCTCAAGCACGCCAGCAACGTGCCGCGCTGCGCCGACGCGATCGCCAAGGTGCTGGCCGATGCCGGTCTGCCGGCCGGCGTGTTCGACGTGCTGCACATCGACAACGACCAGGCCGCCGAGGTGCTGCGCGATGCACATGTGGCCGCGGTCACCCTGACCGGCAGCGAGCGCGCCGGCCGTTCCATCGCCGCCAACGCCGGCGGGCAGTTGAAGAAGTGCGTGATGGAACTGGGCGGTAGTGACGCCTTCGTGGTGCTGGACGACGCCGACCTCGACGCCACCGTGGCCGCGGCGGTGAAGTCGCGCTTCGACAACGCCGGGCAGACCTGCATTGCGGCCAAGCGCTTCGTGGTGGTGGAGGCGATCGCCGACGAATTCGTGCGCCGCTTCGTGGCCGCCGCTGCCGAGCGTCGCCTCGGCGACCCGCAGGAGGAGACGACCACGCTGGCGCCGATGGCGCGCCAGGATCTGCGCGACGAACTGCACAAGCAGGTGCAAGCCAGCATCGCCAAGGGGGCAAAGCCGCTGCTCGGTTGCGAGCCCGAGCGCGACAGCCATGCCGGCTATCCCGCGTCGATCCTCGACCAGGTGGTGCCGGGCACGCCGGCCTACGACGAGGAACTGTTCGGCCCGGTTGCGGCGATCCTGCGTGTGGCCGACGAAGCGGAAGCGGTGCGCGTGGCCAACGACACCACGTTCGGCCTCGGCGGCAGCGTCTGGACCCGCGACCCTGCCCGCGGTGAACGCGTGGCCTGCCAACTCGAGTGCGGCGCCGCCTTCGTCAACGCCATCGTCAAGAGCGACGTCCGCCTCCCGTTCGGCGGCATCAAGCGCTCCGGCTTCGGCCGCGAACTGGCCGAGCATGGCATCCACGAGTTCATGAACATCAAGACGGTCTATGTGGCTTGAGGCGGGGATTGGGGAGTCGGGATTGGGGATTCGCAAATGCGGATCCCCTCCACTGATGCATCCCGTGCAACCCAGGCTTTAAACCATCAGCCGCAGCGCACCGCTTCAACGAATCCCCAATCCCGACTCCCCAATCCCGGCCTCACAACCACCTCGCCCGTTTGAACGCCACATACAGCGCCACGCACACCGCGGCCACGCCGCCGACCATCAGCGGGTAGGCCCAGGGCCATTCCAGTTCCGGCATCTGCTTGAAGTTCATGCCGTACCAGCTGGTGATCAGGGTCGGGGCGGCGAGCAGGGCGGCCCAGGCGCCGAGGCGCTTGACCGTTTCGCCCTGGGCCAGGGTCACCAGCGACAGGTTCACGCTGAGCGCGGTGCCCAGCATCTCGCGCAGGGTGTCGATGGCGTCGTTGGTGCGCACCGCATGGTCGAGCACGTCGCGCACGTACAGGCGCACTTCCTCGGCGATCAGCGGGCCGGGGTGGCGCTTGAGGTGCGCCAGCACGTCCTGCAGCGGCGCCACCGCCAGACGCATCTGGTTGAGTTCGCGCTTGAGTTCGTACAGGCGGATCGCGGTATCGCGGCGGTACGACTCGGCGAAGATGTCGGCTTCCAGCCGCTCCAGGCTCTGCCGGAAGGCGTCGAGGATCGGCTGGTAGTTGTCCACCACATAGTCCAGCACCGCGTACAGCGCGTACGAGGGGCCCAGTTTCATCAGCGACGCCTCGCGTTCCAGCCGCTCGCGCACCGGCGCATAAGGCAGCGAGGCGCCATGGCGCACGGTCAGCAGGAAGCGCTCGCCGAGGAAGGCGTGGGTCTCGCCGTAGACGATGCGCTCGTCGATCACCTGCGCGGTGTGCACCGCCAGGAACAGCGAGTTGCCGAAGGCCTCGACCTTGGGCCGCTGGTGCGCCTTGCGCGTGTCCTCGATCGCCAGTTCGTGCAGCTGGAACTCTTCCTTGAGCTGCTGCAGCACGGCGTCGCCGGGCTCGTACATGCCGACCCAGACGAAGCCGTCGTCGTGGCCGGCCAGCACGTCGCTGATCTGCTCCAGGGCGATGTCGTGGCGACGGCCGTGGCCGTCGTAGTGCACGCAATTGATGACGCAGGCGGGATTGGCGGTCGCGGAGGCCATGGCGGGATCGGGTTCGGCGCAGGCGCGCGTGCTGAGGTGGCTGGACGGTATCAGGGCTGCGGGCGAGGGCGGGTGAGCGCCCAGGCCAGCGCCGCGTGCACCGGCAGCAGCAGCGCGATCCATTGCACGTTGAACTGCGGCTGCAGCATCGACAGCCAGTGGATCAGCAGCGCGGCGCCGGCCAGCGCTACCACCAGCCACAGCAGCACGTCGAACCAGCGCCCGGGGCGGCGCCCGCGCAGTACCGCAAGACCGCCGAACAGCAGCGGCAGGCACAGCGGATCCAGCAGCAGCAGATTGCGGTTGCCCCAGGCGGCGCGATGCTCGCTGAAGCCCCAGAGATACAGCAGGACCGCGCCGCCGAGCGCGCACAGCAGCCAGAACGGCAGCGCCAGCGCGGCCAGCCAGCGCGGGCGGCGCCCCAGCGCGAGCACGCCCGCCGCCGCGGCCAGCCCGACCAGCAGCCACGGCCACCAGTGCCGCAGCTGTTCCGGCGGTTCCGGCGGCAGCCGCTGCGGCAGCAACTGCTGGCGCGCCTGCACCAGCGGGCGGCCTTCGCTGTTGCGCACCTCGTTCAGGCTCTCGGCCAGGCGCATCGGCACGAACGCCTCTTCCCAGCGCGACAGCGGCTTGTCGGCGTACGGGCCCAGGCCCAGGTCGAAGCCCAGCCACATCCATGGCGCCGGCGAGGCCAGGCGCACCGATTCGCTGCGGTAGGTGTTGCCGCGCGAGCGGCCGGACAGTTGCGCGTGCAGCGCCCCGCCCATGGCCCGGTCCAGCGCGTCGCGGACCATCGTGGCGCAGTTGGCGGTGTAGTAGTCGTAGCGGTAGCGGGCGTTCTCCGGGCGCGCACGCCAGGCCAGCGCCTGCTCCAGCGCACGCGCCTGCGCCGGCGCCAGGTCCAGCCACTGGATGTCGACGCCGCGGCCGGCCTCGCGGTACTGCTGCAGATCCTCCTGCAGCGGCAGCGCGACCAGGTAGTAGCGCATGTCGCCGGCGGCGAAGCGGCCGACGAAGCCCGGTTCGCTGGGGTCGAAGAAACCGAAGTTGTACGAGGTGGCCTGGCCCGTGCGCGGGTCGAGCACCACGATGGCGTCGTGGCCGAAGCGCTCGAAGAACACTTCGCCGGGCTGCATCGTCGCCACGCCGATGCGCGGCGCGGGGTCGTTGGCGTCGGCGGCGGTGGTCGCAGCCGTCGTGGCTGCCGGTGCGGCCAGCGGCGGCGGTGCCGCCGGATCCGCAGGCGCGGTCTGCGCGAAGGCCAGCCCGGCCCACAGCGCCAGCAGCATCCCCAGCCAGCAGGCCGCGCTGGTGCGCGGCGCGGTGCGCGCGCTCAAGCGCCGTCCTGCGCGGCGGGCGGCAGGATGGTGACGTGGAAGGCCTGCACCCGGCGCGCGTCGGCCCGCGCCACGCGGAATGCGAACCGCCCCAGGGTCAATTCCTCGCCGGTCTCGGGCAGGTGGCCGATCGCTTCGGTGACCAGCCCGCCGACGGTGTCGTAGTCGTCGTCGGGGAAGTCGGCGCCGAAGCGCTCGTTGAAATCCTCGATCGGGGTCAGCGCGTCCACCACGTACTGGCCGTCGGCCTGCGCGGCGATCAGCGAGGCCTCGTCCTCGGCGTCGTCGTGCTCGTCGTCGATGTCGCCGACGATCTGCTCCAGCACGTCCTCGATGGTCACCAGCCCGGCCACGCCGCCGTACTCGTCGACCACGATCGCCATGTGGTTGCGCGAGAGCCGGAACTCCTTGAGCAGCACGTTGAGCTTCTTCGACTCGGGGATCAACACCGCCGGGCGCAGCAGTTCGCGCACCGTGCCCGGACCGTCATCGGCGACCACGCCGCGCAGCAGGTCCTTGGCCAGCAGGATGCCGAGGATGTCGTCCTTGTTGTCGCCGTGCACCGGGAAGCGGGAATGGCCGGATTCGACCACCTGCTTCATCAGGTCGAGGAAGCGCGACTCCACCGGCAGCGAGACCATCTGCGCGCGCGACACCATCACGTCGCCGACGGTGAGTTCGGAGACCGACAGCGCGCCCTCCATCATGCGCAGCGTGTCGGCGGCGATCAGGCCATCGTGCTGTGCGTCGCGCAGCACCTCGACCAGATCGTCGCGGGTGTGCGGGTCGCCGGAGAACACCGAGGTCAGGCGTTCCAGCCAGCCGCGACGTTTTTCGTGGGATTCGGGGGAGGAGCTACTCGGTCCGTCTTCAGACATGTTCTGGGGCTAGGCGCCCGATCGAACGGGCGGTAAGCCCAAGTCTAGCAGGGCGGTCGCGACAGCATCGCGACGCCGCCGGCCGGTGCCGGCAGGGCCGCCGGCGCGGGTTCAGCCGCCCTTGGGCGGCGTGTGCAGGGCGTCCGGCGCAGGGGGCGCACCGGGTTCCTCGGGCAGATCCAGGCTGTAGCTGCAGCCGGCCAGGGTCTTGCCGGGATGCGATTTCACCGTGGACACGCTGAGGATGATCGACTCGATCATCGGCTCGCCGGTCTTGGGATCGTGGACGTCGCGGCTGAGCACTTCGCGGCCGAACATGGCCTTCTCCGGGGTGTCCACCGCCGCTTCCAGGTTCAGGCGCTTGGCCAGCGGCCGCGGATCGGGCAGGTCCAGGATCGCCATCATGCTGGCGCCGGAGAAGGCGATGCGCTCGCTGCTGTAGCCGAACACCTGGATCGGCCGGGTCAGCGCGTATTCGGTCATGAACAGGTTGGACTGCGGCAGCGGCCGCCAGCCGTGCGCCACCGCCTTCAGCGGATCGGCCAGCAGCGGCGCCAGCGCCATGAAGTCGGCCACGTGCTGGCGGCATTCCAGCAGTGCCGGCAGGTCGGTGGCCGGATCGGCGGCCGCGGCAGCGGCGGGCGCTGCAGTGGACGGCGCGACGATCGCCGCAGGAACGGCGCAGGCGAGCGCGAGCAGGACGAGCGAGGGACGGATCAACGCACGGAACCTCGAAGGAAAACGGGGCTGCGGCGATCGCCGCGCGGCCACGTTACCGCCGGCGCCTGCGCTTGACCAGCGCGGGGAGGTAATGGGTGTGGTACGCAGGCATGGTCGTGCCCGCGCTTGCCGCGGCGGCTCCAACGGCGCGGCTATCTCTCAGAGACTGGCGTGCGGCTGGTAGTGGCGAAGCCAGAGGGGACGACGCCCGGATTACCCGGCCGATGAACTCGATTCGTGCACCACGCTGGAACGCCGTGTCTGCCGCAGCCATTGCCAGGCGCTTGGCAGGGTCAGCAATCCGGCGGCGAGGAACAGCAGCGACAACGCCAGCAGCGTGTTGTTCGCATCGATGTGCCGGCGCAGGCCGGACAGGCACGGCCATGCCGCGAATGCCAGCGGGCACAGCAGGGCCACGCGTCCGGCGCGCACCGGGATGCGGACTGGTTCAGCGTCTGTGCGGTGCCGGCGCCGGTACAGCCAGCGCTAGGCGCTGGGCGTGGTCGCCAGCACCAACAGGGTCAACAGGCCCAATGCCGCCTGGATGGGCGCGGACAGGCCGCCGCTGCCGCCGAACGCGGGCGCTGGCCGGATCAGGCCTAGGTAGACGTGGCAGCTCAGGCCAAGCGCCCAGACCAGGACGGCGAGGCCTTGCCAGTGCTGGGCTGCGCGTGCCTGTCGGGATTGCGGGGCGGTAGGGGCATCCATGCGTGGCGATCTCCTGCGGAATGCTGCAAAGGTGCCGCGTCGCCGTCGCCGGATCAACGTTCGCCGGCGTAGGGGTCGGAGACGCCGAGGTCGGCGAGGATCTCGCGCTCCAGTTGCTCCATCGCCTCGGCTTCCTTGTCGTCCTCGTGGTCCCAGCCGAGCAGGTGCAGCACGCCGTGCACGGTCAGGTGCGCGTAGTGCGCATTGAGCGGCTTGTCCTGTTCGGCGGCTTCGCGCGCCACCACCGGCGCGCAGATCACCAGGTCGCCGAGCAGCGGCAGCTTGATGCCCTTCGGCAGCCCCTCCGGCAGTTCCGCCGGGAAGCTGAGCACGTTGGTGGCGTAGTCCTTGCCGCGGTAGTGCTGATTGAGGGCGCGGCCTTCGCGGTCGTCGACCAGGCGGATCGCCAGGTCGGCCTCGCGGATGCGGCCCTTCAGCGCCGCGGCGACCCATTTGCGGAAGCTCGGCGCCGCCGGCAGCCCGGCACGGGGCAGGGCGTAGCTGACGCCGACATCGAGGCGGACGGGACCTTTGGTCATGGCAGACGGCCGAGTACAGCGGTGGGCGCACAGTATCGCGCGTGCGGCGGCTCAGGGCGACTTCCCGTCATCGGCGCCCTCGATCTCGACCGCCACCATGGCAGTGGCGTGCGTGGCGCAACAGGGCCGTAAACGTGCGACGCAATTACAGCTTTACAGCGGACTCAGGTCACGCACGCGATCAGGAACAGCAGCGGGGTCTTCTCCGCTTCTGCCACGTACACCGTGCTGCCCATCGGGCCGTGCTGGCAGCGCGGATTGCTGCGCCGGACCTCGACCGTGGCGGCGAAGCGCGCCGCTGCCGTCAGCCACACGGCGGCCTGGCCGCGTTCGAGCTGGTCGCCGACCAGATAAAGGCTATCGGTGGGCACTTGCGCGAGCGCGAGTGCCGTGCAGCCGAAGCGGTCGCGGCGTGCGTTCGCGCCGTCCCTGCTCGCCGCATCCAGCAGGCCTTGTGCACGCGTGCCGGCGATCCAGGCCAGGCGTTGCGCTTCGTCGTCGCGCGGCGCGGTCGGCGAGGTGCGTGCGATCGCCGCGGCGCGCTCCAGGACGTCGCGCGGCAGGCCGATGCTGGCCGTGTCCCGCTCGATCGACAGGCAGGGTGGGTTCAACGATTGCGCCAGGGCGATGCGTTGCGGCGCCGGATCCCGTGCTGATGGAGCATCCGGCGTCTGGCCGCCGGCACTGCCGGCCACGCCAAGCAGCGCTGCCAGCAGGCCGGGCCAGGGCCGGATCATGCCGATGGGCCGCTGGCGCGGTCGACCACGTCGCGCTTCTCGTAGGCGTTGACGATGCGCGCGACCAGCGGATGCCGGACCACGTCGCGCGCCTCGAAGAAGGTGAAGCTGACCCCGTCCACCTCGTGCAGCACCTCGATGGCATCGCGCAGGCCGGACTTGACGTGCTTGGGCAGGTCGATCTGGGTCAGGTCGCCGGTGACCACGGCGGTGCTGCCGAAGCCCAGGCGGGTCAGGAACATCTTCATCTGCTCGATGGTGGTGTTCTGCGCTTCGTCCAGGATCACGTAGGCGTCGTTGAGGGTGCGTCCGCGCATGTACGCCAGCGGCGCGATCTCGATGACGTTCTTTTCCAGCAGCTTGACCACCTTCTCCACGCCCAGCATCTCGTACAGCGCGTCGTACAGCGGGCGCAGGTAGGGATCGACCTTCTGGCTGAGGTCGCCAGGCAGGAAACCCAGCTTCTCGCCGGCCTCCACCGCCGGGCGCACCAGGATCAGGCGCTGCACCCGCGACTCGTTCAGCGCTTCCACCGCGCTGGCCACGGCCAGGAAGGTCTTGCCGGTGCCGGCCGGGCCGATGCCGAAGTTGATGTCGTGGGTGGCGATCTGGTGCAGGTACTTGGCCTGGTTGGCGCCGCGCCCGCGCACGGTGCCGCGCCTGACCTTGATCGCCACGTCCTGCGGCTGGTACGCGCGCTGCGCCACCTGGTCGATGTTGGACTGGTTGAGCCGCAGGTGGATTTCCTGGTCATCGAAGGCGACTTGGTCGGCCTCGGCGTACAGCGCCTGCAGCAGCCGCTCGGCCGCCGCCACCGCCTGCTCCGGCCCGGTCACCCGGTACACGTTGCCGCGGTTGGAGATCTCCACGCCCAGGCGCAGTTCGATCTGCCGCAGGTGCGCATCGAACGGGCCGGCCAGATTGGCCAGGCGCTCGGTGTCGGCGGGATCCAGGGTGAAGTCGCGTTGCGCAGGGGTGGTCATGGCGGGCGCACGCCGCCGGTGGCGACGTCGAAAAACGAGGGGCGCAAAGGGTAGCGCGCAGCGCGTAGCCGGGCCAGTGAAGGGCGTGCGGCGGCGACGTCGTGGTGCGCAGGCCGCTGCGGTGGAGGTGCGCTTCGCGGATCGGTGCACGCAGGCGCGGCGCCACCAGTGTGATGGCGACGTTGTCCACAATGGATGTGGATCGATTGTCCAAAAGCCTGTGGACAACGGCGCGAACGCCTTGCTGCGCAAGGCGCCGGCCTGTGGTGGCGAAAAAATCGCACCTGTCCGATCGCGACGGTACCCGCAGCGGCGGAGAGCCCGCATGACAACGCAAGGCGCCCATGCGTTCCCAGGCTGGCTGCAGTCGGGACTGAAGTCCCTCCCACAGTGCATCCGCTGCGCCGGCCGCGCTCCTGTGGGAGCGGCTCAGCCGCGACGCGAGATGATGGGAGCTTGGGATGTCTGCGGGCGCGTGTCGCGTTCGCTCAGGCCGCGGCGTCGTCCTCGGCCAGGTGCAGGCGGCCGCGCAGCGAATTGCTCAGCGCCTCGGTGATCGTCACCTCGACGAACTGGCCGATCAGGCGCGGGTGGCCGGGGAAGTTCACCGAACGCATGTTCTCGGTCTTGCCGGTCAGCTCGGCCGGGTTCTTCTTCGACGGGCCTTCCACCAGCACGGTCTGCACGCTGCCGATCATGCTTTGCGAGATCTGCTGCGCATGCGCGTTGATGTGCGCCTGCAGCCGCGCCAGCCGCGCATGCTTGACCGCCTCGGGGGTGTCGTCTTCCAGGTCGGCGGCGGGCGTGCCCGGGCGCCGCGAATAGATGAAAGAGAAACTCTGGTCGAAACCCACGTCCTCGATCAGCTTCATGGTCTTGTCGAAGTCGGCGTCGCTCTCGCCGGGAAAGCCGACGATGAAGTCCGAGCTGATCGAGATGTCCGGGCGCACCGCGCGCAGCTTGCGGATCTTCTGCTTGAACTCCAGCGCGGTGTAGCCGCGCTTCATCGCGCTGAGGATGCGGTCGCTGCCGGCCTGCACCGGCAGGTGCAGGTAGTTGGCCAGCTGCGGCACATCGCGGTAGGCCTCCACCAGCGAGTCGCTGAACTCCAGCGGATGCGAGGTGGTGAAGCGGATGCGGCCGATGCCCTCGATCTGCGCGATGCTGCGGATCAGCAGGCCCAGGTCGGCGACCTGCGCTTCCTCGCCGGCCTCGGCATCGGCGTAGGGGCCGCGGTAGGCGTTGACGTTCTGGCCGAGCAGGTTGATCTCGCGTACGCCCTGCGCGGCCAGTTGCGCCACTTCCACCAGCACGTCCTCGAACGGCCGGCTGATCTCCTCGCCGCGGGTGTAGGGCACCACGCAGAACGAGCAGTACTTGGAGCAGCCTTCCATGATCGACACGAAGGCCGAGGGGCCTTCGGCGCGCGGTTCCGGCAGGCGGTCGAACTTCTCGACCTCGGGGAAGCTGATGTCCACCTGCGACTTGCCCGATGCGCGCCGCGCACGGATCAGTTCCGGCAACCGGTGCAGGGTCTGCGGGCCGAACACCAGGTCCACGTAGGGCGCACGCTTGACGATGGCCTCGCCTTCCTGCGAGGCCACGCAGCCGCCGACGCCGATGATCACCGGCTTGCCGCCGGCCTTCAGCGCCTTCCAGCGGCCGAGCTGGCTGAACACCTTCTCCTGCGCCTTCTCGCGGATCGAGCAGGTGTTGACCAGGACCACGTCCGCTTCTTCCGGGTTGTCGGTCAGCTCCAGGCCCTCGGACGCGGCGAGCACGTCGGCCATCTTGGCCGAGTCGTACTCGTTCATCTGGCAACCGTGGGTCTTGATGTACAGCTTGCCGCGCACCGGCGCGGGTGCGGCGGCGGTGCCGGCGGAGGGCAGGGGATGCAGGACGGTCCCGGGCATGGCGCTTAATCCAGGCGGGTGGAAAGGAAGCCGGCTAGTCTACTCGTGCCGGCGCGCGGGCGCAGGTCCGAGAGCGGCTGACAAACCTGCTGCGCAGCCGCCAGGCGGGCGCGGACGGTGCTCGGAATCCTCATGTACCACTCATGCACTGCGGTTCCTGCGCGCCGTCCGCACCCATCTGGCGACTGCTCGCGACGTTGCGTTAGCGACTCTTAGCCGGCCGCGGCATCCACCGCCAGCGCGCGCTGCACCGCCGGCCGCGCCGCCATGCGTTCCGCGTAGGCGCGGGTCGGCGCCGGTGGATCGAGCAGGCCGAACTGCAGCATCCAGCCCAGCGCGCTGCCCCACAGCACGTCGGCGGCGCTGCAGCGGTCGCCGAGCAGGTAATCGCCGCGCGCCAGCTGTGCGTCCACTACCGCCAGCACGGTGTCGCAGTCGGCATACGGCGACATCGCCCGCGGCGCCGGCGCCCGCTTGAGCGCGCGATCGACCAGCGCCGGTTCGAAGCAGGCACCGTAGAACGCCAGCCAGCGCAGGTAGGGGCCGCGCAGCGGGTCGCCGATCGGCGGCGCCAGCCCGGCTTCGGGATACAGGTCGGCCAGGTAAGGGTAGATCGCGCCCTGTTCGGTGACCACCGCGCCGGCATGCACGATCGCCGGCACCTTGCCCATCGGGTTGATCGCCAGATACGCCGGCGCCAGTTGCGCCTGCCGATCGAAGTCGATGCGCTCGATGGCGTAGTCGGCGCCCAGCTCCTCGAGCAGGATCAGCACGCCGCGCGAGCGCGACTGCGGGTTGTGGAACAGGGTGACGTGGCGGTCGGTGGTCATGTGCGGCTCCTGGGTGGTCGGTGCGGACAGCCTAGACCCCATTGCGGACAGCTTCTGTCCGCAATAGCGTGCGCCGATGTCATCGCCCGCCGCCCGCCTGTTGCGCCTGATCGCCCTGCTGCAGACCCGCCGGCTCTGGTCCGGTGCCGAGCTGGCGGCGCGGCTGGGGGTGGACCGACGCAGCCTGCGCCGCGACGTGGAGCGGTTGCGCGCGCTGGGCTATGCGGTGGAGGCGGCGGCAGGCGTCGGCGGCGGTTACCGGCTGGCCGCGGGCGCGCAGATGCTGCCACTGCTGTTCGAGGAGGACGAGGCGGTCGCGGTCGCGGTGGCGTTGCGCGCCGCCTGCGCCAGCATGGCCGGCCTGGAGGACACCGCGGTGCGGGTGCTGGCCAAGCTCGAACCGCTGCTGCCGGCGCAGGTGCGACGGCGTGCCGAAGCCTTGCAGGGGGCGACCCTGGCGCTGGGCCAGGATCCTCTGCGGCCGGACACGCGGGTGCTGATCGGCGTCGCCAGCGCCTGTCGCGACCGGCGCCTGCTCGGCTTCGCCTACCGCGACCATGCCGGCCGCACCAGCCAGCGCTTGGTCGAGCCCTTGCGCCTGGTCAACGCCGGCCGCCGCTGGTACCTGCTGGCCTGGGACCGCGACCGTGCCGACTGGCGCACTTTCCGCGCCGAGCGCATCGTGCCGCCCTTGCAGCTCGGCGCGGCGGTGGCGGTGCGCCTGCCGCCGCAGGAACCGGCGGCCATGGTCGATGCGGCGATTCGCTACAGCCCGCAGGCACTGGGCTTCGCCCTCAGCGTGCGGCTGCCCGGCAGTGTCGCCGAACTGGGCGCGCGCATTCCGCTGTGGTGCGGCACCCTGCAGGACGAGGCCGACGGCCACTGCCGGCTGTCGCTGCTGGCCGACGCGGTGCCGTGGCTGGCGGCGCAGTTGCTGACCATCGGCGTGCCGTTCGTCGGACTGGAGGCCACGCCCGAGGTGCGGACGGCGCTGCGCGAGATGCTGAACGCGTTGCTGGAGCAGGTGCCGGCGCCGGAGCCAGCCGAATAGGCCGCGCGCCCGCGCCCTCGGCACCGGCCAGCCCCGCCGCCGCGCCGCCGCACCGCCGCCCGGGCGACGCGGACTTGGCAAGTGCCGGGGAAGTTGGGACACTCGCCGTCATGAAGGGGATGCTGTGGCTCCTGGGGCTGGGACTCGCCACGTTGACGGCTGCGCCGGCCAGCGCCGGCACCCTGTACAAGTGCACGGGCAACGACGGCGTGCCCAGCTACGGCAGCAAGCGCGTGTCCGGCGCCAGCTGCAGCGTGATCGGCCGCTACACCCCCGACCGCCGTGCCGCGCGGACCGCCCCGGCGCCGGCGCCGGCCAGGGCCAGTACCGAGCGGCCACCCAGCCGCGGCGTCATCGCCAGCGCCGGCACCGTGGCGCCGGCCACCCTGATCAGCGCGCCGGTCGCTGTTCCGGCCCCGGTCACCGCCAACGCTGTGCCCAACCGGGTGGCGCCGGTGCCGCCAGGCAACAGCGGTGCATCGCGACGCCTGGTCAGCGGCCAGCTGTATTCGTACATGAAGGACGGCGTACGCCACTACACCAGTGCGCGTCCGACCCAGGTCGCCAATCTCGGCGCGGTGCGCACGATCCGCTACAGCTTCATGGAGACCTGCTACGCCTGCGCCAACCCGGGGGTCAACTTCGGTGCGGTGCGCCTGAACACCACCGCCTACCAGAGCGAGATCGCCGCCGCCGCGCGCGAGTACGGGGTCGACGAAGCGGTGGTGCGCGCCATCATCCACGCCGAGTCCGCGTACAACCCGACGGCGCTCAGTCGCGCCGGCGCGCAGGGGCTGATGCAACTGATGCCGCCGACCGCACGCCGCTTCGGCGTCAGCGATTCGTATGATGCAGCGCAAAACATTCGCGGCGGCGTGCAGTACCTGGCGTGGCTGTTGAAGCGCTTCAACGGCAACCTCAGCTTGGCCGCGGCCGGCTACAACGCCGGCGAGGGCGCGGTAGACAAACACGGCGGGGTGCCGCCGTACAGCGAGACCCAACGCTACGTGCAACGGGTGGGCGTGCTCGCCGAGCGCTACCGCGGCGTGCTGGCGACCGCGCATTGAGCCGTCGCCGAGGCCCGGCAGGAGGCGTTGCGCGTCCATTGTCGGCGCGTTAAGGGTTCCGCTACACTGCAGTGGATTCAGTGCGGCTCGACCCCCACCGAGCTGCTGGCAGCCTCACGCTACCCAATCACAGATCGGAGTGCCGGATGGCCAACGATGGGGTCAACGATTCTGTAAATGTAGGACGCCGCCGCTTTCTCACCGCCACCACGTCCGTCGTGGGCGCGGTCGGTGCGGGGTTCGTCGCGGTTCCTTTCATCAAGTCCTGGAATCCGAGCGCAAAGGCCAAGCTGGCCGGCGCGCCGGTCACCGCCGACATCAGTGCTCTCCAGGAAGGCCAGCGCCTGATCCTGGAGTGGCGCGGCCAGCCGATCTGGATCGTCAAGCGTTCCAAGGCGATGCTCGATGCATTGCCGTCGCTCGACGGCCGGCTCAAGGATCCGGAGTCCACCAACAAGGACCAGCAGCCGGACTACGTACTGAAGAATCCGGAGTACCGCTCGATCAAGCCCGACGTCTCGGTGCTGGTCGGCCTGTGCACCCATCTGGGCTGCTCGCCGGAAATGGTCGCCGAGATCCGTCCCGAACCCTACGACCCCGACTGGAAGGGCGGCTATTTCTGCCCTTGCCACAAGTCGCGCTTCGATATGTCCGGACGCGTGTTCCAGGGGGTGCCGGCGCCGATCAACCTGCTGGTGCCGCCGCACCATTACCAGGACGACAACACGCTGGTGATCGGCGTGGACCCGAGCGCGTCCGCGAAGGGAGGGGCATAAGTCATGGCCGACAACATCCTCACCCGCACCGCGGGCAACGTGTTCGACTGGGTCAACGAGCGCGCCCCTGGGCTGATGCCGTTCTACCGCAAGCACGTCACCGAGTACTACGCGCCGAAGAACTTCAACCTCTGGTACTACTTCGGCTCGCTGGCCATGGTGGTGTTGGTCAACCAGATCGTCACCGGCATCTTCCTGACGATGCACTACAAGACCAGCGCGGCCGAGGCGTTCAACTCGGTCGAGTACATCATGCGCGACGTCGAGTGGGGCTGGCTGATCCGCTACATGCACTCCACCGGCGCATCGCTGTTCTTCATCGTGGTGTACCTGCACATGTTCCGCGGGCTGATGTACGGCAGCTACAAGAAGCCGCGCGAGCTGGTGTGGATCCTGGGCATGCTGATCTACCTGGTGCTGATGGCCGAAGCCTTCATGGGCTACGTGCTGCCCTGGGGGCAGATGTCGTTCTGGGGCGCCAAGGTGATCATCTCGCTGTTCGGCGCGATCCCGGTGATCGGCAACGGCCTGACCGAGTGGATCATGGGCGACTACCTGCCGTCCGACGCCACGCTCAACCGCTTCTTCGCCCTGCACGTGATTGCCCTGCCGCTGGTGCTGTTGCTGCTGGTGGTGCTGCACCTGGGCGCACTGCACGAGGTCGGTTCCAACAACCCCGACGGCGTGGAGATCAAGAAGGGTCCCAAGGGCAACCGCTGGAGCCCGATCAAGCCCGCCGACGGCATCCCGTTCCATCCGTACTACACGGTCAAGGACCTGGTCGGCGTCGGCTTCCTGCTGATGATCGGCGCCTTCATCATCTTCTTCGTGCCCGGCTTCGGCGGCCTGTTCCTGGAACACGACAACTTCACCGAGGCCAACCGCCTGGTGACGCCGGAGCACATCAAGCCGGTCTGGTACTACACCCCGTACTACGCGATGTTGCGGGTGGTGCCGAACAAGCTCGGCGGCGTGCTGGTGATGTTCTCGGCGATCGCGATCCTGTTCCTGGTGCCCTGGCTGGACCGCGCCAAGGTCAAGTCGATCCGCTACCGCGGCTGGATCTCGCGGGTGATGCTGGGAATCCTGGTGGTGTGCTTCGTCTGGCTCGGCGTGATCGGTTCCGGCCCCGGCACCGAGATCATCGAGACCTACATCGGCCGCGTGCTGACCGTGCTGTATTTCGCCTTCTTCCTGACGATGCCGATATGGACCTCGCTGGATCGAACCAAGCCGGTGCCGGAGCGGGTGAGCAGCCATGACTAAGCGCCTGATCGCCGTGCTCGCTGGCTTCGCGTCGGCCTTGCTGCTCTCCGCCTCGGCCATGGCCGCCGAGGGCGGCGCCACCCTGCAGGCCGGCAACGACCTGGGCGACCGCGCCTCGCTGCAACGCGGCGCCAAGCTGTTCATGAACTACTGTTCCGGCTGTCATTCGCTGAAGTACCTGCGTTACCAGCGCATGGCCGAGGATCTGGGCCTGAGCGAGGACGAGGTGATGCACAACCTCAACTTCACCGGCGCCAAGATCGGCGAACACATCGAGACGGCGATGCCGCACGATGCGGCGACCAAGTGGTTCGGCAAGGCGCCGCCGGACCTGAGTCTGATCGCCCGCGTGCGCGGTACTGACTGGGTCTACACCTACCTCAAGTCGTTCTATCTCGACCAGTCGCGGCCGCTGGGCTGGAACAACAAGCTGTTCGCCAACGCCTCCATGCCCAATCCGCTGTGGGACCTGCAGGGCCTGCAACAGCCGGTCTACGGCAAGGCCGAGCAGCCGGGCGTGGACAAGCCGGTGGAGCGGCTGCAGCTGGCGACGCCGGGCAAGCAGAGCCCGGTCGAGTTCGACCAGACCGTGCGCGACATCAGCAATTTCCTCGAATACGCCGGCGAGCCGGCGGCGCTGAAGCGGCAGAGTCTGGGCGTGTGGGTGGTGCTGTTCCTGGCGCTGCTGACCTTCCTGGCCTATCTGCTGAAGAAGGAATACTGGAAGGACGTGCATTGAGCGGCGGCCGTTTCGGCCGCCTCCCGGCTGCACCGTTGCTGAGCCGATCCCCTGTTCATCCTATTGGCTTTTGTGAGCGAGGGTTGCACACTCAGGGGCCGTGACGACCGTCCGCAATGTGCGGGCGGCGTCGATGCGGCCGGCGGATTCCGGCCGTCGGAGAGCCTTGAATGGCGGCGAGTTTGCGCATGCGAAATACCTTGACGTTGTTTTCCTCCACGGATGATGTCCTGTGCCACCGCGTCCGCCTGGTGCTCGCGGCCAAGGGTGTGACCTACGATTTCGTGGCGGTGGATCCGCAGAATCCGCCGGAAGACCTGATCGACCTGAATCCCTACCATTCCGTGCCGACGCTGGTCGAGCGCGAGCTGGTGCTTTACGCCGCCTCGGTGGTCAGCGAGTACCTGGACGAACGCTATCCACATCCGCCGCTGATGCCGGTCGACCCGCTCTCGCGCGCACGCCTGCGCCTGGCGATGCTGCGCATCGAGCACGACTGGGTGCCGCAGGTGCAGGCGATCCAGCTCGGCAACAAGGCCCAGGCCGAAGCCGGGCGCAAGCGCCTGAAGGAACTGCTGACCGCCTCGGTGCCGCTGTTCAAGGCCAGCAAGTTCTTCCTCAATCCGGAGATGAGCCTGGCCGATTGCGCGATGGCGCCGATCATCTGGCGCCTGCAGGCGCTGGACATCCCGCTGCCGAAGGACGGCAAGGCGATCGAGGATTACGGCAACCGCATCTTCCGCAATCCCGGTTTCATCCGCAGCCTGACCGACCAGGAAAAGAAACTGCGCGACCTGCCGGCATGATGCCGTCCGTCGCGCGGTCCCCGCTGTGTTCCGAGCTGTACCGGCGTCGCGCGCCGGCACGTAGAATGGGCGCATGACCGAAGACACTTCCCGCATGACCAGCCATCGCCCGTACCTGCTGCGGGCGCTGGTGGAATGGATCAACGACAACGGCATGACCCCGCACATCCTGGTGGATGCGGGCCTGCCCGGCGTGCAGGTGCCGCCGAGCGCGGTCAAGGACGGGCGGGTGGTGCTCAACATCGCCGAGCGCGCGGTGGTACGTCTGCAGATCGACAACGACGGGGTCAGCTTCACTGCCCGCTTCGGCGGCGTCAGCTACCCGGTGCAGGTGCCGATGTCGGCCGTGTTGGCGGTCTACGCGCGCGAAACCGGGCAGGGCATGGCGCTGCCGGACGATATCCACGGCGCCAGCGAGCCACCGGGCGACGACACCCCGCCACCGCCGCGTCCGGGCGGTTCCGACGACGCCGGCAAGCGCCCGCGCCTGCGCGTGGTCAAGTAAGCAGCGGATGCGCGGCCTCGGTGGTCGCGCGTTGGCCCCGCGCGTTGGTGTTTTCGGTGCGCACGCATCCCACGCACCGCGTTCCGTCGTAGGAGCGGCTTCAGCCGCGACGGGCGTTACCGGTAAAGCCGATCACGGCTGAAACCGCTCCTGCAACAGGCGGGGCGTATCCCTGCGAATGTCCGCTGGACGCGCCGGTGTCGAGGATCGAGGACGGTCGCCGTCCATTCCAGGTGGCACGCGAAGCGGTGTCGACCTCACCTTTGCTGTCGCCCGGAGGCCGCACGCCATTGGTGCGCAGTCGTGATGACTCGGCTCAGTCGCGCTGCGCGCGCGCTTCCTGCAGGCTGCTCACGCTGGCCACCGACGGCCCGCTGAAGGCGATCAATTGGTCGCCGAGCAACACCAGGCGCCCGCTGTGGCGGTCGGTGCCATCGTAGGAATAGTCGAAGCGGAAGCTGCGCTCGAAGCCGAGCCAGCCGTTGGGCAGGCGCCGCAGGCGCAGGCCGGTACCGTGCACGCTCTGGTCCAGCCACTGCACATCGGCAGCCTTGCAGGCATTGCGGCCGAGGATTTCGGCGCGTTCGGCGGCAGCGCGCGAGGCGTTCCAGAACGCGAACACCGCGGCGCCGGCGATCATCAACAGGATCAGACTGGGCATGGCGCCACTGTAGCGAGGCGCCGGTAGGCGGGCAATCTTGCTTCGGGCCGAGATTGGGGATGCGGGAATGGGGATTGGCAAGAGCCGCGCCCTTGACCGGCGTCGCGCGCTGCTTGCGGCTGTCTGGGGCGAGGGTGCCGCGGCTGACGGACGCCTCCAGGCCTCACCATGGTCCTGAGCGAGGCACGTGCACGGCCTTGATGACGCGAGGTGTGCGTCCACCGGAATCTCGGTGTCGAGAGGTGCCCTGACGTCACGATCGGGCGAATACGCCTCAGCGCTGTGGCTGTGACTGCGGTTCGGTCCTGGGTGCCTGGTGACCGTTGGGCGCGGTGGGTTGCGGCGGTGCTGGTACCGCGGTGGGGACGGGTGATGCCGCCGCTGGCGTGTTCGGGCTCGTGGGTGGTGCGGGCAGTGCCGGCGGGGTGGCGGGCGTGCCGGGGGCCGCGCCGGCCGCGGGCGCGGCTGGCGTCGTCATCGGCGCGGCGGCGGGATCGGTCGGGACGGTCGGTAGCAGCACCTGCGCCTGCGGTTGCAGCTTCAGCAGGGCCGACCAGTCCTGGCGGTTGAAGTCGCACAGTTCCTCGTGGCCGGGCGTGCATTCGAGTGCGGCGCCTTCGTCGTTCTGATCCTGCGCCAGCGGCGCATCCAGTTGCAGGCGCCCACTGCGGTCCAGTTTGAGCTTGCGCATGGTCACCGCGTTGAACACGTTGCCACCGATCAGGTACAGGGTCTGGTCGCCGCCGACATTGGCCGCGACCACGATGTCGCAATGCGATTCCCAGGGCAGCGGGCGGCCGCGCGCCAGCGCCTCGCGCAGGCCGGCGGTGCCGACCGGCTGCCGGCGTCCGCGCAGGAAGCACAGCAGGTCGCCGGGGGCAGGCTTTTCCTGCTGCGGGTCGGCAAAACGATAGGGAAGGCCGTCGGCGCCGGCCTGGTAGGCGGCACGGATGTAGTCGATATGCCGGATCGAGGTGCGGAAGCCGGCCACACCGGCGCGCACCATGACGTAGGACACGAAGGCCGCCGACCACGGGTTGTCGACGATGAAGGCGCGGCAGTCGTTTTCGCGATAGCGCGACCCGTCCAGCTGCTGGCAGCTCTCGGCGCCGTCGAAGCGGCCCATCGCGCCCAGCGTGCCGCTGTCGCGCCAGTAGGCGGCGACACGCTGCCAGGCTTCGATGCCGTCGTCGGCAAGGTCGGCGCGCTCGGCCTCGGTCACGCGCAGGCCGGCCAGGCGGCCGTCGCGATCGATGAACGGGCGCCACCACAGTCGGTGCTCGTTGCAGGCGGTGCGCACGATCGCCACCGCCGCCGGGGTCAGGCCGAAGCGCGGCGGCAGATCGCAGACTTCCGCGGCCGCGGCGCGGTCGGCGGGAAACAGGGCGGCGACACACAGCAACGCGAACCAGGGGCGGAACATCGGCGAACTCGGCGGGGAGTGGAGCGCGCAGCGTCGCAGAGCGGCGTTGGCGCGGCCGTGAAGTGTAGGGCGCGCCGCGCGCTCCAGGCAGGTCGCGCCGTGCTGGCTAGCGCGTTTGTCGGCGGATCAGGCGCTTCGCGATTTGCCCTTGGGGTGGCGGGACTCATCCAGCGAGGGCTGACGCGCTCAACGTCCGTCATGCGTCATGCATACAGGCGTGCACCACGAAGGTGTGTCCGCGTTCGCCGGTGGTGGATTCGCCGCGCGGTCGTCTCGTTCGCGCGGCTCTGGCCGCTACTGCGGCGGCATTCCGAGTTTCAGCGACAGATCCACGGCCTGCACGTGCTTGGTCAGGGCGCCGATGGAGATGCAGTCGACACCGTCCTCTGCGATCGCGCGCACCGCGTCCAGGTCGACACCGCCGGAGACTTCCAGCGGAATCGCGCGGCTGAATGGTGCGGCGGTGGCGATCGCCACCGCCTTGCGGCGTTGCTGTGCGGTGAAGTCGTCGATCAGGACGCGGTCGCAACCGGCCTGCAGTGCTTCGCGCAGCTGGTCCAGGGTTTCCACTTCCACCACCAGCGGCAGTGCGGGCCATTGCGCGCGCGCGGCGGCCACCGCCGCGGGCAGCGAGCCGGCGGCGTGGATGTGGTTCTCCTTGAGCATCACCGTGTCGTACAGGCCGATGCGATGGTTGCTGCCGCCACCGCAGCGGACCGCGTACTTCTGCGCCAGGCGCAGGCCGGGCAGGGTCTTGCGCGTGTCCAGGATGCGCGCGCCGGTGCCGGCGACCGCGGCCACGTAGGCGGCGGTGGCGGTGGCGGTGGCCGACAGGGTCTGCAGGAAGTTCAGCGAGGCGCGCTCGGCGCTGACCAGGGCGCGGCTGCGCCCGTGCAGCAGGGCGAGCACGGTGCCGGCGGCCACGCGCTGGCCTTCGGCCACGTGCCAGTCGATCCGAACCTGCGGATCCAGCGCCCGATGGCAGGCGTCGAACCAGGGGCGGCCGGCGATCACCGCGTCCTGCTTGCACAGCAGGTAGGCGCTGTCGGCGCGGTCGGGCAACAGCGCGGCAGTGACGTCGCCGCTGCCGAGGTCCTCGGCCAGCGCGCGTGCTACGTCTGCGGCGATCAGGTCCGCGGCGGGCGCCTGCAATGGCGCCGTGTCGCGGCTCATTTGGCCGGGAAGTCGGCGAGCTGGGCGGTGCCGATGGCTTCTTCGGCCAGCAGCACCGGAATGCCGTCGTCGACGCGGAACACCTGCTTGCGGTCGCGGGTGATCAGGGCTTCGCGCAGCGGTTGCGCCTGCGCACTGCCATCGGCGCGCTGCACGCCGCCGGCGGCGATGGCGCGGTTCAACGCCTCCAGGCCGCGCGCCTCCAGCAGCGCCAGCGGTTGGCGGGTGTCGGGCGAGCACAGCAGGTCGAGCAGTTTGCGGTCCATCCGGTCTTCGTCTTGCGTGGAAGACGGCTAGAATACGTCTTTAAGGCAGGTGACGGCCATGACCTCCAAGCAAACCGCGCCGCTCGTCGGCATCGTGATGGGTTCCCGCTCCGACTGGGAGACCATGCAGCATGCGGCGCAGAAACTCGATGCGCTGGGCGTGCCCTATGAAGTGAAGGTGGTGTCGGCGCACCGCACCCCGGACGTGTTGTTCGCCTATGCCGAGCAAGCGGCCGCGCGCGGCCTGCGTGCGATCGTGGCCGGCGCCGGCGGCGCCGCGCACCTGCCGGGCATGCTGGCGGCCAAGACCGCGGTGCCGGTGCTGGGCGTGCCGGTGCAGTCCAAGGCGCTCAATGGCATGGATTCGCTGCTGTCGATCGTGCAGATGCCGGCCGGCATCCCGGTGGCCACGTTTGCGATCGGCGTTGCCGGTGCGGCCAACGCCGCGTTGTTCGCTGCGGCGATGCTGGCCCACGACCATGCCGAGATCGGTGCCGCGCTGGGCGAGTTCCGCCAGCGCCAGACCGACGAGGTGATGGCCAAGGACGATCCGCGCCAATGACCACCGTCGGCATTCTGGGGGCGGGGCAGTTGGCGCGCATGCTGGCGGTGGCCGGCGTCCCGCTGGGCCTGCGCTTCGCGCTGCTGGATCCGGCGGCCGATGCCTGCGCTGGGCAGGTGGCGCCGCTGCGGGTCGGCGACTATGCCGACCAGGCCGCGCTGGCCGCGTTCGCGGACGCGGTCGACGTGGCGACCTTCGATTTCGAGAACGTGCCGGCGGACAGCGCCGCGGCCCTGGCCGGACAGGTGCCGGTGTTCCCGAGCCCGGATGCGCTGGCCGTGGCGCAGGACCGCCTGGCCGAGAAGACCCTGTTTCGCGAGCTCGGCATTCCGGTGCCGGCCTTCGCCGCGATCGACACGCGCGCCGATCTGGACGCGGCGCTGGCGCAGGTCGGTACGCCGTGCATCCTCAAGACCCGCCGGCTCGGCTACGACGGCAAGGGCCAGTTCCGCATCGCCTCCGCCGCCGATGCCAACGCGGCATGGGATGCGCTGGGCGCGCAGGCGGCCAGCGTCGGCCTGATCGCCGAGGCGTTCGTGCCGTTCCAGCGCGAGGTCAGCGTGGTGGCAGTGCGCGGCCGCGATGGCGAATTCCGCACCTGGCCGCTGACCGAGAACTGGCACGTGCATGGCGTGCTCTCGGCCAGCCTGGCCCCGGCGCAGGCCGATGGCGCGCTGGAGCAGGCGGCGGTGGCGCATGCGCGGGCCCTGGCCGAGCGTCTGCAGTACGTGGGCGTGTTCGCGCTGGAACTGTTCTGCCGCGACGGCGAGCTGCTGGCCAACGAGATGGCGCCGCGCGTGCACAACTCCGGCCACTGGACCATCGAAGGTGCGGAAACCTCGCAGTTCGAGAACCATCTGCGCGCGGTGCTGGGGCTGCCGTTGGGCTCCACGCGCATGCGCGGCCATGCCTGCATGCTCAACTGGATCGGCGCGATGCCCGATGCCACGCCGGTCCTGGCGCAGCCCGGCGGTCACTGGCACGACTACGGCAAGGAGCCGCGCGAGGGCCGCAAGGTCGGCCACGCCACCTTGCGCGAGGACACGCCCGAGGCGCTGGCGCAGGCCCTGCAGGCCGTGGGCACGCAACTGCAGCGCCAGACCCAGGTCGCCCCGGTGATCGCCGCCCTGCGCGGCGAGCGCTGAACCAGCGGCAGCAAGCCCAGGCGCCACCTGGGCCAGGCAACGGCGGCCACGGCCGCCGCTCCTGCGACTCCCCAATCCCGACTCAACGCAGATTGGACGCCGCGAATTCCCAATTGACCAGCTTCCAGAACGCCTGCAGATAGCGCGCGCGGTCGCCGGGGTGGTCGATGTAGTACGCGTGTTCCCAGACGTCGCAGGCCAGCAGCGGCGTGTCGTCGCCGGTCAGCGGGGTGCCGGCGTTGGCGGTGCTGACCACGGCCAGGTTGCCGTCCGGACGCTGCACCAGCCAGACCCAGCCGGAGCCGAACAGCGCCAGCGCCATGCGCTCGAACTCGGCCTTGAACCGTGCCACGTCGCCGAAGCTCTTGGCCAGGCGCTCGCCGAGTGCGCCGGCGGGTTCGCCGCCGCCGCGCGGGCGCAGGCCGCGCCAATAGAACTCGTGGTTCCAGACCTCGGCCGCCTCCTGGAACAGCCGACCCTGGGCGCGCCGCAGCAGGTCCGGCAGCGCCAGCTCGGCCAGGTCGCTGCCGGCCAGTCGCGCATTGAGCCGCTCCACCAGGGCGCGCTGATGCTGGCCATGGTGCTGTTCCACCGCGGCAGCGGACAGGTGCGGGGCCAGCGCTGCAGCGGCGTAGGGCAGGGGAGCGAGTTCGATGGGCATGGATCCTCTGGCGGTTTCGGGCGCGCGTCGCGGTACTGCCGCGCGCAGGGCTTACACTATGCGGCTACGCGAGAGTCTAGCCGACCGCCAAGGTCGTTCTTTCGCCCCAGCAGGAGAGAACCCGCATGCAGGTGATGGAGCGCATCCAGGCCGACGTCGAACGCCATCCCATCGTGTTGTTCATGAAGGGCACGCCGCAGTACCCGATGTGCGGCTTTTCCAGCCGCGCGTTGCAGGCGCTGCTGGCCGCCGGCGCCGACCGCCTGCACACCGTCAACGTGCTCGACGAACCGGAGATCCGCGCCAACCTGCCGCGCTACTCGAACTGGCCGACGTTCCCGCAGCTGTTCATCCATGGCGAGCTGATCGGCGGCTGCGACATCACCATGGAACTGTTCGAGTCCGGCGAGCTGCAGCGCATCGTGACCGAGGCCTACCAGTCGTGAGCGCGCCTGCGTCGCCGCCGGCCGGCGCGCTGGCGCAGCGGGTGATCCTGGTCAGCGGCGCCGCCGGCGGGCTCGGCAGCGCCGCAGCGCTGGCCTGCGCCCAGGCCGGCGCCACCGTGGTCCTGCTCGGGCACAAGCCGGCGCGCCTGAACCGGGTCTACGACGCGATCGCCGCCGTCGGCGCCGCGCCGCTGCTGTATCCCCTGGACCTGCTCGGCGCCACCCCGCCGGACTACGCGACCCTGGCCGAGCGCCTGCAGGGCGAGCTCGGCCGCCTGGACGGGCTGCTGCACTGCGCCGCCGACTTCGCCGGGCTGACCCCGTTCGAACACGCCGATCCGGCCCAGTTCGCGCGCGCGATCCACGTCAATCTGACCGCCGCGGCCTGGCTGACCCAGGCCTGCCTGCCGTTGCTGCGGCAGGCCGAGGATGCCGCCATCGTCTTCGCGGTGGACGATCCAGCGCGGGTCGGCCAGGCCTACTGGGGCGGCTACGGCGCGGCCCAGCACGGTCGCCGCGGCCTGTTGGCGAGCCTGCACGGCGAACTGGCCGCCTCGCGCGTGCGCGTGGCCGGCCTGCAGCCGGGGCCGATGCGCACCGCCTTGCGCGCCCGTGCCTACACCCATCAAGAAGACCTCGACGCGGTCGACCCGGCGCGCTACGCCGGCGCCTGTGTCGAACTGCTGTCGCCCGCCGGCGCCGCGCACCGCGGCGTGATCTGGAATCCCCTGGCATGACCATCCTGTCGGCAGCGTTGCTGCTGTTCCTGATCCTCGACCCGCTGGGCAACATCCCGGTGTTCCTCAGCGTGCTCAAGCCGCTGCCGGCGCGGCGCCAGCGCATCGTGCTGGCGCGCGAACTGCTGATCGCGTTGGGGGTGCTGATGGGCTTCCTGTGGGGCGGCAAGTACGCCCTGGAAGTGATGCACCTGCGCCAGGAGTCGGTGGCGATCGCCGGGGGCATCGTGCTGTTCCTGATCGGCATCCGCATGATCTTCCCGCGCCCGGAGGGGCTGATGGGCGAGATTCCCGACGGCGAGCCCTTCATCGTGCCGCTGGCCATCCCGCTCGTGGCCGGCCCCTCCGGCATGGCCGCGGTGATGCTGATGGGCAGCAACGAGCCGACCCGGCTGGGCGAATGGAGCCTGGCGCTGATCCTGGCCTGGCTGGCGACCTCGGCCCTGCTGTTCTCCGGCACGCTGCTGTACAAGCTGCTCGGCATGCGCGTGCTGACCGCGGTCGAGCGGCTGATGGGCATGTTGCTGGTGGCGATCTCGGTGCAGATGTTCCTGGACGGGATCAGCGCCTACCTGAAGCTGCCGGTCGCCGGCTGAGGCCGACCGCCGGGCGGTGAGCGCCGTGGGGACGGCGCGGTGTTGGCCGGAAGGGGGCATGGCGCCCATGCCAGGCCGTTGGCCTGGGCAGGGGGTACGGCCGGGGCGCAGGGCACTGCGGCCGATCGCCATCCTGGACCGCCCCCGATCCTGTCCTGGTCATGTCGCCGATGCCCGCCAGACTGGGATCTGCGTCTTGTGATGTCCGCTTGTGCCGGACTGTCACGATTCGGCAACAAATTGGCCCTATGGTGTTAAACTCATGTTAACCCTTGCGGGGAATCGGCAAGGGTGACCAACCCCCATTCCGCGGCCGTGCGCCCGTACTCGCACGGCACTGCCATGCGCATTTCGTCAAACTCCATCGAGGCTATTGCAATGATTCAACCCCGTCTGCGGATGTCCAAGCTCACCCTGGGCCTGGTTGCGGCGCTGGCCGCTGCGCCGGTGTTCGCCCAGAGCACCTCCGCCGGTGTCGGCGGTGTGGTGACCCATGGTGGCCAGCCGGTCGCCGGCGCCGAGGTGACCATCACCCACGTCGAGTCGGGCACGGTCAGCCGCGCCACCACCGATGCCGCCGGTCGCTACAACGCGCGCGGCCTGCGCGTCGGTGGTCCGTACAGCATCACCATCACCAAGTCGGGCGACGGCACCAAGACCGAAGACGGCGTGTACCTGAGCGTCAACCAGAACGCCACCATCAACGCCGACCTGACCGGCGACATGGCTGCGCCGACCACGCTGGAGACGGTCAATGCCGTCGCCATCGCCACCGGCTCGGAAGTGTTCAGCGCCACCAAGATGGGCTCGGGCACCAATGTCGGCCGCGAGCAGATCGAAGCGCTGCCGTCGATCAACGGCAACATCCAGGACTACATGCGCCTGGATCCGCGCGTGGCCTTCGTCGATCGCGCCTCGGGCACGATCAGCGCCGGCGGCCTGAACCCGCGCTACAACTCGATCAACATCGACGGCGTCTCGGCCAGCGACACCTTCGGCCTGGAAGGCAACAACATGACCACCCGGCGTCAGCCGGTGTCGATGGAGGCGATCGAAGCCATCGACGTCAACCTGTCCAACTACGACGTCAGCATCGCCAGCGCCGCCGGCGCCACCGTCAACGCGGTGACCAAGTCCGGTACCAACGAGTTCCACGGCTCGGTGTACGGCAGCTATCGCGATGGCGACTGGTTCGGCGACAACCCGGACGGCAGCAAGTTCAACGGCTTCACCAAGGAGAAAACCTACGGCGCGACCTTCGGCGGCCCGATCGTCAAGGACAAGCTGTTCTTCTTCGCCAACTACGAGAAGTTCCAGCAGGACGCGCCGGGCCTCGACCTGGGCAGCACCGCGCTGGGCAAGGCCAATGCCAAGTACGGCATGGCCGACGTGACCCGCGCCCAGCAGATCGCCAAGAACTACGGCTTCGACGCCGGCACCCTGGACAGCGACGGCAACACCGACCTGAGGGAATACGCGCTCAAGCTCGACTGGAACATCAGCGACAACCACCGCGCCAGCTTCCGCTACAGCAAGCTCGACCAGAGCAAGCTGCGCATCAATGGCGCCGGCAGCTCCAGCCAGGCCTCGCTGAGCTCGTACTGGTACCAGCACGAGAAGTCGGTCGAAAGCTACGTCGGCCAGCTGTTCAGCGACTGGTCCGAGAATTTCTCCACCGAGTTCAAGGTGTCCTACCGCGACTACTCCGCGATCCGCGTGGTGCCGACCAACGCGCCGAGCATCGCCGTGTACTTCGACGGTTCGGTCGCCAACCCGACCGGCGACGTGCTGTACCTGGGCACCGAGACCAACTCGCAGGGCAACATCCTCACCACCAAGACCTGGAACTACTACGGTGCGGGCACCCTGACCCTGGACAACCACAACCTGAAGTTCGGCGTCGACTACAGCACCAACGACATCTACAACCTGTACGGCCGCAACACCTGGGGCGTGTACACCTTCTTCGGCCTGGACAACTTCGCCAGCGGCCGCTGGAGCTCGTACCAGCTCAACCAGGAGCGCAGCCCGGGTTCGATCGCGGCCGACTACAAGAACAACAACCTCGGCCTGTTCGTGCAGGACACCTGGTACGTCAACAACAATCTGACCCTGACCCTGGGCCTGCGCGGCGATCGTGCGAGCGTGAGCTCGGATCCGACCTACAACGCTGCGGCGCAGGCCTACTTCGGCTACGACAACAGCAAGATCTTCAACGGCGATTTCCTGATCCAGCCGCGCTTCGGCTTCAACTACACCTTCGACACCGACCGTCCGACCCAGCTGCGCGGTGGCGTGGGCCTGTTCCAGGGCGATGCGCCGCAGGTGTGGATCGGCAACAGCTACTCCAACACCGGCTTCAACTACAACGCCTACAGCTACACCGCCTACAACCCGGCCCTGCCGTTCAGCGCCAACAAGGACACCCAGCCGGTCCCGACCACGCCGGGTTCCGCGACCCAGGGCGTGAGCTTCGTCGGCAACGACTTCAAGCTGCCGTCGCTGTACAAGGCCAACCTGGCCCTGGATCACGAGCTGCCGTGGTACGGCATCGTGGCCTCGGCCGAGCTGCTGGTGACCAAGGTCAAGGACGGCCTGTACTACAAGAGCCTGAACATCGGTCGCGTCAACGGCCCGGGCCAGGATCCGAGCCCGGCCTACTACGGTCCGGACGGCCGCGCGCTGTACTGGAACCCGTCGCAGACCGGTCGTCCGTGGGCCACCGGCAACAACCGCTACAACCGCAACCAGGCGTACAGCGACGTCTACCTGATCGACAACACCGACAAGGGCAAGACCCAGCAGTTCACCGTGTCGCTGTCCAAGCCGTTCAGCGAAGGCGGCGACTGGTCCTGGACCCTGGGCTACACCTACACCCACGCCACCGAAGTCGGCTCGCTGACCAGCTCCACCGCCAGCTCGGGCTGGGGCTACCAGTACGCGTTCAACGCCAACTCGGAAACCGAGAACACCTCGCGCTACGAGATCAAGGACCGCATCTCCGGCTCGCTGGACTGGAAGCACATGTTCTTCGGCGACTACGAGACCCGCGTGGGCCTGGTCTACGAAGGCCGCAGCGGCCGTCCGTACAGCTACGTGTTCAACGGCGACGCCAACGGCGACGGCCGCTCGACCAACGACCTGTTCTACGTGCCGAAGGGCCCGGGCGACGTGCTGTTCGGCACGCTGAGCAGCACCGGTGCGTTCACCGCGAACCCGGCACTGCAGCAGCAGTTCTTCGACTGGCTGGCCAAGAACCCGCAGCTGGCCAAGTACGCCGGCAGCTACGCCCCGGCCAACGGCTTCCGTTCCGGCTGGATCAACACCTTCGACGTGCGCATCACCCAGCAGCTGCCGGGCTTCTTCAAGGGCCACAAGTCCGAAGTCTGGCTGGACATCCAGAACGTGGGTAACCTGCTGAACAAGAAGTGGGGCCGGATCTACGACTACGGCTTCTATGCCGACGCCCGCGTCGCCAACCTGCAGGGCATCTACCAGGGCAAGTACGTGTACAACACCCTGTACACCGACCAGCCGACGGCTGCCAATGCCGACGCCGACGGTTTCAACACCGGCGTGTCGCAGTGGTCGCTGCAGTTGGGCTTCCGCTATCAGTTCTGATCGCGGCGCAGGCTAGCTGAAGCGTTGGAAACGGCCGGGGCGACCCGGCCGTTTTCCTTTTGTGGGGGCTGACGTTAAAGTCAGCCGGCTAACCACAACGACAAGAATTCCGATATGACGACCAGCAATACGGCCGCGCGCGCGCTGCCGGTAGTGGATGCGCGGATCTACCCGCGCGGCGGCCTGGACATCCTCTCGCGCGTGGAAGTGGCGCGCCTGCGCGATGCCTCCAGCGGCGGCCTGCACGAACTGCTGCGGCGCTGCGCGCTGGCGGTGCTGACCAGCGGCAGCGCGTCCGACGACCCGCGCGCGGCGCGCGATCTGTATCCCGACTTCGACATCCAGGTGGTGCAGCGCGACCGCGGCGTGCGCATCGACCTGCTCAACGCGCCGGCGATGGCCTTCGTCGACGGCGAGATCATCAACGGCGTGGCCGAGCTGCTGTTCGCCGTGGTCCGCGACCTGGCCTACATGGCCATCGAACTCGGCCCCGAATCGACCACCGACCTGCAGTCCAGCGAAGGCATCACCAACGCGGTGTTCGGCCAGTTGCGCAATGCGCGCATCCTGCAGCCGAACGATCCCAAGCTGGTGGTGTGCTGGGGCGGTCACTCGATCTCGCGCGACGAGTACCTGTACACCAAGCAGGTCGGCTACGAGCTGGGCCTGCGCGGGCTGGACATCTGCACCGGCTGCGGCCCGGGCGCGATGAAGGGGCCGATGAAGGGCGCCACCATCGCCCACGCCAAGCAGCGCAAGCACGACAACCGCTACATCGGCGTGACCGAACCGGGCATCATCGCCGCCGAGTCGCCAAACCCGATCGTGAATCACCTGGTGATCATGCCGGACATCGAGAAGCGCCTGGAGGCCTTCGTCCGCATCGGCCACGGCATCATCGTGTTCCCCGGTGGCGTCGGCACCGCCGAGGAGATCCTGTACCTGCTCGGCATCCTGCTGCGCGAGGAGAACCGCGACCTGCCGTTCCCGCTGATCCTCACCGGCCCGACCATCGCCGCGCCGTATTTCGAGCAGATCGACCGCTTCCTGCGCCTGACCCTGGGCGAAGTGGCGACCTCGCGCTACGAGATCGTGGTCGGCGATCCGGTGGCGGTGGCGCGCAAGATGGCCGCCGGCATCCAGCAGGTGCGCACGCACCGCAAGGAGCAGAAGGACGCGTTCTACTTCAACTGGTCGGTGGACATCCCGCTGGAATATCAGCGTCCGTTCGAGCCGACCCACGAGGCAATGGCCGCGCTGGATCTGCACCATGGCCGTCCGCCGCACGCGCTGGCCGCGGACCTGCGCCGTGCCTTCTCCGGCATCGTCGCCGGCAACGTCAAGGAAGACGGCATGCGCCGCATCGAGCAGCACGGTCCGTTCGAGATCCATGGCGATGCGGACATGATGCAGGCCCTGGACGAATTGCTGCGCGCCTTCGTCGAACAGCGCCGCATGAAGATCTCCGGCGAGTACCGGCCCTGCTACCGGGTCATGGCCTGAGTCCGATCCGGATCGTCGCGACGAACCAGGCGCCATCGCTGGCGGTGTGCAGCGAGGCGCCTTCCAGGCTGTCCAGGCGCGTGCGCAGCGCCGACAGGCCGACACGGTGGCCGCGGCCGATGTGCGGCGACAGGCCGCCCACCGGTACCGCGTTGCGCACGCGAATCTCCAGGGCGCCGTCGCGCTCGCCGATGGCGATGCCGATCTCGCCACCCTCGGCACTGCATTCGATGCCGTGGTGGACGGCGTTCTCCAGCAGCGGTTGCAGCGACAGCCGCGGAATCCGCACCGGTGCCGGCGCCTCGGGCACGTCCCAGTGCACGCGCAGGCGCGGCCCGAAACGGATCGCCTCGATGTCCAGGTAGCGCCTGGCCAGGTCGATCTCGTCCTGCAGGTCGACCAGGTCCGGCGCGGCCAGCGCGGCGCGGAACAGGTCCGACAGGTCCATCAGCAACTGTTCCACCTGCTGCGGTTGCCGGTGTACCAGCATCACCGCCGTGTTGAGCGTGTTGAACAGGAAGTGCGGCTGCACGCGCGCGGTCAGCGCGTCGATCTCGGCCTGCTTGGCGCGCTCGACCAGTTGCTTGATGCGCACGTGGTTGTGCAACGCGGCCATGCCGAGCAGGCCGATCAGCAGGGCGATCCCGGACAACTGCAGCGACAGCGTCAGCCATGCGTGATCGGAGAGCTGCCAGTAGTCGCCGAACGCGTACAGGATCACGCCGCTGATCAGCCAGGTCAGCGCCTGCATCAGGCTCAGCGTGGCCACGGTGATGGACAGGAAGCCGCAGTTCGCCAGCGCCCGGCGGAGCAGCAGCAGGCTGGCTAGGGTCAGCAGCGCGACCCACTGGATGCCCAGCGACGCCAGGCCGAAGTAGACCCAGCGGCTGCCGCCCATGCCCGCGCCTGGGACCGGGGTCAGGGCCAGGATGGCCGCGATGCACTCGCCGGCCATCACGATCCAGATCAGGGTCGAGGGTTGCTTGAGGGCCTGCAACTGGTCGGTGGAGTAAGCGGAGGCGGGCATCGGGGGCGGAGGCGGTGGGGCAGGGCCGAGGTGCATCATGCCGGCTGGCGCGGTGCCGCGCACGGTCCGTCCACTCCCCCATATCCGCCATCCGTCGGCAACGGCTGGCGCGGGCGCGGTCCGGCCGCTAGCGTGGCCGGCGGGAGAATCTGGGGAAGGATATGGCTGTTCCTTGCGCGCGTGGCCTTGCCGAGCGGATGCAGCGTGGCTTCACGCTGGTGGAGCTGATGGTCACGGTGGCGGTGCTGGCCATCATCATGGCGCTGGCGGTGCCGAGTTTCACCGGTTTGATCCGCAGCAACCGCCTGACCGGCGCCGCCAACGAATTGATCGCCGCGGTGCAGTTGACGCGCTCGGAGGCGGTGCGCCTGAACGGCGGGGTCAGCCTGTGTCGCAGCGACGATGGTGCGACCTGCGCCAGCGGCGGCAACTGGACCCGCTACCTCACCGTCGCCCGCGACGGCACCGTGCTGCGCAGCACGACCCTGCGCACCGGTCTGGTCGTCACCAGCACCACCTTGGACGCCATGGGCGACAAGCTGACCTTCGGCGCAGACGGCATCGCGCGCAACAGCAGCGGAACGCCGGTGACGGGGGGCATCGTGGTGTGCATGGCGGTCACCAACCCATCCAGCAATGTCAGGACCGTCAAGCTGATGGGCGGCAGCCGCGCCCAGGTCACCTCGACATCCGACGGCGGCAGTTGCACCACCATCGGCTAATTCGGTTCCGGCAAGCGGAGACACCATGAAGCGGTTCCAGAGCGGCAGACACATGGCGGGGGTCACCCTCATCGAGGTGATGATCTCGGTGCTGATCCTGGGGGTCGGCATGTTGGGCGTGGCGGCGATGCAGACCACCGCGCTGCGCAACAACCAGAGCGCGCTGCAGCGCAGCCAGATCGTCATGCAGACCTATACGATCCTCGATGCGATGCGTGCCAACCGCAATGCGGCGATGCTGGGGACCTACAACACCGGCGGCATGCTGTGCACGGCGCCCGCGGCAGGCGATCTGGTGGCGACCGACAAGTCGGTCTGGCTCAACGGTCTGAAGACGGCGATCGGTGGCGACCCGGCCACGACCTGCGGCTCCATCGCCTGCAACGACGGCAATTGCTCGATCACTGTGCAATGGGACGACAGCCGCGGCAAGAACGCGGACGGTGCCGGAAGCGCGACCCAGACCTTGCTGACGACGGCCAAGCTGTGAAGACCTCCAACATGCTTGCGCCGCCACGGCGCCACTCCGGCTTCAACCTGATCGAGCTGATGATCTCGATGTTGCTCGGCCTGCTGGTGGTCGGAGCGGCGATCGGCATCTTCCTGTCCAACCGCCGCACCTATTCGGCGACCGAGGGCCTGAGTCGGATCCAGGAGTCGGCGCGGACCGGTTTCGAGATGATGTCGCAGGACATCCGTGAGGCCGGCGGCAATCCCTGCGATTCCGGATTGCCAGTGGCGAACGTGCTGAACAATCCGACGGCGAGCTGGTGGACGAACTGGGCGCTGCCGCTGACTGGTTACGAGAACAGCAACCCATCCGGCCTCACGCTTACGGCCGGAACCGACGCGATCCAGATCCTCTCCGCTGGTACCGGCGGCGCCACCGTGACCGCGCACAACGCCGCGACCCAGACCCTGACCCTCAATGCCGCCGCCCCCGACCTGCACAGCAACGCGATCATGCTGTTGTGCGATCGCCAGCAACTGGCGGTGCTGCAGGTGAGTAGCGTTTCCGGCACCACGGCCAGTTACGCAAGTGGTGGCCTCAATAGCTGCACGCGGCTTGGACGTCTGCCGGGCGTGTGCGTCGCCGGCTCGAACAACTACACCTACGAGATCAACTCCATCCTGACCGAAGTGCGCGCCGTCCGTTGGTATGTCGCTGCCAGCAGCGGAGGAACGGGGGGCACCTCGCTGTATCAGGAAGTGATCGCGCCCGGCGGCGCGAGTCAGAAGAACGAAATCGCCGATGGCGTCACCGGCCTGCAATTCAAGTACCTGTCCACCGGCGGCACCGCCTATGTCGATGCCAATGCCGTGGGCAACTGGGCCAACGTGATCGCGGTGCAGATCAGCATGACCGTCAGTTCCAGCTCGGCGACCGGCGCGGGCCAGCCGCCGGTGACGCGGACCTTCAGCACCATCGTGAGCATCAGGAACCGGAACCCGTGAACATGTCTCCGTCGCCCCGCCGGCAGGCCGGCATCTCGCTCATCGTCGTCCTGTTGCTGTTGCTGGTGATGACCTTGCTGGGGTTGGCCGTGCTGCGTGGCACGCTGCTGCAGGAGCGCATGTCCTCCAACATGTACGACCGCAGCCTGGGGTTCCAGGCCGCCGAAGGCGCCTTGCGCGATGCGGAGAAGGCCATCCAGACCGCCGCTGCGTCCGGCAACACCATCGGCTTCAATTGTTCGTCGGGAACGACGGTATGCCCGGCCGTTCCCAGCAACACGTATACCGGCAATGTCTCCGGCTGCGCGCTGGGCGCCCAGGAGTGCTGGGTGGACGGCACGGTGAAGCCGACCGGCCAGGCGGTCCCGGCGCAGTACTACATCCAGTACCTGGGCCAGCGCACCAGCGAGGATCAGCTGGGCCTGGGCTCGAGCATCAACCAGAACCAGTACGGCGGCACCGGCGGCACCTCGCTGGAGCACTACTACCGCGTCATCGCGCGCAGCGGCAATCCGGCCGCGTCCGGCGGCCGGGCCATCGTCGTGCTGCAGACCAACGTCACCGTCAAGTAAGGGCCTCTTATGACCAGTCGAGCGAAGAAGACGACGTGCCGGGACTGGCTCCTTGCCGTGGTGGCCGGTGTGTTCATCGGTACCATCGGCGGCGCCGGCGCCGATGTGGATGTCTCGCAGTCGCCGCTGTACGTTGGCAGCGACGTGCCGGGCAATCTGACGTTCGTGCCGTCGGTGGAATTCCCCACTGTGATCAGCAAGGCGAACCTGTCCGATACCTATTCGGTGTCAAGCAGGTTCGTCGGCTATTTCGACTCCGAGAAGTGCTACAGATACCACTACAGCGACACCGAGAGCGACCGCTACTTCTACCCGGTCAGTCTGCTCGGTAACAATCCGAGCAGTTATGCCTGCACGGGTGCGGGCGTCTGGTCAGGCAACTTCCTCAACTGGGCCGCGACCCAGACCATCGACCCGTTCCGCTCGGCGCTGACCGGCGGCTATCGTTCGCGCGATACCGCGAGCGAGACGCTGCTGGAAAAAGCGGTCGCCGACCGCGTGGCGACCAGCAATTTCCCGCGTCGTTCGATCAGCAACAATGCCACGCTGATCGCCGGAGGCACAGGCGCGCAGTGGCAGAATTTCAACATGCGCATCGACGGGCTGGGCAACCAGATGTTCTTTGCCAACGGCAGCCTGGTCGACCCTTCCTCGAATCAGCAGATCGCTTACGATCCGAGCAAGCATGCCTTGAATGGCAGCTTCCTCAGGCCGGACGGTTCCCCATGCACCACGATTTTGAACCTGGGCTGTGTGCGCGATACGACGCTGACGTTCCAGGTCTCGGTGCGGGTCAAGGTGTGCGATGCCAGCCTCGGAACCGCCTACCTGGAAGATAACTGCGTCGCTTATCCCAGCGGCTACTACAAGCCGGAAGGGTTGATCCAACAGTATTCCAAACGCATCCGCTACAGCATTTTCGGCTACAAGAACGTCGACATCCAGCAGGGTGCCGGTGCCGATAGCGGCATTCTGCGCGCCAAGCAGAAGTTCGTCGGTCCTTATACCTACAACCCCGACGAGGGGCGGTTGGCCAATGCGGCGAGCGAATGGGATCCGCAGACCGGCGTCATCTATCAGAACCCGGACAGCGCCGATGCGGCAGCGACGTCGGCGCTGATCGGAACCGATCCCGCCTATCAGATCGTCAACAGCGGTGTCATCAATTACCTCAACAAGTTCGGGCAGCTCAAGACCGGCAAGAACGTCAAGTCGTACGACGATGTCAGCGAGCTGTACTACGCCGCGATCCGCTACTTCAAGCATCAGGGCAATATCGCCGCCTATTCGGCGCTGAGCGGAACCCCGCAGGTCAGGTATCAGCAGGCCGACGGCTTCCCGGTCATCACCAACTGGAACGACCCGATCTCCTACCGGTGCCAGGTCAACGTGATCCTGGGGATCGGCGATACCAACACGCATTACGACAAGAATCTGCCGGGCAACAGCAGCAATCTCAGTGGCGAGCCGAGCAAGCCGCAGGAAGTGTCGAGCGACACCTCGGTCGACGTGCTTGCGCGCATGGGGCAGATCTGGCGCAAGGAAGGCTTCAACGCGACCGATGCGGCGAATCGGGCGGCTGCCAGTTCGTTCAACGGCAACGGCAATTCCGCCTACATCGCGGCACTCGCCTACGACGCGCACACCAGGGATCTGCGTCCCGACACTGCCAGCGACGGCTTGCCTGGCAAGCAGACCCTGTCCACACACTGGGTCGACGTGGTGGAGTACGGCGATTACAAGTCGCCCAATACCAACCAGTACTGGCTGACCACCAAGTACGGCGGTTTCCGGGTGCCGGAAGGCTACGATCCAGAGACCAACATCAGCGCCTTGGCGGATTCCACCTGGTGGGACGGCAGCTCCTACGTCAATGGCAATACCAATTACAAGAAGCCGGACAATTACTACCTCGCTGCCGACGCGGAAAAGATGGTGGCCAGCCTGCGCCAGGCGTTCGAGCGCATCCTGGAGGAGATGAAGGGGTCTGCGGCGTCCCTTGCCAGCAACACGACCAAGCTGGAAGCGGGCGCGCGGACGTACCAGTCGGTGTTCTACAGCGGTACCTGGCGTGGCGACGTGGTGGCGTACGACGTCAACCAGACCACCGGCGCCCTGACGCAAGCGTGGAGTGCGAGCGCGCAGTTCCCGGCCTGGGATACCCGGACGATCAAGTTCGTCAACTCGAGCGGGAATCTGGACAATTTCGCTTACGGCAGGCTTTCCGGAACGCCGTTGTCGTCCGCGACGCAGAACCAGATCAACTATCTGCGTGGCGACCGTTCGCAGGAGAAGGCCAATGGTGGCGTCCTGCGTACCCGTACCGGCATCCTGGGCGACATCGTCAATTCGCAGCCGGTCTATGTGGGAGCGCCCAACCCGCGGCTGTACACCACGGCGACGTTCAACGGTGCCAGCACCTACGCCTCCTTCGCCGCGGCCAAGTCCACGCGCGCGCCGATGATCTATGTCGGTGCCAATGACGGCATGCTGCATGGGTTCGATGCCAGCACCGGTGCGGAAAAATTCGCCTTCGTGCCGAAGGCGGCGATGACCGGGTTGCTCGACTACACCGATCCGAACTACCAGCACCGCTATTACGTGGACGGCGAACTCACCGTGTCGGACGTCTACTCCGGGAGCGGCTGGCGCTCGGTGCTGATCGGCACCATGGGGCGGGGCGGCAAGGGCATGTTCGCGCTGGATGTCACCGACCCCAACAACATCACCGTGCTGTGGGACAAGACCTCCACGGCCACCGACCTCGTCGGGCTGGGCAACAACCTCGGCAAGCCGATCATCGGGCAGCTCGCCAACGGCCAGTGGTACGCGATGCTCGGCAATGGCCCCAACAGCACTGGCGATTCGGCCGATCTCATCCTGGTGAATGCCATGACCGGGGTGTCGAGCCGCATCCAGACCGGGTCGAGCGGCAACAATGGCCTGTCCGGTGTATTGGCCTGGTCGTCCAACAACGATTTCATCGTCGATCGTCTGTATGCAGGCGACCTCAACGGCAATCTGTGGCGGTTCGACATGACCGGCGCGAACGGGACGCCGCGCAAGCTGTTCTCCGCGAGCTATGGGGCAAAGGCGCAGCCGATCACCGCCGCGCCCACGGCGGCGAAGGATCCGGCGACGGGATTGACCTGGGTGTTCTTCGGGACCGGCAAGTACCTGTCCAGCGGCGATCTTGGCAACAAGGACGTGCAGAGCTGGTATGGCCTGATCGATCGCGGCACGCTCATTTCCTCCAATCGCGCCAGTCTGAACAAGGTGAACATTCTGCAGGAAGGCACCGTCAATGGCTTTGCCGTGCGCGTCATCGAGGACAAGCCCAGCGCCGGGACGGACGGCTGGTACATGGACCTGATATCGCCGCCCGGCACGACGCCGCAGGGCGAGCGCATGGTGGTCTCCAACTTCTTCCAGGGCACGGCGTTGATCGGCACGACGCGCATTCCGGATTCGGGCGACGTGTGCAGCCCCAGCGGCAAGGGCTTTGTGATGGCGATCAATCCGTTCACCGGTGGCCGGCTGTCGCAATCCTTCTTCGACCTGGACGGCAGCGGCGGATCCAGCACCGGCGATACACTCAATGGCACTCCCGTCTCCGGCATTGGCCTGGACAGCAGTCCTAACAGCCCGATCTTCATCGGCAACCAGATGCAGATCGCCTTGGACAATGCGAGTACGACCACACTCGGTACCAACAGCAGTGCGCTCAGCATGAAGCGGGTGTCCTGGCGCGAACTCCTGAGGAACAATTGATGCGACATTTCTCCTTTCCGGCCCGCCGGCAGCGCGGCTTCACCCTGATCGAGCTGATGATCGTGGTCGCGATCGTGGGTGTTCTGGCGGCGATCGCGTTCGCCAGTTATCAATCGCACATCGTCAAGTCGCGCCGCTCCGCGGCGTCCGTTTGCCTGCAGCAAGGCGCGCAGGTGATCGAGCGTTACTACACGACCAACATGACGTACGTGGGCGTCCCCAGGCCTCAATGCGGAACCGATGCGGTGCAGTTCTACAACGTCGATTTCACCGGCACGCCAACCGCCAATGCGTTCAAGTTGACCGCGACGCCGACCGGTCCGCAGTTGGCCAAGGACACCCAATGTGGCGCGCTCAGCATCGACCAGAAGGGCGCGCGTACTACATCCACCGGTGCGGGCGAGGGCACCTGCTGGTAAGCCGGTTGGCACGGGGGCCGAGGCGGTGAAGATCTGGCCACAGGCCCTTGCCATGCCCGACAGGCCTCTATACAATGCGCCTCCCCGCCCGAATAGCTCAGCCGGTTAGAGCACTTGACTGTTAATCAGGGGGTCGTTGGTTCGAGTCCAACTTCGGGCGCCAAATCCGCAAAGGCCGCGAGCAATCGCGGCCTTTGCTTTTGTGCGTCAGTCCGGCATCCGGCAGGACATCGGTTCCGTCGCTTTTCGGGTACGGATGCGGCCGGTGTTGTTGACCACCACCGCCGCGCGTAGCCGGCCCCGCTCGCAGATGTTGACGGTCAGGTTGCTGCCGGCGCTGCGGCCATCGGGCAGGAAGCGGATCGAGGGCCGACCATGGTTGGAGCGCAGGATCAGGCTGCCGGCGCCAGGGACGCTGCCTTCGCTGAGGATGCTGTCCGGCGCGGTGGGCTGGCCTTGCCGTTCCGGGTCGCGGAACACCAGCCAGCCCTGGCTCCAGTCGCTGTCGCTGCGGCAACTGCCGTCTCCGTTGGACGGGCAGGCGCTGACCGGAACACCGGAACTGATGGCGCTGCTGCGCGCCAACGCGAGGTGCGCGCTCAGCTGGTGCGTGGCGGCCGTCAAGCGCTGGTTCGCCAGCAGTTCGCGGAATGCCGGCAGGCCGATGCCCGCGACCAGGCAGATCACCACCATCACGATCATCGCCTCGAGCAATGTGTAGCCTTTGACCGCAGCGTTCCGCATGTCCGTCGTCTCCCAGTGCGAGGCCGCCAGTCTCGCGGTGGGGCGTCAGGGCTTGAATGAGGGGGTTGTGCGTTCCCATGTAGGGAATCTCCCCGGCGCGGGGTCGGCCGACGCTGTCGCCCGCGCTTTCCACCTTGAGGCTTGTGCATGTCCGACCGTTTCCAACTCGTATCGCCGTATTCGCCGGCCGGCGACCAGCCGCAGGCGATCGAGAAGCTGGTGGCCGGCTTCGAGGCCGGCCTGGCCAAGCAGACCCTGCTCGGCGTGACCGGCTCGGGCAAGACCTACACCATCGCCAACGTGGTCCAGGCGATCCAGAAGCCGACCCTGGTGATGGCGCCGAACAAGACCCTGGCCGCGCAGCTGTACGGCGAGTTCAAGGCGTTCTTCCCCAACAATGCGGTCGAGTATTTCGTCAGCTACTACGACTACTACCAGCCAGAGGCCTACGTGCCGTCTTCGGACACCTTCATCGAGAAGGACAGTTCGATCAACGAGCACATCGAGCAGATGCGCCTGGCCGCGACCAAGACCCTGCTGTCGCGGCGCGATGCGCTGGTGGTGGCCACGGTCTCGGCGATCTACGGCCTCGGCGCGCCGGAGGACTACCTGTCGCTGCGGCTGATCCTGTCGATCGGCGAGCACGTCGAGCAGCGCCAGCTGATCCGCCACCTGACCGACCTGCAGTACACCCGCAACGAGTACGAACTGCACCGCGGCAGCTTCCGCGTGCGTGGCGAGGTGATCGACGTGTTCCCGGCCGAATCCGACAGCGAAGCCTTGCGCATCGAGCTGTTCGACGGCGACGTGGAGCAGCTGACCCTGTTCGATCCGCTGACCGGCGAGACCCTGCGCAAGCTGCAGCGCTACACGATCTACCCCAAGACCCACTACGCCACCACCCGCGAGCGCACCCTCAGCGCGGTGGACACGATCAAGCTGGAGCTGAAGGACCGGCTCGAGCAGCTGTATGCGCAGAACAAGCTGGTCGAGGCGCAGCGACTGGCCCAGCGCACCCAGTTCGATCTGGAAATGATGGCTGAGGTGGGCTTCTGCAACGGCATCGAGAACTACTCGCGGCACCTCACCGGCAAGGCGCCGGGCGAGCCGCCGCCGACCCTGTTCGACTACCTGCCGCCGGACGCGTTGCTGGTGGTGGACGAATCGCACGTCACCGTGCCGCAGATCGGCGCGATGTACAAAGGCGACCGCTCGCGCAAGGAAACCCTGGTGGAGTTCGGCTTCCGTCTGCCGTCGGCGCTGGACAACCGGCCGCTGCGCTTCGAGGAATGGGAGGCGCGCTCGCCGCGCAGCATCTACGTGTCGGCCACGCCGGGGCCCTATGAATTGCGCGAATCGGCCGGGGAGATCACCGAGCTGGTGGTGCGCCCGACCGGACTGATCGATCCGGAAGTGGAGATCCGCCCGGTGGCCACCCAGGTCGACGACCTGCTCTCGGAGATCAACCTGCGCGTGGCCGATGGCGACCGCGTGCTGGTCACCACGCTGACCAAGCGCATGGCCGAGAACCTCACCGAGTATCTGGGCGAGCACGGGGTGAAGGTGCGCTACCTGCACTCGGACATCGACACGGTCGAGCGCGTGGAGATCATCCGCGACCTGCGCCTGGGCAAGTTCGACGTACTGGTCGGCATCAACCTGCTGCGCGAGGGCCTGGACATGCCCGAGGTTTCGCTGGTTGCGATCCTGGATGCCGACAAGGAAGGCTTCCTGCGCTCCACCGGCTCGCTGATCCAGACCATCGGTCGCGCCGCGCGCAACCTGCGCGGCAAGGCGATCCTCTACGCGGACAAGATGACGCGTTCGATGCAGGCCGCGATCGACGAGACCGGGCGACGCCGCGAGAAGCAGGTGGAGTACAACCTGGAGCATGGGATCGTCCCGAAGTCGGTGGCGCGCCCGATCGTGGATATCCTGGAAGGCGCGCGCGAGGACGCAGCCGAGGCCAAGTCGGGCAAGGGCAAAGGCAAGGGCAAGACGCGCCGGGTCGCGGAAGAGCCGGCCGACTACCGGACGTTGGCGCCGGCGGAGATCGCCGCGCGGCTCAAGGCGCTGGAGCAGGAGATGTACCAGCACGCGCGCGATCTGGAGTTCGAGGACGCGGCGCGGGTACGCGACCAGATCAAGAAGCTGCGCGACGCCAGCCTGGTCGGCTAGGCGGGCCGCAGCGGCCGATACGGGGACGGGTCTTGTTCTTGTGCGCCAGGTGGGCTAAGATTCGCGCCCCTGCAGCGGTGCGCCGCAGCAGAGAAGGGCGGTTAGCTCAGCGGTAGAGCACTACCTTGACATGGTAGGGGTCACAGGTTCGAACCCTGTACCGCCCACCACGACGCGAGAAGCGAACGTGGACACGACGAAGCCGGCGCAAGCCGGCTTTTTTGTGCCTGAGGCGCGGCCGCGAGTGGCCCGGAGGCAGGCCGCTGGCCGCGCGGCCGGGCTTGCTTTAGCATCCGAGCGAACGATCAGGCGAGGAGGCCAGGCGCATGGTTGAATACCATCATACGGTGCAAGTCAAAGGACGCTACCAGCTCGTGGCGTTGACCCGGGAGCCGGAATACAGCCCGGCCAACGTGGTGGGCTATACGGTGACCACCGACGGCGGCGCGCGCGTGGATCCGCACGACATGTCCTGGGACGAGGCGCGGGTCTTCCTGGATACCCTGGTCGAGCGCGATCGGGACGCGGTCAGCGCGGAAAAGAAGCCGTCGCGGAACAAGCCGAGTACGCGGCAGCGCCGCTAGAACGCGCCATGCGTGTCGAGCCAAGGCATGGCCCGACGACTGGACGACCTCGGGCGAGACCTGCCGAAGCCGTGGGCGTTGCCATGAGCGCCACCGGGCATGGCATTTGTGGCGTGGACACTGCCCGGCGGTGAGCCGTCTCCGGCCGACGCTGCACCACGCAATCCATCTCGCCAGGCGGATCGCCGACGCGGGTCGTCGCAAAGTGCGGAACTCGCTCTAGAATATTCGCCAGGATGGATCAGGGAGGATAGGGCTTGTCGAATCGTAAACTCGTTGCGGCGGCGCTCGTCGTCGTGCTCACGGCCGTCTGCGGCTATTTCCTGTCCGGCTATCTGGTCCTGCTGTTGCTGAAGCTGGACACGCGGATGTTCGGGCTCGGCACCTATTACCAGTACGTCCACGCCATCGGCTTGCCGGAGGTGGCCCCTTACGTCGGCAAGATCAAATGGGCCGGCTATCTCGGCTTCGGCTTGCCCGGCTTGCTGGCCCTGCTGATCCTGGTGCTGATGTTCAAGCCGCCCAAGCGCAGCCTGCATGGCGACGCGCGCTTCGCCGGCGCGGCCGACCTGTCCAAGCATGGGCTGTTCAAGACCAGCGGCGACGGCATCGTGGTCGGCAAGTTCCGCGGCAAGCTGGTACGCCTCAGCGGCCAGCAGTTCGTGATCCTGGCGGCCCCGACCCGGTCGGGCAAGGGTGTCGGCGTGGTCATTCCGAACCTGCTCGAGTACCAGGAATCGGTGGTGGTGCTGGACATCAAGCAGGAGAACTTCGATCTGACCAGCGGCTGGCGCGCCAGCCAGGGCCAGGAGGTGTTCCTGTTCAATCCCTTCGCCGAGGACCGCCGTACCCATCGCTGGAACCCGCTCAGCTACGTCTCCGACGATCCGGCGTTCCGCGTCTCGGACCTGATGAGCATCGCGGCCATGCTGTACCCGGACGGCTCCGACGACCAGAAGTTCTGGGTCAGCCAGGCGCGCAACGCGTTCATGGCGTTCTCGCTATACCTGTTCGAGAACTGGGACGACGAGCGCAACATCGGTTTCCCCGGCGGTCTCGGCACGCCGACACTGGGCGCGATCTACCGCCTGTCTTCCGGCGACGGCACCGATCTGAAGAAGTACCTGAAGTCGCTGTCGGAGCGGCGCTTCCTCAGCGGCAACGCCAAGTCGGCGTTCTCCAACATGCTGTCGCAGGCGGACGAGACCTTCGCCTCGATCATGGGCACGCTCAAGGAGCCGCTCAACGCCTGGATCAATCCGGTACTGGATGCGGCCACCAGCGACAACGACTTCCTGCTGACCGACCTGCGCAAGAAGAAGATGACCATCTACATCGGCATTCAGCCCAACAAGCTGGCCGAGAGCCGCCTGATCATCAACCTGTTCTTCAGCCAGATCATCAACCTCAACACCAAGGAACTGCCCAAGAGCAATCCGGCATTGAAGTACCAGTGCCTGCTGTTGATGGACGAGTTCACCGCGATCGGCAAGGTCGACATCATCGCCTCGGCAGTGTCATATATGGCGGGCTACAATGTTCGCCTTCTGCCGATCATCCAGAGCATGGCCCAGCTCGATGCCACCTATGGCAAAGACGTCTCGCGGACCATCATCACGAATCATGCACTGCAGATTCTCTACGCTCCGCGCGAGCAGCAGGACGCCAACGACTACTCCGAGATGCTCGGCTACACCACCTTCCGCAAGAAGAACGTCACCCGCGGCAAGGATGTGACCCGCAGCGTGTCGGAGGAGAAGCGGGCGCTGATGCTGCCGCAGGAGTTGAAGGCGATGGGGAACGATCAGGAAGTGTTCTTGTACGAGGGCATTCCGCATCCGGTGAAGTGCGACAAGATCAAGTACTACAAGGATCGCCACTTCACTGCGCGGCTGCTTCCGAAAGTCGACATTCCGACACTCTCGATCTGAAAGTGTGACGAAAAACACCTATTTTTTGGGCGTATTTATCAGTTGAACGTTTTTTTGCCAAATGCTTGACGTGAGCATGCCCCTGCGGCACATTCTCGCGAGTATGGCGGTGCATTGGTAACAGAAACAGGAACAGGGGCGTGGGTCGAACAGACGCACGTAAGGGGTGACATGGAAGGTTTGCTGTCAAATTCCGTTTTCTTCGGCGCTGATCGCGCGGCCTCGGGTGCCTTCCGTCGCCCGCCGCAGATCCGCGTGCGAGCCGTTCCCGGCGCCTTCCTGGCCGCGACGCACGTGTCGCGTCGTCATGTCGAACTCCGCCATCCAGCAGTGGGCTGCCTGCGTGCCGCCCGCTCTCAATACGTTTCCGTAATTCAGAGGCTCGCGTGAAAAGAACGCATATGTTTCGGCTGATCGCTACGTTGAGTGCCGTCGCGCTGTTGAGCGCCTGTGCAACCCGGCCGGCGCCCGATTTCCGCGGCAAGTGGAAGCCGGTCAATCGTTTCTCCGAGTCGACCATGGAGATCCCGCTGTACTCGTCGTACGTGTACCAGGCGATCCCGATGGACGGCACGCTGAAGACGATGCTCGAGCGCTGGGCCAAGGATTCGAACATGCAGCTGTCCTACGGCATCCAGTCCGATTACACGCTGTATGCGCCGGTCGCCAAGATCAACACCACCAGCATCCAGCAGGCGGTCGCCGAGTTGAGTGTGGTCTATGCGCAGGAGGGGCTGAGCGTGACCGCTGCAGGCAATCGCATTCTGGTGCAGCCGTCGTCGTCGCTGAGCGGTGCGCCTGCGGCCAGCGGCAGCACGAAGTGACGTCACCGTCGGCGTGCACGCTGTACGCCGGCAGCCACATTACGAAACCTGGTGAAGTCTGATGTTTGGTAAAAAGCCGGTCGAAAGCGAAAACGTCAACAAAGCGGTAGCGAAGGCGGTCAATTACGAAATCAGCATTGCTGATCTGGCGCGCCGTAGCGAGCGCCGTGCGTGGTGGGTCGCGTTCGGCGCCATCATCATGTGCCTGCTGCTCGGTGGCGGGTACTACTACATGCTGCCGTTGAAGGAGAAAGTGCCGTACCTGGTGATGGCGGATGCGTATACCGGCAACTCCTCGGTGACGGTATTGCGCAACAGCGGCGATATGCAGAGTGTCACCAACAGCGAAGCGCTGGCCAAGAGCAACGTTGCACGCTTCATTACCGCACGTGAGTCCTACGATTCGGAGATGATGGGGCTCAACGACTGGAATACGGTGTTCTCGATGGCACCCAGGAATACCGCGGTGGGAGCCGAGTATTTCAATCTACACGCGCCGAACAACCCCTCGGCGCCGTACTACACCTACGGCAAGGCGCGTTCGATTCGGGTCAAGATTCTGAGCATCAACCTGCTCGGCGGCGGCGGCAAGCCCTATACCGGTGCCAATGTGCGCTTCCAACGCAGCATCTACGACAAGAAGACGGGGCAATCCACGTTTCTCGACAACAAGTTCGCCATTCTTGGCTTCAAGTACAACAGCAATCTGGCCATGGAAGACGATCTGCGGGTGCAGAACCCGTTGGGGTTCCTGGTGACTGATTACCGGGTCGACAACGACTACTCGGCCATGCCGGTTCCGCCGTCGTCCGCCGTGCAAACCCCTGCAGCCGGTGCGGTTCAGCAACCGGCCGCCACACAGATGCAGGGAGCTACGGGACAAATGCCCGTGCAGCAGCAGGTGCCTGGTCAGCCGATGATGCCGGGTGCGAACGGCACGATGCCGGTCCCGCAGCAGGAGCCGATGTCCAATCCGGTAAACGCGCCGGTCTATCCGGGAGCGCAGCCCGCCGCAGCGCCTCCTGCACCCAACGTTGCACCTCAGCACAATGTTAATGGAGCGAACGTTCGATGAGTTTCCTGACGAAAACCGGTGCGGCGCATGTCGCGTTGCTGGCTCTGGGCCTGTTCGCGCCGATCGCGTCGGCGCAGGTGGTCCAGCAGTACGAGTACGAGCCTGACAAGATCTATCAGGTGCGTACCGGCCTGGGCATCACCACCCAGATCGAACTGAGCCCGAACGAGAAGATCCTCGATTACAGCACCGGTTTCACCAGTGGCTGGGAACTCAGCCGTCGCGAGAACGTCTTCTACCTGAAGCCGAAGAACGTCGATGTCGATACCAACATGATGATCCGCACCGCCACCCATTCCTACATCCTGGAATTGAAGGTGGTGGCGACGGATTGGCAGCGGCTGGAGCAGGCCAAGCAGGCCGGCGTGCAGTACAAGGTGACCTTCACCTATCCGAAGGACACCAGCTTTGCCGCGGCGAGCGACGAGGTGAAGGATGAGTCGCAGCTCGATACGCGGCTGACCAAGGACCGCCATTACTACTTCGACTACGACTATTCCACGCGTTCCAAGCAGACGTGGATCGTGCCGAGCAGCGTCTACGACGATGGCAAGTTCACCTACATCAAAATGGATCTGACGCGTTTCCCGACGGGCAATTTCCCGGCCGTGTTCGGCCGCGAGAAGGAAAGCGATGAGGATTTCCTGGTCAATACCACAGTCGAGGGCAACACCCTGATTGTCCACGGGACCTATCCCTTCCTGGTCATCCGCCACGGCAAGAATGTTGTCGGCTTGCGTAGGAACAAGCAAAAGTGAACTCGAATCTACCTCCGTCTGACGAAAACTACGGCCGCGACAACGGCCAGCCGCGCAATCCGCAAGCGGACGATGCACCGCGCGAGAATCCCTACTTCGCTCGCCAGCAGCAGACTGCCGATCCGGATCTGGACGCCAACGAGCCGGTGCTGCGTTCCAGCGACCTGAAGAAGCTCAATCGCAAGGCGCTGGTGTTCCTGGCCGGTATTGCGGCACTGCTGATCCTGGCGATCTTCTGGCTGGTGAGCGGCAGCAGCACGCCCGAACCGGCGCCGAAGCCGCGACAGGAAGCGGTGGTGGCGCCTGCGTTGCCGCAGACCGCCGCGCCGCCACCAGTGCAACCGGCCGAACCGGTGCAACTGGCCGAGCAGCCGAGCCTGCCGCCGTTGCCGCCGATGCCCACCGATCCCGACGCGCAGATGCAGTCGGCGCCGCGACAGGAGCGTGGCCCGTCCCTGCTGGAGCGGCGCATGGCCGGCCTGCAACAAGACGCAGGCGGCCAGGGCCTTGGCGGCATGATGCCGGGGCAGGAGCAGGGTGGGGCACCGATGCAGCAGGAGCAGGAGACCTCCGCCAAGCCGATCGCCAATCCGGACGGTCTGCTGGTGCGCGGTACCTATATCCGCTGCGTGCTGGAGACCCGGATCATCACCGATTTCCCGGGCTTCACCTCCTGCATCATCACCGAGCCGGTCTACTCCATCAACGGCCGCCGCCTGTTGCTGCCGAAGGGGTCGAAGATCCTCGGCCAGTACGGTTCCGCGGAGCCGACCGGCCCGCGCATGCAGGTGGTCTGGGATCGCATCACCACGCCGACCGGCATCGATGTGACCCTGCTTGGCCCTGGCGTCGACAACCTCGGCAGCGCCGGCCATCCGGGCCAATACAATGCGCACTGGGCGAGCCGCATTTCGTCCGCGCTGATGATCAGCATGCTCAGCGACGCCTTCAAGTGGGCGGCAGCCGAGCACGGCCCGAAGACCACGACCACCGGCCTCAACTCAGGCGTGGTCACCGAGCAGCCGTTCGAGAGCAACACGGCGCAGTCCATCCAGCGCCTGGCCGACCAGGCCCTGGATCGCCGGCGCCCCGCCACCGTAACCATCAACCAGGGCACCATCGTGAACGTCTACGTCGCCAAGGACGTCGACTTCACGGCCGTGTTGCCGCGTTGACCGAGATCGAGACAGCGACGTGACGTTCGACGACTCTCCGACCGCGCAGATCTCCACGGATTTCCTGGATTACCAGTACTCGGTACTCGGCATCCTGGATTACCTGAACTCGCCGGAAGTGACGGAAATCTGCATCAACCGTCCCGGCGAGTTGTACCTGGAGACGCTGCGCGGCTGGCAGCGGATGGACATTCCGTCGCTGACCTTCGACCGCGCGCGGCAGTTCTGCACGGCGGTGGTCAACGAGAGCAATACCGGTCAGCGCATCACCGATGCCGATCCGGTGGTGTCGCTGACGTTTCCGACAGGTCAGCGCGCGCAGTTCGTGATCCCGCCGGCCTGCGATGCCGGCAAGGTGTCGATCACCATCCGACTGCCGTCCAAGCACACCAAGACGCTGGAGCAGTACAAGGAAGACGGCTTCTTCCAAGAGATCCTGGAAGTACAGTCGGGCCTCAGCGAACAGGATCGCGAGTTGCTCGAGTTGCGGCGGCAGCGCGATTACGCCGAGTTCTTCAAGAAGGCGGTGCTGTTCAAGAAGAACGTCGTCGTTGCCGGCGCCACCGGTAGCGGCAAGACCACCTTCATGAAGTCGCTGGTGAACCACATCCCGCACGAAGAGCGCCTGGTGACCATCGAGGATGCGCGCGAACTCTTCATCAGTCAGCCCAATTCCGTGCATTTGCTCTATTCGAAAGGTGGACAAAGCACTAGCAACGTCACCGCGAAGAGCTGCATGGAAGCCTGCCTGCGCATGAAGCCTGATCGCATCATCCTGGCCGAGCTGCGCGGTGACGAGTCGTTCTACTTCATTCGCAACTGCGCCTCCGGTCATCCGGGTTCCATCACCAGCTGCCACGCTGGCAGCATCGGGCAGACCTGGGACCAGCTTGCGTTGATGGTCAAGGCATCGGCCGAAGGCTCAGGCCTGGAGTTCGCCGTCATCAAACGGTTGCTGATGATGACCATCGATATCGTTGTCCATATCAAATCGCACGCGGGCCGGCGCTATATCACCGGGATCGATTTCGATCCGGAGCGCACGCATTCGGGCGGAGGGTGAATATGTTCATTGAAGTGATAAGGCGGAACGACGCCGATTGACTTTGAATTTTTCTTCCAACACGATTGATTTGCGACATCTGCGGCGTTTCGGACGAGTTGCCGGGAAGCCGATGCATAAGGAGTAACCACGGCATGTTGCCAGGCATGGAACTACTGAGCTGTCCCGAAATGGCGGTTCCGGCTGAAGTCATGCAGCACGTTGTGCGCGTCGAGTCGTCGCACAATCCGTTCGCGATCGGCGTGGTCGGCGGCCGCCTGGTGCGCCAGCCGCAGAACCTGCCCGAAGCGGTCGCCACCGCGCGGATGCTGGAAGAGAAGGGCTACAACTTCTCCCTTGGTCTGGGGCAGGTCAATCGCTACAACCTGATCAAGTACGGTCTGGATACCTACGAGAAAGCGTTCAAGACCTGTCCGAATCTGCAGGCCGCGTCCAAGATCCTGGCCGAGTGCTACAGCCGTTCCGGTGGCAATTGGGGCAAGTCGTTCAGTTGCTACTACTCCGGCAACTTCGAGACCGGGTATCGGCATGGCTACGTGCAGAAGGTCTATGCGTCGATCAACCAGAGCAGGGCGCTCGCCGCGTCCACCGCGGGTGCGATCCCGGTGATCCCGGCAGGCGGCGTGCGCCGCATGGTCGTCGACTCGGCGAAGGCCGCGGCGGTGCGCGAAGTCGATTCGATCGTGTCGCGGCGTATCGATGCTGCGGCAGGCCAGCTCGCCAGCGGCCTCGCCGCGCAAAGCCAGTTGTCGGTGCGTCCCCAGGCTGCCGTTGCGGCGCCGGCGCCGCAGACCGCTGGCGGGGTAGCGGCCGCATCGGCACAGCCGACCGCGGCAGATTCCGATCTCTATGTAATACGACCTACAGGCGCCGGCAAAGGAGTGGCGGTTCCTGCAGGTGGCGGAGCGCCCCCAGCTCCGCACGTTGCCGCACACGCGCCGCAGGCCGTGGCGGGAGCGGCCGTTCCTGGCACAAGTACGCCGCCGCCGACGTCTGGCGACGGGGCCTTCGTATTCTAGCCAGATGCAGTAGCGCGGCCATGCAAGTGGCTTTTTGATCACCCCCTGTTTTCCAGTCAAGGAGATACTCACGATGTTCAAGAACAATCAATTGAAGTCGAATGCCAAGGTCGTCGGTACGGCAGCGCTGCAGGCGGCGGTGTTCACCGTGGCCCTGCTCGCGTCCAGCTTTGCGATGGCGCAGGACTATGCCGGTGCCGACCAGAAGGTGTGCGGTTTCCTCGGCAAGACCAACAACATCCTGAACATGGCGTCGGTCGTCGTGGTGACCATCGCGGTCGTCTTCGCCGGCTACCAAATCGCGTTCGCCCACAAGCGCGTGGCCGAAGTGGCGCCGGTGCTGCTGGGCGGCGTGCTGATCGGCGCGGCCGGTCAGTTGGCCAAGATGCTGATCGGCGACACCGGTCAGACCGAGTGCAAGGCCACCGCAGCCATTCAGATGATCCAGCACGTCCTGCACTATGCATAAGAACGTACTTTTCCGGGGCTGCACCCGGCCGGCGATGTTTTTCGGGGTGCCGTACATCCCGTTCTTCATCGGCGCGGGCGGCGGCTTCCTGATGGGTATCTATTTCGATATGTGGCTGCTGCTGCTCATTCCGGTCATCGTCTTCGTCATGCAGCAGATGACCAAGCGGGACGAGATGATCTTCCGCATGCTCGGGTTGCGCTGGATGATGAGGATGCGCGTGCGCAACCTGCAGCGCTATTCCGGCATGTGGGTGTTCTCGCCGAATGAGTACAGGAAAGAGGTGCCGGGCGCCAAGCGCTAGCTTGGAACCTGTCGCCGGGTCTCGACCCCATGCACGGCGCCTCTGTCGTGCATGGGGTTGTTCGGTTTTTCGTGTCGGCGCGCGGTGCTGGTGTGAGCGCGGTCGACGGTTCCCGGGGCATGTGCGCCGGGCCTTGGCAAGACGAAACGGATTCTGAGTTATTCCCTTATGTTCATCCCGGATACTTCAATCAGCGAATTCATCTCCATCTCCACGCATGTGGCGCCGTCCGTGCTGAAGACGACGGGAGGAGATTTCATGCTGATCTGGCACTTGGGCGGGCTTCCGTTCGTAGGCCGCGAAGAGTGGGAGATCGAACACCGGCACAACACCTTCAACCGCATGCTGCAGACGCTGCGCGCCCCGGATTTCGCCAATGTGGCGTTCTGGGTACACGACGTGCGTCGTCGCCGCCGCATCAAGAACGCCGGCAAGTTCAAGCAGGCGTTCAACCAGGAGCTGTCGGACCAGTACTACGGCACCTTGTCCTCGCAGAAGATCATGCAGAACGAGCTGTACATGACCATGATCTATCGCCCGGTGGTGACGGGTAAGCGGCTCATGGACAAGTCGTCGAGCATTCCGCAATTGCAGTCCGAGCAGGACCAGGCGATTGCCAAGGTGCTCGAACTCGCCGGCAATGTCGAAGCCGTGCTGAAGGACTACTCGCCTTACCGGCTGAGCATGTACGAAGCCAGCAATGGCGTGGTGTTCTCCGAGGCGCTGGAGTTCTTCGGCTATCTCATCAACCGCATCGACGAGCCGGTGCCGGTGCTGCAGGCACCGGTGCCGGCCTATCTGCCGGTCAGCAAGCACATGTTCGCCAACAAGACCGGCGACTTCGTGATCAAGACCCCGGAGGGCGTCAATCATTTCGGCGCCATCTTGAACATCAAGGAATACACCGACGGGACCTATCCCGGCATTCTCAACGGCTTGAAGTATCTCGACTTCGAGTACGTGGTGACCCACTCCTTCAGCCCCATGGGGCGGCACGACGCGCTGAAGGTGCTCGACCGCACCAAGGGCATGATGGTGTCCTCCGGCGACAAGGCGGTGAGCCAGATCCACGAGCTCGACTTGGCGATGGATCAGCTGTCGTCGGGCAATTTCGTGTTGGGTGAGTACCACTTCACCATTGCGGTCTACGCCGAGACCCAGGAAAAGCTCGCGCAGCAGGTGGCCACCACGCGCGCGGAGCTGTCCAACGCCGGTTTCGTCTCGACCAAGGAGGATCTGGCGGTCGCGTCCTCCTTCTATGCCCAGTTGCCAGGCAACTGGCGTTATCGCACGCGCATCGCCAGTGTCAGCTCGCTGAACTTCCTCGGCCTGTCGCCGCTGCACAACTTCGCCCAGGGCAAGCGCGAGAACAATCCGTGGGGCGAATGCGTCACCACCTTGCAGACCACCAACGGCCAGCCGTACTACTTCAATTTCCACGCCACGCATCCGGCGGAGAACTCGCTGGGCGAGAAGGCGATCGCCAACACCATGGTGATCGGCAAGTCGGGTACCGGTAAGACCGCGTTGATCAACTTCCTGCTCAGCCAGGTGCAGAAGTTCGATCCGATCCCGACCATCTTCTTCTTCGACAAGGACCGCGGTGCCGAGATCTTCGTGCGCGCCTGCGGCGGCAACTACCTGGCGCTGGAGAACGGCAAGCCCACCGGCTTCAACCCCTTCCAGTGCGAGCGCACCGAGGCGAACGTGCAGTTCCTGGCCGACCTGATCAAGGTCCTGGCCGGCAAGATCGAGTACACCTCGCGCGAAGAGGAGGACATCTTCCGCGGCGTGGAAGGCATGCTCGATACGCCCATGCATCTGCGCAGCATGACCAATTTCCGCAAGAGCCTGCCCAACATGGGCGACGACGGTCTGTACGCGCGCATGCGCAAGTGGACCGCAGGCAATTCGCATGGTTGGGTGTTCGACAACCCGGTCGATACGATCGACCTGGAGAAGGCGAGCATCATCGGCTTCGATTACACCGACGTCATCGACAACCCGGAAGTGCGCGTTCCGGTCATCAACTACTTGCTGCATCGGCTGGAGGCCCTGATCGACGGCCGGCCGCTGATCTACGTGATGGACGAGTTCTGGAAGATCCTCGACGGCAAGGGTGGCCTGAAGGAATTCGCCAAGAACAAGCAGAAGACCATCCGTAAGCAGAACGGCCTGGGCATCTTCGCGACCCAGAGCCCGGAGGATGCGCTCGCCAGCGACATTTCCGCCGCACTGGTCGAACAGACCGCGACCATGATCCTGCTGCCCAATCCCAATGCCAGCAAGGAAGACTACATGGACGGTCTCAAGCTCACCGAGGCCGAGTACCAGGTCGTGGTCAGCCTGGACGAGCGCTCGCGCTGCTTCCTGGTCAAGCAGGGCCATGGGTCGTCGGTGTGCCAGCTCAATCTGCGCGGCATGGACGATGCGCTGTCGGTCATTTCGGCGTCGACCGACAATATCGAAATCATGCACCAGGTGCTGGAGCGCAAGGCCAAGGAGCATGGCGTCGCGCCGGACGATCTGACGCCCGAGCAGTGGTTGAACGAGTTCTATGCACGGCGCAAGGGTTCCGGAAAATCGGGCCCGGCGAGGGCGGTGTCTTCGGATAATCGGGGGGCGGCGGCGGTCAACTGACCGCTTCGCCCAGTCACGCGTGGCAATGTTTCTACAAGATCTGTGTTGAGGTGTTTATGGACAAGACGATGAAATCCTCCAATCGCGTTCGTGTCGTTGCTGTAGCTGCGCTGCTCATGCTGTTGCCAGCGACTGCTTTTGCGCAGTGGAAAGTGATCGACAATAAACAAATTGACGAGAACAAAACCAATACCAATACGCTGGATAAGAAGCTCGACAAGATCCGTGAAGACCACCAGGTCGGCAAGGCCGAGAAGGAAAAGTCCAGCGGCGATGAGGTCGACAAGCCGAAGGAGAAGTTGGTCAAGGTCGATGACAACTATGGTGTCTCCGATTGCGCCGCCAAAACCTCGGGAACGCCGGTGTCGCAGGAGCAGCAGCAGACTTGCGAATTGATCCAGCGTACGCGCAACTCGCAGTTCAATTACATGGTGGCGATGTACGACATCACCGAGAAGCGGTTGCAGCGCCTGCGCGACCTGGAACAGCAGCGTGCGAACATCAGCAAGGAGCAGATTGGCTTGCTGGAAGACAATACCAACAAGCTGATCGCGCTACGCGCGCTGATGGACATCGATCGCCAGCAGACCGAGGCGGCGATGTTCGCCTACGAGAAGCGCCTGTCCTACCTGACGCAGGTGCAGTCCGCTGGCGCCTGGGCCGCAATGAACGGCAAGAAAGCGCCGTCGGCCACGACGACGGGCGGCGGCGGTTTGTTCGAAGGGTTCTCGGGTTTGAGCGATTTCGCAAGCAAGCTGGTCGGCGGCGCGGTGATGGGCGGAGCCTTGCAACTCGCCAAGTCAAAGCGGCCTGATGGTCTCAAGCAATTGAGTATCGAAGATTAACCACGCTGCCCGATTCATTGAACGGAATCGATCAGCAAAAAGCAGCTCAGCGATGAGCGTCTGCGTTACGGAGCGGTCATGGGATTTCTCGATAGTTTCAGCAACTACGCGTTTTTTACGCTCATCAACAACTTTCTGCGCGATGAGATCGACTATTTCCAATGGTCGCTGTTGATCCGCATGTCATGGTGGGTCACCGTGACCGCGATGAGCGCGTTGACGCTGTGGATCCTGTTGAAGGGCTATCGAGTCGCGACAGGGCAGTCGCGCGAATCTGCCATGGAACTGGTGGTGACCTCGCTGCGCGCCGCGCTGATCATCGGCGTGGCGATGAGCATGGTGTCCGCTGCCAGGCCGGGAGCGACAAGCGGTGACGCGGCGATGGACGGACTCTACTGGAGGCTGACCGACGGGCTCAGCAGTGCGATTGTGAAGACAGTGACCGGCAGCTCCGAGAGCCCGTACGCCGCGATCGATAAGAATCTCGCGCTGATGCAGGTGGCCATGACCAGCATCGATCAGATCAATACCGCTGGCGACGCCGAGCGGGAAAAGGAGAAGGATCGCGCGCGGCTTTTCACGGGTCTAGGCATGGCCGGGCCTGGCGTTGTCGGTGGTTCGCTGTTGCTGCTGAACAAGCTGGCCATGGCGCTGTTCATCGGCTTTGGGCCCTTGTTCATCCTGTGCCTGCTATTTGATGTCACCAAGTCCCTGTTCCAGAAGTGGCTGATGTACGGAATCGGTACGGTCTTCTCGCTGGCGGTCCTGAGCTTCACCGTTGGTCTTGCAACGAAGGTCATTGCGGCAGTAGGTGCGGGTTTTCTCGCCACGTGGGCCGCGTCCAACGGAACAGGCGAAGGCGTCAGTAGCATGGCGTTGCAACAAGGAGGAATCGGCTTGGTGTTGAGTACACTGATCATCACGGCACCGCCGATGGCGGCCGCGTTCTTCCAGGGCACGCTGGGCCAGTTCTCGCCGTACTCGGGATTGGGTCAGGTAGGTAGGGATCCGGCATCTGGAAGGCCATATTCGCCACAGTCGCCTGGCAATGATTCCCCCTATCGAGGCAGTGATTTCGGTCCGTCCAACTCTGTTACGCAGAATCATGCGCTGAGGCAGCCTGCCTTCTCATCTGATGCGAGTGGCCAGACGGGCACTGGCAGATACAGGCCTCAGGACATCGGATAATCAAGTTTGGAGGTTGCTGTGAAAGCCATCGTATTTCTATCTTGCCTGTTACTCAGCCCGATGGCGTTTGCGCAAACGGCGTGTCCATCCGGAGTAGCGCCTGGTAGCCCTCAATGTGGTCCAAGTCCTGGCGGTGATGACGCTCCCGCGCGTCCGACAGGAGAGTGGATTAAAACGTGGGGTGCGATCGCGACTGCGTCCAGTGGAGATATCGGGAGCAGCACCGGTAGATTTTCCGAGAAGGATGCCGAGGCTGGTGCGCTGAAAAGATGCGCGGATCTCGGTAATTCGGATTGCAAAGTTGCCTTCACCTATAAAAACCAATGCGTGGCCGTTGTCCAGGGTCCTGATGGCTCCGGGGTAGGAAAGATAGTAAGTGGTGTAAGCGTCGAGGCGGCTACGAAAGAGGCATTGCGTCGTTGTAAGGAGGCGTCTGGCTCAGAGTGTGTTGTGCGAGGCACGGATTGCTCAGAGGCTCAATTTAAGAAGTATTGATGTGCGAAAAATTTAGTTTGATGTTGAGCCTCTTGTTCTTTTTTGGCTTCTAATTTATTGCTTGTGTGTTCATAATTTAAAGCTCAGCAATGTCTCTGGATGCCGGATTTTTAGTGGGCTTTATGTGCCTCTTGACGTGAATACGTATGCATCCGCGTCTGAACTTGAGACATCAACGCTACTCTAACGCAGCGTTTCGCGTGCCCGTCGCACGCGCGATCTCTGCCCGAAGGGGGGCGTTGCATGTCTCAGGCTCCATGGTGGCGCGGTGCCGTCATCTATCAGATCTATCCGCGTAGCTTTCTCGACGCCAACGGCGATGGTATCGGCGACTTGCCGGGCATCGTGCGCAAGTTGGACTACATCGCGGCATTGGGCGTCGATGCGATCTGGATCTCGCCGTTCTTCAAGTCGCCGATGGCCGATTTCGGCTACGACATCGCCGACTATCGCGAGGTCGATCCGCTGTTCGGCACGATGGCCGATTTCGACGCCCTGCTAGCCAAGGCGCATGCGCTGGGCCTGAAGGTGATGATCGACCAAGTGCTCAGCCACACCTCGGTGGAGCACGACTGGTTCAAGGAGAGCCGGCAGAGCCGCGACAATCCGAAGGCCGATTGGTACGTGTGGGCCGATGCGCGCGAGGATGGGACGCCGCCGAACAACTGGCTGTCGATCTTCGGGGGCGTGGCGTGGCAGTGGGAGCCGCGCCGTGGGCAGTACTATCTGCACAACTTCCTGGCCTCGCAGCCGGACCTGAACTTCCACAATCCGCAGGTGCAGCAGGCGACGCTGGACAATGTGGAGTTCTGGCTGGCGCGCGGCGTCGACGGCTTCCGGCTGGATGCGATCAATTTCTGCTTCCACGATCCGCAGCTGCGCGACAACCCGCCCAAGCCCCCAGAAAAGCGGGTCGGCCGCGGCTTCAGCCCGGACAATCCGTACGCGTTCCAGTACCACTACTACAACAACACGCAGGCGGAGAACCTGCCGTTCCTGCAGAAGCTGCGCAGCCTGCTCGACCGCTATCCGGGCACGGTGAGCCTGGGCGAGATCTCGTCGGAGGATTCGCTGGCGACCACGGCCGAGTACACGCGCGCCGGGCACCTGCACATGGGCTACAGCTTCGAACTGCTGACCGACGATTTCAGCGCCGGCTACATCCGTGAGACGGTCTCGCGCCTGGAAGCGGCGATGACCGAAGGCTGGCCGTGCTGGGCGATTTCCAATCATGACGTGCAGCGCGCAGTGACGCGCTGGGGGCAGGGCGCGGAGACGCCGGCGTTCGCGCGCCTGCTGATCGCGATGCTGTGCTCGCTGCGCGGCTCGGTCTGCGTCTACCAGGGCGAGGAGTTGGGCCTGGGCGAGGCGGAGGTGCCGTTCGAGGCGCTGCAGGATCCCTATGGCATTGCGTTCTGGCCGAACTTCAAGGGCCGCGATGGATGCCGGACACCGCTGCCGTGGGATACCGGCGCGCAAGCCGGTTTCAGCACTGGCACGCCTTGGCTACCGGTCGCGCCCGCGCACCGCGCGCAGTCGGTGGCTGCGCAGGAGGCCGATTCACGGTCGGTCCTGCATGCGATCCGCCAGTTCCTGGCCTGGCGCAAGCAGCATCCGGCGCTGCGTGAGGGCGAGATCGTGTTCCACGAGACGGCCGAGCCCGTGCTGATGTTCGAGCGTCGCCATGCCGGGCAAACGCTGTTGCTGGCGTTCAATCTGTCGGCCGAGTCCGTGGACGCGGCGGTGCCGGAGGGCGCCTGGCAAGCGCTGGAGGTACCAGGCGTGCAGCCTGGCACGCTCGGCGAGCGCTTGCGTTTGCCCGGCCATGCGATGGTTTGCCTGCAGGGCGCCTGAGCGTCGGCTGGGTGATTGCTGTCGATGGATCTGCCGCATCGCTGCTGATGCGGCTGCGGCACTGCAGAAGGTGCCGATCGTTGAAGAGACAGTCCGCCTGCATCGTGCCGGCTAGCGTCGCGTACGCCGATGGCGCTCGATTGGACGGTGGCGATCGAGCGACAGTGACCGCGCCCGTCAGGGGCATGTTGCGGTGGCCACGACGTCTTGGCAGGTGGTGCGCCCGCTAATCAGTGCATGTGTGGCCGCCGACACGAATCCCGTCCTGAAATCAGAAGGGCGGGGCGTGGACTTTGCCGTGCTGGTCCACACCACAGACAGTTCCATCCCTCCGCCTTCCCGAGCCGGCGACGCGGCCACGCATCCGTCATGCGCGCTGCGCTGGCATGCATTGCCATGACCGCGACGCCCGTGCGTGTGCCAACCTCGGCGATCTGGAACGCTGGCTTTTCGCTTGCTGGCAGCTCCGTGCTCTCGCGGGCTTCAGGCTGAAAGCCGTCGTTGACGATGGTCGAGCTGGTCTCGATCCATCGCGGCCGGACCGCTTTGTCGCGGCTCCATCTCCCGCAATACACCCTGGTGGGGCGGTTCGGAGTAGCGACTCGGAAGCGCTGGCGTGGCTCTTCCTCGTATGCGGGAAGGTGGGCATGCGCTCTCCAAATCGCTCGTTTTCATCCCGATCGAAAAAGACCAGCGGCGCTGCACACTCCTGATCCCATCGTTTTGTTGCCCGGCGTCTCGCATCCGGCATTCCGGCACTCGCCACCGCCGGACGCTGCAATCGCCTCAACGAAAACGCCCGCCGGTTGAGCCGGCGGGCGTGTCGTCTGCATCCGTTACACGTGGCTCAGAACTTGTAGTTCACGCCCAGCATGTAGGTGCGTCCCCATTCGATGTACTCCAGCGGACGGTCCTTGGTACCGGCGTACGTGCGGTAGGGCGAGTTGGTCAGGTTGCTCGCCTGCAACAGCAGGCTCAGCCCGGCCAGGGTGCTGCCGTCGGCGAAGGTGTAGCTGACCTGGGCATCGGTGACGTTCTCGCCGACCACGTAGCGCAGCGTGCGGTTGCCGTTGAAGTTGCCGATCTCGCCGATGAAGTCCGAACGCCGCCGTTGGCTGACGCGCGCCTCGAAGCCGTTGCGCTCGTAGTAGGCGGTGAAGTTGTACACGCGCTTGGACAGGCCGGGCAGGTCGATCGGCGCCGAGCCGACGCTGGAAGCGCTTTCGGGATCGACGACCTTGATGTCGCTGTCGTTGAACGTGGCACTGGCCTGGATGCCGAAGCCGCGCAGACTGTCGGTGAACATGTCCAGTGGCAGCGAGGCGGTCAGCTCCAGGCCGCGCAGGGTGCCGCCCTTGCCGTTCTGCGGCGAGGAGAAGGTGCCGGTGGTCTGCACCGGCACGGTCATGTTGGGCGGGCGCACGTAGCTGGCGAGCAGGGCGGAGAAATCGTAGTCGTCGCGCGACTGCGTGTAGATGTAGCTCTTCAGGTCCTTGTAGAACACCGCCGCCGCGACGTAGGCCTTCTCGCCGAAATACTTCTCGTACGACAGGTCCAGCGCGTTGGCCCGCCACGGATCGAGCAGGGGATTGCCGCCGCTGCCGCCGGGCTTGCCGGTGGACGTGTCGACGCCGAAATCCAGGCCGGCGCGCATCTGGTCCACGCGCGGTCGCGCCACCTGCTTGGCCGCCGCGAAGCGCAGGGTCTGCTGGTGCGGGAACAGGAAGGCCAGGTTGAGGCTGGGAAGCCAGTCGTTGTAGGTCTTGCCGGCGTCGATCGGCAGTACGTTCTGGCCAGCAGGACGGGACTGGTCGAAGTAGCTGGACTGCGAGCTCTGGTCGGCATGCTGCAGCTGCACGCCGATATTGCCGCGCACGCCGACCTCGCCGATGTCGGTGTTGATGTTGGCGCGGACCCAGGCCGTGGTGATCTTCTCCTGCACGGTCCACGATTTCGGGATCAGATAGTCCAGGTTGGTGACCGGATTGAAGGTCATGTAGCGCGAGACCGCCGCCGGCACGTTCCAGGCCGGGATCGTGCCGATGCCGGCGAAGCCGAGGTTGACCGGGTCGTACTGCAGGTCGCTGGCAATGCTGGTATCGCCCTGCGCGCCGAGCAGGATGTTGCCTTCGGCCTGGGTCTTCTGCTTGCGCCGGTCGGCGTAGTTCACGCCGACGTCGATGTCCGAGAACCAGGTCAGCGCTTGCGGCACCGGCAGCGTCGCCGCCAGGCGGCCACCCTTCAGACGGTCCTCGACCTCAGGCACCTTGCCGTAGCCGGAGCCGTAGATGGTGTTGGTCAGGAACAGGTTGTTCGGGTCGGAGTAGTCGCGGCCGGGCGTGATCTGCGAGAAGTCGTTGGGCTTGATCACGAGGCCGACCGTGTCCAGCTGCGGCATCGGCACCAACTGCAGGTTGTTCTCCAGGTTCAGCTCCTTGCGGGTGGCCTTGGAGTAGTTGAGGTCGGCCATCAGGCGCACGCTGCCGAGGTTGAACTCGTTGTTCCAGCCGAACGCGTCGATCTTGTCCTTGCGCTTGTTGTACATGCCGCGCACCAGCGGATACACGCCGCTGGCGGTGCCGCCGGTGAAGCTGCCGCTGGCGTCGACCTGCGGATTGGTGATCAGCAGGCCCGGCGTGTAGCCGCCGTTATAGTTGCTGAGATTGACCTCGAACTGATTGGCGGTGTCGATCTGCTCGGCTTCGGTATGGAACGCGTCGAAGGTGCTGGTCCAGCTGCTGGACGGGCGGAACTGCACGGTCGCCATCACGCCGTCGCGCTTGTTGTTGCCGGTGCGGCGCAGCGCCTTGATGCCGTCGGAGAAGTAGGTGCCCGGGGCCACGCCGGGACGGCTGCCGCTGTCGGTGTTCTGCGTGGTCCACGGCTCGTACAGGCCGACCTGGTTCTCCTGGATCGGCATGTCGCTGTGGGCATAGCCGATCGACACGCCCAGGGTGTTGTCCAGGAACTGGTCGATGTAGCTGGCGCTGAAGCGATTGCCGAAGGCGTCGACATCGGCGGCCTTGCCGAGCGAGCTCTTCTGTAGGCGGCCACTGATGGCGATCACCCGGTCCGGGAAGCTCAGCGGGCGCGCGGTCTGCATGTCGATGGTGCCGGAAAGGCCCTGGCCGACCAGGCCTGCATCGGGCGTCTTGTACACGGTCACGCCGTTGACCAGTTCCGAGGGGTACTGGTCGAACTCGACGCTGCGGTTGTCGCCGGTGCTGACCACTTCGCGGCCGTTGAGCAGGGTGGTGGCGAAGTCGGGCGACAGGCCGCGCACGCTGATCACCTGGGCGCGGCCGGCGACGCGCTGCGCGGCCAGGCCGGGCAGGCGGCCGAGCGATTCGGCGATGCTCACGTCCGGCAGCTTGCCGATGTCCTCGGCCGAGATCGCCTCGACGATGGACGTGGAATCCTGCTTGATCGCGATGGCGTTCTCGATGCCGCGGCGGATGCCGGTCACCTGGACCTTGTCCAGTTCGGTGACCGGATCCTTGGACGTGGTGGCGGTCTCGGACTGTGCGGCGGCCAGCAGCGGCGTCATCGCGACGGCCAGCGCCAGCGTCAGCGCGTTGCGCTTGTGGTTCAACATTTTCCCCTCCCAGGCAATGTTGTCTTGCGAATGTCTGAACCGGCGAGGCGGCCGGATGTGCGTGTCGCGCAGCCGCAGGGCGGTGTCGCGATTGCGCTGTATGGTAGACACGCGGCTTCGTCGCGAACGCCCGCTGCATACGTATTCACTGGAACGCATCGCATTGGAAGCGCTTTCAGGATCGCAATGTCGTGTGCGGGCGGCTACGCCAGCGGCTCTGTGAACATGCGGGTCGATGCTGCCGAGCTTGTCCGTCACGAACGCTCGGCGCTACGCGCTGCGGCGATGTGGTTGTGCATAGGTCTGCGCGTTCCTGGTCGCGCTGCCGAGGCGCGGCGCAGTCCCTTGCCGAGACAAGACAGTGCCGATGCCGTGCGCAGCGGTGCCGCCTTCACGCATGCTGGCGCGGCGGCGGATACGCGAGGTCAGTGACCAGACACCGAGCGCCTCCGCCGCCGGTGCTGCCGGCGGCACAGTGCCGCGTTAGCGCGATGCAGCCGAGCCACCGGCGGCCGGCGCCGGATCCAGCGGCACGAAGCGGATCGCCTGGCCGCCACCGGGGGCCAGCTTCAGCTGCACCTGATCGCGGCTGGTGACCTCGCGCTGTTCGCGCACGAAGTCGAACGGATTGTGCTGGTAGTCGGCGGCGTCGCCGTCGCGGTAGATCTCGGCGCGGTAGCGCACGCCCGGTTCGAGGAAGCCCAGCGCGATCGGCAACACGCGGCCGTGCGCATCGGTGATGCTGCCGAGGAACCAGTCGCGGCTGTGGCGGTCCTTGCGCACGATGGTCACGTACTCGCCGATCTCGCCGTCGAGCACGCGGCTGTCGTCCCAGTCCACTGCCACGTCCTCGATGAAGCGGAAGGCGTCGCGGTGTTGCAGATAGTGTTCGGGCAAGTCGGCCGCCATCTGGATCGGGCTGTACAAGGTCACGTACAGCGCTAGTTGCCGCGCCAGCGTGCTGGGAATCGCGCGTCCGCCGCGGCCCTTCAGGCTGAGGATGCCGGGGGTGTAGTCCATCGGCCCGGCCAGCATCCGCGTGAACACCAGGTTCACTTCGTGCTCCGGCGGGTTCGGCGGCTCGCCCCAGGCGTTGTACTCCATGCCGCGCGCACCTTCGCGCGAGAGCCAGTTCGGGTAGGTGCGGCGCAGGCCGGTGTCCTTGATCGGCTCGTGGGCGTTGACCGACAGGTGGCGCTTCGCTGCCTCCTGCACCACCTTGAGATGGTGGCGGGCCATGAACTGGCCATCGTGCCATTCGCGCCACAGCGGGCCACCGGCCGGATTGCGCCGGTCCACCTGGCCGTCGTCGCAGACGTAGCCGGTCTTGAAGGTGTCCACGCCCAACTGCGCGTACAGGTCCAGCGCCGCATCGAGCTGGTCTTCATAGTGCTCCACCGCGCAGCCGGTCTCATGGTGGCCGATCAGGTGCACGCCCTTCTTCGCCGCATAGGCGCTTAGCGCGGCGATGTCGAAGTCCGCGGTGGCACGGGTGAAGTCGAAGTCGTAGCCATTACCGACCCAGTTGCCGTCCCAGCCAGGGTTCCAGCCTTCGACCAGCACGCCACGGAAGCCGTGCGCCGCAGCGAAGTCGATGTAGCGGCGGGTGTTGGCGGTGGTGGCGGCATGCTTGGGGCCGCGCGCCCAGGTTTCCTGGTTCAGGTGCATCGACCACCACACGCCGATGTACTTGGCCGGGTGCACCCAGCTCACGTCGCCCAGCGCGTTGGGTTCGTTGAGGTTGAGGATCAGGTTGGAATCGACCAGGCCGCCGGCGGTGTCGCTGATCTGCAGCGTCCGCCACGGCGTGTCGAAGGGCAGGGCGCGACGGACCTTCCCGCCTTCCGCCGACGGCGACAGTTGCGCGTGCAGGCGCTGGCCTTCGCCGCGGCGCAGCCACATCCCGGCGTAATCGACCAGGGCCGCCTCGTGGATGGCCAGGTGCAGGCCGTCCTGGCTGCGCAGGGTGAACGGCGTGTGCGCCAGCGGCACTTCGCGCAGTGGCGTGCGTCGGTACAGGTATTCATAGTGGATGGGGGCGCCGGCGGGAATCCACCAGGCGGTCGCCTCGGGGACGATGTCGAACTCGGTGAGTTCTTCGTCGATGATGGCTTCCTGCATGCCGGCCTGCTGCGGAAAGCGGTAGCGGAAGCCGAGCCCGTCGTCGTAGACGCGGAACACCACGGCGAAGCGACGCTGACGGCCGCCGCGCTCGCCCAGGTCCACGCGCAGCTCGTTGTAGTGGTTGCGCACGTAGCGGCGCTCGCCCCAGGGCTGCTCCCAGGTTTCGTCGACGCTGCGGCTGCGCTGGTCGAGCAGCGTCAGGTCGCGATCCAGGCTGCCGTCGCGCAACTGGAAGCCGAGCCGCGATTCGCCGATCACTGGCTCGCCCAGGCGCTGCACGCGATAGCTGGGGCGGCCGTCGTCCAGTTGCACGGACACGCGCAGGATCTTGTCCGGCGAGTCCACGCTGGCCACCGTCTGCGGAGCGGCGTGCAGGCATGGCGCAACGCACCACAACACGCTCGCCAGCAGCGACGGCAGACGCAGGCGCGACAAGACATCAAACAGCGGCATATCCCCTCCCAGGGCGACCGTGGCAGCGCATCGACTATAGCGACGCGGTCCGGGGCCGCCGTGGCGCATGCGATGAATACGTATGCACCTACACGCGCCACAGTGCCGTCCGTCTACCATGTCCGCAGCGCCCCGCGATGCGGAGGCGGCGACCGCAGCGCCGGCATGCCGGCCTGCGCTTCCACCATGCAGGCAAAGAGGGAGGGAGGTCGATCGGTGCGAGCCGGTCTGCCGCTTCGATGCTGAAGATGATCTGCTTGGCCGCCACCTTGGGTGCTGCGGCGTCGGCGTCTGCTGGACAGACGTCATTGCAATGGCGCGGCCAGACCGCGCAGGCCGAGGCCAGCGCCGACGGCGGCTTCGTGCTGCGCGCGGCGTCGGGCACGCACACCGTGCCGGCGCAGCCGCTGCGCAGCGAGACCGACAGCCTGCTGTTCGATGCGCTGTTCGCGCTGGCGCAGCAGGAGCTACGCGACGACCAGGTGCAGGCGATCCGCGACCCGGCGTTCGATCACGGCAAACCGTTGCCGTGCGATTGCTACCAGACCGGCGAGCGCTGGCCCTACGTGTGGACCCGCGATGTCAGCTATGCCGCTGACCTGGCCCTGGCGCGGCTGGATCCCGAGCGGACGCGCCGCTCGCTGCGCTTCAAGCTGTCGCCGATGCGTGGCGCCGACGCGCTGCCGGGGCTGTTCGTGGCGCAGGACACCGGCTCCGGCGGCAGCTGGCCGGTGAGCAGCGACCGCGTGGTGTGGTTCCTGGCCGCGCGCCACCTGCTGGACGACCCAGGCTTCGCCGCCGATACGCGTGCCGCGCTGACCGCCACGCTGGCGCAGGATCGCGCGTTCGCGTTCGACCCGCGCATCGGCCTGTACCGCGGCGAGACCTCGTTCCTGGACTGGCGCGAGCAAACCTATCCGGCCTGGACCCGCGAGGACGTCGGCTTCATCGCCAGTTCCTTCGCGTTGTCGACCAACGTGCTGCATTACCAGGCGCTGCGCTTGGGCGAGCGCCTGGCCCGTGCGCAGGGCGACACGCAGGCCTCTGCGCGCTACGCCGGCTGGGCCGACGCGCTGCGCCAGGCGATCGCGCAGCGTTTCTGGCGCGAGGATCGCGGTACCTACGTCGGCTACATCGGCACGGCCGAGCATCCGGTGCGCTACGAAAGCTACGATCTGCTGGGCCTGTCGCTGGCGGTGCTGGCCGACGTGCTGCCGCCCGCGCGCGCGCGCCAGGCGCTGGCCCGCTATCCCGCGGTGGAGGCGGGCAGCCCGGTGGTATGGCCGCAGCAGCGCGAGGTGCCGATCTACCACAACCGGGCGATCTGGCCATTTGTCAGCGCCTACGCGCTGCGCGCGGCGCGGCAGACCGACAACAGCGCACGCATCGATCTGGAAGTGCGCTCGCTATTGCGCGGCGCCGCGCTGGCCGGTTCGAACATGGAGAACTACGAGTTCCTGAGCCAGGCCGTGCATGTCGACGATGGTCCCCTCAGCGGCCCGGTGGTCAATTCGCCGCGGCAGCTGTGGTCGGTCGCCGGCTACCTGGCGATGGTGATCGAGGGCGTGTTCGGTGTGGAGGACGACGGCCGCGTGCTGCCCAAGCTGCCGACCAGCTTGGTGCCGCTGCTGTTCGGCGAGCGCCAGGAGATCGCGTTGCAACTGCAGGACCGGCGCATCGTGCTGCGGCGTCCGGCGCAACTGCAGGGCGATCTGCTGGTCGCCGGCAAGTCCCACAGCCAGGACGGCGTGACCACCGTCGACCTAGTGCCGCGCCACAGCGGCAGTGCGTCCCTGGAAATGCTCACGGCCGCGGACGCCTTCGCACCGCTGGCACCAACGGCGCCACAGGTGCGGCGTGAGGCGCAGGGCTGGCGTGTGCAGGCGGCCGCGGACACGGTGCTGTACGTCGATGGGCAGGCGCACCCCGGAAGCGCTGACCGCGCGCTGTTGCCGCTGGCCGAGCGCGTGCAATGCCTGAGCCTGACACGGCAGGGCGCGCGTTGGGAGTCGTTGCATAGCCCCACCGTCTGCGTCGGCGACGTGGCGCGCGTGGACGGCGCCGATGACTGGGCCTGGACGGCGCCGCACGATGGCGTGTATCGGCTGAGCCTGCGTTACGTCAACGCGCATGGCCCGATCAACACCGGCGTCACCGCCGCGGTCAAACGCCTGCAGGTGCAGTGCGGCGAAGCGTCGCCGCAGTCGCAGCCGCTGGTGATGCCGCACAGCGTCGGCGAGCAGACCTCCACGGCGGCGCTGTTCGCGCTGCAGGCCGGGCAGCGTTGCGTCGCGCGGTTGCTGCCGGCGGCGAACATGAGTGCGCTACAGCACTTCGCGCGCTACACCGGTGGCCAGGGTGGCGCCGATGGCGTGGTCAATGCCGCCGACGTCGCCGCGCTGCTGATCGCACCGGCCGGCACAACGGAGGAGCGCCCATGAGCGCCTTGCCACGCGCCAAGCCGGCGCTGTCGTTCTGGCAGATCTGGAACATGTGCTTTGGCTTCCTGGGCATCCAGTTCGGCTTCGCGCTGCAGAACGCCAACGCCAGCCGCATCTTCCAGACCCTCGGCGCGGACATGGAGCAGGTGCCCGGGCTGTGGATCGCCGCACCGCTCACCGGACTGATCGTGCAGCCGATCGTCGGTTACCTGTCCGACCGCACCTGGAACCGTTTTGGGCGGCGCCGGCCGTACTTCATGGTCGGCGCGCTGTTCACCACGCTGGCGTTGCTGGTGATGCCGAACTCGCCCGCGCTGTGGGTGGCGGCCGGGACGCTGTGGGTGCTGGACGCCTCGATCAACATCTCGATGGAGCCGTTCCGCGCCTTCGTCGGCGACCAGTTGCCGACGCGTCAGCGCGCCACTGGCTACGCCATGCAGAGCTTCTTCATCGGCGTCGGTGCGGTGGTGGCGAGCATGCTGCCGTGGCTGCTGGCGCACTGGGGCGTCAGCAATACCGCCGCCCCTGGCGAAGTGCCGGCGACGGTGCGCTACGCGTTCTATCTCGGCGGCGCGGTGCTGTTCCTGTCCATCGGCTGGACCGTGCTGCGCACCCGCGAGTATCCGCCCGAGGATCTGCACGGCTTCGACGACGCCACGCCGGCCGTCACTGCGACGCAGCCTCGCCACGCCGATGTCGCCGCGACGCTGTGGTGCGCCGTGGGCATCGCCGGGTCGGCGACGATCGCCTTCAGTGGCGGCGACCGCATGCTGTATGTGCTGGCCGGGCTGTGCATCGGCTACGGCGTGCTGCAGGGCGTGGCGCCGCGCCTGCGCCGCGGGTACATGCTGGCGGCCATCGTCTGCGACCTGCAGACCATGCCGCAGGCGATGCGGCGCCTGGCCTGGGTGCAGTTCTTCTCCTGGTTCGCGCTGTTCGCGATGTGGATCTACACCACCGCCGCGGTCACCCAGACCCACTACGGCACCCACGATGCGACCTCGGCCGCGTACAACGAGGGGGCAAACTGGGTCGGCGTGCTGTTCGCCGCCTACAACGGCTTCGCTGCGCTGGCGGCGATCGCGATCCCGCTGCTGGTACGCGCCTGCGGGCTGCGCGTGAGCCATCTGCTCAACCTGTGCCTGGGCGCGGCCGGCCTGCTGTCGTTCCTGTGGATCCGCGATCCGCAGTGGCTGCTGTTGTCGATGGTCGGGGTGGGCTTCGCCTGGGCGTCGATCCTGTCACTGCCCTATGCCTTGCTGTCGGACAGCGTGCCGGCGGCGAAGATGGGCGTATACATGGGCATCTTCAATTTCTTCATCGTGATCCCGCAGTTGGTCGCGGTCAGCGTGCTCGGCTTCGTGCTCACGCACTGGCTCGGCGGCCGGCCGCTGTATGCCCTGGCGATCGGCGGCGGCAGCCTGCTGGTCGCCGCGCTGTGCGTGCTGTGGGTGCCGTCGGATTCGGGAGCGAACGCATGATCGATCGGATGTCGCTGTTGGCGCTGGCCCTGCTGGGTGCCTGCGCCGCGTCGGCGCAGGCCCAGGCGCCGGCGCAGGAGGAGTTCTACGGCACGCTGGAGCCGTTCGCCAGCGAGGCGGTGTACTTCGTGGTCACCGATCGCTTCGTCAACGGCGATCCGGGCAACGATCATCGCGACCAGGGCGGCGCGCATCGCACTTTCGACATCCCGATCCCGGCGCCGCCGGGCGAGAGCGACAACATCGGCTACCTCGGCGGCGACTTCAAGGGCGTGGTCGACAACGCCGGCTACATCCGCGACCTGGGCTTCGGCGCGGTGTGGATCACTCCGATCGTCGACAATCCGGACGAGGCCTTCACCGGCGGCAAGCCGATCACCTGGGGCAGTTCGCTGAGCGACCGCGGCAAGACCGGCTACCACGGCTACTGGGGCGTCAACTTCTACAAGCTCGACGAGCATCTGCCGAGCCCGGGGCTGGATTTCGCCGGCTTCACCCAGGCCATGCACGCGCAGCAGTTGAAGGTGGTGCTGGACATCGTCGGCAACCACGGCTCGCCGGCCTGGACCATGCCCAAGCGGCAGCCGATGTTCGGCCAGGTGGTCGACCGCGACGGCAAGCTCATCGCCGACCACCAGAACCTGCCACCCTCCAAGCTGGACCCGGCGCACAACCCGCTGCACGCGTTCTACAACACCGGCGGCAACCTGGCACAGCTGTCCGACTTCAACGAGCGCAATCCGGCGGTAATGGAGTATCTGGTCGGCGCCTATTCGCAGTGGCTGGGGCAGGGCGCCGATGCGTTCCGCATCGACACCATCGGCTGGATGCCCGACAGCTTCTGGCACGAATTCGTGCGCCGCATCCGCGCGCAGCGCCCGGGCATGTTCATGTTCGGCGAGGACTTCGACTACGACGCGCGCAAGATCGCCGGCCACACCTGGGCCAGCAACGCCGGCGTCAGCGTGCTGGATTTTCCGCTCAAGCAGGCGCTGGCGTCGACGTTCGGTCACGCCCGGCGCGGCTACGAGACGCTGCAGCCGGCGCTGTACCTGGAGCGGGGTCCGTACGCCAATCCGTACGAGCTGATGACCTTCTACGACAACCACGACATGGCGCGGCTGGATGCCAGCGACGCCGGCTTCATCGACGCGCACAACTGGCTGTTCACCGCGCGCGGTATTCCGGTGATCTACTACGGCTCGGAAACCGGCTTCATGCGCGGCCGCGCCGAGCACGCCGGCAACCGCAACTACTTCGGCCAGGAGCGGGTGAACGCCGCGCCGAGCAGCCCGATCTTCGCACCGCTGCGGCGCATCGCCACGCTGCGCCAACGCAGTCCGGCGCTGCAGCGCGGCCTGCAGCTCAATCTGCAGTTGTCCGGCGACGAGGCGGTGTTCTACAGGGTGTTCCAGCACGCGGGCAGCACCCAGACCGCGCTGGTGCTGCTCAACAAGAGCGATGTGCCACGCACGCTGGAGGTGCGCCGCTACCTGCAGCCCGGTAGCTGGCACGACGGCTTCGACGGCAGCGCCACCGAGGTGACCGATGCGCTGCGCGCCGAGGTCCCGGCGCACGGCGTGCGCGTGTTCCTGTCCGATGCGCCGATCGTGCGTCCGGACCTGCGCGCGCGGCTGCGCTGGCTGATGGCGGCCAAGGACGGGGTGGCGCCGGCGCACTGAACGCGGCGCGGCAGGCGTGGCGTAATCGCGCAGGGCTGCGGGACTCGGCGTGCAGCGTGCGTGCCTACCGGTTCTCTGAGGTCCCGGGCTGCCGACAGGCGGTTGTGCTGCCGTGACGCAGGCCGGCCGCGTCAGCTGCGCAGCGAAGAACCGCGCAGCGCCAGCGTCACTGGCAGGGTGCGGCTGCTCACCGGCTGCCCGGCGATCTGCGCTAGCAAGGTGTCCACCAGCACCGCGCCGGCCAGCTTGGTGTCCTGCTGCACCGTCGACAACGCCGGATCGACGCTGGCGGCCACCGGGATATCATCGAAACCGGCCAGGGCTACGTCTTCGGGCACGCGCAGGCCGTGCTCGCGCAAGGCCTTCAGTGCGCCGATCGCGATCAGGTCGCTGGCAGCGAACAGCGCATCGAAGCGCTCGCCGCGGCCGAGCAAGGCCAGGGCGGCCTCGTAGCCGGACTGCTCGGTGGTGATCGCATCGACCTGCAGCGCCGGCGTGGCCTCGGCGCCGGCCGCACGCAGCGCCTGCAGATGGCCGCGGTAGCGTTCCAGGAATTCGGGGTAATGATTGGAGGCGTCACCGAGGAAGGCGATGCGGCGGCGGCTCTGCGCCAGCAGGTGCGCGGTGATGTCGTGGCCGCCCTGGAAGTTGTCGCTGCCGATCGACACCCCCGGCTGCCCGGGCAGCACCGCGCCCCAGCGCACGAAATGGGTGCCCTGGTCGACCAGGTGCTGCAGCCGCTGCTGCGCCTGTAGGTAGTCGCCGTAGCCGAGCAGGATCAGCCCGTCGGCCTTCTGGCTGTCGCCGTAGTCGGCGCGCCAGTTGTCCGACAGTTGCTGGAACGACACCAGCAGGTCGTAGCCATGGCGGGCGCAGGCGCGGGTGATCGAGCCCAGCATCGAGTGGAAGAACGGGTTGATCAGCGAGTCGTCGGTGGTCGGATCTTCGAAGAACAGCAGCGCCAGGGTGCCGGCATTGCGCAGGCGCAGGCTGGAGGCATGCTTGTCGACCTTGTAGTTCAGCTCGCGCGCGATCGCCAGGATCTTGCGCCGGGTCTGCTCATTGACCGCCGGACTGCCGCGCAACGCGCGCGAAACCGTGGGTTGCGATACGCCTGCCAGATAAGCGATGTCCAGCGATGTGGCCTTGCCTTTGATGGCGGTGCTTCCGGTGCGGGGAAAACGTGGTCGAAGCATGCCATGGCGCCTGCTGCAGCTCTTGCTGCGGCGCAGCGTAGGCCTTGGAGGCGCATCAGGAATGACCGATTTGGTAAAAACCGCATTTACCGTTTTGGTAAAGATTGGTTTACCATCTTGCCCCACCACAAGATCCGGACATGGGTGGCCCGCGGCGACGCCGGCCGAGCGTGCGACATGAGCACTACCACCGCCCTCGCTTGATTTCCCGCCCAAGGCTGTCCGAGCAGGCGCCCTGGTGGCGCCTTCTTTCTGTCCCGCGCCCCGCCGCGACTGCCACCGCGGTGGCGTGGACGCCGTCCTCCCCGTTTCCCTTTTCGCCGACTCCCATGATCACGATCACGCTCCCCGACGGCAGCCGCCGCGAATTCGAACATCCCGTCAGCCCCATGGACGTGGCCCAGTCCATCGGCCCCGGCCTGGCCAAGGCCACCATCGCCGGCCAGGTCGACGGCCGCCTGGTCGACGCCTGCGACGTCATCGACCACGACGCCAGCCTGCGTCTGATCACCGCCAAGGACGCCGAGGGCGTGGAGATCATCCGCCACTCCTGCGCGCACCTGGTCGGTCACGCGGTCAAGCAGCTGTATCCCGAGGTCAAGATGGTGATCGGACCGGTCATCGCCGAGGGCTTCTACTACGACATCTACAGCGAGCGCCCGTTCACCCCCGAGGACATGGCGGCGATCGAAAAGCGCATGCAGGAACTGATCGCGCAGGACTACGACGTGATCAAGAAGGTCACCCCGCGCGCCGAGGTGATCGAACTGTTCAAGCAGCGCGGCGAGGACTACAAGCTGCGCCTGATCGAGGACATGCCCGACGACGTCACCGCGATGGGCCTGTACTACCACCAGGAATACGTGGACATGTGCCGCGGCCCGCACGTGCCGAACACGCGTTTCCTCAAGGCCTTCAAGCTGACCCGCATCTCCGGCGCCTACTGGCGCGGCGACGCCAAGAACGAACAGCTGCAGCGCATCTACGGCACCGCCTGGGCCGACAAGAAGCAACTCGAGGCCTACATCCTGCGCATGGAGGAAGCCGACAAGCGCGATCACCGCAAGATCGGCAAGCAGCAGGACCTGTTCCACCTGCAGGAAGAGGGCCCGGGCCTGGTGTTCTGGCACCCGAAGGGCTGGTCGATCTGGCAGGTGGTCGAGCAGTACATGCGCAAGGTCTACCGCGACAGCGGCTACGGCGAGGTGCGTTGCCCGCAGATCCTGGACGTGTCGCTGTGGCAGAAGTCCGGCCACTGGGACAACTACCAGGACAACATGTTCTTCACCGAGTCGGAGAAGCGCACCTACGCGGTCAAGCCCATGAACTGCCCCGGCCACGTGCAGGTGTTCAACCAGGGCCTGCACAGCTACCGCGACCTGCCGATCCGCTACGGCGAGTTCGGCGCGTGCCATCGCAACGAGCCGTCCGGCGCGCTGCACGGCATCCTGCGCGTGCGCGGCTTCACCCAGGACGACGGCCACATCTTCTGCACCGAGCAGCAGATCGAAGCCGAGGTCACCGCCTTCCACCAGCAGGCGCTGAAGGTGTACGGCGACTTCGGCTTCGACGATATCCAGATCAAGATCGCCTTGCGCCCGGAAAAGCGCCTCGGCGACGACGCCACCTGGAACAAGGCCGAGGCCGCGCTGCGCGCCGCGCTCGGCGCCTGCGGGGTGGAGTGGCAGGAACTGCCGGGCGAGGGCGCCTTCTACGGCCCGAAGATCGAGTACCACCTGAAGGACGCGATCGGTCGCACCTGGCAGCTCGGCACCATGCAGGTGGATTTCATGATGCCCGGCCGCCTCGGCGCCGAGTACGTGGACGAACACAGCCAGAAGAAGCATCCGGTGATGTTGCACCGGGCCATCGTCGGCTCGATGGAGCGCTTCATCGGCATCCTGATCGAGCACCATGCCGGCATGTTCCCAGCCTGGCTGGCGCCGGTGCAGGCCGTGGTCATGAACATCACGGATGCGCAGGCAGACTATGTAGACAGCGTGCGGAAACTCCTTGCAAATCAAGGCTTCCGCATCGAGGCCGATTTGCGGAACGAAAAAATCGGTTATAAGATTCGCGAACACACGCTGCAGCGGGTGCCGTACCTGTTGGTCGCAGGTGACCGCGAGACGGAAAACGGCGCGATTGCGGTCCGTACGCGATCGGGGGAGGATCTGGGCACCATGTCGGTCGCCGCCTTCGCCGAACGGCTGCGCGCCGAGCAGTTGGCGTGACACCACCCTGGTACGGACGGAGCCTCCGTCCGCGCCAGTCCGATTCCCCTGGGAGATTGCAACATCAGTACCCCTGACAACAAACAGAACCGCAAGAACCAAGAGATCCGCGTGCCGCGCGTGCGCGTGATCGGCGCGGACGGCGAGATGGTCGGCGTGTTGAGCCGCGACGAAGCGCTGGCGATGGCCGAGGAAGACGGTCTGGATCTGGTCGAGATCCAGCCTCAGGCCGATCCGCCGGTCTGCAAGATCATGGACTTCGGCAAGTTCAAGTTCGAGCAGCAGAAGAAGGCCAACGAAGCCAAGAAGAAGACCAAGCAGGTCGAGATCAAGGAAATCAAGTTCCGTCCGGTCACGGACGAAGGCGATTACCAGATCAAGCTGCGCAACATGCGCCGCTTCATCGAGGAAGGCGACAAGGTCAAGGTCAACATCCGCTTCCGCGGCCGCGAGATGAGCCATCAGGAGCTCGGTCGCGAAATGGCCGCGCGGATCGAAGCCGATCTGGGCGAGGACATCGTCATCGAATCACGTCCGCGCCTGGAAGGCCGGCAGATGGTGATGATGATCGCGCCGAAGAAGCGCTGACCGCAGCAGGTCAGGATCGCGTCCCGCCATGTGCGGGCGCGACCGTCGGGCGCCTTGCTAGGGCCTTTCGCATGTCCCGACCGCGGCGCCCGCCGCCGCGTGCTTGCGCCGTGGCTGCGTCCGGCACAGCCTTCCCGATTCCCGATTCCCGATTCCCGATTCCCGATTCCCGGCGCGCAAGCGCCCGATTTGCAAGGCATTCCAAGCCCTGGCATAATGCGCGGCCCAGTTCATCGGGTTTGCCGCTCGCGTGGCAATAGGACCCGCCCGGATCCTCAGTGGATCAAGGGCTTACAAGCAGGTAAGGGCACGGACGGAAAGTGTGGCGCAGCCACCGCCCTGACCAGTGACAAAACACCATCAAGGACATTGCAATGCCCAAGATCAAGACCAACCGGGCGGCGGCCAAGCGTTTCCGCAAGACCGCCTCCGGCAAGTACAAGGCCGGCCACGCCAACCGTAGCCACATCCTCACCAAGAAAGCGACCAAGCGGAAGCGCAACCTGCGGCAGACGAACCACGTCCGTGCCGAGGACGCAGGCCGTCTTGACCGTATGCTTCCCTACCTCTGAGGACTGAACCATGGCTCGAGTCAAGCGTGGCGTCCAGGCGCGCCGTCGTCACAAGAAAGTTCTGAACCTCGCCAAGGGCTACTACAACGCCCGTCGCAAGGTCTTCCGCGTCGCCAAGCAGGCGGTGATCAAGGCGCAGCAGTACGCCTACATCGGCCGCAAGCAGAAGAAGCGCAATTTCCGTTCGCTGTGGATCACCCGCATCAACGCGGCGGCCCGCATCAACGGCATGAGCTACAGCCGTTTCATGAACGGCCTGCTCAAGGCCGGCATCACCCTCGACCGCAAGGTGCTGGCGGACATCGCCGTGCACGACGCGCAGGGCTTTGCCGCCCTGGCGGAGAAGGCGAAGGGCGCGCTGGCGGCATAAGTTTGCGAATTCCGCAAAAACCCGCACGTCCATGTGCGGGTTTTGGTGGGAGCCATCGCAGGCATGCAGGGGAAGGGCGCAAGTCCTTCCCCTTTTGCGTTTTTGGGTGTCCCGGCGACGGGGCGCCTGCCGGGTAGGGAGGTTCCGCATCGGCGGGACACGGTGGCCACGGGTTCGGCCGGAGCAGTGAGGCGCGAGTGCAATGAGTGAGATCGATTCCCTGAGCGGGCAGGCGCTGGCGGACATCGCCGCGGCGCAGAGTCCGGAGGCGCTGGAGCAACTGCGGGTCGCGCTGCTCGGCAAGAGCGGCAGCATCACCGCCCAGCTCAAGCAGCTCGGTGCGCTGGCGCCGGAGCAGCGCAAGCTGGCCGGCGAGGCGATCAACCGCGCGCGCGACACGGTCTCCGCCGCGCTGGCCGAGCGCCGCACGCTGCTGGAAACCGCGGCGCTGGACGCACGCCTGGCCGAGGAGCGCATCGACGTGACCCTGCCGGGCCGGCGCGGCGAACGCGGCGGGCTGCATCCGGTCACCCGCACCCTGGAGCGCATCACCGAGATCTTCGCGCGGCTGGGCTACGAGCTGTCCGACGGCCCCGAGATCGAGGACGACTGGCACAACTTCGAGGCGCTGAACTTCCCGCCGCACCATCCGGCGCGGGCGATGCACGACACCTTCTATTTCGGCGATGGCCGCCTGCTGCGCACCCACACCTCGGGCGTACAGGTGCGCTACATGGGTGAGCATGCGCCGCCGCTGCGCATGATCGCCGCCGGCAAGGTCTACCGCAGCGACAGCGACCAGACCCATTCGCCGATGTTCCACCAGGTCGAAGGCCTGCTGGTCGACGAGCATGCGACCTTCGCCGACCTCAAGGGCACCCTGGCCGAGTTCGTGCGCGCGTTCTTCGAGCGCGATTTCCAGATGCGCTTCCGCCCCAGCTACTTCCCCTTCGTCGAACCCGGCGCCGAAGTCGACATTGCCTGGCAGCAGCCCGACGGCAGCACCCGCTGGCTGGAAGTGCTCGGCTGCGGCATGGTGCATCCGAACGTGCTGCGCAACGTCGGCATCGACCCGGAGCGCTACACCGGCTTCGCCTTCGGCATGGGCGTGGAGCGCTTCGCGATGCTGCGCTACGGCGTCAACGACCTGCGCGCCTTCTTCGAGAACGACGTGCGGTTCCTGCGGCAGTTTGCTTGAGGGCGGGGATTCGGGAGTGGGGATTGGGGATTCGTTGAAGCGAGTTCCCTTCCAATCTTCCGGTCCCACGCGTAACCGCTCCTGCGAATCCCCACTCCCGAATCCCCAATCCCGGCTCCCCAATGAAATTCAGCGAAAACTGGCTGCGCAGCCACGTTCCGACCCAGGCCACGCGTGAGCAGCTCACGGCGACCCTGACCGCCATCGGCCTGGAGGTCGAGGAGGTCGTGCCGCTCGGCGACGGCCTGCAGCAGGTGGTGGTGGCGCGGATCGTCGAGGCCGCGCCGCATCCCGAGGCCGACCGGTTGCAGGTGTGCCGGGTCGATGCCGGGCAGGGCGAGCTGTTGCAGATCGTCTGCGGTGCGCCCAATGCGCGCCCAGGCCTGGCCGCGCCGCTGGCGCTGGTCGGCGCGCAGGTCGGCGGCCTCGCGATCAAGCCGGCCAAGCTGCGTGGGGTCGAATCGAACGGCATGCTGTGCTCGGCCAAGGAGCTGGGTCTGGACAGCGACGCGTCCGGCCTGTTCGAACTGCCCGACGATGCGCCGATCGGCCAGGCGCTGACCGAGTACCTGGGGCTGCCCGATGCCAGCATCGAGATCAAGCTCACCCCCAACCGCGCCGACTGCTTCGGCGTGCGCGGCATCGCCTACGACGTGGCCGCGGCCTGCGGCAGCGACGTGTTGCCGCTGGCGGTGACGCCGGCGGCGGTGAGCAGCGAGCGCACGCTGTCGGTCGCGCTGGACGCGGGCGCCGACGCGCCGCGCTACTGCGGTCGCGTGGTCGAAGACCTGGATTCGGCGGCGAAGACGCCGCTGTGGATGGCCGAGCGCCTGCGCCGCAGCGGCGTGCGTCCGCTGTCGCTGCTGGTGGACATCACCCAGTACGTGATGCTGGAACTGGGCCAGCCGATGCATGCGTTCGACCTCGACACGTTGCAGGGCCCGATCGGCGTGCGCCACGCCCGCGCCGGCGAGACCCTGACCCTGCTCGATGGCCGCGAGGCCGCGCTGGATCCGGCGTTTCTGCTGATCACCGATGCCGATCGGCCGGTGGCGCTGGCCGGGCTGATGGGCGGCCACGCCACCCGCGTCACCGAGACCACCCGGCACGTGTTCCTGGAGGCCGCGCATTTCGCCCCGGCGGCGATCATGGGCCGCGGGCGCAAGCTCGGCCTGCATACCGATGCCGGCCACCGTTTCGAGCGTGGCGTGGACCCGGCGCTGCCGCGGCAGGCGCTGGAACTGGCGACGCGGCTGGTGCTGGAGCTGGCCGGCGGGCGCGCCGGGCCGGTGGTCGAGGCGGCCTTGCCGGAGTTCCTGCCGGCGCCGGCGCCGATCGCGCTGCGCCGCGCGCGCATCCTGCGCGTGCTCGGCATCGAGATCGCCGATGCCGACGTCGAGCGCATCCTGCGCGCGCTGGGCATGGAGGTTGTCGCCTCGGCCGATGGCTGGCAGGTCACCGCGCCCAGCCGCCGCTTCGACATCGCCATCGAAGAAGACCTGATCGAGGAACTGGCCCGCATCCACGGCTACGACCGCCTGCCGACCACCTTGCCGGGCGGCGCCACCCGCATCGCCATGGACAGCGAGACCCAACTGGACGAGCGCAGCGTGCGCCGGCAGTTGCTGGCCCGCGACCTGCTGGAAACCATCAACTACGCCTTCGTCGACGCCACGCTGCTGGACCAGTGGGGGCTGCACGACGGGCGCGTGGCCCTGGCCAATCCGCTCAGCGCCGAGCTGGCAGTGATGCGTCCGTCGCTGCTGCCGGGGCTGGTCGCCGCGCTGGGCCGCAACGCCGCGCGCCAGGCCGGGCGCGTGCGCCTGTTCGAGCTGGGCAAGGTGTTCGCCGCAGCGGCGGAAGCCGGCGCCGCGCCGACCGAAACCCAGCGGGTGGCGGCGGCGGTGTGCGGCGATGCCGACGCCCTGCAGTGGGGCCTGCCGGCGCGCAAGGTCGATTTCCACGACCTCAAGGGCGACCTGGAAGCGCTGGCCGCGGCCTCCGGCGCGCGCCTGGACTACCGTGCGTCGACGCACCCGTTCGCGCATCCGACCCGCTCGGCCGACGTCTATCGCGACGAGACCCGGATCGGCTGGATCGGCCAGCTGCACCCGCGGCTGCTGCAGGCGATGCAGATCGACGTCGATGTGCTGGCGTTCGAGCTGGACCTGGCGCCGCTGGCCGCGCGCGCCCTGCCGCGCGCCGCCGAGCTGTCGCGGTTCCCGTCGGTGCGTCGCGACCTGGCCTTCGTGGTGCCGGACGCGGTGAGCTGGGCGGCGCTGGCGCGTAGCGTGCGTGCGGCGGTGGGGCCCTTGCTGCGCGAGGTGGTGCTGTTCGACCGCTACGTCGGCGCGGGGGTCGAGGCGGGTTGCAAGAGTCTCGCTATGGGCTTGATTTTGCAGGACAACACGCGCACTCTGACAGACCGCGATGTAGAGGCGGTGGTCGCCGATGCGGTGGCCGCGCTGGCGCGCGAACACGACGCGCGGATGCGCGGCTGAGAAGGACAGGGGATAGCAGGGCAATGGCGTTGACCAAAGCGGAAATGGCCGAGCGGTTGTTCGACGAAGTCGGGCTGAACAAGCGCGAGGCCAAGGAATTCGTCGATGCGTTCTTCGACGTGCTGCGCGATGCGCTCGAGCAGGGGCGTCAGGTGAAGCTGTCCGGTTTCGGCAACTTCGACCTGCGCCGCAAGAACCAACGGCCCGGCCGCAATCCCAAGACCGGCGAAGAGATCCCGATTTCGGCGCGGACGGTGGTGACCTTCCGTCCTGGACAGAAGCTCAAGGAGCGAGTGGAGGCATATGCTGGACCCGGGCAGTAACCGCGAACTTCCGCCGATTCCGGCCAAGCGCTACTTCACCATCGGTGAGGTCAGCGAGCTGTGCGACGTCAAGCCGCACGTGTTGCGCTACTGGGAAACCGAATTCCCCAGCCTGGAACCGGTCAAGCGGCGCGGCAACCGCCGCTACTACCAGCGCCACGACGTGCTGATGGTGCGGCAGATCCGCAGCCTGCTGTACGAACAGGGCTATACCATCGGCGGCGCGCGCCTGCGCCTGGACGGCGAGAGTGCCCGCCAGGAATCGGCGTTGAGCAACCAGATCATCAAGCAGGTGCGGCAGGAACTGGAAGAAGTCCTGCAATTGCTGCGGCGCTGAGTCGCGGCGCCGCCGCCGCTAGGAATGGCCGCCGCAAACCCGCTATAATCGCCAGCTCGCCGCAAGGCGGGCCCGCCATGACGGCGGAGACGCAACACATCGGGGTATAGCGCAGCCTGGTAGCGCACTAGTCTGGGGGACTAGTGGTCGTCGGTTCGAATCCGGCTACCCCGACCATCTTTCGAAGGCCCATGTCTGTGACATGGGCCTTTTTGTTTGGACGCGGGGCTGGCTGGCGGGGGCGCCGGGAATATGGCGTCTGAACGTCCAGCGCATGCCGGCTGAGTGTCGGGGTCGCCACACAGGGCGATCTGTAACGCCGTAAGGGACGGCGGGCACGTGCCGTAGACAAAAAAGCGCGGGAGTGCGCCATTTCAGCGCGACGTTGTCGCCCAGCCGAATCGGAAAGCCCCGCGAGAACTGGGAGCGATGCAGCGTCAATGCATTGACATTGGTCACGTTAACACCACGTCGATGGAACGTTCACCCGTCCTTGCTACGCTGAATCGCCGGACATGTAGTTGAACCCTCCCGTTACTGCGTCAAAAAAATGTCGGGTAACGCCTTGGTGACGGCAGATGCCTGTGCCATAGTGCGTTGCAACACGAAGCTTCGCTGTTGGCCAGGGCCGTTCGTCCCAGGCAGGAATTGACACCGTAATCATCCCCCGGCCGGGACGGAACCCTGGCCGGCTGGACGAGTGCGGCGCTTCGAAAACCATTCGACAGAGGGCATCAGCATCGCGCATGGGTAAACTTTCCGTGACCTTCCATTGGGCGCTGGCCCTTTTCTGCCTGGCGCTGCTGTCGGCATGCAACAGCGGGCCGGCGATGCGGTCGGACCTGCCGCCGGGCGATCCGCTTGCTGCGTCCATGGGCAAGCCGGAATACCTGCTCGGCCCGGGCGACCTGCTCACGGTCAAGGTGTTCCAGGTCGACGATCTGGAGCGCCAGGTGCGGGTCGACAACGAGGGCCGCATCTCGCTGCCACTGATCGGTGACGTCAAGGCCGCCGGCTCCAGCGTCAACGCCCTGCAGAAGGAGATCGCCGATCGTTACCGCAACGGCTATCTGCAGAATCCGCAGGTGTCGGTGCTGGTCGACGAGTTCACCGGCAACCGGGTCACGGTCACCGGCGCGGTCAGCGAGCCCGGCATCTATCCCATCCAGGGCTCCGCGTTGACCCTGCAGCAGGCGCTTTCGCTGGGCAAGGGCGTCAGCGACGTGGCCAGCCGCGGCAACGTGGTGGTGTTCCGTACCGTCGGCGGGCAGAAGATGCTGGCCCGTTTCGATCTGCGCGATATCCAGAAGGGCGCCGCGCCCGATCCGGCGATCTACGGCGGCGACATCGTGGTGGTGTACCGCTCCGATGCGCTGGTGTTGCTGCGTACCGTGGTGCAACTGACCCCGTTCGTGATGGTCTGGAGGGCCTACCGATGAGTGCCTCCACCTTGCCTCCCGCCTCCGCACCGCGTCCGCGCACCGCGCCGGCGCCGCTGAGTCCGGCCGACATCGGCCTGCTGGATTACTGGAATGCGCTGTACCGCCAGCGTTGGCTGATCGTCGGCATCACCGCGGCGGTGGTGCTGTTGGCGCTGCTGGTGATGCTGCTGATGACGCCCAAGTACCGCGCCACCAGCGTGCTGCAGATCGAGCGCGAATCGCTCAACGTCGCCAACGTCGCCAACCTGATGCCGGTGGAATCGCCGCAGGATCGCGACTTTTACCAGACCCAGTACGAGCTGCTCGGCAGCCGTTCGCTGGCGCGGCAGGTGATCCGCGAGGCCAAGCTGACCGAGGCGCCAGCGTTCAAGCCGCTGGTCGACGAGGCCCTGGAGAAGCTGCAGGACAACGGCGACGGGCGGGCGCCGACGCCGCAGGCGCGCGTCGCCGCGGCCGAGAATGCGTTGGTCGGCCCGGTGCTGGATGCGTTGACCATCGAGCCGGTCCGCGACTCGCGCCTGGTGCGGATCAATTTCGATTCGCCCGATCGCGTGCTGGCCACGCGCGTGGCCAACACCTACGCCAAGATGTTCATCGCCTCGACCCAGGAGCGCCGCCTGCAGGCGTCCTCGTTCGCCGCGCGTTACCTGTCCGAACGCCTGGCGCAACTGCGCGACAAGGTCGAGGAGTCGGAGAAGAACGCGGTCGACTATTCCAGCCAGGAACAGATCGTGTCGATGGGCGAGGACAAGCCGTCGCTGCCGACGCAGAACATGAGCGAACTGAATGTGCGCCTGGCCGCGGCGCAGGACGCGCGGATCAAGGCCGAAGCGGCCTGGCGCCAGGCCGGCATCGGCGACGGCATGGGCCTGCCGCAGGTGGTCAGCAGTCCGCTGATCCAGAGCCTGCGCACCGAACAGGCCAAGCTGACCGCCGATTACCAGCAGAAGCTGGCCACGTTCCAGCCTGGCTATCCGGAAATGCAGCGCCTGCAGAACCAGATCGCCGAGACCAAGCGGCAGATCGCCAACGAGATCGCCAATATCCGCAGCGCGCTGAAGAACGACTACGAGGCGGCGCGGCAGCAGGAAACCCTGCTGGCCGACCGCATCGCCGCCCTGAAGAACGACGAACTGGACCTGCAGACCCGCAGCATCCGCTACACCATGCTGCGCCGCGAGGCCGACACCAACCGCCAGCTCTACGACGCGCTGCTGCAGCGCTACAAGGAGATCGGCGTGGTCGGCAACGTGGGCACCAACAACATTTCGATCGTCGACCGCGCCGATGTGCCGGGCAAGCCGAGCTCGCCGAAGAAGCTGCTCGGCCTGGCGCTGGCCTTCGTGTTCGGCCTGTTCCTGGCGGTGGCGGTGGCGCTGGTGCGCTACTTCATCCGTGAGGCCGAAGCCGCCGCGGCGGCCTCGACGTGAGGGATGTCGCAGCGCGATGGCGACGCACCGCGCATGGCGCGAGCGCGTGCCGCAACGCACACATCGGCATCGGTTCGACGCACAGTCTTCAGTGAGGTGATACGTGGTTCAGCTAAGCAATGAGGTGCTCCATTACTTTCCAGCGCGGTTGTACGAAGACGTTGTTCTGTTGAAGTAATCACGGGCTGCCGTGGACCTGGGGTCGGCGAGGGAGGCGCCGCAGCGGTCCACAGGCAGGCGAAATCGAGGCCCGGCGACGTCGCATGTTCCCCCGCATGCCGATCGACCGGGTTTGGATAGGAATCCCGATCATGCTTTTGGCAGACCTGAGTAGCGCCACCTATACGACCTCCTCGCCGCGCATGCTGTCCAAGTACGCGGCTGCGGCAGACATCCTGTTGCGCGTTTCCGACCTGACCGTCATGGTCGGCGGCGCCTTGCTGACCCACCGGTTGCTGTTCGGCACCTGGATGCCGGAACCGGCGTACCGGGTGGCGATCGGCACCACGTTGCTGTACGCGGTGATCTGCTTCGCGCTGTTCCCGCTGTACCGCAGTTGGCGCGGGCGCGGCCTGCTGCGCGAAATGATGGTGCTGAGCCTGGCCTGTGGCGGCGTGTTCGCCTTGTTCGCCATGCATGCCTTCGTGGTGCAGTTCGGTCAGCAGGTCTCGCGGCTGTGGATCGGTACCTGGTTCGTCACCAGCCTGGCGACGCTGCTGCTCTCGCGCACGCTGGTGCGCGGCGTGCTCAACCGGCTGCGCTCCGAGGGCGTGGACGTGCAGCGCGTGGTGGTGGTGGGCCTGCGCCATCCGGTGGTGAAGATCCACAACTACCTGAGCCGCAATCCCTGGGTGGGCATGCAGGTGGTCGGCTACTTCAGCAGCGATTACGACCTGTCGGTGGCCGACCATCCGCAGAAGCTGCAGTGCCTGGGCGAGGGCAGCGCGGACGCGCTGATCGACTACCTCGACGACCACCAGGTCGAGCAGGTGTGGATCTCGCTGCCGCTGGGCGAGCGCGACCACATCAAGCAACTGCTGCAGCGCATGGACCGCTATCCGATCCAGGTCAGGCTGATCCCGGACCTGTTCGACTTCGGCATGCTCAACCAGTCCGGCGACCAGATCGGCAACGTGCCGGTGATCAACCTGCGCCAGGGTGGTGTGGACCGCAACACCTACTTCGTGGTCGCCAAGGCGCTGCAGGACAAGCTGGTGGCCCTGGCCGCGCTGGCCGTGCTGTGGCCGCTGATGCTGGCGATCGCGGTGGGCGTGAAGCTGAGCTCGCCGGGCCCGGTGTTCTTCCGCCAGCGCCGCCACGGCCTGGGCGGGCGCGAGTTCTACATGTACAAGTTCCGCTCCATGCGCGTGCAGCAGGAGCCCAGTGACGTGGTGGTGCAGGCAACGCGCGGCGACAGCCGGGTGACCCGCTTCGGCGCGTTCCTGCGCCGCACCAGCCTGGACGAGCTGCCGCAGCTGTTCAACGTGCTCGGTGGCAGCATGTCGGTGGTGGGGCCGCGTCCGCACGCGGCGCAGCACAACACCCACTACGAGAAGCTGATCCACCACTACATGCAGCGGCACTACGTCAAGCCGGGCATCACCGGCTGGGCGCAGGTGAACGGCTTCCGCGGCGAGACGCCGGAGCTGCGCACGATGAAGAAGCGCATCCAGTACGACCTGGACTACATCCGTCGCTGGTCGCTGTGGCTGGACACGCGGATCATCGTGCTGACCGCGTTCAAGGTGCTTGGGCAGAAGACCGCCTACTGATGCGCCCGATGCGTCTTCTTCCCGCCGACCGTGTACAGCGCCGGCGTCGCCTCCGCGTCGCCGTCGTTTCTGTCCTGCCTGCGTCGAATGACCTCACGCCCCCTACGCGTGTGCAGCGTCTGGTGGCGATGCATCCCGGCGTTGGCGCGCGGTGTGCTGCTGCCGCAGGGAGCTGCGCATGCTGAGCGCGCCGGACATGCCGCTGCGCGAGCAGCGCCGCAACCTGCTGATCGAACTGGTGCTGCTGTTCGCCATCGGCTACAACTTCGTGCTGGCGGTGATCAACGCCAAAGTGTTCCGGGTCAGCCCGGCGATGACCTATGCGGTGGAACTGGCGGTGTACGCCGCTTGCTTCCTGCTCGGCCTGCGCGCGCTGGACCGCAAGCGCATGGCGATGGTGTTCACCGGCATCGCGCTACTGGCGCTGCTGATGCTGGTGCGCCTGTTCCTGGCCTGGTCGCTGGATCCGAAGTTCTTCCGCGATGCGCTGATCCCGTTCGCCTTTTTGCTGCTTGGCGCGGCCTATACCGGCTCGCTGCCGCGCATGTTTGTGCGCATGGCGCTGCTGGTCTCTCTGGTGGCGGTGTTCGAACTGGCGCTGCCCAAGGTCTACGGCGACGTGGTCAACCCCAAGAGCTATTTCGTCAATGCGCGTGGCGCCAGCGCGTCGAGCTTCTGGAACCAGGACAGCAACCTGTTCGTCAGCGCGACGCGGCCGGGCGCACGCAACTTCCTGCCGTCATCGAACCTGCCGCGCGCCTCCTCGGTGTTCATCGAGCCGGTGACGATGGGCAACTTCATCATCTTCTTCACCGCGATCCTGCTGACCTTCTGGCGCTGGATGCGGCCGCTGGCGGTCGTCGCCTCGGTGGCGATGATCGGTTTCCTGATCGTGGCCTCGGACGGACGCTTGGCCGCTGGCACCTGCGTGATGATGGCGCTGCTGAGTCCGTTGCTGCTGCGCATGGACCAGCGCCTGGGCTTCTTGATCTTCTTCGCGGTGATGGGCGGGGCGTGGCTGCTGGTGTGGGCCTCGGGCATCCAGAGCTATGAGGACACCACACTGGGGCGGGTGTTCTTCACCGTCGATTCGATCCGCAGGATGAGCGCCGAGGCGTGGATGGGGCTGGACGTGGACCAGCCGTACCGCTACTTCGACAGCGGCATCGCCTACTTCATCTCCTCGCAGTCGGTGCTGCTGGTGCTGGCGTTCCTGCTGGCCTATTCGTTCGCGATGCTGATGCGCACCATTGAAGGACAGCTGTTCAAGAACCTGCTGATCTTCGCCTTCTCGCTGAGCCTGCTGGTCTCCAACGGCTACTTCTCGATCAAGACCGCGGCGCTGTGGTGGTTCGTGTGCGGCTGCCTGTGGCAGATGGCGCCGCGCCTGCGCGATGCGTCCGCGTTGCCGGCGGGGCCGGCCCCGGTCTCGCGGATTCCGGCGGTGCCGGCATGAGCGCGCCCGCCACGGCCGTCTCCGCGTCCGTGCCGGCGCAGGCGCGCAGCGCACGGGCGGGTGCGCCGCGCGACATGCGTATCGACGCGGCCAAGGCGATTGCGATCCTGCTGGTGGTGTTCGGCCATGCCAAGGGCATTCCGCACGCCTACGTGATCCTGGCCTACAGCTTCCATGTGCCGATGTTCTTCCTGTTGTCGGGCTGGGTCGGCGAGGCCTTCGGCAATCGCCCGCTGACCCTGGCCACGGTCGGCAAGCTGGCGCGTAGCCTGTTGCTGCCGTATGTGGCGTTCTTCTTTGTCGCCTACGCGTACTGGATGCTGACCCGGCATATCGGCAGCAAGGCGCAGCTGTGGGGCGACCGGCCATGGTGGGAGCCGCTGCTGGGCCTGGTCAGCGGCATCGGCCCCAAGCTCTACGTGATGCCGGCGCTGTGGTTCCTGCCGGCGCTGTTCGTGACCACGCTGGCGTATCTGGCGTTGCGGCGGACGTTGTCGGTGCAGGCCCTGGCCGCTCTGTCGCTGCCGTTGGCCTGGGGCTGGGCCTGCTGGTTTCCGGGGCAGGACATGCGCCTGCCGTTCTCCCTGGACGTGCTGCCGGTGGCGCTGTGCTTCTTCGCAATCGGCGCGCTCGCCGCGACGCGGACGCGCTGGTGGCCGGCACAGCCGGCCGGCAATGCGCTGGCGGCGGTGCTGCTGGGCGCGGCCTGGTTCGCGATCGCCTGGCACAACGGCCGCGTCGACGTGAACATGCTCAAGTTCGGCGATTCCCCGCTGGGGTTCCTCGCCGCCAGCCTGCTCGGCAGCGGCATGGCGGTGTGCGTCGCCGGCCTGGTGCAGCACTGGGGCTGGCTGCAGTGGATCGGGCGCAACACCTTGCTGATCCTGTGCACGCACACCTTGTTGTTCTCGGTGATGGCCGGCGTCGCCGCGCGCACCGGCCTGGTCCGCGGCGATGCCTGGGGACCGGCCTGGGCGGTGTCGGTGAGCGTGCTGGCGGTGCTGGCCAGCGTGCCGATCCGCGTGGTGTTGGTGCGGGTCGCGCCATGGATGATCGGCGTGCGGCGCAGCGCGGTCGCGGGAGCGACGGCATGAGGGCGGCGCTATGCGTCGCGCGTATGAGCGACGGAGGCCGGGCATGAAGGTGGTGCATGTGGTGCGCCAGTTCCATCCGTCGGTCGGCGGCATGGAGGAGGTGGTACTGAACATCGCCCGCCGCCATCTGCAGCAGGGCCGCGACCAGGTCGAAGTGGTGAGCCTGGAGCGGGTGTTCACCGATCCGCAGCAGCGCCTGGCGCCGCGCGACAGTCATCAGGGCGTGCCGATCGTGCGCTTGCCGTATCGCGGTTCCTCGCGCTACCCGCTGGCGCCGTCGGTACTGTCCGCTGTGCGCGGTGCGGATCTGCTGCATGTGCACGGTATCGACTTCTTCTACGACTTCCTGGCCCTGACCCGGCCGCTGCACCGTGTGCCGATGATCGTGTCCACCCATGGCGGTTTCTTCCATACCACCTATGCCTCGCGCCTGAAGATGCTCTGGTTCAAGACCCTCACCCGTGCCTCGGCGCTCGCCTATGCGCGGGTGGTGGCGACCAGCGAGAACGATGGCCGGCTGTTCTCGCAGGTGGTCGCGCCGCAGCGGCTGCGGGTGATCGAGAACGGGGTGGATGTGGACAAGTTCGCCGGGCAGGGCAGCGCCACCCCAGGACGCACGCTGATCTACTTCGGGCGCTGGTCGGTCAACAAGGGCCTGCTGGAGACCCTGGACCTGTTGCGTGCACTGGCCGCGCAGGATCCGGCCTGGCAGTTGATCGTGGCCGGGCGCGAATACGACTTCAGCGTGGCCGACCTGCAGCAGGCGATCGCCGAGCGCGGCCTGCAGCAGCGGGTGCGCCTGCAGGTGGCGCCGACCCAGGCGCAACTGGCGCAGTTGCTCGGCAGCGCGCAGTACTTCGTGTGCCTGTCGCGGCACGAGGGCTTCGGCCTGGCCGCGGTGGAAGCGATGAGCGCCGGGCTGTTGCCGATCCTCAGCGATATCCCGCCGTTCGCGCGCCTGCAGCGCGAATCGGGGCAGGGCGTGCTGGTCGATCCGGCCGACCCGCAGGCCGCCGCGGCCACGGTGCGCGCCTTCGCCGCTGGCACCAATGCGGACTTCGCCGCGCAGCGCGCAGCGGCGATGGCCTATGCGCATCGCTACGACTGGGATCGCGTGGTCGGTGCCTATCTGGACGAATACCGCCTGGCGCTGGGCGGCGCGGAGGTCGGCCGATGAGCGGCGAGAGCCAGCGCCACGGCGCTTCGCAGCAGGCCGCGCCGGCAGTCACCGTGCTGCTGTCCACCGAGCGCCCGACCGCGACCACCAATCCCTACCTGACCCAGCTCTACGCGGCACTGCCGCCGCAGGTGCAGCTACGCTTCTTCTCGATGCGCGCGGCGTTGCTGTCGCGCTACGACGTGCTGCACCTGCATTGGCCGGAGTACCTGCTGCGGCATCGCACCGCGCTCGGCACGCTGGCCAAGCAGGTCTGCGTCGCCCTGTTGCTGTTGCGCCTGCGCCTGGCCGGGGTGCCGCTGGTGCGCACCCTGCACAACGTGGCGCCGCACGAGGACAAGGGTTGGCGCGAACGCCTGCTGCTGCGCTGGATCGACCGCCAGACCGCGCGCTGGATCCGTATCAACGCGACCACGCCCGCGCGCGCGCCGGCCACCGACACCATCCTGCACGGCCACTACCGCGATTGGTACGCGCCGCTGCCGCAACCGCCGCGGGTGCCCGGGCGCCTGCTGCACTTCGGACTGCTGCGCCCCTACAAGGGCGTGGAGACGCTGATCGCGACGTTCGGCGCGCTGCGCGATCCGCAGCTCAGCCTGCGCATCGCCGGCAATCCGATCGATGCGCAGATCCGCGGCGTGGTCGAGCGCGCCTGCGCCGAGGATCCGCGGATCAGCGCGCGCCTGCAGTACGTGGAGGACGCGGTGCTGGCGCAGGAGATCGGCGAGGCCGAACTGGTGGTGTTGCCGTACCGGCAGATGCACAACTCCGGCACCCTGCTGCTGGCGCTGTCGCTGGCGCGCCCGGTGCTGGCGCCGTGGAGCGAAGCCAATGCCGCCATCGCCGATGAAGTCGGCGCGCAGTGGGTGCAGCTGTACCAAGGCGAGCTGGACGCGGCGCAACTGGCGCAGGCCCTGGCGCACGCGCAGCAGCTACCGGCCGACGCCGTGCCGGACCTGTCGCAGCGCGACTGGAACGGCATCGGCCTGCAGCACTACCGCAGCTATCTGCAGGCGCTGACCGCGCGCCGCGGGGAGGGCGCATGAGCAGCGCCGAGACCCCGCGGCCGGCAGCGCCGCAACCTGGGCTGGGCGCACGCGCAGCAGGCGGTGCGGCGGTGACCATGGCCGGGCAACTGGCCAAGATGGTGGTGCAGTTCGGCGGCATCATTCTGCTGGCGCGGCTGCTGACGCCCTACGACTACGGCCTGATGGCGATGGTGACCGCGATCGTCGGCATGGCCGAGATCCTGCGCGACTTCGGCCTGTCCTCGGCGGCGATCCAGGCCAAGCATGTCAGCCGCGAGCAGCGCGACAACCTGTTCTGGATCAACAGCGGCATCGGCCTGCTGCTGGCGGTCGTGGTGTTCCTGTCCTCGTCGTGGATCGCGCACTTCTACCGCGAGCCGGCCTTGCTCGGCATCTCGCAGGCGCTGGCGGTGACCTTCCTGCTCAACGGCATGACCACCCAGTACCGCGCGCACCTGAGCCGTGCGCTGCGCTTCGGCCAGGTCTCGCTGAGCGACGTCGGTGCGCAGGTGCTGGGCCTGCTGGCCGGCGTCGGCGTGGCCCTGGCCGGCTACGGTTACTGGGCACTGGTCTGGCAGCAGGTGGTGCAGGCGCTGGTCAACCTGTTGATCGCCGGCGCCTGCGCACGCTGGCTGCCGCGCGGCTATCGGCGTGACGCGCCGATGCGCACCTTCCTGAGCTTCGGCTGGAACCTGATGGCGGCGCAGTTGCTCGGCTACGCCAGCCGCAACGTCGGCCAGGTGATCATCGGCCATCGCATCGGCGCCGAGGCGCTGGGCCTGTACAACCGCGCGTTTCAGCTGCTGATGATGCCGCTGAACCAGATCAACGCGCCGGCGACCTCGGTGGCGCTGCCGGTGCTGTCGCAGCTGCAGGACGACCCGCCGCGCTTCGGCAACTTCCTGCTGCGCGGGCAGACGGTGATGGTGCACCTGATCGTGGCGCTGTTTTCCTTCGCCTGTGCGCTGGCGATGCCGCTGATCGTGCTGGTGCTGGGCGAACAGTGGCGGCCGGCGGTGCCGCTGTTCCAGGTGCTGACCCTCGGCGGCATCTTCCAGACCGCCTCCTACGCGACCTACTGGGTGTTCCTGGCGCTTGGCCTGATGCGCCAACAGCTGGTGTACTCGGTGGTTGGACGGGTGATGCTGATCGCCTGCATCTTCGCCGGCTCGCTGTGGGGCGTGATGGGCGTGACCGTGGGCTACACCCTGGGTTTGCTGGTGATGTGGCCGTTGTCGGTGATCTGGATCGCGCGCATCGCGCCGCAGATTCCTGCCTGGGAGCTGTTCAACAACGCTTTGCGCGCGGTGCTTGGCTATGGCGTCTGCGGTGTCGCCGCCTACTTCGCCGCACAGCAATGGGGTGGCACGTCGTTGTGGCTGCAACTGATCGTCGGCGCGGTGGTGATGGCGCTGGGCTGCCTGCTGGTGTTCGCGCTGTGGCCGGCGTTCCGCCGCGACGTGCTGGCGATCCTGCAGATGCGCACGTTGCTGCGCCAGGCGCGGGGACCGCGATGAACACCGGACTGCCGCGTCTTTCTTTCCCTTCAACCCGCCTAGGAGCGAGCGCATGAGCGATTCTTCCGCAGCGGCGCTGCCCGCGTCGGCGCCGAGCGCGGCCACCAGCAGCCGCGCGCCGTGCTATCTGGTGCTGTCGGCGCACGACTACCGCACGCCGCGCCGCGCCAACATCCACTTCATCGCCGACGAGCTGGCCAAGCGCGGCACCACGCGCTTCTTCTCGCTGCGCTACAGCCTGCTGTCGCGACTCAAGGGCGACCTGCGCCTGCCGCTGGACGCTACGGCCAACCAGGTGGTCCGCCACAACGGTGTGGACTGCTATCTGTGGCGCGCGCTGCTGCATCCGTTCAACACCCGGCGGCGCTGGCTGCGGCCGCTGGAAGACCTGATGTTCAAGCTCTACGCGGCGCGCGCGCCGGCCACGCTGATCCGCTGGATGCGCGAGGCCGACGTGATCGTGTTCGAAAGCGGCATCGCGGTGGCGTTCATCGCGCTGGCGGCGCGGATCAACCCGGCCGCGCGCAAGGTGTACCGCGCCTCCGACGGCTTGAGCACGATCAATGTCGCCGACTACATCGAGCGCGAGTTCGACCGCGTGGCGCCGAGCCTGGACGTGATCGCGCTGGTGTCGCCGGCGATGGCCGAGGAGGTCGCCAGCCGCCACAACCTGTATCACGTCGGCCACGGTGTGGACCACGACCTGCACACGTTGGGCGACCCGTCGCCGTACGGCGAGGGCATCCACGCGGTGGCGGTGGGTTCGATGCTGTTCGATCCCGAGTTCTTCGTCGCCGCCAGTCGCGCCTTCCCGCAGGTCACCTTCCACGTCATCGGCTCGGGCATGGGCCGCGCGCCGGGCTATGGTGACAACGTGGTGGTGTACGGCGAGATGAAGCACGCCGAGACCATCCGCTACATCAAGCACGCGCGCTTCGGCATCGCCCCGTACGCCTCCGAACAGGTGCCGGCCTACCTTGCCGACAGTTCGATGAAGCTGCTGCAGTACGACTTCTTCGGCCTGCCGGCGGTGTGTCCCAATGCCGTGGTCGGCCGCTATCCCTCGCGCTTCGGCTACACCCCGGGCGACGAGGCCTCCATCGTCGCTGCGATCGGGCAGGCGCTGCAGGCGCCGCACGTGCGCCATCGCCAGTGCCTGAGCTGGTCCGACACCACCGACCGGGTGCTGGACCCGGCCGCCTATCCGGAGACACGTCTGTTCGCCGACGGCACGGCCTGAGCACACGCCGTCGGCGTGTTCGCCGTATCCCCGCGCAACCAAGGAGGACCGATGTCCGCATTGCAAAAATGGATCGATTACGAAGAGCGCCGGGCGCTGTTCTGGTGGAAGCCGAAGAATGGCGAGATCAACGTCGGCGATCATCTTTCCAAGATCATCGTCTCCAACGTGCTCGGCCAGCGCGATCGCACCCTGCTGGACAAGCGCGACAAGCGCACGCGGCTGATCGCGATCGGGTCGGTGTTGCATTTCGCCCGCGACGGCGACACGGTCTGGGGCAGCGGCGTCAACGGCAAGATCCCTGCCGACCGCCACACTTTCCGCCAGCTCGACGTGCGCGCCGTGCGCGGGCCCAAGACCCGCGCGTTCCTGCGCGAGCGCGGCCTGCAGGTGCCGGAGGTCTACGGCGACCCGGGCCTGCTGATGCCGTTGTTCTTCCCGCGCGAGGCGTTGGCGCCGTCGCCTGCGCGGCGACCGTTCCTGGTGGTGCCGCATTTCAACGAACCGCTGGACAAGTACGCCGGCTACAAGGATCACCTGGTGTTGCCGAACCGCCAGCCGGCCGCGTTCGTGCGGCAATTGCTCGGCGCCGACCTGGTCGTGTCCAGTTCCCTGCACGGGCTGATCCTAGCCGAAGCCTATGGCGTGCCCTCGGTGTACCTGGACTGGGGCAACGGCGAGGACCGCTTCAAGTACGACGACTACTACGCGGGCACCGGCCGCGGCCGCTGGCACGCCGGGCACACGGTGGAGGAATGCGTGGCGCTGGGCGGCAACACCGTGTTCGACCTAGCGGCGGTGCAACGCGGCCTGCTGGAGAGCTTTCCGCATGACCTCTGGTGAGCGCGCGACGGGCGAGGTGCTGGCGCTGGGCGGCTATCCGATCCTGCGCAGCACCGAAGCCGATTTCGTCGCCAGCTTGCTGCAGGCGCTGGCGCGCGGCGAGCGCCGCCAGGTGTTCTTCGCCAACACCAACTTCGTGGTGCAGTGCCAGGCCCTGCGCGAGCGCCTGGCCGCGCCGGACGTGCGCATCGTCAACGACGGCATCGGCATGGACCTGGGCGCGCTGCTGGTGCACGGCCGCCGCTTCGCCGGCAACCTCAACGGCACCGACCTGATTCCGGCGCTGTGCCGTAAGAGCGCGCGGCCGCTGCGCTTCTTCCTGCTCGGCGGCCGTCCCGGCGTGGCCGACACCGCGGCGCAGACCTTGCGGCAGTCGCTGGGGCAACAGGTGGTCGGTACCTGCGACGGCTATGCCGAGTTCGCCGCCGCCGGCGAAGACCTCGCCGCGCGCATCAACGCCAGCGGCGCCGACGTGCTGCTGGTGGCGTTCGGCAATCCGCTGCAGGAACGCTGGCTCTTGGAACAGGCGGGGCACCTGCAGGTGCCGTTGGCGTTCGGCGTCGGTGCGCTGCTGGACTTCCTGTCCGGCACCGCCCGGCGCGCGCCGGCCTGGGTGCGCCGGCTGCGCCTGGAATGGATCTATCGCCTGTTGCGCGAGCCTCGGCGCCTGCTCAAGCGCTACAGCTGGGATCTGCTGGTGTTCTTCGCCCTGTGCCTGCGCCACCGCCGACGGCTGGCGCCAGCGCCCGCCCACGACTCGCTGCCCCAGGCATGAACGGGGCGGGCAGCCGCCGCGCGGATCGCGTCGGCTGACATGCGCGCGGCCACGCGACGGGATTAGACTGGATGCATGTCCAGTGCCGCCGCCTTCCGAATCGCCGCCCTGGTGCGCGACCTGTCGTTGCTGCCGCACCCGGAAGGCGGGCGCTATGCGCGCGTGCATACCTCGGCCTTGACGGTGCAGCACGAACAGACGCTGCGCCCGGCCTGTACCGCGATCCGCTTCCTGCTGGAGCGCGGCGAGGTCAGCCGCTGGCACCGCATCGATGCCGACGAGACCTGGCAGTGGGAAGAAGGCGGCGCGCTGGAGCTGTTCGGCTTCGATCCGCACCACGGCCTGCAGCGCTATCGGCTCGATGCCAGCGAACGCGGCGGCATGCCCTCGGTGGTGATCGCGGCCGGCACCTGGCAGGCGGCGCGGCCGCTGGCCGACTACTGCCTGGTGCGCTGCGTAGTGGCGCCCGGCTTTCTCTGGGAATGCTTCGAATTGCTGGCCGACAGCGATCCGCTGGCCGCGCACCTGCCCGCACTGGACGGTTGATGGCGCCGCGATCAGGGTGGAGCAGGGGGCGCGTGCTGCCCGCGATGACCAAGGTGGAGCGCGCCGCGCGGCAGGTGCGGACGCTGCTGTGCCTGGTGGCCGGGCTGCTGGCGGTGGTCGCTGTGCCTGCCGCACAGGCGCAGACCACGCTGCCCGCGTCGCCGCCACCACGCGCCACCGCGCCAACCAACCCACCGGTGGTCGACCTGGACGCGGTGCTGGTGAGCGGGCGCCAGCCGGGCCCGGGGCTGTGGCAGGTCCGCCGCGGCGACCACGTGTTGTGGATCCTCGGCACGGTGTCGCCGTTGCCCAAGCGCATGCAGTGGGAATCGGGCGAAGTGGAGCGGGTGATCGCCCAGTCGCAACAGGTGATCACGGCGCCGACCCTCACCCTGGACTCGGGCCTGGGCGTATTCCGCAGCCTGATGCTGCTGCCGTCCCTGCTGAAGGCGCGGCGCAATCCCGACGACCGCACGTTGCAGCAGGTGCTGCCGCCGGACCTGTATGCGCGCTGGCTGCCGTTGAAGGCGCGCTACCTGGGCCGCGACGCCGGCGTGGAACGGTGGCGGCCGGTGTTCGCCGCGCAGGAACTGTACGAAGCGGCGATGCGCAAATCCGGCCTGAGCCTGGGCAGCGTCGTGCAACCGGTGATCGAGCGTGCGGCCAAGCGCGCCAAGGTGCCGATCGTGCCGGTGGTGGTGGAGGTGAAGGTGCCCGACGCCAAGCGCGCGCTGCAGGAATTCCGCGCGACCTCGCTCAACGACAGTGCCTGTTTCGCGCGCACCCTGCAGGTCATCGATCGCGACCTGGAGACGATGCGTCAGCGCGCCAATGCCTGGTCCGAAGGCGATCTGGCCACGCTCGCCACACTTCCCGCCAACGACCAGTACCGGGTCTGCCTGGACGCGGTCGGCGAAGCGGCGATCGCCCGCAAGCTGGGCCTGGGCGATGTGCGCCAGCGTGCAATGGCGGCCTGGCTGCAGGAGGCCGAACGGGCGCTGGCGCAGAACCGCTCCAGTTTCGCGGCGTTGCCGATGCAGACCCTGCAGGAGCCTGGCGGGCCGCTGGACAAGCTGCGCGCCCGAGGCGATGAAGTCATCGCGCCCTAGCGCGTCGCAGTAAGGCGGATCGCCCGCGAGGGGGGCTTGAGGCGTGCGCGATGGCGCATGCAAGCAAGCGTGACAGGCACGGCACGCGCCGACGCCGTGCCGCACCCGATGACCGCGTCGATCAGCCAGCCGCAGTACGCGGTGCGCTGGTGCTGGTCGCCAGCTGCGGCCAGCGCTTCCACACCGCGGCACGAATCCCGGCGGCGTCGATGCCGGCTTCGGCCAGCAACTGCTCGCGGCTGGCGTGGTGCTGGAACGCGTCGGGCAGGCCCAGGTGCAGCACCGGGCGCAGCACGCCTTCGGCGTTGAACAGTTCGGCCACGCCGGAACCGGCACCGCCGGCCACCACGTTGTCCTCGATGGTCACGAAGCCCTCGTGGCTCTGCGCGAGTTCCAGCAGCAAGGCGCGGTCCAGCGGCTTGACGAAGCGCATGTTGACCACGCTCAGGCCGAGCTCGCGGCCGACCTGCTCGGCCGCCGCCAGGGTCGCGCCGAACGCCAGCAGCGCCACCGTGTGGCCTTGCGCGCGCAGCTGCGCCTTGCCGATCGGCAGGGCTTCCAGCGTGGTCCCCGGCGCGACCCCGGGACCGGTGCCGCGCGGGTAGCGCACCGCGGCCGGGCCAGGATGGCGCAGGCCGGTGCTGAGCAGTTGCCGGCACTCCGCTTCGTCCGCCGGCGCCATCACCACCAAGTGCGGCACACAGCGCAGGAAACTCAGGTCCAGGTTGCCGGCATGGGTGGCGCCATCCGGACCGACCACGCCGCCGCGGTCGATCGCGAACAGCACATCGAGCTGCTGCACCGCCACGTCGTGCACCAGTTGGTCGTAGCCGCGCTGCAGGAACGTGGAATAGATCGCCACGACGGGCTTGGCGCCGTGCACGGCCATGCCCGCGGCCAGGGTCACCGCATGCTGCTCGGCGATGGCCACGTCGAAGTAGCGCTGCGGGTACTCCTTGCTGAAGCGCACCAGGCCCGAGCCCTCGCGCATCGCCGGGGTGATCGCCAGCAGCGCCGGCTCGGCCGCGGCCATGTCGCAGATCCAGTCGCCGAACACGTCGGTGTAGGTCGGCGCCTTGGCGCCCGGCTTGGCGACCAGGCCCTTGCTCGGATCGAACGGACCGACTGCGTGGTAGCCGATCTGGTCGCCTTCGGCCAGTTCGTAGCCCTTGCCCTTGGTGGTGATGACGTGCAGCAGCTGCGGACCCTTGAGGGTCTTGAGCGTCTTCAGCGCGCCGAGCAGCGCCGGCAGGTCGTGGCCGTCGATCGGGCCGGTGTAGTGGAAGCCCATTTCCTCGAACAGCGTGGACGGCACGAACATGCCCTTCCAGTGCTCCTCCCAGCGCCGCACGAAGCGCGCGGTGGGGTTGCTCTTCTTGTCGCCGAGGATCTTCTTGCCGCCTTCGCGGATGGCGTTGAGGGTCTTGCTGCCGCTCATCCGCCCCAGCATCTTGGTGACCCCGCCGACTGCCTCGGAGATCGACATGCGGTTGTCGTTGAGGATCACCAGCAGGTTCGGTTCCGGGTCCATGCCGCCGGCGTGGTTCAGTGCCTCATAGGCCATGCCGGCGGTCATCGCGCCGTCGCCGATCACCGCCACCACCTTGCGCTCGTCGCCCATGCGCTGCAGCGCCACCGCCATGCCCAGCGCGGCCGAGATCGAGGTGGAGGAATGGCCGACGCCGAAGGTGTCGTACTCGCTTTCCTCGCGCTTGGGGAACGGCGCCACGCCGTCGGCCTGCTTGACCGTGTGGATGCGGTCGCGGCGCCCGGTGAGGATCTTGTGCGGATAGGTCTGGTGGCCGACGTCCCACACCAGCTGGTCGACCGGCGTGTCGTACAGGTAGTGCAGGGCGACGGTGAGTTCGATCACGCCCAGCCCGGCGCCGAAATGGCCACCGCTCTTGCCGACGCACTCGATCAGAAAGGCGCGCAGTTCCTCGGCGATGGCCGGCAGCTCCGATTCATCGAAGCGGCGCAGTTCGGCGGGGACCTGGATGCGCGAGAGGCGCGGATAGCGGGTGGGGTCGATCATCGGAATGGAGGTTCAGCGGACCTGTCATTTTCCTCTCCATTCCGGGCACGCGCAATCAACCCGTTCAGTCGCGGGCGCGTGGATGGCCGGTTTCGGCCGGGGTGCGGCAATCCGTCGCAGCAGGCGTGAGGGCGGCGTGACGCCGTGTGGCTACAACGAGAGCTTCGAGCGCTTCGGCAACTGCGCCTTCAGGAACGACATCTGGTCGGCCAGGATGTTGCGGTTGGACAGGATCAGGTGCTCGATCCAGCTCGGTCGGTACGGCACCGCCAGCAGCGGCATCGATGCCTGCTGCGGGGTGCGGTTGCCCTTGCGCGAGTTGCAGTGGAAGCACGCGGTGACCACGTTCTCCCAGATGTCGCGGCCGCCCTTGGACACCGGCAGCACGTGATCGCGGGTGAGCTGGGGGCGGCTGAATTGCTGGCCGCAGTACAGGCACAGCTGCGCGTCGCGGGCGAACAGCGCGGTATTGGTCAGGGTCGGGGTAGGGTCGAGCGCACGCGCATGCGCGTGACCGCGCGCGGCGATGATCGGATGCAGCTCCAGCACGCTGCGCTCGCCGCTGGCACGACTGATACCGCCATGGATGTGCAGGCACGGCTCGCCGAGGGTCCAGGCGACCGCGCCGCGCGCGTACAGACAGGCGGCATCCTGCCAGTTGATCCAGTCCAGCACGCGCCCGTGCGCGTCCAGCGACAGCAGCCGGACCGAAGGCAGGTGGGAAGGGGACGCCGCAGGCGACGGGACCGCGGCCGAGGCGCCGCAGGCCCCGGTATCGATCAGACCAAGCGTTGTTGTGTCTGTCTCCATCGGGAAAACAGCTTATACCCGATTGGTGACGGTTTGTGTATCGGCCGCGGCGGGCCGTGCAACTCCGGCACGGCATGCGTGCCGGAGCTGCGCGCGCGGACGTGGACGTGCTGCGTCAGAACTGCGCGTCGGCCAGCGTCATCAGCGGCGTGGCGCCGCTGTCGATGGCCGCGGCGTGGGTCAGCGTGCGCGGCAGCAGGCGGGCGTAGTAGAAGCGGGCGGTCTCGCGCTTGGACTGCTTGAACGCCTCGCCGTGCGCCGAGGCCTCGGCCGCGGCCACGCTGCGCGCCCACCAGTAGGCCAGCACCACGTAGCCGGAATAGAACACGTAGTCGTAGCTGGCCGCGCCCAGTTCCTCGGGGTTGCCGGCGGCACGCTGCAGGATGCGCTTGGTCAGCGCCGCCCACTCGGCGGCCTTCTCGCGCAGCGGGGCGACGAATTCGGCCACTGCCGGGTTGTCGGCGTGCTCGGTCAGGAAGGCCTCGATCTGCGCCAGGAACAGCTTCAGCCCGGCGCCCTGGCTGGACGCGGTCTTGCGCCCGATCAGGTCCAGCGCCTGGATGCCGGTGGTGCCTTCGTACAGGGTGGTGATGCGCGCGTCGCGGGCCAACTGCTCCATGCCGTGCTCGTGGATGTAGCCGTGGCCGCCGAAGCACTGCAGCGCGTGATAGGTGTTCTCCACCGCCCACTCGGTCTGGCAGGCCTTGGAGATCGGGGTGAGGAAGCTGACCAGCACGTCGGCCTGCTCGCGCTCGGCCGGGTCCTGCGCGCTGTGCGCGATGTCGATCAGGGTCGCGGCGTGCAGCGCGAGCAGGCGGCTGCCTTCGGTCAGCGCCTTGACCGTCAGCAACATGCGGCGCACGTCCGGGTGCACCAGGATCGGGTCGGCCGGCTTCTCCGGCAGCTTGGCGCCGCTGAGCGAACGCGACTGCAGCCGCTCGCGCGCATAGTGCAGCGCGTTCTGGTAAGCGCGTTCGGACAGGCCGATGCCCTGCAGGCCGACGCCGAGGCGCGCGGTGTTCATCATGGTGAACATGGCCTGCAGGCCCTTGTGCGGCTGCCCGACCAGGTAGCCCTCGGCGCCGTCGAAGTTCATCACGCAGGTGGCCGAGCCGTGGATGCCCATCTTGTGCTCCAGCGAGCCGCAGCGCAGCGCGTTGCGCTCGCCGACGCTGCCGTCGCGGGCGACCTTGAACTTCGGCACCACCAGCAGCGAGATGCCCTTGGCGCCGGCCGGCGCGTCCGGCAGGCGCGCCAGCACTAGGTGCACGATGTTGTCGGTGAAGTCGTGCTCGCCGGCGGTGATGAAGATCTTGGTGCCGCTGACCGACCAGCTGCCGTCGGCGTTGGGCTCGGCGCGGGTCTTGAGCAGGCCCAGGTCGGTACCGCAGTGCGGTTCGGTCAGGCACATGGTGCCGGTCCAGCGGCCGTCCACCAGCGGCTTCAGGAACACCTCCTGCTGCCACGCCTCGCCGTGCTGCTTGAGCGCTTCGACCGCGCCGTGCGACAGCAGCGGGAAGTTGCCCCAGGCCAGGTTGGCGGCGTTGACCATCTCGTTGAGCGGCACGCCCAGGGTATGCGGCAGGCCCTGGCCGCCGAACTCGGCGGCGGCGGTCAGCCCGGTCCAGCCACCCTCGGCGAACTGCCGGTAGGCCTCGCGGAAGCCGGGCGCGGTGGTCACCGCGCCGGTGGCCTTGTCCAGGGTGCAGCCGTGCTCGTCGCCGACCCGGTTCAGCGGCGCCAGCACGGTGCCGGTGAAGCGCGCCGCTTCCTCCAGCACCGCATCGATCAGTTCGGCATTGGCCTCGGCATGGCCGAGGCGGGCGAACAATGCCTCTACCTGCAGCACGTTGTGCAGCGCGAAGCGGAGATCGGTCAACGGGGCTTGATAGGTGCTCATGCGATCGACTCGTGACGAGGGCCGCGGCGCGGCCGAGGTCGCCAGGATACTATGGCGTATGGAGTATGCGCAGCCGCACCGACTCTGCCGGCGCGCGGCGTCGTTCAGTCGAGCAGGCCGTGGCGCACCGCGTAGCGCACCAGTTCGGCGGTATTGCGCATGCCCAGCTTGTTGAGCACGCGGAAGCGGTGGTTCTCGGCGGTCTTGACGCTGATCTGCAGCACGCGTGCGATCTCCTTGGTGGTGCGGCCCTCGACGATTAGGTGGAACACCTCGCGTTCGCGCGCGGTCAGGCTGCGGTAGGGGTCGGGTGGCAGCGCCTGCGGCTGCTGCATCTGCGTCACCAGCGCCTGCGCGGCCTGCGGCGAGAAGTGGCCGCGGCCGGCGTGCAGGTTGCGCACCGCGGCGATCAGGTCGGCGCTGGCGCTATCCTTGAGCAGGTAGCCGGAGGCGCCGGCGCGCACCGCGTGCAGCACGTATTCGTGTTCCTCGTGCATGGTCAGCACCAGGATCCGCGCCAGCGGCACGCTCTCGCACAGCCGCCGCACCACGTCGATGCCGTTGAGCCGCGGCATGGAGATGTCCACGATCGCCACGTCCGGGCTGGTCGCCTCGGCCTTGGCCAGCGCCTCGACGCCGTCGGCGGCCTGCGCCACCACCTGGATGCCGTCGATCGCGTCGAGCACGGCGACCAGGCTTTCGCGCACCAGGGTGTGGTCGTCGGCGATGAGCACGCGGATCGGTGCGCTCATGCCGGTGCGTGTCCGTGGTGCTGGTGGTGATAGGCGGGAACTCGCGGCGACAGTGCCGATCGCGGCGTGTGCACGGCCGCGCGGGTGTCGGGACGGGGCAGGGCAATCACGTTCAATCGGCCTCCAGCGGGACCCGGATCTGCACGCAGCAACCCTCGCCCGGGGACGACTGCAGGCGCAGGCTGCCGCCGCTCAGGCGCAGGCGTTCGCGCAGGCCGCTCAGGCCGCTGCCGCCGGCCACCAGCGCCTGTTGCGGGTCGCAGCCGCGGCCGTCGTCGAGCACCTGCAGGTGCGCCCAGCCGTCACGTGCGACCAACCGCAGCAGCACCGACTGCGCCGCCGAGTGCTTCAGCGCATTGGTCAGTGCTTCCTGCGCACTGCGGAACAGCAGGGTCTGCAGCGCTTCGTCCAGCGCCGGCAGCGGACCGATCTCGACCGTGACCGGGGTGGCGCCGGCGGCGGACTGGCTGCGGCCCAGCCAGCCCAGCGCCGCCTCCAGCCCCAGGTCGTCGAGGATCGGCGGGCGCAGCAGCCGCGACATCTGCCGGGTGTCTTCCAGCGCCTGCGTGCACAGCTGGATGGCGTCCTCCAGCGGCGCGCGCAGCGCCGCGTCGGCCGCGCCGAGCGCCGCGCCCAATTGCGCCAGCCGGTGCTTGAGCACGGTGAGGTTCTGGCCGACGCCGTCGTGCAGCTCGCGCGCCAGGCGCCGGCGCTCGTCCTCCTGGACCTTGACCACGGCGCGGCCGAGACGGCGGAACTCGCGCTCGTTGGCTTCCAGGCGCTGCAGCAGCAGGCGGTAGCGTTCGGCGGCGGTCGCGGCGGCGTCGTTCATGGCGTGGCTCCGTCTCCCGTGCGCGCGACAGCGGAACCGCCGGCAGCCTGCGCCGCGGCGCGGCGGGCGCGTTGCGCGGCGGCGTGGTCGCCGAGCGCGTCCAGGCGCTGCGCGGCCTGCGTGTGCAGGGCCGCGGCGAACAGCGGACTGCCGCGCAGCAGCAGGGCCTGCACCTGTGCATAGCGTGCCGCCACCTGGTCGGCCGCGCCGTAGCGCAGCGCCTGCTGCAGGTAACGCAGGCGCAGCCCGGCATTGCCCAGGCGCGCGACGTCGGCGTCCAGCGACGTCAGGGCGGATTCGTCGTGCGCCGCCTGCACCTGCACCTGCAGTTGCAGCAGGCGGGTACCGCTGGCGCGTGCCAGCGCCTCGGCCTGGCGCAGCGACGTGGCGGCTGCAGCGGCGTTGCCATCGCGCTGGTCCAGTTGCGCCTGCAGCAGCGCGGCACTGGCACGCTGTTCGCTGGACACCGAGGCCGGCGCTTGCCGCTGCACCTGCTGCAGCGCCAGCCGCGCCTGCGCCGGGTCGTCCAGCGCCAGCCACACTTGCGCGCGCAGCAGGGCGATGTCGGTCTGGCCGCGCTGATCGCGGCTCTGCTGGAACAGCCGCTGCGCCTGGTCCAGTTCGGTCAGCGCCACCGTGCGCTGGCCCTGCCAGAACGCCAGTTCGGCCAGGTTGCGCCGGCTCACCGCCACTTCCTCGAGCATTTGGTGACGCTCGGCCTCGCGCAGCGCCTGGCTCAGCAAGGTCTGCGCCTGCGTCCAGTGGCCGCGCGCGGTGGCCAGCAGGCCGAGATTCTGCGCGGTGCGCACGCGGCCGGTGGCGTCGTTGAGGTCGGCATAGGCGCGCGCGGCCTGCTCCCAGAACGCCTGCGCGCTGTCCAGGTCGCCCAACTGGAAATGCGCGAAACCGATGTTGTTGAGCGTCTCGGCGACCCCGTGCGCATCGCCGAGCGCGCGCCAGGCCGTCAGCGCGCCCCGAAACGCCTGCAGCGCCTGCGGGTAGTCGCCGCGCTCTTCGGCCAGCAGGCCGAGTTCGTTGGCGGCGGCGGCCTGGCCGTCGCGGTCGCCGAGTTCGACGTACAGCGCCTGCGCCTGCTGCAGCTTCTGTTCGGCCTCGGCGAAGGCGCCGCCGATGCTGAGGGTGCCGGCCAGGTTGCGCAGGCTGGTGGCCACGCCGCGGCGATTGCCGACCTGTCGGCGCAGTTCCACGGCGCGCAGGTACTGGGCCTGCGCCTGCTGGGCCAGGCCGAGGCGGCCGTAGCCCACGCCCAGCGCGTTCACCGTTTCCGCCTCGCCATAGAGGTCGCGTCCGCGGCGGAACAGCAGTTGCGCGCGCAGCAGGTCGTCGTCCACCGCGGTGGCGGCGTTGCCGCTGAGGATCGCCAGCTTGCCCAGCGCCAGCCATAGCCGCGGGTCGTCGGGATCGCGCTGCGCCAGCGCGCGCAGGCGATCGCGTGCCGCGTCCAGATGGCCGGCCTGTGCCTGCACGCGCGCGACCTGCAGTTGCACCACGCTGTCGTCGGGCCGGGCCGTGGCCAGCGCCTGCCAGGCGTTGTCGGCGGCGGCGAGATCGTCTTCGGCTTCCAGGCGCAGCGCCGCCAGCAGCGCCAGGGTGCGCGGCCGCGCCGGTGCTGTAGGCATGCGCGCGTGCAACGCCGCGCTGGCTTTTTGTTCTTCGCCGATGGCTTGCGCCGCGACCACCTCGGCCAGGCGCAACGGCGCGGATTGCGGCGCCTGCGCGCTGGCCTCGGCGAACTGCTGCAGCGCCTGCGCGCTGTCGTCGTGCTGCTGCGCCGCCAGGCCGCGCGCGTACGCCCGCAGCGCGGCGGGCGCGGGCAGGTCGTCGGGCAGGGGGGTGCCCGCGGCGAGCAGCGCCCTGGACGCGATCGGCAGCCAGGCGACGTAGGCCGCGGCCGGATCGGCGGCGACCGGTCCGTCGATGTGTTGCGCCGCGCCGCTGGCCGGATGCAGCAGCGCCTGCAAACGCCAGCCGGCGCCCTGGCGTTGCAGGCTCGGCTGCAGCACGCGCTGCGCCGAGGCGAGCCGGCGCAGCGCCGCCACGTCCAACGGCGCCTGGCCGGTGGGGTCGTATTGGCGCAGCGCCTGGCGGGTCCGTTCGTCGTCGACCACGGTCAGTGTTTCGCCGAGACTGCCGCGCAGCCAGGCGCCGAGCGCCAGGCGTTGTTCGGCGCTGGCCGGGTCGCCGGCCAGCGGCAGCACCAGCAGGCGCGGCAGCGGTTGCGCGGCGACCACCGGCGGCGGGGCGCTGGCGCGTTGCGCCTGCCATTGCCAGGCGCCGGCGCCGAGCAGGGCCGCGCCGGCCAGGGGCGCGGCCAGACCCAGGGCGAGCCGGCGCCAGCGCCGGCGATCGCGCGGCAGTTGCCGGCGTTCGATCGCCACGATGACGTCGTTGGCGTGCTGCAGCCGGTCGCGCGGCTGCGGGCGCAGCAGTCGCTGCAGCAGCCGCACCACCCAGGCCGGCACGTCCGCGCGCAGCCGGTCCACCGGCGGCGGCTCGCGCAGCATGCGCTGGGCCAGGGTCTCGGACAGGGTGCCGCCGGCGAACGGCACCTGCCCGGCGAGCATTTCGTACAGGATCAGGCCCAGCGCGTAGAGATCGCTGCGCGGGTCGAGCGCATCGCCGCGCGCCTGTTCCGGCGACAGGTAGGCGGGCGTGCCGATGACGTTGCCCAGGGTCGCGCCGAGGCCGCTGCTGGCCATCGAACAGGCCACGCCGAAGTCGCTGATCAGCGCATCCCCGCCGCGCTGCAGCAGGATGTTGGCCGGCTTCAGGTCGCGATGCACGACGCCGCGCGCATGCGCCGCCTGCAGGCCGCGGGCGATGTCGCCGGCGATGCGCAAGGCGGTCTCGACGTCCAGCCGTTCCTCGCGCTGCAGCCGCGCTTCCAGCGACTCGCCCTCCACGTAGTCCATGCTGATCAGCCAGCGCCCGGCGTGTTCGGCCAGGTCGTGGATGCGCACCACGTGCGGGCTGGACACCTGCCGCGCCAGCAGCAGTTCCTGGCGGAAGCGGGCGAACGCCTGCGGCCGCTGCGCCAGTTCCGGGCGCAGCAGCTTGACCGCCACGTCGATGCCCAGCGCCTGGTCGTGCGCCAGGTACACCAGGCCCATGCCGCCGATGCCGAGCAGGCGTTCGATGCGGAAGCGGCCGGCCAGCACCTCGCCTGGAGCCAGGCTTTCCTGCGCGTACAGGCCGGTGGCAGTGGCCGCGTCGCTCATGCCGGCCCAGGACCCTGTTCCGCGCCGCTGTCGCGCAGCGCCTGGCGCGCGGCGATCCACAGCGCGGCGCGCTCGCAGAAAGCCTCCAGCAACTGCATGTCCAGCGCACCGATGGCGCTGCCGGCGCGGCGGCTGTCGGCATAGATCGCGCCGAGCACGCGCGTGCCGTCGCGCAGCGGCAGGCACAGCAGGGTGCGCAGGCCGGCGGCGCAGACCGAGGCGCGCTCGGCCAGCCACGGCACGCCGCCGACGTCGTGGGCGACGGTGGCCTGGCCATCGCGCAGCGCGCGTTGCACGGCGCCCTCGCTGCCGGCGAGGCCGTGCTGCAGCGGCAGCGGCCCGGTGCCGTGGCTGGCCGCGATGCGCGGGCCCTGCGGTTCGGCGAGGACCAGCAGGCCACGCTCGGCCTGGGCCAGTTCGACCACCGCGTCGAGGCTGGCGCCGAGCAGATCGTCGAGTCCGCCGACCTGGGCGAGCCCTTGGGTCAGCGCGGTGGCGCGGTCGCAGCGGGCGCGCTGGCGGCGTTCGGCCAGTTCCGCATCGGCCACGCTGAGCGGGGCGAACTCGGCGTAGATGTCGCCGAAGCGCAGCCAGGTCGCCGTGTCCAGGGCGATCGGCGCGGCCACGCGCACCCCGTCGCGGAAACTGCCGTTCTTGCTGCCCAGGTCGTGCAGCTGCCAGTGGCCGTCGGCCTGCGGCTGCAGCCGTGCGTGCCAGCGCGACACCGACGGGTGTTCCAGCGCCAGCGCGTTGTCCGCCGCGCGGCCGATCGCCAGGGTCTGCCCGCTGGCGAGCAGCAGCGTCGGCGCCGGTGCGTCGGGCAGATAGGCGGTCAGGCGCGCGGGCATCGCGGCGTGTCCTCCGTCGCGCTGCGGGTGACCGGTCCCGCAGCGCTCAAGGCGCGTAGAGACGTTGGTAGTCGATGGAGAAGCGCAGCGTCGCCGCGCCGGCCAGCAGTTCGCCGGCGGGGTTGCCCGTGCTCATGCCGGCGTTCCAGGTCTGCGCGATGCCGTGGCCGGCCCGCGCCGACACCTGCTCGCGGAACCCGTCCAGCGCCACCGTGGCGGCAGCGTAGTCGGCGTTGGCCAGGGCGCTCTGCACGCTGTTCAGCATGCTCGCCAGCGGCGCCGCTTCATTGGCGGGCAACTGCGCCACCAGCGCCTGCAGTCGGCTCAGCTTGGCGGTCACCACGGTGGCGGTCGGGCGCAGGTCGTGGAGCACGATGAACTGCGAGAAGCCGCCGGTGGTGCCGCGCGCGCGGACGCTGCCAGGGGCGATCTCGTCGGTGATGTCGCGGAAATCGCCGCCCTCCGGAGCCTTGAACAGGCGCAGGGTGCTGTCGGCGGTGTAGGCCAGGGCATGCGTATGCAGTTCCACATGCACCACCCGCCGGAACGTCAGGCCACCGCTCGGCGGCGGCGTCACCGTGATCAGCAGCGGCAACTGCGATGGCACCTGGCCGGCCTGCGTGCTGGGAAGGCGCGGCAGCAGGGCGGCGACCTGGGCCGGGGTCAGCAGTTCTGCGCTCAGGCCCAGGTTGCCCGGGCTGAGGTCGGTGACGTTGTCGAACTCCAGCGTCAGCTCCGCCAGCGGGTGCGGACCGGCACCGATCGCCGCCGTCGCCACATTGCCGCTCACGTCCACCTGCACCGGCAGCGGTTGCGCGGCGAGCCCGCCGGACGCCGCCATGGCGCAGAACAGCAGGCAAACCCTTGCGAACATCGTATGCATCTGAAACCCCCTGTTGCATGTGCCGGCATCGCGCACCGCACCCGCGTTCCGCCCGGCACCACGGCGCGGTAGCTGCCTTCGGCCCGATCATACCGCTCCGTACGGGCGATGCACGCGGCCCTGAGTGTTTCCACCCACGTGCGCTAGGGGCGATCCCGGATAGGCGCCGCCGCGCCGCCGCGTCAGGCTGCATTCACCCGCCCGTCCCGGGCCACCAACCGGAGATTCCAGATGCCCATCCGTCGTCCCGCACTCGCCATCGGCATTTGCGCCGTCCTCGCCAGCGGCGTCTTCGCCGGCGGCAAGGCCGAAGCCGCCGCGCATCTGGACAGCCTGCTGGAGTCCAAGCTGGTCAACACCCCGCTGACCGACGAACTGCAGATCGTCATCACCTACAAGCAGTCCAAGCCGGTCTCGGCAGCGCAGCTGACTGCCTTGCACGACCTGGGCATCAACCGCGGCGTCATCATGCAGACCCTGCCGATCGCCGGTGCGCTGGCCACGCCGGAAGAGATCCTGGCGCTGGCCGAGCGCGACGACGTCGCCTCGATCTACTACAACGCACCGCTGCGCTACTTCAACCAGGACGCGCGCCAGGCGACCGGCGTCGACCGCGCGCAGAGCAACCCGGGCGATTTCGGCCGCACCGTGCCGTACACCGGCCGCGGCGTCGGCGTGCTGATCAACGACTCGGGCATCGACGCCACCCACCGCGATCTGGCCTACGGCGACCGCGTGGTGCAGAACGTGCTGGCCAACACCAATCTCAACAATCTGAACAAAATGCTGCCGGTCACCTACACCGAAGGCGTGCCGAACACCGACGCCGGCTCCGGCCACGGCACCCACTGCGCCGGTACGGTCGGCGGCAACGGCGCACAGTCCGGCGGCAAGTACCGCGGCGTGGCCACCGGCGCCAGCCTGGTCGGCTACGGTTCCAGCGGCGTGCTGCTGGTGCTGGATGCGGTGGGCGGCCTGGACTACGCGGCCTCGCACCAGCACAGCTTCAAGGATCCGATCCGCGTCGTCAGCAACTCCTGGGGCACGTCCGGCAAGTTCGACCCGGCCGACCCGGTCAACGTCGCCACCTACGAGCTGTACAAGCGCGGCATCGTCAGCGTGTTCGCCGCCGGCAACGACGGTCCCAAGGAAGACACCCACAACCCGTACGCGCAGGCACCGTGGGTGATCTCGGTCGCCGCCGGCAACGTCGACGGCACGCTGGCCGACTTCTCCTCGCGCGGCAAGGCCGGCGAGCGCGATACCTTCACCACCGCCGACGGCAAGAGCTGGACCCATATCAACGAGCCCAGCATCACCGCGCCGGGCGTGGACATCATCTCCACCCGCGCCTCCACTGGCCTGTTGCCGCCGCTGGCGGCGCAGAAGGACGAAAAGCTGATCGCGCCGGCGCAACTGCCGTTCTACACCACCATGAGCGGCACCTCGATGGCCACGCCGCATGTGGCGGGTGTGGTGGCGCTGGTGCTGGAGGCCAATCCGAACCTGACCCCGGACCAGGTCAAGGACCTGATCGAGCGCACCGCCACGCCGATGGCCGGACGTGCGTCCTGGGAAGTGGGCGCCGGCTATCTCAACGCCTACTCGGCGCTGCGCGCGGCCAGCAAGTAGTCCCCGTCTCGGGCGGACCTCGACGTCCGCCCGAGCGGCCGTAGGCGTCGCCGGCCGTGGTGCCGGTGCCTGCGGTGCAGTCAGCATGTCTTCGCGGTTGCCTTCGATCGCCCTGTCGCCGTTCGACAGCGGGATCGGCAGCCTCCGCGATCCCCCCGTGCCGGGACGTGCGGGGTTCCACCGCTCCCGGAATGGCGTCCGGGAATCGGAAGGGCCCCGCACGTCCCGCACTCGTTTCGGCGCATGGCGCGCCGAATGCATCGGACCGGCACGCCGTTGCCGGATCCCGTTCTTCTCGCATGACGCTCTTCGCTGCCTGAAACCCGCCTTGTCGTCGCTGCGGACGCGTTGTTCGTCGGACGGCAAGGCGTGCCCCGACCGCGGGTGGCCGCATACGACGCCGGATGTCGTGAACGACGACGTGCGCCGCATCGAAGGGTCTCGTCGCTGCCGGCCCTTGGCGGTTTGCGCCAGCACGGGCTGGCGAACAGGGGACGCCATGGCAGGCCTTGCCGTCGCCGAGATGGCGGCGTCATCGGTGCGATGCGTCTGCGGCGCCATCGCGTGGTGGCCGTGCGCCAAGCCGCGTGCGGACCGAGGCGGAGGACGTGCAGGGCATGCGCCTCGCGCCGAGGCTGCGTGCGACGCGTGCGGCCGTCGTGCGCCAGCGTGTCGGTTTCGGACATGGAAGCTGCCTGCACGTGCCGCTGGGTCCCAGGCCGCTCCCATTCCCTGGTCTCTGGACGCGTCCGGCTGAGTGTTTCCACTTGGCCGGCCTGGGTGCGATGCCGGATTGGCTGCGCATCGGCGTGGCCGGCACGCTGCGGCTACCGCCCGTTCCGGGCTTTCGACGATCCGGAGATCCGCATGTCCATTCGCCGTCCCGTCCTTGCCATCGGTATCTGCGCCGTCCTTGCCGGGGGCACGTTCGCCGGCGGCGACGCCCTGGCCGCCGCGCATCTCGACCAACTGCTGGAGGCCAAGCTCGCCGCGGCACCGGCGGGCGACGCTCTGCAGATCGTGATCACCTACGACCAGTCCGGGCCGGTCTCCGCCTCGCAACTCACCGCGCTGCACGCGCTGGGCATCACCCGCGGGATCACCATGCGCACGCTGCCGATCGCCGGCGCGCTGGCCACACCAGCGGAGATTCGCGCGCTGGCGCAGCGCGACGACGTCGCCTCGATCTACTACAACGCGCCGCTGCGCTACTTCAACAAGGAAGCGCGCGCGCTGACCGGCGTGGACCGCGCGCAGAGCAATCCCGGCGATTTCGGCCGCGCGCTGCCGTACAGCGGCCGCGGCGTCGGGGTGATGATCAATGATTCCGGCATCGATGCCACCCATCGCGATCTCGCCTACGGCACCCGTGTCGTGCAGAACGTGCTGGGCACCACCAACCTGTCCAACGTCGATGCGATGCTGCCGATCACCTATGCCGAAGGCGTGCCCAACACCGACCTCGGTTCCGGCCACGGCACGCATTGCGCGGGCACGGTGGGCGGCACCGGTGCGCAGTCCAACGGCGACTATCGCGGCGTGGCGACCGGCGCCAGCCTGGTCGGCTACGGATCCGGTGCGGTGCTGCTGATCCTGGACGCGGTCGGCGGCCTGGACTATGCCGCCACGCACCAGTTCAGCTTCAAGGATCCGATCCGCGTCACCAGCAACTCCTGGGGCTCGTCCGGCAAGTTCGATCCGAAGAATCCGGTCAATGTCGCCACCTACGAACTGTACAAGCGCGGCATCGTCAGCGTGTTCGCCGCCGGCAACGACGGCCCCAACGAAGACACCCACAATCCGTACGCGCAGGCGCCGTGGGTGATCTCGGTGGCTGCCGGCGAGAAGGACGGCACGCTGGCCGACTTCTCCTCGCGCGGCAAGCGTGGCGAGAGCGGCAGCTTCACCATGGCCGACGACAAGACCTGGACCTATCTGAACGAGCCGACGATCACCGCGCCAGGCGTGGACATCGTCTCCACCCGCGATTCCACCGGCGCGCTGCCGCCGCTGGCCGCGGAGAAGGACAGCAAGCTGATCGCGCCGGCCCAGCTGCCGTTCTACACCACCATGAGCGGCACCTCGATGGCCACCCCGCACGTGGCCGGCATCGTCGCCCTGCTGCTGGAGGCGAACCCGGACCTGACCCCGGACCAGGTCAAGGACCTGCTCGAACGCACCGCCACCAACATTCCCGGGCGCACCTACTGGGAGGCCGGCGCCGGCTACGTGAATGCCTATGCCGCGCTGCTGGAAGCGAGCAAGAAGCGCAGGGGCTTCGGCAAGACGGTCAATGCACTGCAGTCCTTCAACAGCAATGCCCTGGTGATGCCAGGCGGCAGCCAGCCGTTCGAGGTGGCGTTCTCGCCGGTGGGCACGCCACAGACCCAGTCGTTCACCGTCGGCAAGGACGTGGCCTGGGTCAGCGCCAAGGCCACCATCGACGCCAACACCCAGGCGCTGGTGCTGACCGATCCGGATGGCGTCAGTCACGGCTCCCCGGTTGCGGTGCCGCTGCTGGGCAGCACGGTCAGCGTCGGTGCGCCGGGCAAGCCGGGCACCTGGACCATCAGCGCGCGCGGCATCGGATCGATCAGCGGCGTGCCGGTGGCACCCAAGGGCAGCAATGGCGTGGCGGCCCCGGGCACGGTGCGCGGCACCCTGGATTTCCTGCTCAGCGGCGGCTACACCGGCCTCAACGACGTTGCCAGCGGCGATCGCGATCGCGGCGCGGTGGAGTACGCGGTCGCCAACCGGCTGGTGGATGGTTACGCCGATGGCCTGTTCCGCCCGCAGAATCCGCTCAAGCGTGCCGAGCTGGCGCGCTACCTGGTGATGGGCGCCGGGGTGCGCCAGGCGCTGCCGGCTACGCCCAGTTTCAGCGGATTGAGCCGCAACGACCCGGCCTATCCGTTCGCCGAGGCGGCGGTGGGCAAGGGCGGGGCGCTGCGCGACCTGCAGCAGAACCAGGCTGCGGTGATGGGCGTGGTCGCCGGCGATTTCCGTCCCAACGATGCCGTCAGCAAGCTGCAGCTGGCCTATTCGCTGGTACAGGCGCTGGGCCTGCAGACGCAGGCGCTGGCCTTCGACGGCACACTGTCGGTCAGCTACAACAACCAGCGCCTGCCGATCGAGGACGTGGCGGCGATCCCGAGCAACCTGCGCGGCTACGTGCAGTTGGCGCTGGATGCCGGCATCCTCAACGCGCGCTTCGCGGTGACCCAGGGGCCGCAGGACCTGTCGCCGACCCTGCATGCCTACTTCGATCCCGGCAGCGCGGTGTCGCGCAGCGGCTATGCGGTGATCGCCGGGCGGTTCCTCGGCGTCAATCGGCAGGCCAAGGACTGAGGGCCGCGGTCAACGCAACTAACGCACGCGCGCAGGTGCAAGGCCTGCGCCGTGTACCGGTGTCCCGCGGCAGGCGTTCGGTCGGTAACGCGCTCTCGCTGCGACTCCGCCGGATTTGTCGGTGCGATGTACAGGAGCGGCTTCAACCGCGACAGGCATTTTCGGTAATGCGCGTCGCGGCTGAAGCCGCTCCTACAGGTGAGCCTTCCTTGGTGACGAAAGGCTCCATGGACGCACATCACTCCCGCCGCGGATGCACGCTGACCGTCGCGGTCATGCCAGCCGCGAGCAGGGTGCCCCGCGGCACGCTGGCCGGATCGATGCGGATGCGCACCGGCACACGCTGCGCCAGGCGGATCCAGTTGAAGGTGGGGCTGACGTCGGCCAGCAGCGAGGTGCCGGTTGGGTTGTCGCTGTCGGAAATGCCGCGGGCGATGCCCTCGACCTGGCCGTGCAGCATCAGCCCGCCGCTCATCAGGCGGATGTCGGCGCGGTCGCCGACATGCACCCGCGGCAGCTTGGTTTCCTCGAAGTAGCCGTAGACCCACATCGCATCGTCGCGTACCAGCGCCAGGCGGGCGCCGCCGGCCTGTGCGTAGTCGCCCACGCGTACTTCCAGATTGGTGATGTAGCCGTCGGCGGTGGCGCGGACCTGGGTGCGCTGCAGATCCAGTTCGGCCAGGTCGAGCGCGGCCTGCGCCTGCTCCACGGTGGCCACCGCCTGCGCCTGCGCCGCGGTGGCTTGCCCGCGCAGCGCCGCGCTGCGGTGCACGTCGGCCTGCGCCGAACGCGCGGTGGCTTCGGCGTCCGAACGCGCCTCGGCGGAGATCACCGCGGCGGCGCGCGCGCGCCGTTCGGCCTGGGCGCGGCGCATCTGGAACTCCGCTTCGCTGGCTGCCTGGGTGGCCGCCGCCGCCGACAGGCTGGCGCCGGCCGCACGCGCCTGCGCCTCCGCGACCGCAAGGTTGGCGCGGGCCTTTTCCAGGGCCAGTTCGTAGCGCTTGCGGTCCACGCTGAACAACAGGTCGCCGCGCTTGACGTGCTGGTTGTCGCGCACCGCCACCGCATCGACCAGGCCGGACACGTCCGGTGCGATGCGCACCACTTCCGCGCGCACGCGGCCATCGCGGGTCCAGGGCGAGAGCATGTAGTGGCGCCACAGCGCATGCGCCAGCAGGGCGGCGACCAGCACCACGATGGCGGTCAGGGCGAAACGGATCAGGGCAGGGGTCTTCATGGCGGGACTCACGGCAAAAGGAGCAGGCCGAGCGCGGCGAACGCGCCGACGTAGATGGCCAGACGGAACAGGGAGGGGTGCCAGGCATAGCGGTACAGGCCGGCGCGGCCGGCGACCGCGTCCAGCGCCCAGGCCACCAGCAGCAGGGCCAGGCCCAGCACCAGCAAGCCGGGCACGTACACCCCGGCGATCGAGAGTTCAGCGGGCAGCAGCATCGTCGGCTCCTGGCGTGGCGGTGGTCGGCGCAGGCGTATCGGCCAGCGCGGCGAGAACGGAATCGGCGTCGAGCAACGCGCCGCGCAGCAGCAACAAGTGCTCGCGGGTGGGCTTCCAGCGCAGCGGTGTCGCGCCTTCCACCTGGCTGGCGGCCAGCGCTGCCTCCACCCGCTGCAAGGCGTGGCGGTGCCGTTGCGGGCTGGGGTCGAGATACAGATCGGCCAGCCCCTGCACGGCGGCCTCCACCGCGGTGGCCAAGGCCGGCGGCAGCGTGCCTTCGGCCGCATCGCGGCGCAGCTCGACCAGGGTGCGCCCGGTTTCGTGCACCGACAGCGCCCAGCCGAGCAGGTCGCGCAGTTCGTCGCTGCCCGGCGGGGTGTGCGCGACGATCTGCTGGAACAGGTCGCGGTTGACGCTCTCCAGTTGCAGCGCCAGCCCCGGCAGCGGCGCACGCGCGGCCAGCGTGGTCTGCCGGCGCAACCGCTCGAGCAGGCGCCGGCGCTGCCAGCGCGTGCCGATCACTGGCGGCACGAACACGAACGTCGCGCTGACCGCCAGCGTCCCCAGCAGCAGCGGCACCACGCTGTTGAAGGTGGCCGCGGCGTTGAAGCTGGGTGTCGGCTGTACCGCCAGGATCGAAACGAAGGCCAGGTTGGCGCCGGTGGCGAAGCCGTACAGCGCCGGTTTCGAGGCCAGGTACAGCGTCACCAGCAGGAACGGCAGGGTGCCGGCGACGAACAGCGCGTAGCCGTCCATCTGCGGCAGCACCAGCAACTGGCAGATCACGCCCAGCACGATGCCGAACACGAAGCCCTTGAACAGCGAGCGCGCGGCGGCCGGCGCATTGGCGCTGGAGGACAGGATCGCGCTCAGCGCCACTGCCTGGAACACCGCGGTGGCGCCGCTGATCCAGCCGGCCTGGATCCACAGCCAGCACATCGCCGCCACCAGCAACGCGCTGCGCAGCGCGGTCAGTGCGGCCGCGGCGTAGTCGTTGCCGCGCACGAACACCGCGCTGTCGGCGCGGTCCTGCGGCGTGCGCCACTGCTGCGGCGCGACCAGGGTCGCCTCGGTGGCGACGTAGTCGTGCAGGTCGGCGAAGAAGCGCTGGAGCAGCGAGACGCCGGTGTCGAACGCCTCGTGTTGCGGGACGGCCAGTGGCGCACGCGCCTCGGCCGCACGCGTCGCCAGCGCATCGCGGCATCCGGCCAGCTTGCGCGCCGTCGCCGCGGCACCCTCGCGCCCGCCACGCTCGCTGAGCGCGGCCTTGAGCGGCCGGTACAGGCCGATCAGGGCCTCGGCCACGTCGGTATCGCCGCTGCGCAGCAGCCGGTTGATGTAGTGGTGCAGCGCCTGGAAGCTGGTCGACACCGCCATGAAGCGTTGGTTGAGCAGACGCAGGCGGCCGCTGCGGACCCGCGCCTCCGGATCCTCGAACACCACCGAACTGCGCAGGTCCTCGATGGTCACCGCGTCGCGCACGAAACGCAGGTGCGCCTGCTCCATCGCTTCGCGCGGCAACTGGCCGCCGGTGGCGTCGCGGACGAAGTCCAGAAAGCCGTCGGAGGCGCGGCGCACGGTGTCGCGCAGGGTCTGGCGCAGCCGGCTGGGGAACACCACGTCGCTGACGATGCCGGTCACCAGCAGGCCCAGCACCACCTCGGTCACCCGCGCCACCACCAGGTTGAACACGTTCTGTGGCTGGTTCACCGCCGGCAATGCGATCAGTGCCACCGTGTAGCCGGACAGTACGAAGGCATAGGCCTTGAAGTTGCGGTACAGCAGCGCGCCGCCGGTACAGGCGCCGATCCACAACGACAGCACCAGCACGAACAGCACCGGCTCCTGCGGGAACAGGGCCACCATCGTCAGCGCGGCGACGCTGCCGATCAGCGTACCCAGGATCCGGTAGAAGCCCTTCGCGAAGACCATGCCGGTCTGCCGGTGCATCACCACCACCACGGTGATCATCGCGGTCATCGGCGAGGCCAGGTCCAGGCGCAGTGCGATCCAGCCGGCCAGATAGATCGACAGCAGCGTGCGCAGCACGAACAGCCAGGCTTCGCCTTCGCCGCGCAGCGCGTCGGCCAGCACGGTACGCAGGCCCGGCGCTGGCTCGGCCGTTGCGGCGGCGTTGGGCTGCGGCGTGCTCATGCGTCCTCGACTCCGCGCAGCAGGGTTTTCAGCAGCGCCTGCAACTGCGCCAGCGCCGCCGGATCCAGATGCTGCACATAGGTGTCGAGCTGGGCGCAGAGGTCGGGGATCAGCGCCTCGATCAGGCGCTCGCCGGCCTCGGTCAGGCGCAGCAGCAACATGCGCCGGTCCTCGGCGCTGGGCATGCGCTGGATCAGGCCCTTGTCGACCAACTGGCTGGTCAGGCGGGTGATGTTGGCCGACTTCTCGCCGGCCGCGTCGCCGAGCTGGGACGGGTTCAAGGTCCCGTCGGGGCTGGCGTCGATCATCATCAGCACGTTGTATTCGGCATAGCTCAGGCCGTAGGGCCGCAGCACCTCGTTGCTCTGGTCCAGGCTCAGCTTGTGCAGCAGCTTGATCAGCCGCAGCACCAGCGCGGCTTCGCGCGGGAACTGCGGGTGCTTGCGGGCGGTCACGTCCAGGCGCTGCTCGGTGGCGGCGAAACGGCTCATGTTCGGCTCGGGATTTTATACATATTTAAATAATACATTTATGTATTAATTTTGCAGTAACAATGGCTGAACGTGTTGCGGCGGAAGATCGCTGGACGCACGCACGTGCATGCCGGAAGGCACAGGCCGACCAGCGTGCCGGGGACTGGATCGAGGGCGCGCGTGAGTCCGGTGAAGCGCAGGTCGACGCGCAGGCGCGCACGCGTCCCGGAAGCCGGGACGGTGCGTTCAAGAAAGGAGGGCGGAGCGGCGCGTCAGCGCCGCCGCACGGTCAACGCAGCACGCCGTCCAGGCCGGGCGCCGGCGAAAGCATGTTGCGGGTGTCGATGTCGAAGCTGCGCTGCTTCTTCTCTTCCGGCGTCGCGGCAATGCTGCCCTTGAGGGTGTACTCCAGGCTGCGGTGGCCGGCCAGGGCGTCGGCGACGGCCATGCGCGCACTCGAGCTGGGCCGCAGCGCAACTCTGACGACGTCCGCCGTCTCCGGGCCGATCGAGATTCCGGGGGCGGCCTGCAGACTGCCGGCGGCTTCGCCCCCCACGCCCAGATCCAGGCGAAGGGTGTCGTAGCGCATCGGGATGCTGCTGTAGTTCTGCAGGCGCAGTTCCACCTTCCAACTGCCGTCCATGTTGACCGTCAGCTGTTGCACGCTGGCGGCCGGGTCGGACACGCGCCGCACCATGCCGTCGCTGCAGGCGCCGAGCAGCGCGGTGCACAACACGAGCAAGCCGAGGCGGAGCGGGTGACGCATGGGCGGATCCACGGAAGGGAAGACCGGCGAAGACTACACCACACCCTTGTCTGCCGTGGTGGCGCGGTGCTGGCGGAGGAACCCGCTGCGCTCGCGCCGGCATCCGGCGCCGTGTGATGGGGAGGCTGGTGTCGCCATGGCTGGCGATACGAATGGGCATCGTCGCGACCAATGCAGGGGAGACGCACTCCATCATCCTTGCGCGTGTCGTGCGCCGCGGTTACCTGCCGCCTGCCGCGATTGCAAGCGCTGTTTGCCGACCGTCCGATCCCAATGCAGCCTGAGAGCGCGCCGTTGCATCTGTCGTTCCTGTCCTCAGCCTCGGCGAGACGGCGGCCATCGCAGTTGCGGCTGGAGCTGGAGCCGGCGCCCGAGCCTGCGCCGGAGCGGCTGGCGCGGCATACAGCGTGTCGAGCAGCGCGGATCTGCTGCTCTTGGATGACCGACGCAGTTGCAACCAATGCCGGCTGCCTGAGCACCGATGGCCGGCGCCGGTCGCCGCGCCAAGCGAGCTGACCGCACTGGTGCGGCAACAGGCGTTCCAGCGAGCGAATTGGCACGTTGGCCGGCCTGTGTCCGAAAGTGTTCGGATTGCGATGCGATGACTCCCGTGAGGTCCGGTGTGGGGCAGTGTCCACGGCAATCCGGCCGGCGGCCATCATCAAGGCGTCCCTGCCGTGCGCCGGCCGGATGCCGGGGACGCATCCAGCATCGCGTCGTCCCGGGTCGGACACCGTCGGTGCAGGCCGCGGCGGTCGGTAGGAAAATTCTGCAACATTGCGCTTGCCCAATCCCGATCACCTCGCTATGATGCGCGTCCTCGCACCGGTCCTGCCGCGTTGCGCAGTGGCCGAGTAGCTCAGTTGGTAGAGCAGGGGATTGAAAATCCCCGTGTCGGCGGTTCGATTCCGTCCTCGGCCACCATATTTATCAAGGCTCTACAGCGATGTAGAGCCTTTCTTTTTTCCGGCTTGCACCATTCTTGGACCACTGCGGGTGACAGGCAGGCGCGTCGTGTCGTCCCGATGTGCCCGGGGACCATGCCGACCTCCTGCGCTGTGCAGACTTCCGCATGCGCGATGCCTGTTTTGACGGTCTCCGCACCGAGTGCGCGTGAAGAAACCGTGTACACGCTCGTAGACAAGTGCACCCAGTTCACGGTTTTTCGGGATATTGCGCTCAATCAATGGCGCTGCCTGTCGTAATCATAGGCACGGGCAATCGGGGAACCTGCCAATGACCAGTGGTTTCGGACGGATATGTGGTGGCGTGGCGCTGCTGCTGGCCATGACTGGCACGGCGGTGGCGGCCCCTGACGACCGTGCGGAGCATGCGGGCGACCGGGGCGGTCCGGGCGCGGAAGCGCCCTACATCGAGCAGGTCGGCTCCGAGTGCGTGATGGTCAATACCTATCTGCAGCGACATGACGGCGTGGTCGAGCGCGTGGTGTTGCGCGAGCCGGTGCAATGCGCCGGCCAGCCTGACCACCGCTCCATGGCCGATCTGAGCAGCTGACCGGCCGCGCCATCGCCGCCGGCGTTCCGCGCGGCGCTTTACATCGCTGCGCAGCTCCTGCATAAGCTGCTGCTTCCCGTCCATCGGAACCTGCGCATGCGCTTCTCGCCGATCGCGCTGCTGTTGCTGGCGTGCCTGTTGTGCCTCGCATCGCCGCTGCGCGCCGCGCAAGCGGTGACGTCGGTCGCCGAATTCGATCTCGGCCGCTATGCCGGGCAGTGGCACGAGATCGCGCATCTGCCGGTCTCCTTCCAGAAGAAATGCATCGGCGACGTCACCGCGTCCTACGTGCTGCGCGACGACGGCCAGATCGGCGTGCGCAACGCCTGCCGCATTGCCGGCGGCGACGTGCTGACGGCCGAGGGCGTGGCACGGCGGGTGGAAGGCCATCCCGGGCGGCTGCAGGTGCGCTTCGCGCCGGACTGGCTGGGCTGGGTGCCGTTCGTGTGGGCCGATTACTGGGTGATCGCGCTGGATCCTGACTATCAGTGGGCGTTGATCGGCGAACCCGGGCGCAAGTACCTGTGGGTGCTGTCGCGCTCGCCGCGCATGCAGCGCAGCGTGTTCGAGGCGATCAAGGCCAAGGCCGTGGCGATGGGGTACGACCTCGACCCGTTGCTGGTGGTCGCGCCGCTGGACTGAACGCGGCGGCGCCGCGTCCTGCGCGCGCCGGAGTGCCGCATCGGCAACAAAGACGGAAGATCGAGCGGTCGCTGCGCATTCCCCGCACGCCGCTCGGCAGTGCGGGCGAGCGATCGGCTGACTCGCGCCAGCAGTGGCCGGTGCCCTGGAGCGACGCGCATTGGCGCCTGTCTGGCAGCACATGTGCGCGCCATTCGTGCGCCATTCGTGCGCCCGGCGGTGTGACCGCTCGGCGTCAGCCGTGGAATGCCGCCAGTGCTGGAGTACCTGAACCACGCCGACACCATCTGCGTGGCGCGGAACGGCTGCGGCAGCGACCTGGCGACACTGTCGCAGTGGCTGCGGGAGCTACGCCTTGCCGACGGCCGCAGTGCACTGCAGGCCCTGCGCGACGGCGACAGCGCGGAACTGCTGGCCGCAGCATGCCGTCGTGCGCCAGCCAGGCGAGGGCGCGTTGCGCATCCTCCGGCGCGCCATAAGCGGCGCCGTCGATCAGCGACAGCAGGTCGCTGCTGTCGGCGCGGCGCTCGGCCCCGCGCCGTTCGGCGCGACGCATGCCCTGCAGGATCGCCTCGATCCTGTCTTCGTGAAGGCTGTCGGTCATGGGCGGTGAGGGCGATACGGAGGGAGGGATCACTCCGCGCGCTCGGCACGCAGCTGCAGTTCGCCATCGGCCAGGCGTGCGCGCAGCCGATCGCCGGGCGCGACCTGGGCCGCCGAGCGCACCACGCTGCCGTCGTCGGAGCGGGTGAGGATGCTGTAGCCGCGCGCCACGGTGGCCAGCGGGCTGACCGTCTCCAGGGCGCGCGCCAACGCGCGCAGGCGCTGCGCATCGGCCTGCAGTTGCCGTGCCATCGCGGCCTGCGGACGCCGGCCCAGCGCCAGCAGGCGTACGCGCAGCATCGCCAGCCGACGCTGCGGCTGGGAGGCGCGCAGCACCGCGGCGGCGTGGCGCAACTGCGCATGGCGGCGTTCCTGCTGTTGCCGCCACGCCGCCTTCAGCCGTCGTCCGAGCTCGTGCTGGCGGCGCTGCAGCACCTGCAGGCGCGCCTGCGGACTCTGCGCCTGCAGGCGCAGCAGGGCGCGGTCGGCGCGTTGCTGCGCTTGCCGCAGCCGGTGCTGCTGCCAGCGCAGCAGTGCGGCATGCTGTGCACGCAGGCGCGCGCCGAGATCGCGTTGGTCGGGAACCAGCAATTCGGCGGCGACCGACGGCGTGGGCGCCCGCAGGTCGGCGGCGAAATCGGCCAGGGTCACGTCGGTTTCGTGGCCGACCGCCGAGACCACCGGGGTGACCGCCGCGGCGATGGTGCGTGCCAGCTGTTCGTCGTTGAACGCCCAAAGATCCTCGAGCGAGCCGCCGCCGCGGGTCAGCAGGATCGCGTCGTAGCGGCCGCTGGCGTCGGCCTGGCGCAGCAAGGCGGCGATCTGCGCCGCCGCGCTGTCGCCCTGGACCAGGCTCGGCAGGATGTCCACCTGCAGCAGCGGCATGCGCCGGCCCAGCACGCTCAGCACGTCGCGCACGGCGGCGCCGCTGGGCGAGGTGATGACCGCCAGACGGCGCACGAATCCGGGCAGGGCGCGCTTGCGCTCGCTGGCGAACAGGCCTTCGGCGGCGAGCCTGGCCTTGAGGTCCTCGAACGCGCGGCGCAACGCGCCTTCGCCGGCTTCCTCCAGGTGGTCCAGCACCAATTGGTAGTCGCCGCGCGCTTCGTACAGGGTCAGGCGCCCGCGTGCCAGCACCCGCAGGCCTTCGCGCGGCACGAACCGCAGCCATTGGCTCTTGGGCTTGAACATGGCGCAGCGCACCTGCGCGCGCGCGTCCTTCAAGGTGAAGTACAGGTGGCCGGACGAGGGGCGGGTGACGTTGCCCAGTTCGCCCTCCACCCAGGCCAGCGGGAACGCGCTCTCCAGCAGGTCGCGGGCGAGCGTGTTGAGCTGGCTGGGGCTGAGGATCTGGTCGGCGCGATCGGACATGCGGGCAATGCTGGGCGTGCGGGCGCCTATCCTCGCACGTTCGCTTTCGGCATCGGCGATGCTGGCGTTGCCGTGGCGGCTGACTTGTCGGCGTGTTGGGCCAGCGCCCATTGCACGTGCTCGCGCACCAGTGGCGAGGGATGCTCTGCGCGCGCGCCGAGCGCGTCCAGCACCTGCGGCGTGGTCGGCGCGTTGCCCAGCGCCACTGCCAGATTGCGCAGCCAGCGTTCGTGGCCGCTGCGGCGGATCGCGCTGCCTTCGGTGCGGCGCAGGAACTCGTCTTCCTCCCAGGCGAACAACTGCGCCAGCGTCGCCTTGTCCAGGTCGTTGCGCGCGCGGAAGTCCGGCTCGTCGCTGCGCTTGGCGAACTTGTTCCAGGGACAGATCAGTTGGCAGTCGTCGCAGCCGAAGATGCGGTTGCCGATCGCCGGGCGCAGTTCCTCGGGAATCGCGCCGTCGTGTTCGATGGTCAGGTAGGCGATGCAGCGGCGCGCATCGAGCCGGTACGGCGCGACGATCGCCTGGGTCGGGCACACGTCGATGCAGCGCGTGCAGGTGCCGCAGTGCGCGCTGGCCGGCGGATCGATCGGCAGCGGCAGATCGACGTAGATCTCGCCGAGGAAGAACCAGGAGCCGCCGTTGCGGTCGATCAGGCAGGTGTGCTTGCCGATCCAGCCCAGGCCAGCATCGCGCGCCAGGGCGCGTTCGAGCACCGGTGCCGAATCGACGAACACGCGGTGGCCGAACGGGCCGATCTCGTCCTGGATGCGCTCGGCCAGCTTCTGCAGGCGGTTGCGCATCAGCTTGTGATAGTCGCGGCCCAGTGCGTAGCGCGCGACATAGGCGCGCTCGCCGTCGTGCAGCGTGTCCCAGGCCGAGTCGTCGTCGTTGCGGCCGTAGTCCAGGCCCACCGAGATCACCCGCAGCGTGCCGGGGATCAGTTCGGCCGGGCGGGACCGCTTGTCGCCATGCTGGGCCATCCAGTGCATCGTCCCGTACAGGCCCTGTTCCAGCCAGTCGCGCAGATGCGCCTCGTCCTGTTGCAGTTCGATCCCGGCGATGCCGCAGCGCTGGAAGCCGAACGTGCGCGCCAGCGCGCGGATGCGCGCGGCCGCGGCGTGGGGATCGGCGATGTCGAGACGGGCGGACATCGCGCAAGTATAGAATCCCGTGCATGTACGACTGCTTCGATCTCTACGCCACCGCGGCCGCGCGCCGCATCGATGCGCAGGCCACCGCGCTGCTCGGCGGCGACGGCTACACGTTGATGCAGCGCGCCGGCCAGGCCGCCTGGCAGACGCTGCTGCAGCGCTGGCCGCAGGCGCAGCGCATCCTGGTGGCCTGTGGCAGCGGCAACAACGGCGGCGATGGCTACGTGCTGGCGCGGTTGGCGCATCGCGCCGGGCGCCAGGTGCGCGTGCTGCAGTTGCCTGGACGTGGCCCGCAATCGCCGCTGGCGCAGCGTGCCTGCACCGACTACATCGGCGTCGGTGGGCGCATCGAGGAGTTCGACGCGGCGCTGGCACCGGCCGACGTGGTGGTGGATGCGCTGCTCGGCATCGGCCTCAATCGCGCGCCGGATGCCGAACTGGCGGCGCTGCTCGGCGCGCTGGGCGGGCTCGGTGCGCCGGTGCTTGCGCTGGACGTGCCCAGTGGCGTGGACGCCGAGTCCGGCAGCGTGCCCGGTGCCGTCCTGACGGCGACGCTGACGCTGCAATTCATCGTTGCTCACGCCGGGCTGCATACCGGTGCGGCCTTGAACCATGTCGGCGAGCGGGCGCTGGCGACGCTGGAGGTGCCGCAGGCCGCGTTCGCCGGTTGCGCGCCGCGCGCGCAGGCCTGGACCGTCGGCGCTTTGCCCAGCCGTCTGGCGCCGCGTCGGCAGGACAGCCACAAGGGCGATTCCGGCCATGTGCTGTGCGTCGGCGGCAATCTCGGCAGCGGCGGTGCGGTGATGCTCAGCGCCGAGTCGGCCCTGCGCAGCGGCGCCGGGCTGGTCAGCGTGGCCACCCGTGACGCGCACGTGACGCCGCTGCTGGCGCGCTGTCCGGAGGCGATGGCGCATGCGCTCGACGATGCGGCGGCACTGGCGCCATTGCTGCGCAAGGCGAGCGTGGTCGCGCTCGGTCCCGGCCTGGGCCAGGACGACTGGGCGCAGGCGTTGTGGCAGGCAGTCCTGGCCGACGAGGATCGCGCGCTGGTGCTGGATGCCGATGCATTGAATCTTCTGGCGCAGGCGCCGCGTGCCGTGCCGCAGGCGGTGCTGACCCCGCATCCGGGCGAGGCCGGGCGCCTGCTCGGCATTGCCACTGCCGAGGTGCAGCGCGATCGCTTCGCCGCCGCCGCGGCCTTGGCCGAACGCTACCAGGCCGCGGTGGTGCTGAAGGGCGCCGGCAGCTTGGTGGCCGCGCCGGGGCAGACGCCGCGGGTGATCGCCGCCGGCAATCCCGGCATGGCGGTCGGTGGCATGGGCGATCTGTTGACCGGGGTGATCGCCGCGCTGCGCGCGCAAGGCCTGCCGGCGTTCGAGGCGGCCAGCGTCGGCGCCCTGTTGCATGCCGGCGCTGGCGACAACGCCGCGGCCGCGGGCCAGCGCGGGCTGCTGCCCACCGACCTGTTGCCGGCGCTGCGGCGCCTGTCCAATCCGGAATCCGAACCATGAGCATCCCCTTGTTCCTGCCCGACAGCGAGGCCACCGAACGCCTCGGCCGCGCGCTGGCCGCCACCCGCCCGGCGCAGGCCTCGGTGCATCTGCACGGGGACCTGGGTGCCGGCAAATCCACCCTGGCGCGCGCGCTGCTGCGCGCGCTCGGGGTGCAGGGGGCGATCCGCAGCCCCACCTACACCTTGGTGGAGCGATACCCGCTGGCCGATGGCGAGGCCTGGCACCTGGATCTGTACCGCATCGGCGCGGCCGGCGAGCTGGATTTCCTGGGGCTGGACGAGGGCGGGGCCACGCTGTGGCTGGTGGAATGGCCCGAGCGCGGTGGCGACGTGCTGGCGCCGGCCGATCTGGATGTGCGGCTGGCGGTGCGTGGCGACGGGCGCAGCGTTGTCCTGCAGGCGCGCACCGAGGCAGGGGCCGCGTGGCTGGCGCGGGTGGTCGGCCAAGCCGACTTGCAGGGACTTTTTGCCGACTGACGCTAGGAAGTGAAGGCAGGTTATGGATTATTAAGGGAAAACCGCTTGCCTTTGGCTCCCGGCGATGTTTGAATCGCGTTATGCGCCCGGGGACCCGTTTTTTCACCAGTCTTGCCGCTGCCGCAGGCTGGTGCCTGGCGGTGCAGACGGCGTTTGCCGGGCAGGTACAGTCGGTTTCGCTCGACAACGGCGCCACCGGCACCCGCGCCGAGATCCGCCTGCAGGGCAGTGGCGGCTTCAGCACGCTGTCGCTGGCCAATCCGAATCGCCTGGTCGTCGATCTTCCCGATTCCTCCGCCGCCAAGGGCCTGAAGCTGCCGGCCGGCGGCGGCGTGGTCAGCGCGGTGCGCACTGGGCATCCGGTGCCGGGCACCTTGCGCATCGTGTTCGATCTGAGCAGCTCGGTGGTGGCATTCAAGCCGCAGATGCAGACCGTCGGCGGCAGTTCGGTGCTGGTGATCGAGTGGCCGGGCGAGGCGCCGGCGGGCAAGGCGGTCGCTGGCGACGCGCCGGCAGCCGTGGCACCGATGCCGCAGGCCGCGCCCGTCCCCGCGCAGAAGCCGGTGGTGGATGCGCGCGCCGAAGCGGCGCGTGCGACCGCGGCGTTGACCTCGTCGGTGGTGCAGCGTGCCAGCCAGCCCGCGCCGGCTCCGGTACCGCCGCCAATGGCGAGCACGCCCGCGCCGACCGTGGTTGCTTCCGCACCTAGCGTTGCTGCGGCGGTGCCCGGTCGTCCTGCGCCTGGCGTCGTGCCGACGCCAGCACCCGCGGCCGTCGCGCCGCCGACGAACGAGACTTCCGAGCGCGACGACGCGGACGACGACGCGGCGGTGGCTGCTGCCGCCGAAGCACGGCCGGTGATGCCCAGCGCGGCGTCGCGGGTGAAGATGGCGCCGGGCATGCGTCCGCTGATCGTCGCCATCGATCCCGGCCATGGCGGCCAGGATCCCGGCGCCAGCGGTCCGACCGGCAAGCACGAGAAGGACGTGACCCTGGCGATCGGCCGCGAACTGGCGCGCCAGATCAATGCCACGCCGGGCATGAAGGCCTACATGACCCGCACCACGGACGTGTTCATCCCGTTGCCGATGCGCGCGCAGAAGGCGCGTGCGGCCAAGGCCGACATCTTCATCTCGATCCATGCCGACGCGGCCGAGAACCGCAGCGCGACCGGTTCCTCGGTGTACGTGCTGTCGACCAAGGGTGCCTCCTCGCAGCGCGCGCGCTGGCTGGCGGACAAGGAAAACGCCGCCGACCTGATCGGCGGCGTGCGCCTGCAGAAGACCGACAGCACGTTGGCCAATGTCTTGCTGGACCTGGCCCAGAGCGGCCACATGAAGGCCTCCGAGGACGCGGCCGGGCATGTGCTGGGCGGGCTGAAGCGGATCGGCAACAACCACAAGCCGGACATCGAGCGCGCCAACTTCGCGGTGCTGCGCACCTCGGACATGCCGGCGATGCTGGTCGAGACCGCCTTCATCTCCAATCCGGACGAAGAGCGTCGGCTGACCGATCCGGCCTACCAGCGCCGCATCGCCGGCGCCGTGCTCGACGGCGTCAGCACCTTCTTCACCCGGCAGCCGCCGCCGGGGACGCTATTCGCCGCGCGCGCGCAGGCCGAAGCGGAAGCGGCCAGCACCGTGGCCGGCGGCAGCCGCTGAGGCGCTATCATTAACGGCTGATCCTGGATGACGGCGTCCGCGCCGCGAGCCGTGCCGATGTCCTTTCCCTGCTGTGGTTTTCGTCCTGTCGCCAAGACCGGCGCGCGCCCGTGCGTGCGTGGAGCGGAGACCGCATGAGCATCCGCCAGCTGCCCGAGATCCTGATCAACCAGATCGCCGCTGGCGAAGTGGTCGAGCGCCCGGCCTCTGTCGTCAAGGAGCTGGTGGAGAACGCGCTGGACGCCGGCGCGCACCGCGTCGACATCGATCTGGAAGAAGGCGGCGTGCGCCTGATCCGCATCCGCGACGACGGCGGCGGCATCGCGCCGGAGGAACTGCCGCTGGCGGTGTCGCGGCACGCGACCAGCAAGATCGCCTCGCTGGACGACCTGGAATCGGTCGGCACGCTGGGCTTCCGCGGCGAAGCGCTGCCGTCGATCGCTTCGGTCAGCCGCTTCACCCTGGCCTCCCGGCGTCCCGACGACGAGCATGGCGCGGCCCTGCAGGTCGAAGGCGGCAAGGTCGGCGAGGTGCAGCCGCGCGCGCTGCCGCCGGGTACCCTGGTCGAGGTCCGCGAGCTGTTCTACAACGTGCCGGCGCGGCGCAAGTTCCTGCGCGCCGAACGCACCGAGCTCGGTCACATCGAGGAGTGGCTGCGTTCGCTGGCGCTGGCGCGTCCGGACGTGGAACTGCGCGTCTCGCACAACGGCAAGCCGTCGCGGCGCTACAAGCCGGGCGATCTGTACTCGGATGCGCGGTTGGGCGAGACCCTGGGCGAGGATTTCGCGCGGCAGGCCTTGCGCGTGGACCACAGCGGCGCCGGCCTGCGCCTGCACGGTTGGATTGCGCAACCGCATTACTCACGCGCCAGCGCCGACCAGCAATACCTCTACGTCAACGGCCGCTCGGTGCGCGATCGCAGCGTCGCCCACGCGGTGAAGATGGCCTACGGCGACGTGCTGTTCCATGGCCGGCAGCCGGCCTATGTGCTGTTCCTCGAGCTGGAACCGGCACGGGTGGACGTCAACGTGCATCCGGCCAAGCACGAGGTGCGCTTCCGCGATGCGCGGCTGATCCACGACTTCGTCTACCGCACGCTGCAGGATGCGCTGGCGCAGACGCGTGCCGGCAGTCTGCCCTCCGCGCTCGGCGCCGAAGCGATGCCCGCGGCGCCTGCCGCGGGTGCTGCGGCCTGGACACCTGCAGGCGCCGCGAACAGCGGCAGTGGCGCGGGCGGCGGCGGGCAGGGCTACGGTTACGGCGCGCAGTGGCGCCCGGCGCAATCTCCGCTCGGCTTGCGCGTGGAAGAGGCGCCGGCGGCGTATGCGGCGCTGTACGCGCCTGCCGCGGAGGCGGGAAGTGCCACCGGCCTGCCGCGGCAGACCCAGGACCCGGCCGGCGGCTTGCCGCCGACCGCCGCCGACAGCGGCGTGCCGCCGCTCGGCTACGCCATCGCGCAATTGCACGGCATCTACATTCTGGCCGAGAACGCCGACGGTCTGATCGTGGTCGACATGCACGCCGCGCACGAACGCATCGGCTACGAGCGCTTGAAGACCGCGCACGACGGCATCGGCCTGCATGCGCAACCGCTGCTGGTGCCGATCACCCTGGCGGTCGGCGAACGCGATGCCGACACCGCCGAACGCGAGGCGGAGACGCTGGCCGCGCTCGGCTTCGAGATCACCCGCAGCGGGCCGCAATCGCTGCACGTGCGCAGCATCCCGGCCTTGCTGGCGCAGGCCGAGCCGGAGGCCTTGTTGCGCGACGTGCTCACCGACCTGCGCGAACACGGCCACAGCGGCCGCGTCGCCGGCGCCCGGGATGCACTGCTGTCGACCATGGCCTGCCACGGCGCGGTGCGCGCCAACCGTCGCCTCACCGTGCCGGAAATGAACGCCTTGCTGCGCGACATGGAAGCCACCGAGCGCTCCGGACAGTGCAATCATGGGCGTCCGACCTGGGCGCGGTTCACCCTGGGCGAGATCGATCGTTGGTTCTTGCGGGGGCGATGATGGACAAGCAGGTATGGACGATGGCGCTGCTGGCGGCGCTTGTCGCCTTGGGTGGCTGCGGCAAGCCAACGCCGGCGCCAGCCGCGCCGAAGGCGATGGACGCGCGGTTCGTGGCCGATGAGCAGGCCTGGCGCGCGCAGCGCCAGCGCGAACTGCAGGCGCCGGATGGCTGGACTAGCCTGGTCGGCCTGCACTGGCTGGAACTGAAGGAGCACTACATCGGCAGCGGCGCGGACAGCGGCATCCGCCTGGCGGTGGGGCCGGCGCGGATGGCGCTGGTGTCGCAGGTGCAGCGCGAGGTGTACCTGACGCCCGAGCGTGCCGCAGGACTGAGCATCGCCGGTGCGCCGGCGCAGGGGCGGATCCGCCTGTACAGCGATCACGACCCGCAGCCGACCATCGTCGACTTCGACGACGGCAAGGGCAAGCTCAGTCTGATCGAACGCGGCGGCCGCTACGCGCTGCGGGTCAAGCACGCCGATGCGCCGACCCGGCTGGGTTTCACCGGCGTGCCGTCCTGGCCGCTGGCCGAATCCTGGCGCGTGCGCGGTCGCTTCGTGCCCAATCCGCCGGGCACGACCCTGCCCATCGTCGACATCATCGGCGTCACCACGCCGTCGCCCAATCCCGGCGCGCTGGAGTTCGAGCGCGGCGGCAAGCGCTATCGTCTGCAGGCGATAGGCGAGCCGGACGGAACGTTGTTCGTGGTGTTCGCCGATCGCACCAGCGGCCACGGCAGCTACCCGGCCGGGCGCTTCCTGGACGTGGACGCCCCCGCGGCCGACGGCAGCGTGATGCTGGATTTCAACCGTGCCTACGATCCGCCGTGCGCGTTCACCCCGTTCGCCACCTGCCCGCTGCCGCCGCCGGAGAACCGCCTGGACCTGGCGGTGGACGCCGGCGAGAAGGCCTACGCCGCTGCCCATTGAACCGAGGATGCCGATGACCCCGTTCCCGCGCCTGTTGCGCCGCCTGCTGTTGGGCCTGTCGCTGTGCCTGGCGTTGCCGGCGCTGGCCCGCACGCCGCCGCCGGTGGCCGCAACGCCCGTCGCCCCTGCCGCCGCGGCTGCGGTGGCGCCGCCCACGCCGCTGTTGTGGAAGGTCAGCGGCCCGCGCGGCACGGTGTATCTGCTTGGCTCGTTCCATATGCTCAAGGCCGACGACTATCCGCTGGCGCGCGAGGTCGATGCAGCGTACGCGGCCTCGCCGCGGCTGCTGTTCGAACTGGCGCCGACGGACGTGGACGCACCGCAACTGGGCGCGCAGATGCTGCAGGCGGCGCAGCGCCATGACGGCAAGCGGCTACAGGACGACCTGGCCCCGGCCACCTGGGAGCGGCTGCGTCGCTATGCCGCTGGCCACGGCCTGCCGCTGGCGCAGATGAGCGGCTTCGAACCGTGGTTCGTCGGCCTCAGCATCAGCATTGCCGACATGAAGGCGCAGGGCCTGCAGGCCGATGCCGGGCTGGACCGCCACTTCATGACGCTGGCCCTGCAGGATGGCAAGACCGCCGAGGGCCTGGAGACCGCACAGTCGCAGATCGACCTGCTCGACGGCATGGACCCGGTGGAGCAGAAGCAGATGCTGGTCGAGGCGCTGGACGATGCCGAGCAGGGCGCGGCGCAGACCCTGCGCCTGCACGACGCCTGGCGCCGCGGCGACGAGCGCCAGTTGTGGCAGGAGATCGGCGCACAGATGAAGCGCGACTACCCGCGGCTCTACCAGCGCATCGACGTGGAGCGCAACCAGGCCTGGCTGCCGCGCCTGGAGCAGCGCCTGAGGGACGGCGGCGGCGACACCCTAGTGGTGGTCGGCGCGCTGCACCTGCTGGGGCCGGACGGCGTGGTCGACGGCCTGCGCGCGCGCGGCTACAAGGTCGAGCGGCTCTGCGGGAACTGCAAGCCGGCGCGGTCGCGCTGAGCGGACCGCGCGTCGCAGGCGTGGGCGGCGTGCGGCCGTACCCTCATCCGCCCCTTCGGGGCACCTTCTCCCGAAAAGGGGGCCATGGTCCCGACGGGAGAAGGGAGAGGCTAAAGCCCCTCTCCCACCGGGAGAGGGGTTGGGGTGAGGGTAGGGCGCGAAGCGCCCCGCTGAATCAAATCCAAGAGGCTTCGCCCGTACCCTCATCCGCCCCTGCGGGGCACCTTCTCCCGACGGGAGAAGGGAGAAGCAAAGCCCCTCTCCCGCCGGGAGAGGGGTTGGGGTGTGGGTAGGTGCGCGAAGCGCCCGCCAAACACCGCCGATCACGCGACTCAGCGCGGACGCGACTTCGGCGCTGCGCCGGCCGGCGGTTCGCCGGGCTTGGCGCTGCCGGCACCGGCGGCGGGGCGGCCGAAGCCGGCGCCAAGGTTGCGCTGGAATTCCTGCCACAGCTCCAGGTTGCGCTCGGTGAGCTGGTTCATCATGGTCCACGGGGTCTGCCCCAGCAGATTGCCCATCTGCTGGCGGAACTGTTGCTGCTGGTCGAGGAACACCTGCATGCTGCGCTCCAGATAGTTGCCCATGAAGCCCTGCAGTGAGTCGCCGTAGAAGCGGATGATCTGGCTGAGCAACTGCGTGGACAGCATCGGCTCGCCGTCCTGTTCCTGGTCGGCGATGATCTGCAGCAGGACCGCGCGGCTGAGGTCTTCGCCGGTCTTGGCGTCGCGCACTTCGAATTCCTCGCCGTCGATGATCAGCTGGCGGACGTCTTCGATAGTGATGTAACTGGAGATCTCGGTGTCGTAGAGGCGGCGATTGGGATACTTCTTGATGATGCGAATCTCAGCCATGAAGCGGTCGCTCTGTGACGGTAGGCGCGCAGCATGGCGCAGCGCAGCAGGGCTTGCAACCGCCGTTACTCCCTGAACACGCGGGTGCAGCATAAAAATCATGCTGCGCAGCATTCGCAGAGCGGCCAAGGGTCGCCGCGCTGCGCTTTGCGCCGGTTGGGGTAGCGTTACCTCGCGCGAAAGCCGCCGACTGAGCGGTTCAGTCGATCACCAACCCATGTGGTGGCCGCCGTTGATGTCCAGGTTGGAACCGGTGATCCATGCGGCTTCCTCGGCGACCAGGAACGCCACGGCGTAGGCGATCTCCTCCGGCTTGCCGAGGCGCCCTGTGGGGATCTCGGCGGCGATCTTGGCGCGCACTTCCTCCGGCACCGCCATCACCATGTCGGTGGCGACGTAGCCGGGCGAGACCGTGTTGACGGTGATGCCGTAGCTGGCGTTCTCGCGCGCCAGGGAAATGGTGAAGCCGTGCATGCCGGCCTTGGCCGCGGCGTAGTTGGCCTGGCCGTACTGGCCCTTGAGGCCGTTGATCGAGCTGATCTGGATGACCCGGCCCCAGCGCTGCTGGCGCATGCCCTCGATCACCGGGCGGGTGACGTTGAACACCGAGTTGAGGTTGGTGTTGATGACCTCGTGCCACTGCTCGGCGGTCATCTTGTGGAAGGTGGTGTCGCGGGTGATGCCGGCGTTGTTGACCAGGATCTCGACCGGGCCGAGCTGGCGTTCGACCTCGCGGATGAGGCTCTGCGCATGCTCGGGCGAGGCGACGTCGCCGGGGACGATGGCGACGTCATGGCCGCGCTCGCGCATGCGCTGCTGCCAGGCCAGCGCCTTGGCCTGGTCGCGGTAGTTGCTGGCCACGCGGTGGCCCTGCGCGGCCAACCGCTCGCAGATCGCGGTTCCGATGCCGCCGGTGCCGCCGGTGACCAGCGCAACGCGTGATGTCATGGATGTCGCTCCGGATAGAAATGTTGGGAAAGGGTGGCCGCGGCGCGGCCCAGGGTCCGATTCTAGTCAGCCTTGATGTCGCTGGGGATAGCGGGCGCGACTGGCGCCGCATCGTCCACGCTTCGGTCCTGCGCCGGCAGCCGCGCCGGGTCGAAGGCGCGCAGCGCCGCGGCCAGCAGCGCCGGCACCGAACCGGCGCCTGCCAATGCGGCGGGCGGCTGGCCCAGCGTGGCCCAGGTCAGGCGCAGCGCCGGCAGTGGGTCGGCGTCGTCCAGCGGCAGCGCTGCATGCGACTTGGATAGCTTGCGGCCGTCGGCGCCGAGCAGCAGCGGCAAGTGCAGGTAGCGCGGCGTCGGCAGGCCCATCGCGCGCTGCAGCAGGATCTGCCGCGGCGTGGAATCGAGCAGGTCGGCGCCGCGCACCACGTCGGTGATGCCTTGCGCGGCATCGTCGACCACCACCGCCAGTTGGTAGGCCCAACAGCCGTCGGCGCGCAGCAGCACCACATCGCCGACTTCGGTGTAGACGTCCTGGCTCTGCCGGCCGCGCACGCCGTCGTCGAAGGCGACCACGCTGGCCGCGCCGTGCGGCACTCGCAGGCGCAGGGCCGGGTGCGTCCGCACCTGGGTCGCCACGCAGGCGTGGTGCACGCCGCCTTGCGCCGCCAGGTCGCTGCGGCTGCAACTGCAGGGAAAGGCGAGGCCGGCCTGCAGCAGTCGCTGCGCCGCCTCACGGTAGACCGGGTCGCGCTCGCTCTGCCGCAGCACCGGGCCGTCGGCCTCCAGGCCGCAGGCGCGCAGGCTGGCCAGTTGCCGCGCGGCTGCGCCGGGCACGCTGCGCGGGCGGTCCACGTCCTCGATGCGCAGCAGCCATTGGCCGCCGGCGTGGCGGGCGAGCAGCCAGCTGCCGAAGGCGGCGAGCAGCGAACCCAGGTGCAGCGGGCCGGTGGGCGAGGGCGCGAAGCGGCCGCGGTAGGGAGGCGGGGACATGGACAAGCTGAATCCTCGGTCAGGTACGCGCTTGAATTCAAGCGGCCGACACCGCAGATTCGAGCCAATCCTTCCATTTAATCCGTGCGGAGCCCACGCTCACATGTTCAATCGTATCGCCCTGTTCCTCATCACCAACCTGGCGGTGCTGGTGCTGGCCGGCATTGTCATGTCCGTGTTCGGGGTCAACCCCAACCAGATGGGCGGCCTGCTGGTGATGGCCGCGATCTTCGGCTTCGGCGGTTCGCTGGTGTCGCTGCTGCTGTCAAAGTTCATGGCCAAGCGCGCCACCGGTGCGCAGGTCATCACCGAACCGCGCAACCACACCGAGCGCTGGCTGTTGCAGACCGTGCAGCGCCAGGCGCAGGCCGCCGGCATCGGCATGCCCGAGGTCGCGGTGTACGACGGCCCGGAGATCAACGCCTTCGCCACCGGCGCCAACCGCAACAACGCCCTGGTCGCGGTCTCCACCGGTCTGCTGCAGAACATGACCGAGGACGAGGCCGAGGCGGTGCTGGGCCACGAGATCAGCCATATCGCCAACGGCGATATGGTGACCATGGCATTGCTGCAGGGCGTGCTCAATACCTTCGTGATCGTGCTGGCGCGCGTGGTCGGCGGCGTGATCGACAGTTACCTGTCGGGCAACCGCGACGGACGCCGCGGACTGGCCTACTTCGCCATCGTGATGGTGCTGGAACTGGTGTTCGGCCTGTTCGCGACGATGATCGCGATGTGGTTCTCGCGCTATCGCGAGTTCCGCGCCGACGCCGGCGGCGCCAGCCTGGCCGGCCGCGCCAAGATGATCGCGGCGCTGCAGCGCCTGGAACTCAACCACGGCCAGAGTACCTTGCCCTCGCAGGTGCAGGCGTTCGGCATCGCCGGCGGCCTGGGCCAGGGCCTGCGCAAGCTATTCATGAGCCACCCGCCGCTGGCCGAGCGCATCGCCACCCTGCGCGCCTCGCACGTCAACGCAACGGTCAGCTGAGGCCGACGCGGCCGGTGCAGGCAGATGCCTGCGCCGGTCGCTACTTTTGCGAATCCCCAATCCCCAATCCCCAATCCCGGCCTCTCAGGCAAAATCGAAGTTCATCCCCGGCGCGGCCAAGCCAACGAACTCGCCCTGTACGTAATCGACGCCGGCGCTGAACAGCAGGCTCATCGAGGTGGCGTCAGAGACGAACTCGGCGATGGTGCGGATGCTCGCCGACTGCGCGCGTGCGGTGATCTCGCGGATCTTGTCCTGGTGTTCGCGGGTCTGGGTCAGGTCCTGGGTGAAGCCGCGGTCCAGCTTCAGGAACGAGGGCTGGAAGTGCGCCAGCAACTGGAACGAGTCCAGGCCGGAGCCGAACTGTTCCAGCCCGACCTTGCAGCCTAATGCGGTGGCGTCGGCCAGGAACTGCTGCGCGTTGCGCAGGTGGGTGAACACCTTGGCCTCCGGCGTCTGCAGCCACAGGCGCTCGCCGGGCACGCCGTGCGTCGCCAGTTCGCGCCGGATCAGGTCGACCATCTGGCTGTCGGCGAAGGCTTCCGGGCTGACCTTGACCAACAGGCTGGTGGCATGGCCGGCGCGCTGGCGTTCGCCGATCACGGCGATCGCGCGGGCGACCACCCAGCGGTCGATCTCGGCGGTCAGGCCATGCTCGGCGGCGATGCCGAGGAAGGTCGACGGGCCGATCAGCTCGTCGTTGCGCTCCAGGCGCAGGTAGGCCTCGTACAACTCGTGCGGTTCGCCCTGCAGGTTCAGCACCGGCTGGTAGTGCAGCAGGAAGCCGTCGCCGGCCAGGGCCTCGCGCAGGTGCTGGACCCAGCGCTGCACGCGCTCTTCCTCGAGGCGGTCGGCCGCGCCGGGATCGAAGATCTTGCAGGCGTTGCCGCCGAGTTCGACGGTCGCCTGTACGTTCTCGCTGGCGCGCGCCAGGACCTGGCCGACGCTGGCGATCTTCTCGCCGATCTGCACGCCGCCGATGCTGACGGTGACCGTGGCCGAGCGTTCGCCGACGCTGAACACGTGGCTGGCGTAGGCTTGCAGCAGGCGCTCGGCCAGCGCCGCGGTGCGCGCGTAGTCGCCTTCCAGCAGCAGCGCGAAGTTGTGCTCGCCGAAGCGCGCCGCCTGCACGTCGCCATCGATGGCCGCGGCCAGGTGCTGGGCCAGTGCCGCGACCAGCGCATCGGCCGAATCCAGGCCGATGTCGGCCAGCAGCCGCGTGTAGTGGTCCGGTTCGACCAGCAGGAAGCCGTACTGGCCCTCGCCGCGGCCGACCTGGGCCACGGCGGTTTCCAGCGCCAGCATGAAGGTTGGACGGTTAAGCAGACCGGTGACCTGGTCGCGCTGGCGCAGGTCCTCGACCTCGCGCGCCAGTTCCGGATCGAATTCCTCGCGGCGGCGGAACACCACCTGCACGCAGGCCTCGCCCTCGTAACTGGCGGTGGCGAACTCCATGGTCGCCGGAAAGCTGTCGCCCTCCAGGGTGCGCGCGTCCACCTGGTACTGCGCCGGCGGCGGCTCGCCCTTGCTCAGCGACTTCAGCAACTGCTTGAAGCCTTCCACGTGTTGCGGAGCGACCATGTCCAGCAGCGACACGCCTTCGACGTCGTCGAACGACGCGAACCCGAACATCTCCAGGTAGGCGTCGTTGGCGCGGATGTGCATGCCTTCGTGGATGTAGGCGATCGGGTCGCGCGAGGAGGCGATCAGCGCATCGCAGCGGCGCTCGGTCTCGCGCATCTGCGCCTCGATCCGGCGCAGCCCGCGCCGCGCCTGCAGGTCGGCCCAGGTGGTACGGACCACCGCCAGCAGATGTTCGGGGCGCTGCCGCAGCGCGATCGCGCGCGCGCCGCCGGCCACCGCTTCCAGCCATTCCTGCTCGTCGATGCGTTCGGCCAGCACGATGACCGGGATGTCCTTGCCGCTGGCCGCGACCCGTTGCAGCACCTGCGGCAACGGGATCGACTGCGCCTGCGCGCTGAGCACCAGATCGATCGGCTGGGCGGCCAGCATGGCAGACAATTCCTCGGCGTGCTGCGGCCGAGACGGGCGCACGGCGATGCCGCTGTTGCGCAGGCTGCTGACGATCGCCTCGGCGTCTTCGCCGCTGTCGTCGACGATCATCAGGCGGAGGGTGATGTCTTTGCCTGTGTGCATGAAGCCTCCCGGGGACGGGGTTTAATACACGATGCCCGCTGTCGCGTCCATGGATGAGGGGCCGGGATTGGGGATTGGGGATTGGCAAAAGCGGGTTCGCGATGTCTGAAGGTTCGCGTGTTATCCAAGGCCGACCAAGATGAGCGGAGTAGGCCTTGGCGAATCCCCAATCCCGAATCTCCAATCCCCGCTTCACCGCCAATCCCCACTCCCGAATCCCCAATCCCGGCGGCGCGATCACGCCGCCAAACCAGCGGCGTGGCCCGAGGCCCAGGCCCACTGGAAGTTGTAGCCGCCCAGCCAGCCGGTGACGTCGAGCACTTCGCCGACGAAGTACAGGCCGGGCACGCGCCGCGATTCCATGGTCGAGGACGACACCTGGTCGGTGTCCACGCCGCCCAGGGTGACTTCGGCGGTGCGGTAGCCCTCGGTGCCGCTGGCCACCAGCGGCCAGGCGCCGAGCAGGTCGGCGGCGGCGCGCAGCTGCGGCTCGTCCAGCTGGCGCACCGGCTTGTCCGGCAGCCACACCTCGCACAGGCGTTGCGCGAAGCGGCGTGGCAGCGCCTCGCCCAGCACCGTGCGCAGCTCGGCTGCGCCGCGCAGACGCTTCTGTTCGCGCAGCCAGGCCGCCGCGTCCTGCCCCGGCAGCAGATCCAGGCGCAGGTCGTCGCCCGGCTGCCAGTACGAGGAGATCTGCAGGATCGCCGGGCCGCTGACCCCACGGTGGGTGATCAGCATGAAGTTGCGGAAGTGCGCGCCGTTGCAACGGGCCTCCACCGGCAGCGCCAGGCCGGACAGGTCGTGCAGGCGTTCCTGGTGCTTGCCGCTCAGGGTCAGCGGCACCAGCCCGGCGCGGGTCGGCAGCACCGCGTGGCCGAACTGCCGCGCCAGTTCGTAGCCGAACCCGCTGGCGCCGAGGCTGGGGATCGACAGGCCGCCGGTAGCCACTACCAGCGCGTCTGCGTGCACCGGGCCATCGTCGGTGTCGAGGCGGAAGCCTTCGCTGCCGCGTTCCACCGCGCGCACGCTGCAGCCGGTGCGCACCGTCACCGCGGCCGCGGCGCACTCGTCCACCAGCATGCGCACGATCTGCTTGGAGGACACGTCGCAGAACAGCTGCCCCAGTTCCTTCTCGTGGTAGGCGATGTGGTGGCGTTCGACCAGGTCGATGAAGTCGGCGGGGCGGTAGCGGGCCAGCGCCGATTTGCAGAAGTGCGGGTTGGCGGACAGGAAGTTGCCCGGCCCGGTGCCGGTATTGGTGAAGTTGCAGCGGCCGCCGCCGGACATCAGGATCTTCTTGCCGACCTTGTTGGCATGGTCGATCACCCGCACCCGGCGCCCGCGCTGGCCGGCGGCGATCCCGCACATCAGCCCGGCGGCGCCGGCGCCGATCACCACGACGTCCGTGCGAATGGGGGCGTTGCCGGCGCTCATGCCGCGGCTTTGCGCACCGTGGGCACGAACACGACGTTGCCGCTGTCGCCCAGCCACTGCACTTCGCCGTCCTGGATCATGACGTCGAAGCGCATGCTGCGCTGGATCAGCTCGGCCGCCGCGGCCACGGCGTCGGCCGGCAGGTCGATCACCTGCACCTGCTTGAGCTTGGCCAGGGCGGAGGCATTCTTGTCCCACCAGATGTCCGCGGCGCGGCCGCCGTAGTTGGCGACCACCACCGAGCGCGCCCGGCCGCAGGCCTTGCGCACCCGCGATTCGTCGGGCTGGCCGACCTCGATCCATTGCTCGATCGCGCCGGTGTAGTCCATCCGCCACAGGTCGGGCTCGTCGTCGCTGCTCAGGCCCTTGCCGAACAGCAGGCGCTCCTCGGCGTACAGGGCGAAGGTCAGCAGGCGCGCCATCAGCCGCTGGTCGGTTTCGGACGGATGCTGCGCCAGGGTCAGGGAATGGGCGGCGTAATAGCCGCGGTCCATGTCGGAAATCTGCAGCTCCGCCTTGCGGAGGGTGGCGGTGAGGGCCATGCGGCTACCGGGATCGAAGGGCGCATAGGATACGGCGTGCGGCGGCACTGTCGGTCCGGACCCTGCTGGAAGATAAGGTTTGGGGCTGGGCGGGCGTGGCCGAGGCGGGCGAGGAGGCGGCAGGCCGGTACGGTCGCATCCGCCTTGGTCACGGCTGCGTCGCCGTTGTCGGGTACGCCGGCCGATTTGCGCAGTTTTTGCGGATCGGCAGGCGGATCGGCCGCGCCGGCGTGAACTTTAGGGTTAGGTTCAGCTTCCTTGTGGTGGATCCCGGTTTGTCTACACAAACATGTCGCTTTTTGATCGCGACCCGCGTATGGTGGCCCCACTGTGTTTGCTAGAGTCACCGTGAATCGTGGCTTGGTGCAGTAGATCTCACGATCCACTTCATCGTTCCGCTCGCTTTACTAACGCCTGCAACTCAGTCTCGGCCTCGATTTCCGATGGCTGCGATTTCTTCAATTCAATGTTTCAGGAGTTAGCAAATGTCTGAGCGTCAGAACGGTACCGTGAAGTGGTTCAACGATGCCAAGGGCTTCGGCTTCATCACCCCGGAAAGCGGCCCGGACCTGTTCGTGCACTTCCGCGCGATCCAGGGCACCGGCTTCAAGTCGCTGCAGGAAGGCCAGAAGGTGACCTTCGTCGCCGTGCAGGGCCAGAAGGGTATGCAGGCTGACCAGGTGCAGGCCGTCTAAGGACGCCCGCCACCGCAAGGTGCCAAACGCCGGGAGCGCAAGCTTCCGGCGTTTTTGTTTGGGCGATGGTTTTTTTAGGCAGTGTGCTTCTCCGAGATGGCGGCGCGGCCATCGCGCCAAGTGCAGTGGCGATGGCCTGCATGCGCGGGTTCACACCTGCATCCGGCTACCATGGCGGCCCCCGAGTTCCGGAGCCGTCGCCATGATCACCGTGCATCACCTCAACCAGTCCAGGTCGCAGCGGGTGCTGTGGTTGCTGGAGGAACTGGCGCTGCCGTACCAGGTGATCAAGTACCAGCGCGACCCCAAGACCATGCTGGCGCCGCCGGAACTGCGCGCGATCCACCCGCTGGGCAAATCGCCGGTGCTGGTGGACGACGGTCACGTCCTCGCCGAGTCCGGGGCGATCCTCGATTATCTGGTCGATCGCTACGACACCGGTTGCACGCTGTCGCCGGCGCCGCAGCCGCTGGATTCGCCCGAGCGCCTGCGCTATCGCTACTGGATGCACTACGCCGAGGGCTCGGCGATGCCGCCGCTGCTGATGAGCCTGGTGTTCGGGCGGATCCGCTCGGCGAAGATGCCGTTCTTCGCGCGGCCGATCGCCAAGGCCATCGTCGATAAGGCGATGCGCGGCTTCGTCGGGCCGCAGGTGCGCCTGCACCTGGACTGGATGGAGCGCGAGCTAGCCGAGACCGGCTGGTTCGCTGGCGACCGCTTCACCGCGGCGGACGTGCAGATGAGCTTCCCGGTGCAGGCCGCGGCGGCGCGCATCGGCCTGCAGGCGCATCCGAACCTGGCCGGGTTCGTGCAGCGGATCGAACAGCGCCCCGCCTACCAGCGCGCGCTGCAGCAGGGTGGCCCGTTCGAGCTGCTGGGAAGCGCGGACGGCTGAGCCAGGCTCGCTGCGCGCGGCGTTTGCTGCTCAGGGCGCGGCGGGACGCGCCGGGCAGGCGCGCACGAAGGCGATGCTGTCGGCCATGACCGGCAGCGCCGGGTCGTCCTTGCGCAGCGCCAGCACCAAGCGCATGTGGCCGACGCCGGGATAGGTCTTCAATTCGGCCGGCACCCCGGCGCGTTGCAGTGCGGCCTGCAGCGACTGGCTGTTGTGCGGCTCCACCACCGTGTCGGCGTCGCCGTGCAGCAGCAGCGCCGGCGGCTCGTCGCCATCGACAAAGTTGACCGGCTGCGAGCGCCGCTGCTGCGCCGGGTCCTGGCCGAACATGCCGATCAGGTCCGGGTCGGTCAGCGGCAGGAAGTCGTAGGGGCCGGCCAGCCCGACCAGGCCGCACAGCTGTCGCGGCGACAGGTCCTGCGCCTGCAGCCAGTGCCCATCGGTGGCCAGCAGCGCGGCGATGTGCGCGCCGGCGGAGTGGCCCATCAGCACCAGCCGCTGCGGATCGCCGCCGTATTCGGCGGCGTGGCGCTGGCTCCAGGCCACCGCGACGGCGGCGTCGCGCATGAAGCCGTCCAGGGTCACCTGCGGATACTTGCGGTAGTCCGGCACGATCGCGACCACGCCGTGCCGCGCCAGCGCTTCGCCGGCCCAACGGTAGCTCTGGCGGTTGCCGGTCTTCCAGGTGCCGCCGTGGAAGAACACCACCACCGGCGCGTGCTGCACTCCGGCCGGGCGGTACACGTCCAGTGCCAGGCCATGCGCCGCGTCGTAGACGATCCCGCGTTGCTCGTTGAGGCCATGCCGCGAGGAGCTGGCGTTGAGGCCGCCGAAGAACAGGCTGCTGCAGGCCGAGACCAGCAGCGAGGACAGGGCGATCAGGGCGTTGCGGGGCCAGCGGGGCGGAGGCGGACGGTCGGACATGGGCGATCCCGGAGAGGAGCGCGGAGCATGCCGGATGGAGGTGTCGGCGGCGAGTGCAGGTGGCGCAGGGATTGGGGAGTGGGGAGTGGGGATTGGCAAAAGCGTGGCTTCATGCGCGTGCGCCGTGCCTGAGTGGCTGACCGACCCTCACCCCACCAACCCCTCTCCCGGAGGGCGAGCGGCTTGGCCCCCCTTCTCCCTCCGGGAGAAGGTGCCCCGAAGGGGCGGATGAGGGTCCGGGCGAAGCCTCGTGCAGTCGAGACACCGCGTGCGCTTCGCGCCCCGACCCTCACCCCAACCCCTCTCCCGGGGGGAGAGGGACTTTTCAAGGCCAAGCAACACCGGGCGTGCACCGTGTGCTCACCCTGCTGCCTTTCCAATGAAGCCTGCGACTTCTACGCTGTTGCCCATGCCTTCCTTGCGTTTCGACAATCGCTTCGTCGCCGAGCTGCCTGGCGACCCGGAAACCGGTCCGCGGCGCCGCGAGGTGCTGGGGGCGCTGTGGTCGTCGGTCGAGCCGACCCCGGTGGCGGCGCCGCGGCTGCTGGCGTCTTCGCCGGAGGTGGCGGCCTTGCTTGGGCTGTCCGAGCAGGAGGTGCAGGCGCCGCAGTTCGCCGCCGTGTTCGCCGGCAATGCGCGCTATCCGGGCATGCAGCCCTATGCGGCCAATTACGGCGGCCACCAGTTCGGGCATTGGGCGGGGCAACTCGGCGACGGACGCGCGATCTCCCTGGGCGAGGCGCTGGGCGTGGACGGGCGGCGCTGGGAACTGCAGCTCAAGGGCGCCGGGCCCACGCCGTATTCGCGCGGCGCCGATGGCCGCGCGGTGCTGCGTTCGTCGATCCGCGAATTCCTGTGCAGCGAGGCCATGCATCATCTGGGCGTGCCGACCACGCGCGCGTTGAGCCTGGTCGGCACCGGCGAGACGGTGGTGCGCGACATGTTCTACGACGGTCACCCGCGCGCCGAACCGGGCGCGGTGGTGTGCCGGGTGGCGCCGTCGTTCGTGCGCTTCGGCAGTTTCGAATTGCCTGCCGCGCGCGGCGACACGGCGTTGCTGCGGCGCCTGGCCGACCTGGTGATCGCGCGCGATTTCCCGGAGCTGCCTGGTACCGGTGGCGCGCGCGATGCGGCCTGGTTCGCCGAGATCTGCGCGCGGACCGCACGCATGGTCGCGCACTGGATGCGGGTCGGCTTCGTGCACGGGGTGATGAACACCGACAACATGTCGATCCTGGGGCTGACCATCGACTACGGCCCGTATGGCTGGATCGACGACTACGATCCCGACTGGACGCCCAACACCACCGATGCGCAGGGGCGCCGCTATCGCTTCGGTACACAGCCGCAAGTCGCGTACTGGAACCTTGGCCGGCTGGCGCAGGCGCTGGCACCGCTGTTCGACGACGTCGCACCGTTGCACGACGGCCTGGAGCGGTTCCGCGCCGAGTATGCGCAGGCCGAGCGCGACAACAGCGCGGCCAAGCTCGGCCTGGAGACCTGCGGCGACGATGACGTCGCGCTGATGCGCGACCTGCTGGACCTGCTGCAGCAGGGCGAGGTCGACATGACCTTGTGGTTCCGCGGCTTGAGCGCGCTGCCGCTGCAGCCTTGGACGCCAGCGCAGGCCCTGGCGGCGCTGGCCGAGGCGTTCTACGACCCGGCCAGGCTGGCCGCGCAGGCGCCGGCGTTCGAGGCCTGGCTGGCGCGCTATGCGCAGCGCCTGCAGCAGGATCCGTTGCCAGCCGCCACCCGCGCCGCGCGGATGCGTGCGGCCAATCCGCGCTACGTGCTGCGCAACTACTTGGCGCAGCAGGCGATCGACCGCGCCGAGCAGGGCGACACCAGCGGCATCGACGAGTTGCTGGGGGTGATGCGCCATCCGTACGACGAGCAGCCCGGGCGCGAGGCCTTCGCGGCGAAGCGTCCGGACTGGGCGCGGAGCCGGGCCGGCTGTTCGATGTTGTCGTGCAGTTCCTGAGCGGGGCCGGCGCGTGCGCTCAGGGCGCGGTCGCGCCGCGATAGCGCCAGGCGGCCAGGAAGGTCGCCACCACTTCCTTCGCCAGCGCCTGCTGGGCGGCCGCGTCCGGCGCCTGTCCGTTGAGCATCGCGCCGGGATACGCATAGCCGAAGGTGGCGCCGATGAACGCGGTGGCGGCGAGGAAGGGCGCGTCGACCTGCACGTCGCCACGCAGGTGCAGGGTCTGCAGCAAGGCGCTCAGGCGCTCGCGCAGGCGGCCGGCGCGGCGTTGGTGCAGCGACTGCAACAGGTCCGGCATCTGCGCGCTGGCCTGCACCAGCAGGCGATGCAGGCGCAAGGCGTCGGGCGCGTACAGGTGCGCCGGCACGGTCAGCGCGATCTGCCGCAGGGTCGCGGGCAGGTCCTGTGCAGTGGCGTTGCCGATGTTCTCCAGGAGGGTCTGCAACTCTTCGCCCAGGGCCTCGAACACCTGCATCAGCAACTCGGCCTTGCTGGAGAAGTGGTTGTACAGGCTCTGCCGGGTCAGCCCGGCCTGGCTGGCGATCTGTTCCAGCGATACGTCCAGCCCATGTTCCAGCAGCAGCGTGCGCGCCGCCGCCAGCAGGCGCGGCCGTGCCGATGCCGGCCGTCCGCGTGGGCGCGCGGGCACGCCCGTTGTCGCCGGCCCGGGCGTCGCCGTCGCAGTTTGCGCATCCTGGCGGCGAAGGGTTGTGCTTCCCTTCATGATTGTTTTTTTGTCTTTGAGTAAATTAAATGATCCTCCCCGCCGTCCCCAGGATCAAGCGCATGCCCGCGCCTTTCGTCCAGCGCCGCCGCGCGCTGCCGTTGCTGCTGTCCGTCGTCGTGCTCGCGTTCGCCGGCTGCAAGGGCGGAGGCAAGGCGCCAGCACCGGCAGCGAAGACGGTGGAGGTGGTGACCCTGCAGCCGCAGAGCGTGCCGCTGAGCGTGGAACTGGCCGGGCGCACCGTGGCTTCGGAAGAATCGGAGGTGCGGCCGCAGGTCAGCGGCATCCTGCGCCAGCGGCTGTTCGAGGAGGGCGCCACGGTGCGCGCCGGGCAGCCGCTGTTCCAGATCGAGCCGACCCTGTACCAGGCCGCGGCCAACCAGGCGCAGGCCAACCTGGCCACCGCCGAGGCCACGCTCGCTGCCGCCACGCTGCGCGCCGAGCGCTACCGCACCCTGGGCAAGACCCGGCTGGCCGCGCAGCAGGACGTGGACGATGCGCAGGCCGCCTACAAGCAGGCCCTGGCCAGCCGCGACGCGCAACGCGCAGCGCTGGACACGGCACGCACGCAACTGCGCTTCGCCACGGTGCTGGCGCCGATCGGCGGGCGCATCGGCCGCGCGCGGGTGACCCCGGGCGCGCTGGTCACTGCCAACCAGACCGATGCCATTGCCAAGATCCAGCAACTGGATCCGATGAACGTGGACATCACCCAGTCCGGCAACCAGTTCCTGGCGCTGCGCCGGGCGATCGCCGCCGGCGGCGTGCAGCCGGCCAGCACGCAGGTGCGGCTGACCCTGTCCGACGGCACCGCGTACCCGTTGCCGGGCACGCTGGAGTTCGCCGACCTCGACGTGGAGGAGACCACCGGCGCGGTGACTCTGCGCGCGCGCTTTCCCAATCCCGATGCGCAACTGCTGCCGGGCATGTACGTGCGCGCGCTGGTCGGGCAGGGCGTGCGCCAGCAGGCGCTGTTGGTGCCGCAGGCGGCGGTCGACCGCACCCCGCGCGGCGAGGCGGTGGCCTGGGTGGTGGGCACCGACAACGTGGTGCGCCAGCGCGAGTTCACCACGTTGCGCGCGGTCGGCGACCGCTGGCTGGTGGGCGATGGCCTGAAGCCCGGCGAACGGGTGGTGGTGGCGGGCCGGCAAGGCCTCAGCGACGGCGCCAAGGTGACGGTCAAGACCGCCGCCACGGCCGCGCCTGCCGCCAGCCAGGGCTGAGCCGGCATGCTGCCGCGTTTCTTCATCCACCGTCCGATCTTCGCCTGGGTCCTGGCCATCTGCATCATGGCCGCCGGCGCCATCGCCGTGTTCACCCTGCCGATCGAGCAGTATCCGGACATCGCCCCGCCGTCGGTCAACGTCACCGCCACCTACAACGGCGCCTCGGCGCAGACCGTGGAGGACAGCGTCACCCAGGTGATCGAACAGCAGATCAAGGGCATCGACCACCTGCTGTACTTCTCCTCGACCAGTTCCTCGTCCGGGCAGGCGCGGATCAGCATCACCTTCGACCAGGCGGCCAATCCCGACATCGCCCAGGTGCAGGTGCAGAACGCGGTCAACCAGGCGCTCAACCGCCTGCCGCAGGAAGTGCAGCAGCAGGGCGTGACCGTGGCCAAGTCGCAGGGCGACAGCCTGATGGCGGTGGCGATCTACGACCGCACCGACCGCATGGACAACGTCGACATCTCCGACTACCTGGTCAGCACCCTGCAGGACCCGATCAGCCGCATCAACGGTGTCGGCGAGATCAACGTGTTCGGCGCGCAATACGCGATGCGGGTGTGGCTGGACCCGTACAAGCTCAACGCCTATCAACTCATGCCCGGCGACGTGCGCAGCGCGATCCTGGCGCAGAACACCCAGGTCACCGCCGGCGAACTCGGCGCGCTGCCCACCGGCGCCGAGCAGGAACTCAATGCCACGGTCACCGCGCAGTCGCGGCTGCAGACCCCCGAGCAGTTCCGGCAGATCATCCTGGCCACGCGCGCGGACGGCTCCAGCGTGCGCCTGGGCGACGTGGCGCGGGTGGAGATCGGCGCGGAGAACTACCAGAACAACGCCACGCTCAACGGCCACCCGGCGTCCGGCTTCTCGGTGACGCTGTCCGCCGGCGCCAATGCGATCGCCACCTCCGATGCGATCCACGCCACCATCGAACGGCTCAAGCCGACCTTCCCGCCGGGCCTGGACGTGGCCTATCCGCGCGACAGCACGCCGTTCGTGCGGATCTCCATCGAGAACGTGGTGCACACCCTGGCCGAGGCGATCGTGCTGGTGGTGGTGGTGATGTTCCTGTTCCTGCAGAACGCCCGCGCCACGCTGATCCCGGCGATCACCGTGCCCGTGGTGCTGCTGGGTACCTTCGGCATCCTCGCCGCGGCCGGTTTCACCATCAACACGCTGACCCTGTTCGCGATGGTGCTGGCGATCGGCCTGCTGGTCGACGACGCCATCGTGGTGGTGGAGAACGTCGAGCGGATCATGCACGAGGAGCACCTGCCGCCGCGCGAGGCCACCGAGCGCTCGATGGGCGAGATCACCGGTGCGCTGATCGGCATCACCGTGGTGCTGGGCGCGGTGTTCCTGCCGATGGCGTTCTTCGGCGGCTCCACCGGCATCATCTACCGGCAGTTCTCCATCACCATCGCCTCGGCGATGGCGCTGTCGGCGCTGGTCGCCCTGACCCTGACCCCGGCGCTGTGCGCGACCCTGCTCAAGCCGGTGGAGCAGGAGCGCAAGCTCGGCCGCTTCTTCCAATGGTTCAACCGCAACGTCGAGCGCGGCCAGCAGGCCTACCAGCGCCGCCTCGGCACCCTGCTGCAGCGGCCGCGGCGCTGGCTGGCGCTGTATGCGCTGGTGGCGCTGGCGATGGTCGTGCTGTACATGCGCATGCCCACCGGCTTCCTGCCGGTGGAGGACCAGGGCCAGGTGCAGATCCAGTTCACCACCCCGGAAGGCACGCCGCTGGCCAAGACCCAGGCCCTGGGCGAGCGCATCAGCGATTACTTCATGACCCACGAGAAGGCCAATCTCACCGCCATCTTCATGGTGGTGGGCCGCAACAACGCCGGCACCGGGCAGAACGCCGGGCAGGCGTTCGTGGCGCTCAGGCCGTGGGGCGAGCGCAATCGCGACAACACGGCGCAGGCCATCATCGACCGCGCCAACGCGCATTTCCGCGGGGTCGGCGACGCCAAGATCAGCGTGCTGTCGCCGCCGGCGGTGCGCGGCCTGGGCCAGTCCAGCGGCTTCGAGCTGTGGATCCGCGACAGCGACGGCGCTGGCCGCGCGGCACTGCTGAAGGCGCAGCAACAGGTGCTCAAGGAAGCCGGCGACGATCCGCAACTGACCGCGGTGCGGCTCAACGGCCTGGGCGACAAGGCGCAGCTGCAGGTGGATATCGACCACGCCCAGGCCAGCGCGCTGGGCCTGGCGCAGAGCGACATCAACGCGACCCTGGCCACCGCCTGGGGCGGCAGCTACATCAACGACTTCATCGACCGCGGCCGGGTCAAGCGTGTGTACGTGCAGGGCGATGCGCCGTACCGCGCGCTGCCGGAGGACATCGCGCAGTGGTACGTGCGCGGCAGCGGCGGACAGATGGCGCCGTTCGCCAGTTTCGCCAGCACCCACTGGACCCGCGGCCCGCAGCTGCAGCAGCGCTTCAATGGCCTGCCGGCATCGCAGATCCAGGGCGGCGCCGCCGCCGGCAGCAGTTCCGGCGAGGCGATGCAACGGATGCAGGCGCTGGTGGCCAAGCAGGAGAGCTTCGATCTGCAGTGGAGCGGGCTGTCCTATCAGGAGCAGTTGTCCAGCAATCAGACGCTGTGGCTGTATACCGCCTCGATCCTGTTCATTTTCCTGTGCCTGGCGGCGCTGTACGAGAGCTGGTCGATCCCGGTGGCGGTGTTGCTGGTGATTCCGCTGGGCGTGGTCGGCACGGTGCTGGCGACCACACTGGCCGGCTTCGTCAACGACATCTATTTCCAGGTCGGCCTGCTGACCACCATCGGCCTGTCGGCGAAGAACGCGATCCTGATCGTCGAATTCGCCGAGGCGCGACAGCGTGCGGGCATGCCCTTGCTGGAGGCGACGCTGGAAGGCGCGCGGTTGCGCCTGCGGCCGATCGTGATGACCTCGCTGGCGTTCGTGGCCGGCGTGCTGCCGCTGGCGCTGTCGACCGGCGCCGGCGCCTCCAGCCGCCGCGAGATCGGCGTGTGCGTGATCGGTGGCATGGTCACCGGCACCGTGCTGGCGGTGTTGCTGGTGCCGTTGTTCTTCGTGCTGGTGCGCGGCCTGTTTCGCAGTCCGGCGCGGCAGGACGCGAGCGCTGCGGCGGCGTAAGCGGTAGACCGAGCAGGCGGCCCCGCGACGCCGTGCCGCCTAGCGACTAGACTTTGCGTTTCCCCACGCCATACGACTGTGCGATGAACGATTCCTCCTGTTGCGGCGCGCCCAGCGACGCACCGGCCCACTGGTCCGGCCGCATCCGCGATATCGCCGATTTCCCGAAGCCGGGTATCGTGTTCAAGGACATCACCCCGCTGCTGGCCGACGGCCCGGATTTCGCCTCGGCGCTGGACGAGATGGCGCGTCCGTGGCGCACCACGCCGCTGCAGGCGGTGCTGGGCATCGAGTCGCGCGGCTTCATCCTGGGGGCGGCGCTGGCGCACGAACTGCGCACGGGCTTCGTGCCAGTGCGCAAGCCGGGCAAGCTGCCGGGCAGAACGGTGACCCAGGAGTACGCGCTGGAGTACGGCAGCGACCGCATCGAAATGCACGCCGATGCGCTACCGGCCGGTGCGCGCGTGCTGCTGGTCGACGACGTGCTCGCCACCGGTGGCACCTTGCGCGCGGCCCTGGCGTTGGCGCAGCAACTGGAACTGGAAGTGGTCGGCGCCGCGGTGCTGGTGGAACTGCAGGCGTTGCGTGGACGCGATCGCTGGAGCGAGACCTTGCCGCTGCTGGCGACGCTGACTTACTGAGCACGGCCACTGCCCCTGGCAGCGCAGTAGCGAGGCCGGGGATCGAAGCGTTGGGCGAGGCCGCGGCGCACATGCGTCGTGGCAATCGCGCCTGGTGCGGGCGATGCCTGACGCCGCAACTGCAGGCGCCCTGTCAGGTCGGGTAGATCACCGTTTCCAGGCTGGGGTCCGCATGCGCGGCGGCATGGCTCAAATGGCCATCGAACGGACCGACCTTGCAGATCCGCCCGTCGTCGGCGAACACCAGGTGCAGTCCATGCTCCGCTTCCCAGTCGCAGTTGCATTCCAGGCTGATGCGCAGGCGGCCATCGCGATAGCGGCGGAGGTAGGCTTCGCTGCCGAACTGCACGTGTTCCCATATTGCGGCGGGGCTGGCGATGTCCGGCGACGGCCATCCGTACTTGGCGCACAGCGCCTGTGTGTGCCGGTAGTAGGCGAACACGTGTGGCGTGGCTGCGGCGAACACTGCGGAGTCGAGCTGCAGGAACGTCGCGATGGCGGCCGCTGCGTCGGCCGGGACCTGGCCGGCGTCGCAATCCTCCAGCACGAAACAGCAGGTGTCGTGCATCCACGGCACCGGGACCGCGACGCTCCACAGGCTGCCATCCTCGTCCGGGCGCAGCGACGCCAGGAGTTGCGCCGTCGTGTTCACAGCTTGGCGACCCGGAACCGGCGGCCCTTGATCTTGCCGGCCTGCAACTGCGCCAGCGCCTTGCCGGCGTGGGCGCGGGCGATGGCGACGTAGGAGCGAGTGGCGTAGATGGCGATCTTGCCGATCGCCGCGCCGGACAGCCCGGCATCGCCGGTCAGCGCGCCGAGGATGTCGCCGGGACGCAGCTTGTCGGTCTTGCCGCCGTCGATGCGCAGGGTGACCATCGCCGCCTGCGGCAACTGCGCCGGCCGCGCGGTGGCCAGCGGTGCGCGCGACCAGCGCAGCGGCTGGCCCTGTTCGGTTTCCAGTGCCTGCGCGCGCGCGGTTTCGCGCGGCGCCACCAGGCTCAGGGCCAGGCCGTGCTTGCCGGCGCGCGCGGTGCGGCCGATGCGGTGGCGGTAGGTCTCGGTGTCGGTCGGCAGTTCGTAGTTGATCACCGCCGCCAGGTCTTCCACGTCCAGTCCGCGCGCGGCCACGTCGCTGGCGACCAGCACGTTGCAACTGCGGTTGACGAAGCGCACCAGTACCTCGTCGCGGTCGCGCTGCTCCATGTCGCCATGCAGCGCCAGCGCGGAAAAGCCGAACTGTTGCAGCGACCCGGCGACCTCGTCGACCTCCTTGCGGGTATTGCAGAACACCACGCTGGATTCGGGGGTGAAGCGCAGCAGCAGGCCGGCCACGGCCTTCTGCCGGTAGGTGGGGTCGACCTCGAAGAACTGCTGGTCGATTTCCGGTGCGCTGTCCGCGCCTTCGACGGTAATTTCCGCCGGCTCCTTCAGCAGGTCGCGCGCCAATGCGCGGATTTCCTCCGGGAAGGTGGCCGAGAACAGCAGGCTCTGCCGGTGCTTGTCGCAACGGCTGGCGATCTCGCGGATCGGCTCCTCGAAGCCCATGTCGAGCATGCGGTCGGCCTCGTCCAGCACCAGCGTGCGCACCCCACCCAGATGCAGCGCCCGCTTGCGCGCCAGCTCCTGGATGCGCCCGGGCGTGCCCACCACCACCTGCGGGTCGTGCGCCTCCAGCGAGGCCAGCTGCGGCGCCAGCGGCATGCCGCCGGTCAGCACCACCAGCTTCATGTTGGGAATGCCGGTGGCCAGCTTGCGCAACTGCTTGCCGACCTGGTCGGCCAGTTCGCGGGTCGGACACAGCACCAGTGCCTGCGCGCGGCTCAGCGCCGGGTCCAGCTTGTGCAGCAGGCCCAGGCCGAACGCCGCGGTCTTGCCGCTGCCGGTGGGCGCCTGCACGATGACGTCCTGGCCGGCCAGGATCGGCGGCAGGCTCTGCGCCTGCACCGGGGTCATGCTGGTGTAGCCGAGCGCGTCGATGCCGGGCGCGAGCGCCGGGGAAAGGGAGAGGGGGGCGAAATCGTTCATGCGGCATTTTAGCTGGTGGGGCCGGGACTCGGGACCCGGGACCCGGAACGTCAACAGCAAAAGGGCATCTCGATTCGCAAGACGCGCCGCTTTTTGCTTCCCGGGTCCCGGGTCCCGGGTCCCGTACAATAGCGCGATGCCTCTTATCACTCTGCAGAACCTCGACTACAGCGTCGGCGGCCCGTTGTTGCTGGAAAAGACCGACCTGTCGATCGAGCCGGGCGAACGCATCGCCCTGATCGGCCGCAACGGCGCCGGCAAATCCACCCTGATGAAATTGATCGCCGGCGAGCTCAAGCCCGACGACGGCGAGGTCCGCGTGCAGCAGGGCGTGCGCATCGCGCGGCTGGAGCAGGAGGTGCCGCATGGCGCCGCCGGCAGCGTGTTCGACGTGGTCGCCGACGGCCTGGGCGAGCTCGGCCATTGGCTGGCCGAGTTCCATCGGCTCAGCCATGCCGCCGAGTTCGATGGCGATGCGCTCGGCGCGGTGCAGTCCAAGATCGATGGCGCCAATGGTTGGGCGCTGGACCAACGGGTCAACGAAACCCTGACCCGCCTGGAACTGGACGGCGATGCCGAGTTCGCGCGGCTGTCCGGCGGCATGAAGCGCCGCGTGCTGCTGGCGCGGGCGCTGGTGTCGGCGCCGGACCTGTTGTTGCTGGACGAACCGACCAACCACCTCGACATCGAGGCCATCGACTGGCTGGAAGGCTTCCTCAAGGGCTGGAACGGCAGCGTGGTGTTCGTCACCCACGACCGGCGGTTCCTGCGCGCCCTGGCCACGCGCATCGTCGAGATCGACCGCGGCCAGGTCAGCAGTTGGCCGGGCGACTGGGCCAACTACGAGCGCCGCCGCGAGGAGCGGCTCAACGCGCAGGCGCAGGAAAACGCACGCTTCGACAAGCTGCTGGCGCAGGAAGAAGTGTGGATCCGCCAGGGCATCAAGGCGCGGCGCACCCGCGACGAGGGCCGGGTGCGGCGCCTGGAAGCCATGCGCCGCGAGCGCACCCAGCGCCGCGAACTCGGCGGCAACGTGCGCATGGAAGCGGCGCAGGGCGAATCCTCCGGCAAGAAGGTGATCGAGGCCAAGGAGCTGAGCTTCGCCTTCGGCCCGCGCAGCATGGTGCGCGATTTTTCCACCACCATCCTGCGCGGCGACCGCATCGGCCTGATCGGCCCCAACGGCAGCGGCAAGACCACGCTGCTGAAGCTGTTGCTGGGCGAACTGACCCCGGACCACGGCGAAGTGCGCGCCGGCACCAATCTGCAGGTGGCGTATTTCGACCAGTACCGTGCCACCCTGCGCGAGGACTGGAGCGCGATCGAGAACGTGGCCGAGGGCCGCGATTTCATCGAGGTCAACGGCAAGCGCAAGCACGTGCATGCCTACCTGCAAGACTTCCTGTTCACCCCGGAGCGCGCGCGTGCGCCGATCACCCGTCTGTCCGGCGGCGAGCGCAACCGCCTGCTGCTGGCGCGGCTGTTCGCGCAGCCGTCCAACCTGCTGGTGATGGACGAACCGACCAACGATCTGGACGTGGAAACCCTGGAGTTGCTGGAAGAACTGCTCGGCGACTACAGCGGCACACTGTTGCTGGTCAGCCACGACCGCGACTTCATCGACAACGTGGTGACTTCCACCATGGTCATGGAAGGCGACGGCCGCATCGGCGAATACGTCGGTGGCTACAGCGACTGGGTGCGCCAGCGCCCGGCGGCGCCGGCCAGCGCGATGGCGGTGGCCAAGGCCTCGGCCACTGCGGCGGCGACCACGCCGGTGGCAGCGGCGGCGCCAGCACCTGCACCTGCGCCGGCCAAGCGCAAGCTCAGCTATAAGGACGCGCGCGAACTGGAGCAGTTGCCGGCGCGGATCGAAGCGCTGGAACAGCAGGTCGCGGCGTTGACCGAAGCGATGACCGACGCGGCGTTCTACCAGCGCGACGCGGCGGCGGTGAATGCGCACACGCAGGCCCTGAGCCAGGCGCAAGCGGACCTGGATGCGGCGTATGCGCGGTGGAGCGAACTGGACGGGTGAGGGGTGGAGCCGGGACGGGGACACGCCGTCCGGAGCGGCGACAGCAACAGCCGCAGCGTCGCGGAATCTTACGTAAGAGTCGCGCTACATGGCTCCCGATGGCCATGTAGCGCCGCTGTCTTTTCTGCCTCTCCACCGCCGCTGCGCGGTGTCCATCGCGTATTGGGCCGCGTCGCGTCGGGGCTGAAGCCCCTCCCACAGGGGAGTCTCACAGGAGTGAGGGATCGCGCGACGACGCTCTTGTGTGAGCGGTTCGACGCAGCGCGTCAATCGCGGTCGGCGGGCGCTTCCGCTTCCTCGCTGCCGCCCACGAACGCGACGAAGCAGATGCCGTCCTGCGCCCACTCGCGGGCGACATCGTCGAGGATTTCCAGCAACACGTCGAAGGCCGGCTGCGCCACCGCCTGCAACTGCCCGGCGTCCTCCAGCAGCAGCGCATAGCCGCGCGGCGCGGGCAGCCAGGACAGGTCGCGCAGGCCATCGGTGAGCGCGTCCCAGTTGCGGCCGAAGCCGGCCGGGAAGTCCAGTTGCGCGGCCAGCCGCATCAGCAGCATGGCCTTGCCGGTGCAGCCGTGCAGGTCGATCCGGCACAGCCGCAGGCCGGCGTCGCGGGCCAGGGCGGCGACGCTGTCCAGGTCGCGGTTGGCGACGCGATAGACGCCGGAGGCGGCCGGCTCGGCCAGGTTCAGCGCGAACGGGAAGCCGCTCACCGGGCCGCCCCCGCGCCGCCGACCTGGAAGCTGCGGAAACTGTCGTAGTGGTCGTCGCTGTAGTACCAGACCTGCGGCGGCGTGCCGCCGGTGACGATGCGGCGCGTGCCGCGATGCGACAGGCCTGGCGTGTCGACGGTGTATTCGCGGTAGTAGCCGCGTGGTTGCGCCGGCAGGCGTTTTTCGCGGTTGCCGAACACGCTGCCGTCCTGGCGGTGCGGGAACGGGCCGCCACGCAGGATCAGCGCCACCGTGGCGCGCGCTTCGGGCGGCAGGAACGCGGGCAGCTCCGGCGCCATGGCGTCCGATGCGGCGGTTGCCTTGTCTGGCGCGGTGTACGGCGCCTGTGCGGCGGCGTCGAGCGAGGGCGCGAACTGCTGGTGCGGCGGATGCTGCAGCCCGCGGATGCCCCACAGCCCGCCCACCAGCAACACGATGGCGGCGATCAACAGCACGGGCTTGCGCATGGACTCTCCTGCGGGAACGGCGGCGGCGCGCGGCATGGCGCCCTAGCGCACAGTATGGGCCGGCCTGCCTGTTCCCGCTCTAAACGCCGCCGGTCACCATCGTGACGCAGGCGATTCACATCCGACTAACCGGGGCGTGGGGCATGGTAGGCGCCGATTCGCAAGGCCGGCCGGCACCGCCGCCGCGGGATGGGACGATGTTTCCCCAGCCGCGCCCTTGGTAAGGTCGCCGACCGTCCCTACCATTGCTCACGCAACGCTCGTCCTTTCGACGGCGAAAGTCCAGGAGAACCGCATGGCCTACACCCTCCCCAAGTTGCCCTACGCCTACGACGCGCTGGAACCGCACATCGATGCGCAGACGATGGAGATCCATCACACCAAGCATCACCAGACCTACATCAACAACGTCAACGCGGCGCTGGAAGGCACCGAGTATGCCGATCTGCCGATCGAGGCGCTGGTGTCCAAGCTGAAGTCGCTGCCGGAGAACCTGCAGGGTCCGGTGCGCAACAACGGTGGCGGCCATGCCAACCACTCGCTGTTCTGGACGGTGATGGCGCCCGACGCCGGCGGCACCCCCAGCGGCGACGTCGGCAAGGCGATCGACAGCGAACTGGGCGGCTTCGACAAGTTCAAGGAAGCCTTCACCAAGGCCGCGCTGACCCGTTTCGGCAGTGGCTGGGCCTGGCTGAGCGTCACCCCCGACAAGAAGCTGGTGGTCGAGAGCACCGCCAACCAGGACAGCCCCCTGTTCGAGGGCAACACCCCGATCCTGGGCCTGGACGTGTGGGAACACGCCTACTACCTGAAGTATCAGAACCGTCGCCCGGACTACATCGGCGCGTTCTTCAACGTGGTCGACTGGAAGGAAGTGGAGCGCCGCTACCACGCCGCGATCGGCTGATCAGCCGCCAGCGCCGCAGCATGAAGAAGGCCGGGTTCGCCCGGCCTTTTTTATGCGGATACCCGACAGAAGCGCTGGAAGTGCGGGTAGTGCGTGGCTGCGAGGTAAGGAGAGGCAGGTCGGTGCGTTGCCTTCGCGTGCGTGAGCAACGTGCTTCGCAGCGATGGCGATCTGCGCCGCATCGGCCATCGCTTGCGCCGCTACGTCGCCAGGGCGCCGCTAAAAACCTAGGGGACGCACGCGCAGGAGCGACTTCAGGGCAGCGCTAATAACGACGAAACGCCACTTGTAGGAGCGGCTTCAGCCGCGACGGGCGTTACCGGGAATGCCTGTCGCGGCTGAAGCCGCTCCTCCAACAGATGCGGTGATGGGTGACAAAAGCAAGGGGATCGGAGCCGCCCGATCGTTCCGGGCCGATGGCATTCCGACGCCGGTCCATCCCCATGTGCCGCATCGCACGGCATTGATCGCACGGCGCGCGAATGCGCTCAGCCGGCCATCCGCTAAGGCGCCGGTTGCAGCGACGCCGGCATCGGGTCCAGCGGCTGCAGCGCCATCAACAGGCCGCGCGTGCCGGCCGCGGGCAGGTCCGGCGCCGGCGCGAACAGGCGCGCGCCATGCACGGGGCGGAAGTGGCCGCGTTCGAAGAACACGTGGTCGGCGACCACCGATGTGCCGGGCGCACGAACATCGATGCGATTGCGCGCCGATTCGCCGCGCACGCTGCCGTCCTCGAAGCGCACCGCCAGCGGCGCCAGCTCGGGTGCGCGCGCCGCGGCGAAGAAGCCGCCCGCCAGCAGCGATGGCACGCCCTCGGCGGTGGCGTCGATCCATGCCATCAGATCCTCGGCCTGTTCGCGACGGCTGGCGCCGCCGTCGCGCGCGGCGTGCAGGCGGGTGAAATACAAGTTCACCGGCTGCCCGTGCAGGTCCACCCGCACCAGGCCGGCCACGCTGTAGTCCTCCAGCGGATGCAGCAGGGTCTCGGCTTCCTCCAGCACCGGCAGGCGGGTCAGCAGCGCATTGCCGCGGCGTTGCGGCCGGCTCGGCGGATCGGGGCTGATGAAGTGGCAGTGGTAGCCCAGGCGCGCCGCCAGCCATTGCGCCTGGTTCGGCATCTCCGGTGTCTGCAGCACTTCCTGCAGGGCGATGGCGTCGGGATGCAGGCGCTGCAGCGCCGCGACGATGCGCTCGCGGCGTGCGGTCCAGTCGTCGCCGTCCTGCGCCGCGCGCGGATCGCCGGCGAGCGTGAGGGTGACCATGGTGAGGGGACTATCCGGCGCCGCCGCGATCGTCGGCACCGCGTCCGTCATCGCCTGCGCGCGTGCCAATGCCGCCACGGCCAGCAACAGCCAGCCGGTGCGATGCCATCGGAAGACGCAAGGAGTCATGTGGGCGATGCTACGGCGCAGGGTCTCAGGGTTGCGTATACAGCCGGCGGCGCTGCGGCGTCCGCCACACAATCGCTACCGCGCAGGGCGCGATCGCGAAAACATCGCCCCGCCTCCGGCGCACGCGCGCGGAGGCAGGGCGGGACCGGGACGCGGCGTGGACGCCACGGCCTTCGCTCAGTGCTGCAGCACCCCGTCCTTCAGCTGCAGCGGCGCGCGCGCCTCCACCTGCGTCGCCGAACGGCCCAGCAGCAGTTCGTAGTCGCCGGCGGCGATGTGCCAATGGCGCTTCTTGGGATCGTAGTCGGCCAGCGTCTTGGGTTCGGCGACGATGCTGATGTGGCGGCTCTCGCCCGGCTTGAGCAGGACCTTGTCCCAGCCGACCAGGCGGATCGGGGTGTGGTGGCCCTGCGGCAGGCGCAGGTACAGCTGCGGCACGTCGGCACCTTCGCGATCGCCGGTGTTGCGCACGTCGAAGCTGGCGACGACACGGCTGCCGTCGGCCTGCACCTTGAAGTTCGAGTAAGCGAACGTGGTGTAGGACAGGCCGTAGCCGAACGGATACACCGGCTCCAGGCCGCGCGCGGCGAACCAGCGGTAGCCGACGTTGGCGCCTTCGATGGTGTAGTCGACGTTGCTGCCGGCCGGTTGCGCCGGCTTGAAGCCCAGCCCGGGGATCGACGGCCGCGGCAGTTGCGACACGTCGCGCAGCCAGGTCACCGGCAGGCGGCCGGACGGGTTGACCTCGCCCAGCAGCAGTCGCGCCAGGCCTTCGCCGCCGCGGATGCCCGGGTACCAGGCCTCCAGCACCGCCGGCACCTGCTGCAGCCACGGCATCGCCACCGGGCCGTTGGTCTCCAGCACCACTGCCGTCTTCGGGTTGGCCTTGGCCACCGCCGCGATCAGCGCGTCCTGCTTGTCGGGCAGGCCGATGTCCGGCAGGTCCACCGATTCGGCCGACCACTGCGTGGCGAACACGATGGCCACCTCGGCCTCGCGCGCCAGCTTGGCCGCCGCGACCGGGTCGTCGCCGCTGGCGTAGTCGATCTGCGCATCCGGCAGCGCCTTGCGCAGCGCCTGCAGCGGCGAGGACGGATGGAACATCACCGGGCCCGGCCAGGTGGTCGGGGCGATGCCCGGCACCGCGTTGCCGCCGTTGACGGTGACGCCGACCATCGACGAGCCGCCGCCGCCGATCACGCCCTTGTCGGCATGCCCGCCGATCACCGCGATGCGGCGCAGGTTGCGCGACAGCGGCAGCAGCTTGCCCTCGTTGCGCAACAGCACCGTGCCTTCCTCGACCACGCGCTGCGCGGCCAGGCCGCCGGCGGCATCGTCGATCGGCTGGTGCTGCGGCGGGTTGTCGAAGCTGCCGGTGGCGATGAAGGCGCGCAGGATGCGCTTGACCATGTCGTCCAGGCGCGCCTGCGGCACGGTGCCGGCGGCCACCGCCATGCGCAGCGGCTGGTCGAAGTACACCGCCTTGTCGAACACTTCGCCGGCCGACTGCTGGTCCAGGCCGGCCAGCGCCGCCTTGGAGCCGCTGTGCACGCCGCCCCAGTCGGACATCACGTAGCCGGGGAACTTCCATTCCTGCTTGAGCACCTTGTTGAGCAGGTAGTCGTGCTCGCAGCCGTACACGCCGTTGATGCGGTTGTACGAACACATCACCGAGCCGGGCTGGCCGATCTTCAGCGCCAGCTCGAAGGCCAGCAGGTCCGACTCGTGCATGGCTTGCTCGCCGATGTCGGCGCTGTGGGTATTGCGCCCGGTCTCCAGGTCGTTCATCGCGAAGTGCTTCATGGTCGAGACCACGTGCTGGCTCTGCACGCCGCGGATCGATTCGCCGACCATCACCCCGGCCAGCAGCGGATCTTCGCCGGCGTACTCGAAGTTGCGGCCGTTGCGCGGGTCGCGCTGCAGGTTGACGCTGCCGGCCAGCAGCACGTTGAAGCCCTGCTGCCAGGCTTCGCGGCCCATGGTGGCGCCGCCGGCGAAGGCCACCTCGCGGTTCCAGGTGGCGGCGGTGGCGGGGCCGGAGGGCATCGCGGTGGCGTGGTCGCCGGGGCGGATGTTACCGGGGTTGGTCACGCCGACGCCGGCATCGGCCAGCTGCTGCGACGGGATGCCCAGGCGCTCGACCGCCGGCACGTAGCCGGCCGAGCCGATCGCGCCCGGCGGACGCGGGCCGCCGTCCTTGCCCAGCCCGAAGTAGCTGTGCAGCAGCTGGAATTTTTCGTCCGGGGTCATCGCCTGCACCAGCAGCGCGGCGCGCCGGTCCGGCGACAGGCTGCGATCGTTCCAGGGACGCTGCGCAGCAGGGGCGTTCGGTGTGGACGCCGCGCCCGCGGCCGTCGCCGGCGGCGCGGCGGAGGCAGGCGAGGCCAGCGCGAGGGTCAGGCAAAGGGATCCTGTAAACGTTTTCATATCGGGGCGAACAGCCTCTCTGGCAGATCAAAGGGAAGGCGCATCGGGGGGAGTTGGGGGGAGGTCGGAACCGCGCGTCAGGACGGTGCTTCGTCGCTGCGCATGACCGGGTACAGGCGGTAACGCTCGTCCCAGGAGCTGTGGCGGCGGTAGAAGAATTCCAGCCGCGCCTGCGGGTCCTTGGCGAAGGCTGCGTCGTGTTCGAGCTTGTCCTCGAACTCCGCCTTGAGCGCCGGGTCGCTGGCAAGCATCTGCCGCGCCACGTCCTCGGCGACGTAGTCTTCCATGTATTCGGCGCGCTCGAACGCGCTGTTGAACTCGCCCCATTGCAGCAGCGAGTCCGGCGCCTGCGGCTCCAGCAGTGCCATCAGCAGCCGCGACTTGGGCTGGGCAATCGGCACGAACAGCGCACCGGCGCCGATGGCGCGGGTCTCAGGCTTCCAGGCGCCGGTGACGCTGAGCCGCTGGTGGCCTTCGGACGAGCGCGCGGCGAAGCTGGCGGTCTCGGCGCGGAAGGTCTGCACCGGCAGGGTGGCATCGTGGTCGAGGGTGCGGAAGGCGATGCCGTGCTGGCGCAGCTTGGCGCCGACCAGGGCGGCCTGCGCCGCCGGTACTAGGTAGCCGGCGCGCGGCGCGGCGACTTCCACGCTGGGCACGACCTGGTCGCGCAGCGGCACCCGCCATATCTGCGGGGTGCGTTCGTCGTAGCGGGTCATCAGCGCGCCGGAGACCGGCGAGGGCGTGCGCGTGTAGGCGTAGCCGCGGAAATCCACCAGGTGCGAGGCATCGGTGGTGCGGTAATCCAGCGCCACGGTCTTGCCGCCCAGCGCTTGCGCGCGGGTGTCGGCGGCCAGTGCATCGGCGCGCCACTGCGCACCGTGCCGTGCCACCTGCTGCAGCACCGAGACGATGGTGTTGCGGGTGATGCGCACGCGCTCGGGGTAGCGCTTCCAGGAATGCGTTTCCACCAGCATGCCGAAGCGGTTGCGCAGTTGGAAATAGCCGTGCGAGAAGCGCGGCGTCGGCACGCCGTCCTCGAAGCCGGAGGCCGGGTCGTCGTTGACCACGAACGAGGGGTAGTAGGGCAACGGCAACGAACCCTGCCGCTTCAGGTCGGCGAGCACGCCATCGCGCAGGCGCAGGCCGTCGCCGCGCAGCGCGGTGTCGCCGGCGCGCAGCGGTTCCACCTGGATCGACACGTCGTGCTCGAACTGCGCACCATCGGTGACGTGCAGGTCCACGTACAGCAGCGGATCCCACTGCTCGACCAGGCGCAGCATCGCCTGCATCTCCGGCGCATCGGCCTTGACGTAGTCGCGGTTGAGATTGAGGTTCTGCGCGGTGGTGCGCCAGCCCATCTGCTCGGGGCCGCGCTGGTTGGGCCGGTTCCAGGCGCCGAAGCGCTCGTGCCCGTCGACGTTAAACACCGGCACGAACAGCCACACCTGCCTGTCCAGCGCGCCGCGCGCGGCCTGGCCGTCGAGCAATTGGCGCAGCGCCAGGAAGCCGGCGTCCTTGCCGTCGATCTCGCCGGCGTGGATGCCGCCCTGGATCAACACCACCGGCAGCTTGCGCGCCTGCGCGGCCGCCGGGTCCAGCGCGCCCGAGGTGGACACCGCCAGCGCCTTCATCGGCCGGCCTTCCGGGGTGGTGCCGAAATCGAAGCAGCGCACCGCGTGCGGATAGCGCTGTGCGAACGCATCGCACAGCGCGATGGTCTCGGCATAGCGGCCGGTGCGGGCGAACCCGCTGCGCTCGGCTTCGGTGGACAGGCCCGTCTCGCTGGCCAGCGACGGCATGCTGCACAGCAGCATCGGCAACAGCAGGGTGGCCAGCCAGGGTCGGATCATCTCGGCACCGTCTCGGGACAGGCCCCCATGATGCGGGCAGCGCGCCGATTGCGAAAGCACCCTAGGGCGTGTCACCCATTCCAGAGTATGCCGCGCCGCGATTGCGCGTGCCTGTGGCAAGGAAGAGCGAGGACGTGGACGTGCGTCCACGCCCGAGCGATGACGCGGCCACGGGCGTGCGCAACCGCGGCCCTTCGGGTTGGGCCTGCCAGACCCAACGCGGCATACTCGGGAATGGGTGACACGCCCTGGCGGTTCGATTCGCCGGAACGATCGGGTAACCTTCTGAAAATTTTGCCTGGACGAGGGCCCGTGAGCAGCCAAGCCACCACGAGGGACGCCGCATGAGCGCGGCGCAAGAGCGCGCCACTGCGCGCATGCCGCGGCAGATTCCGTACATCATCGGCAACGAGGCCTGCGAGCGCTTCAGCTTCTACGGGATGCGCAACATCCTGGTGCAGTTCCTGATCACCTCGCTGCTGCTGCAGGAAGTGACCGCGCCCGGCCGCGAGGCCGAGGCCAAGCACATCATGCACAGCTTCATGATCGGCGTGTACTTCTTCCCGCTGCTCGGCGGCTGGCTGGCCGACCGCTTCTTCGGCAAGTACAGCACCATCCTCTGGTTCAGCCTGATCTATTGTGTCGGGCATCTGTGCCTGGCGCTGTTCGAAGGCCACCGCACCGGCTTCTTCCTCGGCTTGGGCCTGATCGCGCTGGGCGCGGGCGGGATCAAGCCGCTGGTGGCCTCGTTCATGGGCGACCAGTTCGACCAGGGCAACAAGCACCTGGCCAAGGTGGTGTTCGACGCCTTCTACTGGATCATCAACTTCGGCTCGCTGTTCGCCTCGCTGCTGATCCCGCTGGCGCTGAAGAACCTGGGGCCGGCATGGGCGTTCGGCATCCCCGGCATCCTGATGCTGGTGGCGACCCTGGTGTTCTGGGCCGGGCGCCACCGCTACGTGCGCGTGCCGCTGCCGCCCAAGGATCCGCACGGTTTCGCCCAGGTGGTGCGCACCGCGCTGCTGCTGCAGGCGCCGGGGCAGGGGCGTCCCGGACTGGCCCTGGCCGGCGTGGCGGTGCTGCTGGCGCTGGGCACCTTCGCGCTGGTGCCGACGCTGGGCCTGGTGATCTGCCTATGTCTGGCGCTGGTGCTGCTGCTGGCCGGCATCGGCGGCGGCACCTGGTGGCAACTGGAGCGCGCCCGCGCGGTGCATCCGGACGCCGCGGTGGACGGCGTGCGCGCAGTGCTGCGGGTGCTGGTGGTGTTCGCGCTGGTCACCCCGTTCTTCTCGTTGTTCGACCAGAAGGCCTCGACCTGGGTGCTGCAGGGCCAGCAGATGCAGATGCCGGCGTGGTTCAGCGCTTCGCAGATGCAGGCGCTGAATCCGGCGCTGGTGATGCTGCTGATCCCGTTCAACAACCTAGTGCTGTACCCGCTGCTGCGCCGGCGCGGTTACGAGCCGACCGCGCTGCGGCGGATGACCGCCGGCATCGCCTTCAGCGGCCTGGCCTGGATCGTGGTCGGCAGCCTGCAGGTGATGATGGACGGCGGCGACGCCTTGTCCATCGCCTGGCAGATCCTGCCGTATGCGCTGCTGACCTTCGGCGAGGTGCTGGTCTCGGCCACGGGCCTGGAGTTCGCCTACAGCCAGGCGCCGCAGTCGATGAAGGGCGTGGTGATGAGTTTCTGGAACCTCACCACCACCGTCGGCAACCTGTGGGTGCTGCTGTCCAACGCGGCGGTGCGCAATGACCGCGTCACCGCCCACATCGGCAGCACCGGGCTCAGCGAGACCGCGTTCCTGATGTTCTTCTTCGCCGCCTTCGCGTTCGTCGCCGCACTGCTGTTCGGGCTGTACGCGCGCCGCTACCGCATGGTCGACCACTACCGCCCCGTCTGAGACCCCGCATGCCCTCCGTCACCCCCGTCAACCTGATCCTGATCGTCCTCACCGTGCTGGTGTCGTGGGCGGCGTTCAACAACCGCCGGCTGCTCGACCGGCTGATCCTGTGGCCGCCGGCGGTCGATCGCCACAAGCAGTACGACCGGCTGGTGACCTACGGCTTCATCCATGCCGATTTCCCGCACCTGTTGTTCAACATGGTCACGCTGTACTTCTTCGGCGGCCCGATCGAGGTGCTGATGGAGCGGCTGACCGGCAACATGCTGGTGTACCCGCTGTTCTACCTGGCGGCGCTGGTGGTCTCGATCCTGCCCAGCTACCTGAAGAACCAGAAGAACCCCAACTACATGAGCCTGGGCGCGTCCGGCGCGGTGTCGGCGGTGCTGTTCGCCTTCATCCTGATGGCGCCGTGGACCGGCATCTTCTTCTTCTTCATCCCGATTCCGATTCCCGCCATCCTCTATGCCGTGTTCTACGTCGGCTACAGCATCTGGATGGACCGCCGCGGCGGCGACAACGTCAACCACAGCGCGCACCTGGCCGGCGCGGCGTTCGGCGTGATGTTCCTGCTGATCATGGAACCGTCGGTGTTCCAGCACTTCCTGGGCGAGCTGGCGAACCCGCGCTTCGGGCGCGGCTGATCCATGACGTCGCGGCGCCTGCACGGGAGTGCGGCGCCGCGCGATCGGCACTTGTCGGATTGATGTGTTGGATGGACGCTACGGCGTCGATGCGGCCGTGGACGAACGCATCGCGCATGGGCTGGCTGCGGAGACCCGTTCGGCCGCCGTCGACGCTCAGCGGGTCTGCTGCCCGCGCAGCTGCACTTTGGCGCTGCCGATGGCGGCGTTCTCGTAGGTGACCTTGAGGCGCTGGTAGACCTCGTCGTCGAGCTGCTGGAACTCGCCGCCATGGTGGTCGCCGCTGACCGACAGTTGGAACAGCCCTTCCAGCAGGGAGGCGTTGTGGTCGCCCTGGCTGTATTTGTTCTCGTTCTCGCTCATGCGCGTGACTCCCTGTTGGATCGTTGCGTGATGGGAGTTGCAACTCCCATGCCAGGTTTTCGTCCTGTCCTGGCGTTATCGGCCGCGCGCGGCACGACTTGAGTGACAGGCAGCTGACGCGCCGCGTCGGCGGTGTGACGCGGTGGGGCAGGTGCTTCACATGGCCACGTCAAGCCGCAGCGGACACTGCGTACTCCGTGACACACGCCGCTCTCCATGTCCGCACCGAACGTTCCGATCGCGCACGATCCGCAGCAGCGGCGCTTCACCCTGGAGGTCGACGGCCACCACGCCGAACTCGACTACGTGCTGGAACAAGGGCGCATGGTCATCACCCACACAGAGGTGCCGGCGCCGATCGGCGGCCGCGGCCTGGCGGCGCAGCTGGTCACCGCCGCGCTGGACCATGCGCAGGCGCAAGGCTGGAAGGTGGTGCCGGCGTGTTCGTACGCGGCGGTGTTCCTCCAGCGGCATCCGCAGTACGCCGCGCTGCTCGGTTGAGCGCGCGGCATCGCAACGGCGCGATAATGCGCGCCACTCCACAGGCATCGCAGGAACAGGGGCAGTCGACGTGAGCAGGGCAGAGACGATGGGCAAGGGGCGGCTGGCATGGACGGCACTGGCGGTCGCGGCGGCGCTGGCACTGGCCGGCTGCAAACGCGAGGAACCGGCCGCCGCACCGGCGCCTGCCGCGGCACCGGCACAAAGCCAGGCCACCGCCCCTGCGGCGCCGGAGCCGGCGCAGACCACGCCACCGGAACTGAAGGACATCGTCGAACACAGCCCCAGCTATGTGGTCGGCATCACCTTCCCGCCATCGATCAACCGTTATCCGGGATTGGCCGACGCGGCCAACCGCTATGCGCAGAGCGCGCGCAGCGAGCTGATGGAAGCGGTCGACGGGCTCGGCAACGATCGCCCGCGCGCGCCCTATGAACTTTCGCTGCAGTTCGAGATGCTGCTGGAGCGTCCGGACCTGGTCGCGCTGAGCGCCGACGGCAGCCGCTATACCGGCGGTGCCCATGGCGAACCGCTGGTGGCGCGCTGGGTGTGGCTGCCGCAGCAGCAGCGCATGCTCACCGCCGAGACGCTGATCCCGGATGCGGCGCACTGGAAGCAGGTGGCCGGCTATGTCGCCGCGCAGCTGCGCCAGGCGGTGCAGACGCGGGTGGATGCCGAGCAGGTGCCGCCGGAGGATCAGCAAGAGCAGGTGCGCAGCGCCAGCAAGATGATCGCCGAAGGTACCGAGCCGCAGCCCGGCAATTTCAGTCAGTTCCAGCCGCTGGTCGACGCGGCGGGCAAGATCACCGCCTTGCGTTTCGTATTCCCGCCGTACCAGGTGGGGCCGTATGCCGATGGCACGCAGACGGTGGACGTGCCGGCCAGCGTACTGCGCGAGCTGGTGGCGCCGGAGTACGCGCCGCTGTTCGCCGCCTGATCAGCGACCGGCGCGCCATCGCGCGTCGGCGTCGGCGTGCGGTGCACCGTGTCGACAGCATGCGGGAACGCAACGCATGCCCTCGTCGGGACGATGCGCAATGGGTAGCATTGGCGGCTACCCCACTTGCAATCGATGTCTCATGGGCAGTTTTGATCAGACCGAGCGGCGCGTGGCGCATACCTGCGCGCGCTATCCGGCCTTCCCGCGCGAGCCCGCCGTCCTGGTGCGGCTGGTCAAGCATCTCTACAAGCGCGTGCACGCCAATGCCTGCGGCATGCTCAAGGACTACGGCATCAGCCCGCCGGAGTACGAGATCCTGATGATGCTGTACGGCACGCCCGAGCAGCGCATCACCCCCACCGAGGTGGCCGAGGCCGCCAGCGAGAAGCCGGCCAACATCACCCGTCTCACCGACAGCCTGTGCAGCAAGGGACTGCTGTCGCGCACCGCCAGTCCGGACGACCGGCGCAAGGTCGCACTGACCCTGCAGCCGGACGGCATCGCCCTGATCGAGCGGCTGCTGCCGGACGTCTGCGCGTTCCTGGACACCGAGACCGCGGCGCTGGATGCCGGCGAGCAGCAGCAGTTGGAGATGCTGTTGAAGAAGATGCTGGCCGGCATCGACGGCCTCGACGCTGCCGCTGAGTCGAAGACGCAGGCTGCGCTGCCCTGAGGGCATCTCGAAAAGGTGCGTCCGCGCATCGCGCTTGAGGCGATGTGCTGTAGGAGCGGCTGCAGCCGCGACGGGCTTATGGGAAACGCTCGTCGCGGCTGAAGCCGCTCCTAAGGTACGCGTTCCGGCGCGCTTCGGCGGTGCGCCAAGGCGCGTTGTCCATTCCGAAGCGGGCAGGGCATCGGGCTGTTGCTAGCGCCAGCCGCGCGCACGCGCGCGCTGCTCGCCGTCGGCATCCAGCGCCTCGCCGGCGATGCGCGCATCCACCGCTTGCAGCACCGCGGCCGGCATCGGGCTGGCGGCCATGCGCATGCCGCTGTCGCCGCCGCCCGCGGCGGCGGGCGCCAGCAGTTCCACCCGCCATGCGCCGTCGCGCTGGCAGGCCAGGCCGGCGCTGGCGCGCGGCAAGGCGAAGGTGCGGCAGTAATGGCCGTCGCGATCGCGGAAGCTCAGGCCGATGCGGACGCCGGCCCGGGTCTGTCCGGACAATTGCTGCGTCAGCGCCTGCGCCAATGCGCCCTTGGCGATGCCACCCTGGGTTGCCGCGACCGTCGGACCCGGTGTGGCCCCCTGCGGCAATTGCCGCTGCGCGATCCACAGTCCCAGCAGCAGTGCCGCGGCCAAGGCCGCCGGCAGCGCCCAACGGCGGCGCGCGCGTGGCCGCAGCGGCGTCGGCCGGCTTGCCTGCCCCGTTGCATGGACAGGCGAGGGTGGCAGCGCTGCGATAGCGGTGTCCTGGCCGGGCGCGTCGGCCGGCCGTGCGCGCGCCGCGGCGAGCAGGCGCGCCGGTATCGGTTCGTCCAGCACCGGCGCGAAGCCGGCACGCAGCCGCGCCTGCAGGCTGCGCAGCCGCTCCAGGGCCTGCGCCAGTTGCGGGTCGGTGCGCAGCGCCGCTTCCACCTGGGCGGTCTGTGCCGTGTCCAGTTCGCCGTCGGCGTAGGCTTGCAGCGTGAGTGAATCGATCGTGGTGTTCATGCGGTCGCCTCCAGTGACGCCTGCAGGGCTTCGCGCCCACGCGCGAGCCGGCTGGTGAGTGTGCCCAGCGGAATCTCCAGCACCGCCGCGGCATCCTTGTAGGACAGGCCTTCGATCAGCACCAGCGCGATCGCCAGACGTTGTTCCTCGGGCAGGCCGGCCATCGCGGCCTGTACCGCCATCCAGTCCTGCTGCCGCTCCAGCGGCGTGTCGCCGACATGCTCGCCCTCGGTGGCATCGACGAACACCTGCCGGCGTCGCCGCTCCGCCCGCACCTCGTCGATCCAGGCGTGGCGGATGATGCCGTACAACCAGTACTGCAGCGGCGTCTCCGGCCGCCACTGCCCGGCCCGGCGCAGCGCGCGTTCGATCGCGATCTGCAGCAGGTCGTCGGCATCCTCGCGATGGCCGGCGACGGCACGTGCGAAGCGCCGCAGCTGCGGCAGCAGGGTACAGATGCCGTCGCCGACGGCGGCCGCGGGATCGGCGTACATGTCGGTGATACGTTCGGCGGAGGGGGTTTCTTCCATGGGCGCGGCGCGGCGTTCATCGCGGGTCGGGATGGCGGGATTAGTGTGGCACGCCAACAGGGGCGGGCGACGGAGCGGGGCATGGCAGCGGGCAGGCGAATGCGTTGGATGGCCGTGGCATGGCTGGCGGTGGCGACACCGGCGCTGGCGCAGCTGGCGCTGCCGTCGGCGGGCGGACTGGTGCAGGACGTCACCCAGGGCATGCAGGGTGGTGTGAACCGGTTGGGACAGTCGCTGCAGGACGCGCGCGGCGATCTCGAACGGCTGCGCCTGAAACGCCTGCAGGCGCTGCTGCGCAGCGATCCGCGCGGGCTGGAGCGCGACGAGGCCGGCGCCGTGGTGATGCGCGGGCAGGTGGTGGCGCTGGAGCCGGACCCGGCCGCGCTGCAGGCTGCGCAGGCAGCCGGCTTCGCGGTGCTGGAGCAGCGCAGCTTCGGCGAATTCGGCCTGCGCCTGGTGGTGTTGCAGGTGCCGTCGGGCCTGTCCACGCGCCGCGCGTTGCAGCAGTTGCGCGAACGCGATCCGCAGGGCGACTACGACTACAACCATGTCTACAGCGGATCGGCGGCGACGCCGCCGGCACCCGCCAGCGCATCCGCGGCACCGGCAGCCGTCGGTGCGGCGACCGGCGGATTCGTGGTCGGCCTGATCGACAGCGGCGTGGACGCGGCGCATCCGGCACTGGCTGGCGTGCAGGTGCAAACATGGGGCTGCGACGGGCAGGTACGCGCGCAGCCGCACGGCACCGCGGTCGCCTCGCTGCTGGCCGGACGCGCGGTGGCGCACGGGCCGTTCGCGCGCACGCTGTATGCGGCCGACATCTACTGCGGGCAGGCCGACGGCGGCACCGTGGTGGAGTTGGTCGGCGCGTTGGCGTGGATGGCGCAGCGCCAGGTGCCGGTGATCAACATCAGCCTGATCGGCGGCCCCAACCGCGCCTTGCAGCTCGCCGTGCAGCGCATGCTCGCGCGCGGCCACGTGCTGGTCGCGGCGGTCGGCAACGACGGCCCGGCGGCACCGCCGCTGTATCCCGCGGCCTATCCCGGGGTGATCGGCGTCACCGCGGTGGATGCGCGCGCGCGGGTGTTGCCGGAGGCAGGAAGAGGGCCGCAGGTCGCCTTCGCCGCGGTCGGCGAATTGATCGCCGCGGCGCCGCAGGGCCGTTGGCAGACGCAGCGCGGCACGTCTTTCGCCGCACCGCTGGTGGCGCGGCTGGCGGCGCAGGCCTTGCCGCAGCCGGATCCGCAGGCGGCCGCGCAGATGCGCGCGCAGTTGCAGGCGCAGGCGCGTGATCTCGGTGCGCCCGGCACCGATCCGGTGTACGGCGCCGGCCTGCTCGGCGCGGACCTGGCGCTGCAGCGCGCGCCGGGCGGCTGAACGCATTCTGTCTGCGCGCCTTCCGCTTGGGATGTTCCGCGCCGTTCGACTCGTAGGGAGACATGAGAGCCGCAGATGGCCTGCGGCGACACGAGGAGAACGCGATGAACGGCAAGACTCTGTTGGCGAGCGCGGTGCTGGTGGCGACGGTGGCGCTGACCCCGGGCGTGGCCGGCGCGCAGGTGCTGGGCGGTGCGGGCAGCGTCGGTGGTGCCGTCAACGGCACCCTGGGCGGCCTGGGGGGCGGCAGCCTCGGCGGCAACGGGATGGGCGCAGGCCGCCTGGATGCCGGGGTTCCGCTGGATCGTGCGCGCAGCGGCATCGAGCAGTCGTCGCAGCGCGCGCGGATGGCCGCGCAGCGGGCGGCGGCGCGTGGCGAGGCCGCGGCGAACGGCGCCGTGCAGACCGCGGGCACTGCGGTGAACGAGGGCCGCACGCTGGCCGGCAACGCCGCCGCCAGCGGCAGTGCGGCAGCACGTGGCGCGGCCGGTAGCGCGACGGGCCAGGCCAATGGTGCGCTCGGCGCGGCGACCAGCGCAGCCAATCCAGCTACGGCGCTGTCGACGGCTGGCAATGCCGCCGGTGCAGTGAACGGCATGACCGGCAATGGCACGAGTGCGGCGAGCGCGGCCGGCAACGGCGGCAGCAACGGTGCCGCCAGCGCTGCTGACCTGCCCGCGGTGCCTGCGCTGTCCGGGAGCGGGAATGCCACTGGCGCGGCCAGCGGCAGCGCATCGCACAGCGCGGGCACGCGTGGCGGGTCGGTGTCCGGCCAGGCGGGTGCAGGGGGCCAGGGCGGTGCGCAGGCCGGCAACGGTCACGCGCAAGGGCAGGCCGGTGGCGCGGCGGCGCTGGACGTCGGCGTCGATGCCTCCGGCAACGGCCAGTAAGCCGCTTGCGGTCACGCGCGAGGCATCGCGCGTCGCCATGGAGATTGCAGGCTGAAAAACACGACGCCCGGTAGAGCCGGGCGTCGTGCGTTTGCGTCACGCGATTGGTCGCGGGTGTGTGTTGCTGCGTTGTCACCCTGACCGTGGGTAGCGGCACGGCCGCATGGGCCGTGCCGCGGCGCGCCTCAGCGGGCGCTCGGCGTCGCCGCCGGCGTGGCGTTGAGGCCGCGCTTCTCCAGCAGGGGCTCGATCTGCGGTGCGTGCCCGGCGAAGTCCTGGAACAACTGCATCGCATCGACGCTGCCGCCGCGCGAGAGCAGCGTCTTGCGGAAGCGGTCGCCGTTGGCACGGCTCAGCCCGCCGTGCTGCTTGAACCACTGCTGGGTGTTGGCGTCCAGCACCTCGGACCAGATATAGGCGTAGTAGCCGGCCGCGTAGCCGCCCATGATGTGGCTGAAGTATGGCGTGCGGTAGCGCGGCGGCACCGGCGCGTAGGCGATGCCGTCGGCGGCCAGCGCCTTGGCCTCGAAGTCCATCACGCCCGAGGCCGGCGGCACCTGGCCGGCGCTGAGCTGATGCCAGCGCTGGTCCAGCATCGCCGCGCCCAGGTACTCGGTGGTGGCGAAGCCCTGGTTGAACTTGGCGGTGGCCACCACCTTGTCCAGCAGCGCCTGCGGCATCGGCGCGCCGCTCTGGTAGTGCTTGGCGTAGTGCTTGAGGATGGCCGGATCGTCGGCCCACATTTCGTTGACCTGCGAGGGGAACTCGACAAAGTCGCGCGGCACGCTGGTGCCGGAGAAGTAAGGGTACTTCACGTTCGAGAACATGCCGTGCAGCGCATGGCCGAACTCGTGGAACGCGGTGGTGACTTCGTCCCAGGTCAGCAGGGTCGGCTGGCCGGCCGGCGGCTTGGGAATGTTGAGGTGATTGGCGACCACCGGCTTGTCGCCGGTCAGCGCCGACTGCGACACATAGGAGCTCATCCAGGCGCCGCCACGCTTGGATTCGCGCGCGTACATGTCGGCGATGAAGATCGCCAGCTGGCTGCCGTCGGCGTCGAACACGTCGTAGACCAGCACGTCGTCGCGGTAGGTCGGCAGGTCGGTGCGCTGCTTGAAGGTCAGCCCGTACTCCTGATTGGCGGCGTAGAACACGCCGTTCTCCAGCACGTTCTTCAGTTCGAAGTAGGGCTTGAGCTGGGCCTCGTCGAAGTCGTACTTGGCCTGGCGCACCTTCTCGGTGTAGTAGGCCCAGTCCCAGGCCTCGAGCTTGAAGCTGGGCTTGCCGGCGGCCTTCTGCTCCTGGTCGATCATCGCCTGCAGGTCGGCGGCCTCGCGCTTGGCGTTGGCCACCGCGGCCGGCGCCAGCTTGCCGAGCATGGCGTTGACCGCCTCGGGGGTCTTCGCGGTCTGGGTTTCCAGCGAGTAGGCGGCGTGGTTCGGGTAGCCGAGCAGCTTGGCGCGCTCGGCGCGCAGGGTCATGATCCGCGACACCAGCGCGGTGTTGTCGTACGGGCCGCCGTGGCTGCCGCGCGACACCGAGGCTTCGTAGATCTTCTGCCGCAGGGCGCGGTCCTTGAGCTGGGCCAGCGGCGGCTGGCCGGTGGTGTTGAGCAGGGCGATCACATACTTGCCGTCGAGCTTGCGCGCCTTGGCCGCTTCGGCGGCGGCGGCGATCTGCGCATCGGACAGGCCGTCGAGCTGCTTGACGTCGTCCACCACCACCGCCGCGGCGTTCACTTCGGCCAGCACGTTCTGGCTGAACTTGGTACCCAGTTCGGCCAGTTCGGCGTTCATCGCCTTGAGCTTGGCCTTGTCGGCGTCGTTGAGCTTGGCGCCGTCGCGGACGAAGTCGCTGTGGTACTTCTCGACCAGGCGCACGCCCTGCGCGTCCAGGCCGAGCTGGTTGCGGGTGTCGTACAGGGTCTGGATGCGCGCGAACAGCGTGGGGTTGAGCGCGATCGCATCGCGGTGCGCGGCCAGCTTGCCGGCGTACTCGGCCTGCAGCTGCTTGCGCGTGTCGTTGGTGTCGGCCCCGACCAGGTTGAAGAACACGGTGGTGGCGCGGTCCAGGATCTGCCCGCTCTTCTCCATCGCCACGATGGTGTTGTCGAAGGTCGGCTTGGCAGTCTGATCGGCGATGGCCTGCACTTCCTTCAGCTGCTGCGCCATGCCGGCCTCGAACGCGGGTGCGAAATCGCTGTCCTTGATCTTGTCGAACTGCGGGTAGTGCAGCGGCAACGGGCTTTCGGCGAAGAACGGGTTGGCCTGCGTGGCGGCGGTTGCAGCGGTGGGCGTGGTGGCCGGAGCGGCGTAGGCGGGCATGGCGAGTCCGAGCGTGGCGGCGAGGGCAAGGGCGAGGCGAGAGGTCATCAAGCGGTATCCGCAATCATGGTGATCGGGCAGGCTACCCCAGGCCGGCAGGCGTGACCCGTGACGAAAGCCATGGGCGCGCTGCAGCATAGGTGCTTGTTTCTCGGGGCTTTGCGGCATCTGGCGTGAACATTGATGCAGTTCGCTCGCCTGCGCGGCGGCGCCGGCGATTGCATGGGAGGCGTCGGCAGTGTGATGTCCTGCCCGCGCGGGTGTCGGCGATGCGTGCTTGCGCGCGGGGAACGGTCCGCTGGCGACGCCTGCGGCCACCGCGTAGCATCGCGTCGAACCAGCGCCGCAGCGGCGCGCCGCGTCACGAGGACCCATGGACACGTCCACCACTGCCTATGCCTTCAACGCGACCACCTTGGACGGGCAGGCGCAGCCGCTCGCCGAGTACGCCGGCAAGGTGCTGTTGATCGTCAACGTCGCCTCCAAGTGCGGCTTCACCCCGCAATACGCCGGGCTGCAGGCGCTGTGGCAGCGCTATCGCGAGCGCGGGCTGGTGGTGCTGGGTTTTCCCTGCGACCAGTTCCGCCATCAGGAACCCGGCGATGCCGCGGAGATCCGCCAGTTCTGTTCGCTCAGCTACGACGTCGATTTCCCGATGTTCGCCAAGGTGCAGGTCAACGGCGACGGCGCGCACCCGCTGTGGCGCTGGCTCAAGCAGCAGAAATCCGGGCTGCTCGGCATCGCCGCGATCAAGTGGAATTTCAGCAAGTTCCTGGTCGGCCGCGACGGACAGGTGCTGGCGCGCTATGCGCCGACCGACAAGCCCGAAGCGTTGGCTGCCGATATCGAGCGGGCATTGGGATAACGCTTCGGCCGGGAATTCCCGGCGTGGTCCCGAATGCCGGGATGCTTGCCATTGTGGGAGGGACTTCAGTCCCGACGCCTTTAACTCGAACGCGTCGGGACTGAAGTCCCTCCCACAAAAGAGTTCGCCACTATTTCGCTTTGACCTGCCGCCGTGTCGCTTATGTCGGTAGGAGCGGCTTCAGCCGCGATGCGCGTTACCGGTCAAGTCCGTCGCTGCTGAAGCCGCTCCTGCGACGGGAGCAGGGCTGCGGCGTCACTTCTCGACGAACGCGCGCTCGAACACGTAATGCCCCGGTGAGCCGATGCGCGGCGAGGCGACGAAGCCGCCGGCGTCCAGGGTGTGGCGCAGATCGGCCAGCATCTGCGGGCTGCCGCAGATCATCGCGCGGTCGTGTTCCGGGTTCAGCGGCGGCAGGCCGAGGGTGCGCTGCATCTCGCCGCTCTCGAGCAACTCGGTGAGACGGCCGCGGTTGCGGAAGTCCTCGCGGGTCACCGCCGGGTAGTACAGCAGCTTCTCGCGGATGGTCTCGCCGAGAAACTCGTGCTGCGGCAATTCCTTCTCGAAATAGTCGCGGTAGGCCAGGTCCTTCTCGAAGCGCACGCCGTGGGTGAGGATCACCTTGTCGAAGCGTTCGTAGGTTTCCGGGTCCTTGATCACCGACAGCCACGGCGCCAGGCCGGTGCCGGTGCCGAGCAGATACAGGTGGCGGCCCGGGTACAGGTCGCTGATCAGCAGCGTGCCGGTGGGCTTCTTGCCGACCAGCACCGAATCGCCGGGCTTGATGTGCTGCAGGCGCGAGGTCAGCGGGCCATCCGGCACCTTGATGCTGAAGAACTCCAGTTGCTCTTCCCAGTTGGCGCTGGCGATGGAGTAGGCGCGCAACAGCGGCCGCGTCTCCGTCTCCAGGCCGATCATCACGAACTGGCCGTTGTCGAAACGGAAGCCGTCGTTGCGGGTGGTGGTGAAGCTGAAGTAGTCCTCAGTCCAGTGGCGGACATCGAGCACCGTTTCGGGGCCAAAAGCGGAAGACATGCCGTTGATCGTGATGGGGAAGGAACAGCTGCCATTCTACCCCATGCCGGTTCAAATGAGATCAAATCTCATTTGTGGCCTGGTGCCGACCGCGGCGATCCGGCTCACTTCTCGAACGACACCTCGTAGGACAGGTACAAAGGCGCCTGCGGCGGCGCCAGCAGCGGACGCTGGCGCAGGAAGCGCTCCAGGCACAGGGCCAGCGGGGTGGTGCCGTTGCGCCAACTGGCGCCGACGCTGCCGTCGGCCTGCACCTGCACCACCACGGTGAACGGCGAGGTGTCCGGGCGCGGCGTGGCGCAACTGGCCACGCCTTCGTCCAGGGCCGCGCGCTGCAGGGTCTGCAGGCGTTCCTGCATGGCTGCCGGCAGGCTGGCTTCGTCGCGGTCGGCCAGGGCCTTGGCTGCGGCGTAGTCGGCAGGCGCCGGCGTGTCCACGGCGGGAGCGGCGAGCGCCGGGACGGCGAGGGCGGCGGCGAACAGGCAGGACAGGGTGCGGAGCATGGCGGTGTCGGAAGCGGCGGACGGGCTAACGATACCCAGCGGCCTGCAGTTCGAACAGCTCCGCGTAGCGGCCGCCCTGCGCCATCAGTTCGTCGTGGGTGCCGCTGGCCTCGATCCGGCCGTCGGCCAGGACCAGGATGCGGTCGGCCATGCGTACGCTGGAGAAGCGGTGCGAGATCAGCACCGCGGTGCGGTTGTCGGACAGTTCCTTGAAGCGCTGGAAGACCTCGAACTCGCTGCGCGCGTCTAGCGCGGCGGTCGGTTCGTCGAGAATCATCACCTGCGCGTCGCGCATGTAGGCGCGGGCGATGGCGATCTTCTGCCACTGCCCGCCGGACAGGTCCACGCCGGTCTTGAAGCGGCGCCCGATCACCTGCGCGTAGCCCTGCGGCAGGCCGTCGATCAACTCGGCGGCCATCGCCCGCTGTGCGGCGGCGCGGATCCGCGGTGCGTCGTCCAGCGCGTCGACCTGGCCGACGCCGATGTTCTCGCCGGCGCTGAAGTGGTAGCGCACGAAGTCCTGGAAGATCACCCCGAGATTGGCGCGCAGGTCGTCCAGGTCGTAGTCGCGCAGGTCGCGCCCGTCGAGCAGGATGCGGCCCTCGTCCGGGTCGTACAGCCGCGCCAGCAGCTTGACCAGGGTGGTCTTGCCGGCGCCGTTCTCGCCGACCAGGGCCAGTACCTCGCCGGCGCGCAGCGCGAAGTCCAGGTGCCGCACCGCCCACTGTTCGGCGTCCGGATAGCGGAAGCCGACGTTCTCGAACACGAAGCCCTGCCTGATCGGCCGCGGCACCGGCACCGCGCCTGGGCGGGTACGGATCTCCGGGATGATGCGGAAGAACGAATACAGATCGTCCAGGTACAGCGCCTGCCCGGCCACCTGCGAGAAGCCGATCAGCAGGCCCTCCAGCAACTGCCGCAGGCGCAGGAAGCTGCCGGCCAGGAAGGTCAGGTCGCCGATGCTGAAGTCGCCGCGCACGGTGCGCCAGGCGATGTAGCCGTAGGCGCCGTAGTAGCCCAGCGTGCCCAGCGCCGCCAGCACGGTGCCCCACAGCATGCGCTTGCGTGCCAGCGCGCGGTTGGCCTGGAAGTAGCGGTCGGCCAGGGCGCGGTAGCGTGTGATCAGGAAATTGTGCAGGTTGAAGATCTTCACTTCCTTGGCGGTCTCGACGCTGGCGCCGAGCTGGCGCAGGTAGTCGAGCTGGCGGCGTTCGGCCGTCCACTGGAAGTTGAGCGAGTAGCCCAGCGCGTTGAAGTGCGCCTCGCCGATGAAGGCCGGCACCAGCGCCACCGCCAGCAGGGCGATGAGCCACGGCGCGTAGACCAGCAGGCCGACCGCGAAGCTGACCACGGTGATCGCGTCCTGCACCTGGCCGAACAACTGGCTCATCAGGTTCATGCGGCCCATGGTCTGGCGCCGCGCGCGGTCGAGCCGGTCCTGCTGTTCCGGATCCTCGAAATCCTCCAGGTCCAACTGTGCGGCGTGCTCCATCAACTGCACGCTGGTGGTGTTGTTGAACAGTTCCGAGAGCAGCGTGTCGGCATAGCTGACCAGCCGCCCGAGCAGGTCCGAGGCGATCGCCAGCGCCAGCTCCAGGCCCAGCAGTTCCAGCAGCCGGTTCAGGCGCCCGCTGGCCAGGGCCTGGCCCAGCGAATCGAAGCCGGGCGATTGCCCGACCAGGTGGATGGCCTCGTCGATGATCAGCTTGCCGACGTACAGCGAGGCCACCGGTAGCAACGCCCGGATCACGCGCAGGCCGATGCTGCTGAGGGTCAGCCAACGGCTGGTCTGCCAGATCTGGCGCAGGAACGGCGGCAGGTTGCGCATCGCGTCGAAGCGTTCGCGCAGGCTCGGGCCGGTGCGGGAGGCGGCGCGGGCGCCGCCATGAGAAGGGGAGGTGGATGCCATCGGCGCATTGTGCCGGGGGCGGGTGTGGGCGGGGAGTGTGGGCTGCGCCGGGATGGAGGCTGCACCGGTGCTGACGCCGGTGGCTGGCGCGCGATGTTTGAAGGCGAGGAGTGGCTTAGCATCGTGGATGTCCAGCCGAGGCCGTTGTCATGTCCGATCCTGCCGCGCCTGCATTCGCCCGCCTGCGTGCGCACATGCCGTCGTGGCGCGAACTGCTGGGCTGCACGATTTTCGCCCTGGTGGCCACCGCGCTGCTGCTGTGGGGTAACGCCGCCGTATTGGTGTTGACGCTGTCGTATGTCGCTTTCGCGATCGGCTACAGCCTGTTTCGCTTGTGCGGTGGGCGCGGCGACATCGACCTCCAACAGTTGTGGCGCGATGTGCTCGATGCGGTGCTCAGTCTGTGCTGATGGATGCGGGTTGCGGCAGGCCTGTCCGGCGCGGCGGCCGGGTCATGCGGCGGCCCGCACCCTCACCCCAACCCCTCTCCCGGTGGGAGAGGGGCTAGCGCTTTTTCCTTCTCCCGCCGGGAGAAGGTGCCCCGAAGGGGCGGATGAGGGTGCGGGCGAAGCCTCGAAATGCTTGCTAACGCCAGGCGTTCCATGGCGGCCGCACCCTTACCCCAACCCCTCTCCCGGTGGGAGAGGGGCTGGCGCTTCCCTTCTCCGTGCGGGAGAAGGTGCCCCGAAGGGGCGAATGAGGGCACGGGCGAAGCCTCGAAATGCTTGCTACCGCCAGGCGTTCCATGGCGGCCGTATCTTCACCCCGACCCCTAGGGGCTAGCGCTTCCCTTCTCCCTGCGGGAGAAGGTGCCCCGAAGGGGCGGATGAGGGTAAGGGCGAAGCCGCGAAATGCTTGCTACCGGCAGGCGTTCCATGGCGGCCGTACCCTCACCCCAACCCCTCTCCCGGTGGGAGAGGGGCTGATTCTGCGGCGCGCGGGAGCCTCTTCGGCTTATTCGTCCAGCCGCAGCGTCAGGCACTTGGCGGCGCCGCCGGCCTTGAGGAATTCGTCCAGCGGGGTCTGCACCACGCGGTAGCCGATCGCGGCCAGGGCGGCGCACAGCTCGGGCGAGGCGCGGTTGAGCAGCAGGGTGTCGTCCAGGTCCACCGCGTTGCAGGCGAAGGCCAGGGCATCGGCCTCGCCGACCGCGATGCGCCGCGAGGCCGGGATGTGCTGGGCGATCGCCTGCTGCGCGTCGGCGTCGAACGCGGCCGGGTAGTACAGCAGGTAGCCGTCGCGCAGCGGACAGAAGCAGGTGTCCAGGTGATAGAAGCGCGCGTCGACCAGGCGCAGCGGCACCACCTCGATGTCGAGCAGATCGGTCAGTTCGTGCGCGGCGGCCAGGTCGCTGCGGTGGCCGTGGCCCATCCACAGCCGGCGCGCGCCGCGGTCAAGCAGCGCATCGCCGGCGCCTTCGAAATACACCTGCTCGGGCAATGCGTGGATGCGTAGGCCGGCCTGGCGGCACCAGGCGGTGAACAAGGCTTCCTCGCCACGGCGTTCGGCGTGGCGGAAGCGGCTGGGCACGAAGCGGTCGCCGAGCACCAGGCCGGCATTGGCGCTGAACACCATGTCCGGCAGGCCCGGCGCGGCAGCGATGCACTCGACGCGTGCACCTGCCGCTTCGGCGGCAGCCACCAGCGCATTCCACTGCGCCTGCGCACGTTCGCGGCTGGCGGCGTGCACGTTGCCTTCCATCCAGGGGTTGATCACGTAGTCCACCGCGAAGTGCTGCGGCGCACACATCAGCAGGCGATGGCGGTGGCTGGCGCCGGCGCGTGTCTGCGGTTCGGGGGAAGCGAGGGCCAGGTCGGTCTCGTCGGCCAGGCCGACAGCAAGGACGTTCTCGATCATGCGCGCGCTCCGCGTCTGGGATGCGCGCCACGCTAGCGGTGGCGTGTTGCGAGGACATGTCGGTGGACTGGTGGCGGGAGTGGGGATTCGGGATTAGGGATTCGTGCAAGCAGAACCGCGCGCGCTGGGGGGGGGGCTGCCTGGCGTTGGCGTGTGGGTAGTACGTCCAACTGCCAGCACTCGGGATTCGGAAGCGCTATGCATCCCGCCGGTTGCGCGATCCTGCCTCCGAATCCCCAATCCCCAATCCCCAATCCCGGCGCGCAGCGCCTTTACGGCAGCGCCGGCTGCAGACCCACGCCCAGCCGGTTCCAGGCGTTGATCACGGCCACGGCCATGGTCAGCGCGCTGATCCCGGCCGGATCGAACTGCGCCTCCAGTGCGTCGTAGACGGCCTGCGGCGGCGCGCCGGCGGGCAGCGTGGTCAGCGCTTCGGCCCAGTCCAGCGCGGCGCGCTCGCGGGCGTCGAAGAAGCGGCTGTCGCGCCAGGCGGCGAGGGTGTCGAGCTTGCGCGGCTCGATGCCGGCCTTGCGCAGGGCGGTGGCGTGCATGTCGATGCAGTAGGCGCAGCCGTTGAGCTGGGAGACGCGCAGGAACACCAGTTCGGTGAGGGCGCTGCCCAGCGCGCCGTCGTGCACGTGCTGGCTGGCGGTCAGCAGCGCGCGGAACGCCTCGGGTTCGTGGCGGGTGTAGTCGATACGATGGAAGTGCATGGCGGTTCGTGCATGGCGGCCACCATGGCCGCCTTCCCGTCCAAGACGCGGTGGCGCGTCGCGGTGTGACGGCGCCGACGCAGGTCAGGCGCGGCTGGCGGCAGGGCGCGACGCCAGCGCCGGCAGCTTGTCCGGATTCATCAGGGTCAGCACCTCGGCGATGCGCTCGCCGTCGATGACCAGCACGGTCGCCGACTGCAGCCGTGGCCCCAGAAACCGCAGGATCGCCGGTTCGCCATTGACCGTGCCGATCCGCGCCTGCAGGCCCAGCCCGCGCCGCGCCACGGTCCAGTACAGCCGGCCGATGCGCTCGGCACCGTGCAGCGGGCGCAGGCTGGCGGTGACCTTGCCGCCGCCGTCGGACAGCAGTTGCGCATCGGCGTGCAGCAGGGCGGCGATGGCGGCGCGGTCGCCGCGCTGCGAGGCGTGCAGGAAGCGCTCCAGCAGTTGGCGGTGGCGCTCGGGCGTGACCGCGAAGCGCGCCTGGCCCTGGCCGAGCCGCTCGCGTGCCCGGTGCACCAGTTGCCGGCAGCCGGCTTCGCTGCGCTCCAGGGTGCGGCCGATCTGCGCGTAGTCGTAGTCGAACGCCTCCTTCAGCAGGAACGCCGCGCGCTCGTGCGGGCCGAGCCGCTCCAGCAAAGCCAGGAACGCCACCGACACCTGTTCGGCGCGGTCGAGGCGCTCGGCCGGGTCGGCCTCGTCGGCGATCTCCAGCGGCTCGGGCAGCCACGGGCCGACGTAGTGGACGCGGGCGCTGCGCGCCGCGCGCAGGCGGTCCAGGCCGAGCCGGGTGGTGGCGGTCACCAGCCAGGCTTCGGGGTCGCGGATCGCGTCGCGGTCGCTGGCCTGCCAGCGCAGCCAGGCGTCCTGCACGGTGTCCTCGGCGTCGGCGCGGCTGCCGAGCAGGCGGTAGGCCAGGCCGAACAGCCGGGCGCGGTGGGATTCGAAGGTCGGATCGTGGGTCATGACGACCAGGACGGAACAGGGCGTGCCGGCGTGACAGCGGGCGGGGCCGCCACTTTGCCCTAAAATGGGCGGGTTTCCCCCCGCCAGCCGCAGAGCCAGCCGTGACCTCGATCAAGCAGGAAGACCTCATCCAGTCCGTCGCCGACGCGCTGCAGTACATCAGCTACTACCACCCGGTCGACTACATCAAGAATCTCTCCGCGGCCTACGAGCGCGAGCAGTCGCCGGCGGCCAAGGACGCCATCGCGCAGATCCTGATCAATTCGCGCATGTGCGCCGAGGGCCACCGGCCGATCTGCCAGGACACCGGCATCGTCACCGTATTCCTCGAGATCGGCATGAACGTGCGCTGGGACGACGCGACCATGGGCGTGGAGGACATGGTCAACGAGGGCGTGCGCCGCGCCTACAACCATCCGGACAACAAGCTGCGCGCCTCGGTGCTGGCCGACCCGGCCGGCAAGCGCCAGAACACCAAGGACAACACCCCGGCGGTGGTCAACGTGAAGGTCGTCCCCGGCGACACCGTCGACGTCATCGTCGCGGCCAAGGGCGGCGGCTCGGAGGCCAAGAGCAAGTTCGCCATGCTCAATCCCTCCGACTCCATCGTCGACTGGGTACTCAAGACCGTGCCGACCATGGGCGCCGGCTGGTGCCCGCCGGGCATGCTCGGCATCGGCATCGGCGGCACCGCCGAGAAGGCGATGCTGCTGGCCAAGGAAGCGCTGATGGAGCCGATCGACATCGTCGACCTGCAGGCCCGCGGCGCATCCAACCGCGCCGAGGAACTGCGCCTGGAGCTGTACGAGAAGGTCAACGCGCTGGGCATCGGCGCGCAGGGCCTCGGCGGCCTGACCACGGTGCTGGACATCAAGGTCAAGGACTACCCGACCCACGCCGCCAACCTGCCGGTGGCGCTGATCCCCAACTGCGCGGCCACCCGCCATGCGCACTTCACCCTGGATGGCAGCGGCGCGGTGATGCTGGACCCGCCCTCGCTGGAAGACTGGCCCAAGCTGACCTACAACCCGACCAATGCGCGCCGGGTGAATCTGGACACCATCACCCGCGAGGAAGTGGCCAGTTTCAAGCCGGGCGAGACGATCCTGCTCAACGGCAAGCTGCTGACCGGCCGCGACGCCGCGCACAAGCGCATGATCGACATGCTCAACCGCGGCGAGACGCTGCCGGTGGACTTCACCAACCGCTTCATCTACTACGTTGGCCCGGTCGATCCGGTGCGCGACGAAGTGGTCGGCCCGGCCGGCCCCACTACCGCCACGCGCATGGACAAGTTCACCCGGCAGATGCTGGAGCAGACCGGTCTGCTGGGCATGGTCGGCAAGTCCGAGCGCGGCGATGCAGCGATCGCCGCGATCCGCGACAGCAAGGCGGTGTACCTGATGGCGGTCGGCGGCTCGGCCTACCTGGTGTCCAAGGCGATCAAGGCCAGCAAGGTGCTGGCGTTCGAAGACCTGGGCATGGAGGCGATCTACGAGTTCGAGGTCAAGGACATGCCGGTGACCGTGGCGGTCGACGCCAGCGGCGAGTCGGTGCACAAGACCGGTCCGCGCGAATGGCAGGCGCGCATCGGCAAGATCCCGGTGGTGGTCGAGGCCTGATCGGCCGCAGCGCGAACGCTGGCTAGGACGCCGGCGTTCCGCGTCGCGCTGGCGGTGCGCCGGCGTCGCGGCAATAATCGGCGCTGGTTCCGCCTCCGGGGAAAGCGTCGTGTCCATCGTGCTCTACGGCTCGCCCAGTACCGCCTCGTTCGTCGTGCACTGGTTGCTGATCGAACTGCAGGTCGATTTCGAACTGCGCATGCTCGATTTCGAGCGTCAGGAGCAGAAAAGCCCCGCGTACCTGGCGATCAACCCGCAGGGGCGGGTACCGACCCTGGTCCTGGACGGGCAGGTGCTGACCGAATCGGTCGCCATCGCCATGCACTTGGCCGACCTCTATCCGCACGCCGGCCTGGCGCCGCCGCCGGGCACCCCCGAGCGTGCGGCCTACTACCGCTGGATGCTGTTCGGCGCCTACACCCTGATGCCGGCCTACCGCGGCTGGTTCTATCCCGACGAACCGGCCGGCGCCGACAACGCCGAGCGCGTGCGCGCCAGCGCCCGCGCCTTCCTGGAAAAGGCCTGGGACGAGGTGGCCACGCACCTGCAGCAGGGCGGCCCCTACCTGCTGGGCGAGCACTGCAGCGCCGCCGACTTCGTGCTGGTCATGCTGATGCGCTGGTCGCGCAACATGCCGCGGCCCACCGACAGCTGGCCGGCGCTGAAGGCGCTGGCCGAGCGCATGAAGGCGCGCCCGGCGTTCCACGAGGCCTATCGGCGGGAAGGCATCACCGACTGGGTGTGAGCCGGGCCAGTCGCGCGGCCACGGAGCGCGCGCTGCCGGCGCTCGGCCGGTGAAGGTGCCGGCCGCCTCCCGCGGCAACCAAAAAGGGCTTGCGGAAGATCCGCAAGCCCTTGGTTTTTCCTGCGGCCGAACGTGGACGCGACGCGATGCGCATGGGCGCTCAGGTCAGACGCCGGTTCAGAACCATTCCAGCAGCGAGATGCCGACGCCGACATAGGTGGCGCGGTGGTTGTAGTCGATCATGCTCTCGCCGTAGCCGTCGAACACCTGCACATGGCCGCGCAGCAGGTTGCTGATCGGGAAGCCCCAGTCCAGCTGCACCGCGCCGTGCGAGCGGTCGCCGCCGCGCAGCGAGTGCCGCGCCATCAGCGCCACTTCGTGGCCGTTGCGGTTGTAGATCAGGGTCGCGTCGCCGCGGCCCATGTAGTCCTCGATGTCCGGGTTGTTGTCCTGCTTGCGGCTCTCCGGGATGCGGTACCAGGGGCGCAGCACCAGCGCCCAGTTGTCGCGGTCCAGGCCGATGTTGAGCATCGCCCGGTTCCAGCTGCGCGACAGCGGATCGCTGCGGCCGTTGGACTGGTGGGTCAGCTGGATGCCGGTCATCCGTCCCTTCCAGCCGAACAGGCTGTAGTTGTTGCGGAACACCAGCATCAGTTCCGGCTCGTAGTTGGTCTCGCGGAACGGCCGCGACTGCTCCGAGTTGTAGACCTGCCAGCGCGAGCTCTGGGTATAGCCGCCCCACAGGTCGCCGTTGTCGCCGAAGATGTTCTCCACGATCTTGGTCTTGAAGCTCAGCTGGAACTTCGCCTCCACGCTGTCTAGCGGCTCGGCGGTGGTCACCGTGTTGACCGGGTTCGGCGAGGACGGCAGCTCGTTCTTCTTGCTGGTCCAGAACGCCGGCAGCAGGTACACCGGCTTGTAGGCGCGCAACTGGAAGGTGCCCAGCTTGGAGTCCTTGGCCAGTTCCCAGCGGCTGTCCAGCAGCGAGCCCTTGCCGGCATTGGCGATGGTGCTGTCGTAGCGGTCCTGCTTGAAGATCGCGGCGGCGCGCTGGCGGGTGCGCTCGGCGACGCCGGCATCCCCCGGCACGCTGGCGTCCAGCTGTTGCTTCTGGCGCTCGCTGGCGGCCTGCGCTGCGGCATCGGCCGCCTGCGGGTCGGCGGTGCGGCGCGACAGCGCCTGGTCGTAGCAGGCCAGGCGGGCGGCGTCGCTGGAGATGGCCACGCACGCCTCCGGCGAGGCGGGGGTGGGCAGGACTTCCTGCGCGTGCGCAAGCGGCACGGCCGCGATCGACAGCAGTAACAGGGGGCGGACCTGGCGGTGGGACATGCGGTTCTCGCTGCAACGGGCGGCGCGGGCGGGTGGTGCGCTGCCGGGGGTGAATGGCCGGCAGCGAAAATACAGGAAGTGACGACAACAGGGTCATCACACGTTCATGCTGTCGCCGCAACGCCGTCTTCAGGCACGCTTTTTCAGAGCAGCCAGGCCACTGCGAACACCGCGAGCATCGCCAGTGCCAGGCCGAGCTTGGCGGCGGTGCCCAGCACGATCCCCAGCCAAGTGCCGACGCCGACGCGGGTGGCCTGGCGCAGTTCGCGACCGTGCCAGTACTCCCCGACCAGGGCGCCGACGAAGGGGCCGACGAACAACCCGATCGGCATGAAGAACATGCCGGCGATCCCGCCCAGCACCGATCCCCACAGCGCCTTGCGGCTGGCCCCGACCCGTTGCGCGCCGAACGCGGTGGCCAGCAGGTCGACCAGCAGCGACAGCGCGGTGAGCACGCCCAGCACGGTCAGCGTCGGCCAGCCCAGCCGCTGGAAGCCGTCGGCCCACGCCGCCAGCAGCATCCCGGCGAACATCAGCGGGGTCCCCGGCAGGGCCGGCAACAGCACCCCTGCCAGTCCGACCAGCACCAGCACTCCGGCGCACACGTAATAGATGAACGCAGGGTCCATGTGGCTCACCTTGGGGGCGGTTTGGGGGTTGACAGATGGGGCATTTTTGCTGATTGCATTTTCATTTTGCCCGGGGTAAGTTGCAGCCGCTGCGTTTGCAAAGGTCACCGTGAATCGTGGCCTGATGCGGTAGATCCATCGATCCGCTACATCGTTATACCTCGCTTCCTCCTTGCAACCAGCCGCCGCACCCCACGGCGTACCCACCCCTGAGACGTGTTCCAAGGAGTAAGTCCATCATGAACGGCAATCGCGAAAACGGCACCGTGAAGTGGTTCAACGATGCCAAGGGTTTCGGTTTCATCAGCCGCGAAAACGGCGAGGACGTGTTCGTGCACTTCCGGGCCATCCAGACCCAGGGCGTCAAGAGTCTGAAGGAAGGCCAGAAGGTCAGCTTCACCGTGGTGCAGGGCCAGAAGGGCCTGCAGGCCGACGCGGTGCAGCCCATCTGAGGGATCGCCGCGCGGTCTGGCGCGCAGCAAAAAGGCCCGCACTGCGGGCCTTTTTGCGTTTCAGGGGATGCCGGATCAGCGCGGCACGACGCGCCCGTTGACCACGCGCACGTAGGTGTTCTCGCGCACGCCCGCCAGGTCGCGCTGGTTGACCACGATCACCCGACCGTCGTCCATCTGCACATGCACGTCGTAGGTGTCGCTGGTGACGTTCTTCTGGATCTCGTTGCCGGCAAGCGCGCCGGCCGCCGCACCCGCCACCGCCGACACGTTCTGGTTGCCCTTGCTGCCACCGGTGTGGTCGGAAATCTCATGGCCGGCGACCGCGCCGACGATACCGCCCAGGATCGCACCGGTGGCCGACGGCGCAGTGCGGCCGGACGGCACGGTATCGATGCGGGTGACGATGCCGCAATCGGCACAGCGGGTCTGGGTGTAACCGCCGCGCGCCGGCTGGCTGTAGCCGCCGCCGTAACCGCCGCCATAGCCGGGGGACGTGGCGCAGCCTGCGAGCGCCAGGGTCGCCACGGCAGCGGTGGCCATCAGTTGGATCTTCATGGGTGCTCTCCTCGACAGACGGTGATGGAGCGCGGCGGCAGCGCCGCGGTCGCAGGCATCCTCTCCATCCCTGCGTGAATGCAACGCCAACCCTGGTGAGTGCTGTTCAGCCTTGCGACGGGCGGGGTCAGCGGCAATTCAGCATGAAAGCGCTGGCACCTCATCGAAAGGCGCGCACGCGGGTCAACGGGAAAGCCTCACTGTCCCGTCACCGAGAAAGATGCTGAAGGTTCCGCGCACAAGCCTGCGCCTGCGCCATCGAACGCGGCGCTGGCACATTGGCAGAAGCCTGCCGACAGGTCCTCGATGCACGCGACTGCGTTCAGAGAAACAGCCCGTTGGCGCGGCGGTGCCGATCCCGCCGGGCGCTCAGCGGAAATCGCGGTGGCAGGCGTCGCAGCGCTCGTCGATCTGCTGGCGTGCCTGCGCCAGTGCGGCGCAGTCGGCCGGCGGCTGCGCCAGCGCCGCGTCCACGCCGGCGCGCAGCGCATCGGCGTGCTCGCGAAAGCGACTGTCGTCGACCAGGTCGGGGAATGCCGTGCCCAGTTCGTCGCCGAGCAGGCGCAGCGTGCGCAGCCGCGCCTGCGGACCTGCGCCGCTGCATTGCCGGTGCGCGGCGTCGCGTTCGAGCAACGCCAGTTGCTTGCCCATGACCTGCATCAGGCTGCGCGGGAACGGATCCTGCCGCGCCTGCACCGCGCGCAGTGCCATCACCGTCAGCACCAGCCCGAGCAGCAACCCGGCCAGCAACACGAACAGATAGCGGGACGCGGAGGTGGGCGGGGAGGAGGGCGGCTTGGCCATGTCAGGCATGCGCAGCGGGATGGAGCGCCGATGGTACGCCTGCGGCGACGCGTCGCGTGCGCCCAGGCCGCGGCGCAAATCCCCAATCCCCAATCCCGGCTCAACCAGCAATCCCCTAAAATGCGCGAATGAACGAACAATGGCGCGAGCGCTTCGCCGGCATCGACCGGCTCTACGGGCAAGGCACGATCGAACGGCTGGCGCAGTGCCGGGTGGCGGTGGTGGGCATGGGCGGGGTCGGCTCGTGGGTGGTGGAGGCGCTGGCGCGCTCGGCGGTCGGGCATCTGACCCTGATCGACGCCGACGACATCTGCGTGTCCAACACCAACCGGCAACTGCCGGCGTTGGCCGGCCAGTACGGGCGCAACAAGGCGGTGGCGATGGCCGAGCGTTGCGTGGCGATCAATCCGCAGATCGAGGCGGTCGCGGTCGAAGCCTTCCTGACCCCGACCAACATCGCCGAGCTGCTCGATGCCGGCTTCGACCTGGTGATCGACGCATGCGACAGCTTCCGGGTCAAGGTCGAGACCATCGCCTGGTGCCGGCGGCGCAAGCTGCCGCTGCTGACGGTAGGCTCGGCCGGCGGACGCACCGATCCGACCCTGGTGCGGATCCGCGACGTGTCGCGCACCGAGCATGACGCGATGCTGGCGCTGATCCGCAAGAAGCTGCGCAGCGAATTCAACTTCCCCAAGAATCCGCAGCGTTATTTCGGCGTGCCGGCGGTGTACTCGCTGGAGAACGTGCGCTACCCGCAGGCCGACGGCAGCGTCTGCGGACTGCGGCCGGTGCTGGGGCCGGATGCGGCCTTGAACCTGGACTGCGGCGCCGGCCTGGGCGCGGCCACGCACATCACCGGTGCGTTCGCCTTCGCCGCGGTCGGCAAGGCGCTGGAGATGCTGTTGAAGCGCGCCGCGGCGCGCGAGGCCGCGGCCGCCTAGCGCGTGCCGGCCGGCGGCGCCGCGCCGGGTATGCGTACCGCCATGCCGTTCGCCAGGTTGCGTTCGGTGCCGGCCTGCAGCGTAGCCAGCCGTTCCAGGTCCTGCGCCGGCTGCGGCCGGCCGAACAGGAAGCCCTGGAAATGCCGGCAGCCCATCGCCGAGAGCATCTCGCACTGCTGCATGTCCTCGATGCCTTCGGCGAGGGCCACCATGCCCATCACCTCGGAGATCTCCACGATCTTGGCCAGCAGCCGCCGCGAGGACTCGTCGGCCTTGGCGTCGTTGACGAACTGTCGGTCGATCTTGAGCTTGGTGACCGGCAGCGTCCGGAGCATCGCCAGCGAGGAGAAGCCGGTACCGAAGTCGTCCAGCGCCCAGCCGATGCCGAACGTCTTGAGTTCGTGCATCTTGGTGCGTACGCCGGCGGTGTCCACATACAGCGCCGACTCGGTCAGCTCGAACTCCAGCGATGCCGGCGCCACGCCCTCGCTGGTGATCACCTGCTTCACCGCGGCCACGAAGTTGGGGTCGAGCAACTGCACCGGGCTGACGTTCACCGCCACCACCAGCGCACGCAGGTCCGGCTCCTGCGACCAGCGCCGCAGCGTGCGGCAGACCTGGCGCAGCACTTCCAGTCCCACCTCGCGGATCAACTGGCTCTCTTCGGCCAGCGGGATGAACTTGTCCGGGGTCAGCAGCTTGCCGTTGGGGTGCCGCCAGCGCACCAGCGCCTCTGCCCCGAGCATGCTGCCGTGGGCGTTGACCTGCGGCTGGTACAGCACCTCGATCTCGCCGTTGTCGACCGCACGCGCCAGTTCCCGCTCCAGCGAAATGCGCGCGTTCACGTCGTTGCGGTAGATGTGCAGGATCGCCGCCAGCAAGCCGGCCGCGCAGGCCATGTTGCAGATCGCGCCGAGCCGGCGCATGCCCAGTGGCGGCGAGGACGCCGGCGCCAGCCAGTCCAGTTCGCCCGAGCCGAACGCGACGAAGGCGCCTAGGCAGGCCAGCGGGAACACCAGCGCGCGGTAGCGGCGGCTGCGGTCGAACACGAACAGCGCGCCGGCCGCCAGCGGCAGGAAGAACGTGTGCACGGAGCGCGGCACCGTGCCGATCGGCGCGTCGATGATCGAGATCACCAGCACCACGACGAAGATGCCGTGCGCCACCAGCGACAGCGAGGCCTCGTCGCAGTGGCGGCGGCGGACGAGCGCGAGCAGGCCGACCGCGGTCAGCCCGACGAAGGCGAACGCCAGTTCCGGCCGGTCGTAGTACAGGTAGCACACGGTCCACAGGGTGCCGAGCGTGGTGCACGAGATCCCGGCCAGGGTCAGGGTGCTGCGCATCTTGCGGCTGCGATTGCTGTCGCGGAATTTCAGGGAGACCCAGCTTTCGCCGTTGGAGGCGTGTTTTTCCGAACTCGCGCCGCTCTTCATCGCCGCAGCGCCCGCATGCGCGCCAGCGCCGTTCGCGCCGGCGCGGCTGCGGAAGACGCGATCGCACGCGTGCGCCGCGCGCCGTGAAGAAGCGGGTAGGGGATGCGGCTTGCCGGTTGTTTCACGCCAGGATGATCCGATCTGCCAGAACGCGTGCCATCGAGCCGGCCGCCAAGCCTTTGCTGAGAGCGAACGGGTTCACTCCGGTGCCTGGCGGACAAAGCGCCGCTCGCCGTTTCAGCGCGGTGCACAGTAGCAGAAGCAAGCAGGCCGAAACGCGCTCGAAAGGCAGGCATCCACCTGCCCAGTTCACAGTTTCGTACGAAAGCCGTTTCGTCACGCGATGTGCGTGCCGACCACGGTGCAGTCGCGCGCTGCGCGGTCGACGTGTGGCGTCTGTTCCTGTGTCAGTGCGTCAAAAAGCGACGCGTAGCGTCGGAATGTGCGGTTCGCAGGGTGGCGCCGTGTCAGACGGTGACGGGCGGGCCGGCGACCGCGTCGGGCAGGCCGAACAGACGCCGCGCGTTGGCTGTGGTCTGCGCGGCGATCGAGGCGGCAGAGACATCGCGCAGTTCGGCGATGGTGCCCAGTACGGTGCGCAGCCGTGCCGGTTCGTTGCGCTCACCGCGGATCGCCGCATCGGGTTGATCCGGCGCATCGGTTTCCAGCAGCAATTGTTGTAGCGGCACGGTCGCGGCCAGTCGGCGCAGGCGCTGCGCCCGTGCGTAGGTGACCGGCCCGCCGAGGCCGATCAGGAAATCCAGCGATCGCAACTGCGCGGCCTGCTCGGCGCTGCCGGCGAAACTGTGCACAACGCCGCGCACGCGCCCGACCTTGCGGATCGCCAGGATCACCGCGTCCACTGCGCGCCTGGCGTGCACGATCAGCGGCAGGTCGCAGTCGCGCGCCAGCTGCAGCTGCCCGACGAAGTAGCGCTGCTGCTCGGTTTCGTCCAACCCGTCGACGAAGAAGTCCAGTCCGCACTCGCCGATCGCGCACGGCCGCTCGCGTTGGATCCACTCGCCGAGCAATGGCAGGTGCTCGGGGCGATGCTGATCCAGGAACAGCGGATGCAGGCCGTAGGCCGGATACAGGCCGGGCGCGGCCGCGCAGACCGCGCGCAGCTTGGGCCAGGACGCCGCGGTCACCGCCGGCACCACCTGCGCCTGCACGCCCGCCGCCTGCGCGCGCGCGATCACCGCCGCGCGGTCCGGGTCGAACTCCTCCGCGTCCAGGTGGCAATGGCTGTCGATCAACTGCATGGCGCTCAGCGGCGCACGCGCTGGGCGGTGGAGGTCAGCGGTTCGGTGGCCGGCGCCGGCGTGCGGGTCTTCCAGTTGGCCAGCAGCAGGGTGCCCAGGCCGAACACGATCTCGTCGATGAAGGGCACCGGATCGGGCAGCAGCACGCTCAGCACGAACAGGCCGGCAGTGATCTTGAACAGCGTCGGGTAGCGCAATTTGCCCGCCCAGCGCAGCAGCGGATAGACGATCGGATTGGGCATGGCACGTTCTCCGGGGAGGCGGTGGAAACGCTAACAGCCTAGAGATGGCGACGTTCCAGCGGCGTTACCAGCCGCGCCGCCGGTGCATTGCTGAATAGGGAGCGGATTGGTTCAGCTTCGGCATGGTAATCACAGCACCGTAGACAACGCGGTCAGCCCGCAGGAGAGCACACATGAAAAGCACTACGACAACCGTTCTGGTCGCGGCTGGCGCCTTGCTGGTCGGCGGCGTCGCCACCGCGGCCTTCATGAACAATCGCGACAAACCGGTGGACGTCGCCAACAGCGACGTGCGCCCGGCCCTGGACAATACGCGCGGCGACAGCGCGATGGACAACAGCGTCGGTGGCAAGCTCGAGTACGCCGACGTGGTGCGGGTCGATCCGATCACCCAGAAGCAGCAGCGCTACGCCGAGGTGGTGGGCACCGAGCCGCTGCGCCAGACCTCGACCACGACTACTCCGCGCCAGGTGTGCAACGACGTCGTGGTGCAGGAGCGCCTGCCCGAGCGCGACGGCAACGTCGGCGGCACCGTGGTCGGCGCGGTGGTCGGGGGCCTGCTCGGCAACCAGATCGGCCAGGGCAACGGCCGCAAGGCCGCGACCGCGGCCGGCGCGGTGGCCGGCGGTTTCATCGGCAACCGCATCGACCAGAACCACGTCGGCGGCCGCGTGGTCGATCGCACCGAGCGCCAGTGCCATACCGAGAACAGCACCGCGCAGTCCTCGACCATCACCGGCTACAACGTGACCTACCGCAACGACGACGGCACCACCGGCACCATGCGCATGGACAGCAAGCCGGGCAGCCGCATCGCCATGGGCACGCAGGACGTGGTCAAGGGCTACGACGTGACCTACCGCTACGACGGCCAGGAAAAGACCGTACGCATGGACGACCGTCCGAACAGCGACCGCCTGCCGGTGCTGGACGGCCGCCTGGTCACCCAGACCGCGTCGGCCGGCGACGTCGCCGTCAGCCAGCGCTGAGTCGCAGTTTCGTTGCACACCCCGGAGGCCGGCGCTTGCGCCGGCCTTCGTCTTTCTGCGGGCGGTGGTGCGGGCGGGGCCGATACAATGCGGCTTTAGCCGTGGACACCGCCATGCCCCTGCCTTGCGACGATCTGTTCAACGTAGCCGCGCTGCTCAGTGAGGAGGAGCGCGCGATCCAGCAGGCGGTGGCGCGCTTCGTCGATGCCAAGGTGTTGCCGGTGATCGGCGAGGCCTTCGACCAGGGGCGATTCCCGCGCGAGCTGGTGCCGGACCTGGTGGCACTGGGACTGCTCGGCGCCAGCCTGCCCCCAGTCGACGGCGGCGGCGGCCTCAACGCGGTCTGCTACGGCCTGATCTGCCAGGAACTGGAGCGCGGCGACAGCGGCCTGCGCAGCTTCGTCAGCGTGCAATCCTCGCTGTGCATGTACCCGATCCACGCCTACGGCAGCGATGCGCAACGCCAGCGCTGGCTGCCGGCGATGGCCGCCGGCACCGCGATCGGCTGCTTCGGCCTGACCGAGTCGCAGGGCGGCTCTGACCCGGCGGCGATGCAGACCCGCGCGGTACGCGACGGCGACGGTTGGCGCCTGAGCGGCAGCAAGATGTGGATCACCAACGGCAGCATCGCCGACGTGGCGATCGTATGGGCGCAGACCGAGGACGGCATCCAGGGCTTCCTGGTCGAGGCCGGCACCCCGGGCTTCGGTACGCAGGACATCGCGCACAAGATGAGCCTGCGCGCTTCGGTGACCTCGGCGCTGTTCTTCGACGACGTGCGCCTGCCCGACAGCCAGCGCCTGCCCGGCGTGCGCGGGCTGAAGGGGCCGCTGGGCTGCCTGACCCAGGCCCGCTACGGCATCAGTTGGGGCGCGATCGGCGCGGCCATCGCCTGCCTGCGCGAGGCGCTGGCCTACGCCGGCGAGCGCATGCTGTTCGGGCGGCCGCTGGCGGCGACCCAGAGCGCGCAGATCAAGCTGGCCGACATGGCGCGGCGTATTTCGACCGCGCAGTTGCTCGCGCTGCAACTGGGCCGGCTCAAGGACGCCGGCACGCTGCATCCGGCGCAGGTGTCCCTGGCCAAGTGGAACAACGTGCGCATGGCCCTGGACATCGCCCGCGAATGCCGCGACCTGCTCGGCGGCGCCGGCATCACCACCGACTACGGCGCGATCCGACATGCCCTGAACCTGGAATCGGTAATCACCTACGAGGGCACCGAGACCGTGCACCAATTGGTGGTCGGCCGCGAACTGACCGGCATCAACGCGTTTTGAATTCACTGCCCGCGCGCGGTTGCGGGCCCGTTTTGCAGGAGAACCGATGATGAGCGTGTTCGATGTGCGCGTTGAGACCGAGCGCCTGCTGTTGCGCCCGCCTACCGCCGAAGATTTCGCGGCGTTCTGCGCGTTTTCTGCCGATGCCGAGACCATGCACCACCTCGGCGGAGTGCAGGCGCCGTCGGTGGTCTGGCGCAGCCTGACTTCGCTGGTCGGCAGCTGGCAGTTGCAGGGATTTGCGATGTTCTCGGTGATCGAGAAGCGCAGCGGGCAGTGGATCGGCCGGGTCGGCCCCTGGCAGCCGCACGGCTGGCCCGGCACCGAAGTCGGCTGGGGCATCGCCCGGGCGTTCTGGGGCCAGGGCTATGCGCCGGAGGCGGCCACGGCGTCGATCGACTGGGCGTTCGCGCAGTTGGGCTGGAGCGAGGTGATCCACACCATCGTGCCCGACAATGCCAACTCCAAGGCGGTGGCGGGCAAGCTGGGGTCGCGCTACCTGCGCCAGGACCGCCTGCCGGAGCCGCTGCAGGCGCTTGAGGTGGAAGTGTGGGGCCAGTCGCGCGCGCAGTGGCAGGGGCGGCGCTGAACCACGTCCGCGGCGGAGATCCTTGTACGTCGCCCGCTCCTGCGACTCCCCATTCCCGATTCCCCAATCCCGACCCTTCAGCAGGAGCGATGCATGGCATCCGAACGTTTCCCCCTGACCGTGTACGGCATGGCGCTGTCCGGCAATTGCTACAAGGTGCGGCTGTTGCTGGACCAGCTCGGTTGCGGCTACCGCTGGGTCGAGGTCGACAGCGCCAACGGCCAGACCCGTACCCCGGCGTTCCTGGCCAAGAATCCCAACGGCAAGGTGCCGCTGCTGGAACGCGAGGACGGGCGCGTGCTGGCCGAATCCAACGCCATCCTGTGCTGGCTGGCCGAAGGCACCGGCTATCTGCCCGCCGATCCCTGGCAGCGGGCGCAGGCGCTGAGCTGGCTGTTCTTCGAGCAGTACAGCCACGAACCCTACGTGGCGGTGGCGCGCTTCGTCTGCGGCTGGACGCCGGCCGATTCGCCGCGTCGTGCCGAGCTGCCGCGCCTGCGCGAAGGCGCGCTGAGGGCGCTGGCGGTGATGGAGCAGCACCTGCAGGCGCAGGCCTGGTTCACCGGCCCGGCCTACGGCATTGCCGACATCGCGCTGTTCGCCTACACGCATTGCGCCGGCGATGCCGGCATCGCGCTGACGCAGTACCCGGCGCTGTGCGACTGGCTGCAGCGGGCGCGCGCGACGCCGGGTTTCGTGGCGCTGCCGCCGCTGCCGGAGGACGTACAGGCACGCCTGGCGCTGGCAGAGACGGCAGCCGCGTTCACCTGATTGCCGCGCGCCCGCGGCTAGCCTGAAGATCCATTCGGTCAGGAGACACGCCATGAGCCAGTACCGCATCGCCGTGTTCGTCGGCAGCCTGCGCAAGGAGTCGTTCAACCGGCGCCTAGCGCACGCACTGGAGCGACTCGCCGGCGACCGCGCCAGTTTCGAGTACGTCGAGATCGGCGACCTGCCGCTGTACAACCAGGACCACGACCACGACTATCCGGCACAGGGCCGGCGCCTGAAGACGCAGGTCAGTGGCGCCGACGCGGTGCTGTTCGTCACCCCGGAATACAACCGCTCCATCCCCGGCGTGCTCAAGAACGCCATTGACCTGGGTTCGCGGCCGTACGGCGAGAGTGCCTTCGCCGGCAAGCCGGCGGCGGTGTGCGGGACCTCGCCAGGGGCGATCGGCACCGCCATGGCGCAGCAGCACCTGCGCAACGTGCTGGCCTATCTGGACATGCCGGTGCTGGGCCAGCCGGAGATCTTTCTGCAGTTCAAGGAGGGACTGATCGCCGAGGACGGTGCGGTCGACGACGAGCGCACGCGCAAGTTCCTGACCGGCTTCGTCGACAAGTTCATCGCCTGGATCGACGAACTGCAGGCCTGAGTGCCGCCGCGGCGGGTGCCGTCGGTGGCGCGCGGATGGGACAGGGGGGCTTGTGAGGCGGGGCATCGGCGAGGTTCTCAACCGCTTGTCCCCAGACTTGTCCCCAGCCCCTGGTGGCCGCGGCAACGCATGCGCCGCCGTGAGGGCAGGTGCCTCCCTCGGGACATGCCCTAGCCCCGGCCGGGCGCGGCGACTAAAATCGGCGCCCGGGCCGCGGTGAGGCCGCGCCCGGCGCCCGCGCCCCACAGAGAAGACCCAGCCTATGTCCGCCCGTCCCGGCTACCGCGGCGATCGCAAGAGCGAGCGCAGCGAACGCAGCGAGCCGCGTCTCGACCAGTTGCGCGTGCCGCCGCACTCGACCGAGGCCGAGCAGGCCGTGCTCGGCGGCCTGATGCTGGCGCCGGATGCCTACGACCGGGTCAACGACCAGCTCACCGACAATGATTTCTACCGGCGCGATCACCAGCTGATCTATCGCGCGATCCGCGAGCTGGCCGAAAAGGGGCGCCCGTTCGATGCGGTGACCCTGGGCGAATGGTTCGAATCGCAGGGCAAGCTGGAGATGGTCGGCGACGGCGCCTACCTGATCGAACTGGCCAGCACCACGCCCTCGGCTGCCAACATCGTCGCCTACGCCGAAATCGTCCGCGACAAGGCGGTGCTGCGGCAGCTGATCGAGGTCGGCACCACCATCGTCAACGACGGTTTCCAGCCGGAAGGGCGCGAGAGTTCGGAACTGCTGGCGTCGGCGGAAAAGGCCGTGTTCCAGATCGCCGAGGCCGGCGCGCGCGGGCGCAGCGACTTCGTGGCGATGCCCGGCGCGTTGAAGGACGCGTTCGAGGAGCTGCGCAACCGCTTCGAGAACGGCGGCAACATCACCGGCCTGCCGACCGGCTACACCGATTTCGACGCGATGACCGCCGGCCTGCAGCCGACCGACCTGATCATCCTCGCCGCGCGTCCGGCGATGGGCAAGACCACCTTCGCGCTGAACATCGCCGAGTACGCGGCGATCAAGTCGAAGAAGGCGGTGGCGGTGTTCTCGATGGAAATGTCGGCCTCGCAGCTGGCGATGCGCCTGATCTCCTCCAACGGCCGCATCAACGCGCAGCGCCTGCGTACCGGCCAGCTCGAGGACGAGGACTGGGCGCGGGTCACCGGCGCGATCAAGATGCTCAAGGAGACGAAGATCTTCATCGACGACACGCCGGGCGTGTCGCCGGAAGTGCTGCGCTCCAAGGCGCGCCGGCTCAAGCGCGAGCATGACCTCGGCCTGATCGTGATCGACTACCTGCAGCTGATGTCGGTACCCGGCAACAGCGAAAACCGCGCCACCGAGATCTCGGAGATCTCGCGCTCGCTCAAGGGACTGGCCAAGGAGCTTGGGGTGCCGGTGATCGCGCTGTCGCAGCTCAACCGCTCGCTGGAAACCCGCACCGACAAGCGCCCGGTGATGGCCGACCTGCGCGAGTCGGGCGCGATCGAGCAGGACGCGGACATGATCGTGTTCATCTACCGCGACGACTACTACAACAAGGAAAATTCGCCGGACAAGGGCCTGGCCGAAATCATCATCGGCAAGCACCGCGGCGGCCCGACCGGGTCGTGCAAGCTCAAGTTCTTCGGCGAATACACCCGCTTCGACAATCTCGCGCACGATTCGGTGGGGGCGTTCGAGTAAACCGCCGCCCGCATCTGCGGGCAGCGGCTGCGACGCGCGGCGCCCGGACCGTGCCGGACGCCGGCGGCGCGAGGCGACGCGACGATCAGTAGGGAATCTCGATCTCGGCGTTGCTGGTGGCGTCGTAGGTGTTGGCGCCGTACTCGGCGTGGTGGGTGCAGACCACGGTGATCTTGCGGTAGATCCCATAGACGAAGTTGGACGTGAAATGCACGTCCACCAGCGCACCGTTGCCTTCCTCGTCGTAGTCGGTGGTGTAGCCATTGCCGTACGGATCGTAGGCGTTGCAGCGCACGTTGATGTAGCGGGCGTCGACGCGATCGTTGTTGGCGTTGGCGAAGCGCGAGTAGGCGCGGATCTTCAGGCGCTTGCCGCCGGCGGGGCGGTTGTCGGACTCGTAGCCCTGGTTCTGGATCACGCCTTGCAGCGTGTAGACCGGCGTACTGCCGCCGCCACCACCGCCGCCACACGATGCTTCGGCGTCGCCTTGCAAGACTTCGTTCTGCTGCAGTCCGGGTTCGGGCTCGCACGCCATCGCCAGCGGGGCGGCGAGGCTCAGTGCGAGGGTGAGGGCGGCTGTTGCGATGCGCTTGTCCATGGGTCTTGCTCTCCTGAGGGTCTTGCGGATGTCGGCGATGGGCGTGGCCGTGCTGCGCCGTCGGTTGCCCGCAGCGCGTCGCGGCCCTGGCGATGCAGGTCCGGGCGCGGACGGTTGGGGCGCACGCAACCGCGCTCGCCGGCCGTGGTGGCCGTGAGCTCGCAGAGGCGATGGCGGATGTCCCCCGTGCGCGCGAAACGGCCGTGGCCATCTCGTGTGCGGTGCAGCGAAAGCGCGGATGGCGTCCTTCCCCGGAACGTCATCCACCAGCAGCGGTCGCGGCGCCGCTTCGACATGACGGCGCCCGCCTCGGCGTTATAGCAGGGCAGGCGAGGCGCACGCGCGCGGCGCGCGGCGATGTCTACGAAATCCGGTCAGTGCGGTACGCGCCGCGCCAACTTCGGCAGCGTCGAAGCGACGGCGCTTCGCGCCGGCTCATGCTCACCTGGCCGCTGCACGCGATCCGTATCATGGCGCGTCCTTTGCTGCGTCCCCCCGCATGAGCTACGCCATCGTCTGGTTCCGGCGCGACCTGCGTCTGCACGATCAACCTGCGTTGCAGGCCGCCCTGGATGCCGGGCACACGCCGGTGCCCGTGTATCTGCACAGCCCGGAAGACGAGGGCGCTTGGGCCGCAGGCGCGGCCTCGCGTAGCTGGCTGCAGCGCTCGCTGGCGGCACTGGACGCGCAACTGCGCGAACGCGGTTCGCGCCTGATCCTGCGCCAGGGCCCGGCCGAGACCGCGTTGCGCCAGGTGATCGCCGAGTGCGGCGCCGTCGCGGTGTACTGGAACCGTCGCTACGAGCCGACCACGCAGCCGCGCGATGCATGGCTCAAGCGCGAACTGCGCGAACAGGGTCTGGAGGTGCACAGCCACAACAGCGCGCTACTGTTCGAACCCTGGCAACTGGCGACGCAGCAGGGGAGTCCCTACAAGGTGTTCACCCCGTTCTGGCGCAGCGCCCTGAGCCATTGGCAGGTGCCCGCGCTGCAGGCCGCGCCGAAGACGTTGCCGCCGCCGCCCACGGATCTGGACAGCCTGCCGCTGGAACGACTCGGCCTGGCGCCCGCGCTGAACTGGGACCGCGGCTTCTGGGAGGTCTGGCAGCCGGGCGAGGCCGGCGCACACGAGGCGCTGGACGTGTTCGTCGACGGCGCGCTGCGCGACTACCTCGATGGCCGCGACCGCCCGGATCAGGTCGGTACCTCGCGACTGTCGCCACACCTGCATTTCGGCGAGATCGCACCATGGCGCATCGTCGCGACCCTGGAACAGCAGCGCCGTGCCGCCACCGCCGCGGCGATCGACGGCTACATCCGCCAGCTCGGCTGGCGCGACTTCGCCCATCACCTGCTGCACCACTTTCCGGAGACGCCCGAGCGCAACCTCAATCCGCGTTTCGAGCGCTTTCGCTGGGCCAGGCCCGATGCGGCCACACTGCATGCCTGGCAGCGCGGACGCACCGGCGTGCCGATCGTCGATGCCGGCCTGCGCGAGTTGTGGCACACCGGCTGGATGCACAACCGCGTGCGCATGATCGTCGCCAGCTACCTGTGCAAGCACCTGCGCGTGCATTGGTCCGAAGGCGCGCGCTGGTTCTGGGACACCCTGGTCGATGCCGATCTGGCCAACAACACCCTGGGCTGGCAGTGGGTGGCCGGCACCGGCGCCGATGCCGCACCGTATTTCCGCGTGTTCAATCCGGTGACCCAGGCGCAGAAGTTCGATCCGAAAGGCGAGTACATCGCGCGCTGGGTGCCGGAACTGGCGGCGCTGCCGGTGGCCGATCGCTTCGCCCCCTGGCAGGCGCCGCAGCGGCTGGCGCACGCTGCGCCGCAATATCCACGGCAGCCGATCGTGGACCTGGCCGCGGGTCGCGATGCGGCGCTGGCCGCGTACCGCGAAACCTCCGCCGGCTGAGCGCCGCGCCGCCCCGGCGGTGTGCGCGTGCAGTGCAGGCGCGCGATTGACGCCCTTCGCCGGCGCATGATTCACTCCGGGCTCGGACAGGAGCCCGCATGGCCACCAGCTCAGCTCGCCGCAAGCCGCAGCGCGAACCGATGTCGCGCGTGGACACCGCCTGGTTGCGGATGGACCGGCCGACCAATCCGATGATGATCACCGGCGTGCTGATGTTCGACGAGCCGCTGACCTTGCCTGCGCTCAAGCAACTGGTGCGCAAGCGCTTCCTGGCCTTCCCGCGCTTCCTGCAGAAGCCGGTGGAGACCGCCACCGGCGCCTACTGGCAGCGCGACGACGATTTCGATCTGGACTGGCACGTGCGCCTGTCGGCCTTGCCTGGCCGCGGGCAGAAGAAGGCGCTGGAGCGCTTCGCCGGGCAGATGGCGTCCACGCCCTTGGACAAGACCAAGCCGCTGTGGCAGTTCCACCTGATCGAACGCTACGAAGGCGGCTCGGCGCTGGTGGCGCGCATCCACCACAGCTATGCCGACGGCATCGCCCTGGTGCAGGTGCTGCTGTCGCTGACCGATACCCAGCGCGTCCCCGAGCCGTCGGCGCAGCTCGGCCGCGCCTGGCTCAAGGACGACGGCAAGGAGGTGGTGCGCCGGGTCGGTGCGGTGGACCGCTACCTCAAGCTCGGCGGGCGCATGCTCGACAAGGGCCGGGCGATGGCGCAGGACCCGAACCTGCCGCAGATGCTGGCGCGCGAAGGCGGGCTGATCGGCCGCGAGCTGGTCAATGCCTTGCTGCTGGCCGACGATCCGCCGACGCTGCTGCGCGGGCGCCTGGGCGTCAGCAAGCGCGTGGCCTGGGCCGAGCCGCTGGACCTGGACGAGGTCAAGGCGGTGGGCCGCGCCTGCGACTGCACGGTCAACGACGTGCTGATGGCGACCATGGCCGGCGCCTTGCGCGACTACATGCTCGAGCGCGGCGAACGCCTGGACGGGGTGACCCTGCGCGCCACCGTGCCGGTGAACCTGCGCCCGCTGGAGCATGCGCGCAAGCTCGGCAATCACTTCGGCCTGGTGTTCCTGGACCTGCCGGTAGGCGAGGCCAATCCGGTGCGGCGCCTGCAGTGCGTGGCCGAGTCGATGCAGCAGCTCAAGCAGTCGCGCCAGGCGATGGTGGTGTTCGGCCTGCTGGCGGCGGTGGGCATGGCGCCGGCGGCGCTGCAGTCGGCGGCGCTGGACCTGTTCAGTCGCAAGGCCACCACCGTGGCGACCAACGTGCCGGGCCCGCAGCAGCCGCTGTACCTGGCCGGCAGCCGCGTGCGCGAGATGATGTTCTGGGTGCCGCAGACCGGCTCGATCGGCGTCGGCGTGTCGATCATGAGCTACAACCACCGCGTGCATTTCGGCCTGATCGGCGATGCGCGGCTGATTCCCGATCCGGACGCGGTGATGCGCCGGGTCGGCGCCGAATTCGAGAAACTGCTGTACCTGGCGCTGATGGGCGATTGGGAGCAGCCGTTGCGCGCCGCCGACGCCGAAGACCTGCTGCCGTCTTCCTGAACCGGGCGCATCGTGCGCCGGGCTGCGTTCATCCGCGCCTCGCGTGGCCCTGTTTATGCTGCGGCCACGTCAAACCAGGTTCGGAGAGAACATGATGAAAACGACCACCCTTCGCGGCGTGTCCGTGGCCCTGGCCAGCGCGCTGGTGCTGTCCGCCTGCGCCACCGGCGGCTCCTACGTGCAGCGCGACCAGTACGGCAATCCCACCGAGCAGCAGAACCGCACCGGCCGCGGCGCGCTGATCGGCACCGCGGTCGGCGTCGCCGCCGGCCTGCTCAGCGGCAGCAGCGCCACCGAGCGCCGTCAGCACGCGATGATCGGCGCCGGCATCGGCGCGCTCAGTGGCGCGGCGATCGGCAACTACCAGGATCGGCAGGAGCGCGCGCTGCGCGAGCGTACCGCCAATACCGGCATCGACGTGCGCCGCGACGGCGACAACATCACCCTCAACCTGCCCGACGGCATCACCTTCGATTTCAACCAGTCCACGCTCAAGCCGCAGTTCTATTCGGCGCTCAACGGCGTGGCCCAGACCCTGGGCGAATACAACCAGACCATGATCGAAGTGGTTGGTCACACCGACAGCATCGGTAGCGATGCGGTCAACCAGCGCCTGTCCGAACAGCGCGCGTCCTCGGTCGCCGCGTACCTGACCGCGCAGGGCGTGCAGCCCGAGCGCATCCAGACCCTGGGCGCCGGCAAGAAGTATCCGATCGCCGACAACAGCACTGAGGCCGGCCGCGCGCAGAACCGCCGCGTGGAGATCCGCGTGGTGCCGCTGCGCTCCTCCGCGGGCTGACCGATCCGGCGACAGCCACGACGAACGGGCCGCACTGCGGCCCGTTCGCGTTTGCGTGCGGCTGCGAAATGCGTCGTGTCGCGCGGCTCAGACCAACGCCGCGTCTTCTTCGTCCTCGGCTTCCGTTTCCAGCGCCACATCCGCCGGCACCGGTGCGGCGGCCACGCGCGGCAGGGTGGCCAGCGACTGCGTGTTCATCGCCACGCCGCTGCACAGGGTGAACTCGGCGCCGTCCTCGGCCTGCTGCGTGGCCAGCTTGGCCGGGCACTGCGCCATCATGTAGCTGACGTCGAAGTTGAGCTTGTCGACCAGGAAGTCGACGAAGGCGCGCACCTTCGGCGATAGCATGCGCCCGCCCGGGAACACCGCGTTGAAGTCCAGGTCCGGCCCGACCCAGCCGCCGAGCACGCGCCGTGCCTTGCCGGCCTCGATCAACGGCTTGATCGTCGCATCGCTGGCCAGCACCAAGCCTTCGCCGCAGACCAGGCCGCCGATCAGTGCCGCCGAATCGTTGGCGAGCAGGATCGGCTGCACCAGGAATTCGCCGCTCTGCTTGCCGTTGCGCAGCGGCCAGCACAACCGGTTGCCGCCGCCGCGGCCTGTGCTCAGCGCCAGCGTGCGGTGGTGCTGCAGATCGTCCGGATGCAGCGGCTCGCCATGGCGCTCGATGTAGTAGGGGCTGGCGAAGACCTGGGTGCGGAAGGTGGCGAGCTTGCGCGCGACCATGGTCGAATCCGGCAGCGTGCCCATGTGCAGAGCCACGTCCACGCCTTCGGCGATCGGGTCGACCTTGTCGCTGGTCATGATCATCTCCAGCCGCACTTCCGGGTGCTGGCGATGGAACTCGCCCAGGATCGGCGCCACCCAGGAGATGCCGGCCGAGTAGGGCACGCTGAAGCGCAGCCAGCCGCGCGGGCCGGCCTGCAGCTGGCCCACCGCGCTCTCGGCTTCCTCCAGTTCGCGGGCGATGCGCTGGCAATGCTCGTGGTAGACCGCGCCGGCCTCGGTCAGCCCGAGCCGGCGCGTGGTCCGGTGCAGCAGGCGCGCGCCCAGTCGCGCCTCCAGATCCTGCACCTTGCGGCTGACGGTGGTCTTGGGCAGGCCGAGGGCATTGGCCGCGGCGATGAAGCTGCCTTGCTCGACCACCTTGACGAAGATCAGGGTGTCGTTCAGATCGTGGCTCATGGCGGTTCCTTGAGGTGGAGACGATTGGACCGGTAGCGGGACGATTATTCCCCTTAATTCGGACTAATCAAGTGCGGCTTTGGCGCCTAATTTGTGCGCATTCGCCATCACCGACGGTCGTTGCCCATGTCGATGCGCACCCTGTTCCAGTTTTTTGCCTGCCCCGATCGCCAGCTGCGGCGCCGTTCCGCGCCGGTTGCGACGGCGCAATCCCTTTACCCGAAGGCGTTTCGCGAGTTCACCCCGCCGCCGCGGCGCCAGGGCGGCAGCAGTTTGCGCCTGGGCGCCCCCGGTAGCGATCGGCTGGGTCGCATCGCGATTGTCCCGTCGGCGGGAGGAAAAGTCCCGTGAGCGGGATGTTGGCCCCCGAGGTCCTGGTCCTCGGCGGCAGCGGCACCGTCGGGCAGGGTGTGGTCCAGGCGCTGCTGGAAGCGGGCAGCCCAGTGCTGGCGGTGGCGCGCGACCGCGCCCGCCTGGCCGACCTGCGCGATCGCCACCACGACGAACCTGGCCTGGACGTGCTGTGCGGCTCGGTCGCCACCGACGCGGCCGCCGCCGCCCTGGTGGCCGAGATCGCGCAGCGACCGCGGCCGTTGGCGGCGGTGGTTGCCGCCCTGGGCAGTCCGCTGCGGCCGGGGCGGCTGCTGGAGCGGCCGCTGGGTGCGCTGCGCAAGCGCCTGGATGCCGACCTGCTGCCGCACCTGGCCGCGGCCCGGCACCTGCTGCCGTTGCTGGCGCAGCACGAGCGCGGCGCCCGCTACGTCCTGCTGGGCAGCCCCTGCGCGCTGCGCGCCTGGTCCGGGCATGGCGACAGTTCGGTGGCGGCGGCGGCGATCCGCATGCTCGCCCAGGTGCTGCACGAGGAAGCCAAGCCGCTGGGCGTGCACGTGCACCTGCTGTCGCTGTCAGAGCCGGTGTGCCGCAGCGACGACGCCATCGGCGACTGCCCGGAGTGGTTCACCACCCTCGGCGTCGGCCGCGCCGTGGTCCATCTGCTCGCCGATCCGCAGCGGCCGGACCGCGCCCTGGTCGAGATCGACCGCCGCCACTTTGCCCAGCCGCGCAGCGCCTTGCTCACCCCCTTGCCGTTTTCCTTCTCCACCCACGAGGTCTCTCCATGAATCCGATTCCGAAGCCGTCGCGTCTGTTGCCCGGCGCCCTGCGCCCGCTGGCGGTGGCGCTGCTGGTCGCCACGCTCGCCGCCTGCGGCAGCAAGGCCAACGAACAGGGCGCGCCGCCGCCGCCGAGCGTGGGCGTGGCGCCCGCGTTGCAGAAGCAAATCAGTCAGTGGGACGAGTTCAGCGGCCGCGTCGAGGCGGTCGAACACGTCGACCTTCGCCCGCGCGTGTCCGGCTACATCGACAAGGTCAACTACGTCGAAGGGCAGGAGGTGAAGAAGGGCGATGTGCTGTTCACCATCGACGCGCGCAGCTACCGCGCCGAACTTGCCCGCGCCGAGGCCGACCTGGCGCGCGCACGCACCCAGGCCAAGCTCAGCGCCAGCGAGGCCGCGCGTGCCAAGACCCTGTCCGAACAGCAGGCCATCTCCACCGAGAGCTGGGAGCAGCGGCGCGCCGCCGCCGAGCAGGCGCAGGCCGACGTGCTGGCCGCGCAGGCCGCGGTGGACAGCGCACGCCTCAACCTGGAATGGACCCAGGTGCGCGCGCCGATCGACGGCCGCGCCGGCCGCGCGATGGTCACCGCCGGCAACCTGGTCAGCGCCGGCGACAGCGCCAGCGTGCTGACCACGCTGGTGTCGCTGGACAAGGTGCACGTGTACTTCGATGCCGACGAAGGCACCTTCCTGCGCTATGCGCAGATGGCGCGCGACGGCCAGCGCCCGAGCGAGCGCGACGGCAGCCTGCCGGTGCAGGTCGGCCTGGTCGGCGAGGACGGCTATCCGCATGCCGGCAAGGTCGATTTCCTCGACAACCAGCTGGTGCGGAGTACCGGCACCATCCACGTGCGCGCGCTGCTGGACAACGCCGATCGCCGCTTCACGCCCGGCCTGTTCGCGCGTGTGCGCTTGCTCGGCAGCGGCCGCTTCGACGCGGTGCTGATCGACGACCGCGCGGTGCTCACCGACCAGGACCGCAAGTACGTCTACGTGGTCGACAAGGACGGCAAGGCGCAGCGGCGCGACGTGCAGCTCGGCCGCAGCGCCGAGGGCCTGCGCATCGTGACCAGCGGGCTGGCCGCCGGCGACAAGGTCATCGTCGACGGCGTGCAGAAGGTGTTCATGCCCGGCATGCCGGTGCAGGCAAAGCCCATCGCGCAGACCACGTCCCCGGCCGCACCGCGCCAGGCCGTCGCCCTCGACTGAGTCGCGGGCGCCGACGCAGCAGCGGCCGGGTAGTGCCGGCCGTCCCCGCCGGGCCGGCAATGGCCCGGCGCCGCCACCGGCATGCCTGCGTCCGCGCCCGGCCCCCGTTTCAACCGTTTCCAGGACCACCACCCATGGACTTTTCCAGATTCTTCATCGACCGGCCGATCTTCGCCGCCGTGCTGTCGATCGTCATCTTTGCCGCGGGCCTGATCGCCATCCCGCTGCTGCCCATCGGCGAATACCCCGACGTGGTGCCGCCCTCGGTGGTGGTGCGCACGGTGTATCCGGGCGCCAACCCCAAGGTCATCGCCGAGACCGTCGCCACGCCGCTGGAGGAAGCGATCAACGGCGTGGAGAACATGATGTACATCAAGTCGGTCGCCGGCTCCGACGGCGTGCTGCAGATGACCGTGACCTTCCGCCCGGGCACCGATCCTGACGATGCCGCGGTGAAGGTGCAGAACCGCGTGGCGCAGGCGCAGGCGCGCCTGCCCGAGGACGTGCGCCGGCAGGGCGTGACCACGCAGAAGCAGTCGCCGACCTTCCTGATGGTGGTGCACCTGACCTCGCCCAAGGGCAAGTACGACACCCTGTACCTGCGCAACTACGCGCGCCTGCATGTCAAGGACGCGCTGGCGCGGATCCAGGGCGTGGGCGATGCGCAGGTGTTCGGCGGCGGCGACTACGCGATGCGCGCCTGGCTGGACCCGGAGCGGGTGGCCGCGCGCGGGCTCACCGCCAGCGACGTGGTCGCGGCGATGCGCGAGCAGAACGTGCAGGTGTCCGCCGGCCAGCTCGGCGCCGAGCCGATGCCCGAGAGCAAGTTCCTGACCCTGATCAACGCGCAGGGCCGCCTGCGCACCGAACAGGAGTTCGGCGACATCGTGCTCAAGGTCGGCGCGGACGGCCAGACCGTGCGCCTGTCCGACGTCGCCCGCCTGCAGCTCGGCGCCGGCGACTACACCCTGCGCGCGCAGCTGGACGGCAAGAACGCGGTCGGCATCGGCATCTTCCAGGCGCCGGGCGCCAATGCGCTGCAGATCCGCGACCAGGTCATCGCCAAGATGGACGAGCTGACCAAGCAGTTCCCGGACGACGTGAAGTACGAGGCGGTGTACGACACCACCATCTTCGTGCGCGACTCGATCAGCGCGGTGGTGCACACCCTGCTGGAGGCCGTGCTGCTGGTGGTGCTGGTGGTGATCCTGTTCCTGCAGACCTGGCGCGCCTCGATCATTCCGCTGATCGCGGTGCCGGTGTCGGTGGTCGGCACCTTCGCCGCGCTGTACCTGCTCGGCTTCTCGATCAACACGCTGACCCTGTTCGGACTGGTGTTGGCGATCGGCATCGTCGTCGATGACGCGATCGTGGTGGTGGAGAACGTCGAGCGCAACATCGAGGAGGGGCTGACCCCGCTGGCGGCCGCGCACCAGGCGATGCGCGAGGTGTCCGGCCCGATCATCGCGATCGCGCTGGTGCTGTGCGCGGTGTTCGTGCCGATGGCGTTCCTGTCGGGCGTGACCGGGCAGTTCTACAAGCAGTTCGCAGTGACCATCGCCATCTCCACGGTGATCTCGGCGATCAACTCGCTGACCCTGTCGCCGGCGCTGGCCGCGCGCCTGCTGCGCAGCCACGACGCGCCCAAGGACCGCCTGTCGCGCGGCATGGAGCGGCTGTTCGGCGGCTGGCTGTTCCGTCCGTTCAACCGCTTCTTTCACCGCAGCTCCGACCGCTACCAGGGCGCGGTGTCGCGCATCCTCGGCCGTCGCGGCGCGGTGTTCGCGGTGTACGTGGCGCTGCTGCTGGTCACCGGGCTGATGTTCAAGGCGGTGCCGGGCGGCTTCATCCCGACCCAGGACAAGATGTACCTGATCGCCGGCGTCAAGCTGCCGGAAGGCGCCTCGATCGAGCGCACCGACGCGATGCTGCGCAAGGTCGCCACCATCGCCATGCAGACCGACGGCGTGGCCCATGCGATCTCGTTCCCCGGCCTGAACGCGCTGCAGTTCACCAACACGCCCAATACCGGCGTGGTGTTCCTGCCGCTGAAGCCGTTCGCCGAGCGCCACCGCAGCGCGCTGGAGATCAACGCCGAGATCAACCAGCGCATCTCGCAGCTGGGCGAGGGCATGTCGTTCGCCTTCATGCCGCCGCCGATCCTCGGCCTGGGCAACGGCAACGGCTACCAGTTGTTCATCGAGGACCGCGCCAACCTCGGCTACGGCGCGCTGCAGAACGCGGTCAGCGCCATGCAGGGCGCGGTGGCGCAGACCCCGGGCATGAGCTTCCCGATCGGCACCTACCAGGCCAACGTGCCGCAGCTCGACGCCGAGGTCGACCGGGTCAAGGCCAAGGCCCAGGGTGTGGACCTGACCGATCTGTTCGACACCTTGCAGACCTATCTGGGCTCGACCTACGTCAACGACTTCAACCAGTTCGGCCGCACCTGGCAGGTGATCGCCCAGGCCGATGCGCCGTTCCGCGAGAGCGTGGAGGACATCGCCCGGCTGCGCACCCGCAATGCCCAGGGCGAGATGGTGCCGATCGGCTCGATGGTGACCATCAAGCAGACCTACGGCCCGGACCCGGTGCTGCGCTACAACGGCTATCCGGCCGCCGACCTGGCCGGCGAAGCGGATGCGCGGTCGCTGTCCTCGGCCGAGGCGATGGCCAAGATCACCCAGATCGCCAAGCAGGTACTGCCCAACGGCATGGAGATCGAGTGGACCGACCTGAGCTACCAGCAAGCCACCCAGGGCAATGCAGCACTGGTGGTGTTCCCGCTGGCGGTGCTGCTGGCGTTCCTGGTCCTGGCCGCGCTGTACGAGAGCTGGACGCTGCCGCTGGCGGTGATCCTGATCGTGCCGATGACGCTGCTGTCGGCGCTGTTCGGGGTGTGGCTGAGCGGCGGCGACAACAACGTGTTTGTGCAGGTCGGCCTGGTGGTGCTGATGGGCCTGGCGTGCAAGAACGCGATCCTGATCGTCGAGTTCGCCCGCGAACTGGAATTGCAGGGCAAGGGCATCGTCGAATCGGCGCTGCAGGCCTGCCGCCTGCGCCTGCGCCCGATCGTGATGACCTCCATCGCCTTCATCGCCGGCACCGTGCCGCTGGTGTTCTCGCATGGCGCGGGCGCCGAAGTGCGCTCTGCCACCGGCATCACCGTGTTCGCCGGCATGCTGGGCGTGACCCTGTTCGGCCTGTTCCTCACCCCCGTGTTCTATGTCGCCCTGCGCAAGCTGGCCGGGCGGCCGCTGGTCTCGCATGCGCCGGCCCATGCCGACGCGCCGGCGCACGGCTGATTCTTTCCCTTCCTCTTCCTTCTCAGGAGTTTCGCAATGAACGCAGCACACAAGATCGCTCTGGTCACCGGCGCCACTCGTGGTATCGGGCTGCACACCGTGCGGCAACTGGCCGAAGCCGGCGTGCATACCCTGCTGGCCGGACGCGATGCCACCCGCGCCAGCGCCGCGGCGCTGGAACTGCAGGGCGAAGGCCTGCCGGTGGAGCCGCTGACCCTGGACGTCACCGACGCCGCCAGTATCGCCGCCGCGGTGGAGACGGTGCGCGCTCGCCATGGACGGCTGGACATCCTGGTCAACAACGCCGGCATCCTGCGCGACGACCTGCGCCTGAGCGTGTCGCAGCAGAGCCTGGAGACCTGGCGCGAGACCTTCGACACCAACCTGTTCGGGCTGATCGCGGTCACCCAGGCGTTCCTGCCGCTGCTGCGCGAAGCGCCGGCCGCGCGCATCGTCAACGTCTCCAGTCTGCTCGGCTCGCTCGCGCTGCACAGCCAGCCGGGCTCGCCGATCTACGACTTCAAGGTGCCGGCCTACAACGTGTCCAAGAGCGCGGTGAATGCCTGGACCATCCAGTTGGCCTACGAACTGCGCGACACCCCGATCAAGGTCAACACCATCCACCCCGGCTACGTGAAGACCGACATGAACGCGGGAGAGGGCGAGCTGGAAGTGGCGGATGGCGCACGCAGCAGCGTGATGATGGCGCTGCTCGACGCCGATGGCCCCAGCGGCAGCTACACCCATGTCGGACAGGTGCTGCCATGGTGATCCGTCCCGTCTTCGGCGCGCTGGCGCTGGCGCTGCTCAGCGCCTGCGCCAGCGTCGGCCCAAACTATCGCGCACCGGCGCAGCCGCCAGTGACGCTGCAGGGCGCGGCGTCGCCGGTGTTCGCGACCGATTCGCCGGTGGCGTCCTGGTGGGCGCAGTTCGACGATCCGGTGCTGGAACAACTGGTGCACGATGGCCTAGTCGCCAATCTGGACCTGCGCCTCGCCCTGGCGCGCGTGCACGAGGCGCGCGCCGTCTTCGCCGAGCAGCGCCTGGACCAGGCGCCGCACGTCACCGCCGGTGGCGACTACACCCGCGGCAAGGCCCCGGATGCGGACGCCGGCGGCGCGCGCGTGCTCACCGAGAGCTATCGGTTGGGCTTCGACGCCGGCTGGGAGCTGGACCTGTTCGGGCGCCAGCGCCGTGCCAGCGAAGCGGCACGCGCGAACCTGGAGGCCGAACAGGCCGGCCTGGCCGACGCCCAGGTCACCGTGGCCGCGGAGGTCGCGCGCAATTACTTCGCCCTGCGCGGCACGCAGAAGCGCATCGCGCTGGCGCGCACCACGCTGGACAACCTGCGCGACACCCAGCGGCTGACCGAGACCCGTTGGCGGCTGGGCGCGGGCAGCGAACTGGACGTGCAGAGCAGTCGCGCCCGGCTGAAGGCGATCGAGGCCGACATCCCGCTGCTGGAGGTCGACGCCGCGCAGGCGCGGCACCGGCTGGCGGTGTTGCTGGGCAAGCCGCCCGGCACGCTCGACGCGCTACTGGCGCCACAGCCGACCCCGGCCTATGCGCGGGCCTTGCCGCTGGGCGATACCACGCAGTTGCTGCGCCGGCGTCCCGACGTGCGCATCGCCGAACGTAACCTGGCGGCGGCGACCGCGCGGGTCGGCGTGGCCACCGCCGACCTGTTCCCGCGGATCAGCCTGTCCGGTTTCGTCGGCTTCCTGTCCGGCGACGCCGGCGCCCTGCTGCACGCCCGCAGCAAGGCCTGGTCGCTGACCCCGTCGATCCAGTGGGCGGCATTCGACCTGGGCAGCGTGCGGGCACGCCTGCGCGCGAGCGAGGCGCAGGCCGACGGCGCCGCGGCCGACTACGAGAAGGCCGTGCTCGGCGCGCTGGAGGACACCGAGAACGCCTTGACCGCCTATGCCCACGAACAGGCGCGGCTGGCGATCGTGGCCGAACAGACGCAGGCGGCGCAGCGTGCCGAGGCGTTGGCGCAGATCCGGTACCGCGAAGGTTCGGAGGATTTCCTGACCCTGCTCGATGCGCAGCGCACGCAACTGACTGCCGAGGCTGCCCTGGCCGACGCCGAGGCGGCGGTGAACATCGGCGTGGTGCGGGTGTACAAGGCGCTCGGCGGCTGGGGCCAGGATGCGGACACGGAGGCCGGCAGCAGGGATGTCGCGACCACCGCGGTGGCGGCGTCTGCAGTGCAGGCGCGTTGAGCGAGCGGGGTGCTCAGAGGCGCCACGGTGCGGGCCGACTGCACGCACCGCGGGGCCTGACGGGCACCTCTCGTCACGTGCTTTCGCCATCCAGCCGCGTCCCAGGTTTGTCTGTAGGAGCGGCTTCAGCCGCGACGGGCTTTCCCGGTGAAGCCCGTCGCGGCTGCATGACAGTTGACTCCCAACTGGCTCGCGGCGGGCCCTACGGGTGCACTGTGGGAGGGACTTCAGTCCCGACGCATTGCGCCATCGGAACGCACACCACTCCGCGTGGCATGACGGTTGACGCCCACAGGGTGCTTCCTGCCATCAGAGCCGCCCTGGCGACAGCGACCGGACCGAAGACCAGCCGGGCACGCGGCAGACCGCTGCAGGTGCTGGCCGCTCAGTCCTGCGCCACGTCCTCGGCGATCACGTAACGATCGCGCCCACTGTTCTTGGCCTGGTACAGCGCGGTGTCCGCGCGCGAGAACCAGTCGTGCCACTGCACCTCGTCGCACAGCATGGCCGCACCCAGCGACACGGTGATGGTGCCGTTGGGGCCGCGCAGCGCCGTGCGCGCGGCATCGTGCAGGCGCCTGGCGAAGGCCGACAGTTCGGTCGCCGACTGCAGCCGCGCCACCACCACGAACTCCTCGCCGCCGAACCGGAACACCTCGTCCGGCGCGCGCACCTGCGCGCGCAGCAGCGTCGCCAGTTCGGCCAGCACGCGGTCGCCCTCGGCATGGCCGTAGAGGTCGTTGACCTCCTTGAAGTGATCGATGTCGAGCACGATCAATCCATGCCGGCGTGTCGCGCGGCGCGGATCGGCCACCCGCTGCGACAGGCTACGCTCGAGCATGCGGCGGTTCGGCAGCCCGGTGAGCGAGTCGTGCGATGCCAGCTGCTCCAGTTGCACGCGATCGCCTTCCACCCGCAACGCCAGCATGTAGCCCAATCCGGTGATCAGCAGCGATACCGCCAGCATCGAGAAGAAGTGTTCGGCACCCAGGGTGCTCGGCGTGACCACCAGCAGCACCGCGATCAGGGTCGCGTTGCAGGCCAGCGCGACATTGCGCGTCACCACGAAGAAATTGCTCATCATCACCAGGTACAGCCACGGCACCGCGGCGTGGCGCAGCGCATGGCAGGCCAAGGCGCTGCCCAGCAACCAGCTCAGCGACAGCAAGGGATCCATGCGGCCGTCGCCGCGGTGCAGCGCCAGCCAGGTCGCCAGCGTGGCCAGACCGGCCAGCGCGGCGCCGGCCAGCGCAGTCAACGGCGCGCCGATCGCCGTCTGGTAGACCGCGAACAGCAGCAGCACCGCCGCCGTGGACGGGCCGAGTACCTTGATGATGCCGAGCCGGAAGTGCCGGCGCAGGGTCAAGCCCGCGCTCACGGACTAGGACTCCGGAACGGCACACGGTCATTGCGGGCGGGCTGGCGAGGGCGGGCGACGAACATGGCGACGTCAGGATGGCGAAGAGGCGTTCCGGTGTGAGGTGCAAGTTCCATGCCTGCAATTCTTTTGTGGTCGATATCCCGAAGCTGACTGAGGCGCAGCGGGATTGCCGACACGCAGGGCGTCACGACGACGTCGCATTGGCGCAGGGATCGGAGTCGCATGGCTATCCCTGCGCTACGCGCCAGACGTTATCTGGCGGCGAGCAGAGAAGAGCCGTTGCAAACAAGCGCGCACCTGACCCTTCTCCCTCCGGAGAAGGTGGCGCGCAGCGCCGGATGAGGGTACGGGCGAAGCACGACGCCAGCCGGGCAAGCGGTACGGTGGCCGCGTGGGCACGGCGATGCGTGCCAATGGGCGCAGCGCTGACCTGACGCGCTATGTCTGCACGCTGACGTTACCTGCGTGATGAGACGAGCGCGATGCGCCCGCCAGAGGTTCGGCTACGCTTGGCTGCCGTCGATGGCCTTCAGCCCCTTCTTGCTCAGCGCGAGATCGCCATCCTCGCCTTGTGCCGCGTAGTCCTCGCGCACCGCCCAAGTCGCCTCTGCTTCGCTGACCGGCGTGGTGGCGTGGATGTCCTGCAGGATGCGCAGCTGTTCCTGGGTCAATGGCATGGCGGGTGTCCGAGTCGTGGAGGGCTCCCTCACCGTACAGGCTGATGGTGATGGGCATGTCGGCGCGTCAGCGCTAGGCTGCGAGCACCGGCGCGGCTGTAACGCGATTGCGCTAATCCGCGAGATCCGCGCTGGGCATCTCATCGCAGCCTCGACGCCGCCGACATCATTTCGCAACGCCTCAAGGACGCCGGCGTAACGGATGCCGACGCATGATGTGTCTACCAGCTGTGCGGCCGGGGCGATGCCTGGGGCTGCTTCAAGGATGCAGGCATCCGCGGCTGGACCACATTTCTAGCGTACCGGCAGGTGGATCGCCTGCCGGTGCGTTGTGTGCCCATGTTGCGATTCGAGGTGCGCGACTCGTTGCCGACCTGCGCACCGCTACGTTGGCCTGCTGATCCGCTGCGCATCCCAGCACAGCCATGCCGCTGCCGTTGACTTGCCGCAGCACGGTCGGAGGCTTGCCGTTTACGAACTGATCCGCGCGGAGTGATCGGTTCGAACTCACGCTGCGCGCTTACCTGGCCATTGGATTGAAGACGGCCTCGATGCGGTGCCCATCAGGGTCGACAACGAACGCCGCGTAGTAGGCGTCCCCATAGTCGGGGCGCAGGCCAGGCGCGCCATTGTCGCGGCCGCCGGCCTGCAGCGCGGCGCGGTGGAACGCGTCCACCTCCAGCTGCGTTGCCGCGGCGAATGCCAGGTGGAAGCCGGGTCCCGGCGCCGTGGCCGCGTCGTGCTGTTTCAGGCAGAACAGATCCTCGGCACTCTCGGCGATTCCATACCCGATCGCGGTCTCGTCTTCGAAGACGCGCCGATAGCCCAGCGGCCGCAACGCCGCATCGTAGAACGCGCCTGCGACACCAAGATCGAGGACGCCAAAAGAAACATGGTGGAGCATCGTGGCACCTGCGCGCGAAGCGTTGGGAGTGGGGGGCAGTGCAGGGAGCCCGCGCCGCCTCCAGTCGCTCGGTGTCGCGTCCATGCACCGAACGCGGGACAATAAAAAACCCCTGACGAATCAGGGGTCTTGAATGGTGGAGGTGGGCGGAATCGAACCGCCGTCCGAAGGCACTCCATCCCCGGCACTACATGCTTAGCTCATCGTTGGATCTCGCCCCGGGACAGCACGATGTGCGAAGCGCATCCCGGGACCAGCCTGCTTGATTTAGCCAATGGCTGACAGGCAGCCACCACCGGCGATTCCGTGATAATGACCCTACGTCGCGAGCACGGACACAAGCGATTTCGGGGCTAGGCCTTAAGCGGCCAGTGCGTAGTTGTCGTCGTTGGCAACTATAAGTTTGCGGCTGGATTTACGAGGAAAGCTGCCCCCTCGGCATGCGCCAAGCGATTTTGCAACCCCCGTCGAAACCAGTGCACCCCCGGGGACAACGTCAAACGCTGACCTGCACAGTGTAGGGATCGGGGAGGCCAGTCACAAGTCTTGAGACAGGCCGCGCTTAAGCTGGCTTCACTGCGACGCCGGCCCTGTCATGCCGTCGTCCCCCAGGCATTCCCCCAGGCATGGAGCAGCGCAATGGCAAGCAGACAGCCGCGTGGCCGCAGCAGCGGGCGGGCGCCCAAGGCCCCCGTCACGTCCTCGACTTCCACGCCCGGCAAGGCGCCGGTCAAGGCGCCGGCGACATCTGCCGCCAAGCCGACAGCAACAGCGCACAAGACGACAGCGAGTGGCGCGCGTGCTGCCAAGGTGGCGAAGAAGACGACGCCGGCATCGGCACCGGCAGCTCCGTCCACGAAGGCACCTGCATCGGCAAGATCGCCAGCACCGTCCAGGTCCAACGCCACGGCGCCCGGTGCCAGCAGAGCTGCCTCGGCGTCGCCCGCTTCCACGCCACCGGCGAGCAACGCGCTGCGGCCCAAGGCCACCGGCGAAGGCTCGCTGGCGCAGGGGCAGGCACGCACGGTCGTCTACATCCATGGCATCGGCAACAAGCCGCCGGCCGAGGTGTTGCGCTGCCAATGGGATCGCGCGCTGTTCGGCCGTGCCATGGGCGAGCGCACGCGCATGGCCTACTGGGTCAACCGCGAACGCTATCCGTCACCGGAGCCGGGCGACTGTCAGGACCAGGACCGCGGCCCGGTGCTGAACCAGGCCGAGCAGCGCGTGCTCAGCGCACTCGGCGTAGTGCCACAACTGGCCGATCTGCGTCAGCTTGCCGACACGCTGGCCGCCAGCGATGCCGAGCACGCGCGGCTGCACCAACTGCTGGACGAGGTGGAGACGGCGGCGCCGGCACCGGCTGCGGCCGCCACCGAGGTGCATGCGCAGGGCGTCATCGATGTCGTCAACCGCGCGCTGCTCAAGCTGATCTCCGCGGCGCTGCTGCAGGATGTGCACGACTTCTTCTTCGTGCCGGCGCGGCACACGCAGATGCGCGAGAGCCTGCTGCAGCGCATCCGCGCCGGTGGCGGCCCGTTCGTGGTGATCGCGCACAGCCAGGGCTCGCTGATCGCCTACGACGTGCTGCGCGAGCTGCAGCCGCAGGACTGCGAGGTCTCGCTGCTGCTCACGCTCGGCTCGCCGCTGGGCCTGCCGGTGGTGCGCAGCATGTTCAAGGAGTGGACCGGCACGCCGAAGCTGCCGTTTCCGCCCTGCGTGGCGCGCTGGGTGAACGTCGCCGAGCGGCGCGACCCGGTGGCCCTGGACGACGATCTGAGCGACGACATCGCCGATGCCGGCGGGCGCTTCCGGAACATCGCCGGGTCGAAGATCAATCCGGATTGGCGGCACAACCCGCATTCGGCCGCCGGCTATCTGTCCATCCCCGACGTGCGGGCCGAGGTGCGGCGCGCAGTGGGCGTGGGCTTCGATCAGCCGATCGCGCATCCGATCCTGATCAAGGACCTGTCCGACCAATTGGAGGCGCGCGCGCCGGACTATCGTCACGAGGTGCTGATCGAACTCGAGAAGCTGTCCGATGCCGGCGATTCGGCGCAGCGCAAGCATGACCTGATCGCCGCGTTGCGCACGCTCGCCCAGGCGTCCACCGGCCTGCACGGTGAGGCGCTGGATGCGCAGATCGAACTGGAGGACACCCTGCAGCGCTACGTGTCGGCGCGGCTGACCCGGTTCGAAATCGAGAGCCTGCGCGAACGCTATCGCGACCTCAACCTCAAGCGTTTGTGGCGTGATGCGGGCAAGCGCGCGCTGATCTACCAGTCGCGCAGCACGATCCAGGTGGACGCGGCGCAGGTGGCCTATCGCGCGCTCGGCACCGGCATCGGCTGGGCGGTGCTGGACAGCGGCATCGCCGCGGCGCATCCGCACTTCCACACCGCCGGGCAGCCGCCGACCGTGCTTGCCCAGTGGGATTGCACCCAGCGCGGGCGCCCGCGCGCGCTGCGTCCGGGCGAGGCCGGCTTCGATGCGCTCGACGGCAACGGCCACGGCACCCACGTGGCCGGCATCATCGCCGGACAATGCGAGGCGCCGCTGCCGGGCGAGCCGATCGCAATGCCGCTGCAGTTCGCCGGCATGGCCCCGCTGGCCCGGCTCTACGGGCTGAAAGTGCTGGACGACGACGGCAATGGCCGCGACTCCTGGATCATCAAGGGCGTGCAGCAGGTGGCCGAGCTCAACGAGCGCGCCGGCGAGCTGGTAGTGCACGGGGTCAACCTGAGTCTGGGTGGCTACTTCGACGCCGAGAGCTACGGCTGCGGCTTCACCCCGCTGTGCAGCGAGCTGCGTCGGCTCTGGCGGCAGGGCGTGGTGGTGGTGATCGCGGCCGGCAACGATGGCCTGGCCTGGCTGATGCAGGGCGACGGCGAGGCCTACCCGCTGAACCTGGACCTGAGCATCGGCGACCCGGCCAACCTGGAGGAATCGCTGGCGGTGGGCTCGGTGCACAAGAGCAGCCCGCACAGCTACGGCATTTCGTATTTCTCCTCGCGTGGGCCCACGGCCGATGGCCGCTACAAGCCCGACCTGGTCGCGCCAGGCGAAAAGATCCTGTCGGCGCACCATGGTTACGCGGTCGACGATCCCGGCACATGGATGGTGGAGATGAGCGGCACCAGCATGGCTGCGGCGCACGTGTCCGGACTGATCGCCGCGTTCCTGTCGGTGCGCCGCGAGTTCATCGGCGCACCGGACCGGGTCAAGCAATTGGTGCTGACGCAGTGCCTGGACCTGCAGCGCGATCGCTACATGCAGGGCAGTGGGCTGCCGAGCTTGATGCGGATGCTTGGGGGGACGTGAGTGTGGGGCCGGGATGATCAGCCATTCGGCTGCTGAAAAGCCGGGGATTCGGGATTGGGGATTCGCAATGGCGGCTCCCCGGTTGCTTGCCGTCTGTATGTGTCGGCTTCAGCCGCGAGGCGCTGAGGTTGGAGTTAGAAGATTCGGGATGGGGATTCGCAATGGCGATTCCCTGTGCAGCGCGGCCTGCCGTGTGGGAGCGGCTTCAGCCGCGACGCGATGAAGTCGGAATCTCGACGTGATTGGGACGCGCGGGTCGCAGAGGGTGCGCCACCCGTCTCAGGCACTCATCCTGAAACCTTGGCAGTCACCTATTGCGGCGCAAGCAGATTCCTACATGAAAGACGATGCGGCCTGGGAACCGCTGTTGCGAATCCCCAATCCCAGCCCCATCGCGTCGCGGCTGAAGCCGCTCCCACAAGGGCATCCATGCACCGCGGTGCGCTCTTGCGGCTGCCGTACCACGACTTTAAGGCGTCGCACTTGCGGCTGAGCTTGTGGAAATGGGAGCCGCTGTTGCGACTCCCCAATCCCCAATCCCGGCTTCACCGCGTCGCGGCTGAAGCCGCTCCTACCAGGAAGGCGAGGCGGGTAGGGACGCCGAGGCGGGCAGGAAACCCGCCCTTGCGAATCCTCAATCCCGAATCCCCACTCCCAGCCCCTCAGGCATTCTTGTTGTGCCGGCGCATGATCCGCTGCTTGTCGCGGGCCCAGTCGCGGTCCTTGGCCGCGTTGCGCTTGTCGTGGTCCTGCTTGCCCTTGGCCAGCGCGATCTCGAGCTTGATCTTGTTCTTGCTCCAGTACATCGCGGTAGGCACGAGGGTGTAGCCGTCGCGCTCGACGCGGCCGATCAGCTTGTCGATCTCGTTCCGGTGCAGCAGCAGCTTGCGCGTGCGCCGGTCGTCGGCGACCACATGGGTGGAGGCCTGGATCAACGGGGTGATCTGCGCGCCGAACAGGAACAGCTCGCCCTGGCGCACGAACGCGTAGCTCTCGCCGATGTTGGCGCGGCCGGCGCGGATCGACTTCACCTCCCAGCCCTGCAGGGCCAGACCGGCCTCGTAGCGGTCCTCCAGGTGGTACTCGTGGCGCGCACGCTTGTTCAGGGCGATGGTCTTGTTGGCCGTCGCGCCGTTTGCTTTATCCTTGACGGGTTTCTTGCTCATCTTGCTATTGTCTCCGATTCGGGGCCTCCCGAACGTCTTGGTCCCACTTCCCGTCCCGAATGCCTATCATCCGCCGCAGCGCTCTGGTCGAACACGCCGCAACGCGCATGTTCGATCTGGTCAACGACGTCGCCGCCTATCCGCGCCGGTTCGCCTGGTGCGATGCGGCCCATATCCTCGAGCAGAACGACCGCGTCCTGGTTGCGCGGCTGGACTTGGGGCTGGGTTCGTTCCGCACCTGGTTCACCACCGAAAACAGCCTGCAGCGCCCGGATCGTATCGATATGCAGCTGCGCGACGGTCCGTTCAAGCGCCTGCAGGGGCAGTGGACGTTCCAGGGCTTCAACGAGCACGCCAGCAAGGTCGGCCTGATGCTCGATTTCGAACCCGCCTCGCGCCTGCTGGGCCCGGCGCTGGCGCTGGGCTTCCAGAGCCTGGCCGACCGCATGGTCAACGACTTCGTGCGCGTGGCCGACCGGGAACAGGCCTGACCGTCATGCAGGTCGAGGTGGTGCTGGCCTGGCCGGAGCGCTTCGTGTCGCAGCGGCTGGAGTTGCCGGAGGGCGCGACGGTGGCCGATGCGCTGGCCGCTGCCGCGTTGCCCAGGGCGACGCCCGGCATGCCGTGCGCGATCTATGGCGAAGTCGCCGCACCGACGCGGCTGCTGCAGGACGGCGACCGGGTGGAACTGCTCAGGCCGCTGCTGATCGACCCCAAGGACGCCAGGCGGCGCCGCGCCAAGCCGCGCTGAGCGGCGGGGCGCGACGCGGCCGCCGGCTCACTCGCCGCGGCGCTGCTTCTTCTTGTCCTTGGCCAGGTTGCGGCCGAACTGGCGCACGCTGTTCTTGGCCAGTTCTTCGTCCTGGTCCGGGAAGTAGTCGCCTTCCCAGCGGGTGACCACGTCGTTGTCGAAGAACACCACGAAATTCTTGATCTCGGTGTGGCCCAGGCGATCGACACGCTCGGTGGAGGTGTAGTCCCAGCGCTGCGCGTGGAACGGGTCCGGGATCGAGGGGCTGCCCAGCAGCGCGCTGACCTGCTGCTTGCTTTGTCCGACCTTGAGCTGCTCCACGGCCGCCGGTTTGATCAGATTGCCCTGGTAGATGGGCTGCTTGTAAATGATGCCGCAGCCAGCGGTGGACAGGGCAACAACGGCGACCAGCAGGAGATTGCGCATCGGGGACAGGGCTGAATGAAATCACGGCGATGATACACTCCCGGCGACCGCCGCGACCCATTCCCAGGCAGCTGGCGATAAACCAGCTATGAACGGAGTCGCCATGGAATCCCACGATCTGCGCAAAGTCGGCCTGAAGGTCACGCACCCCCGGATGCGCATCCTCGAGCTGCTGGAGCAGAAATCGGCGCGGCACCACATGACCGCCGAGGAGATCTATCGGCAGCTGCTGGACCACGGCGACGAGATCGGCCTGGCCACGGTGTACCGGGTGCTGACCCAGTTCGAGGCGGCCGGGCTGGTGCTCAAGCACAACTTCGAGGGCGGCCAGGCGGTGTACGAACTGGACCGCGGCGGCCACCACGACCACATGGTGGACGTGGACACCGGCAAGATCATCGAGTTCGAAAGCGCGGAGATCGAGGAATTGCAGCGCAAGATCGCCGCCGATCACGGCTACGAGCTGGAAGAGCACTCCCTGGTGCTGTACGTGCGCAGCAAGCGGCCGAGCGGCAAGAAGGGCTGAGTCTCGCGGCCGGTGAAATCGGCCAGGGTTGTCCTTTCCTGCGCTAGCGATGCGCGCAGCTTCGCCGCCAGACCCTCACTCCAACCCCGCTCCCGGTGGGAGAGGGGCTAGCGGCTGCTCACTTCTCCCACCGGGAGAAGGTGCCCCGAAGGGGCGGATAAGGGTACGGGCGCAGCCTCATGGACCAAGTCAGCGGGTCGCTTCGCGCCGCACCCTCACCCCAACCCCTCTCCCGGGGGGAGAGGGGCTAGCGGCTGCTCCCTTCTCCCACCGGGAGAAGGTGCCCCGAAGGGGCGGATAAGAGTCCGGGTGTAGCCTCGCGGATCACGTCAGCGGGTCGCTCCGCGTCGGACCCTCACCCCAACCCCTCTCCCGGGGGGAGAGGGGCTAGCGGCTGTTCCCTTCTCCCACCGGGAGAAGGTGCCCCGAAGGGGCGGATGAGGGTCCGGGTGCAGCCTCATGGACCAAGTCAGCGGGTCGCTTCGCGCCGCACCCTCACTCCAACCCTCTCCCGGTGGGAGAGGGGCTAGCGGCTGTTCCCTTCTTCCAACGGGAAAAGGGCTTCATTTCCCGCGGCTGACTTCGGCTGGCGCGTGCCGGATTCCGCCTCGTGCGTTCGCACAAGCGCCTAACGCGGGAGCGCAGCCAACCCGCGATCGGGCGTCGACTGCCTGATGAGCAGGGCGGCATGCGCGGGGCCAGGGCGCCCTGGACACCGCCGCCAGCCGCTCAGCCCGCGCTGAGCAGCAGCCGCTTGGCCGCGGCGCGGGCTTCCTTGCTGACCTCGACCCCGCCCAGCATCCGCGCCAGTTCTTCCTCGCGCTGGCGCGGCGCCAGCAGTTCCACCGAGCTCTGGGTCATGCCTTCGACCGGGGCCTTGCTGACCCGGTAGTGGGCGTGACCCTGGGCGGCGACCTGGGGCAGGTGGGTCACGCACAGCACCTGGCGTTGCTCGCCGAGCGCGCGCAGCTTCTTGCCAACGATGTCGGCGACGGCGCCGCCGATGCCCGAGTCCACTTCGTCGAAGACCATCGTCGGGACCGCGTCCAGGCCCAGCGCGGCGACCTCGATCGCCAGCGAGATGCGCGACAGCTCGCCACCGGAGGCGACCTTGCGCAAGGCGCGCGGCGGCTGCCCGGCGTTGGCGGCGACCAGGAACTCGACCCGCTCGGCGCCGGCCGGGTCCGGCCGCTCGCTCTCGTGCGGTTCCAGTTGAATGAGGAAGCGGCCGCCGCCCATGCCCAGTTCGCCGATCAGGGCGGTAGTGTCGTGCGACAGCGCCTGCGAACCGCGATCGCGGGTGGCGGTCAGTGCGGCCGCGGCGTCGCGCCAGGCCTGGGTGGCCTGGGCGATTTCGGCGTCGAGCACGTCCAGCCGCTCGCCAGCGCCGCGCAGGCTCTCCACTTCCGCCAGCAGGGCGCCGCGGTGGTCGGCCAGCGCGTCCACGCCGATGCGGTGCTTGCGCGCCAGGTCGTGCAGGCGGCCGAGCTTGCGTTCCATCTCGTCGAACTGTGCCGGGTCGGCGTCCAGGTCGTCGCGGACCCGGTCGATCAGCGCCAGCGCTTCCTCCAGCTGGATGCCGGCGCTGTCGATCAGTGCCTGCACCTCGGCCAGGCGCGGATCGTACTCGCCGACCTTGCCGAGCTCGTGGCGGGTCTGCTGCAACAGGTCCAGCACCGCCGGCGCCTCGTCGCCGTTGAGCCGCTGCGCCGCACCCTCGCAGGCGCCGATCAGCGCGGCGGCATGGGCCTGGCGGCGGTGGTTGGCGTCCAGGGCGGCGATCGCCGCCGGATCCAGGTCTTCGCGCTGCAGTTCGGCCAACTGGTGCTGCAGGAAGCCGATGCGGTCGCTGACGTCGCCCTGCGCCAGCAGTGTCTCGCGTTCGCTGAGCAAACCCTGCCAGCGGGCGGCGGCGGCGCGCACCGCGGCGCGCTCGGCGTCGTTGCGCGCGTAGGCGTCGAGCAGGCCGAGCTGGCTGCCGCGCGAGAGCAGGGCCTGGTGTTCGTGCTGGCCGTGGATCTCGACCAGATGGCCGGCCAGCTCCGCCAGTTGCGACAGGGTCACCGGGCGCCCGTTGATCCAGGCGCGCGAGCCGCCGTCGGCGCGGATCACCCGGCGCAGCTGGCAATGTTCCTCGTCGTCGAGTTCGTTCTCGCGCAGCCAGGCGCGGGCCTGGGCGGGGGCGACGAACTCGGCCGACAGTTCGGCGCGGTCGGCGCCGTGGCGGACCACGCCGCTGTCGGCACGCAGCCCGGACAGGAAGCCGAGCGCGTCCACCATCAGCGACTTGCCGGCGCCGGTTTCGCCGGACACCACGGTCATGCCTGGGCCGAATTCCAGTTCGGTGCCGCGTACGACGGCGAAATCCTTGATCGAGAGATGTCTGAGCATGGGGTCTGCATCCGGAGCCGCGCAACGCTAGCATGCGCAGGCAGGTGGGCCAATGACGTGCCAGCCGGCGCGGACTTGCCAAGCCGACAGGTAGCGATTATCTAATGGTCAGTCTCACGGGTTGATTCAATGCGCGCTTCCCCGGTCCATTCCAGCCTCGATCCGCGTGCCCGGCAACTGCTGCGCACGCTGATCTCGCGCTACATCCGCGACGGCGAGCCGGTCGGCTCGCAGACCCTGGCCAGGCACGCCGGGCTGGACGTGAGCCCGGCGACGATCCGCAACATCCTCGCCGACCTGGAGGACGCCGGGCTGCTCAGCTCGCCGCACACCTCGGCCGGGCGCGTGCCCACCGCCACCGGCTACCGGGTGTTCGTCGACAGCCTGGTGCAGATGCGCCCGCCGGCCGAGGGCGAGGTGGCGCGGCTGCGCGCGGAGATGGCCAACGCCGCCGGCACCCAGGCGCTGCTGGGCAGTGCCTCGGAACTGCTGTCGGCCATGACCCACTTCGTCGGCGTGGTCAGCGCGCCCAAGCGCGAGCAGTTCGCGTTCCGGCACATCGACTTCGTGCCGCTGGACGCGCGGCGGGTGCTGGCGATCCTGGTGTTCGCCGACAACGAGGTGCAGAACCGGGTGATCGAGCCGCGCAAGGCCTACGAGCCGGCCGAACTGGAGCGGGTGGCCAACTATCTGAACCGGCATTTCGCCGGGCGCGCGCTGGCCGACATCCGCGCCAGCCTGCTGCGCGACCTGCGCCACGCGCGCGACGAGATGGAGCAGTTGCTGGCGCACAGCGTCGAGCTGGCCGAGCAGGCGCTGGCCCCGGCCGGCGACGACATGGTGCTGGCCGGGCAGACCAAGCTGATGGGCGTGCAGGACCTGTCGGACCTGGAGCGGCTGCGCGAACTGTTCGAGGCCTTCGCCAGCAAGCGCGAGATCCTGCAGTTGCTCGAGCGCACGATCCGCGCGCCGGGCGTGCGCATCTTCATCGGCGAAGAGACTGGCATGGTGCCGCTGGAGAGCGTGTCGCTGGTGACCGCCCCGTACATGGCCGGCGGCCAGGTACTGGGCGTGCTCGGGGTGATCGGCCCCAAGCGCATGGACTACGACCGGGTCATCCCCTTGGTGCAGACCGCCGCCGACGTCCTCGGCGCCCGCCTGGACCCGTCCCCGCCCGGCGACCGCTGAGCCAGCGCTGGCGAAAGCGCCGCCGCCTCATCCGTCAGCAGGCCATCGAGCCGCGTCCGGGCGAATCCCCAATCCCCAATCCCCAATCCCGGCCTCACTTGAATCCGCCCGCGCCGCCCACATAGGTGGTCCGGTAAGGCGGGACGCACCCCGCCAGGGACCCGGACATGACGCAAGAACACCCCGAATTCGATTCCGAACACCTGACCGAGGCGCAGCAGCCCTCGACCGATCCGTTGCAGGCGGAGGTGGAGACGCTGCGCAGTGAGCTGGCTCTGGTCAAGGCCGATGCCCTGCGCGAGCGGGCCGACCTGGAGAACCAGCGCAAGCGCATCGCGCGCGACGTGGAGCAGGCGCGCAAGTTCGCCAACGAGCGCCTGCTCGGCGACCTGTTGCCGGTGTTCGACAGTCTGGACGCGGGGCTGACCGCCGCCGGCAGCGAGCCCAGCCCGCTGCGCGATGGCCTGGAACTGACCTACAAGCAGCTGCTCAAGGTCGCCGCCGACAACGGCCTGACCCTGCTCGACCCGACCGGCGAGCCGTTCAACCCGGAGCACCACCAGGCGATCAGCCAGGCCGAAGCCGAGGGCGTCCCCCCGGGCCATGTGATCCAGGTGTTCCAGAAGGGCTACCTGCTCAACGACCGCTTGCTGCGGCCCGCCCTGGTGGTGGTGGCCAAGCACGACTGAGCCGGACCGGCCGCCCGCGCCTGAACCCGGCGCGGCGGCAGTGGAACGCTAATTTGCGGCGATGGCTTGAATGACCCGCAGCCATCCCTATATCCGAACCAGATCCCGGCACTGGCCGGCTACACGACCTTTCAGGAGTCATTGCAATGGGCAAGATCATCGGCATCGACCTGGGCACGACCAATTCGTGCGTGGCGATCATGGACGGCGGCAAGGCCCGCGTCATCGAGAATTCCGAGGGTGACCGCACCACGCCTTCGATCGTCGCCTACACCAAGGACGGCGAAGTGCTGGTGGGCGCCTCGGCTAAGCGCCAGGCCGTCACCAACCCCAAGAACACCTTCTACGCGGTCAAGCGCCTGATCGGCCGCAAGTTCACCGACGCCGAAGTGCAGAAGGACATCGGCCTGGTGCCGTACGGCATCGTCCAGCACGACAACGGCGACGCCTGGGTGGCCACCGCCGACGGGCGCAAGCTGGCCTCGCAGGAAATCTCCGCGCAGGTGCTGGAGAAGATGAAGAAGACCGCCGAGGCGTTCCTGGGCGAGACCGTCACCGAGGCGGTCATCACCGTGCCGGCGTACTTCAACGACAGCCAGCGCCAGGCGACCAAGGACGCCGGCCGCATCGCCGGCCTGGACGTCAAGCGCATCATCAACGAGCCGACCGCCGCGGCGCTGGCCTACGGCCTGGACAAGGGCCAGGGCGGCGACCGCAAGATCGCGGTGTACGACCTGGGCGGCGGCACCTTCGACGTGTCGATCATCGAGATCGCCAACGTCGACGGCGAGAAGCAGTTCGAAGTGCTGGCCACCAACGGCGACACCTTCCTGGGCGGCGAAGACTTCGACAAGCGCGTCATCGACTACCTGGTGGAAGAGTTCAACAAGGACCAGGGTATCGACCTGCGCAAGGATCCGCTGGCGCTGCAGCGCCTGAAGGACGCCGCCGAGCGCGCCAAGATCGAGCTGTCGTCCTCGCAGCAGACCGAAGTCAACCTGCCGTACGTCACCGCCGACGCGTCGGGCCCGAAGCACCTCAACATCAAGCTGACCCGGGCCAAGCTCGAGGCGCTGGTGGAGGACCTGGTCAAGCGCACCATCGATCCGTGCCGCACCGCGCTGAACGACGCCGGCTTGCGCGCCAGCGACATCACCGAGGTGATCCTGGTCGGTGGCCAGACCCGCATGCCGAAGGTGCAGCAGGCGGTGGCCGAGTTCTTCGGCAAGGAGCCGCGCAAGGACGTCAACCCCGACGAGGCCGTGGCGCTGGGCGCCGCGATCCAGGGCGGCGTGCTGGCCGGCGACGTCAAGGACGTGCTGCTGCTCGACGTGACCCCGCTGAGCCTGGGCATCGAGACCCTGGGCGGCGTGTTCACCAAGATCATCGAGAAGAACACCACCATCCCGACCAAGGCCTCGCAGGTGTTCTCCACCGCCGAGGACAACCAGTCGGCAGTGACCGTGCACGTGCTGCAGGGCGAGCGCGAACAGGCCCGCTACAACAAGTCGCTGGCCAAGTTCGACCTGTCCGGCATCGAGCCGGCGCCGCGCGGCCTGCCGCAGGTGGAAGTGTCCTTCGACATCGACGCCAACGGCATCCTGCACGTGTCGGCCAAGGACAAGAAGACCAACAAGGAACAGAAGGTCGAGATCAAGGCCGGTTCCGGTCTGTCGGACGACGAGATCCAGCGGATGGTCGCCGACGCGGAAGCCAACCGCGAGGAAGACAAGAAGTTCCACGAGCTGGTGCAGGCGCGCAACCAGGCCGACGGCCTGATCCACGCCACCCGCAGCGCGATCACCGAGCACGGCAGCAAGGTCGGTGGCGACGTCATCGGCAAGGTCGAGTCGGCGCTGGCGGATCTGGAAACCGCGATGAAGGGCGACGACAAGGGCCAGATCGAGGCCAAGACCAAGGCGCTGGAAGAGGCCGGTCAGTCGCTGTACGCGGCCGCGGCGGCGGGCGAGCAGCAGCCGGGCGGCAACGCCGGCGGCGCGCACGCGTCCTCGGCCCAGTCCGACGACGTGGTCGACGCCGAGTTCACCGAGGTCAAGGACGACAAGAAGTAAGGCCGGGATTTGGGATTTGGGAGTGGGGATTCGCAAGGCCTTGTCCTGGTGGGTTCCCGCTCCGATCCCTGTCCATGCAGTGCTTGCAAAAGCGGAAGAGCCCTGGCTCTCCGCTTTTGCCTTGAACGAATCCCGACTCTCGAATCTCGAATCCCCGCCCCATGAGCAAACGCGACTATTACGAAGTGCTGGGTGTGGCCCGCACCGCCAGCGACGACGAGCTGAAGAAGGCCTATCGCCGTTGCGCGATGAAGTACCACCCGGACCGCAATCCCGGCGACCAAGCCGCCGAGGCCGCGTTCAAGGAATGCAAGGAAGCCTATGAGGTGCTCTCCGACGGCAACCGCCGGCGCATGTACGATGCGCACGGCCACGCCGCGTTCGAGCACGGCATGGGCGGGATGGGCGGTGGTCCCGGCGGCCCGGACATGGGCGATATCTTCGGCGACATCTTCGGCAACATCTTCGGTGGCGCCGGCGGTGGCGGACGTGCGCCGCGGCGTGGCGCCGACATCGGCTACGTGCTGGAGCTGGACCTGGAAGAAGCGGTGGCCGGCATCGAGCGCCGCATCGAGATTCCGACCCTGAGCGAATGCGAGCACTGCCACGGCAGCGGCTCGGAGGACGGCAAGGTCGAGACCTGCGGCACCTGCCATGGCCGCGGCCAGGTGCGCATCCAGCGCGGCATCTTCGCCATGCAGCAGACCTGCCCGCATTGCGCCGGCCGCGGCCAGACCGTGCAGAACCCGTGCGGCCAGTGCCACGGTGCCGGGCGCGTGGAAGAGACCAAGGTGCTGTCGGTGAAGATCCCCGCCGGCGTCGACAACGGCGACCGCATCCGCCTGTCGGGCGAGGGCGAAGCCGGTCCGGCCGGTACCCCGCCGGGCGATCTGTACGTGGAAGTGCGGGTGCGCGAGCATGCGATCTTCCAGCGCGACGGCGACGACCTGCACTGCGAAGTGCCGATCCGCATTTCGCAGGCGGCGCTGGGTGACACCGTGCGCGTGGCCACCCTGGGCGGCGAGGCGGAGATCCGTATTCCGGCCGAGACCCAGACCGGCAAGCTGTTCCGCCTGCGCGGCAAGGGCGTGCGCTCGGTGCGCAGCCGCAGCGAAGGCGATCTGTACTGCCGGGTGGTGGTGGAAACGCCGATCAACCTCACCGCCGACCAGCGCAAGCTGCTGGAACAGTTCGAGTCCACCTTCACCGGCGAGGACGCGCGCAAGCATTCGCCGAAGTCGGCCACCTTCATCGATGGCGTGAAGGGGTTCTGGGACCGGATGACGTCGTAGGCCGGGATTGGGGATTTGGGATTCGGGATGACAGCCTGCGGCTGTTGAAAGCAGGGACGGCCAGCTGAAAGCCGGGATTCCGGATTTTCCAAGCGTTCCTGGCTGCTGCTGTGCTTTTTGTGGGAGGGGCTTCAGCCCCGACGCTTTATTGTCAAAGTGTCGCGGCTGGAGCCGCTCCTGCAGCGGAATGTTTTGCTGGAATGTTTCGCCCGCTGCGTGCAGCGGAGATATCAAGATTTTCGATTCCGGATGCGTGGACGTCCTTCCGCATCCTGGCTCCCTGTTGTAGGAGCGGCTTCAGCCGCGACGCTTTCTCGTCGGAGCGCCGCAGCTGAGGCCGTTGTTGCTGAAAGCCATGCAACACGTCTATAGGCGCGCATCCCGAGCGCACTGGTGCCAGCGCTACACTACGGCGATGAACGCTCCCGCCGATAGCTCCGCCGCTAGTCATCTCATCCATGGCCGCCGCCAGCGCCCCGACGGGCCGGTGCCGGTCGACGTCATCTCCGTGCAGTCGCAACTCGTCTATGGCCACGCCGGCAACAGCGCGGCGGTGCCGCCGCTGCGCGCGCTGGGCCTGCGCGTGGCCGAGATCCCGACCACGCTGCTGAGCAATGCGCCGTTCTACGCCACCTTGCGCGGCAAGGTGCTGCCGTCGGACTGGTTCGCCGACCTGCTGCTCGGCGCCAGCGAACGCGGCCTGCCGCAACGCGCGCGCATGCTGGTGTCCGGCTACTTCGGCAGCGTCGGCAACGGTGCCGCGTTCGCCGACTGGCTCGACGCGACGCTGCCGCAGTGCCCGACGCTGCGCTATTGCCTGGACCCGGTGATCGGCGATACGCATACCGGTCCCTACGTGGAGCCGGGCCTGGAAGCGATCTTCGCCGAGCGCCTGTTGCCGCACGCGTGGCTGGTGACGCCGAATGCGTTCGAACTCGGCCGCCTGACCGGTATGCCGGCGCTGGCCCAGGACGAGGCGATCGCCGCGGCGCGCGTGTTGCTGGCGCGCGGACCGCAGTGGGTGCTTGCCCACAGCGTCGGTGGCGATGCCGGGCAACTGGTGACGCTGGCGGTGAGCGACGAGGCGGTCTACCGCTGGTGCTCGCCATTGCTGCCGGTGGACGTGGCCGGTACCGGCGATGTGCTGATGGCCCTGCTGGTGGCCTTCCTGCTGCGCGGCGACAGTTTCGAAGCGGCGATCGGTCGCGCCATCGCCGGCGTGCACGCGGCGCTGGAGGCGACCCAGGCTGCGGATGTGGAAGAGCTGGACGTGTTGGCGGCGGCGCCGGCCGCACTGGCGACGCCGCTGCGTTTCGTCGCCGAGCGCCTGGCGTGAGCCTGCGCCCGGTCGTCGGCATCGTTGGGAGCGCCGGCGCGTATGGCCGCTGGCTGAGCCGCTTCTTTCGCGAACGCATGCAGCTGGACGTGATCGGCCACGATCCGGCCGATCCGCAGTCGCTGGCGCCGGAAGCGCTGCTGCAGCAGGCGCAGGTGCTGATCTTCTCCGCCCCGATCCGGCACACGCCGGCGCTGATCGGCGAGTACGCGCAGCGCGCCGGCGGCCGCGAACGCGGCCAATTGTGGCTGGACGTCACCTCGGTCAAGGCCGCGCCGGTGGCGGCAATGCTGGCCTCGCAGGCGGAAGTGGCCGGCCTGCATCCAATGACCGCGCCGCCGAAGTCGCCCACGCTCAAGGGCCGCGTGCTGGTGGTGTGCGAGGCGCGGGTGGCGCAATGGCAGCCCTGGCTGCAGCAGCTGTACGCGGCGCTGGAAGGCGAGTGCGTGCGCAGCACGCCCGAGCACCACGACCGGGTGATGGCGCTGGTGCAGGCGATGGTCCACGCCACGCACCTGGCCCAGGCAGGGGTGCTGCGCGAGCATGCGCCGGCGCTGGGGCCGTTGCAGGCCTTGTTGCCGTATCGCTCGGCCTCGTTCGAGCTGGATACCGCGATCATTGCGCGCATCCTGGCGTTGAATCCCGCGATCTACGAAGACATCCAGTTCGGCAATCCGCACGTCGGCGACATACTCGATGGACTGATCGCGCAGCTGTCGCGGCTACGCGCGCAGGTCGGCCGCGGCGACGATGCGGCCCGCGCGCAGTTTCGTGCCGAGTTCCTCGACGCCAACCGGCAGGCGCTGGGCGAGGCGGCGATCGCCCAGGGCAATTACAGCTACGAGCGGGTCGGCTACCTGCTGGCCGATCTGACCGAGCAGGCCACGCTCAGCGTGTATCTGCCGGAGGATCGCGCCGGTTCGCTGCGCGCGCTGTTGCACGTGTTCGAGCGCCATGGCGTCAACCTGGCCTCGATCCATTCCTCGCGTACGCAGGCGGGCGAATTGCACTTCCGGCTCGGCTTCGATCCGGGCAGCGATGCCGTGGCCGTGCGCAGCGCCGCGGCGGAGATCGATGCCAGCGGAATCGGGCGCGTGTTGGCGGGCTGACTTCTGCGGTCGTTAGGGCTTGCGTGATCGCGAGTACGAGCGGTCGCTGCTAAAGCCGCTCCTACGACGGCCGTTGCGTGCTTTTGTAGGAGTGGCTTTAGCCGCGACCATGCAACGCGCGAGACGCGTTGAGGGGAGCCACCAACGACTGCTCGCAATTCATCCACAGCGCATGTGGATGGTCACTGCGCAAACATGTGGATAACTGTCGTCGCGTCTTGCAGGGCAAGCCTGTCAAGCGGTGTGGCGAAAAAATGACCAGTTCGCCGCCAGCGCCCCGAACGCCAGCGCGGTGACGGGGCAGGGCGGCGACGCGTGACCGTTGCGCTAGACCGCGGTCAAGGTCAACTCGCCGCCAGTGGTGACGAACTGTTGGCCGCGGCGGATCAGCTTGCGGCCGTCGGCCAGTTCGTAGCGCAGCCCGCTGTCGGCGTGCGGGTCGTGCTGTGCCTGCTGCTGGCGCGGCGCATCGTCCTGGAACTCGGTGATCAGATAGGCCTCGCCATCGGGACCGAGGGCAGGCAATTGGCGAAAGGACATCGGGAGCCTCCTGTCGAACGCTGCATCGAATGCGGGACGCCTCTGCGGCGGTTGCGATACGCGCGGACCGCAGCAGACGCGGCTCGACCGTAGTCCCGCCGCCGTTAGCGTGGCGTGCTCAGTCGATGAACTGCAGGCGAGCGAGTTCGGCGTACAACCCGTCCTGCGCCAGCAGCTCGGCGTGGGTGCCCTGGGCGACGATGCGGCCGTGGTCCATCACCACGATGCGGTCGGCCTTGAGCACGGTCGCCAGGCGGTGCGCGATCACCAGCGTGGTACGTCCCGCCATCAGCCGCTCCAGCGCATGCTGCACGGCGTTTTCGCTTTGCGCGTCCAGGGCGCTGGTGGCCTCGTCCAGCAACAGGATCGGCGCGTCCTTGAGCAGGGCGCGGGCGATGGCGATGCGTTGCTGCTGGCCGCCGGACAGGCGTGCGCCGCGCTCGCCCAGTTCGCTGGCGTAGCCGTCGGGCAGCTGCCGCAGGAACGCATCGGCTTCGGCCGCGCGCGCGGCCGCCTCGACCTCGGCCGCGCTGGCCTCGAGCCGACCGTAGCGGATGTTGTCGGCGGCGCTGGCGGCGAACAGGGTCGGGTGCTGCGGCACCAGCCCGATCGCCTCACGCAGCTGCGACGGATCCAGGGTGCGCAGATCGAGGCCGTCCACCTCCACGCTGCCGGATTGCGGATCGTGGAAGCGCATCAGCAGCGCCAGCACCGTGCTCTTGCCGGCGCCGGAGGGGCCGACCAGGGCGACGCTCTCGCCGGGCCGCACGTGCAGGTCGAAGCCATCCAGCGCCGGGTGATCGGGACGCTGCGGGTAGCGGAAGCTGACGTTGTCGAAGCGCACCTCGCCGCGCAGTGGCTGCGGCAACGCAAGCGGTTGCGCCGGTGCGACCACTTCGGGGCGTTCCTGGAACAGTTCGGCGATGCGGCCCATGCCGCCAGCGGCGCGCTGCAGGTCGTTCCAGACTTCGGCCAGCGAGGCGACCGAGCCGCCGCCGAACATGGCGTACAGCACGAACTGGCCGAGCGCGCCGGCGCTGAGTTCGCCGGCGGCCACTTCGTGCGCGCCCGACCACAGCACCAGCACGATGGCGCCGAAGATCAGCACGATGGCCGCAGCGGTGATCAGCGCCTGTGCACCGACCCGGCGCCGTGCCACTGCTACGGTCTGCGCCAGCGCCTCGCCGAAGCGGCCGCGTTCGTAGCCTTCGCGCGCGTACGCCTGCACCGTGCGCACCGCGCCCAGGGTCTCGGCGGCCAGGGTGTTGGCGTCGGCGACGCGATCCTGGCTGGCGCGCGAGATCTTCTGCAGCCGCCGCGCGCCGAGCACGATCGGCAAGACCGCCAGCGGGATGCCGAGCAGGGTGTAGGCGGCCAGGTGCGGGCTGGTGACGCACAGCATCACCACGCTGCCGACCGCGGTGACCATGCTGCGCAGCGCCACCGACATGGTGCTGCCGATCACGCCACGCAGCAGTTCGCTGTCGGCGGACAGGCGCGACACCAGTTCGCCGCTGCGGTTGCGGTCGTGGAAGCCGGCATGCAGGCCGATCAGGTGCGTATACAGGCGTTCGCGCAGGTCGGCGACCACCTTCTCGCCGAGCAGCGACACGAAATAGAAGCGCGTGGCCGTGGCCACCGCCAGCACCAGCGCGACGGCGAACAGCAGGGCGAACGACTGGTTGATGCGGCTGCTGTCGCTGAAGCCGTGGTCGATCATCTGCCGCACCGCCACCGGCAGGCTCAGCGTGGCGCTGGAGGAGACCGCCAGCGCCACCAACCAGGCGACGAGCAGGCCGCGCCGGCGACGCACGAACGGCCACAGGGTGCGCAGGCTGCCGAGTCTGCGCAGCGACTTGGCCTGATCGGCCGACGGGGTGTTCATGCGGGGGCGGGTTCCGAACAGCGGACCCGATTGCGAGTGGCGTCGCGCAGGCGGGTTTTCAAGGCGTCCACGCGATCGCTGGGCAGGCGCAGGCGCAATTCGGCGCCGCCGGCATCGAAGCGTTCATCGAGTTTTTCCGCGGCGCAGGCGCTCAGTGCGGCATGCACCACGCCCAGGTCGTCGAAGCCGCAGTGCAGGGTCAGCAGGCTCAACGCCAGCAGCGGTTGCCGCGGCGCCAGCCGCAGGCATTCGGCCGCGCTACCGCCGTAGGCGCGGACCAGGCCGCCGGCGCCGAGCTTGATGCCGCCGTACCAGCGTGTGACCACCACCACCACGCGGTCAAAGCCCTGGCCGTCGATTGCGGCCAGGATCGGCCGGCCGGCGGTGCCGGCGGGCTCGCCGTCGTCGCTGGAGCGGTACTCGTCGCCATGGCGGTAGGCCCAGCAATTGTGGGTGGCGTCGGCCACCGTCACCTGTTGCAGGAACGCCAGCGCCGCGCCGGCGTCGGCGATCGGCGCGGCATGCGCCAGGAAGCGGCTGTGCTTGATCTCCACGCTGTGGCTGACGGGGTGCGGGAGCGTATCGGGCATCGGCGGCATTGTAGACGAGCCGCGACGTCGGCCTGTTGCGCCGGCGCCGGGGGCCGCGCGGCTCAGTCCTGCAGCAGCGTGCGCAGGTCGGCGGGCAGCGCGCGGTGCGGGTGCGTGCGCTGGAAGCGCAGCAGGCTGGCGCGGGCGGCGTCCAGTTCGCCCTCGTCGCGGCGCTCGCGGATCCGCTGCAGCCAGCGCCGTGGCGGCAAGCGCGCATCGGCCTCCACTGCGACCTCCACCGTGGCCGTCACGGCACCGGTGGCGGGCATGGGTTCCGGCGTTGCGCCTGCGGGAGCTGCAGGCGACGTCGAAGGGCGCAGCGAGAGCGCCTCCGACGCCTCGGCCGCAGCGGCCTGCGCGCGCGCGGAGGTCGCCAGTTTGGCCTGGTGGGCGTTGTCGGTAGGGGCGCTGCGCGCCCAGGTGTCCTGCGCCGTCGCCGCACGCGCCGGTGCGCGCAAGGCCATCGCAGCCGGTGCGGCTTGCTGTTCCGTGGCCGGTTCGGGAGACGGCTCGCTGCTGTCGGCCGCGATTGCCGGCGGTGGCGGGGCCGGCGGTGCAGCGGGCGCCACCCTGGGCGGTGGCACGGGAGGGGCAAGGCGCTTCGTGGGCACCGGCTTGGACGCCTGCGGCTGCGGCACACGCTCCAGCAGTGGTGCGGCAGGCGCTTCCGCTGCCCCGCGCGCCGAGGTCGCAGGGGCGGGCGCTGCTGTCTCGGAGACTGCCGGCACGTCGATGGCCTGCGCCTGCTCCGCGGAAGAGGGTGCCGGCGATGCGACGGGCGCAGGCGTGGCGTCGCTGTCCGGAGCGGTTGCCTGGGCTGGCGCTGCCGCCGGTGCCGGTGTGGAGGGCGCCGGCGGACGTCCGCGCCAGGCGATGCCGGCCACCAGCACCAGCGAGGCGGCCACGCCGAGCCAGGTCGGCCAGCGTGACCGCGACGCCGCCGCCGGGGCGGCGCGCGCTGCAGGAGCGTCGGCCGTCGCTTTCGCTTCAGCAGAGGGGGGCGGCGGCATCGCCGTGGCGGCCTGCGCCCGCGCCCGCTCCGCGGCGCTGCTGGGATACTCCGGAACCTCGGCGGCACCCGGTGCGACCGCCGCGCGCGCGGCGGCCAGGATCGCCGCATCCAGCGCCGGCGGCGGCAGTGCCTGCCGGCCCAGGCGCAGACGCTCGGCCAGCGCGCGCTCTTCCGGGGTCAGCGGTTCGTCGGCGCTCATCCGCCCAGCCTCGCGCGCAGTTTGTCCATCGCATAGCGCAGCCGCGACTTGACCGTCTCGCGGCCGACGCCGGTGATCTGCCCGATCTCGTCCAGGCTCAATTCCTGCTCCAGGCGCAGCAGCAGCACGTCGCGTTGCTCCTCGGGAAGCGCATCCAGGGCCAGTTGCAGCTGGCGCCGTTGTTCGAAGGCGGACAATTGCCGCTCCGGGGTATCGGGGTCCTGCACGCGGGCGGTGCGCAGGTCGGCGTCGGCCGGTGCCGGCGGTCGATGCCTGGCGGCGCGCCAGTGGTCGCCGAGCCGATTGTGGGCGATGCGCAGCAGCCAAGTGGTGAACGCGGCCTGCGGCTGCCAGTCCAGGCGCGCGGCGATCACCCGCTGCCACACGTCCTGGAACAGTTCTTCGGCCAGCGCACGGTCGCGCAGCTGCCGCAGCAGGTACTGATACAGACGGCCGCGATGGCGAAGGTACAAGGTCTCGAACGCGCGCGCGTCGCCGGCCGCGTAGGCCAGCATCAGGGCTTCGTCGCTCGCTTCGACCGGGGCATCCACGGCGGCAAGCCTAAGCGTTCCCCGGGCCGGCGCATAGTCGGGAAGCGGGGGCCGGGAAGAGGCCGGCAATGGCGGAAGTTCGGACAACATGTGTAGACAAACGCCCATCTCGCCACTTCGGGGTCGAGCGGGCGTCGATCGGTGCATGCAACAGGTATGCTGATGGTGAAGGGCGAGCGTGGAGCAGTTCCGGGGGGCCCTGCAGGAGTTGTCGTCGATGCTGTTCAATTCGTCCACCATCGTCCGCGAAGACCCAGCCAGCGGCCATGCCCCCGCCCGCACGGCGCAGGCCTTGTGCGGCCTGCTGCCGCCCGGCAGCGCCGTGGTGATCGGCTGCGGCGACGGCGTGGTCGGGCGCCTCCACGGCGCCAGCGCGGAGGCGCCGGAGTGGCTGCAGGCGCTGGTCGCCCAGACGCTGGCCGCCACCGAGTTGCCGCCGTCTACGACGCCGACGGTACTGCACGTGCACCGCACCGCCGAGGGTGCCTGCGTGGCCATCGGCGCGCAGGTGAAGCAGCCGCTGGACGCAGCGCGCCGCGCGGCCTGGTGCGAGGCCGCGGTCGCGTTCGGCCTGAATCTGCTCGACACCGAGCGCATGCGCGCGCGCATCGAGGGCCTGGAAAAATCCAAGCAGCTGCAGCAGGCGCTGTACGAGATCGCCGACCTGGCCGGCGCCGATCTGGAAATGAGCCAGATGCTGCAGCGCGTGCACGCCGTGCTCGAATCTCTGATGTATGCGGAGAACTGCTACATCGTCGAGTACGACGAAGACCAGCAGAGCATGCGTTTCCTGTACTTCTCCGACCGCCACGACGACTTTGTTGCCGACCCGGAGCAGACCTACTTCCTGCACGACATGCCGCACAGCCTCACCTTCGCCCTGCTGCGCCATGGTCGCGCGGTGCGCGGGCCGTCGGAACAGGTGCGTGAACGCCTGCAGGTCGGCGACAACGTCGGCCACGGTCCGGAGAGCCGCGACTGGCTGGGCGTGCCGATGCTGCGCGAGGGCCGTGTGTGCGGGGCGATCGTGGTGCAGAACTACGATTACGCGCTGCGCTACACCGACGCCGACCGCGCGCTGCTGGCCTACGTGGCGCAGCACGTGCAGACCGCGATGGACCGGCGCCACGCGCAGGTGCAGCTGGAGCGACGGGTGGACCTGCGCACCCAGGAACTGCAGCGTGCCAACTGCGACCTGCAGGACGAGATCCAAGAGCGCAAGCGCGCCGAGATGCTGCAGCTGGCGCTGTTCCGCATCGCCGAGCTGGCGATCCGCTCGGAGAGCCTGCAGCAGTTCTACACCGAGGTGCACGCCATCGTCGGCGGGCTGATCGACGCTCGCAATCTGTACATCGCCCTGCTGTCCGACGACGACACGATGCTGGAGTTCGTGTATTCGGTGGACGAGTTCACCCCGTACCGCCCGCAACGGCGCCGCGGCCGCGGACTGACCGAGTACGTGATGCGGGTGCGGCGTCCGCAGCTGCTCGAACTGGCCGACATCGACGCCTTGCTGGCGCAGGACGAGGTGCAGGAATACGGCCAGCGTCCCTACAGCTGGCTGGGCGCGCCGCTGTTCGACGAGGGCGAGGTGATCGGCGCGATCGTGGTGCAGAGCTACGTCGCCAAGGTGCGTTTCACCGAGCACGACCAGCGCCTGCTGACCTTCGTCGCGCACAACGTCGGCAGCGGCCTGGCGCGGCAGCGCGCGCAGGAACGGTTGCGGCTGGCGCACGCGGAACTGGAACAGCGCGTGGAGGAGCGCACCCGCGAGCTGGCCGAGGTCAACGAGCAGTTGCTTGCGCAGATCGCCGAACGCTGGCGCGCCGAGCAGCGCCTGACCCATCAGGCGCTGCACGATGCGCTGACCGGCTTGCCGAACCGCTCGCATCTGCTCGACCGGCTCAGCGAGGCGATCGCCCGCGCGCGCGGCGGCGGCAAGACCTTCGCCGTGCTGTTCCTGGATCTGGACCGGTTCAAGCTGGTCAACGACAGCATCGGTCACGCCGCCGGCGACGAGATGCTGGTGCAGGTGGCCAAGCGCATCGTCTCCACGATCCGCGGTCAGGACGTGGTGGCGCGCCTGGGCGGCGACGAGTTCGCGGTGCTGACGCCGTCCGAGCACGGCCTGGACGGCGCGCGCGAGCTGGCGCGGCGCCTGCTGCACGTGCTCGGCCAGCCAATGTGGGTGGCCGGTCGCGAGTTGTTCCCGTCGGGCAGCCTGGGCATCGCCGCCTGGCATCCGCGCTACCACAACGGCGAGGAGATGCTGCGCGACGCGGACGCGGCCATGTACCGGGCCAAGGCGCAGACCCAGGATCGCTGCGTGGTGTTCGACGAGGCCATGCGCGAGGCGGCGCTGCGCAGTCTCGATCTGGAGGCCGACCTGCGCCGCGCGATCAACAACCGCGACTTCGAGCCGTTCTACCAGCCGATCGTGCGCCTGCACGATGGCGAGGTGATCGGCCACGAAGCCCTGTTGCGCTGGCGCCACGAGAGCCGCGGGCTGCTGGTGCCGAGCCAGTTCATCGACCTGGGCGAGGAGAGCGGCCTGATCGAGCAGGTGGACTGGCTGTTGTACGCGCAGGTGATCCGGCGCCTGGCGCAGAGCGAGGGCGGCTACGTGTCGGTCAACGTCTCGCCGCGGCACTTCCGTTCGCCCGATTTCACCGAGCGGCTGTTCGGGCTGATCGACACCGCCGGCGCCGATCCGCGCCGCCTGCGCGTGGAAATCACCGAGGTGGCGCTGCTCGACGACGCGCCGCGTACCCTGGCCATCCTGCAGGCGCTGCGCGAGCGCGGCGTGTTGGCGCAACTGGACGACTTCGGCACCGGCTTCTCGGCGCTGTCGTATCTGCACCGCTTCCCGATCTCGGTGCTGAAGATCGACCAGAGCTTCGTCGCCGGCCTGCAGGACGAGGGCAGCACCGGCAGTCATGCGCTGGTGCGCGGCATCCTCGCCCTGGCCAGCACGCTGGGCATCGAGACGGTGGGCGAGGGCATCGAGACCGAGCAGCAACTGGCGACATTGCGCGAACTGGGTTGCGATTACGGGCAGGGCTATCTGCTCGGGCGTCCGGCGGCTGCGCCGCAGCAGTTCTGAGGCGATCGAATGCGGCGCGCGTCGCCATGTGCGAGGCGCTCGCTGTCGGCACGCGCCCGTTGGCCGCAGTGCGATGCGCCGCGGCGCGTTTGTTCGATTGGCGCCTGCGTCATCTCGAGACGCTGGAGCGACTGAAGGTTTCGCATCGCAGCTTGTTGTGTAGGAGCGGCTTCAGCCGCGACGGGCTTTCTCGGTAAAGCCCCGTCGCGGCTGAAGCCGCTTGTGTCAAATGAGGGTTTATCGTTTTAGGTGAGAGCGGAGTGCGGCAGGCCGTTTAGCCGCAGTGCCAAGCGAGCACG